>JAIMFC010000003.1 GCA_019794795.1 Streptococcus gallolyticus
TCGGAAGTCCGATAGATACCCTCTCAAGTCACGTTCCAGTGCTTTGCGACCTTTGAACCGTTCTCCGCCTAATAGTTTCTGATACACTTCTTCTCCTGTTGGACCTAAACTTGACTTGAAACGATGTAATTGTTCTCTAAGGGCGATGAATTCATCATTGATAAGACCTTTGCCTTGAAGCCGATGACTAATCTCACTGACTTCTTCATATGGCATACGGTCGAAGCGACGTTTTTGACTTTCTTGTTTCCTTAATTGATCTTTTAGACGGTTACCGAACTTGACCTTGAAGTAGACCAATAGGTGCGACTGTTGGCTGGGCTCTTTTAAGTGTGGTTGCGCTTCTAGGAGCTCATACAAACTGAGCATCCCCTCCTGGTCCCAGTCTTCTTTGTCCCATAGTCGGATGACATACTGCTTCCTATACTTGTATACAATCCCTTTTACCAATGAATATAGACCTGTAAATTCTTCCATTACTATCCACTCCTCCTCTTCTATACGCTATAGACAGTATAGAATATATACTGTCTTCTGAACAGGTCATACATGTCATCTCAAAAATCATTAAAAAAACACCCGTGAAAACGGGTGGGGTTAATCTAATTTAGATTTCACTTCTTCATAGGATAAGGGATGATTTTCTGTTTCTTCCTCTATTTCTGCAGGCATTTTACCTGTTTCGTAAAGTGATTTAATTTGAATACTATCCAGTGTTTCGTATTTAAGAAGGGCTTCTGCGATAAGTTTGTGAGTTTCACGGTTGGCTTGGATAATTTCTGCTGCTTTATTGCGAGCCTCATTCAATAAATCACGTACTTCAATATCCAATTCGTAGGCTGTTTGTTCAGAAATATGTTTTTGAGTAGTATATTGACCGAACATAGCATGACTACCTTCATACTGCATAGGGCCCATTTTCTCACTCATACCATATTCTGCAACCATAGCACGCGCCATTTGTGTGGCTTGTTCAAAGTCATTGGATGCACCTGTGGTTTGAGCATTGAAAATGATTTCTTCAGCTACACGACCTCCCATTAGACCTGCCAATTGTTCTTTCATATCTTCTTTAGAAAGAAGCATTTGGTCTTCTTTAGGTAGGGCGATCATATAACCGCCTGCACGACCACGTGGAACAATCGTAACTTTATGCACCTCACGCGCATTTGACAAGACCAGACCAACAATTGTGTGGCCTGCTTCGTGGTAGGCAACCATTTCGCGTTCTTTTTGAGAAATAGTACGATCTTTTTTAGATGGACCTGCAATAACACGATCTTCTGCTTCATCAATATCTGAAGCATCAATCACTGTTTTATTGCGACGGGCGGCAACAAGTGCAGCCTCATTCAAAACATTTTCCAAATCAGCACCGACAAAACCTGGTGTTTGTTGAGCAACCAATTTCAAGTCTACATCATCTGCCAACGGTTTATTTTTAGCATGAACCTTAAGAATAGCCTCACGCCCTTTAACATCTGGACGACCAACCAGTACTTTGCGGTCAAAACGTCCTGGACGAAGAAGAGCTGGGTCTAGTACATCACTGCGGTTTGTTGCAGCGATAACAATGATTCCTTCGTTTCCTTCAAAACCATCCATTTCGATCAAGAGTTGGTTAAGGGTTTGCTCACGCTCATCATTTCCGCCTCCCATACCAACACCACGTTGACGACCAACAGCATCAATTTCATCAATAAAAATGATGGCAGGAGCAGCTTTTTTGGCGTCCTCAAAAAGAGAACGAACACGACTAGCACCTACACCGACAAACATTTCTACAAAGTCTGAACCAGAGATTGAGAAGAATGGTACGCCGGCTTCACCAGCAACAGCTTTTGCCAGAAGAGTTTTACCTGTTCCCGGAGGCCCCTCAAGTAGGACACCTGCTGGAATACGAGCACCCAGTTTTGTGAACCGTTTGGGATCTTTTAAGAACTCAACCACTTCAACAAGTTCTTGTTTTTCTTCCTCTGCCCCAGCAACATCAGAAAAACGAACCTTGATATTATTTTTTTCAAGAGCTTTAGCTTTGTTGCGACCGAAGTTCATAGCACCTCGAGCGCCACCACCGCCACCTTGATTCATCATCATGAAGAAAACTACCATAACGAGACCAAGTGGCAAAAGATTAATCAAAAGATTAAACCATAAGTTATTCGAACTTTCTGGCTTAACTGTCACTTTGACATCATTTTTTTCAGCTAATGTCTGGAGATTTGAAATGGTCGAATCTGAGGCTAATATAATAGAAGAAAACTTCTTGTAGCTAACTTTTTCATTAACAGAAAACAACTGAATAGTTGAAGATAATTCACTCTTTTCAGTTACTTCTTTTTCATACGTCCCTGTAATTTGAATAACACTGCTATCTGGTTGATAAGTGATATCTTTTACATTTCCGTCTTGTAATGCTTTAACGACTTGAGAGTAGCTAATTTCTTGGGTAGAAACTTGACTACCAGCCTTCATAAATTGATAGCCAGTAATAACTGTTGCAATCAATAAAATAATGAGAAAAGGATTTCGAATAAATCCTTTATTGGGTTGTTTGTTCATAAAATCTAGTTACCTTTTTCTAGTTTGAGTAGACTTCCTCTTTTAGAACTCCTACATACGGTAAGTTACGATAATTTTCATTGTAATCTAGACCAAATCCGACAACAAATTCATTTGGAATAGTGAAACATGTATCATCCGCGTCAATCTCAACCACACGTCCTTCCGGTTTATCCAACATGGTTACGATACGGATTGATTTAGCTTGACGAAGTTCAAATAATTCTTTCAATTCTTTCAAAGTACGGCCTGTATCAATGATATCTTCGACAAAAATCACGTCACGCCCTGCCACATTTGTGTCAACATCTTTAATGATTTTGACAGTACCGCTACTTTCAGTTCCTCCGTGGTAACTTGATACAACCATAAATTCCATTTCCATATGAGTATCAATATATTTGACCAATTCAGCCATAAATGGAATAGAACCCTTCAAAATACCAATTAACAATGGATTTTTATCTTTATATTCTTCTGTTAATTTTTTTCCTAAAACAGCAGCTTGAGCAACAATTTCTTCTTGCGTAATTAAAACTTTTTTAATGTCTTTTTCCAACATAATCAAATTTACACTTTCATTTTTATATATAATGCAACATTTATTGTATCATTTTTCATAGATTTACTCAAATCACTAGCAACGATATTTGCAATTCCGTATACATTTTTATTTTGTTCAATTAACACTGCCTCTTGTCGATTTTTATGAGGGATTTTTTCATCTATAAAATACCGGCGAAGTTTTTTTGAGATTCCGTTTAGTAGTATCCTGTCTCCCGCCTGACGATGTCGAAGGATAATCGGAAACTCTTTTTTTACATATATAATTTGATGGAAACTTTCTAAGGGTCTACCAACACCAATTAAAAAATTTCCAAACTCGTAGATACCTTCTGATTCTATCATTAAATTAGAAATTTCCTCATCCGCCTTAGGAATGATTTTTGTGATTGAAAATTCTTTTTCGTTTTTCATTAAGTAATAGTTATTTTTTAGAAAATGATTGTAGTTTTTCTTTTCTTCCAGTATATGTAAAATTTCTTGAAACTGTGCCCTTGTAGGCTGTAAATCCGAAAATTTTTCCAAATATTCTTGTAACAAAAAAGAACGAACAGCTGGTGTCTGCGCTAAAAATTCTTCAAGCTTTGTTGTTTGAATATCTTTTGTCAAATCTTTTAATGCAGCTAGATATTGATAGGTTTCATTTCCTAAATTGACTAAGGCTGTAGAAAACTGAGTATTTTCCTCTTCTAAAAGAGGCATATAATGATTGCGCACACGATTTCTGAAGTAATCTAAACTTACATTACTACTATCTTCAAAGTGAAATACTTCCTCCAAATCTGCTTTTCGAAAAGAAAGAAGAGGACGAATCAACTGACCTGTTCCAAATGGCTGAACAGGTTCTATACCTCTCAGATTGCGCAGGCGATTTCCTCGAATAATTCGCATAAAAATCGTCTCTGCTTGATCATCTGCATGATGAGCTGTCACCAAGGCTGTATATAGCTCAGATTCCATGACGCTCTTGAAAAAATCGTAGCGAAACTGGCGTGCGCTGTCCTCGGAAAATTTTCCTGTAAAATAATCAACAAAAAATGGGATATGCAGTTCTCTTGCTAGATTATATAAATAATCTTCTTCCTCTTGAGATTCTGGACGCTGTTGATGATTCACGTGAATCATTCCAAGTTCAATCCCCAGTTTTTCCTGTAAATCAAAAAGAAGATGAAAAAGATTTAAGGAATCTTTTCCACCTGATACAGCTATTAATACTTTTGAATGTTGGTCAAAAAAGTGGTTTTCTTTTACCACTTTCAAAAATTCTTTTTTATTCATCTATTTCAAAATATCGTAAATTTCCTTGGCAATTTGCGAAATGGTTTCATAATCAGATTTATCTGTGAAGATTGACAAGATAAATGGAGAATCGGTATAAACAATAGCTACATCATGCTTATTATCGTAAGCATCTCCAATCTTATGAGCAATCTGCACAGGAATATCTTTGGCAATTCGTTGATTATCAAAATGAGTACCAGTTAGACTTTGCAAGGCGTAGCCATTCTGATAGTAAATAGCTTCCATCATCAACCCCGCCATTTTACTACTAGCCATTCGAGTTTTCATATCCCACTTCTCTTGTGTGATGCCAGTTATTTCTGAGTAAAATTGGTTATCAAATTGATTAGTGAGGTAGTAGGCTAAGAGATTGCTGGCTGCATTGTCTGAATACTTAGCGGTTAGATCCATTAATTGGTCAATTCGGTAGTGTTTATTATCAGCTATTTTGGATAGAATGCCACTACCTTCTGGACTATAACTTCCTTTGAAGGTTGTTACCTTGTCAACATACTGTAAACCTTGATCTAAGTTATAGGTTCCTGCATTGACTTGCTCTTGACTATAATATAAGACTGGTAATTTTGAAACGCTGGCAGCATACATTTTCTTGTCTTCCTGAATTGAAGCTGTTTTCTCTGTTGTCAATTGCTTCACATAAATCGAAAATTTCTCTGACTGATACTTTTGATTTAGCAGTTTTTGAACGGCTTCCATTCGATTATCTTCTTTTGAAAGTCGACTCATTTTTATCCAGCCAATATTAGAAATCTTAGCAAAGGTATCCCAGTTACTGCGAACAATTTCTGTAACGATAACTGATTGGTAAGCCTTTAATTTTGTTGTGATTTCTTTGGCTTTATTTTCAATAGGACTAGAATAAATTGTAAAGTTATCTGTCAACCAATAGTGTTCTTCAACAATTTCCTTTTCTAAAAGAATATCGTCATAAATATTTTTTATATCTGCTAATAGATAGCTTCCATCACTCAATTTAAATACCTGTTCTTGCTTGTCGTTAACAAGTATAGATTGAATTTCAAATAATTGGTTGGGGTGAATCTTTCTTGCAAGCACTGTCAATTCTTTATCAACGTAAGTATTAGCTTCCTGATGAAGATTTGGATTCGTCGGAATAGTAGTAAAATGAGATTGATAGGACATGCTGGTCAATTGATACTTTTCTTCATTGGTCAATTTTACTGGTAGTTCTGTACTAACTACATGATTACTGATAAAAAAGATCGGCAAAATCCATACCATCAATTCTTTACGCAGCATGCTCCCTCCTTCCCTATTATTCATTTTCTTCTAATTGTAGCGTTTGATTGATTTCTGATAATTCTTCTAATTTTTGATCAGAATAGTTTAAAAATTTTTCAACGGTTTCTAAAATATTTTCTGTCATTTTGGTAATAATCCTGGGATATTGTAAACAAACTCACCCTCTTTTGAAAATTGATATTTAGCTCGAACATATTTGGCTGCAAAATCACTATCTTTCAATTTTGTAACCAAGGAGGATTCGATTTTTTCATCTGTTGCCAATTGATCGTATTGTTTTTCTAAATCAACCAGCTGTTGTTCTTTATCCTTCAAGGTGTGGTAAGTCTGTACTAAATTATAGGTTGGCAAGACAAATAGAAAAACAGCTAGGATCAAGATTGAGCCCATAAAACGATTTTTTTGGCGATTTTCTGCTTGTTTTCTCTGAATTTGACTTTGCTGTGACTGAATATAATCATTGTTGAGTTGTAAAACTTTAGATTTCTTCATTATTTTCAATCCTTGTTTCATTTACGATTTCATACATTTTTTCAGCATCTTCTTTTTTAGTACTGTCCTTCATTTCAATAACTTTCACTGTCAATAGTTTATTCCCAAAACGAATTTCAATCTCATCATTCAGCTTAACGTCTGTTGATGATTTGGCCAAAATACCGTTGATTTTAATCCGTCCTTTATCAGCCACTTCTTTAGCAATAGTACGACGTTTAATAATGCGGGATACTTTTAAATATTTATCTAGTCTCATATATTCACCTCATTTCTTTATTTTACCATTTTTGAGTTCATTTGACAGTTTATTCTCTTTAGAATCCTTGATTTCAAGCATCTTTTCAGTGAATTTTATCAATTCTTCTAGGATTTCAAAATCTTTTTTCTTACGAACATCAAAAACCAAGTACATGCGACCTGCATTTTCAGTAATTCTAGCTTTTAAATTCGTCACAGATAAAGCTTGGAAATAGTCTTGGGTTAGGAAAATTTGACCTGCTCTTGGCTCAAAGTGAACAAAAACTTGATCCTGTTTTCTTTCTAGATTCTGAGTAAAAATCTGATCTGCAAAGGACTTCAAGAGACTAATTTCTAACAAATAAGCAACAACATCTGGATACTCCCCGAAGCGATCAATCAACTCATCTTGTAAGTATTCATAATTTACACGACTGTCAACTTCTTTAATTTTCTTGTAAACTTCAATCTTCTGACGCTGATCTGAAATGTAATCTGAAGGTAAATATGCATCGATTTGCAGATTGATTTCAGAATTGGATTTCTCACGTATTTTTTGCTTACCTTGTTTGGCTAAAATAGCTTCTTCAAGCAATTGAGAATAGAGTTCATAACCAACTGAATCAATAAAGCCACTCTGAGCTGCACCTAGGATATTTCCAGCACCACGGATGGATAAATCCTGCATAGCAATCTTAAAACCTGAACCTAGTTCTGTAAAGCCTTTAATAGCTTCCAAGCGTTTTTCAGAAACCTCCGTTAAGCTCTTATCCGGTCTGTACATAAGATAGGCATAGGCGATACGATTTGATCTACCAACTCGACCACGAAGTTGATACAAGGTTGACAGGCCCATATGGTCTGCATTCTCGATAAAAAGTGTATTCGCATTGGGAATATCAACACCCGTTTCAATAATGGTTGTTGTAACCAGAATATCGTATTCTCCTTCAATGAAGGCAAAAAGCGTATTTTCTAGCTGAATTTCTGACATTTGACCATGGACATAGCCAATACTTGCTTCAGGAATTAACTCTTTTAACTCAGAAACTTTTTGTTCAATCGTATCAACTTTATTGTAAAGATAGTAAACTTGTCCACCACGATCTATCTCGCGTAAGACTGCGTCTCGGATAACAGTTGGATTGGTTTCCAAAACATAGGTCTGAACTGGATAACGATTAGTCGGTGGTGTTTCAATAATAGATAAATCTCGAATTCCTAGCATAGACATATGGAGCGTGCGAGGAATAGGAGTCGCTGTCAAGGTTAGTACATCCACTCGTTTTTTCAACTCTTTCAAACTTTCCTTATGCTTGACTCCGAAACGCTGCTCTTCATCAATAATTAAGAGTCCTAAATCTGAAAATTCAACATCTTTAGATAAAATTCGGTGTGTACCAATCAGAATATCGACACGGCCTTTTTTTAGATTTTCTAATGTTTTCTGTTGCCCTGACTTAGTCCTAAAACGGCTTAAAACATCCACATTGACAGGAAATTCTGAAAAACGCTCAATAAAGTTACTGTAATGCTGTTGGGCTAAAACAGTTGTCGGAACTAAAATAGCTACTTGTTTACCGTCATTAACAGCCTTAAAAGCTGCCCGCATAGCTACTTCTGTCTTACCAAATCCCACATCTCCAACCAACAGACGATCCATCGGAGCTGGCTTTTCCATATCCTTTTTGATTTCTTCAATAGAACGAAGTTGATCCTCTGTCTCTACATAGGCAAAGTGGTTATCAAATTCCTCTTGATTAACATCATCCTCTGAAAAAGCAAATCCCTTCAACTGGCTACGTTCTGCATAAAGTTGAATCAAATCATCTGCAATATCTTCAACTTGCTTCTGAACTTTTTGTCTTGTTCGCTGAAATCGTCCATCATTTAACTTGTTCACTTTCGGCGTTTTGCCATCAGAAGATGTGTATTTTGATAATAGATCAATTTGATCAATCGGGACAGAAATCCGATCAGAATTTTGATACTGAATCGTCAAGTAGTCGCGGTGAATTCCTGAGACTTCAATCGTTTCTATTCCTAAAAATTGACCAATCCCATGCACATGATGTACGACATAATCTCCTTTTTCAAGCTCATTATAGTCTTTCAAACGTTCAGCATTGGAGATATTTTGCCGACGAATTTTCCGTTTTACCTTTTTATGGAAAATCTCGTGTTCAGTGATTACAGCTATTTTTTCATCTAAAAAATGAAAACCAGAACTCAGTTGACCAAATGAAATCTGACTTCTTCCTACTTCTAGCTGATTTGGATCTGTAAAAGGAATCTGAATAGCATATTCGTGTAAAGTTTTTTGTAAATTTTGTAAACTTACTTCGTTTTCTGTTTGAAGAATAAGGGTATATCCTAATTTTTCAAAGCGTCGAATTTCTTCCTGTAATAAGTGAATTTGGTTAAAAAATTCCTGCATAGGATGCTGATTAAATTGATAAATAGAATCGAATTTTAAATTCCCCAGTCCTTTTTGAAAGGTAGAAAAGAAACTAGCTGGCTTGTAATGACGCAATTCTTGATAAGGAGAAGCAAAATATTCCAAACTGGACAATGATTTACTATTCTGTAAATCTTGTGTCAATAATTCAGCTGCTTCTTTTTCAAAAAAAGCATAGGTATCCATAATTTTATGAAAATCATCAAAAAATATTGGTGTATGAATTGGAAAATAATCCAACAAGGTCCATGTTTTTTCGTATAAAATTGATCGGAATTTTCGACTATCTGGATGTCGATAATTTGTCTTAAAATCAGCTAATACTTCCTGCAGATAAGAAATTTGCTTGTCATCCTGGATATGCTGGATCGCCTCTTCGATTTTTTTACTGGCGCGCTCAAAATCTTCTACTGAGAAAATCAATTCCGAAGCTGGACTAATCAAGATATTGTCAATATTTTGTAAAGAAGTCTGTTTTTCAACATCAAAAATACGGATCCCGTCTACCTCATCACCAAAGAATTCAATACGATAGGGTTGATCACTGTTTATCTCATAGATATCTAAAATATCACCACGTGTACTAAATTCTCCTGGGCTTAGAACACGCAATGTTTTTTTGTATCCTGATTGCTGTAATTGATTGACAATATTATCTAGTTCGATTTCTTGATTGACTTCCAAAGAAAAAATCATATTTTGATAATTTCCTTTTCGCGGTAATAAAACACGAAAAGCAGCAATATTGACAACCAATATCCCTATTTTTCCTTTATCACATAAAAAATTCAAGACTTCAATTCTAGCTTGTGTGCGGTCTTTTGAAGTAAAGACAAATTCAGCAATTGGACTATCATCTGTAAAGAAGTTGTAAACATATTCTTGCCCCAGTAGATTTGTCAGTTCCGTAACTAGTTTGTCAGCTTCGTTTTGCGTAGAGGTGACAATGACTAACTTGTCATCGACTTGCTCAAAGGCAGATACGATGGCTAATGCTTTGCTTGTTCCAGATAATCCTGTTAATAGTTGACGACTGGATTTATTTAAGTTAGCCTGCCAAGTCATCACTTGTTTATTTTGGCTAATAAGATCAATGATATTCATTTTATCCGTTAAACTTTCTCATTACAATATCAAAATCAGACTCTTGTAAATAAAACTTTACAGCTTGGTCAACTTTTTCTAAAGTATTGCTAATCGTAATAGCATCATCTCCGTGAAACTTACTCATAACATGATCAATCACTGACATTTTACCTTGTGGTCGACCAATTCCTACTTTCAAGCGATCAAATTCTTGCGTTCCAATATGTGCAATGATGGATTTAATCCCATTGTGTCCACCAGCAGAACCTTTTTGACGGAAGCGAAGTTTTCCAACTTCCATATCCAAATCATCATAAATGACCAGCAAATCTTCTACATCAAGACCATAATAAGACAATAAAGCATGCACTGCTTCACCAGATTTATTCATAAATGTGGTGGGTTTGACAAAATAAACCTTCTCACCATTGATAAAGGTACTTCCGATTTCAGCTTTAAATATTTTATCTTCTGTAAAGTTTACATCGATTTCCTTTACAAGTCTGTCAACTGCCATAAATCCAACATTATGCTTGGTATCTTTATACTTTGAACCAGGATTTCCCAGCCCGACAATCATTTTTACCATATTTTCCCTTTCTAAAATAAAGCCAAAAGGGTTGGAAATAACTTTCCAACCTCCTCTATTTATCTAATTTTCCTTAAACGTTGAAGCGGAATTCCATGATGTCACCATCTTGGACCACGTATTCTTTTCCTTCTTCACGAAGACGACCAGCTTCCTTCACCGCTTTTTCAGAACCGTAGTGCATTAAATCATCGTAACTCATGGTCACCGCACGGATAAAGCCACGCTCGAAATCTGAGTGAATGATACCAGCTGCTTGCGGTGCTTTAATACCACGTTTAAAGGTCCAAGCACGCACTTCTTTTTCGCCTGCTGTAAAGTAAGTTCCAAGACCAAGAAGATGATAAGCTGCACGCGTTAATTTATCGACACCTGACTCTGTCAAACCAATCGCTTCTAAAAACTCGGCCTTATCTTCATCATCAAGTTCTGAGATTTCTTCTTCTGCACGCGCTGAGATAACGACTACTTCTGCATTCTCAGTTGCTGCAAATTCACGAATTTGTTGCACATATTCGATACTATCTGGATCAGCAACCTTGTCTTCATCAACGTTAGCTACGTAAAGAACTGGTTTTGTTGTGAGAAGGAAGAGTCCTTTTACTACTGCTTGTTCTTCTGGTGTAAATTCAAGCGTACGAGCTGATTTACCATCCTCAAGAACTGGTTTGATTTTTTGAAGCACGTTGAATTCGGCAACAGAATCCTTGTCTTTTTGTGTACGCGCCATCTTCTCAACACGCGCATAGCGTTTATTTACAGACTCAAGGTCCGCCAAAATCAATTCTAAGTTAATAGTATCAATATCAGCTAAGGGATCCACAAAGGCATCTTCACGCCCTTGCTCACGCATAACATTTTCATCATCAAAGGCACGAACTACATGAACAATAGCATCCACTTCACGGATATTAGCCAAGAATTTATTTCCAAGACCCTCACCTTTTGAAGCCCCTTTAACGATACCCGCGATGTCAGTGAACTCGAAAGTTGTAGGAACTGTCTTCTTAGGTGTAATCAGTTCTGTCAATTTTTGCAGACGTTCATCTGGTACCTCAACGATACCAACGTTTGGTTCGATGGTCGCGAAGGGATAGTTGGCTGCTTCCGCTCCTGCTTTTGTAATTGCGTTAAATAGGGTTGATTTACCAACATTTGGCAAACCAACGATACCTGCTGTCAAAGCCATTCTTATAGTCTCCGTTCAAAATTTTCAATCATAACTATTATAGCAGAATTCAAACAAAAAAGCTTGCTCTATAGCAAGCTTATCCGAAAACTTTGGGCAATATTGTCGGTAAAAACCAGGAAAGAAAACCTCCAACTGGAAAAATAATCCACCAATAACCTGCAATTAGGTGATAAAAGGTCAGCTAAACTTCTTTTTCAACTTTTTCCGCTACTCGTTCCACCCTTACTTCTGGTTCTTTTCCTAAAATCAATTCATCCAAAGATACTTCAAAAATCTCAGCCAATTTCACCAGTTTTCCAAATCTGGTGTTGCTTCATCATTTTCATATTTAGAAATAGATTGTCTTGATACAAAGAGTTGTTGTGAAAATACACTTGTCATAGTAAACCTCCTTGTTTGTCTCTATTTTAGAATAAAAGTGCACTTCTGACTAGTACTTTTCTATGCAACCTAAGGTTGCGCCAAGTTTAGAGATAAATTCGACGAGTTTGGGCTGTCAAACTCAGTTTCTGACTCTTGACAATTTCCCCGTCAATTTCAAGGATACTACCATCTGGAATAGTCAGAGTAGCACTTTCCAGTATTTCATGCTGAAGGTAACCTGATATTTGGTGTTTTTTTAAAACGAGAGCTAAGAGAATAGTCAAACGTTTCCAGAATGTTTCTCCCTTAGCATAAACAAGATGTAGATGTGAGTCATAAACAGTTGACGTTGGCCAAATCATAATCCCACCACCAAAATAAGTATTATTAGCGACAGAGAAAAAGTAGACATCTTCTAATTGCAGAGTTTCTTGCTGATTTTTCTGAATGTTGACACTTGCAATAGGATTCTTAAGAAGAGATAGAACCGCAATAAAAATATAGGTCAATTTTCCAAGATACAAACGGTTCAAAACACATTTTATGTTAGAATGGGCGGCTTCATTTACCACCCAAGCAGCAAAACCAAGATCCAAGCTATTTAACAGAATACCTTCTTCATCTGCAAAAACGGTAATTTCTCGTGTATTTCCATTTTGAAGATTAACAATCGTCGTTGCCAAATCTGGTAACTGAAGAGCACGCGCAAAATCATTGCCAGAACCGACTGGATAATAAGCAAAAGGAATGTCTTCGGGTAAATGATAGAGAACTTTTGACAAAGTCCCATCTCCACCAATAACAATGAATTGGTCTCCCTTTTTCCATGTTTGTAAGGCTAATTGAACTTGATTTTTTTCATCATCAGGACAAGTTGTAAAGAAAATTTTCTTTTCTAAATGAGGATACTTCACTTGAATTTCTTCCACAATATCAACTGCCAAATGAGCACCAGCATGAGGATTTGCAATAATATAGACTGTCATAATGGGTTTATTATAACAGAAAAAGACTTCCAACGGAAATCTTCCTCTTATAAAAATAATGCTCAGACTACAGCAAAAATCAAGGCTGGAAGCATGTTTGCTATCTTGATTATTTTCCCAAAAATCAAATTCACACCGACACAAAAAATTAAAATAGAACCTACTAGTGATAAATAATCCAAGGCGAGAGTTGTCATAATGGGGGCTATAAAACGTGCTAAAATCGTCATTGAGCCTTGAAATAGAAAGATTGGAATGGCTGAAAAAATAGCTCCTTTTCCTTTGGAAACTGTCAAAATCAAGACAATCATGAGATCTAAGACAGCTTTTGCTGCTAAAATACTATAATCTCCCGTCAAGCCTTCCGTAATCGAACCAACAACTGCCATAGCACCGATACAAATCGTCAAAGAAGTCGTCACAAAAGCATCAACAAAACCGTGTTCGCCCTCACTTTTTGTCACGCGCTTGAGCCAAATTTCTAAATTTTCAAATCCTTTTTCAATATTGATGATTTCTCCTATCAATGTTCCTAGAGTTAGACATAAAATCATCATACTTGAGCTAGTTTCAAGCTTTCCTTGACTGATATGAAGCATCTTTCCAAGAGCACCTGCAATCCCTAAGAATAAAACTGCTACTCCACTGACTTTCATCAAGGAATCTTGTAAATCCTCAGAACATTTTTTTCCTAACAAACGACCAGCCAAACCACCAATGAAAACTGCCAAGGTATTAATCAGTGTGCCAATCATATTTTCTTATCCTTTAAGACTGTTTTTAATCGTTTTTCAAAATCATGTCGACTCATCATCACCAAATGATCACAATTTGTACAACGGATTTTTATATCTGCCCCTAAGCGCTTTATTTCCCATTCATTGGCTTTTTTTCCAGTAGATTTTATCGTACATGCATGGGGCTTTTTCATTTCTACCAAACTTCCTAATTGATACATCTCACTTTCCTCCTACATGTTTGATTATAGCAAAAAGAACTTCCTTTTGGAAGTTCCTAGACTAGTTCGTACGAACTGGTGTAATAAGTTGTACCAGGTCATTTATCTCATTATTTGGTAGCAAGGTAAATGGACGTACTGGCGAAATAAAGCTGATTTTCACTTGGTCGCTATCGATTGCTTTTAGAGCTTCAATAAGGTAAGTTGGGTTAAAGCTAATCACCAAGTCTTCTCCAACTACTTCAAGTGTATCTAATTCTTCATTTACTCGACCAACTTCTGGAGAGTTTACATGAGCTGATACCAAACTATTGGCAATTTCTAATTTAACTGTTCCATTTTGAGTGGCATTTGATAAGAGACGGGCACGTTCCATTGCTTGGCGAAGGTTGGCAGTATCAAAAACTGCAACCGTATTAAATTCTTTTGGAATCAAACGATCTGTATCTGGGTAAGTTCCTTCCAATAAGCGCGTGTAGAAGCTGATATGCTCGCTACGGAAAAGCAACTGATTGTTTGAGAAGAAGACTTCAACAGTTTCAATATCATCTGTAAATACCGCTGCAAATTCACGAAGAGAACGACTTGGGATCACCACGTCAAAGTTATCACCTGCTTTTTCTAGGGTCAACTTACGCTGGCTCATACGGTGTGAGTCTGTAGCAACTGTTTTAAGGGCTGTATTGTCTGTCAAAACAAAATGAACACCTGTTAAAATTGGACGACTTTCCTGAGTTGAAGCTGCAAAGGCTGTTTCATTAATGGTTTGTTTGAGAACTTTTGTCTCCAACACTAAAGGACTTGAAGTTGGTACTTCTTGTAAACGTGGGTATTGCTCTGCTTCTTTTCCTTTAAGAGTAATTTCTGATTTACCACTGGTCAAAACAACTTGTTTTTGTTCAATCTCTTTGAACTCAAGAATGACATCTGGCAAGCTTGATACAATATTGATGAAAAATCCTGCTTCCAATAAAATAGAACCTGTTTCTGAAATCAAAAGACCTGCATTTTCATCTTGAACAGAGATAAAGTTCTCAATTGAAATTTGACCATTAGAACCTGTCAAAGAAATTCCTTCTTTATGAACCTCAATTTTGACAGTTGAAAGAACAGGGATAGCATTTTTGTGACTGATAGCTCTTTTGGTAATATTTAAGGCTTGAAGAAAAACAGTTTTGTTAATCGAAAATTGAATCATGGATTCTCCTTTATTTATTTATATTTGTTAAGGTTAATAGTAATAGTAGGCTCTGTGTACTCTGTGGAAAAGTAGCCTAAAGCTAGTAATAGCAAGAAAAACAACTTGTTTACACCTTGTGGAAAAGTGTGAAAGTTTTTCTAGAATTATCCACAGCTATCGAATTTTGTTACGGATGGTCGAAATTTCAATCTCTAGATTTTCATCATTCATGAGCATGGTTTTGATTTTATTATAGGCGTGCATAACGGTTGTATGGTCGCGATTTCCAAATTCTTTTCCAATTTTTGGTAGAGAATTGTCTGTCATTTCACGCGCCAAATACATGGCAACCTGACGAGCATGGACGATATTAGCAACACGTTTCGCACCTTTTAATTCTTTGACGCTGATTCCATAGAAATTCCCCACTTCTGCTTGAATCTTATCAATTGGAATGATCATATTTTGAGGACTAGTTTGTTTCCGTGATCGAATAGCTTCAGCAGCAATATCTACTGTGATTGTTGCCAAATGACGTAGAGTTGCAATTAGATGAATATCCTTAAGGGCACCCTCTAAGTCACGGACATTGGAATCAAATTGACCGGCCAGGTAGGCTAAGGTATCATCAGTAAACTCATATGGATAGTCTTCACATTTATTGCGTAAAATAGCGATTCGTGTCTCAAAATCAGGGGGTGTGATTTCACTAGTCAATCCCCATTTGAAGCGCGTGACAAGCCGTTCTTCCAAATTTTCCAAGTGATCAGGATTGCGGTCACTAGTCAGGACAATCTGCTTACTTTTATCATGGAGGGCATTAAAAGTATTGAAAAATTCTTCTTGGGTAGTTGCCTTATTGCTGAGAGATTGAATATCGTCGATCAAGAGCAAATCAAGATTGCGATAGGTATTCTTAAATGCTTCCATTTTGTTGAGACGTAAGTGCTCTAGAAAGTCATTAATAAATGTTTCAGAAGCTACATATTTGATGCGGGCATTTGGATTATTTTGTAATACCTTATTTCCAATGGCATTGAGCAGATGGGTTTTCCCTAGACCCGGTCCACCAAAGATAAACAAAGGATTATAGAGCTCACCTAAGTTATCCGAAACAGCTAGTGCAGCAGCTTTGGCCCATTGGTTATTGTCTCCTTGGACAAAGTTTTCAAACTGATATTGTGGTTTTATATCGGAGTGAACAGGCTGAATAATTGGCTGACTAGTTGGTTGTTCAGGGAGAATGACCTGTACAACAGGTTGCGCAGCAACTGGAGTCTCACTCTGCCTACTAGGTAATTCAAAGACATATTGTACTTCTAGCGGAGCATTATAGATTTCAAAACCGGCGGTTAGGAGAATATCATTGAGGTTCTTCTCCCAAAAATATTGCTTAACAGAACTATCTAAATAAATAGTGGTCTTTGCCCCCTCAATTTGTACTAAGCGAGCTTCTGAGATATAAAAATCATAAGCGGCTTGATTAAGATTAAGATGTTCTTTGGCTAATTGTATAATTCGTTCCCAAAATAATTGTTCTGGGTTCATATTTCTCCCCCTTTCTATTGATTTTTGTTCTTCTAGTTTATCACAAAATCAAAAAGTTTTCCACAAGATAAAAAGTTTTTCACACTGTTTATAAAAGTTTTCCACAAAATGTGAATAAATAAAGAAAAAGCCTGTTTTATCGGCTTTTTTCTAACTATTTATTGTGTATAAAACTGTTTATGATGATTTTTTCTCCACAAGCCTATTTTAAGCTTTGGATAATTCTTTCAAATTCTTCACTAGTTGCAAAAGAAATTGTTAGACTTCCTTGTCCATTTTTTTGCTGTTTAATTTTGACAGAAGTCCCTAATTTTTTTCGTAATTTCTCTTCTTCTTCTTGGATAAAAATATTCTGTTGTTTGAACATTTTGTCTTGTTTTTTTTCAGCTAATAGTTGTTCCAATTTTCGGACGCTAATATCGTTGGTTTTAATTTTCTGCAGCCAGTTTACTTGGTTTTCTTCATCAAGTGGTACTAGAAGACGAGCATGTCCTTGAGTAATTTGTCCCTCTTCTACGGCCTGAATCAGCGGTTGAGACAGATTGAGTAAGCGGATGATATTGGTAATATAGGGACGTGATTTTCCCATGATTTGAGCAATTTCATCATGAGTTAGTCCTTTTTGAAGGAGTTTTTGATAAGATTTAGCTTCTTCGATAGGATTCAGGTCTGCGCGTTGTAAATTTTCAATAATAGACTGATAAAGCATGTCTTGATCAGAGAGTTCTTTTACGACTGCAGGAATTTTTTCTAAGCCAGCTAATTGACTTGCTCGCCATCGTCGTTCTCCTGCCAATAGTTCGTAGCCGAAAATAGCTGATTTTCGAACAATGATTGGTTGGATGAGACCATTTTCCTTTATAGAGTGAGCTAATTCAGCGAGTTTTTCATCATCAAAATGCAATCTAGGCTGGTAAGGATTCGGTGTGATATCACTTATTGACAGGTATTCAAATGCTTCCATAAGGCATATTCTAGCAAAAAAAATGTAACTTTACAATATTGTAAAGTTACATTGACAAATTGACGATTAATTTGAAGAGAGAGCTTCTGTAGATTTGGTCAACTGAACCTTGACAGTTTCTTTTTTCCCATTACGTACATAGGTAATGGTGATATTGTCCCCTATTGAATGCTTGTAAAGAGCACTTTGAAGATCACTTGTGTTGGCGATGTCAGTATCTTCAATTTTTGTAATGACATCATATTTTTCTAATTTTCCATCAGCTGGAAGTCCTGCTTGGGTAGAAATAACCAAGACACCGGATGTTAATTTACTATCAGTTAGGCCAGCTGTTCGAAGTTGCTTAGTAGACAAGTCAGTTAGATTAAACATACGAATACCGAGTGCTGGGCGGCTGACTTTTCCATTTTTCTCTAATTGATTAATGATTTGTACTGCATCATTGGCTGGGATTGCAAAGCCCATTCCTTCGACAGAAACACTAGAGCTTGATGTTGTAATTTTACTTGAAGTGATCCCGATGACTTGCCCCTCAATATTGATAAGTGGGCCGCCAGAATTACCAGGATTGATTGCTGTATCGGTTTGAATTGCATTGGTTGAAATTGTTTGTCCATCTTCAGATTTTGAAGTAACAGTACGGCTGAGACTAGAAACGATACCTTGTGTAACAGAATTTGCATAGGTTGTTCCCAATGGGCTGCCGATTGCGATTGCTGTTTCACCAACATTGATAGAGTCAGAATCAGCAAATGTAGCTACAGTTTTAACCTTATTGGCAACAATTTTGATAACTGCGATATCAGAATAAGTATCCGCTCCGACAAGCTCGCCTTCAACTTTTTCACCAGAAGCTAACTGAATATCAATTTTTTGTGCATCAGCAATCACGTGATTATTGGTAACAATATAAGCATGATTGTCTTCTTTTTTATAAATCACTCCCGAACCTTCATTGGCAACAGCAAGTTCGTCTGAAGATTCTGGAGCAGTCCCAAAGATAGAGTTAGCATTATTGGCATTAGCCTGGTAATTTATCACAGATACGACAGCATCTTGGATGGTCTTAACAGCCTTTGTCACAGAAGTTTGATTGTCGTAGGTAACATTGCTGACGGACGTTGTTGTGCCCGAACTTGTAGTGGATGTACCGTTATGAGTAGGTTGCAAGAGAGGATAGGTCAACATTCCTGCAATACCGCCTAAAAAACCAACAATAAAAACGATGGCAAGTTTGATGTATTTTTTCATGGAAATCCTCCTTATTATTTACATTTATCTTAATCATATTTTCTTAATTATAGCTTAAATTTATAAAAAATCAATCCACAACCTGTGGATAACTTTTGTGGATATGTGAATAACACCTTGGAATTATCCCCTTTATTTTAGAATCCATTTCAAAACTTCTTGTGGATATGTTACAATAGACTTATGAAAATAAAAGTCATCACAGTTGGAAAATTAAAGGAAAAATATCTTAAAGATGGTATTGCTGAATATAGTAAGAGATTGAGTCGTTTTACAAAACTAGATTTGATTGAACTCGCGGATGAGAAGACACCAGACAAGGCGAGTCAAGCAGAAAATGAGCAAATCTTACAAAAAGAAGCTGACCGTATTATGGGCAAAATTGCTGATCGCGATTATGTAATTGCCTTAGCTATTGAAGGCGAACAGTTTCCATCAGAAAAATTCAGTCAAATCTTATCAGATATCACCGTTAAAGGTTTTTCAGATATTACTTTTGTGATTGGAGGGAGTTTAGGCTTGGCGCCAGTTGTCAAAAAACGTGCCAACCTCTTAATGAGCTTTGGTAAGTTAACCCTTCCTCATCAATTGATGAAATTAGTCTTAGTTGAACAAATCTACCGTGCTTTCATGATTCAACAGGGAAGCCCTTATCATAAGTAGTTTCACATGAAACAAGAAAATTAGAAGATGTCAAAAAAGAAAAATTATCGTATCTTTGAAGGATTGAGAATTGCCACTTGTTTGACTTTTGTCAGTGGTTTTCTCAATGCTTTTACATTTATTACACAAGGTGGCCGTTTTGCAGGCATTCAATCTGGGAATGTTGTCTATATGGCCTTTTATCTAGCCCAGGGGCAGTTTTACCAATCGTTTCAATTTTTAGTCCCTATTATCTTCTTTGCTTTAGGACAGTGCTTTACTTATTTGATGCGTAGGCATTTTGTAGAAAATAAGTGGCCATGGCATTTTAGTAGTAGTATGGTGATTTTCACTTTGGTTTTATTCGCCTGCTTACTGAATCCTATTTTAGGCCCCTCTATGACCATTGCGATTCTAGCATTTGCAGCCTCTATCCAGGTAGAGAGTTTTCGGAATATCCGTGGACTTCCTTATGCCAATGTTATGATGACAGGAAATGTAAAAAATGCAGCCCACTTATGGTTTAAGGGAATGGTTGAAAAAGATGCTCAACTAAGAAAAAAAGGTTATCATATCCTTTTGATTATTTTCACTTTTATGTTGGGTGTCTGTGCAGCAACTTTTTTGGTCAGTATCTTTCAAGAGAATGCCCTTATTTTTTGTTTATGTCCACTACTCTATATTAATGTGCAACTTTGGAAAGAAAAACAGCCTAGCAAAAACTAGGCTGTGTGTAGTTGATGATTCCAGCAGGATTCGAACCTGCGACCGTTCGCTTAGAAGGCGAATGCTCTATCCAGCTGAGCTATGGAACCTCACTCAACTCCATTATTCTACCCCAAAGAAAATAAAATGTCAAGATAGCGTGAAATTTTAGAAAAAACTATTGACAAAAAAACGTGACTATATTATACTAAATATTGTCTTGTCTATGGTCCGTTGGTCAAGGGGTTAAGACACCGCCTTTTCACGGCGGTAACACGGGTTCGAATCCCGTACGGACTATATCATCCGCCATAGCTCAGTTGGTAGAGCGCATGACTGTTAATCATGATGTCACAGGTTCGAGCCCTGTTGGCGGAGTAGAGAGCGTCGGTTTCGGCGTTTTTTTGTTGCATTAAAAGAACCTCTAGAATTAATCCGATTTTAGAGGTTTTTCTTCTTTACTAGATACTTCTTTCTCATGAATTCATAAAGACTGAAGAGAAGCAGTCCACTGATAAAGCAGATGCAACCAACATAGAATCCATTCGGGATAAATGTTAACGTAATCACACCGTTACCTGGTTTTACATTGACTTTCATAAATCCATTCTGTGCGCGTGAAATAGCAAGTTTTTGGCCATTTTGTTTTGCTGTCCATCCTTTATCATAAGGAATGGTATAGAGAATTGAAGCCTCTGTAGCTGTACTGTAGGTAGTTTTTATCGTATTTCCTCGGAGACTAGTATGAATATCTTTTTCTGCTAAGGTGACCATGGCTTTTTGATAGGCTGTTTGGCCTAAGACATAAAATTGTGGTTGATCGTAAGAAATGGTTTGATTTTTAGGAAAACTTATGGTGATGGTATGATTTTCCTCTGCTTTAAAATAACCAACATTAAAGAAGGAGAAAGCATTGTCAACTGTAAATTCACTTGACAGTTTATTTACAGTAATGACAATATTTTTACTGTTTTCATTTGAATAGCGAATATTAGGTAAGCTGACATAGACTTGTCCATTTTTAGGAACTGTTATGTTATACTGAACAGAAGCGGTATCATTCTTTTCTACTGCTTGAAGAGAAACTCGATTTTCAAATAAGGTTGTCTGGGTAGAAGAATTAGGTTCAAAACTAGTAAAATAAGTTTGGTTCAAACCAGTAAGAGCATTCAAAAAATGAGTTTGATTATCAAGTGTCAGATTTGTAAACTTGACATCCTTGTAAATGTCAGTGGTCA
Organism: Streptococcus gallolyticus; assembly: GCA_019794795.1. Taxonomy (GTDB): domain Bacteria; phylum Bacillota; class Bacilli; order Lactobacillales; family Streptococcaceae; genus Streptococcus; species Streptococcus hepaticus. The sequence goes on from JAIMFC010000003.1 coordinate 21,584, forward strand.
GAATCCCAATTCCTTGCGCATAGTAATTTTGGTACAACTTTAGACTTTCCTCAGAAGTCTTATGTGAAAATCCAAATTTATTAGGGTCTATTGAGGAGATATTGTATTTTATACCAAAGAGACTATCTGCAATGAGTGTATTATTTTGGTAACGCAAATTCAAATTTGTACCATCAGATCGAAAGCCAAGTTTATCAAGTGTTGTACTCGAAGATCGATTTCTTACAGAAGAAAACTGGGAAATGCCATTGTAGTTAAATTTCATACTATCATTGCCTGTTTGAGGAAGTAATCGCTCTGTTCGATAGTTATTGTCAATATTATTTACAAGGTGGTCAGTATCAGTTACATCTCGTAAATAATTTTCTCTACTCGGAAAATTCCATTCTTCAGCTAGTCCTTGAACTTGATAGTGACTGTGGAGACCTATTTCAAATAGAGCAAACAAGGCTGTTGCAATGGAGAAAAATTTGATGGTGATTTTTTTTAAAACGAGTGTCAAGAAAAGGATAAGGTAGGCAAGTAAAAATTCAGTTGTGAGTAAAAAGTGAGCATTTTCTAAGAAGGAATAGTTTTCTCTGAAGAGATAGGTTGCGAGAAATCCGCCAATAAGAAATAGAAATGTAAAAAGAAGATGCCATAACTTTATGTCTTTTACATGACTACAGGTTTCAGCTGCCATATAAATCATCATAAAAGATAGAACCCAGGCATAGCGGTGGAGAAACATATTTGGTGCATGCATTCCTTGCCAGAATAAGTCAAGGGGCTGCAAATAAAAACTTGTGATGATAAAAGAAAGAACAAAAAGATAAGCTAGCTTCGTAGTCCATTTAATGTGAGGAAGGAAAAAGAAAAGAAGGGCAAAAATGAGCGGAACAAGTCCTACAGAAATCATGGGAATAGCTCCAAATTTAGTAGTATCGAAATTTCCAACTATATTTTTGGCAAAGAAATCAAGAAACCAAGAATTCTCTGTCTGTAGATTGGTAATCTTGGTTAGACTTTCTCCGTGAGTTTTTAAATCCAAGTAGGTAGGTAAGAGCATAATCATGCTAGTTAAGGTGGATAAAATTGACACTACTGTAAAGTCTATTATACTAGTTACCTTGCCTTTTATATCCCAAGAAATCTCTAAGATAAAGTAGAGGGCTAAGAAAATAGCTGTCATATAACCAAAATAATAGTTTTGAAGAAAGAGACAAGTTAAAGAAATATAATAAAGAATTCTTCCTTGACGAGCTGTCAATCTATGTAAACCTAGTAAAATAAGAGGAACAAGGATAAAAACATCTAACCAGGAGTTTATCTCTAATTGGCTGGTTGAGAAACTCATTAAGGCCAAACTAGTAGACAAAAGAAGACCAAATAAAGGAGAGAGTTTTTTATGGATATGAATTAAACTATAGTAAGTTGATAAGCCTGTCAATCCAAACTTAAGAACTGTAAATAGATACATGGCGTCTGGCATATTGGAAACATCAAAAAAATATACCAGAGGAGTGAGAAAAGATCCAAGATAATAGGCAGATAGAGCATAGAAATTTAGACCTAGTCCACTTGTAAAGGTGTAAAAAATAGACCCCTGACCATGTAAGGTGTTCCGTAAAGTTTGATTAAAGATAACATACTGATGAAAACCGTCGCTAGCTAGGATAGTCGTATCACTTCCCCACCAAATTCCTTGGGTAGCTAAAATAATTGAGATAGTTGTAAAGGGAAGTAGAAAGGCAATAAAATAATAGAGAGTTTTTTTCTTTGGATGCATCATAGGCTTATTGTAACATGTTTAACCATATAAAAAAAGCGACTGGAGTCGCTTTTGAATTATTTCCAGAGTTCTTGCACTTTCGCTTGAACTTCTGCATTTTCCAAAAATTCATCGTAAGTTTCGTCAATACGGTCAATGACACCGTTTTTAGAAATGACGATGATGTGGTTGGCCAAGGTTTGGATGAATTCGTGGTCATGGCTGGCGAAGATAATGGATTCCTTAAAGGCTTTAAGACCATCATTGAGACTTGAAATGGATTCCAAATCCAAGTGGTTAGTTGGATCATCAAGTACAAGAACATTTGACTTGAGAAGCATGAGTTTAGAGAGCATCACGCGCACTTTTTCGCCCCCTGACAAGACATTGACAGCCTTGTTAACTTCGTCGCCAGAGAAGAGCATACGTCCCAAGAAACCACGCAAGAAGGTATTATCATCTTCTTCTTTGCTAGCAAATTGACGGAGCCAATCCAAAATAGAATCGTTAGAAGCAAAATCAGCGCTGTTGTCTTTTGGAAGGTAAGATTGACTAGTTGTAACGCCCCATTTGATAGTTCCTTCATACTCGATTTCTCCCATAAGGGCACGAATGAGAGCTGTTGTTTGGATATCATTTTGTCCAATCAAGGCAGTCTTGTCGCCTGGACGGAGAATAAAGCTGATGTTATCAAGGATTTTTTCGCCATCAATAGTGATAGACAAGTTTTCAACTGTTAGCAAGTCGTTACCGATTTCGCGCTCTGCTTTAAAGTTAACGAATGGGTATTTACGACTTGAAGGCACGATTTCTTCCAATTCGATCTTATCAAGCATTTTCTTACGGGATGTCGCTTGTTTTGATTTTGAAGCATTGGCAGAGAAACGGGCAACGAATTCTTGCAATTGTTTGATTTTTTCTTCTGCTTTGGCATTACGGTCAGCTTGCAAGCGAGCAGCTAATTCTGATGATTCTTTCCAGAAATCATAGTTACCGACGAAGAGTTTGATTTTACCAAAGTCAAGGTCAGCCATGTGCGTACATACTTTGTTCAAGAAGTGACGGTCATGGGATACGACGATAACAGTATTTTCAAAGTCAATCAAGAAATCTTCCAACCAAGTGATAGACTGAATGTCAAGACCATTGGTAGGCTCGTCAAGGAGAAGAACATCTGGTTTACCAAAGAGGGCTTTGGCAAGGAGGACTTTGACCTTGTCACCATTAGCCAACTCACTCATGTTAAGGTAGTGAAGGTCTTCAGCGATATTCAAGTTTTGGAGCAATTGTGATGCTTCACTTTCAGCTTCCCAGCCACCAAGTTCAGCAAATTCGCCTTCAAGTTCAGCAGCACGAACACCATCTTCTTCAGTGAAATCTTCTTTCATGTAGATAGCATCTTTTTCTTTCATGATGCTGTAAAGCTTTTCATTTCCCATGATAACAACGTCAATGACACGTTCTTCTTCGTAGTCAAAGTGGTTCTGACGAAGGACAGATAGACGCTCATCTGGGCCAAGAGAGATGTGACCTGTTGTTGGTTCAATATCTCCTGCTAAGATTTTTAAAAATGTTGATTTACCAGCACCATTGGCACCAATCAAACCATAAGTGTTACCTGCTGTAAAGTTGATGTTGACATCATCGAAAAGTTTACGGTCACTAAAACGAAGTGAAACGTCTGATACTGTAAGCAATATGTATACCTCTTGTTCTTTATCTATTTGATATTTTACTAGAAAAAAGCTGATTTATCAATGAAAACTACATTGGGAAGAGAATATCATCATCAATGGCATGATTTTTGTGTAAACTAAATCCGCGACCACGCACTTGAGTAGCAGGCATGACAATAATAAAGGCTGTTTCATCGATAGAAAGGATTTCTTTTTCAATGGTTTGGAGTTCTGGACGGGAAATGGTAATCATGAGCATGCGTTTTTCATTCCCAGTGTAGCCCCCTAAGATTGGAAATTCTGTTACTCCACGATCAACAACCTCGGTAATATAGTTCTTGATGTCTTCATATTTCTGAGAAATGACCATGACATTTCGATGAGAATCTGTTCCAGCCATCATGAGATTGATCACATAGGTAATGGTCATAAGAGAAAGAATCGAATACATGACAGTATCCGCATCAAAGGCAATAAATCCTAAGCCTACGATGATACCATCTACTAATAACACAAGTAATCCGAATGGAACGGGAGTATATTTATTTAGGACTTGAACGACAATTCCGGTCCCCCCTGTTGAAGAATTTCCTAGAAAGACTAATCCGATTCCAAAACCAAGAACGATTCCTCCAAAAATCGCAGCGAGTAATGTATTATGCGATAGAGTAGGAAGACTGTCTGTTAATTTGATAAAAATAGCGTAAATCCAAGCACCGTAAATGGTCTTGATAAAGGTCGATTTTCCCAATAAGAACCAGCAGATGAGTAGGAGGGGGATATTGGAATAAAGGACAAAATTAGAGGTGTCCCAGCCCATAAGACTACGAAGGCTGATCGCGAGTCCTCCGACACCACCAGAAGCGATATTGTTCTCAACAAACATAGTATTGTAAGCAATGGCTGCAATTAAAGAACCAATTGTTACAAAGGCAAAGTCTTTTACTTTTTCTTTCATTTTCTGTATATTCTCTTTTCTAAAAAGTCCACACATTATTATGACGGAAAGATAAGCAGCAGTCAAGTGAAAAAATCTTGACTTTTAGAGGGAAAAATCTTACAATTAAAACGATTCAGAAGAGTAATCTTTCTCCAGATTTTAGAGAGCTGACGGGGCTGCAAGTCAGTATTTGGACAGATGAAATGGGCTGATGTTTCATGTGAAACAAAAACATAAGTTTCAGGTCGGCACCCCTTATCGTGCGTAGAGATAGTAGATTTTCTGCTAATTGAGGTGGTACCGCGTAGACTCAAAAACGCCCTCACACGATGTTCGTGTGAGTTTTTTTATTGAAATAAAAGGAGAACCCATGACCAAACCAATTATTTTGACGGGTGACCGTCCAACTGGCAAATTGCACCTAGGCCATTATGTCGGCTCTTTGAAGAACCGTGTTCTTTTGCAAAACGAAGATAAGTATGACATGTTTGTTTTTTTGGCTGATCAACAGGCATTGACAGACCATGCTAAAGAATCTGAAATTATTAAGGAATCTATTGGGAATGTAGCCTTGGATTACTTATCTGTTGGTTTAGATCCAAGCAAGTCTACGATTTTCATTCAAAGTCAGATTCCTGAATTAGCTGAATTAACCATGTATTACTTGAATTTGGTATCAGTAGCTCGTTTGGAACGCAACCCAACCGTTAAGACGGAGATTGCTCAAAAAGGTTTTGGCGAGTCTATTCCGTCAGGTTTCTTGGTTTACCCAGTCTCACAAGCGGCTGACATTACAGCCTTTAAAGCAAATTTGGTTCCTGTAGGTAATGATCAAAAACCAATGATTGAACAAACACGCGAGATTGTACGTTCCTTCAACCATACTTATAAAACAGATGTTTTGGTAGAGCCGGAAGGTCTTTATCCAACCAATGAAGGTGCAGGCCGTTTACCAGGTCTTGATGGGAATGCGAAGATGTCTAAGTCGCTTGGAAATGGGATTTATCTCTCTGATGATGCAGACACTGTTCGTAAAAAAGTGATGAGTATGTACACGGATCCAAACCATATCCGTGTTGAAGATCCAGGACAAATCGAAGGGAATATGGTTTTCCATTATCTAGATATCTTTGGGACAGAAGAGGATACAGCAACTATTGCTGAGATGAAGGAGCATTACCAACGTGGTGGCCTTGGAGATGTTAAAACGAAACGCTATCTCTTGGAAGTTTTGGAGCGTGAGTTGGCTCCTATTCGTGAGCGTCGCTTAGAATATGCTAAGGATATGGGAGAAGTCTTCCGTATGCTTGAAAAAGGCAGCGAAGCGGCACGCGCTGTTGCAGGTCAAACACTAGCAGAGGTAAAATCTGCAATGGGCATTCATTATTTTTAAAGAGAAGGGGAGCTGGGGTAATCTTTTTAGATGATCTCAGCTTTTTATGAGAATGAAGAGACGAAAAATTATCATCATTATTCTACTATTGGTATCGGGAATCTTAGGGATAATTTATAAACAGGCTCCACAGGAGCATTTGAAGGAAAAAAGTCAGGAGACCAGTGTAGATAAACCAATTTCTTTTGCAATTGTAACAGATTTACACTACTTGTCAAGTAAATTGACAGATAATGGAGGGTTCTTTACAAAAATGATTGACCATGCAGATGGAAAAAATATGTACTATATTGAAGAAATCACAGATGCATTTGTTGATCAGGTGATAAGACTGAAGCCAGAGTATTTAATTTTGAGCGGTGATTTGACATTCAATGGAGAAAAGCAAAGTCACCTAGAATTAGCAGAAAAACTATCTAAAATAAGAAATAGTGACATTGAAATCTTAACAATCCCAGGAAATCATGATATAGAACGATCAAGTGCAGCAAAATTTATAGGTGATGGTTATCAATTTGTTCCGACTATTTCAAAAAAAGAATTTCAAGGGATATATGGATTGGATAATTTACAACTTAGTTTACAGAAAGATGACAACTCCTTGTCATATGTTTACAAATCTCGCTCAGATCTATGGTTTTTAATGTTGGATTCGAATGCTAATCGAGACAATTCTCTTTCAGATGAAACTCTAGAATGGGTAGAGCAAGTTCTTAAAACCGCACAAAAAAATCATGCAAAGATAATAGCAGTCAGCCATCAAAATCTACTCCCACACAATCCACAGTTTTCCAATGGATTTTTGATTAGTCAAGCAGATAAACTAAGAGAACTCTATCAAAAATATGGAGTTTTGATAAATTTTAGTGGGCATATTCATATTCAACATATTGAACAAGGTCAGGTTCCTGAGATCGTGACTTCTGCCTTATCTGTTTCGCCCCATCAGTTTTCACTGGTTAAATATGATGGGAAAAAGCTAAATTATCAAACTCAGGCTCTCTCCCTAGAAGAATGGGCAAAATGGAAGGGATATTCAGATAAATATCTTTTAAATTTTTCAACCTATTCTAGAAAATTTATGGAAGAAATTGGGGCAAAAAAAGCAGAAGAAGGACTGGATAAAGAAAAATTATTAGATCAAGAGGTAGCTCTATTACGAGAAACATTTGGTCAATTAAATGCTGATTATTTTGCTGGCAATCAAGTTGATCTGAATGATTACAATCAAGGCTTGAACTTATGGAAGCAACAATCTTCTACTTTTATGAAAAATTATATAGATACTATTATTAAAGAAAATCAATCTTCTCATCATGATTTTTTTATGGATATAAAAGATTCGAATAATATATATAGAAAAACAAACAAAAATGCAAAATAAACATACAAAACAATTATTTTGATTTTATTTATACGTCTTCTACACATTATGTCATCTTTTATTAAAAAAAAAACGTTTTTACGTTCGGAAAAAGCTTCATTTTTATTGACAATTAACTGTAAAATGTTATGATAATAAGCACAATAAAAACGAAAAGAGGAAATACCATGTCAAATTGGGATACGAAATTTTTGAAAAAAGGATATACATTCGATGATGTTTTGCTGATTCCAGCAGAAAGTCATGTTTTGCCAAACGATATTGATTTGCGCACACAACTCGCCCCTAATTTGACCTTGAATATTCCAATTATTTCTGCAGCTATGGACACTGTTACAGATAGCAAAATGGCCATTGCAATGGCTCGTGCTGGTGGTCTTGGAGTTATTCATAAAAATATGTCTATCGAGGCTCAAGCAGAGGAAGTTCGTAAGGTTAAACGTTCTGAAAATGGTGTTATCATTGATCCATTTTTCCTCACTCCTGAAGATGCAGTTGAAGAAGCTGAAAATCTTATGGCAACGTATCGTATTTCAGGTGTCCCAATCGTTGAAACACTTGAAAATCGTAAATTAGTTGGTATTATCACTAACCGTGATATGCGCTTTATTACAGATTATACTCAGCCAATTTCAGCCAATATGACTAAGGAAAACTTGGTGACTGCACCAGTTGGCACTGATCTTGAAACCGCTGAAAAAATTCTTCATGCCCATCGTATTGAAAAGTTGCCATTGGTAGATGAAGAAGGACGCTTGGCTGGTCTCATTACAATCAAGGATATTGAAAAAGTTATCGAATTTCCGAATGCTGCTAAAGATCAATTTGGGCGTCTTCTAGTTGCTGGTGCTGTCGGTGTTACTTCTGATACGTTTGAGCGCGCAGAGGCTTTGTTTGAGGCTGGTGCAGACGCTATTGTAATTGATACAGCACACGGTCATTCGGCAGGGGTTCTTCGTAAAATTGCAGAAATTCGTGCACATTTCCCAGACCGTACTTTGATTGCAGGAAATATTGCTACTGCAGAAGGTGCTCGTGCTCTTTATGAAGCAGGTGTAGATGTGGTTAAAGTCGGTATCGGTCCTGGTTCAATCTGTACAACTCGTGTTGTGGCTGGTGTGGGTGTACCTCAGGTAACAGCAATCTACGATGCAGCTAGTGTGGCACGTGAGTATGGAAAGGCGATTATCGCTGACGGTGGTATCAAGTATTCAGGTGATATCGTAAAAGCTTTGGCAGCTGGTGGACATGCAGTTATGCTTGGTTCAATGTTTGCAGGAACAGATGAAGCACCTGGTGAAACAGAAATCTTCCAAGGTCGTAAATTTAAGACTTACCGTGGAATGGGTTCAATTGCAGCTATGAAACAAGGCTCAAAAGACCGTTATTTCCAATCTTCAGTCAACGAAGCTAACAAGTTAGTTCCAGAAGGTATTGAGGGGCGTGTAGCCTATAAAGGTTCCGTTGCAGATATGATTTTCCAAATGGTTGGTGGTCTTCGCTCTGGAATGGGATATGTTGGTGCTGGCACCATGGAAGAACTCCGTGAAAAAGCACAATTTATCGAAATGTCAGGAGCTGGCTTGAAAGAAAGTCACCCACACGATGTTCAAATTACAAACGAAGCACCAAATTATTCAGTACATTAAGAAAAAGCACCGGTTGGTGCTTTTTTAAATGTTTTCTTCGCTGAGTTGACCAGCTTCAATGTGAAAAATCTTTAGTTCATCAGGAAGTTGATGAAGATGATCTAGAGAGGTAGTCGTAATGAAGGTTTGTATTTTTTCAGAAATGGTTTCAAGTAGTTGAACTTGACGATAGTTGTCAAGTTCACTCATCACATCGTCAAGTAGAAGAATAGGATATTCTCGTGTGATTTCTTTCATGAGTTCAATTTCAGCTAATTTTAGAGAGAGGACTAGGCTTCTGTGTTGACCTTGGCTACCATAATGAGCATTGATGTTATTGATGAAAAATTCTACATCATCTCGATGCGGACCGATGCCAGTATTTTTTTTGAATAAGTCTCGTTTACGACTTCTTTGCAACTCTGTCAAGAATGCGTCAATCAAATTTACTGTATTTGTAAATTTGAAACTAGACAGATATTTTAGGGACAATTGCTCCATTTGATTGGAAATATCGAAATGTTTTTTCTTAGCGTAGTGTTCTAGTTTTTCCAAAAAGTCGATACGGTGTAAGATGACCTTACTCCCGTAGTCGGCCAGCTGCATATCTAGGACATCTAGAAAATTCTCATCGACTGGATTTGCTTGCTTCAGGTAGGTATTTCTCTGCTTGAGAACATGATTGTAGTTTGAAATATCGGAGAGATAGAGTGGTTTAATCTGTCCAAGTTCAACGTCGATAAACTTCCGACGCAGGGCAGGCGCTCCTTTTATTAGTTGTAAATCTTCAGGTGCAAACAGAACGACATTCATATGCCCGATATAGTCAGAAAGTTTCCCTTGTTTGAGATGATTAACCTTTGTAGTACGCCCTTTCTCTGTCAACTCAATGTCAAGTGGTAATTTACCAGTTGTTCGGTGGACTAGCCCATGTACTGTCAAGTTTCCTCCATCAAAATGAAGTAAATCTTTATCTGTTCTCGTTCGATGACTACGAGTTAAAGCTAGAAAATAAATACTTTCTAGAATATTTGTCTTCCCTTGGGCGTTCTTTCCAAGAAAGACATTTAATCCATTATGAAAGTCGACAGAAAGTTGACGATAGTTGCGAAAATTCTGTAAACGTAATTCTTCAATCCACATACTTATGTACCTGGGAAACGAACAGGTTTCTTAGCAATTTGCTTGGCTTGTTTAGAGTTTGTTTTTTGGCTTGCTTTTTTCACTTTTTTGTTCATTTCTTTTACAAGAGCAGCTACACGAGCTTTTTCCTCAAGGTCTGCTTTGTATTCTTCAATCTCCTGCTCGCTTGGTGCGACCAGAGTAATTTCTACCTTTTGTGCAGGTAAGGTAATGATGTCATTGACACGAATTTTTTTGCCACGACGTTTTTCATCTTGACCGTTAAAAAGAACAGTATTTTCTGCTAGGAAGGCCTTGATAGCACCTCCCGAAGACAAAATACCAACGTTTTTCAATAGGGCTTGTAGTGTAATATATTCTTCAAATAATTTGTATTTCATAGTTCACCTCGCTACAGATAATTATATCACAAAATGGTATAATAAAGCTTACTACGCTTGAAAGAGGTTTCTATGAAATTACAAGAGGGTGTGAATCTTCACTTTATTCCTTCGGATAAATTTACAACAAATCAGATTAAAATTCGCTTTACAGCACCTATGGATAAGAAAACTGTGGCAAATCGTGTTTTGGTGGCCAATATGTTAGAAATGGGGAATCAAGACTATCCGACCAATCAAGAATTTCGCTGGAAGCTAGCAGAACTCTATGGTGCTACTCTTTCTACCAGCGTTTCTAAAAGGGGACGCGTCCACATGGTGGATATTTCAGTATCTTTTATCAAAGAAAATTACCTATTCTATCAGGAAAATTTAACAAAAGAAATTCTTGATCTATTAGTGTCAACCTTGCAAAAGCCGCTAGGAAAAAATGGTGTTTTTCAAAAGGAAATTTTTGAAATTGAAAAGAAAAATCTGATTTCCTATCTGGAATCAGAGGTCGAAGATAATTTTTATCATGCAGATGTGGAGTTGAACAAGCTCTATTTTCAAGAGGAAGCTCTTCAAATCCCTCGTGTATCAAATCTTGAGTTAGTAGAAGATATCACAGCAAAATCAGCCTACCAAGCCTTGCAAAACATGTTGAAACTAGATCGGATTGATATTTTTGTATTAGGAGAAGTTGATAAAGAGTTGACAATTGAAGCTTTTAGGAAACTTGCCTTTACTTATCGGAATCCAAAGCTAGAATTTGAATATCACCAGACTTTTTCACCAGTTTTACGTGAAAAATCAGAAAGAAAATTCGCCAAACAGTCTATTTTAGAATTAGCTTATAATTTACAAGTTCTTTACAAGGATGAACATTACTATGCTCTCTTACTGTTGAATGGTTTATTTGGAGCATTTTCTCATTCAAGACTCTTTACGCAATTGAGAGAGAAGGATGGTTTGGCTTATACAATTGGTTCACAGCTAAATATTTTTTCTGGAATGTTAAAGGTTTACGCTGGAATTGACCGAGACAATCGGTTGAAAACATTAAAAGGAATTCATAGAGAATTATTGCGTTTGAAGCAGGGCCAATTTTCAGAAGAAGAGTTAGAGCTCACTAAAAAAATGTACCTCCATTCGGCCCAAGTCTCCCAAGACAAAGGACGTACATTGATTGAACAAGTTTTTAATCAGGTTATTCTAGGTAAGAGACATATCTCTGTGGAGGAATTCATGGACAAGATTTCTCAGGTTAAAAAAGAAGACATTGTTAAGGTCAGTCAACTCATACGTTTACAGGCAGTTTACTTTATGGAAGGAGTTGAGTAGATTGGAAAAAGTTGTAAAAAAGCAGAACACCTACTTAGCAGAATCTATTTTAGAATATAAACTTGACAGTGGGTTGACACTTATCTTGTTGCCAAAAAAGGGTTTTCATGAAGTTTACGGCATTATGACAACGAATTTCGGGGCCATCCATACAGAATTTATGGTTGACGATAAAGCAAAATACTATCCTGCAGGTATAGCACATTTTTTAGAGCATAAATTGTTTGAAACGACAGATGGTGGTGACTTGTTACAAGAATTCACTCAACTAGGTGCTAGTGCCAATGCTTACACTAGTCTTTATCAGACAAGTTATCTTTTTTCTACGACGGAAAATGTTGTTGAGTCCTTGACTCTTTTGCAAAAAATGGTTTCAGAAGCACATTTTTCTTCTGAAAGTATTGAGAGAGAAAAGGGGATTATTGAGCAAGAGATTGAAATGTACCTGGACGATCCAGATTATCGATTGTACATGGAAATTTTGGCTAGTTTATACCCTCAGACACCTTTGGCGCAGGATATTGCAGGTTCCGTTTCATCTATACAGGATATTACTGCCCAGCAATTAATGGAGAATTTTACCACCTTTTATCAGCCCAATCAAATGAATTTGGTTGTGATTGGAGACTTTGATGTAAATCAGATTTTGGAGGCGGTTAATAATTTTCAAAATAAACTTGACAATAACTTGACAGTGATAACAACAAAGGCGATTGAACACCGACCGATATTGGAGCATAGGAATATAAGTCTAGAGGTGGCTGCTCCAAAACTAGCAGTTGGTTTACGCGGGAATGATGCGATAATGGTTGAAAATATTCACAAATATCGTCTATCATTGTCCTTGCTTTTTTCAATGCTGCTGGGTTGGACCTCACAGAACTATCAATCTTTTTACGAAGCGGGGAAGGTTGACAGCTCCTTTACACTTCATTTAGAGGTACGACCAGACTACCATTTTGTAGTTATTTCAACAGATACAGAGGAACCAATTGCCTTGTCTCATTCCATTCGAAAAATTTTGAAAAATTTTGAAACCAGCCCAGATGTGACAGAGGAACATTTTGAATTATTGAAGAAGGAAGCCTATGGGGACTTTATTCGTGGGCTTAATTCCTTGGAAGGGACTGCCAGTCAATTTGCAGCCCAATATTCAGAATTTGAAAATATGTTGGACTTGCCAGAATTGCTGGCTGAGCTGAGTTTAGCAGATCTGTTAGAAGCTGGGCGTTCGTTTATTTCTAACTGTGATATGACAGATTTTACAATTTTTCCAAATAAATAGGAACGAAACATCGAAATTTATAGGAAAATCTGTTACAATAATGTATTGAAAATTAAAAGAGAGAGAGTGAGAGCGAATGAGGCAAAAAAGTATCGGTGAGGTTTTGAAAACTGCGCGTGAAAGTCGTGGTTGGAGTCTCACTGAGGTGCAGCGCCTAACACAAATTCAGGCTAAATATTTACAGGCTTTGGAATATAATGATTTTGCTTTCATTCCAGATAAGGTATACGCTCGTAATTTCTTAGAGCGCTATGCAGAGGTCTTGGACTTGGATAGCGAAGTGTTGCTAGATGCATATGATACGGATAGTCTAGTTGCTTACTATGGTGTGGGCGAGGAAGAAGATTTTAATGAGGAACTGAGTAGAAGTCAAAGAGGGAAGCGAGGATTAGCTAGCTATTTACCAATGGTGTATTTACTCCTAGCTGCTTGTTCTATCTTGATTTTTGTGACGTACGTTGTTCATAGCCGCATTCAGAATCAGGTAACTTTGTCGGAAAATAGTTCCTATAAAGTGGTGAGTCAAACGACAACTACTAGTAGTTCAACTGCTAGTTCCAGTTCACAAACAAGTTCAAGTTCTACCTCAAGCTCAGAACAGAAAACGGCCTTGACGGTTTCAGGTGGTGGTAACAATTTGGCTGTTCAAGTAACCAATGCCTCGGAACCGCTTGAAGTAAAATTGTCCGTTACCGATGTGACCAGTTGGATAAGTGTGAGTGATACAGATTTAGCTGGTGGAACAGTCTTATCTATCGAGAATAAATCTGTTACAACAAGTTTAGCAGCAGGACAGCCGACAGCAACCATTACCTTGGGAGTTGTTCAAGGTGTTACCATTGAAATTGGTGGCAAAAAGGTAGATATGTCATTACTAACTAGCCAGACAGGTACCATTACAATCACAGTAGAATAGGATTAACGAAATATGAAAAAAGAAAATATCCCTAATGTACTGACGTTAGGAAGAATCTGTGTGATTCCAATTTTTATCTTGGTTTTAACACTTTGGCATACTACAGGAACTCATGTTTTTGCGGCTATTCTTTTTGCTTTAGCTAGTATCACGGACTATCTTGATGGTTATCTAGCTCGTAAGTGGAAGGTTGTTAGTAATTTTGGTAAGTTTGCTGACCCAATGGCAGATAAAATTTTAGTGATGACAGCATTTATTATGCTAGTTGAGCTTGGTTTTGTACCAGCTTGGGTATCAGCAGTGATTATTTGCCGTGAATTAGCGGTGACTGGTCTTCGGTTATTGCTGGTGGAAAATGGGGGGACTGTTCTTGCAGCAGCTATGCCAGGAAAAATCAAGACGTTTTCACAAATGTTTTCAATTATTTTTCTACTTCTCCACTGGACGGTATTGGGACAGGTAACACTTTATATTGCTTTGTTCTTTACAATCTATTCTGGTTACGATTATTTTAAGGGAGCTGGTTTCCTTTTCAAGGATACTTTTAAGTAATGACAAATATTATTGAAGTAAAAAATCTTAAATACAAGTATGAAGAAGATGATAGCCACTACACTTTGGATGGGGTTTCGTTTCACGTGAAACAAGGTGAGTGGGTATCCATCATTGGGCATAATGGTTCTGGTAAATCAACTACTGTTCGTATAATAGATGGTCTTTTAGAGGCTGAATCTGGCGATATTTTCATTAACGGAGAGAAACTGACGCCAGAAAATGTTTGGGAGAAGCGTCGTCATATTGGCATGGTCTTTCAAAATCCAGATAATCAGTTTGTAGGAGCAACCGTCGAAGATGATGTGGCTTTTGGTTTAGAAAATCAAGGAATTCCGTATGATGAAATGCTACAACGGGTTCAGGAAGCTCTAGAATTGGTCGGTATGGCTGATTTTAAAAATCGGGAACCTGCACGTTTATCTGGTGGCCAAAAACAGCGTGTTGCGATTGCAGGAGTTGTTGCTTTACGTCCAAAGATTATTATTTTGGATGAGGCTACCAGTATGCTAGATCCTGAGGGACGGTTAGATTTGATACGGATTGTGAAGGATATCAAGGATACCTATGGCATGACAGTGATTTCTATTACTCATGATTTAGATGAGGTGGCTTTGAGTGATCGTGTCATTGTCATGAAGGAGGGGCAAGTGGAATCAACTAGCACTCCAGCTCAGCTATTTATCCGAGAAGATTTGGAAGAATTGGATATGGATAAACCATTTACGATTGAATTATTGGAAAATTTGAGACAGTCGGGACTCGAATTACCGCACAGCTATTTTACAGAAGAGGAATTAGAAAAAGAACTATGGGCATTCATCTCCAACAAGTAAGTTATACCTATCAGCTAGGTACACCTTTTGAAGGTCGTGCGCTTTTTGGTGTGGATTTGGAGATTAAGGATGGCTCTTACACGGCTTTGATAGGGCATACGGGTTCTGGAAAGTCTACTATCCTGCAACTCTTAAACGGTCTTAATGTTCCAACTTCTGGAAGTGTCGTTATTGATGAAACAGTAATTACGGCAGATTCTGTAAATAAGGATATTAAACAAGTTCGAAAAAAAGTTGGTTTGGTCTTTCAATTTGCAGAAAGCCAAGTCTTTGATGAAACAGTACTGAAAGATGTGTCCTTTGGTCCTCAAAATTTTGGTGTCTCTAAGGAAGAAGCAGAAGCAATTGCGCGTGAAAAACTGGCTCTGGTTGGTATTTCAGAGGAGCTATTTGAGCGTAGTCCATTTGAACTTTCTGGTGGGCAAATGCGGCGTGTAGCTATTGCGGGAATCTTAGCTATGGAACCAAGTGTTCTTGTCTTAGATGAGCCGACAGCAGGACTGGATCCAGCAGGACGCAAAGAACTGATGTCTATTTTCAAACATTTGCATGAGCAGGGAATGACCATTGTTCTCGTAACTCATCTCATGGATGATGTAGCAAATTTTGCAGATTATGTCTATGTTATGGAAAAAGGTAAGAAAATACTTTCGGGACAGCCATCTGAGGTTTTTCAGCAGGTAGATTTTTTGGAGAGTATCCAATTAGGAGTTCCAAAAATTACAAAATTTGCAGCAAATCTAGAACGACGTGGATTTGTTTTTGAAAAACTTCCTATTACAATGGATGAGTTTGTGGAGGCGATGCGCCATGGATAGATTGATTTTAGGACGCTATATCCCAGGAGATTCATTTATTCATCGATTGGATCCACGTAGTAAGCTCTTAGCTATGTTTATCTTCTTGCTGATTATTTTCTGGGCCAACAACTTGGTAACAAACCTTTTGTTATTGTTCTTTGTACTAGGACTTGTGCTATTATCTAAAATAAAAATTTCCTTTTTCATTAATGGATTAAAACCAATGATTGGAATTATTTTGTTTACAACTTTATTCCAATTATTTTTTGCAGGTGGGCATCAAGTTTTATTGAAGCTTTGGTTCCTTACCATTACTCTTGAAGGAATACAGCAAGCGGGCATTATATTTATGCGTTTTGTCTTGATTGTCTTCTTTTCAACCTTACTTACCTTGACAACCATGCCTCTGAGCCTCGCTGACGGTGTAGAAGCTGGTTTAGCTCCTCTCAGATATTTCAAAGTGCCTGTCCACGAGATTGGTTTGATGTTGTCTATGAGTTTGCGTTTTGTCCCAACCTTAATGGATGATACAGCGCGTATTATGAATGCACAACGAGCACGTGGGGTTGATTTTGGCGAAGGGAACATTGTACAGAAGGTGAAGTCCGTTATTCCAATTTTGATACCGCTCTTTGCTTCAAGTTTCAAAAGAGCAGACGCTCTGGCGACAGCTATGGAAGCGCGTGGTTATCAAGGTGGTGATGGTCGTAGCAAATACCGTGTTCTTGAGTGGAAGATTTCAGATAGCTGTGCAATAGCAGTTATGTTTTTACTTGGAATTGGATTATATTTCTTGAAAAATTAACAAAAAACGCCAGAAATGGTGTTTTTTCGTCTAATTCCAACAAGACTGTAACATTTGTAATAATATATCAATATAGTAGTAATATAAAGACGGTATGATAGTGAACAGTTGTTAAGAAAGGACTTTATAGTATGAAAATTAATTATTTGAAAATAACATTTGCAGGCTTTATTGCTGCTGCTTCACTATTTATCGCAGGTGCTGTAAGCGCCGATTCTTACACTGTTCAATCAGGTGATACTTTATCTGAA
The DNA here is from genome assembly GCA_019794795.1 of Streptococcus gallolyticus. Lineage (GTDB taxonomy): Bacteria > Bacillota > Bacilli > Lactobacillales > Streptococcaceae > Streptococcus > Streptococcus hepaticus. Next base: position 38,646 of record JAIMFC010000003.1, read on the forward strand.
TTAGCAGAAAAGCATTCAACTACAGTTGACTCAATCGTATCGTTGAATAAGATTGTAAGTCCAGATTTAATTTATGTTGGTCAAATTTTGGAAATAAATGCTGAAACTGCACAGATGTCTTCAATGCAAGAGACTGTGGCAGTAACTGAGACTGAAACGGTCACAGCAGCACCTTCAGCAGCATCAGTTGACTATAGTTCTACAGTAGCAGGGTCAGAAGCTGCCGCAAAAGAAGAGATTGCTCGTCGTGAATCAGGTGGTTCTTATACTGCACAGAATGGTCAATATTATGGGCGCTATCAGTTGACGAATACTTACTTGAATGGAGATTACTCTCCTGAGAACCAAGAGCGTGTGGCGGATGCATACGTAGCTAATCGCTATGGTTCATGGTCAGCAGCCCTTGCTTTTTGGAATGCAAACGGATGGTATTAAAAAATTAAAAAGAGTTTGGGGAAATCCAAACTCTTTTTGCTAGTTAACAATGTTCTTGAATGGCAGTATCTGCTGCGATACGACCAAAAGTAAAGATATCAGTCAGTGAATTGCCACCTAAGCGATTTCCAGCATGGAGTCCACCAGCAACTTCACCGGCTGCGTAAAGTCCCTTGATGATTGTTCCTGCTGTGAGCTTGCGTGTCAATTTTGAGACCACCCATAGTATGGTGTACAGCAGGTTTACGTGGAGTTGCGTAGAATGGAGCCTTTTCACACCTCCCTTGTTAAATTCAGGATCATATCCTGCATCAACATAGGAATTATACTTGACAATGGTGTCAACTAAGACAGCAGGTTCTATGTTAATCTGATGAGCTAAATCTTCCAGAGTATTTGCACGGAATAGAGTTCCAGCAGCGACTTGAGCATCAATTTTTTCTTGACTGGTATTACAGGCGGTTGCTTTAATATTATCATCAGCGATGAGGTAGAACAGTCCACCGTTGTCAATGGCGGCTTGAGAAAGTTTATCACGGTTACCATATTCATCAACAAAGCGTTTCCCCTAGGTGTTGACCATGATAAAGTTGGCTGGTGGTATTTGTAAACCTGAGAATAGAGCACCAGTAACTGGGTCAGACACAGGCATCATTTGGCTGAAGCCCATGCCAACTAGGTCAGCACCGACAGATTGTCCCAATAGGATACCGTCACCCGTCATAGCAGGTGTATTTGAAGTAGCAATATCGTCAGCAATTTCTGTCCAGTAAGTATTGTATTTTTGTAACATCTTGGTATTGGCACCAAAGCCACCTGTTGTCAAGATGACAGCCTTGGCATTGACAGTTATAGTTTGTCCATTTCGTCCTGTTCCAGAAACGCCAGTGATATGACCTTCGGTTACCAAGAGTTCTTTAACAGGTGTATCTGTTAAGATAAGTCCACCATTTTTCAAGACAAAGTCTTTAAGAACAGAGATGAAGGCCACCCCCATAGGTATTTTCGGCTTGTGACCACGGCGCCAGAGGGCACCAACAGGCATGGTTACTTCGTCGCGAACAAACTCGACACCTATATCTTCCAACCAACGAACAGACTCAAGAGCATGTTCTGTCAAGACCTTGACAAGGTCGTAATTACCATGAATTTCTTGACCGTTTAAGTCTTTGCGTTTGCCACCAATATAGGTTTGGATGCGGTAAAGGAGTTTTGAATCAAAGAGGTAGCTTGGATCTTGGAGATACTTTTCAAGTTCCAGTTTTAGGGCGCGGAAATCGTCCAAGTATTCTGGGTCAATAGTTGATTCATCAGTGTTATAAAGTTCTTGTAAATTATGAGCCTCACCTGGGTGGGCTGTAAAGGTTGATTGCCAAGCTGGATCAGGTGAATTCATTGGTCCACCAGCTCGGACAGTGTTTCCACCTACGGCTGGAAACTTTTCAACGACGATAACATGTTTACCAGATTGTAAAGCACGAGCAGCAGCTGCAAGTCCTGCACCACCTCCACCGACAACAACAAGGTCAGTTTCGTAGGTCTTATCTTCCTTGTCAAGAGCAGAAGGTGGTGCCTTGGGACGATTGCGCAAACTATCAGGATTTCCACCAGCCAAACGGATGGCACGAGCGACACCGTCTAGTACGCCATTAGAAGTGACAGAAGCGCCAAACAGCATCGACATTTAGAGTTTGACCTTCGATAATTTCAGCAGGAATGCGACTAAAGACAATATTAGCAATTCCAGCAGACTCACCAGAGGAATTGATGTCAATCTTTTCAATTCGTTCTTCAGATAGGGTCACTTGCATAGGCAGAACACCATTATGTCCAACGGTTGTCACTGCGTAAGTACCTGGTTCAAATTTACTTCTTCAGGTTCATTGAGTTGGTTGGCAATGGTCGCAAAGCGGATGAATTTGTAGAAGCAGGATTCGAGGAAATCAATTGTTCCATGTGAAATAAGCTGGTCATTCTCATCAAAGGCTTGGTGAGCACGTCCAAGAAGAAATTCGCTACCTGGCATGACAACGGCATTGACACCGGGAGCATCAAGAATTTGGCGAAGGTGCAGTTGGGCGCGCGATGACCCCTGTACATCATAAGATGCCCCGACAATCATAACAGGCTTACCAGTTAGTGGATGAACGTTGAAAGATAGACACTCTAGTAGGCTATTAAGGGAAGAAGGAATGGTGTGGTTGTGTTCAGGTGTTGCAATGATGACACCATCTGCATCTGTTATTTTTTCATTAAAAAGTTGAATGATTGGAGCGTTTGGAGCGTTTGTTTGATCATTTGTCTCGTCAAACATAGGAACATCTGTGATTTCCAAGATTTCAATGTCAACTTTCTTAGCAAAGTGACTTTGCATGAACTCTAGCAATTTTCAATTGTAAGAATGCTTTGCATTTGTTCCAACGATACCAATAAATTTCATAAAAATAGCCTTCTAGATATCTTTTTCCCAAGCAAATAGTCGTTTTTGATCTGTATTGGCTTGAGTGACTAGTTCTTGAATTATCTTTACAAAACTTGTAAACTCTGTAAAGTGCTCTTCAAGTTCTGCTACTTTTTCAGGAATCAGTAAGTTTGCTTCAGCGTCTAAAGCTTGTTCTGAGTGACCTAGTAAGAATTCCGTTCCTGGCATAATCCGTTCCTTCAACTCAGGTGCATTGAGAATTTGACGGAGATGAGCTTGAGCACGAGAAGAACTTAAAGACCCAGGAGAAACCCCAACAATCATGACAGGTTTATTGATTAAAGCACGGCTAGTGTAGGCAATCCACTCTAAAGCACTAGCGAGAGGTGCGGGAATGGTGTGGTTGTACTCAGGTGTCGCAATAATCACACCGTCTGCCTCTAAGATTTTTGCTGAAAATTCAGCGACAGGAGCTGGAGCAATCTTATCTTCGGGCTCGTTAAAGGCTGGTAAATCCTTGATTTCTAAAATGTTAATGTCTGCTACATTTGAGAAATGTTTTTTTATGAACTGCAACAATTTACGGTTGGTAGAACGCGCCGAATTAGTTCCGATAATAGCAACTAGCTTTATTGTGAAATTTCTCTCAATCTTTATTTGTACTCAATATACACCAAAAAAATAGGTTTTGCAAACCTTTTCATTGTTTTGTGTCTGTTTTTACAAAAAAAGAAATACCCTGTCTTATAACCAGGGAATTTCTTGTGTCGATAGATGAGCTAAGTTGTCAAATTCCATTTTCACACACCAGGGAAAGATGTGTTTGATTTTTTGAAATTCGTTATAGCCGAAAGAAGGATCGTAATAATTGATAATGGTTGACAGAGCAGTCCCATGCGTTCCGATGATAATCGTTTTTTCAGAGTATTCTTGGAGAAGAATTTCTAGCGCGGTGATGTTTCGTGTTTGGACTTGGGACAGGGACTCACCGCCGTCCAGCTTGTAAGAAAAATCAGCCCATTGTTTTTCTGTAAAGCCAGCAAAATCTTCAATCCAAATATCGGTAATTTTTCGTTCCCGGAAATCAGTGACTGTAGTAATTTCCTTGTGACGAGAGTTAGCCAAAGGAGAGATGGTATCAATAGACCGTTTGTAAGGACTGGAAAAGAAAGCATCGATGGCTATCTTGTCAAATAAATTTACAAGTTTTTGACTATCTTGTAAACCTTTTGTTGTAAGTTCGCGCAAAAAATCATTGTGATTTTCATAGTTTGGCTCTGCATGACGAATGAAATAGACTCTTGTTGTCATTTTAATTTCCAAAGATTTCTTGAGCCAATCGTTTACCAGTTGGCGTCGTTGCTAGACCACCTTCAGCAGTTTCGCGGAAGGTGGTTGGAAGACTGGAGCCAACTTGATACATGGCATCAATGACTTCATCAACAGGAATTTTAGACTCGATTCCAGCTAAGGCCATATCAGCCGCAACTAGGGCAAAGCTTGCTCCCATAGCATTGCGTTTGACGCAAGGAACTTCAACGAGACCAGCAACAGGATCGCAGATGAGACCAAGCATGTTTTTGATGACAAAGCAGATAGCTTGACTTGCTTGATGAGCAGTTCCTCCAGCAGCCAGTGTCAAGGCTGCGGCAGACATAGCGCTGGCTGAACCCACCTCAGCTTGACAACCTCCTTCTGCACCTGATATAGAAGCGTTATTGGCGATAACAAGTCCAAAGGCACCTGCGCTAAAGAGGAAGTTAAGCTGCTCTTCTTCGGTTAAATTTAATTTTTCGATGGCAACAGAGATAACGGCAGGTAGGCAACCAGCAGATCCTGCAGTTGGTGTTGCACAAACCAGCCCCATTTTAGCATTTAATTCGTTGACAGCAATAGCGTTGCGGGCAGCAGATAAGACGGTACTATCTGCTAATGTCTTTCCAGATTTGATATAACGGTCCAATTTTGCAGCGTCACCACCAGTTAGACCAGAAACAGACTTGCTGTCCGTCAAACCATCCAGGACAGAAGATTTCATAACTGTCAAGTTTCTTGACATCAGTGTCAATATCTTTTCACGACTACGGCCAGTTAATTCGATTTCAGTTTCAATCATGAGCTCGGCAACGTTGCCATTAAAATGCTCGTTGGCTTGTTGCACCAGTTCTTCTACGGTATAAAACATGGTCGTCCTTTCTAGTTAAAGAAGTTTACATTGTGTAAATGAGGAATCTTTTCAATTTCCTTAACAGCATCATCACACTGACGAGAATCGACCTCAATAATCATAATGGCCTTTTCTCCAGCTTTTTCACGGGTTACGTTCATTTGAGCGATGTTGATATCGGAAGAAGAAAGAATCTCTGTTACATGGGCAATCATTCCAGGCACATCCTGATGAACAATGATAATGGTTGGTGTGTTCATGTTCAAATTGACAGCGAAGCCATTGAGCTCGGTCACTTGGATATTTCCTCCACCGATAGAGACACCTGTTGCCGAAATGGATTTGTGGTCATTTTTGATGATAATCCGAGTGGTATTTGGGTGCGGAGTATTACTGTCCTTGTTGATTTTCCAGTAAACTTTGACACCACGTTCGCGGGCGATGTCAAGTGAATCAGGAATGCGGGGGTCATCTGTATCCATTCCTAAAATACCAGCGACTAAAGCGACGTCTGTACCGTGTCCACGATAGGTTTTGGCAAATGAATTGAAGAGTTGGAACTCAACCTCTGTTGGTTCTTCGCCAAAAATGGAGGAAACGATTTTACCAATACGAACAGCGCCAGCTGTGTGGCTAGATGAAGGACCAATCATAACTGGACCAATAATGTCAAAAACAGACTGAAATTTTAAGTTTTTCATGTTATTCCTCGAAATTTTTCTTCATTTTCATTATAACAAAAATAGATAGGGAATAGTTATCTTATAATCATTCAAAAAAATGTATAAAACTTGTTTTGAAATAAATGAGCATTGCCTTATTTATTTCAAATTACAAGCGTATTATGCTATAATACTCATTGCGCTTAGCGCTTCAAAATCGACCTTCAAATCGTTTTTTGGAATTACATTGAAATACGACCTTCAAATCGTTATTTCTACGAAAAGATGGGAGAAAAAATTATGACTGATAACTCGAAAACTCGCGTTGTCGTGGGCATGTCTGGAGGAGTAGATTCTTCGGTGACTGCCTTACTACTAAAACAGCAAGGCTATGATGTCATTGGTGTTTTTATGAAGAACTGGGATGATACCGATGAATTTGGTGTCTGTACCGCTACTGAAGATTACAAGGATGTGGCAGCTGTTGCTGACCAAATTGGGATTCCGTACTACTCTGTTAACTTTGAAAAAGAGTATTGGGACCGTGTTTTTGAATATTTCTTAGCAGAATACCGTGCGGGTCGCACCCCTAATCCAGATGTGATGTGTAACAAGGAAATCAAGTTCAAGGCTTTCTTGGATTACGCCATGACTTTGGGGGCAGATTATGTGGCAACTGGTCACTACGCACAAGTCTCACGTGACGAAGATGGTACTGTTCATATGCTTCGTGGTGCTGATAATAATAAGGACCAAACTTACTTCTTGAGCCAATTGTCTCAAGAACAATTGCAAAAAACCATGTTCCCATTGGGACATTTGGAAAAACCAGAAGTTCGTCGACTTGCTGAAGAAGCAGGACTGGCTACCGCTAAGAAAAAAGATTCTACAGGTATTTGTTTTATCGGCGAAAAGAATTTCAAGGAATTTCTTGGGAACTATCTACCAGCCCAGCCCGGTCGGATGATGACTGTTGACGGTCGTGATATGGGAGAGCATGCTGGTCTCATGTACTATACCATTGGTCAACGTGGTGGGCTTGGAATTGGTGGTCAAAATGGTGGCGATAACCAACCTTGGTTTGTTGTTGGAAAAGACTTGTCACAAAATATTTTGTACGTTGGTCAAGGCTTCTACCATGAGTCATTGATGTCAACTAGCTTGACAGCATCTGAAGTTCACTTTACACGCCAAATGCCAGAAGAATTCACCTTGGAATGCACGGCTAAATTCCGTTACCGTCAACCAGACAGTAAAGTGACCGTTCATGTGAAAGGCGATAAAGCAAAAGTTGTTTTTGCAGAGAAACAACGTGCAATCACACCAGGTCAGGCAGTCGTTTTCTATGCTGGTCAAGAATGTCTTGGTGGTGGCATGATTGATTTGGCTTTCCGTGATGGAGAGGTTTGTCAGTATATTTAGGTTGACAGGTGTGTAAAGGCAATAAATATGAAATTGTTTAGCTTTTTGAAAAAGAAAGATCTTGAAAATCTTAAGTTTGATAACTTTGATTTCAAGCTGGCAATCATTCAAGAACGGATGTATGAGCAAGAATTGCTAAAGCCAAAGTTCAATGTGTATGAATTTTGTGAAGAGCATGGATTTGATTTTTGGGAATATGGAGGAAAATATGCCTATAAAATCCCGCCTGAGATAAGAGAATGGTTTGAGCAATTGGGAATACCGGCAGAATTTGCTAAAAAGGTAACACGGCTCTATTTTGACGGAGGGAATGACATTTATCTTGCAGCCGCTCCGACTTGGGATGGAGAGGATGATCTGTTTGATATTACGGAAATATCAGAGGCAGAGCTACAACAATTTCCTAACTTAAAGACCATTGATGGCACAGTTCCAATGATGACACCAAAAGTTAAAGAATTTTTAAAATCTAAAGGGATAAATTTTTTTAGTTTAAATTGAACTATTGTTAAGAATTTGATACAATATATGCAACAATACCGATGATGGTCAAAGCTCATGGTCTTGCAGGTCTTTTTGGCGTGCAGTCCTAGCTTTGTCCATTTTTTATATAAAAAATTAAAGGAAGATAAGAGATGACACATCAATTTGCTGAAGAATATGACGTTATCGTCATTGGTGCAGGTCATGCAGGCGTTGAGGCTAGTCTTGCGGCTAGTCGAATGGGCTGTAAAACATTGCTAGCTACTATTAACCTTGAAATGTTGGCATTTATGCCATGTAATCCTTCTATCGGAGGCTCTGCCAAGGGGATTGTAGTTCGTGAAATTGACGCACTGGGTGGTCAAATGGGAAAAAATATTGACCAAACCTATATCCAGATGAAAATGCTTAATACGGGCAAAGGTCCAGCCGTTCGTGCCCTCCGTGCTCAGGCTGATAAGGCGCTATATGCTCAAACCATGAAACAAACCGTTGAAAATCAGGAGAATTTGACACTGCGTCAGTCTATGATTGAGGAAATTTTGGTAGAAGATGGCAAGGTTGTTGGAGTATGTACTGCCACCAACCAGAAATTCTCTGCTAAGGCGGTTGTTGTGACGACAGGAACGGCTCTTCGTGGGGAGATTATCTTGGGCGAACTCAAGTATTCTTCAGGTCCGAATAACAGTCTGGCTTCAATCGGATTGGCAGATAATTTAAAGGAGCTTGGTCTTGAAATTGGACGCTTTAAAACAGGAACTCCCCCACGTGTTAAGGCTTCGTCTATTAACTATGATGAGACTGAGATTCAGCCTGGCGATGAGAAACCAAATCATTTTTCATTCATGTCCAAGGATGAGGATTATCTGACAGACCAGATTCCTTGCTGGCTTACTTATACCAACCAATCAAGCCATGATATTATTAATCAAAACCTCCATCGAGCACCCATGTTCTCAGGTATTGTTAAGGGGGTTGGTCCACGTTATTGCCCGTCAATCGAGGATAAAATTGTTCGATTTGCAGATAAGGAACGACACCAGCTTTTCTTGGAACCAGAAGGTCGAAATACTAGTGAAGTGTATATTCAAGGTCTGTCTACTAGCTTGCCAGAGGATGTTCAGATTGACTTGATTCATTCAATCAAAGGGCTTGAGAATGCTGAAATGATGCGAACAGGATATGCTATTGAGTACGATATTGTCTTACCACATCAACTTCGTGCAACGCTTGAAACTAAGAAAATTTCAGGTCTCTTTACAGCAGGACAAACCAATGGAACATCTGGTTATGAAGAAGCAGCAGGACAAGGAATTGTTGCGGGGATTAATGCAGCACTTAAGGTACAAGGTAAGCCAGAATTGATTTTAAAACGGAGTGATGCCTATATCGGTGTCATGATTGATGATTTGGTGACCAAGGGTACTTTGGAACCTTATCGTCTCTTGACTTCTCGTGCAGAATATCGTTTAATTCTCCGTCATGACAATGCTGATATGCGCTTGACAGAAATTGGTCGTCAAGTCGGTTTGGTAGATGACGAGCGTTACCGAGCATTCCAAATCAAGAAAAATCAATTTGACAATGAGTTGACAAGGTTGTCAACTACAAAGTTAAAACCTGTAAAGGAAGTCAATGATAAGGTCATGGCGCTTGGTTTCAAGCCCTTGACAGATGCTCTAACGGCAAAAGAATTCATGCGCCGTCCAGATATTACACATGCAGTTGTTACACAATTTATCGGTCCAGCTGCAGAGGACCTAGATAGTAAAGTTGTAGAATTACTTGAAACAGAGGTCAAGTACGAAGGTTACATTGAAAAAGCGCTTGATCAGGTGGCTAAAATGAAGCGCATGGAAGAAAAACGAATTCCAGCGGATATTGATTGGGATGATATTGATTCTATTGCGACTGAGGCTCGTCAAAAATTCAAGAAAATCAATCCGGAAACCATTGGGCAAGCAAGTCGTATCTCTGGTGTCAATCCAGCGGATATCTCCATCTTAATGGTCTATCTGGAAGGGCGTAGCCGCTCCATTGCTAAAAACAAGGAAAAAGAGTAGGCATTGCCTCTCTTTTAATTGGGGTTGAAAGTCCAAAAAGAATGGATTTTTCAGCCTTTTTATGGTAGAATGACCTCCAGAGGTTTATAATGAAAAAATTTCGATTTTCAACCCTTCATTTTGTAATGATTGGGCTTATCTTATTTGGTAGCTTGGCGGCTATTACGACCGTGTTTCAAGGTTCAACAATCATTCATATTTCACTTTTTTTAGTACTGACATTGCTTGTTGCTCTGTTTCTATTCCAAAAAAAATCCTATGAAATCAGTGAGTTGGAGCAGATTGAACGGCTTAATGAAGAGGCTAATTCAGGTTTGATGCAGTTGCTGAACCAGATGCCTGTAGGGGTTATTAAAATTCGTCAAGAAGATAATCAAGTAGAGTGGTTTAATCCTTATGCCGAGCTGATTTTTGCTAAGGAAAATGGAGATTTTGACCAGAAGAAACTCCGTGAAATTGTTGATGTGGGACTGGATACAGATCGCTCCTATGCTGTTTTTGGTGGTCAACGCTATGCAGTTCATGTGGACTATAACCAAGGGTTATTTTACTTTTTTGATGCCTCGAGTGAGTACAATGCGACAGCTAACTTGATAGGAAGCCGTCCGGTCATTGGGATTATTTCGGTAGATAATTATGATGAATTAGAAGATAGTCTGACGGACTCGCAGATTAGTCAGGTTAACAGCTTTTTAGCACAATTTGTTTCGGAATTTGCTCATGATAATGGGATTTATTACCGTCGTGGAACCATGGATCGTTTCTATTTTTTCACGGATTATACAATCTTGGAGCGGTTGATAGACAGTAAGTTTGCGATTATTGATAAGTTCAGAGAAGAAGCCAAGAATTTAGAATTGCCATTGACACTTAGTATGGGAATTGCCTACGGAAATGATAACCATCATCAGATTGGTCAAGTGGCTCTTCAAAATTTGAATATGGCTGAAGTACGTGGTGGAGATCAAGCTGTTGTCAAGGAAAATAATGAGAGCCAGCAACCACTTTTCTTCGGTGGCGGATCAGCTTCTGCTGTGAAACGTACTCGTACCCGCACTCGTGCGATGATGACGGCTGTTTCTGATAAATTGAAAACAGTTGACAAGGTTTTTGTGGTTGGACATCGTAATATGGACATGGATGCCTTGGGCTCCGCTGTTGGGATGCAATATTTTGCTCAGAATATTATGAACAACGCCTTTACAGTCTACAATCCGGATGAGATGGGGCCAGACATTGAGCGTGCTATCAAGAAGTTGACTGAAGACAATTGTTCTAACTTGATGACTGTTGAAGCAGCCTTGAAAGAGGTTAGTGAAGAGTCTTTACTCATCATGGTTGACCACTCTAAGATTGGTTTGACTCTGTCAAAAGAGCTTTACGAGAAGTTTACACAGGTTGTTATCATAGACCACCATCGTCGGGATGCAGATTTTCCTAATAATTCCATTCTGACTTATATCGAGAGTGGGGCTAGTTCGGCTAGTGAATTGGTAACAGAGTTGATTCAGTTCCAAAACGATAAGCACCACAAACTCAATCGTCTTCAGTCTAGCCTCTTGATGGCTGGGATTATGTTGGATACTAAAAACTTTACAGCACGTGTTACCAGTCGGACATTTGATGTGGCTAGCTACTTGCGGACACGAGGTAGTGATAGCTTGGAAATCCAGCACATTGCGGCCACAGATTTTGCAGAATACCGTCAAGTCAATGAGTTAATCCTCAAAGGGCAGAAGATGACAGAGGAAATCGTCATTGTCTGTGGCGGGGAAAATCAATTTTACGATAATATTGTGCCAAGTAAGGCGGCAGATACCATTCTGGAAATGGCTGGAATTGAGGCGACCTTTGTCGTGACTCGCAGAACGAGTGACTATGTGGCGATTTCAGCTCGTAGTCGGAGCAAGGTCAATGTTCAGCGGATTATGGAAGAAATGGGCGGTGGCGGTCACTTTAACCTTGCTGCAGCTCAGATTGCTGGTAAGACTGTTGAACAAGTTCAGTTGCAATTATGTGAAAAAATACTAGCAGAAATAGAAGGAGAATAGTAATGAAAGTTATCTTTTTAGCAGATGTCAAAGGACAAGGGAAAAAAGGCGAAATCAAGGAAGTGCCAACAGGCTATGCGCAAAACTTTTTGATTAAGAAAAATTTGGCAAAAGAGGCGACAAAACAAGCTGTTAGCGCTCTTCGTGGTCAAGAAAAATCTAAGGAAAAAGCTCACGCAGAAATGATTGCAGAAGCAGAAGCTATCAAGGCGAAGTTGGCAGAAGAGTCAACAGTTGTCAAGTTTGTTGAAAAAGTTGGTCCAGATGGCCGTACCTTTGGTTCTATTACTAGCAAAAAGATTGCTGAAGAGTTGGAAAAACAATTTGGGATTAAAGTTGACAAACGCCATATCCAAATGGACCACCCATTGCGTGCTATTGGTTTGATGGAAGTGTCCGTAAAATTGTACCAAGATGTGGTAGGAGAAATCCAACTGAGCGTACAAGAAGCTTAATTTAGAATTTTAAAAGGAATGGAGGTGAGATTTTGGCAGAAATAGATGAATTGCGTGTGCAACCACAGGATATTCTAGCGGAGCAGTCCGTTCTTGGAGCAATTTTTATTGATGAGGGCAAGCTGGTTTTTGTGCGGGAGTATATTGAGGCAGACGACTTTTTCAAGTATGCCCATAAGATTATTTTCCGTTCCATGATTGCATTAGCTGATCGAAATGAAGCAATCGATGCAACGACCATGCGAAATTATCTAGCCAGTCACGGAGATTTAGAAAATGTAGGTGGTCTGGGTTATCTCGCTGAAATCATCAACTCCGTTCCAACGTCTGCTAATGCGGAATATTATGCAAAAATTGTTGCTGAAAAGGCTAATCTGCGGAAGTTGATTGAGCGTTTGACAGAGTCTGTCAATGCGGCTTATGACGGGGCAGATGGTTCAGATGACATTATTGCTCAGGCTGAAAAGGCACTGATTGATGTTAGTGAAGGTTCTAGTCGTAGTGGTTTCAAGCGGATTGATGATGTCCTCAATCTTAACTTTGAGAATTTGGAAATTCGTTCCCAACAGACTTCGTCCATTACAGGGATTGCGACGGGATATCCGGCTCTGGATGCGATGACGACTGGTTTACATGAAGAAGAATTGATTATTCTGGCAGCTCGTCCTGCGGTCGGTAAGACGGCCTTTGCTTTAAATATCGCTCAAAATATTGGAACCAAGTTAGGGAAGACGGTAGCTATCTTTTCTTTGGAAATGGGTGCGGAGAGCTTGGTTGACCGTATGTTGGCCTCTGAGGGAGTTATTAACTCGCGCTCCATTCGTACAGGTCAGTTGACGGATGAAGAGTGGCAGAAACTTATGATTGCGCAAGCCAATCTGGCGCGTGCCAGCATTTACATTGATGATACGCCAGGTATCAAGATTACCGAAATTCGTTCACGTTCACGGAAATTGGCTCAAGAAACAGGTAATTTGGGCTTGATTCTCATCGACTATTTGCAGTTGATTACGGGAACTGGTCGTGAAAATCGTCAACAAGAGGTTTCTGAGATTTCGCGTCAGTTGAAAATTTTGGCTAAGGAATTGAAAGTTCCAGTTATTGCCCTCAGTCAGCTTTCTCGTGGAGTGGAACAACGCCAAGACAAGCGCCCTGTTTTGTCTGATATTCGTGAGTCGGGTTCTATTGAGCAGGATGCTGATATCGTAGCTTTCCTTTATCGTGATGACTACTATGAACGCGGTGAGCAGGAAGAGGGCGGTATTCCCAACAATACGGTAGAAGTGATTATCGAGAAGAACCGTTCTGGTGCGCGTGGTACCGTGGAACTCATGTTCCAAAAAGAATATAATAAATTTGCAAGTATTTCCAAAATGGAGGAAGGATAAACAATGAGTGACGCATTTACAGATGTTGCCAAAATGAAACAAATCAAGCAAGAAATCAAAGACCATGAAGGTCAAGTGGTTGAATTGACCCTTGAAAATGGTCGGAAACGTGAAAAAAATAAGCAAGGACGTATTATTGAGGTTTATCAATCTCTCTTTATCGTTGAGTATGAAGATCCAAATAATACCTTTGTAGAATCGTACACCTATTCCGATATTTTGACGGAGAAGATTTTAATTCATTATTTAGACTAAAAGGCTTTACAAAGCCTTTTTCTTTTGTTATACTAAACTTTGTGCGAAATAACAGCATGAAAACATGAAACTCGTCAACAGAGGCCTTGAAAAACAAGTAACCTTGGCTGTTTAGGCGAAGGGTTTCTGCACGAATCAGGGTTTTCTAATTCGTTATTTCCTACAAATATATTTTATTTATAGGAGGACATGAAAATGTCACGTTATACAGGTCCATCATGGAAACAATCACGTCGTCTTGGCTTGTCACTTACAGGCTCAGGTAAAGAATTGGCACGTCGTAACTACGTACCAGGTCAACACGGTCCAAACAACCGTAGCAAACTTTCAGAATACGGTTTGCAATTGGCTGAGAAACAAAAATTGCGTTTCTCTTACGGTTTGGGTGAAAAACAATTCCGTAACTTGTTCGTACAAGCTACTAAAGTAAAAGAAGGAACTATCGGTTTCAACTTCATGCTTTTGTTGGAACGTCGTTTGGATAACGTTGTTTACCGTCTTGGTTTGGCTACTACTCGTCGTCAAGCTCGTCAATTCGTTAACCACGGTCACATCCTTGTTGACGGAAAACGCGTTGATATCCCTTCATACCGCGTAACTCCAGGTCAAGTGATCTCAGTTCGTGAAAAATCATTGAAAGTTCCAGCTATCCTTGAAGCTGTTGAAGCAATCGTTGGACGTCCAGCTTTTGTATCATTCGATGCTGAAAAATTGGAAGGTTCATTGACTCGTTTGCCAGAACGTGATGAAATCAACCCAGAAATCAACGAAGCACTTGTCGTTGAATTCTACAACAAAATGCTCTAATTTTAAGAAATATCTTACAGAAAGCCTACAACAGTGGGCTTTTTGCTTTGTCTTAAAATGTTGATTTCTGGGTTTGCTCCCCTTTTTGCTCCCCCTGGAGTGCTTTTAGTGCTGTTTCGTAAAACGAGACGGCTTTTTTTGCGTTCTCTTTTGAGAGATGGCTATAAATATCCATTGTCATGGATAGAGTGGAATGACCTAGACGGTGTTGCAGTTCCTTGTAAGGTATTCCAGAATTAAGCAGTAAACTAGCGTGGGTATGGCGAAAACCGTGAAAGCCAATGTTAGATACTCCAGCACGTTTGAAGTGAGTCCTTAGCCGTGTAGCTAGAGTTTTATTTTTGGGGTAGTCATGGATAAAGTCCGAAAATACAACCGTTTCAGTCTGCCCTAACTTCCAGGCTTCCTGAATTTGTCTAAGCTGGTAGGCTTTCAGCATGGTAATAGTATCCTGGTCTATATCTATATCCCGATAGCTTGCTTTTGATTTTGGGCTATTGATTTGCCCTAGATGGTTTAGTGTCTTGGTAATGCTAATAGTTGCATTCTCCAGGTCAATATCAGACCAACTAAGTGCTAGGGCTTCATTGATACGGCAACCAGTGGCCAGCAAGAACTTGTATAGGGTGGCTTCATACAGATTTCTGTACTTGGCCAGATCCAACCCTCCCAGGTAGTCGAGAAACTTTTTTAGGTCTTGATTATCAAAATGCTTGACCTTTTTTCTTTTAGCCTTCTGAGTGTTACGAGGTAGGACGACATCACGCGCAGGGTTAGAAGATATTGCTTGCATAGTTACACCATACTGTAATATACGTTTGTTAAGCGCGTGGATCTTGTCATAATGCAGATAAGCTCCAGGCTCCCCCTTGTTGGTCTTGTCAGCCAGTTTGTTAACTATGCTTTGAATGAGTGGAGTAGTCAGCTTATCGAGCTTATAGACCCCAAAGAGTGGCAAAACATGGTTATCTAGCAGTCTCTTAATATTGTCTTGCGTGTTTGGTTTGACAGTGTACTTGTAACTTTCCCACCAAAGTTCAGCTAATTCTTGATAACTTGCTATTGACGTAGCTTGAAACCTGGTGAATCCGTCTTGTTGGAAGGCTATTTTTTCTTGTCGGGCTTTCTGCTTAACCTCCTTTTGTGTCCTACCCGTTACTTTGGTCTTTACTTTCTTACCCGTTACCTGGTCAACTCCCAGATATACACTAGCGCGGTACACAGTAGCACCGTTTTTCTTTTTTACTTCAGTTATTTTCATGATATATCCTTTCCATCAGCAGGCAAGCTATAAAGGTTTTATCATGCGTAGAGCTACGAGAATAGCTCTATTTTCGTTTGTTTTGGTTGGGTAGGGTAAATATGCCAATCAAGAGTAGAATGCGAATATGGGGCTTATATGGGTTTGTTTTTACATATCATCAAATAGCGAAAGTTGGTTATTATCAGGCTGTTTTTCAAGTTCTTTCTGCTTCTTTTTCAAGTCTTGAATGCTTTCATGAGGAGTAGGGAGGTTTTCAGGCATGGTATTGCCTAACTCTCTCATTGTCTGCCTAACAGTACGGCCAACAGCAAAATGCGTTTTATTAGCATTTTCAGCTCCTTGGATATTTTCACGGCGTAGTTTTTCGTCTGTTTGTGTGGCACGGAATAGGTTTGCTGCTAACTCAATGCTACCCATATAGTCGAGAATATGCTCCTTGTCTGCAAGTTCTTTTTTATCGTGTATATCTTGCATTGTCATACCGCCATAAAGTCCCATGTAACCAGCATTATGAAATTCACCGAAGTTTGTAACTCCAGCATTTCCAGCAGCTTGAGAAAGTGATTTGTTATGGCGCTTAATTTCATCACGAATAGCTATACGTTTTTGATCTTCAGTTAGTCGATTAAAGTCATCTTGTAATTCTTGTTGGCGGGTTTTAATAGCAAAATATGATTGGCCCAAAGCAATGACTTCTTTTCTAGGATCACCATTTTGGACAATCAAATAGCAGGCATAACGAGAGAGTTTTATATCTGCTATTTCACGCGCTCCAAAATTAAGCTGTACAGTTTTGTTGACGTCAACAAAATTGGCAACCATGCGCTTTCCAGAGTTTTCACAAGCTAATTTAGCTTTGTCAATAACTTGGTTAAAGTTACGCCATTCAGTGTATTCTAAAACGGTTTGTAGTTCACGAGCGTACCAAAACTCTACACCGTTTTCGTCTATGCGTTTGATATTTTCAAAAGTTAATTCATCATAATGTTGTAAATCGTTCATATTTTTTCCTTTACAATTTTTAGGATCTTAACGAATCCTTTTTTTCGTTCTTAATTTAGCTTTTTCTTTCTTCCATTCCCAGCTACCGCGATATTGCAGATATTCATCAAAACCTTTGACAGTTACAAGAGATCCGCCATTTCTAAGAAACTTAGCATAGCTAGGGAAATCTCTCATCTCTCTTCTAATAGCCCCAACAGAACTTTTTGACATGCAAAACTTTTGAGATAAAAAAGCGTCATTAGTAACGTCAATCGTAAAGGTAGAATTAAAAGATCCATTTTTTATGGCTTTTGTGACTATATCAGAAACGGTATCTTTCACAATGAATCGAAGTTCATTTTTAAATTCTTCACTAAAAATATCCATGAGTATTACTCCTATAAAAGTGACAAGGTTTATACAAGGTCAGCGGACTTGCTGAAGCACGAGCAGAATGCTAACAAATGCTAACATACAGCAGATATAGAAGCTATGGTTGCTAAAATATACAACCTTACTTTTTCAGCAACCGACAAAATCCGACTTTTTTTCACTCCACACAGTCCACTAGAAAGCCCCTGAGAGCGTGGAATAGTTCAGTAGGGTAAATATACCCGAGAAGTGTTTGGACAGAGTCAATCCAAGTCAGGAAATATATATTCATACCCATCTTTCTTCATTTGCTTCAAAATCTCAAAGACATCCTCCAATGGTTCGAAAATACCCCCGTCTTTTATCGAACGACCGAAGTATTTATAGTCAGCACAATTATGCAATTCTGCAATCATAGAAGCAAAAGCATCAATTTGGACATCCGTTAATAACAATGAACAATCTATCGTAAATTTTTTAAAAGCTGATTTTATATTGTCTGATTCTAATTGATATGAATGAGTAAAAATTCTATCAGTTCGAGAGTTAGTAAGAATAATCTCATCATCATATCTTTGCGGGTTCTCACTATACCCCAACAGATATCCGACACTTACACCGAAGTGGTCAGCGAGTGCCTGGGATTTGTCTGGTTTGATAGTATTGACGCCGTTTTCCCAATTTTGGAGTGTTCTGTATGAAACACCAATTTCTTTCGCTAGAGCTTGTTGGGACAAGCCTTTTTCTTTGCGTAAAATTTTCAATCTATTCATAATTTCAACACCTTTCACGCAAATTATAACATGACACCGAAAAAATGTACAATATTTTTTTAAAAAGTGTTGACTACGAAAAAATAAAGTGCTATCATACAAATACAACACCGAATAACGGTGCATATCCAGCCGTAACACCTTTCAATCTATTCAGGTTGGTTATCAAAAAGAAAGGAGAAAAGACCATGAGGAACAATATGCGTGTATTACTAGCCAAACGCCGTGAGAAAGTTTCACACGTTCACGAAGCTACAGGTATTTCAAAAACGACCTTAACCGCCTTGTACTACGAACGTACCAAGAAGCCAGATATTACAGTACTTCAAAAAGTCGCAAACTATTTGGGAGTGACCATCGATGAACTACTAACGCCAGAGGAATAAGTAAGGAGCAGGCAAGCAATGAGAAGGAACTACGGTAAAGTCATTGAAGAAATGCGAACCACTCACGGGCTGAACTTGGTTACTATTGGTCAGCGTATCGGGACAGACCCCCGAACAGTTGGCAAGTGGGCGCAGGGCAAGCACCAACCCAACAAGGACAGCAGAAAGAAAATCAATAATCTATACAGAGAGGTAAAGCAGGACATGACAATGCAAAACACAATTGAACCATTTGAAGATTTTTACGACTGGTCAAAAATGAAGAAAAAGAAACCGACCACCGAAGTTATCGCTACTCAACAATTCGGAAATAAGTCTTTTGAAATTTATGGAAACAAAGACAATCCGCTTTTTATTGCTGTTGAAGTGGCTGAAATGATTGAAGTACAAAATACAACCGACTTGTTAAAAAGGATTGACGAAGATGAGAAGCTGACCTATGTAATAACTAGGGCAGGTCAAAAACGAGAAGTGAACATGTTAACTGAGTTTGGTCTTTATGAAGTCCTATTCCAATCACGCAAACCAAAAGCCAAAGAGTTCAAGAAAGTGGTTAAAAACATCTTGAAAGAAATTCGAGTAAACGGCTATTACATGCAAGGCGAACTTATTCAAGACCAACCGCCCCAGCCAGCTATTGAGCTAAGTTCTGACATAGCATACATCAAGAACCGACTTTCAGAGTTGCAAAATATGACCACCATGGCAGATATAAAAACAGGACTAGCCAAAACTTACCGAATTGCTGAACTGATGGAAGATTAGTGAGGAGCAAGCATGGAATTAGTTTACATGGACGGACGGAAAGAGCCGTATACATTGAGCAGTATTATTTCAGATAATGCTGAAATAACTCATCACGCAGTGAAAGAACAAATTAGAAAGCACTTAGCGGAGCTTGAAAAATTCGGAAAGGTTGCATTTAAAATGACACCTTTAGAAAGTGGACAAAGTAAACGCGACTACATTCTAAACGAACAACAAGCGACTTTACTCATTACATTCTTGAGAAACACCGCCCCAGTTATTGCTTTCAAGTCAGCACTAGTCAAAGCATTCTTTGAAATGCGTGACGAGGTGGCACAATTTCGCTATCAGAGGGCATTAGAGAAGCCAAAGCGCAAGGCATTGCATGAAGCTATTGAAGAATGGGAGAATGCACCAAAACACGCGCACAGCACGGTTACAAATTTGTTGCTAAAAGGAACTACTGGAATGAATAAGCGCCAGTTAGTGGCAAAGCGTGGCGGTCATAATGGTATCGATAGCTTAACAAGTTGTGAGATGAAACGGTATCAAGCACTAGAAGATATGGCTATCGCTATGATTAACCTAGGCATGAGTTACCAAGATATTAAAAACATGGTATTCAGAAAAAACGCACCACAAGGCGCGTGAGAGCAACAAAAAAGGCTTAGCAATAACCACACCGCACAGCCTTTCCGAAATACAATCTAAAACACAATAAGCAGGCAAGCTATAAGGGTTTTAGAATATGATATGGCTATATTATAGCATATCTACGACACTTTGACCAGACGGAGGGCGCTATCCCTTAAAACTAGCACACTATTTCAAATGTTCGCCAACTTGGGGCAACCGCCCAGCGTTTGGATAGTGTTGAATCGTATAGTAAAAACCAATTACACACAAAAAATAAGGAGATACACAATGGTGAATTCGCCATTCAGCTTAGACCACTACACCAGAGAGGAAAAAGAAATGTTTCAGAAACGCCAACAATCTAAGGAAACAGCGGATATTTTTTTCAAAGAATTATTTAATCAAAGTATTTCTTGGAAGATTGTGGCGAATGTGATGGCTGTTTTTATCAGTACTCACGGAAAAAGCGCGACATCTTTTGAAGAAGCTTGGAATGACTTAGATTATCAGAACGCCATAGACATTGTTTTTAGGGCAATAAATGACCTTCCTTGTAAGAGTAAAGACAAGGGAGAAAAAGAAAGGTTTCTCAATCGGAATTACAAAAGATTAAGAGCAATTACCTAGGGAGGACTTAAAAAATGCAAGAACTCAATCTAACACTGGAACAGTCCTTGAGCTTGATTGTTATCTTGTTCCCTGTAGTTATCTACTTATGGCATCATTTAGGCACATATCAGCTCCATAGCAAACCGAAAACCAAGCTAGAGGGTAAACATACCAGACCCCTGACTAATGCGAATTATGGGGCTTATATTCAATCACAAGGCAGATATTACAACTAGGGGGAACCTATGCTGACATTTAGAGAACTTGAACAAATAGCAGAAACAATACTAGAACACGCTACACCAGAAGAAACACAGTACTTTCTTGAAATGGACAGGGAAAATAAATCGCTATGGATAAAATACAAAATCGCTAGTCTGGAGGAGCAGGCATGACAAAAAACAAACTGCCAGATCACTTATATAAAGTTTTCAAGCTCCTACCGCTTGGAATGGACTTACCTATCACGGGGACAGATATTGAGAAACTGACGGGATTAGACATCCGAACTATTCGGGAGAATATACGCCAGCTTATTGTTGATTATGGCATTCCAGTATGTGGCGGACGAGATAACAAGTAAGGGGGCTACTATATCCCCCAGAATGAAGTGGAACGGCTTGCCGGAGTGATACCACTCCAACGGCAATACGACCAAGAACACAAGCGTATTCACGCGCTACTGACCGCAGACTTGCAAGACTGGAGGAAGTACAGAGATGAAGATAGAACTAACCCCACAGAGTGAAGTAGAGCTAAAACAGGGCATTCTGGAGCTTATAGAGAACTACCTAGTGGCGCGTGAGATGGTCAAACCAAGGGTTACTGGACTAATCACAGCCCAACAGTTACAAGATGAACTAGGAATCAAGTACAAGACCTTGCAGCGGTGGGAACAAGCGGGCTTGAAACGATACCAACCACCTTTGGAAGATACTAGAAAAATCTTCTATAGGATTAGTGACATTTTGATATTTTTGGGGGTAGAGAATGGGCGGTAAATATCTAAGACACCCAGCGTTGCACGGGTTACGAATAGGACAAGAAAGTAACGTGAAAGACCGTCAAACGACCTTTGAGCAGGTCAAGGAACAGCAACGCCTGAAGAAATTGAAAAAGAAACGGAGGAAATAACATGAACGAATTTTACACAGGCGAGCTTGAGAACCTTGTCATTGAACTACAAAACCGAATTGATGAGCTAGAGGAACGAATGGAGCGGTTAGAACATGATTTACGAAGCTAAGGGTTTCAGCGCCTTACTCTATCCTTATAAAGGAAAATTAGCACCGTTTGACTATATCGCCCAGTTCAAACCGCTAGTAGTCCCCGAAGGTATGGACATTGAAGAATACAAACGCACACAAGCCCCCTACTGTATCAGTGGCAAAATCACAGCAGATAAAAAAGGGACTTGCAGACGAAACAACAACAGTCTGGTCTATCGTGATTTGATTTTCTTGGACTATGACGAGCTAGAAGCAAGCGTAGACTTGCCTAAAATCGTCTCTGAGAGACTTTGGGAGTATTCTTATACTTGTACCCGACAATCAAACACACGGCTAAAAAGCCCCGTTATAGGCTTGTAGTGAAGCCTAGTCACAAGATGAAAGAAACGACCTACAGGGCAACAGTGCAAGAGATAGCGGATAGAATCGGACTACCGTTTGACATAGCTAGCCTAGCATGGTCACAGTTACAGGGTTTACCCGTGACGACTGGAGAGCCAGAGGAGTATCAGAAAATTATCCACAGGGGGAGCGATTACCCTATCCAAGCGGTATTGGATAAACAACCGACAAAAAGGGCTGTAACTACTACTTACTCCCAACGACCTAGCGGACACCGTTCAATCACTATGAGGGTTATTGATACGCTTTTTGATGGCTTTGGAGATGAAGGCGGAAGGAATGTAGCGGTTACCCGATTTGTTGGCTTATTGGTTGGTAAATGGGTCAATTGTGATATACCGACAGCGTGGGAGCTTACCCAGATTGCAAACAGCGTGACGGCTGAACCGTTGCCAGTCAACGAACTAGAAGCAACGTTTGAAAGCATAGTAAAAACAGAAATTAGAAAGAGAGGGCTAGGAATATCGAACTAGAACAATTACAGGCAGAAATGGAGCAGGTCAGCACCATTTCAGAGCCTACAAGCATGAAAGAGCTTTATAACACATTATACGAACTTGGTACAATCTGGAGAGAAGAACATCAGTACACAGTCAACGAAGGCAAGCAGAATGAAAAAATAGTAATTCCAATCCCAGAAGTTAGTGCGGTAGCTAAGTATTTGCGACAAGTTTGTCACTTTGCTTTTATAAGCGTTGGGGATAGTTCGGATAAATCACCGCTGTATCTGTACCACTACGACAAGGGAATATATACTGATAGCACAGACTTATTCAACAAACTATGTGCAAAGTTTGACAGTAGGTTAAAACCTAGAGCATGGGCAGACATTCGGGCGTTCATTCGGACAACTACCCGAATTTACAAGCCTTTCAGCGACCACAACCGTATACCAGTGGCGAATGGGGTGTTTAATCTCAAGACAAAGCAATTAGAACCATTTAGCCCTAGTTTTGTTATCACAAGCAAGATTAAGACCGCCTACAATGCTTGTGCAAGAAAACCAATACTAGATGGCTGGTTTGACTTTGAACAATGGCTAGACATTATTGCATGCGGTGACAGTGAAATATATGCTTTATTGTGGCAGATTATGAACGAAGCTATCAACCCAAATAGGACACGGGGGAAACTTGCAATTCTATTAGGTGACGGTAACAACGGTAAGGGCACATTTCAGAGCCTGCTGATGAACCTGATAGGAGCGGACAAGGTGGCAACCTTACGTCCTGACCAATTCGAGGGGCACAACCTAGCCAGCTTATCGGGTAAAGTTTGTAATATCGGTGATGATATTTCTAACAGATACATCGATGAAGTTTCTGACCTGATGAGTATTGTTACAGGCGACACCGTGACAATTAACCCGAAACACCAACAACCTTTTGAGTTGAGTTTAAAGCTATTCTGTTTGTTTTCTGCTAACGAGTTGCCAAGAGTTCGGAACAAGTCGCAGGGCTGGTATAGACGGCTTTGTATTGTACCGTTCAAAGCGGATTTTAATGGCCAGAAAGAGCGCCCAGAGATTAAAAACATATTCTTGAAAGATACAGAGCTGTTAGAGTGGGTACTATTTAAAATCTTGAATATGCCAGCGTTTGACAAGTTTATTGAACCCGAGGCGGTAGCTAAAGAGATTGACAGCTACAAGAAAGAAAATGACTACTTATACGCATTTGTGACGGACGACTATACCGAACGGGAATTGCATCTAATCGAAAGAGTGCCCCTGAAATGGATAAAAGAAGAATATCGGACTTTTTTAGCTGAGAATGATTTATCCGCTCATATTCCCTATGCATTCGGAAAGGATTTTCTGAGAGCTTTACGAACACAAACGGGCGGTAAGTATTCACTCAGAAAAGGCAGATTGAAGAAAAAAGAAGCCGAAGTTTTCCCCTATCCTTTAACCATTGCGGAGTACACCGAATACCCTCTAAGGTTGGTTGAAAAAGATGAGTAAATTTTGTAGCCGTTGTAGCCGTTCTGTAGCCGTTGTTTTTTAAGTATGTATATAGGGAATTAAAAAAAGAGCTATATATTTAAAAATAAAAACTTTTTTTGAAAAGAACGTCTACATTGGCAACGTATAGCCCAAACCCTTATGGCACAAGGGTTTGACGTGTTGACGTATATAAAAAAAAGAACGACAACAAATCCCAAAAGTTTACATAATATATCTTAAAGTGAGGAAAAAACATGAAAATTAAACTATTTAAAATATTGCCAAAAGAAAGCCTAAAAGATTTTGAAGAGCGAGTAAACGAGTTCATGGCAACCGTTGAAGTGGTTGATGTAAAAATCACTATGGCAACGTCAGGGCATTCTGACAGCTTTGGCACAGTAACACATACACTAGTCTTATACAAATAACGTAGAATAATATCATGGCATTAAAAACATTTTCAGACACACCAAACACATTTACATTTAACTACACCTTCACAGACTACGAAACCGCACAGAAAGCCAGTACAGCCATTTTAGGATACATGGTGGGTACTTACTATCAGAACCCGACAGAAACCACTGTAGACGGTCAAGGAGGGCTGAGAGTGTCCTATCTGGAAGATAAGCCAATCAACTTACCATTAAAACGGATTTGTGATAGTTTAAACTGATTAGGTTTAGGCTAGGTTAGCAAGGTAAAATTAGGGAGGTATTCGGCGATTTCGGCGGTCTTAAAAGAAATAATGTTTGAACACGGTGGCGCGTGATGAACATCGAGCGAACCACGAGAAAACACAAAAAAGCCAATGCGTACGCACTGACTTGTGAATAAAACCTAAAACTATTATATCACAGTTGGAGGGTACGCAGTTGGTTTTATCAAATAATCAATATAAATTTCTTGATGGTGTTTTAATGACCTATAGACATCTACCCAGCAGGATAGCGAGAAGAAAGCTGGAAATAGAAACTGAACACAGTACCGATATAAACATAGGGGCTTCTAAAACCAACCGAGTGATTAAACGCACAGAATGGCTTGTAGAACGCTTTGACAGTGATATAAAGCTGAAAGGGTTAGAGTGCCAATTGAACGCCATAGAAAGCACGATAGAGCTATTAGATGACACAATGAAGCAAGTATTTGAATTACGTTGGATATATGAACGCACACCCGAAGAAATCGCTGAACTAACAGGAACAGGCTTGAAATCAACACAGAAACGCTTGGAGCGAATTACAGAAATCTTTGCAGACTATTGGGGCTGTACATGATGGAGGTGGGTGTAAATGGATTTAAAACAGTTGTCTAAGTTTGAAAAACTGGTACAGGCAAAGAAGAGAGAGATTGAAGCCTTGAGGGCTGGTATTATCAACACACCAGACTATCAAAGTCAGAGGGTAACACGATCCAAGAAGAACACTACAGAATACCAGGTTGTCAAACGGATTGAAAAGATTGAGCAATTAGAAACTGAGCTAATGCGGTTGTATGACGATTACAGAGAACTATCAGCCCGTATCGATGCAATCACCGACCCAGTTGCAAGTCTGCTAATGCGGTTGAAATACATAAACGGCTATTCTTGGTTAATGATTAAGCGGGCATTGCCTTACTACTCCCAGAGTACTCTATACGATTATCACAAGAAAGGACTGGAAGAACTTGAGCAAACAACTAGCAAAAAGAAAACTGAAAGAGTTTCATAGATGGTGCAGAATTTCAAATCTATTTCATGAACAGACAGAGAGCTTTGAAAATTGGCTGATACCGTCCTTGGAATTTGACCCCGAAGACTACAAGGGTAGGATATATGACTGGCAACGTGAAGCCCCTGAAGAAGTGAATGAGATTATAAAGGCAGTCAATGCAATAGCTAGACCAAGACATCGGGCTGTACTTATCATGAGTTATATATCACCCGAAAAGATACAATCAGCAGAGCAGGCACACCAACTTGGTATTAAGCCATCTACTTACTACTTGGCTAAGAATGAAGCCTTGGAAGAGTTTGCTAGTCAGTACCGTAGCGGGATACTAGAACGATATAGGGGCGGGTAACCCTACCTACCCTACTTACCGCGCTTCACGCCGTCACTGTACAAATTTTTTCGCGGGAAAAATGTTCAGACACAGCAAGACAATACCGCACGCACTACCAAGATAAACCAAGACAGCGGTGCATGACTATGGTATAATACACTTATCAGCAATCAAAAAAGCGTAGCTGATCACTACGCTAGTTGCCTGCCTGCTGAACTCATAATTTGAACTGTTTGGGTTATTTTTTTGGGGTACTTTGGTAGCTTTTTTGCTCCCCTTTTGGCGAACTTTTAAGGAGTTTCTAAGACTGTAAAAAGTCATGCTATTTTTTTATAAAACCTTATTATAACAAGCGTTTAGGGGCTTTAAAGACATATATAGTTAAGCGGTTTTTACTATACAACAAAATGCTTTAATTTTAAGATTAACATTTGGAAAGTCTGCTTCTGCAGGCTTTTTTGTCATAAAAACTAAAAAAGAGCCGAAGGGCTCTTTTAGTGTACTTGTGGCAGGAGAATTTTTAGCTGTACCCAATTGTCTTCTTTGGTGAGAGTGAGATTTCCATTGTATTTCTTTACGACAAATTCCATGCTTTTGAGTCCAAATCCATGGTAGTCTTTGTTCGTTTTGGAAGTTGTCGGAAAACCTGAATTGGGCAAATCAAGGTTAGACATGTCGTAGTTATCCAGCCGGATCATGATAAACTGGCTATGTTGGGAAACCTTGAGGGTAATGAGGCGCTTTTCAGCTTCCGTGATTTTTTCTACAGCTTCGATAGCGTTGTCAATAGCATTTCCAAAGAGAGCAGAGATATCCATGGCATCCATGAAATGCAGGAGCTCTCCTTGAACAATACAGGTCAGATTGATACCGTTTTGCAGGCAGTAATGATTTTTTTGCGTTAAAATAGTGTCAAGGATAGGATTTCCGGTCTCAATTTTGGCTTCAAAGTTATGAATAGCCAAGGTCATTTCATCTAAGTACAGCTTTTGCTTGTCTTTGTCAGCTTCCTGACGGATGATGTAAAGTTGGTGTTTGAGATCATGTACTTTACGGCTAATCAATTCGCTATTTTCACGGTAGGCTTGGTACTGCTTGTATTGGAGTTGGAAAATGCTGTTGATAGAGGATAATTCTTCGCGGAGATAACGATCATATTGCTGGGATTCTTGGGTATAGAGAAGAAAAATACCTGACAGATTAACCGTTGTTCTTAAGATAAAAATACTAGTTGAGTCTTGGAAGGGCTGGGTTCCTGTAAAGATAAAACCAATATTACTTAGGACAAAGATTGCTAGAGAAGTAAAGGCAGCCACCCAGACATCTCGATTTTCAATACTTTTTTCTAAGTCAGTTAAGTCCAACTTGCTTTCTTGATAGTAGAGGATGACGAAAACAAATCCTGCCATCCACAACATAGCCATTATTTGACTGAATAAAGAATCAAATGGCCTTCCTAGAATGAACAGACGGTAGATATGCCATGAAATAGAGGCCGCTAACTCAGCAGAAATAAAGGCTTTTGCAGTGAGATAAGGTGTCATCTTTCTGTGAGTCACCCCTAAAATATGAATGGAGGCAAACATCCAAGTTACGTTCAATGCCATGCCAACTGTCCAGAAAAATAGAGGTAGCTGCCCTGCAAAAAACTGTAGGGAAATTTGGCCAACAAGAACGAGAGGGATTTTCTTCAGTCGTTGTCCCCAGGTCATTTGATGAATGAGAGGCAGGCAAACAAGAAGACAGGCAAGGGATTCTGCTAGAGCAGTGTAGAGACGCGGAATATCAGGAAAATGCGTTACAATCATAAGAGAGTATCTCCTACATAATTGGTCAAGGCAGTCATGAATTCCTTCTTACGCGGACGACTGATCTGCAAGGGAGTGCCATTAACATAAGAAATATTTCCTTCTATGCGTTCTATGTAGGCGAGATTAACGATGTAGCCAGAATTGGAGCGGAAGAAATTCTTCTTGTCCAGTAAATTTTCCATGTTTTTCAAGGTGTTACTGGTTGTAATCGTTTCGTCCTTGGTATGAATATGGAGGTGGTGACCTTCGCTTTCAATGAAAAAAATATCTTTTTGGGCGATTTTGAAGGTAGAGGCTTTATTTTTGATGTAAAGGTAGGATTCTTCTTCCTCAGGACTAGGCAGTTTGTGAAGAATTTTTTTGAAATGTTCCTCGAAGACAAACTTGTTCAGTGGTTTCAAAAGGAAATCAATAGCTTCGACTGAATAGCCTTGGATAGCTACTTGAGAATGGTTGGTGACAAAGACGATAAGAACATCATGATGAACATCATGATCTAACTGACGAATCTTTTTAGCGGTCGTCATACCATCCATAATTTCCATTTCCACATCCAGATAAATAACATCAAAAACCTTTTGGTAATCACTTGTGATATCGATTCCGTCATTGAAGCAGGTGATTTCAACAGTAAGCCCCTTGGATTGACAGTAATGTTGGATATAGGAAGTGAGACGTTCTTGTTCGACCTTTTGGTTTTCTACGATTGCAATTTTCATATAGATAGTATAGCAAAAATAGGACGAAATTTGTAGATTGAAAAAATTGCAGATTATGTGTCCAAAATGACAAATTATGAAGAAAGTGTTTTCATGAAAACGGTCTTTGGGTAAAGTAAGAGCATGATTAAGAAAAGGCTTACAAAGCCGATTCAAAAAATTTAGGAGGGGTCTTATGAAGACTTGGAAACAATCTGGTCTAGCTTTGGCTTCTGCAATGGTGACTTCATCAGGAGCAACTGTTTTTGCAGATGATTATGCTAGTTCCTATCAATCTTGGGATGCTGCAGGTATTGTCAAAAATACGCTCATCATCGCAAGTGTACTCGTCGTAGCCTTGTTTGCTTATTTTATTTACCGCGGTGTAAAAAATAAAGCTTTTTCAGGCAAGAAAAGTAAAATTTTGACAGGTTTGCTCGCCTTGCTAGGTGTGATTATCATCGGTGCAAACTATGCTGTGAATATGTTTGTCAATGTGATTGATACTTATTTTGCACCAAGTTATGCTGATGCGGCGAAAATGGCTGATGCTGAAAAAGATTCAAAAGCATTGGTAACCAAAATTCAAGAAGAAGGAACTGTTTTGCTTGAGAATAAAGAAAAAACACTTCCTTTGAAAGATACTAAAAAATTGAATGTCTTCGGTATTTCATCTGTATCAGTGACATACGGTGGTTCTGGTTCAGGTGCTGCTGACGAGTCTAAGAATATCAACCTTCAAAAAGGTCTTGAAAATGCTGGTTTTGAGTTGAACTCAAAATTGACTGATTTCTATACCAAGAATCTTCCTAAAAAAGAGGGAACAAATATCTTCTCACTCAATGGTGGTGATTATAATATTTATGAACTAACTCAAGATAAATATTCTGATGAGTTGATTCAAGAAGCTAAAGACTTCTCAGATACAGCTGTAGTAATTATTTCTCGTAATGGTGGTGAGGGTGCTGACCTACCACAAAATATGGCTGATTACAAACAAGGTGATAAAGACAAACATTATCTTGAATTGCAAAATGTCGAAAAAGATATGCTTGCCATGGTTGAGAAAAACTTCGACAAAGTTGTTGTTTTGGTTAACTCTTCAAATGCGATGGAACTTGGTTTCCTTGAAGACCAAGGTGTGGATGCAGCTCTTTGGATTGGTGGACCTGGTTCAACAGGTTTAGATGGTGTTGCCCGTATTCTTTCCGGTGAAGTGAATCCATCAGGTCGCTTGGTTGACACCTACGCCTATGCTATGGAGTCTAACCCTACTTGGTTTAGCACAGGGGATTTCTCATACACTAATTTGACTTATGAGAATACACCATGGGGCGCTAAAGAGCCAATCACAATGAACTACAAGTTCGTTAACTACAATGAAGGTATCTACGTTGGTTACCGTTACTATGAAACTCGTTTTGTAAACAATGCCACTGGTGTCATGGATGAAGCTGCTTACGATAAGACAGTTCAATATCCATTTGGCTACGGTCTTAGCTATACAAACTTTGACCAAAAGATTGTGTCTGTTAAAGAAAATGGCGATAAGATTGATGTAACAGTAGAAGTAACCAATACTGGTGATGTAGCTGGTAAAGATGTTGCTCAAGTTTACTTCACAGCGCCATACACTGTTGGTGGTGTTGAAAAATCTCACATTGTACTTGCAGGATTCGATAAAACAGATGTATTAGAACCAGGTGCAAGTCAAGAATTGACAATTTCATACGACCGTGATGACATGGCTTCCTATGATTATAAGACAGAAAAGGCCTATGTTCTTGATGCAGGTAAATATGAAATTAAATTGATGAACAATGCACATGATGTGCTTGATTCAAAAGACTACACAGTTGCTAAAAAAGAAGTTCTTCATCAACGTTCTTCTGATAAAGCAGAAGTAAGAAATCGTTTTGATTATGCAGTGGGTGATCTTGCTTATGTTAGCCGTGTGGATTGGGAAGGCACTCTTCCAAAAGAACGTACAGCAGATAAGGAAGCTAGTGAGCAAGTTGGAAAAGAAACTGACCGTGCAAACTTCCGCATTGATGCAGATAAAGAAACTCCAGCCACAGAAGTGAAAACAGAGAATAATGGTCTTCGCTTAGTTGATCTTGTTGGAGCGGACTACGACGATGAGCGTTGGGATAAATTAGTCGCTCAAATGTCTGTCGCTGAAATGGTTCAATTGATTGGTTTTGGTGGATACGCAACAGGTGCAGTGAAATCTATCGATAAACCTGCTGTTGTTGATTTGGATGGACCTGCTGGTATCAATGGTATTTTCCAAGGTATTAAAGGCATCCAGTACAATTCAGAAACAGTTGTTGCGTCAACTTGGAATACAGATCTTGCTAAAGAAATGGGTGATGCTTTTGCTAAAGAAGCCTTGTCACACGGTGTTGTAGGTCTCTATGCTCCAGCAGTGAATATTCACCGTTCACCATTCTCTGGACGTAACTTTGAGTACTACTCAGAAGACCCTACACTCTCAGGTAAAATGGCTAGTGCGCTTGTTGCCCAAGCACTTGAAAATGGCGTTTATACATTTACAAAACACTTTGCTCTCAACGACCAAGAAGACAACCGTGAAGGTGTTGCAACATGGTCTAATGAACAAGCAATGCGTGAAGTATATTTGAAAGCCTTTGAAATTCCTGTAAAAGAGGGTGGTGCTACAGCTATCATGAGCTCCTTCAACCGTATTGGTACTCTTTGGGCTGGTGGTAATACAGACCTGTTAAATGGTGTTCTTCGTGATGAATGGGGCTTCAAAGGTATGGTTATTACTGACTTTGACGGTCAAGATTACATGAGTCCAGACCAGGCTATTCGCAATGGTGGTGACCTTATGTTGACACCTAGTGGAGATGCTCCAACTGCTTTGTCAACAGGTACTGAAGAAGGTGTTGCATCACTTCGTCGTGCAAGCAAAAACATTCTTTATACAGTAGCACATTCAGCAGCGTTTGATATCTACAAACCTAAGAAAAAATGGTGGATTGTCGTTTACCTTGCTTCTAATGCCGTACTCATTGCCCTTGCTGGATTGGGACTTGCTAAGTTGACAGGTAAAAAGAAAGAGGAAGCTGAAGTAGCTTAATATTATCAATTTATATTAGTCTCCTAGATATAGAGCTACCCTTTGGGGTAGCTTTTTTAGAGAAAAGATAGCTCTTGTCAAATTATGCAAGGAAAGAGACAAATTGTGTAAAAACGCTTTCTTATAGCGCAATCCCTGATAAAATAGAGGTAAATCAAAGAGATTTTATGGAGGAAATCATGAAAGAATGGATTAAAAATCACCCAGATTTGTGGGAGTTTATCAAGTTTAATGTCCTATCAAATATCGCGACCATTACTAATTTTTGTGTACTATGGCTGGGTAGCACCGTTTTATTTACAGCTTTTTCCAAACAGCCCTTTGACTGGTTCATTTTTCATTATCCGGTGAAAAATGGTGGTTTGAACGGCTTCTTGTCCTTCCTGTTAGCCTATGTAGCTGCGCAGGTTGTCAATTATATCGTGCAACGTAGGCTGGTTTTTGGTGCAGAAAATGACATTTCTAAAACCTTGCACTGGTATATTTTGACAGTTGTGGTGGCTGGAATTTTATCTATTGTTTTGCCACCCTATACGACTGCAATTTTCCAATCTTGGGGTATGAGTCTTGGTTGGGCACAGACTTGTGCAAACTGGGTTAATATCATCGTTCAAGTAGCGGTTAACTATCCAATGATGAAATTTGTGATTATGAAATAGTTGCAGCCTCGTTTGAGGCTGTTTTTTGTTGACGTTGACTGAAAATGTCTATATAATTTTTAGGAAGAGGGTTTCACGTGAAACAGTTTTTGAAGACCTATAAAAAAGAGCTCAGTGCCGTAAGCCTCGTTTTACTTGCTCTCGTTTCCTTTTTCTTGCTTTCAGATTTGACACTAGTAAAAGAAATACTGATATCATCACCTCGCTAGATGTTAAGAAAAATACGGTAGCAGCCCTAGCAGCAACTTCAGTGGGCACCTCTACATCCATCACTCTTTTGCCGAACGATATTGGCTCACCGGTAGCGGAAAACATTGCTGATTTAACCAACTATATTGTGGTAGTTTTTGGCGCTATTTGGGTACAAAAATATTTAGTGGGAATCACTGCGCAATTTTTTTCAAAATCTGTCTACCAATTTCAGCCTTCATTTTCGCAGGAAATGTTTATTTTCCCATGAAAAGATCAAACAATTTGCTATAAAATTGGCCTTGCTCGGTGCAGTAACCTTTTCCTTGATTCCAGCTAGTGTTGGTATTTCTAACCACATTGAAAAGACTCATGAATTATCCGTAGAGCAGACGATTAAGAAGGCAACTAAGGGAAACAAGAGTATTCAAAAAGAAGCTGAGAAAAATGAGGATTGGTGGTCAAAGGCGACGAATTTTGTGACCAATGCCTATGAGGAGACTATGGAAAAGGTCCAGACCACCATGAGCAATCTTCTGGATGCGGTAGCAGTCTTGATCGTAACGACCTGCGTCATTCCAATTTTAGTTTTTGTCTTTTTCTTCTGGCTGGTGCGAATACTATTTGGGATGGAATTTCGCCCACATTTACCCAAACTTGTTAAAAGAAAATCCTTGAAAAAATCTCATGAATAAGGGAGGCTGGACGAGTTCCAGTCCTTTTTCTACTCTTTTTCTACAAATTATGTCAAGAATAGAGCAGGTTATGAAGAAAGCGTTTTATTCGCCAAGTTGATTTGTTATCATAAGTTTATCAGAATCGGATAAATGGAGAATTTTATGAAACATCAAGTGATTATTCAACAATTAACCTTGGAAGAAAAGGCTGCTCTGATGGCTGGAAAATCCGTCTGGGAAACCAAGGATTATACTGAAAAAGGTGTCCCATCTATTTTCATATCAGACGGACCGCACGGTATCCGTAAGCAAGAGGGTGAGGGAGATCACTTGGGACTCAACGCCTCTGTGCCAACGACCTGTTTTCCTACAGCTGCCACCCTTGCTAATAGCTGGAATCCAGACCTTGTCGAAGAAGTTGGTAGTGCTCTAGGGGCAGAAGCTAGTAGTTTAGATGTGAACATGGTCTTGGGTCCTGGTCTCAATATCAAACGCAGTCCTCTTTGTGGACGGAATTTTGAGTATTATTCAGAAGACCCTTATCAAGCTGGGAAAATGGCTGCAGCTATGATTCGTGGTTTGCAATCTCAAGGAGTGGCCGCGACACCAAAACATTTTGCGGTGAATAGCCAAGAATTGCGCCGCATGGCCTCAGATTCCATCGTTGACGAGCGGACTCTCCGCGAAATTTACCTGACTGGTTTTGAAATTGCGGTCAAGGAAGGCAATCCAAAGGCCATCATGAGTGCTTATAATAAAATCAATGGTAATTATGCCAACGAAGACAAGCGCTTGCTTCGTGATATTTTGCGAGATGAGTGGGGCTTTACAGGATTTGTCGTGTCTGACTGGGGTGGTTCAAATGATCACGTTCTCGGTGTGGAAAATGGTAGTCATCTTGAAATGCCTGGTACAACAACAGTTGGTCAGAAGGAAATCATCGATGCCGTCAAGAACGGTCGTCTATCTGAAACAGTCTTGGATGAGCGCGTAGATGAGTTGTTAATGGTCGTTTTGGACTTGGCTACACAGGAAAAACGCAGTGTGGACTACGATTACCAACATGCGATTGCTCGTAAGGCTGCTGCTGATAGTATCGTTCTTTTAAAAAATGAAGACCAGATTTTACCGCTTGATTCTCAAAAAACACTTGCTGTCATTGGTGAATTTGCCAAAAATCCGCGTTATCAAGGGGCGGGGTCTTCTCTGATCAATGCTAAAAAACTGGACAATACGGTTGATAGTCTTAAAGATTATGATGTGACAGTTGTGGGCTACGCCCAAGGGTATCAACGTGTAGATAAGGCGGATGAAGGTTTGGCCCATGAAGCTCTTTCCTTGGCAAAAAAAGCTGATACAGTGCTTTTCTACATGGGCTTAGATGAGATTAGTGAGAGTGAAGGCTTGGATCGTAGCCATCTTTCCTTGCCACAAAATCAACTCTCTCTCTTGAAAAAGTTGCAGACTGTTACCCAGAATATTGTGGTAGTCTTGTCAGCAGGTTCGGTGGTGGATTTATCATGGATTAGCGGTGTCAAGGCAGTCATTCATGGTTATCTTTCCGGTCAAGCTGGCGCGCCAGCTATGCTGGATGCATTGACAGGTAAGATCAACCCAAGTGGAAAATTGAGCGAAACCTATCCTGTTTCCTTGTCAGACCTGCCTTCGTCACGCGAATTTCCAGCGACGGGTGATTACTCACTCTACCGTGAGGGATTGTATGTTGGTTATCGTTATACAGATAAGGCTGGACTTGCTGTTCAATATCCGTTTGGTTACGGGCTTTCTTATACAGACTTTACTTATTCTGACCTTGCTGTGGAGGAAAATGGTATTCGTTTGACTATTACCAACACAGGCTCTGTAGCCGGTAGCGAAGTTGTTCAACTCTACATTGGGAAAGAAGCCAGTGCCCTTTATCGTCCATTTAAGGAGTTGAAAGGATTTGCTAAAGTTTATATCGAAGCAGGTAAGTCTCAGGAAGTCTTTATTCCATTTGATGCCTATAGTTTCCGTTATTTCAATGTGGAAACCAATCAATTCGAGGTGGAAGGTGGAGACTATCAGATCTATGTAGGAGCAAGCTCGGCGGATATTCGTTTAACAGCACAATTGGCAAAAACAGCAACAACTGACCTGATGCCAGACCAAAGCGTTCTTCCAAGCTATTTCAGTGGACAAGTGGCAGCAGTTTCTGATGAAGAATTTGCTAAATTACTGGGACGTCCGGTACCAGTTGAGTCTTGGAAAGTAGGACAAGAGCTCCGCCTCAACGACCCTATTTTGAAAATGCAGTATGCTAAGAGCGGCCTTGCTCGCTTGGTGTATAAACTCCTGCGCCATTTGCTCAAAAAGGCAGAAGAAAAAGGAACTCCAGATCTTAATCTCCTTTTCATGTACAATATGCCTTTCCGTGCTATTGCCAAGATGACAGGTGATATGATTGACCAAAATATGGTGGCTGCGATTCTCATGATGGTCAACGGACATTTCTTTAAAGGGGTGGGTCAATTGTGGAAGGCCTTTCGTGCTAAAAACGCTTACCAAAAACAACTTTCCTAATTTATGATATAATAGAAAAAACGTCTGCCAGCTAGTTTTAGTTGGCAGAAACCTTGTAAAGTGGAGAGAAAGATGACATTATTAACCATTGCCATCCCTAGTTACAATGCTCAAGATTACTTGCACTATTGTGTTTCGTCGCTAGTTGTGGGCGGGGATCAGGTAGAAATTTTGATTATCAATGATGGTTCCAGTGACCGTACTCAAGAAATTGCTGAGGAACTAGAGGCTAAGTATCCAAATGTTCGTGCGGTTTATCAGGAAAATAAGGGACATGGCGGAGCTGTTAATACGGGCCTTCGTGAAGCGCGTGGCCTCTACTACAAGGTCGTAGACAGTGATGACTGGGTGGATGCGCGTGCCTATATCAAGATTTTAGAAACCTTGTCTAAGCTGGAAGCAGAGGGAAATCTGGTAGATGCCTTTATTTCGAATTTTGTGTATGAAAAAGAGGGGCAAAGCCGTAAGAAATCCATGAGCTACAAGGATGTTATGCCGGCAGAAAAGGTCTTTACCTGGGATGAAATGGGCGCTTTTTCAAAAGGGCAATATATGATGATGCACTCGCTCATCTATCGGACAGAGCTCTTGCGTCAGATTAACCTCCAATTACCAGAACACACTTTTTATGTGGATAATATCTTTGTCTTCACGCCTTCAAAATATATCAAGACAATGTACTATTTGCCGGTTGATTTCTATCGTTACTTCATCGGTCGTGACGATCAGTCAGTTAATGAAGCAGTGATGATTAAACGGATTGACCAGCAATTAAAGGTCAACAAAATCTTAGTGGATGAACTCAAGTTGGATGAGATTTCATCCAGCGACCAGCGCAGCTATTTGCTCAATCATGTAGAAATCGTGACGACAGTATCATGTGCCCTTCTCAATCGAGCAGGGACTGCTGAGCATATGACGAAGAAACAAGAACTCTGGGAATACATCGAAAACAACAACCCTGAACTGTTCAAAGTAATTCGTAATGGTCTTTTGGGACAATTAACCAATCTTTATGGCTATCCAGGTCGAAAGTTATCAAATGCCTTGTACAAGGTTGCCAAGAAAATCTATGGATTCAATTAAGATTAAGGAAGGCTTAAGCTAGAGCGATTATACTTAGTTTATTCTTTTCATATATCTTCGGAAGAACGGCAAAAGGCTGTTTTTCTTTTTCTTTATGCTATAATAGGGAGAGAAAAGAAAGGGGTTACACATGCAAGAATTGGGAAAAACAGGCTTAGAAGTGTCAAGAATTGCTCTTGGTTGTATGCGCATGGATGCACTGACGGTTGCAGAAGCTAGTCAAGTACTGCAAACGGCCTTGGAAAATGGGATAAACTTTTTTGACCATGCGGATATTTATGGTGGAGGACAGTCGGAGTTGCGTTTTGCGGCGGCAGCTAAGGAGCTTGGTCTCAAGCGAGACGACATGATTCTTCAGTCAAAATGTGGTATCCACGACGGTTATTTTGATTTTTCAAAAGAACATATCTTGAAGTCTGTTGATGGAATTTTATCCCGTTTGGAGACAGATTATCTGGATGTTTTGGCTTTGCACAGACCAGATGCCCTCATGGAGGCAGAAGAGGTTGCGGCGGCTTTTTATCGTTTGAAAAAGGCTGGGAAAGTTCGTCATTTTGGTGTCAGCAATCAGAACATTTATCAAATGGAATTGCTTCAGTCCTATATGGATATGCCTCTGGCAGTCAATCAGCTCCAGTTGTCACCAGCTCATACGCCTATGATTGATGCAGGTTTTCATGTCAATATGAAGGATGATGCAGCAACCATGCGAGATGGTGGCTTGATAGACTATTGTCAACTGAAGAAAATTACCATTCAGGCGTGGTCTCCATTTTTGGTTAGCTTGTCAGAAGGTATTTTTGCGACTCATCCAGCCTATGCCAAACTCAATGCGACGATTGCCAAGTATGCAAGCCAATATGGAGTATCTGATGAGGCGATTGTGGTTGCTTGGATCATGCGCCACCCAGCTAAGATTCAGACTATTGTGGGGTCTATGAATCCGGGTCGTCTTGCTAAAATTGCTCAAGCTGAGAAAGTCTCTCTGACGCGAGCTGAGTGGTATGACATTTACAAGAGTGCAGGAAATATCTTGCCTTAAAGGAGGACGCAGATGGATTGGACAGTAAAAGCATTTTCAGATTTATCCGTAGATGAACTGTATCAAGTTTTAGAATTACGCTCAGAGGTCTTTGTCTTGGAGCAAGAGTGTGCCTACCAAGATGTGGATGGAGTGGACCCTCAATGTTATCATTTGTTTGGAAAATCCGACGGGAAAATTGTAGCTTATCTGCGTATCCTCCCCCCAGGGTTGACGTTTTCAGAAGCCTCTATTGGTCGTGTCGTCATTAAGCTTAGTCACCGTGGGCAAAAATTAGCCGGTCCTATGTTGGAAGCTGCGATGCAGTATGTGATTGAAGATATGGGACAAGAAACGATTAAGATTTCAGCCCAGACTTATCTAGAAAAATTTTACCAATCTCAGGGCTTTGTGGCTGTTTCAGATATGTATCTGGAAGACGGAATCCCACATATGGATATGGTTTATGAAAAGTAAAACGGAGTGGAAACTTCGTTTTATTTCTTCTAGGAAAATCTACCCAAATAATCCAAATGAAGCCTGTTTTATGTTAGAATAGTAGGGAATGAATAATGCAAAAAAGAGGATAAATATGGAACGTTCTATGTATGCTGGACGTGTTCGTAGTGAGCACATCGGAAATAAAATTACTCTGAAAGGCTGGGTTGGTCGCCGTCGTGACCTTGGAGGTCTTATCTTTATTGACCTTCGTGACCGTGAAGGGATTATGCAGTTGGTCATCAATCCTGAAGAAGTTTCAGCTGAAGTTATGGCAACGGCTGAAAGTCTTCGTAGCGAGTTTGTTATCGAAGTTACTGGTGCAGTTGCTGCCCGTGAACAAGCTAACGATAACTTGCCAACAGGTGCCGTTGAATTGAAGGTTGAAGCACTTACAGTTTTGAACAGTGCTAAAACAACACCATTTGAAATCAAAGACGGTATTGAAGCCAACGATGATACTCGCATGCGTTACCGCTACCTCGACCTTCGTCGTCCAGAAATGCTTGAAAACTTCAAATTGCGTGCTAAAGTAACACACTCAATCCGTAACTACCTTGATGAGCTTGAGTTTATCGATGTGGAAACACCAATGTTGACTAAATCAACACCTGAAGGTGCACGTGACTATTTGGTTCCAAGCCGTGTTAGCCAAGGTCATTTCTATGCTTTGCCACAAAGTCCACAAATTACCAAGCAATTGTTGATGAATGCTGGCTTTGACCGCTACTATCAAATCGTTAAATGTTTCCGTGATGAGGACCTTCGTGGAGACCGTCAACCTGAGTTTACACAAGTTGACTTAGAAACATCATTCTTGTCAGACCAAGAAATTCAAGATATTGTTGAAGGCATGATTGCTCGTGTGATGAAAGAAACCAAAGGTATCGAGGTTTCTTTGCCATTCCCACGTATGGCTTATGATGATGCCATGAATAACTACGGTTCAGATAAACCGGATACACGTTTTGACATGTTGCTCCAAGACTTGACAGATCTTGTCAAAGACGTTGACTTCAAAGTCTTCTCAGAAGCACCTGTGGTTAAAGCCATTGTGGTTAAAAATAATGCAGATAAATATTCTCGTAAAGACATCGATAAGCTGACAGAAGTGGCTAAACAATTTGGCGCTAAAGGTTTGGCTTGGGTCAAATATGCTGACGATGCTATCTCAGGACCAGTTGCTAAGTTCTTGACAAGTATGGAAAGCAAGTTGACAGACGCTTTACAACTTGAAAATAATGACTTAGTTCTCTTTGTGGCAGATACTTTGGAAGTTGCTAACAATACCTTGGGTGCCCTTCGTAGCCGTATTGCTAAAGAGTTGGACATGATTGACCAGTCGAAATTCAACTTCCTTTGGGTTGTTGATTGGCCGATGTTTGAATGGTCTGAAGAAGAAGGCCGTTACATGTCTGCTCACCACCCATTCACTTTGCCAACAACAGAATCAGCTCATGAATTAGAGGGTGATTTGGCTAAGGTTAAAGCTGTTGCTTACGATATCGTCTTGAACGGTTATGAGCTTGGTGGTGGTAGCCTTCGTATCAACCAAAAAGAGATGCAAGAGCGTATGTTCAAAGCCCTTGGTTTCACAGCAGGATCAGCTCATGAACAATTTGGTTTCTTGCTTGAAGCTATGGATTATGGATTCCCACCACACGGTGGTTTGGCTATCGGTCTTGACCGCTTCGTTATGCTGTTGGCAGGCAAAGATAATATCCGTGAAGTGATTGCCTTCCCTAAAAACAATAAAGCAAGTGACCCAATGACGCAGGCTCCAAGTACAGTTGCGGCTGCTCAATTGGATGAGTTGGCTTTGCAGATTAACTTGCCAGAATAAGAAGAAACGAGCCTAAGGCTCGTTTTGCATGGAGTAAAACATGGTTAGAAAAACCAAATTTATGAAAAAGATACGCTATTTTTTACGAAGAGGCGCTCGTAAGGCGGGATTACTGAAGACCTTACGGGGAATTTCTCGCGAAAAATATGCAGAAAAGATCTCTGCCTCTATTGTGTACGGTCTTTTGTCCAGTATAGCGGTTAACTTTTTCTACCAATCTGGGCAAGTCTACTCAACTGGTGTGACAGGTCTGGCACAGATTATCCATACGGTGACAGAGCGTACGTTTGGAGCTGGTGTACCGATTTCCATGTCATTTTATGCTATCAATCTGCCCTTGATGATTATGGCTTGGTATACAATTGGTCACAAATTCACCATTTTTACCTTTATTACGGTTACTATGAGCTCACTCTTTATTCAGTTCATGCCGGTGGTGACTCTGACGGATGACCCGCTGATTAATGCGATTTTTGGTGGTCTCTTCCTAGGGACAGGGATTGGTTTTGCCTTAAAAAACAACATTTCAAGTGGCGGGACAGATATTATCAGCTTGGCCATTCGTCGTAGAACAGGGCGAACAGTGGGACGCATTTCTCTTTTCGTCAACGCCTTTATCATCGCTGGTGCCGGGATTCTCTTTGGTTGGCAATCAGCCTTGTATTCGCTTGTTGCCCTCTTTGTTATGACGCAAATGACAGATGCGATTTACACCAAGCAAAAGAAAATGCAGGCAATGATTATTACTAGCAACCCGGAAGCGGTCATTAAAATGGTACATAAGAAACTTCATCGTGGGGTTACCTGTATCAATGAAGCTGAAGGAACCTATAAACATGAGAAAAAAGCGGTTTTACTGGCGGTCATTACGCGTGCTGAATTCAATGATTTTAAGTTTTATATGAAGAAAACCGACCCAGCAGCTTTTGTATCTGTTTCGGAAAATGTACAAATAATCGGGCGTTTTGTGGATTTGGAATAAGGTAGGTTATATGGAAACCAAGCAAGGACTAGAGTGGAAAAATTTTGTCTTGATTGCTCTGGGGGCAGCTGTTTATGCCTTTGGATTTGTCTATTTTAATATGCCTAACAAGGTGGCGGCCAATGGACTAGCAGGTTTGACCCTGGTATTTCATGCTCTTTTTGGAATCAACCCAACCTATACGGGTTACCTCATCAATCTGCCCTTGATTTTATTGGGTGCTTATCTGTTTGGGAAGCGAGCCATGGTTTATACGGTACATGGGATTTTTTCCATGTATGCCTTTATTTGGCTTTTTCAACAGCTTCCGTTGACTATTGATTTGCAGCAGGATTACTTGGTTGTTTCCCTTTTTGCAGGGATTATTGCAGGTCTTGGTGGAGGTTTGGTTTTCCGCAGTGGCGGGACCATTGGCGGGTCAGA
This sequence comes from Streptococcus gallolyticus, assembly GCA_019794795.1. Lineage (GTDB taxonomy): Bacteria > Bacillota > Bacilli > Lactobacillales > Streptococcaceae > Streptococcus > Streptococcus hepaticus. The sequence continues at coordinate 80,207 of JAIMFC010000003.1, forward strand.
TATTATTGCTCGTGTGATTGAGGACAAGTTTGGTCTTCCCTTGAATCAGGCTCTGTTGGGGATTGATATTATTGTCATGATTTTGTCTCTAACTTATATTAACATGCCCCAGATGATGTATGCCCTTATTGCCAGTTTTATGTATAGTCAAGTGGTTAAGCTGGTCGAAACGGGTGGTTATAGATTACGTGGGATGTTCATTATTAGTGATTGTCATCAAGAAATTGCTCACTTTATCATGGAACAATTAGGACGTGGAGTAACCTATTTTGATGCTCAGGGTGCCTATTCTCAGAAAGAAAAGCAAGTTATTTATGTAACTCTTAGTCCCAATGATGCTCGTGATCTTAAAAAAGTGATTGCTCAACTGGATCCACGTGCTTTTGTAGCGGTATCGGAGGTGGATGAGGTTATGAGCCCAGAATTTATCTCAGGTCGTAGTAAATACCGAAAAGCAAAAAAATGAGAAAGGAGTAGCATGAAAAAGAAGATCTACCTTGTTTATATTAGTCTCAGTGGAAATACGCAGAGCTTCGTCAAGCGACTAACAGGCTTTTTCCAGTTTCAAACAGACTGGGAAATTGAGTCCGTACATGTTAAGGACTTGGTTAAAGAAGAGATTGATTTCTATGAGCTAGATGCGCCATTTGTAGCGTTTTTACCGACTTATCTGGAAGGTGGGAATGGTGTAGACAACGGTGATACAGAAATCCTCACCAATCCGTTAGGAGATTTTATTGCCTATGGAAATAATGTCACATATTGTCTAGGTATCGTCGGTTCTGGCAATCGAAATTTTAACAACCAGTATTGTCTGACAGCCAAGCAATATGCAGAACGCTTTGGTTTTCCTGTTATAGATAATTTTGAGCTCCGCGGTTTGCAAAATGATATTGAGCGGATTGGAAGAAAAATTATAGATTTGGTTGATTAAAGTAAAGACCACTTGCGGTGGTTTCAGAAGGTAGATAAACTCTATTTTTAGAAGGTGTCAATTAAAATGATTGAATGTTCATGATTTCAACTAACTCTTGAAACGCTTGTTTTATCGCGTTTCAGGAGTTTTTCTTTTCTAGAAGAACAAAAAAGATTGAAGAAAACGTGTCCTCAATGGACTTTTCTTCAATCTGAAAATCATCTACGTACGGTGTTTTTTACTTGCTTAAAATACAGATACTTTGTCCTGCAATCGTGAAAGCTTGTTCAGGTTGTTCTTCTAAAGCTGGGTAGTTAAAGAGGACTGTTTGGTCACTTTCTTTTTGGAATTCAAAGTCACTTGTCGCAAAGTTGATGATAAATTGCAATTTTTGCTCACCTTGACGAAGAGTGTAACGAAGGACAAATTCGGTCAACCAGTAGAAATCGCTGACTTGGTGAATAGCCTCATAATCTGCTTGCGTCATCAAAAGATGTTCTTTGCGGAAGTGGATGAGCTGGCTGATAAAATCAACATGTTCCCGATATTTTTCAGCACGCGTCCAATCCAAACGGTTGATACTATCTGGAATATTGTAAGAATTGTCAATTTCATTTTTTGTTCGGAAAAATTCTTGACCACTATGAAGGAAGGCTGTTCCCTGAGCAATCAAGGTTAATTGCAGTCCGAAACTAGCAGCCCGTTTTTGTTGATGAGTTTCCCAGCTAGGATTTTCGATGTGGAAGTAGTCAAAGGCAGTCGAATTGTCATGACACTCGATATAGTTAAGTGATTGCTGCGGACTGATATAATGCCCATTTCGGCTACCAGCCAGTAGATTTTGAATTTTTTCGTGTTCTTGCTTTTCAATTAGACGTTGTGGATTGAGGATGACTTTTTTGAAGCTGTCTCGGTAATCATCGTTGAAAAAGGCGATACCAGGAAGATGGGCAGCGTTGTACTGATGAGCAAGTTGGTCAAAATCAAGGCCAGTTGCCATTTTCCACCCTTCACCATAGAGGTAGAGGTTAGGGTTGATTTGGCGGAGCTCTTGAGCAGCTTGGTTGATAGTATCCATATCAATGATTCCCATGAGATCAAAACGGAAGCCGTCAAATCCATAGAGAGTCACCCATTGTTGGAGAGATTGGCGAATGTAGCGGCTCACCATAGCACGTTCACTGGCCACATCATTTCCGCAGAAGGTCCCTGAAACACGTTGGCGCTTTTCATCAAAGCGGAAGAAATAGCCAGGAACGATACGTTCAAATGCATAGGTGTCAGCATTGTAAACGTGATTGTAAACCACATCCATGGTCACACCAATACCTGCTTGGTGGTAATGCTGGATAGCCGTTTGAAGTTCAAGGATACGGGCGTAAGGATCGTTTGGATTAGTAGAGAAAGAACCTTCAGGGACATTGTATTGAACAGGGTCATAGCCCCAGTTGTAAACAGTTTGCGGCTGTGTCTCGTCCACACTGCCAAAGTCATAGAGAGGCATGAGTTGGATATGGGTGACACCAAGCTGTTGAATATAGTCGAAGCCGAGGGCGTGACCGTTCAAAGTTGGGGACTCTGTCAATCCTAGAAATTGCCCAGCATGCTTAAATCCTGCTTCTGCTTGTTGAGAGAAGTCACGGACGCTCATTTCGTAAATAATGGCTTGAGAGATAGGGAGTTGTTGTGTAAGTGGACTTGGTTTTAGGAATTTCTCTGGGTTGATAATGTAACTGTGCCTAGAATTTGCTTGGGAAGAAAGGGCGTAGGGGTCGTGGACTTCCAGCCATTCTCCATTGACTCGGTGGAGGTAATAGTAGGTCTGACCTTCTAAATCACCTGTCACTTCAGCCATCCAAGTACTCTGATTTACCTTTGTCATCAGATGAGGAGTTCCCTCAATAACGACAAAGGCTTGTTTGGAGATTGGTGCCCAGAAGCGGAAAGTTGTTTGTTGAGAGCTGTAAGTTGCTCCCAAATCTTTTCCATCGTAGGCAAATGTGTCATCAAAAACTTGGCTACGAACAATATCGCCAAAGCTAAGTTCTACACGATTGCGGTCTTGGTCAAAAATAGTATAAAACTGAGTGATATCCAGTTTTTCAGGACTTTCAAGTTGGAAGATGATGGTATCTGCTTCTTCAAGAGTAGCAAGCAAGTCCAGTTGGATATTGCTTGTTTCATTTTCTAAGCAGAAGGTCATATCCTTATGAGGAAGTGTAGCATCCATCTGAAGGCGAATAGTGGTTTCAGTATCTAAAAAAGCAGTGAATTGACGTAGGGCCATGAGCCGAAAGGCTCCTTTCTAAAGTTCAATAATAGTGTGTGGAATCAATTGACGATAGCAGACTTGACGGTTGTCTTTGCTATTGCTAATGATTTGCAGTAGCGTTTTGAGAGCTTCTTGTCCCAAGCGGACAGCATTAATATCAACATAGGCATCTACTTTGATTTTTGGTCGGACTGAATCAAAAGAGATGACAGGCAATTTTAGACCGATTTCATCCAGATAAGCCATAACCCCTTCAGCTACGATCGTATCAGTCGTCACGATAGCATCCAGCGGTTGCTTAACTAATTTTTGGATAATCTTATAGGAATTGTCTTCCAAGAGGAAACCAGCAGAAAACTTAACCTTGGCTTCTTCTAGTGGAATATTGTGGTCTTTGAGAGCTTTTTTGTAGCCTTCATAGCGGTCTTGTGATACAACTAGCTCCTTATTTCCCCCGACAAAGCCGATGTTCTTGAAGCCTTTATTGATAAAGTATTCTGTAGCCTCGTAGCAAGCTTGGATGTTGTCATTATCCACCAATGAAACAAATGGAGAGATAGCTTTACCTAAGATGAGGAAAGGGAAGTTGTGTTGGAGAGCCAATTTGACAAGTGGGTCATCCGGCTGTGAATAAAGGAAAATCAGCCCATCCACTCGACGACCGTAGACCATCTGAGAAACGGCTTCTAGGCGTTGGCTGTCGTCTTTACCTGTGCTGATTTGGATAGCGTAGCCATTATCTGCTGCGACTTGTGAGATACCGCGTAGAGCTTGGGGAAAGAATGGGTTTTGGTAGAAGGAGTCTGATTCGACAGGTAGAATAAGGCCAATGACCTGACTATAGCTGCTGACCAGACTTCTAGCGTTGAGGTTGGGATGATAGTTTAGGTCCTGCATGGCCTTGCGGACGATGTCCTTGGTTTGTTGGCTGATAGATGAACTATTTTGAATAACACGTGTGACAGTAGATGGAGAAACTCCAGCTAATTTCGCCACATCTTTAATAGTAGTACGCATAAATGCCTCCCTAGGCTTGGTCTTTAAATTTTGTTTTGAAAAATACCCAGATTAAGAGTAGCACAAAAAGAACATTTTGTATCGTGATAAGGTTGGCGATTTGCATGCCAAATAGTCCTGTGATACTAGCGATTAGCGTAGGCAGTCCCAAACAATTTAGGGTAAAGGTCAGACATTGACCAAAGCTAGTGAAGTCGAATAAGCGAGAGCGCTTGGTCAAATATAAAATACCGCTAGCCCCAAAGAGGAGGAAGAGGAAATTCATCCCTAAGAGTAAGCTAGATAAGCCGATGAGTAGGAAACTAATACTTGGGCGATTGGCTTTGAACCAGGCTGTTGACAGCGCTTGTGTGAGCTGTTTACGAGACTGAAAATCTTCTGTCTGTAAATCCTTGTAGGAAATTTCAGCTAAAACCTTGTCTTCATTACGAATGGTGAGTCCTGTAGAAGCAAATTGATAAGAAAATCCAGAGTGACGTTGAGCCTCTTCGTTAAAATAAACCTGCTCATGGTCTCCACCAGTATAGCTGAATGTGCCATCAGAAATCGTCACTGTTTTCAAATCTTCCATAACTTCCCTTGTCAAGGGACTGTAAATCCCAGATACCATCGTATCGAGAGGATAAGTCTTTAATTGCGCAATTTGCAAGGTATTTGGAAAGATTAATAGAGCCATCAAAAAGAGACTTGTCAGCAAACCTTGCCAGAAATTCAGTCCTTTTCTCCCAGCAAAAATTCGCTGAGCAGAGACGCTATTGGCAAAGTAAGAAAATGGATAGGGAAGCATGGATATACCTTTCTAATGAAAAAGTAAGAGTGGGACAAGAAGCTCTTGCCACCACTCTTTTTCTTGTGTAATAAGCTTTCTACATTACTATAAAGGTTACTGTAAAGCTTGTCAACTATCCTTTTGTACCACCGTCTGTTAAGCCAGATACGAAGTTCTTTTGTAGGAAGAAGAAGAGGATAGAGATTGGGACTGCGATGAGGATAGCACCTGCCGCAAAGAGGGTTACTTTTTGGTTTTTCACATCAGAGATGAAGGTTTGAAGACCAACTGCAACTGTATAGTATTCTTGTGAACGAAGCAAGAATTTAGATAGCATGTAGTCACCAAATGGTCCCATGAAAGCCCAGAGTGCTTGTACAGCAATCATTGGTTTTACAAGTGGCAAGACGATTTGCCAGAGGATACGCAAGTGACCTGCACCGTCCAATTTAGCAGATTCATCCAAGTCGTAAGGAACCGTATCGAAGTAGCCTTTCATGAGCCAAGCATTCATCGGAATACCACCACCGACATAGATGAGGATGAGGAACCAGTATTGGTTGAGAGCGTTAAAGAGCCAAGCCATAACGAAGTAGGCTGTAAGGGCAGCCATTGTAGGCACCATTTGAATGATGAGGAAGAAGAGCAAGCTCTTTTTCTTTCCGACAAAGTTGTAGCGGCTGTAAGCATAACCAATCATGGTAATAACCGTTACTTGGATCAACATGGTGAAGACGGCAACGATAATGGTATTCCAATACCAGCGACCATAGAGAGTTTCTGTAAAGAGTCGTTGGAAGTTAGCCAGTGTCCATTCACCATCTAACGTGAAGGTAAAGGCAGTTACATTGCCAGGACGGAAGGCAGAACTAATGGTTACCAAAATAGGGAAGAGAATGACTACTGCTAGGATGAGCAGATAGGCATAGGTGAAGAATTGTGCCAAGAAGCGTTTTCTTTTTAGAGAACTATTGATTTTTTTATTTGCCATTTATCTGTCCTCCATGTTGAATGCGTTGAATTTCTTAAAGGTTACCAAGGATACTGAGATAACAATCAAGGAGATAATCAAGGTTACCGCAGAAGCCATTGAGTATTGTGGTGATGTTTGTGTGGTCAATTTATAAATCCAAGAAATCAAGATATCCGTTGAACCAGCACCTCCACCGACACTACCAGGTCCACCGTTATTGAAAAGGTAGATGATAGAGAAGTTGTTAAAGTTGAAAGTATACTGTGAAATAAAGGTTGGCGCAGCCACAGCCAAGATCATTGGCAGAGTGATTTTCCAGAATTTTTGCCAAGCAGTTGCTCCGTCAATAACGGCTGCTTCATAGAGATCAGATGGGATAGATTGGAGGATACCAGACACCAAGATGTAGATGTATGGGAAACCAAGCCAACCTTGGACCATGACAAGAGCGATTTTTGTAAAAGTAGGGTCAGTTTTCCAAGGAACGATACCAAAATCAAGGAATGGCAAGATTTTCTCGATAAACGGAAGAACTTGTACGTTCATAGCACCGATAGAGTCGTTGAAGAAGTTACCGAAGCTCATGATAGAAATAAAGGCAGGTACGGCCCAAGGAAGCAAGAAGATAACACCAAATACACGTTTGAATTTGATAAACGGTTGGTTAGCAATGATTGCTGTTGCCACACCGATAATGATTTGCAATGTTGATGCGCATAGTGTCCAGATGAAGGTCCATGAAAGAACAGAACCAAATGCAGTACGGAAGGTACTCAACTGAACGATATTCAAGAAGTTCTTAAATCCAACCCAGTCCAAGAGTTTTTGTGGTGGCACATGGCGGAAGTCATAGTTTGTAAAGGCAATGAAGAGAGTTACCAATACGGGGAAGACAATCGCAAAAGCCATAGCCAAGTAAGCTGGAATCGTCAAGAGGTAAGGGAATCCATTTTCGTAGATACCTTGGAAGGTTTCTTTAGCAGTCATTGGAACTGGGAAACCTTGGTTAATGAGATTAGCTGTCTCTTTCGCGTCCTTCATGCAGACTGCGTGGATAATAAACATCACAACAAAGATGATTAACTGCATAGAACCTTTAATCAAGAGGAAGAGAGAGTGGTCTACTACAGGTGTATTACCAAGAGAAATCAAGCCAGAAATAGCTGGAATACCGAAGGTTACAATTTCAAGAACCTCCAATAGGAAGACAGCCAAGAGGATGAAACCTTTGGCGCGTTGCTTGTTGTAGAGTTGACCCAGTCCGAGAACTAGTGAGAGCCACATAGCGAGATGTGGATTTTGTTTTTTTGAGTGCTCTTGTGTCATGGGGACATCCTTTCTATAGATTGTTTTTTTGGTGTCAGGTTTTCCTGTTCAATCTTTTACCTCCCTACCAGGCCTGATAAGGAGATAAAAAGCTGAACAGAAATTTTCTGAATCAGCTTTTTGACATTCTATTATTCAGAATATTTTTGTTCAATAGCGTCTTTAATCAATTTGCTTGCTTCTTTGCTTGCTTCGGCAGCTGATTTTTTACCAGATGCTACGTCGAAGAACATAGTTCCAGCAGGTCCCCAAACTTCAGCCATTTCTGGAATGTTTGGCATTGGTTGTGCGTCAGCAAATTGTGAGATAACGGCTGTAGTCAATTCGTTACCTTGTTCTGAAGCGTAAGTACGAGCAGATGTGTTTGCAGGAATTTCTTGAGTTGCGTCGTAGAATGATTTTTGGTTTTCTTCGTTTGTTACGTAGTCAAGGAATTTTTGTGCAACTTCCATGTTTTTGCTGTAGTTAGAAACAACCCAAGCTTTACCACCACCAAAAGCTTCGTATTTACCATTATTTGGAAGTGTTGGAATAGTAGCAACGCCGTAGTTTACACCAGCTTCTTTAAGAGATGCAGCTGACCAAGGACCGTCGATGATAGCAGCAGTTTTACCAGTTGTAAATTGTTCAGTAATGAAGTCACCAGCTTTAGTTGTGTCTTGCATACCTTGTGGCCACATACCGTACCAAGTTTTAGCGTAGTCAAGACCTTTGATAGCACCTTCATTACCAAGACCGAGGTCTTTTGCATCGGTACCGTTTTCACCAAATACATAACCACCGTTACCAGCTAATAAACCGTAAGCAAAGTAGAAGTTAGTCCAGTTTGCAAGGAAGGCAACTGATTTACCTTCTTCACCAGCAAAAGCGTATTTACCGTCTTTTTGAAGAGCTTCCAATTCAGCAAATGTTTTCGGAGCTTCTTTGATCAAGTCTTTGTTATAGTAAAGAACAAGTGTTTCAATTACGGCTGGAGCACCGTAAACTTTACCTTTTAGAGTTACCAAACTTGTAGCTGTATCATCATATTGATCTTTATTGCCAAGTTTTACTTCAGCAATTTGACCTTCTGAACCAAGTCCACCTACACGATCGTATGGAGCGAGCATGACATCAGCGGCAGCACCTGTTGGGCCATCTGTTGGCAATTTATCCAAAGTATCTGTCATTGCTTCTTCTTTTACTTTGATTTTTACGCCGTTTTCTTTTTCAAATTTTTCTTTGATACTGTCAATGTATTTTGTGTAGCCAGTATCAACAGAGATCGTCAACGTTTTTGAGTCTGAACCACTCTCTTTAGATGATGAAGAAGAGTTACCGCACGCAGCAAGTGTAGCAACAGAAGCAAGGGACAAAGTACCTACAGCTAATTTTTTCCAATTCATGATTGGACCTCCTAAAAATATTGTTGAATAGTTTGCTTTTACGCAAACGTTTTCTTAACTTGGTTTTAGTATATCATATTCAGAAAACGCTTGCAAGTGTTTTTGTCGAAAAAGTTGCAAAAAAATTTTTTTGTTGAGGTGTATTTAGTAGTAGAAAAAGAGTCGTTATAGTCAAAAATTAAGAAAAAAACATTTTTCTCTTGATTTGTTAGCGCTAACACTGTATAATCAAATCAAAGCAAACGTTTGCGCGTTTCAAGAAACATAACTCTTTACGAGGTAATAGAATATGAAAGAACGTCAAAGTGGTGTGCTCATGCACATTTCATCTCTACCAGGTCGGTATGGCATTGGCTCTATGGGGAAAGCTGCCTATGACTTTGTGGATTTCCTAGTCAGAACCAAACAACGTTACTGGCAAATACTGCCACTAGGTCCAACTAGTTATGGAGACTCTCCTTATCAATCATTTTCAGCTTTTGCTGGAAATACCAACTTTATTGATTTAGACTTTTTAGTAGAACAAGGTCTTCTGACAAGAGAAGATTTGGAAGGAAAATTTTGGGGAGATAATCCGACTCAAGTGGATTATGCACAACTTTTCCAAGTTCGTCGCCCAATTTTAGAAGCAGCAGTAGCTCGTTTCAAAGAAAAGGGTGCTTCAGCAGAGTATGTTGCCTTCTTAGAAGAACAAAAAGAATGGTTGGATACATTTGCTGAGTATATGGCGATCAAAGAGTACTTCGACTTGAAAGCCTGGACTGAATGGGAAGATGATACTATTCGCTTGCGTCAGCCAGAAGCTTTGGCAGAGTACCGAGTTCGTTTGGCGGACAAGATTGATTTCCACCGGATTACCCAATACTTCTTCTTCAGCCAATGGCGCGCTCTTAAGACCTATGCAAATGAGCACGGGATTGAGTTTGTTGGAGATATGCCAATCTACATCGCGGCGGATTCATCTGATATGTGGGCAAATCCACAATTCTTCAAGACAGATGAGGAAGGTCGTCCGAGCGTAGTAGCTGGTTGTCCACCAGATGGATTTTCAGCAATTGGTCAGCTTTGGGGCAATCCAATCTATGATTGGGACGCTATGAAAGCAGATGGTTTCACGTGGTGGCTTGCTCGCTTGCGTGAAAGCTTCAAGATTTATGATATGGTGCGGATTGACCACTTTATCGGCTTTGCTTCTTTCTGGGAAATTCCTGCTGGAGAAGAAACAGCTGTCAATGGTTACCGTGTAGAAGCACCAGGTTTTGAACTTTTTGAAACCATTAAGGCTGAACTCGGCGATCTCAATATTATCGCAGAAGATTTGGGGTCTGTGACAGATAAGGTCATCGAATTGCGTGAAACAACTGGTTTCCCAGGGATGAAGGTACTTCAATTTGCCTTTGATCCTTACGGTGACAGTATTGAATTGCCGCATAATCACCGCAATAATGTAGTTGCTTATACAGGAACTCATGATAACCATACCTTAAAAGGCTGGTATGAGGCTGAAATGGGGCAAGAAGGACGTGATTTCCTTGACAAATACAGTAATCGTCGTCCAAATGAAACTGTTCGTCAAGCCATGTTCCGCATGCTCTTCTCATCTGTTGCCTTTATGGCAGTAGTGACCATGCAGGACTTGTTGGATTTGGATGCTTCCACTCGTATGAATCTTCCAAATACACTTGGAGGAAACTGGGTATGGCGCATGACTGCTGAACAGTTGACACCAGAAATTGAAGCAGAATTATTAGACTACACGGAAACTTATCGTCGTGTAAATAAAAAGACAGGCTTCCACTAAGGGAAATAAAAAATGGAGAAAACAATGACACTTAATTTACAAGGATTTATTTCGGAAAAATACAACAAAACGATTCAAGAATGTGATAACCAAGAGCTCTATTATGCCCTCTTGGAATTGAGTAAGACTGCTAGTGCAGCAAAACCGACAAATGATGGAAAGAAAAAAGTTTATTACATTTCAGCAGAATTTTTGATTGGTAAACTGTTGTCAAATAACTTGATTAACCTTGGTCTCTACGATGAAATCAAGGCTCAGTTGACAGAAGCTGGTAAGGATTTGATTGAAATCGAAAGCATGGAATTGGAACCCTCACTTGGTAATGGTGGTTTGGGCCGCTTGGCAGCCTGCTTCCTTGACTCTATTGCAACTCTTGGTTTGAATGGTGATGGCGTTGGTCTCAATTATCACTTCGGCCTCTTCAAGCAAGTTTTCCAAGATAACCAACAGTTTACAGAGCCAAATGAGTGGATTACAGAGCAAAGTTGGTTGACGAAGTCAGCAGTTTCTTACCAAGTGCCATTTGCACACTTTAATTTGACATCAACTCTCTATGATATTGATGTACCAGGTTACAAAACAGCAACAAAAAACCGTCTTCGTCTCTTCGACTTGGATTCAGTAGATAGCAGCATTATTGGTCAAGGAATTGACTTTGATAAGACAGATATCCTTAAAAACTTGACCCTCTTCCTCTATCCAGACGATTCAGATCGTCAAGGGGAATTGCTCCGTATTTTCCAACAATACTTCATGGTATCTAATGCCGCTCAGCTGTTGATTGATGAGGCTATCGAAAAAGGCAGCAACCTTCATGACTTGGCTGACTATGCCGTTGTCCAAATCAACGACACTCACCCATCAATGGTCATTCCAGAACTCATCCGTCTTTTGACAGAACGTGGTATTGAATTTGACGAAGCGGTAAACATTGTGAAATCAATGACGGCTTATACAAACCACACAATCTTGGCAGAAGCTTTGGAAAAATGGCCTTTGGACTTCTTGCAAGAAGTTGTGCCACACTTGGTACCAATCATTGAAGAATTAGACCGTCGTGTGAAAGCTCAAGTATCAGATGCTTCTACTTATATCATCGATGAGTCAGGTCGTGTCCATATGGCGCACATGGATATCCACTATGGCTACTCTGTAAACGGTGTGGCTGCTCTTCACACAGACATCCTCAAGTCTTCAGAATTGAAACCATTCTACGACCTTTACCCAGAAAAATTCAACAACAAAACAAACGGTATCACCTTCCGCCGTTGGCTCATGCACTGTAACCCAAGCTTGTCTCACTACTTGGACAGCTTGCTTGGTACAGGCTATCACCATGACGCAGCAGAATTGGAAAACTTCTTGAATTACAAAGAAGATGAAGCAGTTAAAGAAAAATTAGAATTCATCAAAACCCACAACAAACGTAAATTGCAACGTTTCTTGAAACAACATCAAGGTGTGGACATCAATCCAAATTCAATCTTTGACATCCAAATCAAGCGTCTCCATGAGTACAAACGTCAACAAATGAATGCCCTCTACGTGATTCACAAGTATTTGGATATCAAGGCTGGCAACATCCCTGCTCGTCCATTGACAGTCTTCTTCGGCGGTAAAGCAGCACCTGCCTACACCATTGCACAAGATATCATCCACTTGATTCTTTGCTTGTCAGAATTGATTGCCAACGATCCACAAGTAGCGCCACACTTACAAGTCGTTATGGTTGAAAACTACAACGTTACTGCAGCAAGCTTCTTGATTCCAGCAGCAGATATTTCAGAACAAATTTCTCTTGCTTCAAAAGAAGCTTCAGGTACTGGTAACATGAAATTTATGCTCAACGGTGCTTTGACATTGGGAACTGAGGACGGAGCCAACGTGGAAATCCATGAATTGGTTGGAGATGAAAACATCTACGTCTTCGGCCAAGATAGCCAAACGGTTATCGACTTGTATGACAAGCAAGGCTATGTTTCACGTGACTTCTACGAAAAAGAAGCCATTAAGCCATTAGTAGATTTTATCGTGAGCCAGGAAGTCTTAGCCCTTGGAAATGCAGAGCGTTTGGAACGCCTTCATAATGAGTTGATTGTCAAAGACTGGTTCATGACCTTGCTTGACTTAGAAGATTACATCGCTGTCAAAGAGCAAATGCTTGCAGACTATGAAGACCGCGATAGCTGGATGGAAAAAGTAATCGTCAACATTGCCAAAGCAGGATTCTTCTCATCTGACCGTACAATTGCTCAGTACAACGAAGACATCTGGAAACTTTCATAACAAAATTAAAAAGCTGGGAAACCAGCTTTTTTAGTATTGACAATTTTTAGAGAAATGCTTACAATATTTTGTAAAAAGGAGGTGTCTTTTATGGAAAAGAAATGGACACATTTGATTGTTTTTGCAGTTTTATCAGGGATTTCAAGTGTATATCGACTTTGGTCGACCTTTACGGCACATTTTGATGAAGCAGCCGTTCGCAAGGTGTACGAACAGGCAGGAATTCCCAATGCAGATGATATGATTAACATGGCTCGTTCGTCAGTTGAGCTTCAAACTAGTTTGGTCATGAAGGTATTTGTTGTACTTCTTTTGCTAGCCATGGTAGCAGTTGTCGTATTTTTGGTGCAAAAGAAAGGAGAATTGGCTTCCTATACTTATATTGGTTACCTTTTTGGGACCTTGGTACTAGCGACTTATAGTTTTGTAGCTGGTCGTGGTGTTCTTCAACAAATTTCTGAAGAATCTATCCGTCAAATCAGCCAAGCAACTCTCATGGGGACGTTTGCCGTGCAGGTTGTTCTCTTCGCAGTTTATTTTGGTTTGACGATTTTCTTCCATCTGCGTAAACCAAAAGTGCTTCCTGATATGGGACAAAATGCTACAGATATTTAATACATATTTTTCGCTCTGCCGACAGGCAGTGCTTTTTGTATGAAAAGAGAGTGGGACAAAAATCGTGATTTCGTAGAAATCGATTTTGTCGTCCCACCTCCGCACAGTTGACTAGATTGGTCGAAATTACTTGTGTAGCAAGGGGTGAGAATATTCAGTCAACCACTGCGTCAAACTGTTAAAGCTATAAAAATTAGAGAACCTGAGACTTTTGTCCCAGGCTCATGAATATCCTCTCAAAAATATTACATTTTTTCAGGAGCAGCAACACCGAGGAGGCGAAGTGCTTCTTTGAGGACGATACCAGTTGCGTAAGCAAGTGCTAGACGGCTATCGCGTTCTGGATTTTCGTCCAAGATACGTGTGTGGGCATAGTATTTATTGAAGGCTTGAGCCAAATTGATTGCGAATTTAGCGATGATGGATGGGTCGTACTTGTCAGCAGCACGTTCAATGCTAGCAGAGAAGTTTTGCAAGAGTTTGATGATTTCCCAGCTTTCTGCATCGTTGAGTGAGTAGGTAGCTTTTTCGTCAGCAGAGAAGTTTGCCTTGCGAAGGATAGATTGGATACGTGCATATGCGTATTGGACGTAAGGTCCTGTTTCGCCTTCAAAGGAAACCATTGCTTCAAGGTCAAAGTCATATCCATTGTCGCGGTCAGTCTTCAAGTCGTAGAATTTCACGGCACCAACACCTACTTGGTGAGCTACTTCTGCCTTGTTTTCAAGGTCAGGATTTTTGGCTTCAATTTGAGTCAAAGCACGTGAAACAGCTTCGTCAAGGGTTGGTTCCAAACGAATGATATTGCCTTTACGTGTAGACAATTTTTTCTTGTTCTTAGTAACCAAGCCAAATGAAACGTGAACCATGTCGTCAGACCAGTCAAATCCCATTTCTTTCAAAACAGCTTTCAGTTGTTTGAAGTGGTGAGATTGTTCTTGACCAACCACGTAGATATTTTTCACAAAGTCAAAAGTTTTCTTACGGTACATGGCTGTTGCGATGTCACGTGTGATGTAGAGCGTAGCGCCATCCGATTTTTTGATGAGGGCAGGTGGCAAGTCGTATTTTTCAAGGTCAACGATCATGGCACCTTTAGACTCTTTAAGGAGTCCTTTTTCTTCCATAATCTGGATACCTTCATCCATTTTATCGTTGTAGAAGGCTTCTCCGTGGTAGTGGTCGAAGAATACGCCTAATTTATCATAGATACGGTCGAATTCAACCAAACTTTCATCACGGAACCATTTCCAAAGATCCCAAGCCTCTTGGTCACCATCTTCCAATTTCTTGAACCATTGGCGAGCTTGTTCGTCAAGATCAGGCTTCTCATCCGCTTCTGCATTGATACGAACGTAGAGTTTCAAGAGTTCGTCAATTGGGTTTGCTTCAACGGCAGCCTTGTCTCCCCAAAGTTTGTAGGCAACAATCAACATACCAAACTGTTTACCCCAGTCTCCGAGGTGGTTGATACGGTAGCTGTGGTAGCCAAGTTTTGTATAGAGGTTAGCAAGGGCGTCTGCGATAACGGTTGAACGCAAGTGACCAACTGAAAATGGTTTGGCAATGTTTGGACTAGACATGTCGAAAGTAACATTTTTGCCAGTTCCTACAGTTTGCTGACCATAGTCTGCTTTTTCTGAAATGACAGCCTGCAAGACTTCAGTTGAGATAGCGGCTTTGTCCAAGAAGAAGTTGAGGTATGGGCCCATAGCAAGCACTTTTTCGAAGCCTTCAGTGTCAACTTTTTCAGCAATTTCAGCTGCAATAGCTTGGGGTGCCTTGCGCTCAACTTTGGCAAGAGAAAATGCTGGGAAGGCGATGTCGCCCATGTCAGATGATTTTGGTTTTTCGAGTAAGGCAAAGATTTGTTCAACATCCAAGCTAGGGATGACTGCAGCCAAACGCTCTGCCACTAATTGTTTGTGGTTCATAATGATTCCTCCAATATTCTTGATTCTATTTTAACATAATTTTCAGTTGGTATTAGGTAAAAAACGGTAAATTTGTTATAATATGCATATAATTATACATTTTAGAGGTAAATGATGAATAAATCAGAACGTCATGAGCTCATCAAACAGATGATTCGTGAAGAAAAAATTAGCCGTCAGGTGGATATTCAAGAAAATTTAGAGAAGGCTGGAGTGTCTGTGACGCAGACGACCCTATCCCGCGATTTGCGTGAAATTGGCTTGGTCAAGATTTATGAAAATGGTCGCTCTTACTATTCTCTTGCGGTCAAGGAAGAACAGGAAAAATTCAGTAAGCTCTTGGCCCAATATGCCTATAAGGTAGAGCGTGCCAGCTTTGTTTTGGTGCTTCATTCAGACCTCGGAGAAGCTGCACTCATGGCTAACATTATTGATGCGGAAAAACCGTCAAGTATTTTAGGCACCATTGCAGGTGCGGATACGCTTTTGGTCATCTGTCGTGACGAAGAAGCAGCCAAGCAGGTTGAAGATGAGATTAACCAATTTCTAGCGGAGTAGGCACATGGCAGCAGAAAAAATTTCCCCAGGAATGCAGCAGTATCTGGATATTAAAGCTAATCATCCAGATGCTTTTTTGCTTTTCCGAATGGGTGACTTTTACGAGTTGTTTTATGATGATGCAGTGGAAGCAGCCCAGATTCTCGAACTAACCCTAACAAGTCGTAATAAAAATGCAGAAAATCCAATTCCTATGGCAGGTGTGCCCTACCATGCTGCCCAGCAGTATATTGATACCTTAGTCGAACTTGGACATAAGGTGGCTATTGCTGAACAAATGGAGGATCCGAAGACAGCGGTTGGTGTTGTCAAGCGTGAAGTGGTGCAGATTGTTACACCAGGGACTGTGGTGGACTCACTGAAGCCAGATGCCGAAAGTAATTTCTTGGTGGCCATTGACAAGCAGGGAGCTAACTATGCCTTATCTTACATGGATGTGGCGACAGGGCAGTTTTATGTGACTAGCCTGACGGATTTTGCTAGTGTTTGTAGTGAAATTCGCAATCTTCGTGCCCGTGAAGTGGTAGTGGGCTATGCACTTTCAGAAAGTGAAGAAGCTGTGCTTTCTCGCCAGATGAACCTCCTTTTATCCCTAGAGTTGGAAGCTTTAGACGATGTTCAACTCTTGGATAAATCCTTGATTGCCTTGGAAAAAGCTGTCGCTGGAAAGCTGCTTAGCTATGTACATCGGACACAGTTGCGGGACTTGGTACACTTACAGAAGGTAGCCCGCTATGAAATCAAAGATTTCCTGCAAATGGACTATGCTACCAAATCCAGCTTAGACCTATTGGAGAATGCCCGTACAGGGAAAAAACACGGCAGTCTCTATTGGTTCTTGGACGAAACAAAAACCGCCATGGGCTTGCGCCTTTTACGGGCTTGGATTGACAGACCTTTGATTGATCAGGAGAAAATTTTAGCGCGTCAAGCTGTGGTTCAAGTTTTTTTGGATCACTTCTTTGAGCGGAGTGATTTGACGGACAGTCTCAAGGGAGTTTACGATATTGAGCGCTTGGCTAGTCGAGTTTCTTTTGGTAAGACGACACCCAAAGACCTCTTGCAGTTGGCTCAAACTCTGGGAAATGTCCCTGCTATCCGTGGAATTTTAGAGCAGATTGATGATGAGGCTTTGACAGGTTTGGTAGCAGGTTTGGATCACATTCCTGAGCTGCATGCCCTGATCAGCTCTGCCATTGACCCAGAAGCTCCTATGGTTATCACAGAAGGGAACATCATTCGCACTGGTTTTGACGAGACCTTGGACCAGTATCGTCTGGTGCTGCGTGAGGGGACGGGCTGGATTGCCGAGATTGAAGCTAAGGAGCGAGCAGCTTCAGGTATTCATAATCTGAAAATTGACTACAATAAAAAAGATGGTTATTATTTCCACGTGACAAATTCAAATCTGTCTAGTGTGCCCGAGCATTTCTTCCGTAAAGCGACTTTGAAAAATTCAGAGCGCTATGGGACGGAAGAATTGGCAAAGGTCGAAGGGCAAATGTTGGAGGCGCGTGAGAAATCAGCCAGCCTAGAGTACGATATTTTCATGCGGATTCGTCAAGAAGTCGAGAAGTATATCGGTCGCTTGCAAGCCTTGGCACAAACCATTGCGACAGTTGACGTACTGCAAGCCTTTGCCGTTGTAGCAGAGCGTCAGCACTTGATTCGCCCGATTTTTACAGCGGAGCGAGAAATCCTTATTCGTGAGGGAAGGCATGCGGTGGTGGAAAAGGTTATGGGAGCTCAATCCTATATTCCAAACTCCATTATACTGGACCAGAATACCCACATACAGCTAATCACGGGTCCAAATATGTCTGGTAAGTCTACCTACATGCGCCAGTTAGCAGTCATTGTGGTGTTGGCGCAGATTGGTGCCTATGCGCCTGCTCAGGAAGTGATCCTGCCAATCTTTGATGCTATTTTTACCCGTATCGGGGCGGCGGATGATTTGGTCAGTGGTCAGTCAACCTTCATGGTGGAAATGATGGAAGCCAATAAGGCTATTCGTCTAGCGACAGAGCACTCACTCATCCTCTTTGATGAACTCGGTCGCGGAACGGCTACCTATGATGGGATGGCGCTTGCCCAGTCTATTATTGAGTATATTCATGATAAGATTGGTGCCAAGACCCTTTTTGCGACTCACTACCATGAGCTGACAGCGCTGAGTGATAGTCTGTCTCAACTAGAAAATGTTCACGTCTCAACCTTGGAGCAGGACGGGCAGGTGACCTTCCTTCATAAGATTGCTCCTGGTCCGGCTGATAAATCTTATGGGATTCATGTTGCCAAGATTGCCGGTATGCCAGAAGACCTCTTGCGTCGTGCAGATACTATTCTTGCAACCTTGGAAAATCAAGCTGAGCATGTACCCGCTCAGAAAGAGCCGATCTCAGCTCAACAACTGGATTTATTTGCTAGTCCAGACCACCCTATTTTGGACAAACTACGCCAGCTAGATGTCTTTAACATGACCCCGCTGGAAGCCATGAATGCCTTGGCAGAATTGAAGAAAGAAGTGTAAACCAACCCCGCTTAGGCGGGGTTTTTGCCATTTAGAGAGCCAAATAAACCACATAGCGAAAATCTCTTGCAATCGTTTTGTGAAAAGTGTTTAATAGTGTCAGAAAGGAGATGAGAAGATGAAAGTTGACTTACAGATTGATGAGAATTTTACGGAAGACCGAGTAAAGATAGAGGCGAGAAAGTTGGATGAGGATGTTAGCAAACTAGTTGATTACATTAAGCAACTAGGAGTTAGTAGCCAGTTAACCGTTCGCCGCGGAGAGGAGATTCACTTATTGGCAATTGCAGATATTTATCAACTCTACATTGCAGATAAGGTTCTTTACGTTAGAACAGAAAGCGAGGAGTTCACTTCTCATCTTAGACTTTATCAGACTATGGAGATTCTACCACGGGACTTTCTGCAAATATCCCAGTCAGAAATCATCCACCTAGCCTATCTGGACCACCTCAGTCTAACAGGTAATGGCTTGGTTAAAATCGTTCTGAAGAATGGTGCTGTGACCTACTCATCATGGCGTTACCTCAAACAAATAAAGGAGACACTTGGACTATGAAAAAATACATTTTAGCCGCTTCGGCTGGTGCTAGCATTGGTACAATCTTTTCACTGATTAACTCTTTCGCCTACGCAGGTGGTGACTATATACCAGTCAATCCTTATTCTACACTTGGAGCTTATTATGTAGCACATTTCAGTCCAGCTATGACCATGTTGATTGCGGTCTGTCTCTGGGCGGCGATTGGGCTCCTGTTTCAGCTATCCTCTATCATTTTTGACCAGGATTGGAGCTTGCTCAAGATTAATGTAGTGCATTTTTTAGTGACTTCCTTGGGTATGCTGGTTTGCGCTATTTTCGGTGGTTGGTTCCCAATTTATTGGCTCAATATTTTATGGTTTTTTATGGAATTTAGTCTGGTTTACGCTATCATCTATGCAGTCAATTATTTCCAAATGAAGCGCAGCATTTCCCGTATCAATCAATCCTTGGAAAAGTAGGGGAAATTTGCTATAATGAGGCAAATGGAGGATTTTATGGAAAAAATTGATCAAGTATTTCGAGTTTTATACACTGTTATTTGGGTCTTGTTGGGAGTGTCTACTCTTGCAGTGATGTGGTTCCTTTGGCAGAAAGCCAGCTGGCCACACTTTATTACACCCGGCATTGGTGTCTTTGTTGCCTGGATTTGCTTCAAGCGTTTTCCGAAAGTTTACGAAGCTTTAGGGCAAAAAGCTGCGCTGGATAGTTTGGAAGTCGAGTTAGAAAAGCGTGACGGAGGTCAAGAGTGAAAGTTCTCAGAGCAGTTTTTTATGGCTTTTTTCTGCTATTTAACCTCCTCTATCTCGCCTACAATATCAGTCAAGGATTTGATTGGTCAAGCGCCCTCATTCCTTTCCTCATTGTCGTTGCTTGTAGTGTTAATCTCTATTTTCTCTGGAAAAAGTGGAGAGTGTGACCAAAATCGTGATTTCATAGAAATTCATTTTGCAGATACTTACTGCGCTAAATTTTTAAATCGATTAATATCAAAGAGTCTGGACCTTTGAACTGCACCCCTAAAGTTAGACACTAAATCTAACTTTAGGGGTGTTTTTATATGAAATTAAGTTATAATGATAAAATTGAAATCTATCAACTCAGAAAATTAGGCTGGACTTGGTCGCAGCTCACTCAAAAGTTTGGCGTTCATGAGTCCCTTCTTAAATACATGATACGTCTGATTGACCGGTACGGACTAGAAATTGTTCGCAAGGGGAAAAATAGCTACTATTCTCCCGAACTAAAGAAGCAAATGATTGATGAAGTGCTCATTAAAGGTCGGTCTCAATTAGCGGTTTCACTTGATTATGCCTTGCCGCATTGGGGGATACTTGCCAATTGGATAGCACAATACAGGAAAAACGGGTATACTATTGTTGAGAAACAACGAGGGAGACCTGCTAAAATGGGACGTAAACGGAAGAAAACTTTAGACGAGCTGACGGAATTGGAGCGTCTTCGATATGAAAATGAATACCTTAGAGCGGAGAACGCTGTGCTAAAAAAGTTGAGAGAATACCGCTTGAAGGACGAAGAAAAGCTCAAAGAGCAACTAAAATCATCCAAGGATTAATCAAAGAATTTAGCCTAACGATACTACTTAATATTTTGAAATTATCTCGTTCAACTTACTATTACCACCTTAACCGATCTGCTAAAAAGGATAAGGGCAGCGAGTTGAAAGAAACAATTCAAAACATCTATACTGAGCACAAAGGAAGATATGGTTACCGTAGAATTTATCTTGAGCTCAGAAATCGTGGTTATCATATCAACCATAAAAAGGTTCAACGGCTGATGTCAGAGCTGGGTTTGAAAGCTAGAATCCGTGCCAATCGTCAATACAACTCCTACAAGGGAGAAGTTGGTAAGAAAGCTGATAATCTAATTAATCGTGACTTTAAGGCATCAAAACCACTTGAAAAGTGTTATACAGACGTAACAGAATTTTCAATTCCTACTAGTGACTAGAAGCTCTATTTGTCACCAGTTCTTGATGGCTATAACAGTGAAATCATTGCTTACAACCTATCAACATCACCAAACTTACAACAATTACAGGCCATGCTTAACGCAGCCTTTCCTGAAGAAACTTATCAAGATACTATTTTGCACAGTGATCAAGGCTGGCAGTATTAGCACACTTATTATCATCGTTTTCTTGAGGACCGCGGCATGAAACCATCCATGTCTCGCAAGGGAAATAGTTTAGATAACGGGATGATGGAATCATTCTTTGGTACACTGAAGACAGAAATGTTTTATGGATTTGAGAAGGATTTTACCTCCCTAGAAGATCTAAAATCTGCTATTTCAGAGTATATTGATTACTACAATAACAAACGCATCAAACGAACATTAAAAGGACTGAGTCCTGTGCAATACAGAACTCAATCCCTCGTTTAAAATATAATGTCTAACTTTTTTTGGAGGGCACTTCACTTTTGCCCAGACTTCCTTCTTTTTGATATAATAGTCCTAATTAGAAACGAGAAAAATGATGTCAAAAATTATTGAATTACCAGAAATTTTAGCCAACCAGATTGCAGCCGGTGAGGTCATTGAACGACCAGCCAGCGTTGTTAAGGAGTTAATGGAAAATGCCATTGATGCGGGTTCCAGTCAGATTACAGTGACCATCGAAGAAGCTGGTTTGAAGCTGGTTGAAATCACCGACAATGGCGAAGGGATTGCCCCAGATGAAGTAGCCGTAGCCTTACGCCGTCATGCTACTAGTAAGATTAAAAGTCAGGCAGATCTGTTCCGTATTCGGACCTTGGGTTTCCGTGGTGAGGCCTTGCCGTCGATTGCCTCTGTTAGCCGCTTGAGCATTGAGACAGCAACAGCCCAGCATACCCATGGTATGAAGTTGGAGTCGTCAGGCGGAACGATTGATCATCAGGCGCCCATTAGTCGTGCAGTAGGAACCCAGATTCGGGTGGAGGATTTGTTTTATAATACCCCAGCCCGACTGAAGTATATCAAGAGTCAGCAGGCTGAGTTGGCGCATATTGTGGACGTGGTCAATCGTCTTGGTTTGGCTCACCCAGAGATTTCCTTTACCCTCATCAATGATGGTCGGGAACTCTTGAAGACGGCGGGAACAGGTGATTTGCGACAAGCTATTGCAGGTGTCTATGGGATTGCTTCTGCCAAGAAGATGGTAGAAATCAGTGGAGAAGACTTAGACTTTCAGGTATCGGGCTATGTATCGCTGCCAGAACTGACTCGCGCCAACCGCAACTATATCAGCATTTTTATCAATGGTCGCTATATTAAGAATTTTTTGCTCAATCGTGCCATTTTGGATGGCTATGGTTCCAAGCTCATGGTGGGGCGTTTTCCACTAGCGATTATTGATATCCAGATAGACCCCTATCTTGCCGACGTCAATGTGCATCCGACTAAACAGGAAGTACGGATTTCAAAAGAAAAAGAACTCATGCAGGTTATTCATGAAGCCATTGCTACGGCTTTGAAGGAGCGGGAGTTGATACCAGATGCTTTGGAAAATTTAGCCAAGGCTAGCACACGTCGTGCAGAAAAACCTATCCAAACCAGTCTCCCTTTACAGCAAACCAATCTTTACTATGATTCTCAAAAGCAGGATTTCTTTGTCAAAACGCCTATTGTAGAGGATAGTCGTGCAGATTTTGCGGTTGCTGATACAGTTTACAACCCTGTCAACTCAATGGACACAAAGGTTGATAAGCCAAGCTCTGTCAAACAGGCCCAACGTTCGGAAGTTATGGATGACAGCGACCATGAAGGCTTGGATTTCAAAAACAAATCCAAGTTGCAAAAAATGCTGGATAGCTTAGAAAATGAGGAAAACTCGACCTTCCCAGAGTTGGATTACTTTGGTCAAATGCACGGGACCTATCTGTTTGCCCAAGGAAAGGGTGGACTCTATATCATCGACCAACATGCTGCCCAAGAACGGGTTAAGTATGAATATTACCGTGAAAAAATCGGTGAAGTTGACAGCTCTTTACAGCAGTTATTAGTGCCCTATTTGTTTGAATTTTCACCGTCAGATGCTATTTCGCTTCAGGAAAAAATGTCCATGCTCGAGGAAGTTGGCATTCACCTACAAGCCTATGGAAATAATACCTTTATCCTTCGTGAACACCCAATTTGGATGAAGGAAGAAGAGATTGAGTCTGGTGTTTATGAGATGTGTGATATGTTGCTCTTGACCAATGAGGTGTCGGTCAAGAAATACCGTGCTGAGCTGGCAATTATGATGTCTTGTAAGCGATCTATCAAGGCCAATCATACCTTGGATGATTACTCTGCGCGTGATTTGCTGGTTCAATTGTCCCAGTGTAAAAATCCATATAATTGCCCACATGGACGCCCTGTTTTGGTACATTTTACAACAGGAGATATGGAGAAAATGTTCCGTCGTATCCAAGAAAATCACACCAGTTTGCGAGAGTTAGGTAAGTACTAAGTAGATAGAAGGAGTCCTATGAAAGAGTTTTTTGCCCTGCCAAAGCAGTTACAAATGCGGGAGTTGCTGCGATTTATTTCCATTACAGTTAGTTCAGCAATTTTCCCTTTTATGGCTATGTATTATGTCAGCTATTTTGGGAATTTGATAACGGGCGCTCTCATTGTTGTCACACAGCTATCAGGTTTCTTTGCCACTCTTTACGGAGGACACTTATCAGATGCATGGGGACGCAAAAAGGTCGTTGACCTTGGTTCGCTCTTAGCTGTAGTGGGATGGGCGGTGACCGTTTTTGCCAACCTCCCTCACCATGTCATTCCGCAGTTGACCTTTGCTGGTATTCTTTTGATTGAGATTGCCCACCAATTTTATTCTCCCGCTTATGAGGCTATGACCATTGATCTGACCGACGAGCACAATCGGCGCTTCGTCTATACGATTGGTTACTGGCTTATCAACATTGCGGTTATGCTGGGAGCAGGGATAGCAGGTCTCTTTTATGACCGCTATTTCTTCCAACTATTGCTGGTACTCTTGACGATTTCAGTTGCTTGTCTTTTGGTGGCTCATTTTTACTTTGATGAGACTCGGCCAGCGGATATGGAGTTTGAGCACGGACATGGTATTTTGTCTACTTTCAAAAATTACCGCCAGGTGCTGGTAGACAAGCCTTTCGTCATCTATACTTTGGGAAGTATTGGGACCAGCGTTGTCTGGCTTCAAGTGGATAACTTTTTCTCGGTGAACCTTAAGTTACATTTCCAAGAAATCATTCTCTTTGGTCAAATTATCACAGGAGCGAAAATGCTCAGTGTGGCCGTCTTTACAAATACCTTTCTGATTGTATTTTTCATGACGACCGTCAATCGTTGGACAAAAAAATGGCCCTTGCTTCGTCAGTTGACCATTGGAACGATTATGTGTGCAGCTGGCATGTTTCTCAATATTTCCCTCAATAGTTTCTGGCCCCTGCTCTTTGCTATGGTTGGCTTTACTCTTGGGGAAATGATTAACGTCCCAGCCAGTCAAGTGCTTCGGGCAGACATGATGAACCAAGACAAGATTGGGTCCTATTCTGGATTTTTATCTATTACTCAGCCTATTGCCAGCATTATAGCAGGAAGTATGGTTTCGCTCAGCCATTTTACCGGAAAAATCGGTGTGCAAATTACCCTAGTCCTACTATCTAGTCTGGGACTGTGGCTCATTCTCAAGGCGGCACATCTGCGCCATATTCAAGATTAAGGAGAGTTTATGTACGATTATATCAAGGGGATTCTTAGCAAGATTACAGCCAAGCATATTGTTGTGGAGGCGGGGGGACTAGGTTATATTATCAATGTAGCCAATCCTTATTCATTTTCAGACCAAGTTCAGCAAGAGGTTCAGATTTACTTGCATCAGGTTATTCGCGAGGATGCTCACCTGCTTTTTGGTTTTCACACAGAAGAGGAAAAAGATATCTTTCTCAAGCTCATTTCTGTTTCGGGGATTGGTCCGACAACGGCTTTGGCGATTGTAGCAGTGGATGACAATGCGGGGCTGGTGGCTGCCATTGACAACAGTGATATCAAATATCTCACGAAATTCCCGAAAATTGGGAAGAAGACAGCCCAGCAGATGATTCTAGATTTAGCAGGCAAGTTTGTCGAAGCGTCTGTGGAAAATGGCAAAGCGACGAAGGCGACTGCAGTTGGCAATCAAGAATTGGACGACGCTATGGAAGCCCTTCTAGCCCTTGGCTACAAAGCAGCGGAACTCAAGAAAATCCGTACCTTCTTTGAGGGAACCAATGAGACAGCTGATAAATACATTAGTTCAAGCTTGAAGATGCTGATGAAGGGGTAGATATGACGAGATGTTCTTGGGTAAAAGCTGAAAATCCTCTCTATGTTTCCTATCATGATGAAGAGTGGGGACAACCCCTTCACGATGAGCAAGCCTTGTTCGAACTTCTTTGTCTGGAAACCTATCAAGCGGGCTTATCTTGGGAAACGGTACTCAATAAACGTGCCGCTTTTCGTCAAGCATTCCACCATTATGATATTAAAAAAATCGCTCAGATGACGGACCAGAAGTTGGATGCTTTGTTAGACAATCCAGCAATTATCCGCCACCGAGCTAAACTCTATGCTACTCGAGCCAATGCGCAGGCATTTTTGAAAGTAGAGGCAGAGTTTGGCACCTTTGACCATTTTATCTGGTCCTATGTCAATGGCAAACCGCAGATGAATGCGGTAGCTGACTACCACCATGTACCAGCACAAACAGCCCTCTCCCAACAAATCTCAAAAGACCTGAAAAAACGAGGCTTCAAATTTGTCGGCCCCGTCTGTATCTATTCCTTTATGCAGGCAGCTGGGTTGATTAATGATCATGAAGATGGATGTGATTGGAAATAAATTTTGATGATCAAAAATAGCATTTTTGCTATTTTTTTTGTTAAAATGTAGTCACGATTACGAATAGTTTATTTGAGGAGGTTGAGATGAAAGCAGAGATTATTGCGGTTGGGACGGAGATTCTGACAGGTCAGATTGTCAATACAAACGCCCAATTTTTGTCCGAAAAATTTGCAGAATTGGGTATTGATGTCTACTTCCAAACGGCTGTCGGGGACAATGAAGAGCGACTGTTATCGGTGATTGATATTGCTAGTAAGCGGAGTGAGTTAGTCGTACTTTGCGGTGGTTTGGGGCCGACAGATGACGATTTGACCAAGCAGACCTTGGCTAAGTATTTGAAAAAGGATTTGGTTTTCGACGACCAAGCTATGGAAAAGCTTAATCAGTTTTTTGTCAGTCATCTTGGTCGCGTTCGTACCTCTAATAATGACAGACAGGCTCAGCTGGTGGAGGGGAGTATTCCTTTGCAAAATCCGATCGGTCTTGCGGTTGGTGGTTTGATTGAGCAGAATGGTGTGCGTTATGTAGTTTTACCAGGCCCTCCGAGTGAACTGAAACCCATGTTTACACAAAGTTTACAGCCTCTCTTAGTAAAAAATGGACATCAACTTTATTCACGGGTCCTTCGTTTCTTTGGGATTGGAGAAAGTCAGCTGGTAACGGTTTTGGCGGAAATGATTAAGAATCAGACGGATCCAACGCTTGCACCCTATGCCAAAATAGGGGAAGTGACTCTACGTATTTCTACAAAGGCAGCCAGTCAAGCAGAGGCAGATAGTAAATTGGATATTTACGAAGTAGAAATTCTCAGTTATGGTAAGTTGACAGAGTTTCTCTACGGATATGGTGAGGAAAATAGCTTAGCACAAGTAGTTTCAGACTTTTTACAGGTGAAAAATCAGACCATCGCAGTTGCAGAAAACTTGACAGCAGGTTTACTCCAGTATCAACTTGCAACTGCAGGGAGTCTGGAAGGTGGGCGCGTACTTTCTGAAGAGTTTAGGGGTTCAGATGCAGCTCAGTCTCATGCGGATTTGATTCGACAGCAAACAGGAGCTGGTATTGGGTTAGCGCTTTTGGGAGAAGTCCTGCCCTCGGCCCAAGAAAATCTGCAACGAGTTCGTCTGTACATGGCTATCTCTAGTGAAAAAGCTAGTAAGGTTGAGACGGTAGACATAGGTGGTTACTCGCTTAATCATCTGAGACAGGTAGCTTGTCTCCATGCTTTGGACTATGTACGTAAGAGTTTCTAAAAGTGTAAAAAAATGCTATAATAATTAAATTGAATAGAAATAGGAGACAAAAATTTTGGCTAAAAAACCTGGCAAAAAATTAGAAGATATTACAAAAAAATTTGGCGATGAGCGTAAGAAGGCTTTGGATGACGCCTTAAAATCAATCGAAAAGGATTTCGGTAAAGGGTCTATCATGCGTCTTGGCGAACGTGCTGAGCAAAAAGTACAAGTCATGAGTTCAGGTAGCTTGTCTATCGATATTGCCCTTGGTGCTGGTGGTTATCCTAAAGGACGGATCGTTGAGATTTATGGACCAGAAAGTTCAGGTAAGACGACGGTTGCTCTCCATGCTGTGGCGCAATGTCAAAAAGAAGGTGGAATTGCTGCCTTCATTGATGCGGAACATGCTCTTGATCCTGCTTACGCTGCTGCTCTCGGTGTCAACATTGATGAATTGCTCTTGTCTCAACCAGACTCAGGTGAACAAGGTCTTGAAATCGCTGGAAAATTGATTGACTCAGGTGCCGTAGACTTGGTCGTTATTGACTCGGTTGCTGCCCTTGTACCGCGCGCAGAAATTGATGGTGATATTGGTGACAGCCATGTTGGTTTGCAAGCGCGTATGATGAGTCAAGCCATGCGTAAACTTGGTGCTTCTATCAATAAAACAAAAACCATCGCCATCTTCATCAACCAGTTGCGTGAAAAAGTTGGGGTGATGTTTGGTAACCCAGAAACAACGCCTGGTGGACGTGCTTTGAAATTCTACGCCTCTGTTCGTATTGATGTTCGTGGAAATACGCAAATCAAGGGTACTGGTGATCAAAGGGATACCAATGTTGGTAAGGAAACCAAAGTCAAAATCGTGAAGAACAAGGTGGCGCCTCCATTTAAGGAAGCCGTTGTGGAAATCATGTATGGTGAAGGAATCTCACGTACGGGTGAATTGATTGAGATCGGAAGTAATCTTGGTATTATCAATAAGGCTGGTGCCTGGTATTCTTACAATGGTGAGAAGATTGGTCAAGGTTCTGAAAATGCTAAGAAATTCTTGGCAGATAATCCAGCTATCTTTGATGAAATTGATCGTAAAATCCGTATTCACTATGGTTTGATTGAAGAAGATGCATCGCCTAGTGTTGAAGTAGCAGAAGAAGTTGTTGCGGAACAAGATTTGGTACTAGACCTTGATGGTGGCATTGAATTAGAAGATTAATCAGTTAACCAGAGATTTTTATCCAATCTCTGGTTTTTGCTTGACAAAATACTAAAAAAGTTATAAATAGGTCTCCAGACCGAGTTCATTTGTGATATAATGGTTTATAATGTGTTTAGTATATGTAGCAAAGGAGATACTACATTGATTAAAATTTATACTGTATCTAGTTGCACGAGTTGTAAAAAAGCTAAAAATTGGTTGAATGCTCACCAATTGTCTTATAATGAGCATAATCTTGGTAAAGAATCGATTACAAAAGAAGAAATTTTACGAATCTTAGCCAAAACAGAAAACGGAATTGCCAGCATCGTTTCTTCAAAAAACCGCTATGCAAAAAGCCTTAACTGTGATATCGAGGAATTGAGTGTTAATGAAGTGATTGACCTCATCACTGAAAATCCACGTATTTTGAAAAGTCCGATCTTGATTGACGAAAAACGTCTGCAAGTTGGTTATAAAGAAGATGATATTCGAGCATTTTTGCCACGTTCTGTGCGCAATGTTGAAAATGCTCAGGCACGTATGCGAGCAGCTTTGTAAGGAAGTGAGCAGTCTGAGAAAATCAGGCTGTTTTCCTTTAGAAATCATGCCCTTTCATTGAAAGCGCTGATAAAATATGCTATAATAGATTGTAAAATAGATTGAAGGAAGGTGTAAGTATGGGATTCACTGAAGAAACAGTTCGCTTCCGTTTAGATGACGGTAACAAGCAAGAGATTAGCCAAACATTGACCAATGTTTACCGGTCTTTAGATGAAAAAGGCTATAACCCTATAAATCAAATTGTTGGTTATGTATTGAGTGGAGATCCAGCTTATATCCCTCGTTACAACGATGCCCGCAACCAAATTCGCAAGTATGAACGTGATGAGATTGTAGAGGAGTTAGTTCGTTTTTATCTTAAAGAAAACGGGATTGATCTATAATGAGAATCATGGGATTAGACGTTGGTTCTAAGACGGTTGGGGTAGCCATTTCAGACCCACTTGGTTTTACAGCACAAGGTTTGGAAATCATCCCTATCAACGAAGACCAAGGAGAGTTTGGATTTGATCGCTTGATAGAGCTTGTCAAAGACTATAAGGTGGATAAGTTTGTAGTAGGCTTGCCTAAGAATATGAACAACACCAGTGGTCCGCGAGTTGAAGCAAGTCAGGCTTATGGTGATAAGTTGGTGGAGCTCTTTGGTCTACCAGTTGACTATCAAGATGAGCGCTTGACAACAGTTGCTGCAGAGCGGATGTTGATTGAACAGGCGGACATCAGTCGCGGAAAACGTAAAAAAGTTATTGATAAATTAGCTGCCCAGCTGATTTTGCAAAATTATTTAGATAGAACATTTTAAGGAGGCCACAATGGCACACAATCATGAACATGACCACAATCACGACGAACGTGAGTTGATTACCTTGGTAGATGATCAAGGTAATGAAACCTTGTTTGAAATTCTTTTGACAATTGACGGTCAAGAAGAATTCGGTAAAAATTACGTTCTCTTGATTCCTGCAAGTGCAGAAGAAGATGAAAATGGTGAAGTTGAAATCCAAGCCTACTCATTTATTGAAAATGAAAATGGTACAGAAGGCGACTTGCAACCAATCCCAGAAGATGCGACAGCTGAGTGGGATATGATTGAAGAAGTTTTCAACAGCTTCTTGGACGAAGAAGAATAATTTCTAAAGGGCGCCCAGCGCTCTTTTTTGTCTCTCTTTTTCGAATAAATAAGTATGACGGATAAAGAAAAGCAAATTCAAGAAGAATTTAGTAAAAAGAAATGGCATACTTTTCGGGAATTGGAACGTTATGCACGGTTTCAAGAGACCTTAAAGAGAAAATGACAGACAGTTGACTTTTTGGTATAATAAGATGATTATGCCAAGGAGAGTAAGATGACAGAAATCGATACAGTAGGGGCAGAAAACCTGTCTCGTCGTTCGCAAAAAAGAGGCAGACGCCGTCGTGAAAAGGCAGAAGCTGATTCATTTAACCATACATTTAAGGAAAATCTTCTTCCAAGTAGGATCTTACCAGCCTTTATCTGGAGCCTCCTCATTAGTTTTTTAAGCGTAGGTAATCCTTTGTTTACGGGGTTAGCGACTAATTTACAGACGCAGACCTTGTATGCAGGCATGGCTATGAAAGCTGGGCAGAGTCCTTATGCCGACTTTTTTAGCAGTAATGGTGTCCTCTATCATCTCTTGAGCTGGCTAGGTACATTTTTAGGTAATCCGTTGGTATTAGTTGGGCTTCAGTTTGTTGCCTTATTGCTTGCGGGGATGTATTTCTATAAATTAGTGGCTTATTTTAGCCATAGTCGGGAAACGGCAGACCAGTTAAGTCTTTGGTTCTATCTATTTATCCTTGCTTTAGGATTTGGCGGTCTTTATGCTAGCATTTTTGCCCTACCTTTTGTATTGACTAGTCTTTGGTTCTTGGTTCGCTACTTTGAAAATGCTGTAAGGGATGAGTTTTTCATTTTTTATGGAATTGACGCAGCGCTTGTTTTTATGATTTATCCAAAGAGTGTTATTCTTTGGTTGGTGGCGGGGCTGGTCTTGCTGTTCTATAATATTCGTCAGCACCGTAAGGCACGTGGTTTGTACCAGTTTTTAGCTAGCCTTTTTGGATTTTTACTCATTATTTATTCTGTGGGATATTACACTTTTATCAAGCAGATTTTAGGAAGTGCTGTTTCGCAAACCTTCTTCTATAACTTGCAGTTGGACTTTATGTCTGAAAATCTCTTGTGGGTTGCAGGGAGTCTTCTGCTCGTACTGTTGTGTACCGGTTTCTTGAAGAATTTTGTCTTGGCTTTGGCTTCAATGGCCTCTGGTAAACATTTGGCGCTGAACAGTATTCTTATCTTGACGTTCTTGGCTCAATTGGTTTTCATCTTAGGAAATCCAAATGTGGACCTGAGTCAACTGGTTCTCTTGTTGCCATACGGGTTTATCATGGCTTTAGTGGCTAAGGAAGACAAGCAAGACAGTCTTGATTTGGAAGAATTATTGACAGAAGAAGAGGAAGAACCTGTTTTTTACAGCTATCTTCGTTCACAATTTTTCCTTCCACTACTGGTCTGTCTCTTTATTCCTATGCAACCCATTTTTACCTTTGTGTTGGATGGACAGGTGGCCAAAGAGCGGACAGAGGTTGCTAGCTATATCAAATCTCATGCGGATAAGGATGCTCTGATCTACACTTGGGACAATAGTGCAGAGATTTATGTTCATTCAGGATACCTTTCAGCGACTCGTTTCATTGCAGCACAACCCTACTTGACAACGGAAGAAAATAAGAGTGCTCTTGTCTATGATTTGAACAATAGTAAAGCACAATATATTGTGGTCAATAAAGAGTTAACCTTGCCAGCAAAATTGAAATCTAGCTTGAAAAATAACTATGCAAAAGAGGATGTTGGCACATCTAAGCTGGTTTTATATAAAAAGAAATAAGTGAAAAAGACTGTGAAAACAGTCTTTTCTTTTACAAATCTTATCACTACATATTGTGTTTATAAATAAAAAAATAAAATTCTCATACAAGATATTGATTTTTTTTGAAAAAGTGGTAGACTAGATAGAGTTAGAAAAAGGAGTGAGTGACATGGAAAATGTAGTAGTTGCTGTAAAAGATTTGCCTTCGATTGTTATCAAGCGGGATGGCCGGCATGTGGCCTTTGACGAAGATAAGATTTATGAAGCTCTTTTGAAGGCGACTGCCAAGGTTGTACCTATGTCGCCACTCATGGAGGCGAAATTAAAAGGGATTTGTGAACGCGTTATTGCTGAAATTGCGGAGCGTTTCCCTAAAAATATCAAGATTTATGAAATCCAAAATATTGTGGAACATGAACTCTTGCAGGCCAATGAGTATGCGATTGCTAAAGAGTACATCAACTACCGTACGCAGCGTGATTTTGAGCGTGCGAAGGCGACGGACATCAACTTTACTATTGATAAGCTCCTCAACAAGGACCAAACAGTGGTCAATGAGAATGCCAACAAGGATTCCGATGTTTTCAATACCCAGCGTGATTTGACGGCAGGGATTGTTGGCAAGTCAATTGGTTTGAAAATGCTGCCAGCTCACGTTGCCAATGCCCACCAAAAAGGGGATATTCACTATCACGACTTGGACTACAGTCCTTATACACCTATGACCAACTGTTGCTTGATTGACTTCAAGGGTATGTTGGGAAATGGTTTCAAGATTGGGAATGCCGAGGTCGAGAGTCCTAAGTCTATTCAGACGGCAACAGCGCAGATTTCACAAATTATCGCAAATGTGGCTTCCAGTCAGTACGGTGGTTGTACAGCTGACCGCATTGATGAATTTCTAGCCCCTTATGCCGAATTGAATTATCAAAAGCACCTCAAGGATGCAGAAGAGTGGGTAACAGAGGGCCGTCAGGAGGAATATGCGCGTGCTAAGACACGCAAGGATATTTATGATGCCATGCAGTCTCTGGAGTATGAGATTAACACGCTCTTTACTTCAAATGGACAAACGCCTTTTACCTCGCTTGGTTTTGGTTTGGGAACATCGTGGTTTGAACGTGAAATTCAAAAAGCCATTTTGGAAATCCGTATCAAGGGCTTAGGTAGTGAACACCGTACGGCCATCTTCCCTAAATTGATTTTCACTGTCAAACGTGGCCTCAACTTAGAGCCAGACTCACCAAACTATGACATCAAGCAGTTAGCGCTAGAGTGTGCGACCAAACGTATGTACCCAGATATGTTGTCCTATGATAAGATTATTGACTTGACAGGTTCATTTAAGGCTCCCATGGGTTGCCGTTCCTTCTTACAAGGTTGGAAGGATGAAAATGGTGTGGAAGTCAATTCTGGACGGATGAACTTGGGTGTGGTGACTGTCAATCTTCCTCGTATTGCCTTAGAATCAAAAGGCGACATGGACAAGTTCTGGGATATTTTCAATGAACGAATGGCCATCGCCAAAGATGCCCTTGTCTACCGTGTGGAGCGAGTTAAGGAAGCTACACCAGCCAATGCTCCAATTCTCTATCAGTACGGGGCCTTCGGCAACCGTCTTGGTAAATATGATAACGTAGATGAGCTCTTCAAGAACCGTCGTGCGACTGTTTCTCTGGGCTATATTGGCTTGTATGAGGTGGCGACTGTCTTCTATGGTGGTGACTGGGAGAAAAATGAAGTTGCCAAGGATTTCACCATTGACATTGTGCGTCAGATGAAAGAACGCTGTGCAGCATGGTCGGATGAATATGACTATCATTTCTCAGTTTATTCTACCCCCTCTGAGAGTTTGACAGACCGCTTCTGTCGTTTGGATGCGGAGAAATTTGGTCAAGTGACAGATATTACAGACAAGGAATACTATACTAATTCTTTCCACTATGATGTCCGTAAAAATCCAACCCCATTTGAAAAATTAGACTTTGAAAAGGTTTATCCAGAGGCCGGTGCCTCAGGTGGCTTTATTCACTACTGTGAGTACCCTGTTCTCCAACAAAATCCAAAGGCCTTAGAAGCTGTTTGGGACTATGCTTATGATCGTGTGGGCTATTTGGGAACCAATACACCAATTGATCGCTGCTACAAATGTGGTTTCGAGGGAGATTTTACACCAACCGAACGTGGCTTCATGTGTCCAAACTGTAGCAATACAGACCCTAAAACAGTAGATGTGGTCAAACGGACTTGTGGCTATCTAGGAAATCCACAGGCTCGTCCAATGGTCAATGGCCGCCACAAGGAAATTTCAGCGCGTGTCAAACACATGAATGGTTCGACGATTAAGACACCAGGAAATTAGAAAGAGGAATCATGGGAAAATTTCAATTAGATTATAAGGGTATGCAGCGTGTGGAAAAGTTTCACGAGAAACATTCGACAGTCAAGTCGGATAAGAAATCGCGCGTGCAAGAATTGCTGAAGAAAGCGAATAAGAAAAAATAAGGAAGTGGGACTGGGCAAAAAGTGTTGTTCGGTCCTTACTTTTCCAAGTGGAGCTCTTTTTTAGAGCATTGCAGGGCCTCATTTCCACGGAATAGGAAGTATAATAACATGAAAGAAATAGGAATTATTGGTTTGGGTGGTATCTCGCAGAAAGCCTATCTGCCCTATATGCGCCAGTTACCAGGAATACGCTGGCATCTCTTTACGCGTAAGGAGGAGGGGCTTTCTTGATGGCTGGTTTTAATCGTCGTTTTGCTCCTAAGGTCAAAGAAATGGCAGAGCTGGTTGACAAACGGCGGATTTTAGTTGAAAAAAATGAGGTCAATCAGCCAGCAGATCTACAATTCAAGCTTTTTGATCTGTTCATTCATCCCCTAGATACTGCACTTTATTTGGCAGCTGGTCAGTTAACAGCTGGGCATTTCCAGTATCATTTGATAGAAGATGGACTGTTGAGTCAGGTTTCAGTACAGCTGCAAACAGAGAAAGAAAGTATCCTTGTTAGTATGAATTTGCAGTCGGGAAGTGATGGAAGTACAGACTCCGTATGAGACCGTACATCTGGAAAACTTGGATGATTTGACACGTTTTACTGGAAATACAGCAAAGAAAGAATCCTTTGGTTCATGGGATACAACGCTTTATAAACGAGGTTTTGAATCTATTGTGGATGAGTTTTTAGAGACCATTGAGATAGGGGGAAATCCAGTATCACCTGAAACGAGTCTTCTCAGTCGTTATATTTGTCATCAAATCAATCAATCCGCTAGCTCAACGGATGAATTACAAGTAGAATTGCCAGTTTAGAAAAGGGAGTGTTATGGAGTTAAGACGACCAAGTTTGGCAGATAAAGAAGCTATTTTAGATATGGTAGAGGAATTTTTAGCTCAGGATAGTCGGACGGACGGTCTCTGGAATTTTGCGATAGGAGAGACCGTCTACGAGGATTGGTTGGGGGCTAATCAGCTTCAGGAAATGGGCTTGCAGGGAGTACCAGCTATTCAGTTTGTAGCCTTTGATGAGGACAGTCTGCCACTTGGATTTCTTAGTCTACGCTTGCGATTAAATGACAATCTGCTAGCAGTCGGTGGTCATATTGGGTACTCGGTGCGACCAAGCCAACGAGGAAAAGGTCTAGCCAAGGCTATGCTGCAAGCAGCCCTAGCCATTGCCAAAAGTAAAAATATCAAGTGTGCCCTCTTGACCTGCCATGTGGATAATCCAGCTAGTCGGGCGGTTATTCTGGCAAACGGTGGAAAACTGGAGAATGTCGTGGACGGAGTGGAGCGTTATTGGATAGAAGTGGAGGGAAAATATGAATAATCCACAACCTCAGGAGTGGAAGTCAGAGGAACTCAGTCAGGGGCGGATCATTGACTACAAGGCTTTTAACTTTGTGGACGGTGAGGGGGTGCGCAATTCGCTCTATGTAGCAGGCTGCATGTTCCACTGCGAGGGATGTTACAATGTGGCGACTTGGTCTTTTAAGGCAGGAATTCCCTATACCCAGGAGTTGGAAGAACAGATTATGGCGGACTTGGCACAGCCCTATGTGCAGGGCTTGACCTTGCTTGGTGGAGAGCCTTTTCTCAATACGGGGATTCTCTTGCCCTTGGTGAGACGGATTCGCAAGGAATTGCCTGAAAAGGATATCTGGTCTTGGACGGGGTATACGTGGGAGGAAATGATATTGGAAACCCCAGATAAGCTGGAGTTGCTGGGAATGATTGACATCTTGGTGGACGGCCGATTTGATCGGACTAAGAAAAATCTCATGTTACAATTTCGTGGGTCGTCCAATCAGCGGATTATTGATGTTCAAAAGTCTCTGGCAGCGGGAGAGGTCATCATCTGGCAAAAACTAAGTGATGGTACCGCAAATTTTGAACAGGTGAAACGAGAAGAGAGTTAGGGCTAGAAGCCTTAGCTTTTTTTATTCATAAAATATGATATAATGGCAAGGCAAGAAAAGAAAGTGAGAAAACTATGTACGATTATTTGATTGTTGGGGCTGGTTTATCTGGGGCTATTTTTGCTCATGAAGCGACCAAGCGTGGCCAGAAGGTTAAGGTTATTGACAAACGCAATCATATTGGTGGAAATATTTACTGTGAAAATGTAGAAGGGATCAATGTTCACAAGTATGGTGCCCACATTTTCCACACATCCAACAAGGCAATCTGGGACTATGTCAATCAATTTGCGGAGTTCAACCACTATATCAACTCTCCTGTGGCCAATTATCAAGGAAAACTCTACAATCTTCCCTTCAACATGAACACCTTTTATGCCATGTGGGGAACGAAAACGCCTCAGGAAGTCAAGGATAAGATTGCAGAGCAGACCGCACATTTGCAAGATACGGAGCCTAAAAATCTGGAAGAACAGGCTATCAAGCTCATTGGTCAAGATGTTTACCAGACCTTGATTAAGGGCTACACCGAAAAGCAGTGGGGGCGTTCAGCGACTGACTTGCCACCT
Source organism: Streptococcus gallolyticus (assembly GCA_019794795.1). GTDB lineage: Bacteria > Bacillota > Bacilli > Lactobacillales > Streptococcaceae > Streptococcus > Streptococcus hepaticus. The sequence goes on from JAIMFC010000003.1 coordinate 116,872, forward strand.
TTTATCATCAAGCGTTTGCCGATTCGATTTACCTTTGACAATAATTATTTCAATGACCGCTACCAAGGTATCCCAATCGGAGGCTACAATGTCATCATTGAGAAGATGTTGGAAGGTATTGACCTAGAGTTGGAAGTAGACTTTTTTGAAAATCGGGCGGAGCTTGAAGCCAGCGCAAAAAAGGTTGTTTTTACGGGGATGATTGACCAGTATTTTGACTATGAATTTGGTCAGTTGGAGTACCGCGGTTTGCACTTTGAACATGAAGTTTTGGACATGGAGAATTTCCAAGGAAATGCTGTGGTTAACTATACCGAGCGCGAAGTGCCCTATACTCGGATTGTTGAGCATAAACACTTTGAATTTGGCAATCAAGCAAAGACGGTCATTACTCGCGAATACCCAGCTGACTGGAAGCGAGGCGACGAGCCTTATTACCCAATCAATGACGCGACTAATAACGCAGTCTACGATCAATACCATGAAAAAGCCGAGGCTGTCAAGGATAAGGTCATCTTCTGTGGCCGCTTGGCAGATTATAAATACTACGACATGCATGTGGTCATCGAACGGGCTCTTAATGTGGTGGCAGAAGAATTTGGAGAATAAGAAAAAAGGCTGGAAAAATATTTCCGGTCTTTTCAATTTTACTAGGGTAGCACAGGAGGTGGATAGTAAACTGAATCTATTTGTCTATAAGCGGAAGCCTTTTGCAGTAAGTGTTATAATACTATAAAGGAGAAAAACGATGTCTATTCAAACAGTTTCATCATCTAGCACAGCCATTCAAGATTGGCAAGAAAAAACATATAAGTATTTACACAGTCATCCTGAATTGTCCATGCAGGAAAAGCAGACTAGCCAGTTTATCTTTGAACCCCTGCAAGGCTATAGTTATAACACATAAAAGATTGGCGGCGGTGTTGTAGGAATCCTGCGGAATGGAGAGGGGCCAACGGTGCTATTTCGGGCAGATATGGATGCGCTACCTGTCAAAGAAGAGACTGGATTGGACTATGCGTCAACCCTCATCATGACAGATCTGGAGGGGCATCAAGTACCTGTCATGCCTGCTTGTGGACATGATATACATATGGTGGCAGGTTTGGGAGCATCTTGGGCTCTCGCTCAAAATGTATCTGATTGGCAAGGAACCTATATTGCTCTCTTTCAACCAGGAGAAGAGACAGCGTCAGGAGCAAAAGCCATGTTGGAAGATGGCTTATTGGATAAGATCCCAAGACCAGATGTGGCTTTCGCCCAGCATGTATTGACAGAACTCTCAGCAGGGAGGCTTGGAGCGGTTAGTGGCCCATTTTTGTCAAGCGCAGCTTCCCTAAAGGTGACAATTTACGGGAAGGGGGCTCACGGTTCCATGCCGCATTTGAGTATTGACCCAATTTTAATTGGCTCGGCCATTGTCATAAAATTGCAGAGTATTGTTTCCTGTGAAGTAGATCCGTTTCAATTTGCGGTGGTGACAGTTGGAGCTTTTCAGTCAGGAACGAAGGCAAATATCATCCCAGATACTGCGACTCTGTTGCTGAATATTCGCTCCTATGATGAGTTGGTTCAAGACCAGATGATTGCGGCCACTATTCGTATCTGTCAAGCTGAGTGTCTAGCGGCAGGTTGCATTAAAGAACCAGATATTCAAGTGTACGACTGTTATCCTTTGACGGACAATGATGGTCAAGTGACAGAGCGCGTGGTCAAGGTGTTTAAGGAATACTTGGGAGAAGAGAGGCTAGCAAGTCAGTACCATCCAATGACTGCTTCAGAGGACTTTGCCTATCTACCACAGGCCTGGGGGATTCCGTATCTTTATTGGGGATTTGGCGGATTTTTAGAAAATCAAGAAATTTATGCCAACCATAATCCAAAATTTGCTCCCGCCATTCAACCAACCTTGAAAACAGGAACGGAAGCAGCTCTCGTCGCAATTTTGGCCTATTTGGGAAAATAGGTATTATATAGACAAAACTGAAGCAGAGGAAACTAGCTTCAGTTTTTGTATCTGAGAACAAATCCAAACAAACGAAAAAGCCTGATTGTTCAGGCTTTTACTCATGTTCAACAATCCTCCCTGTAGACTTTTAAGGGTAGTTAAACAAAAGTTATATTTTTATAAAATACGATGAAATCAAGGAGTTTATCAATTATTATTTTCTGTGTATTTTATATTATTTAAATTTTATAAGAACAAAATTAGACCAAATTTTGACCGAGAATATTTCTTTGACCAAAATTGAATATAGAATTAAGAGCATTTAGGAAATGCTTTCTATTGTGTATTTAAGCTTGGAATGAACATGTATTGTTCTTTAGTAAAAAGGTGTATAAGACTCTTTAATACCCTTAAGTAGCTAACTTCATTTTAGAAGGTTACTTCGAGTAAGTTTTATATTTTTTATAACAAATTACAAAATTAATTCATGTTGAAACGGCTTCCAAAGTGTGCTACAATTTCTTTAGAGATTATAAAAGAGGTGGATATATGTTAAAGAAATACTTATATTCTGGATTGCTCTTGCTAGTTATTACGACTCACGTGGGTACTGTTATAAAAGCAGAAGAAACACCAGCAAATGTAGACGAAAAAAATCATCTAATCAGTGTGGGCTGGAAATATGAGGGAGTAGCTTTTAAAGCGAATTAGTCAGGAGGAAAATATGTTGCGCAATATTATGAAAAGTGTAGTTCTTTTATCACTTTGTAGTGGAGCAATACTTGGAGGAGTAGATTTCTCTGAATCAAGAGTTGGTCAGGTAGTTTCTGCGGAGGAAACGGCAAAAACTGAATTTTATAGTAAAGGCGGAGCAGAGTTTGAAGCCGGAACTTTTAAGTTCAATCTTCAAGTGGGTGAGCAGGGACAAATCCGCCGTCCTCAGGATTCTCCATTAAAAGATTTTCTCTATTCTTTTAACATGACGGTAGAAGATCCATCTATTATTTCTTTTGATGAACAAGGGAATTGGGTAGCCTTAAGACCAGGAAAGACAAAGATTATTGCGGGTTTTCCTTCTGGAGATAATGAACAGTCAAGACGATTTAATGAAGAACTTCAGCGAAATTCAGTTAATTTAAGAGTAGATGAAGTAGCAGTGGTCTGGGAAGTCACCGTAGTAGCAGCGGATGTCCCATATGTTCCTATGTACCGCCTCTACAATCCTAATAATAAAGAACATTTTTATACAGCAAGTAAAAATGAAAGAGATACATTGGTTCGTATTGGTTGGGGGAAATATGAAGGTATAGCATGGAGAGCGCCTAAGAAGGGAAAAGAAGTTTATCGACTTTACAATCCGATTTTAAAAGATCATCATTATACAATGGATCAAAATGAGGTGAATATCTTAACTGCTAAGCATAATTGGCGTAATGAAGGTGTTGCTTGGTATTCGGAAGGTAGTCGTCCTGTTTATCGCCTTTTCCATCAAGGGTTAACATCAGGTTCTCATCATTATACAATGAGCGAAAATGAGGTCAGAGTTCTTCAGACTAGAGGTTGGAGATACGAAGGCACTGCTTGGTACGGAGTTGAATAGTCATTGATGTTAATTGGCACTTAATGGATTTAAAAAAGAAAAGTAAGGACTTATATTTTATATAGAGGTAGGAACAGCGTTCTTGCCTCTTTTTATTGTGTGTTCAAAGTTGCTTTGTATATCAGAATGTGATACAATAGATATACAAAGAGATAAGGGGGAAAAGTTATGTCAACTGTAGCAGTAAGAGTAGATGATAAATTAAAGAAAGAAGCTACGGAGTTGTTTAACTCACTTGGTTTAGATATGAGTACGGCAGTTAAAATGTTTTTGATTCAATCAGTAAATAGTCGAAGTATTCCTTTTCAAGTAAAGGCTATTGATGAAACACGTTATGATGGAAATGGGGAGTTCATCACGGATGAACGTTTACAAGAAGCCAAAAAAAATATTTCAGAATTTGATAGTAAACGTGCAATTAAATTTGATGCAACCAATCCTGAACATATAGCTAGTTTCTTCGATGATGAGGATTGATTATGTATAGACAGTTTGATGTAGTGATTACTTATATTGAATTTACAGATGGAAATGGTGGCAAGAAGAGACCTGCGGTTGTTACTTCTGTAAATGGTGAGGAATTAACGTTAAGGAAAATAACGAGTCAATATCATAATAAGTCAGAACATGTTAAGAAAAAATATTATGAAATTAAAGATTGGGCATATTCTAAACTTAAAAAACCATCATGGGTTGACGTTAATCCACCAATGATTTTTGACACTAATAGTTTTAAAATTGAAGTTATTGGTGAGTTTTCTGCAAGAGATATTATTGGCTTACAGAATTTTCTTGAAGAACGTGGTGAAGATTTATAAAGAGAATTAGGAGATAGATAAAATGAAAAAAATAATTGGTTTGTTGGTAACATTATTTGCAGTTGTAACGTTGGCTGCATGTTCCAGTGATACATTAGATGGGAGTTACTATAAATTTGATAAAAAGGATTCTTATTTAGAAAAAGAACCGACAGTTACGATAGATGGAACTATTGGGAAAAGGGATAGTGAAACTTTTACTGTCGATACGAAGAAAAAAGAGTTTTCTGCAAATGGTAGGTCAGTCGCTTACGTTTATTCAGAAGGTGAATTAACAGTGAATGGTGAATTGTACGTGAAAAAAGGTTCTAAAGCATATGATGAAGCTAAAGTTTCTAATGAGAAACGTGAAAAAAAAGAATCTGAATTAAAAAAAGAGTATGATGAAGTATATTCAGAATTTATTACTGCTTATGAAAAATCATATGATTTAGTATTCAAGGATTTTATTTCTCAATATAAAGGTAAGTATTACTTGAATCATAGTGATTCTTTAAAAAGTACTTATAACTTTAACGAGGGAGGTTTGAATTATCAAGCGGTAAGAAATAGCTTTGGGTCAACAATTATTGAAGAAGAATTTGATGCAAAGTGGGTAAGACCTGAGATAGGTTCGTCACGTTATGATTTACTTGATAAAAGTGATAATACAAGTGTAAAAATTAAAGAGATGAAAAAACTTATTAAGGAATATGAATCTATTGATACCTTGGATGCTTACAAGAAAGTTTTTTCTACTGATGTATTTATTATAAAATACTCAAGTTCAACTTATGGTGATAACATTATTGGTATTTCATTATCCGATAAAACTATGAGAGTACTCCGTGTACCAAATTCTCATGGGATGGGTTATTTTTATTCGAATAAAGAAAACTTAATAAAAGAATGAGGACTAGAATTATCTAGCCCTTTTTATTTTGGTATTAGTAGTTTTTAGAAAGTTAAATTAAAAATCAAATTTTTAGCTAGTTGTTCAGCATCGGCTTCTGTTAATAGTTCTGTATTGTATAGGTACTTGATTGTTTTTCCAAAATCAAAATACTGATTGCATTTAACTTTTGGAAATTTTTCTGTTACTGTTTTTATCAATTCAGGTTCAATGATATATTTACAATCTAATTGGCTAATAAAAGGTTTCGATTGTAACAGTTTTTGAATTTGTTCTAAAGGTTCTAGTCGTACTGAATGATATTTTTGAACAATTTCTTGTTCAAATTCATTTATATAGTTTAGTAGCTTATGTTTTGAAGCAGTATTAGCTCTAAAACTACTAACAGCGCCTTTAGCAAGTGGATAATTTAAATCTGTATATGTTTGTAGTAGGTGTGTTAAACGTACTTCTAGTGCTTTATTAGATACATTTAGATGGGCTTGTAGTTGTTGATATGATAATTGGTTATAGATGATATGATAAACGAGCACAATGTCTGGCATGAGAACAAAAGAAGCGAAATAGTCCGCTTCGATTTCTTGTAAGTCTTTACTATTTTTCTTCTCAGCGAAAAAAGTTCCACTATGTTCTAAAAGAAGATGTCCAATTTCATGGCATTTTGTAAAATTCTGTCTAGTTGGTATACAATTTTTTTCGTAAGAGATAGAGATGCCATTTTCATCTATCATTGTGACACCTAAAATCATTTCACCGTCAAAATGATGGGAAAAAGATTTGATTTTGTATTTATCAATGATATATTGGAAATAGTGATTGTAGTTGTAAGACAGGATTTGTAAGTCGCTTGATTTAATGAAATGATAAATAAGTTGATGTGCAATATCGGATATTCTACGATAAGTAGGATTCATTATTTATCTTCCTCAAAAATACGTTTGCGTTGTTCAATGAAATTGATAACGTCTTTTTGAAATTGTTTTTCTTGTTCAGGTGTCATATTCATATCAGAGACAGCTTTTCGGAAAAAAATTTCAGGTTGAGAAGAGGTGTCAATATTTCTATCTTCGGTGTTGCCTTTTAGAAATTCGCTACTTACTTGAAATAGTTCTGCTAATTTATCTATTGTTGGATTTAGAGGTGTTCTAATTCCTTTTTCCCAATTAGAATAGGAGTTTTGAGCTACTTGTAAAAATTCAGCAACTTGTTTTTGTGTTAATCCAGCTTCTTTACGTAACTGTTTTAATCGTTCTGCTAACAACATATTCATCCTTTCATAAATTTTTAAAAATTTTTGAGAAAAAACGTTGACAAATAAATCCCAATGAGATATACTTTATTTATCCCGATGAGATAAATAAAAAGGAGTAAGTTCATTCTAACAAAAAAGGAGTAGAGAATGGAAAGTAAAGAAAGAGAAGCTTTGTTTGAACTTCTATGTGAGGTTACTAACCAGCGAAAATATCGTCTTAATTCGTTAAAACCAATGATTTTACCGTTTATTGAACATCTTCCAGAGGATATTAAGGTTAAGTATGAAAAAGCAATTCATGGTTTTGCGGATAATATGTCAGAATTACAAGAATTGATTTTTAATCGTTTAAGTCAGTAATTTCCTGCAAGGTTTTCTTAAGTTTTGCAATAGTTTCCTCTGTATGTTGTTCAAGGTTAAAATGAAAACCATATCTATTGATAAGTTTTTCGCCTTGTCTATGTGTAATAGAATGAACAACTTCCATAATCTGATGGAATTGTTCTTGGGATAAATGATTCATAAGATACACCTTAAATAAAAATATGTTTATTAAGAATTTAAAGAGATTGAGGTTAGAAAAATGTCTAACACAAAAACAAGTAGCACAAGCAATGAAGACTAGCCAGCAATGCTATATGAGGTGGGAAACTGGTAAGACCTCTCCCACATTAAATACATTGGAAAGGTTAGCAAAATTTTTGGGTATTACTGTTTCTGAGTTAGTAGCTGAAAATCATTTAGAATGAAACTTCTTATCGTTAGAAGCAGTTCTTCCGTTCTTTAGTAAGATACCTTTAGTTGACTGAGCATTTAGATAAGATTTCAAGCGTACTTGAATATATTGGTCAATAATGATTTTAAAATCATCAGAATCAGATTCACTTAATGGAATATTGTTTAAAGAAAGATATTCAGCGTTTAGAACATCTTCTATGTTAAGACTATTGTCATTTACAAGACTAGAAATTGGAACATCAAAGAATTGGGCAATCTTTTCAACGCTTTTGAGGGTTGGTGAGGTTTTACCAGTTTCCCACTTCATATAAGATTGTTGGGAAGTTCCGAGTTCTTCTGCTAGTTCCTTCTGGGTCATTCCAAATTCAAGTCGTAATTTCTTAAGATTATCGGTAAACATACAACTCCTAGAAAAAAATAAAAAGTTTTTTAAGAAAACCGTTGACAAACATCATAAACAATGTTATTATATAAACATCAAACATGATGTGTTAGATAGATTGAAGTGATTAAAGCTTAATCATTTCAATGTGTCTGATAGACATACTTCCTTTTTTCTAACAAAATTATGATTGAAAGATATGCAGTTCACTTCTACAAAGAATCTCGTTTCAATAGGAAGTAAGAAGCACATTGGAAAATCAAAACAATAGCGTTAGAAAATATATCGTTCTTTGAAAATAATAAATAAAAAGCACGTCAGCGAATCAAGTAGACTTGCTTCCCCAACGTACAGTAAATGTGGTAATTTCATTGTATGCTATTTGAGGAAAAAAGTCAAATGGTTGCTGGTTAGGTAAGATTAGAATTATGAAGTGTTGAAGTTTGTTTCATAATGTTTTTATAAAAATGCAAAAAATAGAAATGAATTTCAGATTATTCTTTTTAAGTCTGTTCTTATCTAATGTGCTATGGTTTCTGCTAGTTTACCTGATTGAGAAAAGCTTAAAAGCTGCGAAAAACTAGAACTGCTACCGAATGTTAGTAGGTGGAGGCAAGGTCAAATTTTCTATCTTTATTCGGAAAAGGAGACAAGGCGGGCGGTGTGTGAGTCATAATTGTGGCTTGCTAATGGATAAGGTGTTGAGGACGAGGTGCTGATACCACTAGAAATCTGTGACTTATCCGAGGTAAAGAAGGGAAGTTGTTGTGAAACAACCTGAAACTTTACCGAGCTAAGAATAGGGCTTAGTGTGCGAAGATATGAGCATGCATTTAATGTAGTAGACGGTTTATGCAATTAGACCGTCTTTTTAAATTTAAAAACACTAGAGCGTTATATAGATATAGCGCTCTTTTATTAGTTTAAAGATGGTAAAGAAAATAGTATTTTTGTTTTCTTTCTTTAAGCTAATAATGCTAATAGATAATAGAAAGTAGGGGTTGTTATTTGTAAGATAAAGATTATACCAAAACAAAAGGTAACGAGTGATGGCACATTTATTTGGGGTGATTACATTTATCAAATATGTATTGTAACTAGTGAGGGAGAAATAATGTATGAGCCAATTTATCCTTTTGTTTTGACTAAAAATGACACTGTTTATCTTGAAGAATTTTTGGAAGAATATGGAGAACAGTTGATAGAACACTATTTAAGCGGGAATCGTTTATACTTTTCTCGCTTTTTGTATGGCTTTGATACGTTGTTGAAAGAACGATTTAAACAACGCTGGTTTGAGAAAGGAGTAATGATTGATTGAATTAGGGTTTCATCCACGGTTGGTTCATGGTCTGATTGCAGAAGTGTTTAGCAAGTATACTTATGATGAAGTTCCTAAGATTGGCAACGACAGTACAGTTAAGTATATTTATAAAAAATATGTTATAATTTTGTTAAAAAACTTGGAAACAAGCTTGGTTAAATAAAAAGGAGATATAAAATGAAAAAATCAAAAGTTCTTAGTGCAGTTTTAGTTTGCGGATTGTCTTTAAGTTTGGCAAATAGCGTATTTGCTGAAGAGACACCTAACCTCACAACACAACCTACAGATGATTCAACTGTGAAACAAGATACTACAGTTACTGAAAGTCAAGTTAAGACTGCTGAAGGTGAATATAATGAAGCCAAATCCTCTTATGATAGTCAAGCTGATGTAGTAAAAGAAGCTAAAAAACAACTTGAAGGAGCTACAGAAGCAAAAGACTTGGCGAGTCAAAACCTTTCAGAAGCAAAAGACTTGGCAAACCAAGCTACTCCTGAAACCATTGAAACAGCTAAAACAGAAGTGAAAGCTATTGAAGGCGAAATTGCCAAACAAGAAGCAGCGCTTACTGAAGCACAAGCAAACCAAGCTAAAGCTGAAGAGCATGTTACAGACCAAGAAGGTGTTGTTGCTCAATCAGGTCAAACAGTTAAATCTGCTGAAGGCGAGGTTAAATCAGCTCAAACAGCTGTAAACAATGCTAAAGCTCTTCTTGATGGTACAGGTGCTCAAAAAGTCATTGATGAAGCAGATAAGGCTTCTACTAAATTAGCTACTGATGAAGCAAAACTCGTCGAAGCACAACTCAAGGCTGATGAAGCAAAACTTGCTGATGGTGACCGTCAGTTACAAATTGACATGGCTACAATCGACCGTGATAGTAAACAAGCGACATTAACTATTACTGAAACGCGTCAAAAAACTGCCACTGAAAACTTGGCAAAATCTACTAAAGCAGTTGAAGAAGCTACACCAAAATTGGCAACGTTGAAAAATGCGGTTGATGGTATCAATACTATCAAAGTCTCAACTGAATATGTTGAAGCATTGAAAGAATACAATCGTCTTTTGTCTGCTACTGATGATGCTGGAAAACAAAAGCGTAAAGAAGTCTTTGCGAAGCTCCAAGCTTTGTCAGAAGTGGAATACAAGAACAATGTTTACAAAGCAAATAAGAATGATTCAACTACAAAGATTGATACAAATAATCTTTCAGAAGAAAACCTGAAAGAGTTGGCTTTCTTTGCACAAGACCTTGTAAATGACATTCGTAAAGCCTTTGGACATACGAATGTTTCAGTATCTAGTGGTTCAGTGAAGTTTGCAGATGATGTAACAGATAATTATGTAGCTGATAAGTGGTCATGGGATGATGTATCAAAATATGGTCATGACGCTTATGCGATTGCGAAAGCAGCACAAGCAGACGGATTGAAATTTAATGCAGAACAAGTTAAAGGTGTTATGCGTTCAAAAGAAAATCAATCCTATGAAAACTTGAATAGTTGGAAATATGAGTCTAAGACAATTTCAATGGCTAATGCAAAAGAAATGGTCTTTACTTCAGTGCTTGACTTTATGTTTAACGGTCTTGAATTTGCTCATGCTCGTTCAATCGCTGGCTTTAGTTGGTCAAAAAATCTGGTCAAACAGTATTTGGGTGTTGATATGTCAACACGTGATCAAGTAACAAGTGTCCACTTCTTACTTGCAACACCTGAACAGGTTGATTCAATGTCAGCTACTAAATTTGATGAAGCTGAACTTGTAAACCCAATCAGTAAAGATAAAGTTCTGTCTGATTACGAAGCCTTCAAAACAAAATATGAAGGTTTAGTCTCAACTCGTGAAGCAGACAAAGCAACTCTTACAAAAGCGATACAAGCGGTTTCTGAAGCTAAACAAGATCTTGAGGCTGCTAAGGATGTCTTGAAACGTGCAGAAGCTATCAAGGTTCTTTCTCCTGAAGCTCAAACCAAATTAACTGAAGCACAAAAACAAGTTGAATCTAGTCGCTTGGCGAATGATAAAGCTCAAGAAGCTGTTAAAGCTTTGACAGCTGATATTAAAGCTAAACAAAAAGTCTATGACGAAGCAAAAGCGCTCCTTGCGGACAAGGAAGCTAAACTCGCTGAAGCAAAACAAGTCTTTGCCAAAGACAGTCAAGAATTGGCACGTCTCAAGAATGAAGTGAAATTAGCTGAAGCGAAAGTATTTGATGTGAAAGCAGCACTTGCTACAGCTAAACAATCTCTTGCAGATAAATTGGCTCACGTGGAAAAATTGACACATGCTCCAGAAGAGCTTGAAAAAGCACTATTGGCTTATACTGAAGCAGAAAAAGCCTACAACGAAGCATTGTCAACACTAACTCTTGAAAATGACAAGCTTATTAGCTTGCAACAAGACCGTGATGTCAAATTTAAGATTTGGCAAGACCTTCTTGCGAAATACAACAAACAAGAGGAAGCTAAACGGTTGGCAGATACTTTGAAACATGCTGAAGAAACAGAAGTACGTTCTAAAGCAGAGGGTAAATCTGAAGTTATTCAACTTGCTAATAAAGCGACAACTTCTAAAGTGAGTTCAACTGTCCAATCTTCTACATTGCCTTCTACTGGTGAATCAAAATCTTCATTTGTATTAGTTGGTTTATTAATGTTAGTTTCTATGTTTGGGTTGTTTATTACTGGTCGTCGTAAAGAAAATTAAATTGTTTATTGGAACTAGGAAGAATGAAAATTCTTCCTTTTTTATTGTTTAAGAAAGCAGACGAAAAAATTTGCTTCGTATGAGGTTGTTAGTCCTAGTTTGATTATGGGATGTAGGGAGTCGATTATAAATACTTATGAGAGAACTACAGGTGAAAAAGTATTAAGAAGAGGATAATGAAATGTTTGAAATGATTAGAGCACCATCTTATTAGAGGTGTTTTTATTTTATTTAATTATTGTAATTTAGAAAGAAAAGAAGGTAATTTATGTTTAAAAATCAAAAAACGTATGGCTTGAGGAAAGCGAAAAATGTCACAACGCTTGTAGGTTGTGAAGTAGGTCTTACATCTTCTGCGAAGAAGATTATTGCTGGTGTTGCACTCGCTGGTACATTGGTTGTTCCTGCTCTTGCTGGAAATGTAGTAAGCGCTGATGAAGTTGGCACAGGAAATCCAGCTACTAACTTAGTTGAAGTTCAACCATCTGCAACTGAAGGCAATTTGAATGCTGGTGCGAATGCGAATCAAACTGAAACGATTACGAATATTGTAACATCACCAAAATTAGGTGAAGCAGTTTCTAGTGCAAAACAAGCAGGTGTAATTGTGAATGGTGGTGAAACTGTTACTTATGACAATTATACTGAAGCAAGTGATGATTTTGCGAAGCAAATAGAAACTGTTAATGAAGTAACAGAAAACCATATTGAAACCAAAGAAGCAGTTTCTAAAGCGAATGGTAAAGTTGCTGAATTGGAAGAAGAAGCTAAAAAAGCTGGCATTTCAGTGGAAAAAACAACTGAAACAGTATCAGCCCCTAAAGGTGTAGATACTGATACAAAATTAGCCAAAGAAACACTTGATATTTTCAACGTTGCAAAGTCAAAAGTTGATGAAGCAAATGCGAACGGTGCCGAATTAAAAGATAAAGCAAAACAAGCAGGTGTGAATGTTGCTGATGGCAGTCCTAAAACGGTTAAAACTGCTGGTGAAGTGAATCCTGATTTCTCAAAACAAGAAGGAGTCATTTCAAACTACACTGATACAAAAGCGTCAGCTGAAAAAGCAAACAAAGCAGTAGCTGATTTGGTAGAAAAAGCAAAAGCAGCAGGCTTGACTATTACTTTAACAGATAGTTTAGTTTCAACTCCTTCAGAAGTAAACAGTGACTTGACAAGTGCTTTGAAAGCAGTTGAAGATTACAATGCTTCAACACTAGCAGTAATTGCTGCTAATAAAGACGCTGAAGCAATCAAAGCACTTGCAGCTAAAGCTGGTGTTAAAGTGGTTGAAAAAACAGCTACAGTAACGACTGGTACAAATCCAAATACAACAGGAAATGCAGAAGCTAAATCAACGATTGCAGCTTTTGAAGCACTTGTAGAAGAAGCTGAATTAGAGAATCAAAAGGCTGATGAAAAGTACAATCTTGAATATGCTGCATATGAGAAAAAACTTGCTGAAGCACAAGCAACAACGAATAAAGTTGGTTACTTGTCTGAAGTTGTTATTCAGGGCTTGCTCATGAAATCGGAATCAAATGCTAAATTGGCTGTTGAGTTCCAAGGCGAAGCTGAAAAGCGTAAAACAACCGTATTTGACGGACGTGTGAATCATGATTATGATTACCATATTCAAGGTGACGGTAAGTTGGTAGCGACTTATACAAATTTGGAAAATTCGTATTATAACGGTAAAAAAATCGCTAAGGCAGTTTACACTTATAGCGACCCACAGCGTTTGGGTGTTTGGTTAAACGTACATAATGACCCAACAATCACCGTCACTTATGAAATGGACTCAAAAAGTAGCGGATATGTGACAGGAACTAGTAAGTTAGCTATGGATGTTGAATACTTCTATGAAGACGGTTCAAAAGTCACGTATAATGCTGAAGCTCCTGCGGTGTTTGCCTTAAATTCAATGAACCGTTCAAAAAACTATGCTGGTACAGGTGCTGGTGAAGGTGTGACTGTTCTTTCAGCTAATGCTAAGTTCGTATCTATCAATGGCTCTACAGTTGCACAAGAAGGAAAACTTATCCATGCAATGAAATATAATGACTATAAATCTAACGGGTCTGATTATGAGTCATCTGATTGGGACACTTCAACATCCTCTACACGCTATTACGGTGCAGGAGCTCTTGTGGTTTCTGGTGGAGATAAACTAACTTTGGAATTGTCTATGGACCAAGTTAATGCTCCGCTATTAAGTTCAGGTCGTTATTGGTTTGCTCTAAATACGAATGTATCTGCTCCAGTGATTGAAAAACCAGTTAAACCAATACCAAAAGAAATCAATCCACCAGCAACTGGTGTCGAAGTGACAACATACAAGGTTGATAAGCCTGCTTTGGAAGCAACTACCTACACTGTACCGACACCAACAATTCAAGTGCCAATCTATAATGTTGACAAGCCTCAGTTGACTGCGGTTGTCTACAAGGTGGCGGAAGCAAGTGTTCCAGTTCACGATGTGCTTGTAAAACAAACACCTCAAATCACGAAAGCAGTTAAAAATGCGGATGACGTGGATATTGATACCATGCTTGTGCCAAAAGGTGAAGTAGTTTCTTACGAACTCAATGCGCCTACACTTAAAGCTGGTCGTCCTGTCTACGCTTCAGGAAAAGGTCAAGACGCTCTTCCAAGCGGTTACGTGACACTTGTTGAAGAAACTATCAAAGCTAACGAAGCAAACTATGTGTTGACTTACAATGAAGCAAGCAATACTTACGATATTGACTTCACTAATGACTTGGTAGCGAAGTTGAATAACGACAATGCAACAGACTTCAAATTGCCAAATCTTGTCATTGTTGGTTTCCCTTCAAATGACGGTGCAACCTATGAAAACACATGGAAATTGGAATTGACAGAAGTTCCAGATTCTAATACTCCTGATGAACCAGGTAAAACAATTACAATCTACTCAAACAAGGTTGTGATTCATACTCCTGGCAAAGACAAGGACAAAGAACCAGACCCAGAAAATCCAACACACGGTGGTAGCGTGATTAAACCTGAAAAACAAGTCCTTGACAAAGAAGGAAATGATATTCACGGTAAGACAGTTACTCAAGGTGATGTGATTACCTACGTTGGTAAATGGGACTTAGATCAATACAAAGACATTGTGGCTAGTGCGGTAGCTATCTCACGTGGCTTTGGTTATTTGGATAACTATGACGAATCCAAAGTTAAGTTCTTGACAGATACTGCTAAATTCAATACGCAAGAAGATGGTAGTGGTGAGAACGTAGAAGGCTTGAAAGCCTATGTTGTTAAAGATATTTCTGAAGCTCCAAAAGAAATTCAAGACATGCTTAAAAATGCTGGAATTGAAATTGCCAAAGGTGATGAGTTTGTCTTCTGGGTTGCGGAAAATCCACAAGAATTCTATGACAAGTATGTGAAGACAGGTACAAATGTTTACATGATTGCGAATGCTGAAACTAAAGCTGAAGGCAAAGCAGACAACGTCATTTATCAGGTTGATTTTGGCAATGGCTATGTTTCTAACGTTGTTACAATCAATATCGTGAAACCACAAGAACCAGCTAAGCCAACTCCAAGCACACCAGTAGCGCCAGCTTCTGTGTTACCAAGTACTGGTGAAGCAAGTTCGTCTGTTGGTTTAATTGCTGGTATCTTGTTGTTTGTGACAAGCATGTTTGGTTTGGCTAAAGTTAAAAAAGAAGAAAAATAATAACTATTGACCTAGATATGTCGTGAAAACTGTCTAATTTAAAAAAAGAAAAGGAAAAAATTATGAAATTTGAAAGTCTTAAATTGAAAAAAGGTGCATTGAAAGATGTGCGTTATGGTTCATTGCTTGAAACGTTGGATACGTTTAATGGTGAAAAAGGTGTGTTTAATCGACATGAAGTTTTTGCGGAAGGTCAAAACTGTTTTCATGTCATTACAAGTGGTTCTGTAGAAAAAATTGAACCTTTTACTGAAATTGAATTGGTTGGTGCTAAACCTGTGATTGATGCAGTTAGTGGATATAGTATGACACCTGCTTTAAATATTCAAGCTGAAAAAATTGTTGTAAAAAATGGAGGTAATAAATAATGGCTGTTAAAGGAATTGGTCTGAATCTTGGTGAACGTTTGGTAATTGCTGGTAAGAAATATGAAATTGTCAATGATGTGGTGGATGTACCTGCATCAGTTGGAATGTTGAAGTTCATTGGTATTGATGAACCTGAATTTGGTACTGAAGAAGTTGAAGTAAATGGACGTGTTGTGCAGGAACGTACCTCTGAAATTCTTGGTTATCGTGTTACGGTAATGAATATCAATGACAAAGCAATGGATACTGTGACTGTTACAGATATGATGCTTGCTGATTTGGAAGCATTGAATTTGAAACGTGGGGACGACTTGGAATTGATTGACCCAGTGTTGACAATTTCTCGTATGGCACGTGGTAATTCTCAGTTGAAGTTGTTTGCAGGTGGCTTGAAGAAAGTTGGTGGTACTCAAACACAACAAGCTCAAAATCAGTCTGAAGGTAAGAAATGAAGTGAAGTAGATGGCGAAAGTGAATTTGATACCTCAGTATAAAGGGGTTAAAATCAAGCCATGGATGCGCCATTTGAACTATATTTTTGTTGGGGTGCTAATTTTCATAGGGTTAGTACCTCTTTTTTTATTTGGTTTTCTGAATTATCAACGATTCATGAAGATTGATTATGCCTTATATGGTTCTGTTTTAGCGTATTTGGTATTGGTTATTGCTTTAGGATTCTATTTGCAGTGGTTTCTCTTTGAATCAACGGTATTATTTGCAAAATTAGAACGATTGAAACGGTTATCACGTTTTATGTTTGAAAATAATATCATGTATGAGAAGAAAATTCAGAATGGTAAGCGTAAAGTAAAATTTCCGAAAGTCTTTCTTAAGCAAGGGAAGTTTGAATTGGAAGCTTCTTTTGAATTAGCTGGTTCTAAGTTTCAGGAGAAATTCAAAAAGATTGGTGGCGATTTAGAGACTACTTTTGGTATGGATTTCATAGAAACTGAAGATGATGCACGTTTTAAGACCTATAAGCTTGCATATTCTGCTATGTTGAATCGTATCAAGATTTCAGAAATGACTTTTAAATATGGTGAAGGTGTTCGTTTGATGAAGAATTTTTATTGGGATTTTGAGTCAGACCCACATTTGCTAGTTGTTGGTGGTACTGGTGGTGGTAAGACAGTGTTCTTACGTGGTTTGTTGCGTTGTTTGGCACAATTTGTAGTAGTTGAAATTGGTGACCCAAAACGTGCAGATTTTGTAACATTGACTGATTTACCAGTATTTAAGAATAGAATCTTCTTTGAAAAAGAAGATATTGTTCAGATGTTCAAAGATGCGGTTGAGGTCATGGATAAACGATATGATTTCATGCGTGCATCTATGAAGGAAAATGGTGAGAAGGATTTAAGACCATTCCATGCTTATGGATTGAAACCTTATTTTATTATCTGTGATGAGTACAATGCTTTTATCAATTCTTTGGGGTATAAAGACCGTGAAGAAGTTGAAAAGGCTTTGGTATCATTGACGTTGAAAGGTCGTCAAGCTGGTGTGAATATGGTTGTAGGTATGCAGAAGCCTTCTACAGATGATATTCCTTCTAAGGTACGTGACAATATGAATATGCGTATTTCTGTTGGTCGTTTGTCAGATACTGGTTATTCTATGGTATTTGGTGATGCGAATGCGAATAAGGAATTTAAGTATATGAAATATATTGGTGGTGTTCGGGTTTATGGTCGTGGTTATTCAGCAGTGTTTGGTCAAGTTGCCCGTGAATTTTTTGCGCCATTGCTGGAAAAAAATATTCATTTTATGATGAATTTTCAAAATTGGAGTATATTCCGAACCCATTCAAAGGTCGAGAGGTTCAGTTGACAACTGAAGAAATTGTTAAGGTGGAAGAAAAGCAGACTGTTGTTGAATCTGTTCCAACTGAATCAGTTGTGTTGACTTTGAAAGAGTATGCGGATGAAAAGGGGTATGAACCAAGGAATCTGCGTAAGATTATTACGATTTTGCAGACGGACTATGGGAAAGAAATTTCAAAATTCAGTGGTCAAATCATGGTTGATACTGATTTGAGTATACTTTTATCTGAAGTTATGTCCGAATTTGAGGGCGGAGAGCCTACTTATAAGAAAGCAGTGGGGAAAGTCTTAGGTAGCGGTAGTGGAGAATGAGTCCAAAGGCAAGGGCAAGGATGGGCGAAGCCCGTCCGAAGCCTGAAGCCTGATGGATGAAATTCACCACTATCGCTTTAAGCAAACCCCCTATTTCTAATAGGGGGGTAGAAATAGCTAAAAGCTAGGCGACGACCACCCTCAAAGCTTGGCAGGTAGCGGAGTTCGGAGTTTTTGAACCTGTACACTTTTTGCTGAAAAAGCGTACACCAAGATTAAAATTTGAAATTTTGGTTTGAAATAATTGTTTTTAGATATTATTAAGATGTGATATAATCAAAGTACAGAAAAGTTAAGACGGTGGCTCTTATTTCTGAAAGGTGGTGGTGCTTATGAAAGTAGGTGCTAAAATCCAAAGAGAAAGGAGCAAGTGTTGTCGGTTTACGAGACAATGCAACTCATGCTTGGGTTTGGTAGTTTTTTACTGTCACTCATTGGCTTGATGATTGTTATCGTAAAAATGAGCAATAAAAAATAACCGTCTCAACTTTGGTAGGTTAACGGTTATTTTTTAACAGTTATTTTGCCACCGTCTTAAACGGTTCTGCAAGGGGTAGTTGTTTCCGCAACTGCCCTTTTTTCTATTTCTATTATATCTTAATGTGAAAACTTAGTCAAAGAAATTGTGAGGAATAGATGAAAAGTAGAATAGTAGACGGTAAGTATTTGAAAAAGTTACGAAAAGATAAAATTAGGGTCAGACAAAAAGTATTTGCAGAGATGGTTGGGGTTTCTGTTGATGCAATTAAATCTTATGAATCGAATAGACGGATGTTGACGGTTGAAAAGTTCCTTGATATAAAAAGTAAGCTTGGATATTCGAATCATGAATCAGAAAGACTGGAAATACTGATTGACTATCTGAGAATTACGTTTAAGGATGTACGTGACCTTGACTATTTCACTACTGAATATTTATATTGTCCTTTATCTGATTTCACTAGTGAAGAAACAAAATTGATGATGTATACTCACTTGTGGAAACGTGGTGATATTTGGATATTTGACTATGCAGATAAAACATTGACAGATAATTATCAGATTACAATTCAATTATCTGGAGCAGGTTGTCGTCAGATGGAATTGATTTTGGAGCGTGATGGTATCACGTGGGCTGAGTTATTGCAGAAGATGGTTTATGAACGGCAAGATATGCAGGTTAGACGCTTGGATATTGCAATGGATGAACTGTATCGTGGAATTGGCAATGAAGATGAACAAATTAACCTTTCAGATTTGATTGTAAAGTTGTATTCTAAAGAATTGTATTACGAAAAGATGCGAAGCTGGAATAGTGTTGATGGTGGGCGCTTGGATGGAAGTGAAAATCAAGGTTTGTCAATCTATTTTGGTAGTCGTCAATCAAGTATGTATTTTAATTTTTATGAGAAACGTTATGAATTGGCTCGTAAAGAAAAAATATCGGTTTCGGAATCTTTGGGCGTTTTCGGAGTATGGAATCGGTATGAGATACGCTTGTCCGATGAAAAATCACAAGCGGTTGTTGAAGAGTTTGTAAATGGAGTTGATTTAGCTGAGATTGCACGTGGCTTGATAAATAGTCGTTTGGAAGTCTTTGATGGAACTAATGCTTATGGAGCATATTTACCTGATGAAAAATGGCAACGGCTTTTTGGTGGTGTTGAACCATTGAAATTATCTATCAAACCTGAACCGTATAATATTGAAGATACGGTTAAGTGGCTGGTCTATCAAGTGTCAGATAGCTTAGCGCTTATTGATGAAGCGGATAAGATATTGAATACAGCTTATATCAAAATGATAATGCAGTCAGGAGAAATTACAGAAAAATCACGAAAAATTTTAGATTCGTTGATTAGCAGTAAGCGTGATTATGATGCGGTCTACTGTTAAGGAAATTGAAAGTTATTTGGCACAACGATTACAAGTTATGCCTTTGATTATTGAAGATGTGGTATCGAAGTTGCCTGATAGTTACTTTTATATGCCTGAAATAAAAAGGGGTGATGAATATGTACAATTAAGAAGAGATATTAGTCTGATGCAGTCAAAAATGGTTTCGTCCGCTTATCGGTCAGATGAAAATATCAGAAAAAAACATAAGAATTTAGTAAAAGAGTATCAAAATGCTCTTTTTTTGTTGTCTCAAAATAAGCGAAAAAGTTTAATTGAAGAATTGAAATCGGAAAACCTAGAAATGCAATGTGCCTGTATGATTTCACTTATCAATGAATATAGGTTGTTGCCAAGACTAAGGGAATACCGATAGCGAGGAGTAAACGAATGGAAATTATTTTAGTTGGTCGTGACTATGCTCGTTCTGATGAACGTAGATTTTACACATTAGATTCAGAAGGCGAATATCTTGATAATGACTTGACTTATAGTGAAGTTTGTCAAATCATGCATAAGAAGTTAGAAGAAGCAGTAGATGAAGGCTACATTGATAAAGATTCAGCATTTGATATTGAAGATGATATGTTTGCCTTTAATCAATTTATGGAAAATTTGTAAAAAAGTAGTTGTAAAAAGAAAGTAGGAATTAAAAATGAATGAAGAAAAGAAAGCAACAATTAAAGCAGTAAAATCAGTAGCCCAAGAATTTGGAGAACATTTACAGAATCGCCGTTGGGATGAAGCCTTTGAATCAGGTGGTCGTTTGAATACATTGCTTAAAACTGAAGAAGTCAAGGAATTGACGGATGCGGAAAAGGAAAAAGAAGGAATTCATGTCATTCAAGAAAATCTTCGTAAATATTTCTTTTGGTCAGGTGAATTACGTAAGGCTGAAGGTGCATTGGTTGCCAAAGGCAAGAATATTTTGAGTGCATTGTAAAGGAGGCTAATATGTCATTAGAAATTTATGCAGTTGTGCGAGATTTGGTTTCAGGTAAACAAGCAGGCTTTGACTTTCCGATTGCAGAAGAAAACGTTTTGGAACGTTTGGGTTTAAATACGGAAGCGAAATGTGAGTTAGTAATTACTGAATCAAGTCTACCTGATATTTTAGGCATTAGTCCTTCTTTTGATTTAGTGAATGATTTTGCGGAATTGACTGAAGATGTGGAAGCAAATCTTGTAAAAGCAGTGTCAGAAGTTATGGGTTACAAAGCCTATGATTTTGTTAGGGAAGATTTTAATTTTGATGATTGTTCTCTTTTTTATGATGTTAATACTCATAGGGAACTTGGGGAATATTGGATTGAAGAATCTGGTTTTGAGAATCTAAGTAAAGATACACTTGAACAATATTTTGATTGTGAATCTTACGGTCGTGATATTGATATTGAAAATCAAGGTGGTTTTACAGATTATGGCTATTTAAGTATCAATTAAAGAAATATGGAACAATTTGATGTAAAAAATAAGCGTTATGTAAGATTGATGTCTGGAGAAAGTAGACTATCTATAGATGATTTGTATAAGGATAGATTGCGTATTTTAGGGGTGAAATACATTGGATATGGGAATTATGAAATTTTTGATTATTCCTATTATGATGCTCTGAAAAAGACAGGTCACGTTGCGAATTTAGCAAATATGGTGTCATTGCATAATGCTTTGTTAGAAGTAAGATAAGTGTGGAGGGTTCGCCCTCCTTTTTTGATAGGTGTATAATGCAGGCAAAAATAAGATTGTATGAAAAAGGTCAAGGATATACCTTACCGAAACCAGTTGACTTGTTGAAATTTGATGAAAATGCAATTCGTGAGCGATTGGTTGACTATGGATATTCCTATGATGCTGAATTGAGTGTTGTAGAATTTGTGGATTGGGAAGTCGTTCGGACTATGCCCTTGCGTGATGCGTACTTATTGAAAGTTGTGCTAGAAAAGGGGTATGACGGGGATGAATCGGTCTTGGTCTATATGCTTAAATCTCCTAAATATACTTTGGATGATTGCATATTTGAATTGTTCAAATATGAAGGGAATACGGAAGAAAGTCTATTGGCAATGTTGCTTAGAAACGAGTTGACAAGAAGTCGTACCAAATCTTTCATAAATGACCTAGTTTCTTCCTTAGTAGAAGAGAAGGAGATGTTACAAACACCAAAAGGCTTCTATAGCCGATTGGTCTGATAGAAAGGTGAATAATGTCTAAGGAAAACAAAATTTCTTTCCTGAAGAAGCGAAAGAAAAAATATATTCATGAAATGAAAGTCATTGACCAAAAAAAGATGAATCGCTATTTTGCGATTGGAACAGTTGTGTTTATGACACTTTGTGGATTGACGGTTGTTAGTAGTTTTGCAAGAAATACTACAGATAGTGGTAAGCAAGCGAAAGTCGAAACGGTTGTAAAAAAGACAGATACCGTTGATAATCGCCTGCAAGTTTTCATTGAAAATTATATTTCAGCATATTTCAATTTCTCTGTGAAAGATATTGATTCTTACAATGAGAAATTGAATAAGTTTTATAATTTTGTTCCTGAAACAAAAAATCAAGGTCAAGTAAAAGTAGATACTAAGCTGGTATCTTACCGCTTGGAACAGATTTCTGAAACGGAAGCAAAATATCGTGTGACCTATGAAACAGAAGGTCAGAAATTGACGGTGTTGTTCGGTGTTCCTTATGGTGGTAAAGAAGGTAAGTATTATGTATCAGGCTTGCCATACTATCAAGCAGTAGTGAATTTCAAAGCTGAAGAAGTGGATAAGAAAGAAGCCTTATCATTATCAGCTAGTGATGATGTGTCGGAAGAGGACAGAAAGACTTTAGAGGACTTTTTGAAGCTCTTCTTTACGAACTACACTACAAGTCAAGAAAATCTTGATATTGTTTCTAAGAATGTGAGAACTATTAACGGAGCAGAATTTAAGTCACTTGACTATACCTACTTTAAGATTAGTAAGGTTCAAGTGAAAGCATATGTACAGGCTACATTTGCGATTGCTGGAACAACACATAGTGAAAACTTCACATTTGATATTACAGAGAAAGAAGATGGAACTTTCTTTGTGAATAAATTGGAATATAAGATTCCATCAGACTTTGCAAAATGAGAAAGATAATGAGGTAAAAATTTATGCAGAACATTTGGAATTGGTTTGTTAGTGATATTGGAGTTTGGTGTATCGTTGGCTTTGCGAGCTGGAAGGCTATTGAATCTGTACGTGAACAGAAAATTGGTAAAGCGATTGGAGCGATTGCGATTGGTGCATTTGCCTACTATTTTGTGAAAAATCCTGAAACTGTGCTGAATTGGGGTTCTTCAATTATTGGTAAATTCTTCGGAAAATAGGTGAAAAAATGAGTGAAGCAGGGAAAAGAGTAGATAAGAAGTTGTATTCATATAAGGAAGCACTTAGTCAGCCTGTATGGGTTCAGAAAATTACAGAACGATTTTCGTTTACGAATCCTATTCGGTTGTCGGCTTTTGTTTACTTCTTCTTGTTTTTTGGTTTGTTTTGGTTTTTACTGGAAGCGCTAGTTGGGTTCTTTTCAATGGGTCTGCGTGGAGTGCTATCGGTATTCTTTTCGTTGCAGTTAACTATTTTTGTAAATGGACTGGTCATTGATGGTAAGGCAATTTTGCCTTATGTAAGAGATTATCTGTCCTTTTATCTTGTACATGGGATAAACGCAGGAAAGGTCTACATTAACAAAGGTCAAATCTATGTTAAACCAAAAAATCAAATCAGAATTAAAAAGGGGGAAAAATGAGTATCACAAAGTATCTTGGAATTGATAATCAAGTCCGAATGGGGAATATTTGGGATATTAAAGGGAATTTAATTTTGAAGAAGGATGGTAGTGTTTTTGCCATGTATCGAATCCCTTCTAAGATTATCAATTCTGTAGATTTTGAAGCAAAAGAAGCCCTAAAGGAATTAGAATATGTCACATTAGATGGTCTAGTTTCGTATGGTGATTGTGCAATACGTAGAGTTCCTGTCAATCAGGAATTGTATGATATGTTTAAAAAGTTGTCGTTGGATATTGACTGGGAAAGTAGTGTTGCAGACCTTGCGGAAGATTTTTTGCAAAGCCAACTTGTTTATTTGGAAGAAAGTATGGTGGAAGTATATGAACAGTTGTATTTTATGATTGTTCCATTAAAATCTATCCATGTGTCAGTTGACCTAAAATCAGTTCTCTATGAAGGCTATCGTAGTGTTAGAAATACTGCTTTGTCTCTTGTTGGTTTGGATGAAGCTGTTCCTGAAAATTGGAATGAAAAATACAAAGTTCAGTTAGAAGTCTTAGAAAATACGTTGCATAGTTTGGATGCAAAGCCATTGTCTACTGATGAAACGTATTTTATCAATCGGCATCAGTATTTACGTGGCATGAAGTACGATAAGAACTTTGAAATTGAATTTGTTCAAACTTCCATTGAAAATCTAGATGAAGTGAATATTGAATTTGAAAATGTCAATATCATGAAATTGAGCAATTTGAATGAAGAACGCTATCTAGCATTTATCCCAGTAGAAAAGCTTCCTCAAAATATGTCTTATTTGCATCTAGAAGAAGAAATTCAAAATATTGGTTTTCCAGTAGAGTCGGACTACTTGTTCAATTTTTCAAATTTGAAAAAATTCAACTCGGTTCTTGACCGTGCGAAACGTGCAAGGTTACGGTTGAAAAACACGGTTGAAGAATCGGATGAAAGTGGTTCTGTTCAAAAAGGCTCGGTTTTACGAAGTCTTTTTCTTTTGGAAGATGTTCAGGAGCAGATTGACGAAGGTGAAGCAATGGTCAATTACATTCATACGAATGTGATTACTGCTTCTACGATTGATGAATTGAAGAACAAATATGAAATTCTGTTTTCTCGATTGAAGTCTTTGAATGTGGAAGTTGTTCGTGCTAATGCAGACCAAGTATATCTTTTCTATAAAAATATGATTGGTGAAGTGTTAGAAAATAGCGATAAGAATTTCTTGCAAACAATGACATTGAAAGCTTTCGTAGAAAATCTATTCTTTATCAATCGAAAGGTTGGAACGGATGTAGGCTTCTATATTGGTCGTGTGGATAATCAAATGGCTAGTTGGCAAGGGAATTTTAAAGACGCAATTGCGTCTAGTACCAATCCTGTATATGTGAATCTGTTGCAGGCTAACAAGTTGAAAGTTGCTGGCAAAGTAACAAGCAATCCACACGTAGCCATCATTGGTGAAACTGGGACTGGTAAATCATTTTTGACGAAGTTATTATTCACTTGTCATAGTTTTTTGAAAACGAAAATTTTATACATTGACCCTAAAGCTGAAATGCGAAAGCAGTATCACAAAGTGTTGGAAAAACATAAGAAGGCAGGAACGAATGTACCGTTACAACGGTATATTGAAGGTATTAAGTTTGTCACGTTAGATGCGAAAAATCCTGAAAACTATGGAGCATTAGACCCAATCGTATTCTTGAAAGGACAAGAAGCTACTGATTTGGCAGATTCTATGATTGATTCCTTGCTTGGTAAGGATAACAATCCATTGGTTCAAGCAGGCTATTTGGAAGCTATAGAGACAGTTCTAAAAGAACGTGCTGAAGGAAAGAAGGTTGGTATGAACCATGTCTTTTCTAAGATGCAAGAAAGTGTAGAGAAGGAAGTTGTCAATGCAGGTAAATTGCTAGAACGAATTGTGAAAAATTCGATTCTTTCCTTGTGTTTCTCTGATGGTCAAAATGAATCGATTCAACTGGATAACAAAGTTACGGTATTGGAAATTACTGGACTTGATTTGCCAAAAGCAGATAATTCAGGTCAAGAATTGACGAAAAGTCAGAAGAAGTCATTGACAGTTATGTATGCACTTGGTTATTTCTGTAAACGGTTTGGAGAGGTGGATAGGACTGAAGAAACTATCCTATTCTTTGATGAAGCGTGGTTCTTCAATTCTACAGCAGTAGGAAAAACAATTCTGAAGGAATTGAAACGGATTGGTCGTTCCTTCAATAATTTTATGGTCTATATTAGTCAATCAGTCAAGGATTTGGAAAGTAACGAAGATTCAACGGGATTCGGTACGGTTTTTGCATTCTTGGAAAAAACTGAAATTGATGAAGTCCTTGATTACTTGAAAGTGACTAAGACAGATGAAACACGAGAATGGTTGTCAAACATGACTATGGCTCAATGTATCTTCTATGATACTTTTGGTCGAAAGGAACGAATTACAGTTGATGGTATGGAGCCTGATATTATTGAATTGTTTGATACAGTAGAAACTAAACTTAAGTCGGTAAGTTAGGAGGGAGAAAATGAAGAAAAGGTGGATGAAAATACGGTTCACGTTTTTCAATTTATTGTTGCTATTCTCTCCTCTTACGATTTTTGCGGATGAAAAGACGAAATCTTCTGAAGTCTTCAAAAATAAGATTACTTTTGAAGAAGGTATGAAGTATCTAGACCGATTTACGAGCAAAGTTTGGGTTGATAAAGGGTGGTTTGGGCTAGATGGTACAACCATCTATTTAATCAATTACTTTGTACAAGGTATTTTTTGGATTTCTAAGACGATTGTATTTGTGGCTGGTTCTATTTATGGAACTTTAGCAAATAATAAAGATTTAGATAACTATGTAGATACTGCCTTAGCGGTAGGTGCTGGTGTCTACAAAGGACTATATACTAACTTTGCAGGCATGTCAGGAACATTGATGGGGCTTTGGTTAGCTTATATTTTCTTTGTAAAAAATGGAAAATTTGGAGCAACCTTATTGAGGATATTCCTCGCGTTTACTTGCTCAATCGCTATGTTTTCTACTTACAACGGAAAATATGCACTACGTTATATTTATGATGGCATTGATACAGTTGTAAGTGAAGTCTCTACCAAGTCTCTATCTAGTATGAATAAGTTGTACAATGAAGGTTCTCAAAATAATTCTAAATTAGCAGGGAATGTAAATAATTCATCTGTTGTCTTAGATAAGTATTTTGATGTTGCGATATGGACACCGTATAAATACATGAATTCTACCTATAAGATTA
This sequence comes from Streptococcus gallolyticus, assembly GCA_019794795.1. GTDB lineage: Bacteria > Bacillota > Bacilli > Lactobacillales > Streptococcaceae > Streptococcus > Streptococcus hepaticus. The sequence continues at coordinate 143,681 of JAIMFC010000003.1, forward strand.
GTTCAAATAAAGATTCGGTTAATTTTGATTTATCAGATTCTCAGCTCAAATCTTTATTGGACTACGATTCAGGAAATAATGAATTTAAAGTGAATGGTGAAGAAGAAATTAGTGCTGTTGTTGGTGACCCTGATGATTTAAAACAACCAATGCTTTCAGCATCTTGGGGGAAGAAATTCACTTATGCGATTACTTCACTGTTTGATGCTTTGGTATTAGGTGCTATTCTTGCAGGTATTTCGATTACTGCTTTCAGCTTGAAGTTGATTGTGTTGGCTTTACTCATGTTAGGTGGATTTATTGCGATTTTAGGGATGATTCCATCATTTGAAAATATCATGTATAACTTCTATAAGAAGATGGGGGGCTACCTTGTAATATCAGGACTGTTACAGGTTGTTGCTATCTTTGTATTATGGGTCTATGATATTTTGACAACGGTTTTAAATGGTCTATTTGTAGGTAATCCTTTAATTGTAGCGTTTTTGAAATGTGTCGTGATTTTCTTGACATATAAGAAACGTGATGCCTTAGCTGGTATCTTTACGGGTAACAGAATGACACGTTTATCAAATAACGTGACAAGAAGGATTGATAGAGCAGGTAGAAATATGACACGCAAGGCTTCTCAAAAGGCAGTTGGTCGTATGAAGCAGGCTAGTACCGTTGCAAATCAATTTGGCAGAGGAGCGACTGTTATTGCTGGTCGAAAAGTTGGTTCTGCACTAGGGAATAAAGTTCGTCATTTTAAACCATTGGCAGATAAGGAGAGTAAGACTAATCTTTATAAAGAAGGGGTTAAAGATGTTGGTCGGAAGATGAAATCTGTTGGACACAAGACTGCTGGAACGTTCAGAAATATTCGTGCTGAAGGAGTGAAGAATAAGTCAAGTTTGACTTATAAGAATGTCAAAACAAAAGCAAATAGGAATATGAAGCTTGCCAAGGAAAATGCGGAAAAATCGTTAGGATTCCGCCAACGGAAGCATAATTTGGAAACGAAGCAACGATTAAAATTAAATCGTGAAAAACGTAAATCTATTAAGCCTACTGTAAAAAGTGGAAAAGTTAAGGTTAATAAGTCAGTTGAACCAGTAAAATCAATTAGACCTAATCGTCAGGATTCTATTATTGTCAAAGATGAAAAAGGTCAAGATTCATCAAATCCGTTTGTGATTAAGGAAGATAAGAAGCCAAAATTTAGGAGAAAATAAATGAAAAAAATCATTAAGTCACTTTTACTTTCATTTAGTGGATTTTTTCTAACAATTTTTCTATTTTGTATATTCTTGTTGTTTGCTTCTAATTTATCTTCTGTCAGTCGTTCATCAGAAACGGTAGATGGTATTGAGTATGTGGAACATTGGACAACTGATGACCCATATACTCATAATTTACTGGCTCATAGGTATGGTATTACTGCTGAACAGATAGATGGTTATTTAGCGACTACTGGTATCAATTATGATAAGTCACGTATCAATGGTAAATTGTTGTTGACGTGGGAAAAATCATCTGGCTTAGATGTACGTGCTATTGTAGCAATAGCCATTATGGAATCTTCCTTAGGTACTGCTGGTGTAGCAACTAAGGCAGGAGCGAATATGTTTGGCTATGGTGCTTATGATTCAAACCCTGACCATGCGACAAATTTTAATGATGAATCTGCGGTGGCTGGTTTAACGACTGTTACGATTATTCAAAATAAGAATACTACTTTTAAGATTCAAGATGAAAAAGCAAAATTGCATTCACTTGGTTTGTTAAATGTAACGCTACAAGGTGGTGTCTATTTTACTGATACGAGTGGTTCAGGAAAGAAACGTGCGGAAGTGATGCAACGTATGGATTCCTACATTGATGAACATGGTGGTACTCCTAAACCACCAAAAACTACTACAGGCGAATTTGCCCTTGGTAGCGGTACAATAGCTTCTTCTTGGGATTTTCCAGTAGAATATACTGGCAAGCTGAAATATAAACAGCCTACACAAAGAGCAATGACGACACAAGCAGGCAGTGGTTATCCTGTTGGTCAATGTACTTGGTATGTTTATAACCGATTAACCGAAATCGGAATGATAACAGAAGCTGATGGTTATGGTTATCTTGGTAATGGTCAAGATTGGGTTGGAAGTCTGACGGCTAGAGGTTGGAAACGAATTGATAGACCAGTAGCTGGAGCTGTAGTATCCATGGCATATGGTGAATACGGTCATGTAGCGTTTATTGAGCACGTAAATGAAGATGGCTCATTTTTACTTAGCGAGTGTAATTATGCAGGAAACCAATCACAGGTTCATTTTCAAGTAACTACTCATCAGGCGAATTTTAGCTATGCAATTAGGAAATAGGAATATAATATGATAGAATAGAAAGGAGAAAAAATGGGAGAATATTCTATTATGGATATTGTTACAATAGTAAGTTTGGTTGGTGGAGTTACTGCGTTTATTGGTGCGATTGCTAGTATTATAGCTTCTGTACAAAAAATCGGTAGAGATACAAAATCTATTACGGACAACATAGACCATAAATATGATTCGTTGTCAAAAGAGCACGCTTCATTATCAAAAGAGCACACTTCGTTATCAAAAGAACATGATTCTATTAAAAAAGATACAGAATATATCTCTAATGAGATGAGATATGAAAAAATGGCACGTGAAAAACTATATGAAAATAGTTCTCGTGCAAAAGAGATATTGGAAACAATGGATATGATGAAAGAAGTTGTTTTACAAAATGCGAAGTTGAATGAAGAAAATGCTATTTTAAAGGTTCAGAATCAAGAACTAACGCAAACCAAAAATAATAGTGGTGGGAAGAAACTTCTTAATGTGATTGATAGGTTTGACCGAAAGCTATCTGAATTTGAAGAATATCGTGATACTGAAGAAATTCAAAGAATATTAGCTAAAATCAGAAATGAACTGTCAGAATATGATAGATAATTATTTTGTAAGAAACAAGTCAGAAATGGCTTGTTTTTTTTATTTTTCTTATGTAGTGAGAAAGTAGGAGGGAACAATGTTATAATGTTATTGAAAATAATATTGATAGTAGGAATTTTTATAATGATAGATGGAGTAATTCAATTATTTCTTTCGCTTTCGCAGAATAAAATTTATAGAAGACTGGGGCTAGTTTTATTGATTTATTTAGTTTCATCGTCTTTAATCTTATTTCAAGAGATTCTATACAATGATAGAGCTTTAGGGATATTAGGTTTTATTAGTCTTTTTTTTAGCGCTGAAAATGGAACGTTACTTAGATTTTCATATGAAGTTAATTTTTGGAGTGTTGTTTTTAGTCAGATATTCCTATTTGTTATTATAATGTTGTCGTTTAAATGGTTATCTAATAAATTTTTATATGATTTATGTGTTATTTATGTGAATAAAACTGCTGATATGATTGAAATAAAAATCAAAGAGAATGAAACGTTACGATTTACGGTTAAATATTCAGATTTTAAACTATCAGTTCTGTTTATCCTCTCTTTTGATATTTTAGTACAGTTGTGTATTGTATATTTCTGGATTTATTCAAATAAGCTATCAGTAATGTATTTGAATATAATTATCTTTATCGCTTTACTTACCGTATATTCTTCTATCTATTTTTATTTCTTTTTAAATAAGTATGTGAAAGAATTTTTTGTACAAAATATGTTCAATGATGTAGAGAAATATAGTGTTTTGCATGATATTTTCAAGCAATATATTTTGTATAAAGAAGTAAAGATGAATTTTGAAGATTATAATTTAGATATCAAACAGGCTATTGAGTTAGGAATAATCATTCCTATAGAAAAAATTAGTTATAAAGATTTCAAAGAATTAGGGAGCATTAAAGTTTATGTAAATGAGGAATCTGTTAAGGCGTACAAATTAAAAATGATTAATATATGAAATGATTAGGAAGATAGTCTCATATACAAGTCAGAACTGGCTTGTTTTTATTTTTATAATTAACAAGGAAAAGGAAAAAAACAAAATGAATAAAAGAAAAGTTTTAAGTTTAATGTTGGTATCAGGAATGGTTTTATCTGTATCAAGTGCTGCATTTGCAGATGAATTGGTGGATACAAGTACGGAAGCTGTGGCTTCTTCTACAGTTGATTCAGGTGGAAACAATTTAGGGGATAATACGAATACAGTACCGTCTACTGATAATAATAATTCGGATTTGGTAAATACAGATGATACACCTGCACCATCTACAGTTGATTCAGGTGGGAATAATTTGGGAGACAGTGCTAATACAGTACCGTCTACTGATAATAATAATTCGGAGTTGGTGAATACTGGGGATGTTGCTAAGCCATCTACTGAATCATCCGTAGAGCCTTCAACTGACAATCTGGGCGATAAAGGAAATACAGTACCATCTATTGACAATAGTTCAGCAGGAATTGTTACAGAACCTAAACAAGATGATAAACTAAAAAAGGAAGAAAAGAAAGCTGATGTGGCTGGTGAGCCAGTAAAACAATCAGATACTAAACCTAAAGAAGAACCAGTTATTACGAATCCAATCATTACACCAGTTGAGACAAAAACAGGTGATACGATTGTCGGAACGCAAAATGGTGAAGTATTGGTTCAAAAGGTAGATGGTTCTACTCAATTACAAAAGGCTGAAACGGTTGGTGGTCAATTACAGGCTGATGGTACGATTAAGGTGCAAGATAAAGAAGGGAAAATGAAAACTCTTCCTCACACTGGTGAAAAGGAATCAGGAATGATGTTAGCGCTTGGAGTAGTCATTCTTGGCTTCTTGGGTTATTGGAAATTTGGAGTTCAAATCAAAGAATGGTTCAAGAAGTTCAAAAAATAGGGTTATTGAAAAGCACTTGCCAATGATGGTAGGTGCTTATTTTTTGTAGAATAAATTAGGAGGAGTGATGTATCGAGATTTAGAAATTGAAGAAATATATTTAAAGTATTTAAAAAGAGGTTTTGAAGATAACGGGCTTCATGTTCAATTTTTGTCAAAAGATAGAACTGGTGATTTGTCAAATCCAATCATACAATGGAGTATTATTAGTCGTTTAAAGAATTATCTTACTACTATCTATAGAGATGATTTTTTGTTATACTACTTTATAGAAAATGAAATTCTAATGGTGGTTAGAGTAGGTAATGATATGAAAGAAATAACTGCATTGTTTCCGTATGAAGAATATGATTTATATTTTGATATGCTAGATGAATTGAATAAATTGGTTTCGTCTGATGGTTATATAGAAGTTTTTGCGAATAATGTGTATTATCAGTTAGAAGCTGGTGTAGCGATAAAAACCTCTGAAAATTTTGATGAAATTAAGCGTATTATAACTAGTTATGGTTTGGAGATTGATTATTCAAAGAACCTAGAGGAAATATCAAAAGCACAAAGAGAAAAACAATATAATTCGATGACGCTTGCCCCGTTTTTGACAAAGGAAATCTTACCTGTTTATCTAAGTTCAATCTTTTTTCATCCACCTAAAAGTGCGTATAAGAAAAATGGATATGGAGATACATTATATTCTAAGCCGAAATTATTTGTCTCATATTGCCATAAAGACAAGGCAGTAGTTCATGAAATTATAGACCGATTGAGGGAGTATGGGCTTGATTTTTGGCTAGATGAAGAACAAATCGATATAGGCGATAGAATTATTGATAAGGTTTCTGAAGGGATGCAGGATTCTGATTTGCCTATTATTTTTCTTAGTAATAATACTAAGGAATCAATGTTTGCAAGTCATGAATTAAAAACATTTTTAAATGATGTTATCTATGATAAATCCGCTAGTAAATCGTGGTTTATTGTAAAAGTGGATGATGTTGTTCCAGATGAAGTAGTAAAAGGGCTAGGACAGTTTATGTATTATGATTATCATAGTGAGAAAAAAATTGATTATCTAGCAGATAAGATAAAGAAAAAAATAAGTAAATAGTAGTTAGCACTTAGCACTTGCCGTACATGGTAGGTGCTTTGTTTTTTAATTTTTGAAATGAGGAGAAATTATGTCGTTTTTTACTGATAATCTTAAAGCATTAAGAAAACAAAAAAAACTAACTCAACAAGAGGTTGCTGATAAGCTAGAAATCAATCGTGTGACATACACTAACTGGGAAAAAGGTAATAGAGAGCCAAATCTAGAAAACGTTGTAAAACTAGCTCACATACTCAATGCAACAACAGATGAATTGTTAGGTTATAAGGTGAAGAAGTAAGATAAGGGGTTAAAATTACGAACGAAAACGTGCGTTTTGGGTATGATTTTTGGGCTAAAAGCCGAACGTAGTTTCATCTGCGGTTTGCTGATGAAGGGTTAAAAACCGAATTTTTTTAGTGAAAGGATATAGAATGAGTGAATTCTTAGATAAGAAGCAAAATAAGCAAGTGTTTAATATTGAAGTCCCCATTCCTGAAGATTTGATTTTAATTTCAAAAATTGAGTATGTAGAATTGTTGAATCAAAATGAGAGAGGTCAATGGTGGACGATTGATAAAGTAGTTGATTTGTTGGGAATGAGTAAGTCTAAATTGGTAAATACGATTTTATTGAATCCAAAATGGAAGCAAGAAATAGATATAGAATTAAATCCTGAAGGATTTGTTGTTTATCCTGAAACTAAAGGACAACCATATAGATTTTTGGCTACTAAAACAAGAGAATATTTTCAAACTCACTTTGCATCTATTCTACTGGATTAAGTTTTGTTATACTAAGGAGGATAAACTCCTTGATAGAAAGGAGAACTATGGCAACATATAGACAAAGAGGTAAGAAAAAAACATGGGATTATAGAATTTATGATAGTAACGGAAAGTTAATTGCGTCAAATTCAGGTTTTAGAACAAAAAAAGAAGCCGAGTATGAAGCGAATCAGATTGAACAGAGAAAAAGAGAAGGAAAAGTATTTTCGAGTAATCAAACGCTTTATGATTTATGGAGTGAATGGCATAATTTGATAATTGTTCCTAGTGATTTGGGTGTATCTACTAAGAAAAAGTATGAGCAAAGGGGAAGAGTATTATTAGAATACTTTGGAAAAAAGAAGGCTAGTAAAATATCACCTAGTGAGTATCAACGATTTATAAATGAATATGGTAGTCGTGTCTTGAGAAATCAAGTATCGAGACTGAATTCTGATGTTAGACAAGCTATTAATCAAGCTAGACGAGATGGAGTTATCTTGGTTGATTTTACTGAAGGAGTAAAGCTTGTTGGCGAGAAATGCCGAAAACAACCTGAAGACAAATATATTCAAAGTATGTCTGATTATGAACGGATGTTAGTTCATTTGCGTTCAAAATTTGACTATTTAAAGTCTGTATCTTCTTATTTGCTATATTTTTTATTTAAGACGGGAATGCGAGTTGGTGAAGCAATGGCGGTATGCTGGGAAGATATAGATTGGGAGAATAAGTTAATTTATACTTATAGGAGATATGCTGGTGAATTAAAAAGTTTTGGGAAGCCAAAAACGAAATGGTCTATTCGGTATGTTCCAGTGTCAGGTGATGTTTTAAATGTTTTATCTTATTTAAAAAGAGTTCAAAAACAAGTGCTTTCTGAAAGAGGAATTATTAACCTAACAAATCAGGTGTTTTTTGATTATCGTTATGGTGTGCCTAGTAATAGTGCCTTGAATAGATATCTAAGAAGGTGTTTGAAAGAGTTGTCTATTGATGGTAGAATGACTGCAACTGGTACACGTCATACTTATGGAAGTTATTTATTAGCGAACGGTGTTGATATCTGGGTTGTTTCTAAAATCTTCGGTCATAAAGATATTAAGCAGTTAACGGAAACTTATGGTCACTTATTAAAAGAAAAGATGGAGCATGGGTTTGAACAAGTACGAGAACTTATGGCGATTTAAGAAAAGTAAAGAAAAAAGCCAATAAGAACAAATTTAGAACAATTTAATTATAGACAATCAAAAAAGCCCGATAAATCAGGCTTTTCCTCATGTTCAACAATCCTCCCTGTAGGGCTCGAACCTACGACCCATGGATTAAGAGTCCACTGCTCTACCAACTGAGCTAAGGAAGGAAACAAAAAAGCTGTATTGGTACCGGTGATCCGTGATTTGTATTGATCCCGCACGCATATAAGCAGGTGGGTAACGCGTTTCTGACTTAGTCGCTTCCGTGTGAGACGGCCTGCATACTGCCAGAAAACCTTAGTTTCCCTAGTAATACAAAAATAGTCGGTCAACACTTAGATACGGATTCGTATACCACAGCATTTCTTTTCTGTACATTTATCTTATCATAAATTTCAAAAAATTCAAGGGGAAAAAATGATTTTTTGGAAACGGTATCATCTAAGAAGAGGGTAAACCCTTGTCAGCACTTGGTTTTCCAGCCTTCAAATTTTTTATTTTTTCTTGGGTCATGGCGAGGGCGCGTTCATATTTTCCAGTGTCGTTAGCGGAAAAATAGCCGGCGTTTTTAAGTTTATCTGGTAGATATTGCTGGTCTACCCATTTTTCAGGATAGGCGTGAGGGTACTTGTAGGAAATCGCATTTCCAAGCTCCTTGCTGCCAGCGTAATGGCCGTCCCGTAAGTGGCGTGGGATAGGAAGATTGCCCGACTTCCGCAAATCAGCTAGCGCTGCATCCATAGCCATATAAGCTGAGTTGGATTTAGGAGACAGGGCCAGATCAATCACAACATTAGCGATGAGAATCCGTGCTTCAGGGAATCCAATTTTCTGCGCCGCATCAAGTGCGGTAACGGTATGAATCTGTGCTTCAGGATTGGCCAGTCCAATATCTTCGTAGGCGATAACGGTTAGACGGCGAGCCAGACTTGGCAAGTCGCCCGCTTCAACCAAGCGAGCAGCGTAGTGGAGACTGGCATCTACGTCTGAGCCACGAATGGATTTTTGGAGTGCTGAGAGGACATCATAGTGACCGTCGCCATCCTTGTCCATGGTGATATAGCTGCGCTGCAGAGAATTTTCCATGATATCAAGTGTGATATGGCGCAATCCTTCCTCGTTTTCAGGAGTAGACAGCACTGCCAAATCTAAGGAATTATAGGCTGAACGTAGGTCACCATTGGTGGCTGTGGCGATAAAGTCCAGCGCATCATCGTCTAGTTTGACAGTAAAATCAAACCCTCTGTCCTGATCATTCAGTGCTTTCAAAACGGCTGTTTTGATGTCGTCATTGGATAAGGGTTCCAACTCAAAAATTTGAAGGCGGGAGCGAATGGCTGGCGTCACGGAGAAAAATGGATTTTCAGTGGTCGCGCCAATCATGATGATATTGCCATTTTCCAGAAGAGGAAGGAGAAAATCCTGCTTGGTCTTGTCGAGACGGTGAATTTCATCGAGGAGCAGAACCAGACCGCCAGAAAATTTGGCTTCTTCAGCGATTTCTTGCAGTCGTTTTTTAGTGTCAACGGTGGCGTTAAAAGTACGGAAGGCAAACTGAGTTGTGCCTGCAATGGCTGATGCGATAGAGGTTTTTCCAATACCGGGAGGTCCATAAAGAATCATGGATGACAGGCGATTGGCCTCCACCATACGGCGGATAATTTTTCCAGGACCAACGAGATGGGTTTGTCCGATGACCTCGTCGATAGTGCGCGGGCGCATACGGAGGGCGAGATTATTTTGCATTTGATTTTCCTTTTGCTGTAATCAATTCTTGGCGAAGGGTGTCTAGTGTCATTCCAAGGAGAACAAAGGCTGCCCCGATGATTCCCGTGAGTGTGACGGTTTCATGTAACAATACAACGCCGGCAACCATTGTCACAAGTGGAATGGCATAAATGTAGGTGTTTGTTTTGATAGCACCGATTCGAGCGATAGCATGGCTCCATAGGACATAACAGAGTGCGCTGCAAATCAATCCTAAAAAGATCAGATTGTGCCCATTTTCCAACGTCAGGAGTGCATGAGGGTCGACAGCTGGTTCAAAAGCGAGAAAGGGAAGGGCTAGGATTGAACCATAGAACATGACCTTTCTGGTCACAATGATTGGGCTACAGTAGTCTTGGCATTTGAGTAAAAAGAGGCTGTAAATAGACCAAGATAGGGCTGCCGCAAGCGATAAGAGGTCCCCAATTGGATTGAGTTTGAGATGGACGACCCCATTTAAAACAACCAAGATGACACCGATGAAGGATAGGAGAAAGGCAAGGATGCTTCGTAGATCAAAATCTTGTTTTTTGTACAAAAAATGCAATAAAATAGTCGTCATCAATGGCGCTGTTGTCACGAGAATACTGACATTAGACGTTTGAGTTAGTTGCAGAGCAGTATTTTCTGCAAAAAAGTAGAGAGTATTTCCAAACAAGGCCGTCAGAAAAAACTGTATTTCCTGCTTCCACTCAAAATGCCACTGGGGTTTGATTATCCAAAGAGCTACGTAGGCGATAATGCAACGAAGGACCATGAGCTGGAGTGGTGCCAAAGTTTGCATGAGGGATTTACTGAAAATAAAGGAAATGTCCCACATACAGACACAGAAGAGGGCGGATAATTTACCAATGATGGTTTCTTTTTTTGACATAATAAACTCCGAGATGGAACTCATACATGAGAATTTCCATTGATAATGGTATAATCACATTATAACGTTTTTAAAAGAGATAGTCACTTGAAAGAAAAAGTGGTGTAATGAGAAAGGACATACAGGATGTCAAAATATGGATTTTTATCAGTATTAGAAGAAGAATTAGACAAGCACCTTGACTTTGACTTTGCTATGGACTGGGACAAGAAAAACCACGCAGTGGAGGTAACCTTTGTCCTTGAAGCGCAAAATCAAGCGGAAGTGGAAACGGTGGACGATGCGGGTGAGGTGTCGGCAGAGGATATCGTTTTTGAAGACTACGTCATCTTCTACAACCCTGAAAAAACGAAATTTGATGCAGACGACTACTTAGTAGCCATTCCTTACGAACCGAAAAAAGGCTTGTCACGGGAATTTTTAGCCTATTTTGCAGAAACCTTGAACGAAGTTGCAACCGAAGGTCTCAGCGACCTCATGGACTTCCTCAGCGACGACAGTATCTCAGAGTTTGGTCTGCACTGGAATGCAGAGGCTTTTGAAAAAGGCAGAGCAGAGTTGGCGGAGATTGAGTGGCATGGGTATCCGAGGTATTAGGAGTGGGATTGTTAGAAAAGCTGACAAATTTTTCAGGAAGTAAGGTAGCCCTGCTAATGGACGACCGAATCCTCACCAGTCTCCGTGATGATATTTCAATAATCCCTCACCCCAATATGTGGGACTTGCCAGGTGGTGGTCGTGAGGGAGATGAAACCCCTTTTGAATGCTTGCGTCGAGAAGTTGAGGAAGAGTTATCGATTATTATTGAAGAAAGTGACATTATTTGGGTTAAGGTTTATCAAGGTATGGTTAATCCGGATAAATTATCAGTCTTTATGGTTGGAAAAATTAGTCAAGAACTTTATGACCAGATTATCTTTGGTGATGAGGGACAAGGGTACAAACTTATGCCTGTATCAGAGTTTTTGGAAGATGAACAAGTAATACCGCAGTTGCGGAATAGATTAAAAGATTATTTAGAAAGTGAAAATTAAACACATGAATGCATGGCAAGAACTAACCATCATGGTGAATCGTGAAGCGGAGGAAGCGGCTTCTAATATTTTGATTGAGTTGGGAAGCGCTGGTGTGGCGATTGATGATAGCGCCGACTACATTGGTCAGGAGGACCGTTTCGGGGAGATTTACCCTGATATTGAGCAGTCTGATACGGTGACCATCACGGCTTATTACCCAGAATCAGCAGATATCGAAGCGATTAAAGCGCAGGTCAATGAGCGCTTGGCGGAATTAACAGGATTCGGTTTGGAAACGGGCGACATTGCTCTTGAAACCCAAGAATTGGTAGAAGAAGAGTGGGCAGAGAACTGGAAGAAATACTATGAGCCAGCCCGTATCACTCATGATTTGACCATCGTGCCAAGCTGGACTGAGGATTATGTGGCCTCTAGCGGTGAAAAACTCATCAAACTTGACCCAGGAATGGCTTTCGGAACAGGAACTCACCCAACGACAAAAATGAGTCTCTTTGCCCTTGAGCAAATCTTGCGGGGTGGCGAAACGGTTATCGACGTGGGTACTGGTTCAGGTGTCCTTTCTATCGCAAGTTCTCTCCTTGGTGCTAAAGACATCTACGCCTACGACCTTGATGACGTAGCGGTGCGCGTGGCTCAAGAAAACATCGACCTCAACGAAGGTACTGAAAACATCCATGTGGCTGCTGGTGACCTCCTCAAAGGCGTTGAGATTGAAGCAGAAGTCATCGTGGCTAATATCCTGGCTGACATCCTTATCCACTTGACGGACGACGCCTACCGCTTGGTTAAAGACGAGGGCTACCTCATCATGTCAGGCATTATTTCTGAAAAGTTGGACATGGTTCTTGAGGCGGCTTACAGCGCTGGTTTCTTCCTCGAAACTCATATGATCCAAGGCGAGTGGAACTGCGTGGTCTTCAAGAAAACTGACGATATTTCAGGCGTTATCGGAGGCTAGGATGCAGCAGTATTTTGTAAATAGCGGAGCGGAAAACCCTGTTACCATTACAGACAAAGATACTATTAAACACATGTTTAACGTTATGCGTCTGACCGAGGGAGACGAGGTTGTGCTGGTCTTTAACGACCATATCAAGCGGTTGGCAAAAGTATTAGACAGCGCAGCCCATTCTTTTGAAATTGTAGAAGAGCTATCCGACAATGTGGAACTGCCTGTTGAGGTGACCATCGCTTCAGGATTTCCCAAGGGAGACAAGTTAGAATTCGTAGCCCAAAAAGTAACTGAGCTAGGCGCAGTAGCCATTTGGGCATTTCCAGCAGACTGGTCAGTGGTCAAATGGGACGGCAAAAAATTAGTTAAGCGCCAAGATAAGTTGGACAAAATCGTTCTGGGAGCAGCGGAGCAATCCAAACGAAATGTGGTGCCAAGCGTGACGCTTTTTGAAAAGAAAGCTGATTTTCTCAAGGTACTTGCTGATTTTGATAAAATCTTCATCGCTTATGAGGAGTCCGCAAAAGAAGGGGAACAGGCAGTGCTGGCGCGTGAATTGGCGCAAGTCCAAGTCGGTCAAAAAATCCTTTTCATCTTCGGACCAGAAGGTGGCATTTCGCCAGCCGAAATTGAGGCTTTTGAAGCAGCCGGTGCCCTCAAAGTTGGTTTGGGACCGCGCATTATGCGAGCAGAGACAGCTCCATTTTACGCTTTATCAGCAGTCAGCTACGCCTTAGAATTAGCTAAGTAAAAAACGAGCCTCTTAAAAGGCTCGTTTTTAATATTCTTTTCCATTAAAGATGAAGCGGATATGGGAGTAGTCGAGGTGTTCATCCTTGTCGGCCATGAAGCTCGTCGCATCTTGTTTGACTTGGACTAAGTCAATGCCTTGTGCTTGGGCTGCGAAGACGCAACCGCAGTAGCACTGGCGGTAGATATCGTATTCACTGCACATTTCAACCGAGCGTTTGTAGCCTTGATTTTTCTTAAAATCGCTGGGCAAATACTGGGTATTGTAGACTTGCTGGACTTCGATTCCAACAGCGTTGATGGTTTGTGAATTTTTGTGTGGGCTGATGGTCAGGGCGCTTCCAAAGTAGTCAAATCCTAGCTCGACAGCCTTTTGCGCAGTCTTGTCCAAGCGATAATCATAGCAGACACGACAACGGTCACCGCCCTCAGGTTCTTTTTCCAATCCACGCACGGTCTTGAAAAATTCATTTGGGACATAGTCGGCGGCCAGAAATTGCACCTGCTGTCCAGTTTGTTGATTGAAATCATGGACAAATTTTTGTGTGACATAGGAACGACGCTGGTATTCGACCTTTGGGTGTATATTTGAATTGGCAAAATAAATGGTTACATCTGCCCACTGGGTTAGATATTCTAGCGTATAGGTGCTGCAGGGAGCACAGCAAACGTGCATGAGAATGCGGGGACGAACTTGATTTGCCTGCCAAACCTTAACCATTTCCTGCATGACACGGTCATAATTGACCTTTTGATTGGGCTGCATACTGGATAAAATTTCTTCTACATCAATCATTTTATAAACTCCTTGAGATTGTCAAATTTAGTTTACCATAAAAAGTGCAAGACAAGTCAGCTTCGTCGAGGATTCTGCCTTTTTCTTTTTACAGTAAAGTGGTAAAATAGTAGAAATAAATGAGGAGAGAACCGAAATGAAGGAAGTCAATCTTACGGGTCCGGAAGTTGTAGAGCTAACTCGCGCCTATATGCCAGAAGAAGATGTAAAGTTTGTAGAAAAGGCATTGCACTACGCGGTTGAGGCTCACAAGGAGCAGTTCCGTCAGTCGGGCGAGCCCTATATTGTTCACCCCATTCAGGTGGCAGGGATTTTAGCAGGTCTGAAATTAGACGCAGTCACAGTTGCCTGCGGTTTTTTACATGACGTCGTAGAGGATACAGAAATTACCCTAGACCAAATGGAAGCTGAATTTGGTCTAGAAGTTCGTCTGATTGTCGACGGTGTCACCAAGCTCGGTAAGGTCGAGTACAAGAGCCACGAGGAGCAATTGGCGGAAAACCACCGCAAGATGCTCATTGCCATGTCAAAAGATATGCGGGTTATTCTGGTCAAATTAGCAGACCGCCTGCACAATATGCGAACGCTCAAGCATTTGCGCAAGGATAAGCAGGAGCGGATTTCACGTGAAACCATGGAAATTTATGCTCCGTTGGCACATCGTTTGGGGATTTCTTCTATCAAGTGGGAGTTGGAGGATATGTCCTTCCGCTACTTGAATGAGGTTGAATTTTATAAAATTACCCGCATGATGACGGAGAAACGCCGTGAGCGGGAAGCTTTGGTGGCAGAAGTTGTGGACAAGATTGAGAGCTACGCAAGCGAACGTCATCTGGAAGGTCAGATTTATGGTCGTCCTAAGCATATCTACTCAATCTACCGCAAGATGCATGATAAGAAAAAGCGGTTTGATGAACTCTATGACCTGACTGCTATTCGCTGTGTGATGGAGACGCCGAGTGATGTTTATGCCATGCTGGGCTACATTCACGAACTTTGGCGTCCAATGCCTGGTCGTTTCAAGGATTACATTGCCAATCCAAAAGCCAATGGTTATCAGTCTATTCACACGACAGTTTATGGGCCGAAGGGGCCGATTGAATTTCAAATCCGAACGCGAGAAATGCACCAAGTGGCAGAGTACGGGGTTGCGGCTCACTGGGCTTACAAACGTGGAGGCAATGCAGTTGCCAAACAAAGCGAGCTCAAGTGGATTAATAATTTGATTGAGTTGCAGGCAGATGCTGGCGATGCCAAGACATTCGTGGATTCGGTTAAGGACGATATTTTCACGGAGCGAATTTACGTCTTCACGCCAGACGGAACGGTACGTGAGTTGCCAAAAGACTCAGTGCCGATTGATTTCGCCTATGAGATTCATACCAAGGTTGGTGAACGAGCAACAGGTGCTAAGGTCAACGGTCGCATGGTGCCACTGACGACCAAACTCCGCACAGGTGATCAGGTGGAGATTGTGACCAATGCCAATTCCTTTGGACCGAGCCGTGACTGGGTGAATATTGTCAAAACCCATAAGGCACGCAATAAAATCAAGCAATTTTTCAAAAACCAAGACAAAGAACTGTCAGTTTCTAAGGGGCGTGAAATGCTGCAAAGCCTCCTACAGGAGCATGGCTATGTGGCTAATCAATACTTTGACCGCAAGCACATGGATGAAGTATTGCAGAAGACAGGTTATAAAACAGACGAGTCACTCTTTGCGGCAGTTGGTTTCGGTGAAACTTCTGCCATGTCTGTCTTTAATCGCTTAACAGAAAAAGAGCGCCGTGAAGCAGAGCGGGCTAAGGCTAAGGCTGAAGCTGATGAGTTGGTCAATGGTGGTGAGGTCAAACAAGCCAGCAAGGACAGTATGAAGATTCGTCACGAAGGTGGCGTGGTCATTGAAGGGGCTTCGGGACTCTTGGTACGGATTGCCAAATGTTGCAATCCAGTGCCGGGTGATGAGATTGTCGGCTATATTACCAAGGGGCGTGGGGTGGCTGTCCACCGTGCGGATTGCATGAACCTCAAGGCTCAGGATAACTATGAGGCGCGACTAATTGATGTGGATTGGGAGGATGAACATTCTGCCAAGGAATACATGGCACATATCGATATCTATGGGCTCAACCGTTCTGGCTTGCTCAATGATGTTTTGAAGGTATTGACCAATTCTAGTAAGAATATTTCTACAGTGAGTGCTCAGCCGACCAAGGATATGAAGTATGCGACGATTCACGTTTCCTTTGGGATTCCAAATTTGGCCAGTCTTACTAGCTTGGTAGACAAAATCAAGTCTGTGCCAGAGGTTTATTCTGTCAAGCGGACAAATGGGTAATCATGCTCTTTCGAGCTTATAAAAATAAAAGGATGATGTATGAAAATTGTGATGCAACGAGTGTCGTCTGCTTCAGTGTCCATCGAGGGACAAGTGGTCGGTGCGATTGACCAAGGTCTGCTCTTGTTGGTTGGAGTTGGGACAGATGATAGTCAGGAAGATTTGGATTATGCGGTGCGAAAGATTGTCAACATGCGAATATTTTCCGATGAAGCTGGCAAGATGAATCTTTCTGTCCAAGATGTGCAGGGGGCAATCCTATCTATTTCTCAATTCACATTGTTTGCGGACACAAAAAAAGGCAACAGACCTGCCTTTACAGGGGCTGCCAAGTCAGATATGGCTAGCCATCTTTATGACCAATTTAACCAAAGTTTAGCCAACTTTGTACCTGTCGAAAAAGGTGTGTTCGGAGCAGATATGCAGGTTTCCCTAGTCAATGATGGACCTGTCACTATTATTTTGGATACTAAAAATCCGTAACAAACCCCAAAACTGAGGAAGCTCTTACTTTAAGTCAGACAAAAAGCGACGGATTCGTTGCTTTTTTGAAGGATGAAATCATTATTTCTTTAAAAGTTGAGTAATAAACATAACATTTTTACTTATGTTGCGCATCCTAGTTTGCAGAATTTTCTGATTATTCTTTGTTTTATTGCCTTTTTTAAATGATAAACAACTTCAAGCAATTTCTAGTGAAACTCATCTAATCGATTCAAGTTTTTGGTAGATAGTGCCGGTCTGTACACTATGGAAATGTTTAAACCTTTTCAAAAATACTATTTAGATATTGTAGCATCGGTAGTTCTATTTTTTATTTGGGGCCAGGGATAGTACTCGCTGTGTACTTTAGAAAGACGAAGTGTATTTATTATCCAATTGTTTATCATGCTTTTTGGAATTTACTTCCATTTTTAATTAGCTTTTTAAAATAATCTATTTAGTCATAACAAACCAAAAAACTGAGATTTTTCTCAGTTTTTTTCTTCTTCTACATACAATACTTGGGCAATGCTCATAGGGATAGTTAGTTGCTTGTCCTTGTAGGCAACTGTCACGGTTTGGCTGAAGTCCATGTCAATTTCAAGGATTTCCAGTTGGTCTCCGATAGCCAGTTCGTGTTGTTCGAGATATTGCAGGAGTTGGTAAAAATCCTTGACGCGGACCAGACGGTAGTGTCCGACCTGCGTAATGGTGGATAATCTGGTTGCATAGCGTTCTACCAAAGGTTGTCCCTGTCTAGGAATCGTTCCCCCGTGAGGACAGATTTCAGGAAAACCAAGTACAGCATCCAGGCGTTCCACAAATAAATCAGAAATGGTATGTTCCAAAACCTCCGCTTCTTCGTGGACTTCTTCGGCAGAATAACCCAACTGATTGAGCAAGAAAACTTCGATGAGGCGGTGCTTGCGGTAGAGGTCAGCAACCATCTTTTGTCCTCGTTCCTCTAAGCGATAACCAATTTTGCTATCTTTTTGGACTAAGCCCTCCGCTAAGAGCTTTTTCATCATTTCGGAAACGGCTGGCGCAGAAAATTGCATAGTTTCTGCGATTTTTTTATTGGTCATTTTCTGACCAATCTGCCCTAATTCATAAATACATTTCAAGTAATCTTCTTTATTTGGTGTCATGTTTCGCTCTCTTTCTTAGTTATTATACCAAAAAATAATATAAAAGGTTGACAGATGGTGTTTTTTAATATATATTATTAAGAAAATTAGGTAAACCTAATAAAATAATATATATAACATAAAAAGGAGTTTCTATGTTGAAGAAAATATTTGCGAGCGTACTTGCGCTATTATCCTGTTGTATTTTGTTGGCTTGTCAATCAACAGCGAGCCAGAAAAAATCCAATGAAAAACCGACTGTGACTGTGACGACATCTTTCCTGTATGATATGGTGTATCAGCTAGCTGGTGATGATGTCAAACGGGAATTGATTATCCCTGCTGGGGAAGACCCACACCTCTACGTTGCTAAATCTAGCGACTTAGACAAGTTGAAAAATGCGGACTTGGTTCTCTATCATGGCCTGCATTTTGAAGGGAAAATGGTCGATGCGTTAGAACAAACTGGTGTAGCTGTAACCAAAAATTTCCCTAAAGAAAAGATAAATACCATGGAAGAAGACGGTGAAAAAATCACTGACCCACACTTCTGGTTTGATATCAGCTTGTACCAGTCAGCGGTAAAAGTTGCTTCTGCTCAGTTGCAAGAATTGGTCCCAGCCAAGGCTGAAAAGATTAAAGAAAATGAAAAATCTTACTTGGCACAATTGGATGAGTTGGATGCGTGGGTAAGTAAAGAACTCAGCGTCATTCCAGCAAATAGCCGCTACTTGGTAACACCACACGATGCCTTTAACTATTTTGCGGCGAGCTATGACTTCACCCTCTATGCACCTCAAGGTGTAAGTACGGACTCAGAAGTTGCTAACAGTGATATGATTGACACCGTTAACTTGATCATTGACCACAAGGTGAAAGCAATCTTTACAGAGTCAACAACAAATCCTGAGCGCATGGAAAAATTGAAAGAAGCTGTTGCAGCTAAGGGTGGAAAAGTTGAAGTAGTGACTGGTGAAGGCAAGGAACTTTTCTCAGATTCATTGGCACCAGAAGGTGAAGATGGAGATACTTACATTGATATGTACAAACACAATGTAAATCTCATCGTAGCATCATTAAAATAAACATAAAGCATAAAAGGTCAGGCTGAGATAGAGTTCTCAACCTTCCTTTTAGGGGAAAGTAGGACAAGATGAAAACAGTACTCGAAATGCAAGAGGTCAGTTTGACTTATGGCGCAGTTTCGGCTTTGGAAAATGTAAACTTGATCATTCCGCAAGGAAGTCGGACAGCCATTGTGGGACCGAATGGCGCAGGAAAATCTAGTCTCATGAAGGCTATTTTGGGCTTGGAAGGTCAGGTGAAAGGGAAGGTTTCTCTCCTAGGGCAGTCTGAACAAATTGCCCAGCTCATTCAGAAAGAATTGGCCTATATTCCTCAAGCCAGTCAGGTCAATTGGCAGTTTCCTGCTACTGTTTTTGAAATTGTTCTCATGGGACGCTATGCCCATATTAATAACTGGCTGAAACGCCCAGGGAAAAAAGATCGTGAAATCGTTGAGGTAGCCTTGGAACGGATGAATTTACAAGACTTACGCCATCGTCAGATTGATCAATTGTCTGGTGGTCAACGCCAGCGTGTTTTCATTGCACGTGCTTTGGCGCAAGAGGCACAAATCTATCTCATGGATGAGCCCTTAGCAGGAATCGATCAGCTGACAGAGACCATTATCATGGATACACTCAAGGAATTTCAAGCGGAAGGCAAGACCTCCATTGTCATTCACCATGATTTGACGACAGTTGCGGATTATTTTGATTATCTTGTCTGGCTCAACCGTACAGTTCTAGCTAGTGGTCCGGTGGAAAAAGTATTGACGACGGAGAATTATCAGACGACCTATGGCGTAGTGGATAAGTTCTTTTTGACAAAAGAAGGGAAGTGATGACATGTTTTCTCTTCTAACAGAATACTCTTTTTGGACAGTAGCTTTAGGCACCTGTCTTCTTGCCCTTGCTTCCAGCATGGTAGGGACCATTAGTGTTTTGACCAAGCAAAGTATGATAGGGGACAGTCTGGGACACGCTGCCTATCCAGGTGTGATTTTTTCGTTCATTCTTTTCCAGTCACGGAGTCCATTTTTACTGATGCTGGGGGCCATGTTTTCAGGTTATGTTTCTTATGGTCTGGTCCAGTGGCTACACAAGAATAGTCAGCACAGTCTAATCAATATTCTTGCCTTTGTCTCATCTTCCTTTTTTGGTTTGGGCATGGTGTTGAAAAATTATATTCAAGGGAATGCCCAGTATTCTAATGCTTCTCAGGCAGGTCTTGCGACCTATCTTTTTGGTCAAGCAGCCTTTATCCAACTGGATGATATTTTCTTGATTTGTCTGGTGGCATTGGTTTGCTTGGTTCTCTTCTTTCGCTACTACCAAGCCTTCAAACTGTATTTATTTGATGCGAATGTTGCTTCTCTTTTAGGTGTTAAGGTGACAGTTCTCAAGCAGTTAACCATGTTTCTCATGATTTGTTTGATTTCGGTTGGGCTTAAGGTTGTGGGAGCTGTTTTGATGAGTTCTTTCTTGATTGCACCAGCTGTTTTCGGTCTTCTCTTGGGGAAAAATTATAGTCAGGTTTTGTTCTTATCTGTCCTGTCTGCCGTGACTTCGGCATTTTTGGGAACATGGGTCAGCTCTGCTGTTTCTGGCTTGTCTACGGGACCGAGCATTATTATCTGTATGACAATGACAACTTTAGCGAGCTTTCTCTATGTGACCTATATAAGAAAGGAGAATGTCCGTGTTTGAGGTTTTGTTGATTTTAGTTTTGGTATCGGCTTCCTGTGGTTTGATTGGTTCTCTGCTGGTTTTACAAAATCAATCCATGCTTGCAGATGCTCTTTCTCACTCGGTTCTCTTGGGAATCGTCTTGGGATTTTTCATCAGCAATAGCTTGGATTCGCCACTGTTGGTGTTAGGGGCTACTGTTTTTGGTGTTCTATCTGTCTTGTCCATTGACTTTCTACATAGTCAGAAGGTCCACCATGATGCGGCGACGGGTTTGGTTTTTTCCTTCTTTTTTGCTCTTGCGGTCATTTTGATTTCCCTTTTTGCGCGAAATGTACACTTGGATGTGGATATGGTGCTCATGGGAGAAGTCATCTTTGCTCCGCTTCATCGCATGGATTTGCTGGTTCTTTCCTTACCAGTAGCGGCGGTCAAGTCAAGCGTCACCCTACTCATCAATCTTGCTTTCTTCCTGCTTTTTTATCAGCCTCTCAAACTCTATCTCTTTGATAAAAGACAGGCTAAGTTGGCAGGCTTGGCGACGACAAGATTGCGCTTGACGACGCTTCTTTTGGTATCTCTAACGACCGTTTTGGCCTTTGATGCGGTGGGTTCAATGACAGTTATTGTGTTTCTGGTAGCTCCTGCTATGATCGCTCTCCCGTGGTCGCGCCATTTTGGTCAGTTTTTGGTCTTAGGGCAGGCGATTGGTTTGGCAACAACTAGCCTTGGTTTTTTGCTTGGACAGAGCTTGGACCTGACTATGTCGGGAACGTGTGCAACGGTTAGTCTCTTGGTTTTCTGCGCCAGCATTTTCCTGAAAAATAGAGTGAAAAGCTAGTTGGGAAATGCAAATCCAGTGGCTTTTTGCTAAGATAGAGGGGAAAGAAAAGGGAGGAAACGAAATGGTACGTTTACAAGATGATTTTTATGATGCCATCAATGGCGAATGGGAAAAAACAGCTGTCATTCCTGATGACAAACCACGCACGGGTGGGTTTTCAGACTTGGCGGACGAAATTGAAGACTTGATGATTGCTAAAACGGATGACTGGTTGGCAGGCAAGGATTTACCAGAAGACGCGATTTTGCAAAACTTTGTCAAGTTTCATAAGCAAGTGGCGGATTTTAACAAGCGTGAAGAAGTGGGAGTGACACCTGTCCTTCCTTTGATTGAAGAATACAAAGAATTGCCCTCCTTTGCTACATTTGCAGAGAAAATTGCTGAATATGAAATGAAAGGCAAGCCTAATTATCTGCCATTTGGTGTAGCACCAGACTTTATGAATGCCCAACTCAATGTCCTCTGGGCTTACGCTCCAAATACCATTTTGCCAGATACGACCTACTACGAAGAAGGTCATGAAAAGGGGAAAGAGCTTCTTGCCAAATGGCGTGCTTGTGAGGAAGAATTGCTTCCAAAATTTGGCTTTACAGCAGAAGAAATCAAGGATATGCTGGACAAGATTTTGGAATTGGATGCCAAACTTGCCCAATACGTCCTTTCTAGCGAAGAGTCTTCAGAGTATGTCAAACTCTACCACCCATACGACTGGGCAGACTTTACCAAGCTCGCCCCAGAGTTGCCATTGGATGCTATCTTCACTCAGATTTTAGGGACGCTACCAGATAAGGTTATCGTACCAGAAGAGCGCTTTTGGACAGACTTTGCGGCGGAATTCTACTCTGAAAAGAACTGGCCTTTGCTCAAGGCTTTCTTGGTTCATAGCGCCGCAACAGGATTCAATAGCTATTTGACGGATGACATCCGTGTGCTTTCAGGAGCTTATGGTCGTGCCTTGTCAGGAACGCCGCAAGCTATGGATAAGAAGAAAGCAGCTTATTATTTAGCACAAGGTCCTTACAATCAAGCCTTGGGGCTCTGGTATGCGGCTGAAAAATTCTCCCCAGAAGCTAAGGCAGATGTGGAGGCCAAGGTGGCTACCATGATCCAAGTTTACAAGGATCGCTTGACTAAAAATGACTGGCTCAAACCAGAGACGCGTGACAAGGCTATTACCAAGCTGAATGTCATCACACCACATATCGGTTACCCAGAAAAATTGCCTGACACCTATGCTAAGAAAATAATCGATGAACATCTTAGCCTGGTTGAAAATGCGCAAAATTTGGCCAAGGTATCGATTGCTCATTCATGGAGTAAGTGGAACCAGCCTGTTGATATGACAGAATGGGGGATGCCTGCTCACATGGTCAACGCCTACTACTCACCACAGAAGAACCAAATCGTCTTTCCAGCCGCTATTTTGCAGGCGCCTTTCTACTCACTTGAGCAGTCATCATCAGCTAACTATGGCGGAATTGGTGCGGTTATCGCCCACGAAATTTCCCACGCTTTTGATACAAATGGTGCTTCCTTTGACGAACACGGTAGTCTCAATAACTGGTGGACAGATGAGGATTATGCTGCCTTCCAAGAGCGGACAGACAAGGTTGTTGCCCAGTTTGACGGGATTGACTACGCAGGTGGAAAGGTCAATGGTAAGTTGACCGTGTCTGAAAACGTGGCAGATTTGGGCGGTCTGGCAGCAGCCCTTGAAGCGGCTAAGAAGGATGCAGATTTTTCTGCGGAAGAATACTTTACGAACTTTGCTCGCATTTGGCGGATGAAGGCGCGTGAGGAATACTTGCAACTTTTGATTTCGGTTGACGTTCATGCACCAGGAAAACTCCGTACTAATGTGCAGTTGCCAAACTTTGATGACTTCATTGAGACCTTTGAGGTGAAAGAAGGCGATGGCATGTGGCGCTCAGCAGAAGACCGTGTTATTATTTGGTAATGTATTGATAGATAATAGAGGTTGGATAGCTTGTCCTTCCTCTTCTTTTGTACCTGTTAAAGATTAGGATAATGAGAGAATATTTTTCCAACAAAACATGGAAAAAAGGCTTTGGTCTATATAATTTAATAATATAAAACAAAATAGTATAAATTGTAGAAAAATGATATTTATCATACAAATTATTGCATAAAAATATTGAGTTTTAATAGAAATGTGCTAAAATGAAGTGAAGAAAGATCGTAGTTAATATATTATATATAACACGTAGAAAGATGAGGAAAAAATGGACGCAAGACTTAATCCCTACCCACCTCTGATTGACTTCTTAGCTCAAGTCATGGGGAGAGAGACAGAGATTGTATTACAAGATTTTACTGATGGCCTTGACCATTCTTTGGTATATATAAAAAATAATTTATCAGGTCGTAAAGTTGGCGCCCCAGCTACCGATTTGATTTTGGAAATCTTGCAATCAAAGGTTTACTTGGAGGAGGATTACGTTGTCAATTACCGTACAAGATCAATTGCCGGGAAAGAAATGTATTCATCAAGTTATTTTATTAAAGACCAAGGCCAGTTGATTGGTGCTATCTGTATCAATGTTGACAAGACAAAATTGCTTGCTCTAAAAAATCTATTTGAAAGCACCCTAGTTAGCTTGAAAGAATCTCTCCAAATTACCGATGAACCGCATCAACAAGGTGGTTTCTCTGCAATTGAGAATTTCTATGAAACAGCGGATCAGTTGATTGAGGATATTATTATCCGTGAAACACAAGGTAAGGACTTGACCAAACACCGCATGACACGCACGGAAAAAATTGCGATTGTCCGCTCTCTCTATCAGAAAGGGTTCTTTGATTTTAAAGATGCCGTTTCTAAGACAGCAGAAGCCTTCCGGATGTCAGAAGTTTCTATTTACAAATACATTCAACAAGTCAAACAAGAAGAAAATGCAGATTAAGTTAGACGAAAGTCTAGCTTTTTCTTGTAGCAAAAATCAGAGTCTTTCTTTTGTTTTTGCTATAATGGTCACTAAAAGAAAAGGGGAAAAGTCATGACAGTTGGATTGATCTTAGAAGGTGGCGGTATGCGTGGTTTGTATACAGCTGGCGTTTTGGATGCGGGAATCAAGGTTGACGGTGTGATTGGCGTTTCGGCAGGAGCCCTTTTGGGTGTCAACTATGTATCGGGCCAGCGTGGGCGAGCACTTCGTTACAACAAGAAGTATATTTCCTATCCAAATTACATGGGTTTTCGTGCGTGGTTGAAAACGGGAAATATAGTCAACAAAGACTTTACCTACTATGAAATTCCCATGAAACTAGACATCTTTGATGAAAAAGCTTTTGAAGAATCGGGGGGGAGAGTTTTACGTGGTGGCGACAGAAATGTCATCAGGTCAGCCAGAGTATTTTCAGATTGATAATGTTTTTGAGCAAATGGAGCCATTTTGAGCCAGTTCAGCCTTACCAGTGGTGTCAAAAATGGTAGAGTGGCAGGGGAAACAGTGTTTGGACGGTGGCTTGTCAGATAGCATTCCTGTTGAATTTGTCCGTAGTCTGGGCTTCGACAAGTTAATTGTTGTTTTAACCCAGCCCAGGGACTATCGGAAGAAAGCCTCTAGTGGACGGACCTACAAATATTGCTCTACCGAAAATATCCAAACTTTGTTAAGGTGGTTTCCTTACGTTACAATCAGTCTGTTGAGCGTGTGTTGGAACTGGAAAAAGCAGGAGCACTCTTTGCCATTCGTCCGCAAGAAGCCTTGAAAATCGGCCGTCTGGAAAAGGATCCAAAAAAATTCCAAGAAATCTATGACAGAGGCTTGGAGGATGGTTGTAAGGTAATGGCGGAATTGCAACATTGCTTGGAAAAATAAGAAATAGCCCACCAAAATAAAACTTGGTGGGGATTTACTTTCTTAAGCTGTTTGTGTCAGGTATTTTTCTTGCTTGAGATTGCTGATACTCATCAAGGCAAGGAAGCTGATGAGGTAAAGGCTGGCGAGGAACATCATGACCATGGAGACACTTGAAGCATCAAGAATCATGCCGATGATAACAGATGAGAAGCCTCCGACTGCGCGGCCGACGTTGAGGATGACATTATTGGCTGTGGAGCGAATGTGATGTGGATAGAGGCGGGTAATCATGGCACCGTATCCTGCAAACATCCCATTGACGAAGAAACCGACGATTGCGCCACCAATCAGCATAGCTGTCATAGAGTTGGCAAATTGGAAGAGGTAGACGCAGACTGCGGAAGCGAGCAAGAAGCCACCATAGACGATTCGCGGTCCAAATTTATCCAAAAGTTGACCGAAGACCAGCATGCCGACACACATTCCAAGAATGGTCGCAATCATCCATAGTGAAGAATTTTTCACAGAGATGTTGAGGCTAGTTTGGATAATGGTTGGCAGCCAGTTCATCATTCCGAAGTAGCCTGCGATTTGTACAGTTGTCATGACCATAAGAGCTAGGGTTTGAGCAGTCAGGGCAGGTGTTTTGAAGAGTTCATGGATATTGATGGGAGCTTTTTTCTCAGCGGCTGTTTGCCCATTGTCTAAGATATTTTGAACATCAATGGTTAACTGCATCCAGATGACCAGGAGGATTGGCAAGAGCCCAAAGAGGAAGAGCCCCTTCCAGCCGAGGGCAGGAGCTAACCAGCCTGCAAGAAGTGCAGAGGAGATAGAGCCCACTTGACCGGCAATACCGTTGAGTGATGATAAGCGTCCCATTTTGCTCGCAGGGACAATGCCTGCCATAATGGCAATGGCAACACCGTATTCGCCACCAACTCCGATACCAGCGATAAAGCGCATGAGGTAGAGATAAGGCAGGTTTTGAGTGAAGAAAATCAATCCTGTAGCAACCGAGAAGATGATAATGGTTAGTTTGAAAATCTTGAATTTATTGTAGCGATCAGCCAAGAGTCCAAAGAGGGGCCCGCCGACTAACATGCCCAAGTTGGTAATGGTTCCAATCCAGCCAGCTTGGGCCGCTGAAATATTAAGGTCGGTGATAATGGTTGACATGGAAAAGGCTAGAAACATAACATTCAAGTCGTCTGTTCCAGACGCGACAATAGCAGCAACTAGCGCCCGCCAGTTGTTTTTATCAAGTTGTAGTGATGACATTCATCTTCTCCTTTTAATGATGGCTCACAGGCCAGCTTTATTAAAATATGGGCAGAAGTCACAAAGTGACCTAAATAGTAATGTCATACGCCAATCAAGCGGGTAAAGAAAAGAGCCTGAGACTTTTGTCCCAGGCTCCTATAAACGTACAAAAATAAGCGGTTTTCCCCTAGGAAACCTTTTTGAGCGCTTATATGCCTCACGGGACATGATTAAAGCAGTATGTCATTTGGAAATAGTATAGAGGAAGTTGACCTTCTTGTCAAGAAAAATTTCGCTAAAGCTGATTATTGCTTGAATTTTCAGCTTTTTTATTAGTCTTATTCATGATATAATAAAAAGAACGATATTTTTTGGAGAATCATAAAATGGCAAATTTTAATCACAAAGAAATTGAGCCCAAATGGCAGAAATTCTGGGCTGACAATCACACATTTAAAACAGGAACAGATGCAGAAAAGCCAAACTTTTATGCGCTAGACATGTTCCCTTATCCATCTGGTGCAGGCCTTCACGTTGGTCACCCAGAGGGTTATACTGCGACAGATATTCTCAGTCGTTACAAGCGTGCCCAAGGCTACAACGTCCTTCACCCGATGGGATGGGATGCCTTCGGCCTCCCTGCAGAGCAGTACGCTATGGACACTGGTAATGACCCAGCAGAATTTACAGCAGAAAACATTGCTAACTTTAAGCGTCAAATTAACGCCCTTGGCTTTTCTTATGACTGGGACCGCGAAGTTAACACAACTGATCCAAACTACTATAAATGGACACAATGGATCTTCACAAAACTTTATGAAAAAGGCCTGGCTTATGAAGCTGAAGTACCTGTCAACTGGGTAGAGGAATTGGGAACAGCTATCGCCAACGAAGAGGTCCTTCCTGACGGAACATCTGAACGTGGTGGCTACCCAGTTGTCCGCAAACCAATGCGCCAATGGATGTTGAAAATCACAGCCTACGCAGAACGTTTGCTGGAAGATTTGGAAGAAGTAGACTGGCCAGAATCAATCAAGGATATGCAGCGCAACTGGATTGGTAAATCAACTGGTGCTCATGTGACCTTCAAGATCAAGGACACAGATAAGGACTTCACTGTTTTCACAACTCGTCCAGATACCCTATTTGGTGCGACCTACGCTGTCCTTGCCCCTGAGCATGACTTGGTTGATAGCATTACATCGCCTGAGCAGGCAGAAGCTGTGGCAGAGTACAAACGCCAAGCTTCTCTTAAATCAGATTTGGCCCGTACAGACCTTGCCAAAGACAAGACAGGTGTTTGGACAGGTGCCTACGCGATTAACCCAGTCAATGGTCGTGAAATTCCAATCTGGATTGCGGACTATGTGTTGGCAAGTTACGGAACAGGTGCTATCATGGCGGTTCCTGCCCACGATGAGCGTGACTGGGACTTTGCCAAACAGTTTGGCTTAGACATCATTCCAGTTTTGGAAGGTGGCAATGTAGAAGAAGCGCCTTACACAGAAGATGGTTCCCACATCAACTCTGATTTCCTAGACGGTCTTAACAAGGAAGAAGCTATTGCTAAAATGGTGGCTTGGTTGGAAGAAAATGGTCTCGGTCAGGAGAAAATTTCCTATCGTCTCCGTGACTGGCTCTTCAGCCGTCAACGTTATTGGGGTGAGCCAATTCCAATCATCCACTGGGAAGACGGGACATCTACAGCAGTACTAGAAAATGAGCTACCTCTGGTATTGCCAGTAACAAAAGACATCCGCCCTTCAGGTACAGGTGAGTCACCGCTTGCCAACCTGACAGACTGGTTGGAAGTGGTGCGTGAAGATGGTGTTAAAGGTCGCCGTGAGACCAACACTATGCCACAGTGGGCTGGTTCAAGCTGGTATTACCTCCGCTATATTGATCCACACAATGATGAGAAATTGGCAGACGAGGAGCTTCTTAAAGCTTGGTTGCCAGTAGATATCTACATCGGTGGTGCTGAGCACGCGGTCCTTCATTTGCTTTATGCTCGTTTCTGGCATAAGTTCCTTTATGACATCGGTGTAGTGCCTACTAAGGAGCCATTCCAAAAACTCTTTAACCAAGGGATGATTTTGGGAACAAGTTACCGTGATAGCCGAGGAGCCCTCGTGGCTACTGATAAGGTTGAAAAACGCGACGGTTCATTCTTCAACATCGAAACTGGTGAAGAGCTTGAACAAGCGCCAGCCAAAATGTCTAAATCCCTCAAAAACGTTGTCAACCCTGACGATGTGGTTGAGCAGTACGGTGCCGACACCCTTCGTGTTTACGAAATGTTCATGGGCCCACTTGATGCGTCAATCGCCTGGTCAGAAGAAGGCCTTGAAGGTAGCCGTAAGTTCCTTGACCGTGTTTATCGCCTCTTGACGACTAAAGAGATTGTGGCGGAAAATAGCGGAGCGCTTGATAAAGTCTACAATGAAACTGTGAAGACGGTGACAGAGCATATCGAAGACCTGAAATTCAACACGGCTATCGCCCAGCTCATGATTTTTGTCAATGCAGCCAACAAGGAGGATAAGCTCTACGTCGAATACGCCAAAGGCTTTGTCCAATTGATTGCCCCATTTGCACCACACTTGGCAGAAGAACTCTGGCAGGGCCTTGCAAATACAGGCCAGTCAATTAGCTATGTCGCATGGCCAACATATGACGAAAGCAAGCTGGTAGAAAGCGAAGTGGAAATCGTTGTCCAAATCAAGGGCAAGGTAAAAGCTAAATTGACTGTAGTCAAAGATTTGAGCACGGAAGAGTTAGAAACTGTGGCTCTGGCAAACGACAAGATCAAATCTGAAATTAATGGGAAAGATATTGTCAAGATTATCGCAGTACCGAATAAATTGGTTAACATTGTGGTAAAATAAGCAGTGTATATCAAAATAACATGAGAGAGGCTTGCCTCTCTCTTATTTTTTAAAAAAATCAAAATATGAACATTTACCTAGAAAGATGTTTCTTTTATAAGAAAAATACAGAATTGGATAAAGTGTTCAATAAAAATAGGTTCGTAAATAAGTTATAAAAACCATAATAAACAAATTTGATTCATAAAAACAATTGTGAACGGCCGGTTATTGCTAAATTATAAAGGTTGTTTTATAGGAAATATTCGTTATAATAAAAACGAAAGGGGTTTAATATGAAAAAAAATAAACTAATATTAGCATTGGGTGCGATGCTATTTGCTAGTATGCTAGGGGTAACAGCTCAGGCAGACACACCGCTCTATCGTCTATATAATAAAGGACTTAAAGTGCATCTTTATACCAAAGATACAAACGAATACGCTGTTTTGGCAACTCGTGGTTGGTCGCAAGAAGGTGTCGCTTGGAATACTGAAGATCAGCAAGGTGAGCCTGTTTACCGCTTGTATAACCGTGGCCTCAAAGTACACCTTTATACCAAAGATGCTAATGAGTATGCTGTTTTGGCAACTCGTGGTTGGGCACAAGAAGGTGTAGCCTTCCGTTCATTTGGGGAAACGCCTGTTTACCGCTTGTATAACCGTGGTCTCAAAAAGCACCTTTATACCAAAGATGCTAATGAGTATGCTGTTTTGGCAACTCGTGGTTGGGCACAAGAAGGTGTTGCATTTATGGCTTTGAGCAATAAAAAGGTGGACGCTGAGAAACCAGTAAAACCAGCAGAAGTTGAGAAATCAGTTTACCCAGCTCAACCAGAAAAAGTTTTTGGTGTGACAGTTGAATACAAAACAACTGATGGGACAACTCCGTTTAATGGATTTACAAACGAGAAAAACCAAAGCTCAATGTTGGTTTCAAGCGAATCCCCATTTTACTTGTACCAAGTACTAGGCTACAAAGTGAAATCAGTGACATTGTGGACAGCAAAAACTGCAAGCAATGGGGAAATTGAGAAAGTGAGAAAACTTCCATATTCTATTCCAGATACGACACAAATTACCTACGAACAATTTGAACCATTGGCAAGCCATACTGGTGCAAACCAGTTCTTTGTTGAACTCGTCTGGGAAAAAGATTTATATGCTGAAAATCCAACTGAGTATGATGTCCATGTTAGATATATTGCTGAAAATGGTGAAAAAATTTTTAAAGGACAGCTGGATGAAGTTGGAAGTATGTCAATCGGAGGTGTAACAATTAGGCGCGGAGAGGTAGCTTCTTTACCAAAACCGTCAGGTTATAAAGTAAAATCTGCAATTTTAATGACAGCCACTTCGGATGCTTTTGGTGTGCACAAAGGTGAGATTGTTATGGCTCCAGTCGAAAACAATCAGACGGGAGAATTGCCATTTTCTACTTTGGACAAGCTTTATGTTAAAACAAAGCACAAAGGATTGTATATTTGGGAAGTTACGTGGGGAAAGGAATGATAGGATAGTCCAGCTTTATGCTGGCCTTTTTGTTTTCCGTCTCTTCCTAGCTATGCTAGTGATTCCATAGAGCTTCCAGCGTGGTATCAAAAAACACCTCCAAAGAAGATAAGATAAAAATGGTTTCCCGAGCACTCATCAAAATCATCAAGGAGTTCTCTCGTGAAAGAGGATAATCAACGTTTATCACATACCACATGGAATTGTAAGCACCATATTGCTTTCGCTCCCAAATATCGGCCAAATTATCTATGGCAGATACAAAGCTAGTATCGGCAAAATTATTCGCAATCTATATGAGCTAAAAGGGACCATCATCAATTACAAGAAGACAGGGGAGCAGATCAGCTCCCTTTGTTTGAGACGGGAGATTCATTTACTGGAGAATCTAATAACAAGAGATAATTAAAGGACAGTGCTTTAGCACTAGCTTGGGAAAGTGGTACGAGAGGAGGCCAATTGGGTGGTTTTTTGGTTTTATAGTTGCAGAACAAAACACCAGTTCACACTGATGGTTTTGATTGTGATATACTATTGTCATGAAATTTACACAAGAAGAAAAAGAGTTTTATATGCGTGAGGCCTTGAATGAGGCTGAAAAGTCGCTGGTCAAGGAAGAGATTCCTATTGGTTGTATCATCGTCAAGGATGGTGTCATCATTGGTCGTGGGCACAATGCGCGTGAGGAGCTCAATCAAGCAATCATGCACGCAGAAATCATGGCAATCAATGAAGCCAATGTGACGGAAGGCAACTGGCGCTTGCTAGACAGTACGCTTTTTGTGACCATTGAGCCCTGTGTCATGTGCAGTGGAGCGATTGGGCTGGCGCGCATTCCTCGGGTCATTTATGGTGCGACCAACCAAAAATTTGGTGGAGCAGGAAGTCTCTACCATATCTTGACAGATGAACGCCTCAATCACCGCGTAGAGGTGGAGACAGGTGTTCTTGCCGAAGAATGTACGAGCCTTATGAAAGATTTTTTTCGGCAGGGACGGAAAAAGAAAAAGGCGGCTAAGCTTTTAGCCCAACAAGAGGCAAATAGTGATATAAGTGGAAATAATTTTTAGAATGATATTGACAAAAATAGTTAATAAGTTTAAACTTAACTAGTTAAACAATAACCAGTTAACGAAAGGAGAAGTTGTGAAGAAAAACAATCATATTATGTATTTGGTAGGAATTACGCTGTCTTGTCAACTTGTTTTGACGGCTTGTCATATCGAACAAAAACAAACCACTAACCAGTCATATAAAATGGAAAAGCAGGTTTCAAAAACTGATAAGGTTTCGGAAGAAGAGCTTGTTGTCGTAACTGCCATTGAAAAGGAAGGCTATCTGCGACTCCAAGGAGGGGATTCCTATTTTGTTCAAGGACAAGTTCCTTATAGGGCAATGTTCCTGAAAGAGACCCTCCCAGATAAGTCCTATACCTTTAAAAAAGGAGATATTCTTTATAAGGTTGAGCGAGGTTACATTATTTCTGTTAATGACCATTACCATTATTACCCGAAAGAAAAAGATGCCAATATTATCTCTCTGAAATACGCTAAAAAATTAACAAAAAATCAAAAGAGAGTGGATACCAATGGGGTTGCAGGCATTGATTTTCCAACAGATGATGGATTCTTATTTGAAAAAGAGTCGCAAATTATCAGCAAAACGGATGACGGACTTATCATTGACCATGACGGACATTCTCACTTTATTTTCTATAAGGATTTAAAGAATAGCAAATGGGCTTACTTAATTCCTAACCAATCTGGCAGCAGTACTAGCGACAGCACACAAAAAACTGGTGAGAAGATTTCTTCTGGTGTGACACTAGATGATGGCTATGTTTTTGACCCGAAGGATATTATTGCCGAAGATGAAAATGGCTATACAGTTCGACACGGGGATCATTTCCACTATATCTGGAAAAAAGACCTTTCAGGAATAGATCTTCCTAAGACCAGTCCAAGACCTATAGGTTATCCCAATAGTGGGGCGACAGAACAGCCTTTGGCTCCAAGTTCTAAAAAAAATCAGTCAAACGGTAGTCAGATACCATCGGTACCATCTGTTAAGAAGAGATTCCCAGGTGTCGATTATCCAACCAGTGACGGTTTTCAATTTAATGGTAGTGGCGTTCAAGGTCAGACAAGTTTAGGTCTGCTGGTAGACCATCATGGTCACACCCACCTGATTCCTTATAGTCATTTGGTGGCTAGTAAATGGGAAAGCCATATTCCTCAAGTCTACCTTGAAGTAGCTCGGAAAGAATATCAGGTCTTGGGAACTGTGACAGAGAAAGATTTACCACCTGTTAGCCCTCAAAAACCTCAAGAAGATGAAACTGCCAAGCAAATTCAGTCAAAGAAAGAATATTTGGCTCATATTTTGGGCCTTTCAGCGGACAGTATCAAAGTGGCAGACACCGAAGATGGACCAGTTTTTGTCTACCCCCACGGTGACCATTCCCATGCGATTTTGATTGATAAGGTTGAGATTGGCAAGCCGCTTGACGATCCTCATCAAGACCCGCATGCCCATGATAAAATTGGTATGGCTACCTTAAAATCATTAGGTTTTGATGACGAAATTATCGAAGATATTCTTCATGCAACAGCAGATCAACCATTTCCTTCGACAGAAACTGACCCTGAACGGATGAAAGAATGGTTGTTGACGGTTAAATACCTCAATATTGGTCAGCGTACAGATCCTTTGAAACGCAAGAACTTGGATTTGATGCCAAATCTTGAAGTCTTGGGTATTGGTTTTACAAAGATTGATGATGTTAGACCGGTTTTGCAGTTTAAGAACTTGAAACAGATCTGGATGACGCAGACAGGTATTAAGGACTTTACCTTCCTAAAAGAGTTGCCGCAGTTGGAAGGCATTGATATTTCTCAAAATGAGATTACAGACCTGTCCTTCTTGAAAGACTTTACCCATTTGAAAGTTGTTGCAGCGGCTGGGAATAATTTGACAGACCTCAGCCCTCTAAGTCAGTTAAGCAAGCTAGAATCCTTGAATTTGGACTATAACCGCATTTCTGACTTGACACCGATTTCCCATCTGACCAATTTGACAGCTGTAAGTTTGGAACACAACAACCTTTCAGATATTTCTGCGCTTTCTAACAAAGACAAACTTAATCGTTTGTTCCTGTCCTACAATGAAAAACTTGACTTGTCAACCTTGAAGGCAGAGAAATTGGAAGAACTGACAGTAACCAATAGTAAGGTTTCTAATCTTGAATTCTTAAAAAACAATCCAAGCCTGCGTGAATTGAATTTGACTGAGAACCAGTTGACCAATCTTAAGGGAGTGGAAGAAGCAGAGAAGCTGAAGACTCTCTCTGTGGAAAGAAATCATATTGAAACTTTAGAAATTGACGGTGAGCAGACTTCTGTTGAAACTCTAAATGTTTCTGGCAATCAACTGACAAACTTGGAAGGAATCAATCATTATAAGGCTCTTGAAAACCTGAATGCTTCAAACAATACGATTGAAACTTTGAAATTGTCAGAGACTAACCAAAGCCTCCAAACGATTGATGTCAGCAAAAATCATATTCCACAAGAAGAGCTTGTTCCTAATAGCGAAGGTATTCCACAAGCTATTGCCCAAAACTTCCCAGAAGTTAAGGGAGGAGACATTTCGGAAAATGCTCCAAAGGAGGAAGTTACTTCAACCGATAAAAAATAGTTTTTAAAGAATATTAAGTTAAACTTTACCCAATGTGCAACTGGAGACGCTCCATGAAATACGCTTACCAAACTTCAAGAATTGTCGATGAAGCAATTAGAAAAGAACCAAAAGGACGATTTTTAACATTAACGTCCTTGACAAAATCCTTTGATAGACTTTTGAAGCGAGCTAAGGTGCATTGGGTATCTTTGTTCTGTTGAGGTAAAGCATAACGAAAAGGAGAATACTTATCTTCCTCATATCCATGTTTTGCTAATGGTTAAATCTAGTTACTTTAATTCAAAAAAAACTATATTTCACAAGAAGAGTGGGGGATATGTGGTCTCAATCGCTTAAAGTGGATTATATCCCGCCGGTTGATATTCGTTAAGTGAAAGAAAAAGGCAAAGGCTTAAAAGGAGCTATTCTTGAAACAGCGAAATATCCAACGAAACCTATCAAATCAGATATCGAAAAGAAACAAGTGGTTGATGTTTTATATAACGGTTTGTATCGTAAAAGACAATTTGGTTATGGTGGTATATTTAAAATTATCAAAAAGCAATTAGCTTCTGATGATGCTGAAAATGGAGATTTAATTCACACTTCTGATGACAACAATAACTTGTCGGAGGGTACGAAAATAGTTGTCATTTGGAATGCTTAAAAGCAAAATTATTACTTGAAGTAGTGAAGAGTAAAAATAGCTGAGTTAGTAATTCAACTCAGCTATTTTTGTTAATTCTTTTAAGATGATTGTGGGAAATGTTTGAACTAAAATTTTCGCTTTTGTCTATTTTTTATTTTTTGATTCTAAATATTTAGAAATCATAAAAACAACTAACCAGATTAAAGCAACTGGAAGAGAGAAAAAATTTTTAGTTTGACTGAAGTATATAAGTTGAAAAATGCAGAAAAGAAAGCTCCAAAATATTATTTCTTTTAGAAGTTGATTCCGCCTTGTAACCCCCAAATGGCTAATTGACCGGCAATTAATGCAGCGTTTGTTTTCACTCCTGCTTTAGCAACATATTTAATTACTATTTTGGCTAGTTCTTTCCATGCTTTCTTTTGAGCATACTTAATTATAGTTCCAACACTTATCATTGCTAATAATTCATCTTTGATTTTATTTGCCATACAGTTTCCTAATGCACCCCAATCAATTTTATATATGATTGCATTTTCATCTGGGATTTGAGATAAATTTGTGTTTAGTTCATTGTCAGCAATTATTAATTCTTCTTCACTGTAATTTGCTTGAGCATACTGTTTTAAATTTTCTTCTGTTACTCCATCGGCAAACATTTTTTCTAAAACAGCAGCAACTTCATCTATCTGTCTTTGTTCTTCGATAGTATATTCTGAAGTGATCGAAGTTTTTTCGTCAGCTACTACTTTGGCTGTAATAAAAGATGGGACTGTTGTAGAGATTACTAAAAGACTTGCTAGTAATAACGCTAAGTATTTTTTAGTTTTCATTTTTATACCCTTTCTGAATATTGACGACTATGATATATTAGTGGCTTTTAATTTGTTTGATAACTGCGATTTCCTATTTTAACTCCTTTCTATGTCAAATGAATTGTTTCCGCTTTCATGTTATTGTATTTTATTTAGAAAGTCAATGGTATTATAGGTTTTGAATTAAAAAACAACAGATTATTTTAACGGTCATTGGATATCGTTAAGTTCACTCAAAGATGCAAACTTCGAGCTGTTATCAACGGCAATGTTTTTGATTAGTTATTTCTGGATTGGTATATGTTGTCTTCTTACTTGCTAAATAAAGTTGTATATTATTAATACGG
Organism: Streptococcus gallolyticus; assembly: GCA_019794795.1. Lineage (GTDB taxonomy): Bacteria > Bacillota > Bacilli > Lactobacillales > Streptococcaceae > Streptococcus > Streptococcus hepaticus. The sequence continues at coordinate 180,245 of JAIMFC010000003.1, forward strand.
AGTAAGTGTAAGTGTCTAGAGTTTTGGGAAACGTAAAATTGAATACCTTATAGCTTAAGAGAACGAGAAATTCGTTCTCTTTTTTCGATGCCTAAAACTGCTGAAAGGACACAAAACATATGTCAAATAACATTGAAATCATCATGGATATTGAGACTTTAGAAGTCTTTGAAGTGATTGATTTGGATGAAACAATTGAGGCAACTAATGAAGTTGTTTCTGAAGCGATGGAAACAAGTCCGTATGATGATTTAGACGAAGTTTTTACTACTGAAGAAAATAAGGAATATTCAAAGTTGTCTAATCAACCTTTCTCTGACAAACCAGATTATCATAGTCCATCTTGTATCTTATGGGAAGTCAAAGAGGGGAAAGTTATCCATACATTGAGTTATAGGAATAAACATGGTTCTTACCCGTATCACAGTCGTGAACCTGGTCACTGGGGACATGTCAGTCAACTAACTTATGAAGAAGTCTTGTGGCTAACCTTGGAGTTTTATCCGGAGTTGATGAATTACATATAAAGAAGGTCACAATAAGGAGATGCTATGACTCAAGAAGAAATAGATAAGATGATTGAAGAATGGGTAGAAAATGGTTTCCCGAGTGAATTGAAACGATTGATACCTGATGAGGAGACAGATTGACATGGCAATTACGGAAAGAATCCTGTTTTTACAGACTTTAAAAGATGCTAGAAGCAGAGTTAGTTTTGAAATACTAAGAGTGATTAAGAGGAAGAAGACATGAAATCAAAACAAGTAACAATAGCCCAACTAACAAGGAATATGATGGTCGTCGATCTCATGAAACAAACAGGATGGTCACGTGAGCGTATTGTCGATACATTGTCGTTCATGGAAAAAAACAAGGAAGTCATGTTTACAACAGATGGTAATTTTAGACAACTAAAGGAGATTGGATAAATGAGTCACTTAAGCCAATTCAATGCCATCACGATTGAACAGATGGAGACCTCTGAAATTGATGTAAGAATCCCAAAAGTCTTATTTGAAGACAATCGCTATGCGGAATTGCGAATGGATGCCAAAGTTCTATATGGTTTGTTGAAGGATCGTCTTCGCTTATCTGCTAAGAATAACTGGATTGATGAAGAAGGACGGGTCTACTTAGAATATTCAAATGGTGAGTTGCAACGTATTCTTCGTTGCTCTAAGCCAACTGTTATTAAAGCCAAACAAGCATTAGTAGAATATGGGTTGATTTTTGAACAAAGTCAATACACAAATGCGGATGGACAGGTTGCTAATAGAATTTATCTTGGGAATGTCATTTCTTACAATTCTGAAAAATATAAGGAGGAACGTCGTAAACGTCAAGAAGAGGCTTTCCTTAAACGACAAAATAAGGCTAGCCACCCCCGTAAAAATTCTTTACGGGGGGAGGAAAAATATTTAACGGGGCTAGTAAACGGATTTGACACGAATAAGAATGATTCTAGAAAGCTTGATTCTAGTCATAACGATACTAATCGATACCAGGACGAAATCCCATTATCCACTCTTTCGGATTCTGATGCTTTTCAAATGGGCCAACATGGTTTTCTCTCCACCCAAACCATTCAGCGACTCAGTTTGTTTGGCAAAGAAGCTAAACTCCTTGAAAACAAAATCTACCAAGCCAAGCGTCAGGTTGAAAAAGACTATAGTCACCTCTTACAGAATCAGGAAATAATTTACGGGGAGGTCTGGTCGCAGGAACTGGAACGTGAGGTGGACAAGCTCATCTTCAAAATCAAAACAGGTGAGAATGAAGGCAAGCCAATCAAAAATATCCCAGGCTATTTCTACAAGATGATGGTGCACTTTTGGAAGATGGCTTTGTTAATTGAGAAGGAACAAGGATTCGTGTCACTTGCTAACCAGAGTGAATATACCAAGCAATATTCTGAAGAATGTCCAAGTCTAATCGCCTATTATTATCCAGATAAACTATCAGAAAGCAAACTAAATCAGTATTTAACCGCACTACAAATGGAGGTATGACATGTTACAAGACGAATTTAAACAGTTTCCAAGTGGACTGCTAAAGTTTGGTAGAAGTCCAGAAGAAAAAGTGATTGCTATTCCAAAATCCATCTTTGAGCTGCCACCTGAGGAAAAAGCTCAAGCTCTTAAGGGACTTGAAGAAGAGGTGGAACAATACAGACGGAAGGGGGGCTCCATGTGACGAAAGAAACTCAAAATCGCATAAAGGAGCTTCGGAAAAAATCAAGCTTAACTCAAGAACAATTGGCTGAACAGCTAGGTGTTTATCGTAATACCATTTCTAACTGGGAAAGAGGATACAGTCATATTAACCTGGCCAATGCGGAAAAATTAGCACAATTTTTCCAGGTATCAATTGACTATATTCTTGGAAGAAGTGGATAAGCAAAAGACAGAGATCGGCTGACCGAAAAGTCATTAAACTAACGAGACCATTGACAATCGAATACAAGGCTTGCCCTGATACAGCGTGGCTATGGATAAAAGAGAAATGGGGGCGAGTAGCGAGCTAGAAAAGGATATCTAGTCCAGCCACCATAACGAAAAAGCATGATTTGATGACAAATCATAAGCTGAAGGAGTAGGGGTTCCTAGACTATAAACCCAGCATATGAAACACCGAGAGTGATTTACGAACCACTCCAGCACGGCGTCAATTCGCCTTTCAACTTCAAGGAGAAATCTATGACAGATGAAAAACAAACAGTCCGCCTAAGAGACTTAAGAAACTTAGGGAAACAAGGTGGTGCAACGGCCCGCTTGGATGATGGAACAGAACTTTCCCTGAAGCCAGACTATGCCATTAAACAAGCAAAAGGCTATGTGGATGGTGTGGCAAGAGACGTGGAATTCCACTTGTCCTATCCAAGCATCTATGACCAAATTCGCACCATTAAGAAAGATGGTCACCTCGTGGCCAGAAAGCTAAGAAGCCCTTCAGGCTTTACCCTTCGCCTAACAGGAAAAGGCTATCAGCCTAGTACACGAAAATAAAAAAGGAAACATGAACATGAAAAAGAGACAATTACTAACAACACTTGCAACATCAGCTCTGATTCTCTCTACGAGTGGAACTGTTTTTGCAGATGAGATCACTCCAGTAGATCCAACTGCCCCAACGACAGATATCATCGCTCCGACAGATCCCGTTGCGCCAGTGGAACCCCCAGTAGAGCCGACAGATCCTATTGAAACACCTACGGTTCCAACTAACCCAACAGAACCAGTAGATGCACAACCTGAAACGCCAACTCCTTCAATAGAACCAACGATTCCAAGTATCACAGAACCAGTAGATCCTAAGGAGGATAAACCAACTACACCAGATGCTACAGAAGCTAAGCCCGAAATTCCAACACCAGAACCTCCTAAAACAGCGGATCAGGCTGCTCAAGAAGGAAGACCGCAAGAAGGGACAACTTCTACTGTGACAGGTCAAGTGGTTCAAGATGTGAATGCAAACAATCCAATTTACACCAATACAGGGGCGGCTATTGTGAGTACACAAAATGGACAAGTAGTCCTTAGTGATGGTTCAATGGTTGCTCCTGAATCCGTGGGAGCTGTTACGAATACAGACAAAACAATTTCAGTCACAAAAGCAGATGGTACAAAAGCAACCTTGCCACATACTGGAGAAGCAACAAGTCTCCTTTCTATGATAGGTGCAGGATTACTTGGAATTTCTGCTTTCATCATGAAGAAAAAGAGCGAAGAATAAAGGAGGAGGGCACAATGAAAGAAATCTTTAGTATTCGTACATTTAAAACAGGTACTCATTCTGCACGTCTTGGAAAAAAGAGTATCGCACTACTGGGAGCGGTAGTCCTTGCGACTTCTGGAACAGTTGTATCTGCCAAGGAGAAAGTATCTGAGTTAATGGAACCCAGCACCATGGATACAGAAACTACTAAACAAGTGACTGAGGCAGACGTTTATACTGCTAAGAAAGTCGCTGAAAAAGCTAGTGAACAAGTAAAAGCTCAAGAAGAAGTGGTCGGTCAAGCTCACGTCGATGAAAAAGAAACAGCTAATCAACTAAAGCAGGCAGAACAGGAATATGATACTGCTAAACAGTTGGCGGATGAAGCAACTCCTGATGGGATCGCAACTGCCAAAGAAGAAATAGTATCAGCTGAGGAAGGACTTACGTCTGCTGAAAAACATCTCCAATCTGAAAACGTTAGCTTAGCACAAGTAAATGAAGCGGTAGAAACCAATCAAGCCATCGTCAAAGCTAGCGAAAATCTAGTCGCTGAAGAAGAAGCTGATGTGTCAGAAGCACAAAATAACGTTGCTAAAATGCAATCTATCCTTGATGGAACAGGACAAGTACAGATTGTTAAAGAAGCAGAAGATGCTGCTACTAAATTAGAAACAGCCAAACAAGAGCTCAAGACTGCTGAAATCAATCTTCATTCTGCCCAAGCGGCTGATGCAAATCGACATCAAGGGATTATTGAAGCTGAGAAACAAGTAGCTGCTACCCGTCAGGAATTTACAGATAAAACCCAAGTAGCCAATCAAGCAATCGCCAAAGCAAATGAAACAGCTGAAGTTTTAAAAACTACACAAGCTACGTTTATAAAAGCTGAAAATGATGTCAAAGGGATGAATACGATTACTTTATCAGCTGATTATATAACAGCTCTACGTGATTACGCACAAAATTATACTGAAAAGGGAGCAGAAGCCAAAGCGAAATTAGATGCGATGGCGGCTGATTTACGTAGTAAGCATGATTTTAAAGTTAATGAAAATGACGATCAGACCATTTTAGATACTAATAATTTATCTGAAGCGACTTTGACAGAATTATCAAATTTTGCTTCAGACTTGATTAACCAAATTCGTCAATCCTTTGGAACTACACCAACATTAGTAACGAAGGATTCTGTTCGCTTGGCAGACTTAACGACTGACGGCTATGTTACCGATAATTGGTCATTGAATGATGTGCTTGCTACTGGACATGATGCTAAAGCTGTTAATAAAGCAGCCAACACACTAGGTCTACCGGTTTCCTCGTCACAGGAAGAGGCAACTGGTCAACAGTATTACGAAAATATGAACTCTTGGGGAATTTCAAGTGCTACAACAACGTTGTCAGCTGCGAAACAAAAGATTTACGAGAGTATTATCAGCTTTATGTTTAATGGATATGAATATTTACACGCAGAGTCCATCGCTGGTTTATCCACCAATTCAAAATATATCGGGGTTGACCTATCCTCTCGAGTAGGAGTTAACGCTGTTCACATATTGATGGTGAATGATGAACAAATTAAAGGGACCTTGTTTGATACAAAAGGGATTGATAATCCAAAAACAAGTGATAAAATCCAAGCGCTTTATTCAGTTGCTCAAACGAATCTAGCAAACGCAATTTCGGATAATGCGGAGGCTCAATCACAGAAAGATCTGGCTCTATCTGATAAAGCGCATGCTCAAACAAATCTTGATACTGCAAATACGACGCTTATACGTATCAAAGAAACTCCTGAACTCACGCCTGCAGCGCAAGAAAAACTAGTGATTGCCACAAGTAATGTACAAGTTGCTGAACTAGCAAACATACAAGCACAAGTTGCGCTGACCAACTTGAATGCGGATGTGAAACAAAAACAAGCAAATCTAAATCGAGCTAAACAAGTTTTAGCTGAGAAAGAGGAAGTTCTTAATGCAGCGCAAACTCGATTGAAGCAAGATCAGGATATTCTCGCAGGACTTAAAGTGGATCAAGAAAAAGCGCAACTAAAAGTTTCTGAAGCTGAAAAGCAAGTTCAGACTGCGAAAAATAAACTGATTATAGCGAAAAAATACTTAGCTGATTTAGAAAATAGTCCAGCTAAACTTGCCGCTGCAAAAGTGAACCTCTTGACTGCTACAAGCCAATTGGAAAATGCCAAGGAAAAACTCGCTACTGAAGTAGCACGTCTTTCTCAGCTGAAACAAATTCAACGTGATACAAGCAAACAATATGAACGCACTTTAGCAACTTACCGTGAAGTCCTAGAAGCAGCACATCAAGCCAAACTAGCTAAAGAGTATGAAAATATTATTCAAGCAGGTAGAAAACCAGTTGCAATTGTCGATGAAGCAGGTAACGTTACAGGATATATGGCTCAAGAATCCAATTCAAGCTCAGTGATTAGTCTACCTACTAAAGCACTAACAACACAAAAGACAAGCGTTTTACCATCTACAGGTGAAGAAAACACCCTAATGTCAATCGCAGGAATAACGATCGGTCTACTCTCATTATTAGGTTTAGGACTTCGTAAGAAACAATACTAATCAATTGACCGAGATGTCATAAAACTAGAAAAAGAAAGGAACAAGGTATCATTTATGAACTTTGACATGAAAGAAATTTTTTCTATCCGTAAATTTAAAACAGGTACTCATTCTGCACGTCTCAGCAAGGTGGCTCTAGCTTCAACAGTTGCTTTAGCGGTTGGTTTTGCTGGTACAGTTGTATCTGCGGATGAAACAACAGTAGGAACAACTCCTGAAGTAACCATTACGACAACAGCTAATCCAGCTACTAATCTGGAAGAGGCTCAAGCTCCTCAATCAGCGGATAATGCAGCTCTTGCACAAAATGCAGGCACACAATCTGGTGAAATGGTCACAGAAGTCCCTTCACCGCAATTGGATGAAGCGGTAAAATCTGCGGAAACTGCAGGGGTTGAGGTAACGGAAGAAAAACCAGTGATCTATGACAACTTATCTGATGCTCAAAAGGATCTAGCAAATCAAGTTGAGAAGGCAGAGGCTGCTACAACTAAAAAAGTGGATAACACGAAAGCTGTTAACGATGCCAAGGCTAAGAATGCGGAAATTGATGCGCAAAACACAGCTGAAAAGCAACGTGTAGAAGAAGCCAATAAAACTGGTCAAGCGAAAGTGGATGCAGAGAATGCAGCTAAAAAAGCAGCTTATGAGAAAGACGTTGAAGCTTACAATAAAAAAGTTTCAGAACAAAAAGCCGCCTATGATAAAGCATTAGCTATTCATACGTCAACTGCCCCAACAAAAGTGAGTCTGCAAATGGAAGGTCGTGAGACTCAGAGAGATTATAATGTGACGATTTCATCAGGAAAGTATGATGCGAAGTTTACTTTGGATAATGCGACTGGAAAATTTACGATTAATACGATTCTAGATGATGGAGTTAAGCCATTGTTAGGCGATACGTATATTGATGGTCGTATCAATTACAAAACGACCTACAATGCGGATACAGACAAAACAACGACTGTAGTCACAGGTATTTCCTATGAGACTGTTCGCTATGTAGCGCATCGCGCAAATACTGCTGTTAATCAAAATATTACGATCACTTACTACGACCCAAGTGGAGCTACGCTCTATACTCGTCGTCATAATGGTAGCAGCTCATGGTCTGCGACAATCAATAAAACATACAACTTTAGTAAAGACATTGTTTTAACACCAGGACAGACAAGTGATTATTTCCAAGTTGTTCGTCTATTTGACGATTGGATTTTGGACTCACGTTCTGTCATTCAAGCACGATTCCAAAATACAAATGGAAATGCTCCAGAAGTGCCAACTCCACCAACTAATAGTCCTAAAGAACCTGAGTATGGAACATTTACTCCTGAAGTTCCAAAGATCATTCCCCATGTATCACTTCCACCAGTCAAGAAAGTAGAGACAGCCGTTCATCCAGTATTAGTAAAACAAACTCCAGAGAACATTAAATCTGTGTCTAATACAGATAATGTGGATACGAATGGTCAACTAGTCCCTAAAGGTTCCACTCAAACATGGACATTAACCAACTCAGCTCTCAAAGCAGGTCGTGATGTGGTAACAGCTTATGTGATGCATGACCCATTTCCAGCAGGATTTAAGATTGATGAAGTTGCGACTCATCAAAAGAATAGTGCTTGGATCTTGACAACTTCTGAATCTGGGCAACTTCAACTGTCTGCGACAGAAGCAACGTTGGCTTTGTTTAATGCCAATCGTGATCAGGATGTGGCTGTTCCACTTGCTTATTTTGTGGGTTCTCCTCAAAATGATGGTGCAACATATGAAAATACCTTTGAAACAGTGATTACAACTCCAAGTGGTGAGTATACAGTCGTTTCTAATACTCCAGTCATCTACACACCAGGAAATGACCCTGAGACTCCCCGTCCACCACATGAGCCTGGAGGAGAAAATCCAACGCCTGATGATAATCTTATCCAACCTAAAAAAGATGTGGTTGACGAAAAGGGCGATTCAATTAATGGAAAATCGATTCTTCCAAATAGTGTATTGAACTATGTAGCTGAACAAGACTTTGATCAGTATAAAGGCATGAGCGCTTCTAAGGATTCAATTGCGAGAGGTTTCTTGTATGTGGATGATTATAAAGATGAGGCTCTTGATGGTCGGTCAATGGTTGTAAATTCTATCAAGGCAGCTAATGGAGATAATGTGGCTTCACTTCTTGAAATGTACCATGTCCTTTCTAAAGATAGCTTATCAACTGAACTTCAAAAATTGATTGCGGATTCTGGTATTTCTCCAGTTGGGGAATTTTATCTCTGGGTGGCAAAAGACCCTCAAGCCTTCTACGAAGCATACGTGCAAAAAGGCTTGGATATTACTTATAACCTTTCTTTCAAGATTAAGAAAGAGTTTACGGAAGGTCAAATTACCAACCAAACATTCCAAATTGATTACGGAAATGGCTACTATGGAAATATTGTAAAAAATGACTTACCACTTATTGTCGTACATAAAGATGTACAAGATAAAGGTGGCCAGTCCATTAACAATGGTACGGTCAAACTTGGCGATCAAGTAACCTACAAATTGGAAGGTTGGGTCATCCCAGCAGGTCGTGGCTATGACATCAATAGCTATGTCTTTGTGGACATGCTTCAACAGAGCCATGATCAATATGAAGGTTTTAAGGCTGAGGCTAAAGTTGACTTTAATCTTTCTGATGGAACAGCAATCAAGGCTGGGGATGATTTGAGCCAATACCTTGAATCAGTCTACAATCCTGAAATTGGACGTTTGGAATCACGCTTTAAAGCCGATTTCTTGGCACAAATTCCACGTGATAGTGAATTTGGGGCAGATGGCTATATCTCTGTCAAGCGTATTAAGGCTGGTGAAGTGATTAATGAATATACTTTGATTGTCAACGATTATGAAGTCTTGTCAAACAAAGTTGTAACAACAACTCCTGAAGAGCCAAAGCCAATACCTCCAGTTGAAACAAAAGCAGCTGCGATGTTACCATCTACAGGAGAAACAACAGGCCTCTTGTCATTGATTGGTACATTACTGTTATCCGTTCTAGGCTTAGCAGGAGTTCGTAACCGTAAGGAAGACTAGTTTTCCCTTCGGCTTTATGGTATAATAAAGCCAAAATAGAGAGGGGATAGTATGAGAAAGGACACGAAAATGAATGCACACGTGACAAAAAGTGGTTATAAATATTACACCTCACGTCAAAAGGCGTCAGAGGCTCCACAAGCCCCTAAAGAGAATAAATTCAAGAAGGGAATGCGCTGGTTCGGACAAGCTCTTCTAGCTGGTCTGAAGAACCTACCGAGTTTGTTAATCAAAGTGGCGATAACTCCTGTCTTCTTGCTTCTCTTTATCCTGAACTTAATCAAAAGTTTGATTGCTACAGCCATTGGCTGGTTCGTATTTAAAGCGATTGTTGGCTTTGCTGTCATTTGTTACTATGCTTTTCTGACGAAACAAGGAAGTGCTCCTGTCGGTGTAGAAACATGGTTTCGTGACTGGGCATTTCCTCATGGTGTGCCTATTTATCACTGGTGGGAGACGACCATTATCGTTGTCTTAGCTGTCATCACCGCCCTCTCTTTAACCTTTTATTCAGATGAGGTTTAAGCCTCATATAAACCTATAACATACAGACACTAAGGATGACTTGGTGTCTTTTATTTTTTAGAAAAACAGAAAGTGAGAAACATCTATATGCAAACAGTTGTTAATTTTGTGAACCAAATTGGAACGATTGGAGGTCTGGTCGGTCTTGGCTGGGCTGCTTGGGGTGCATGGGACTTGGCTATTGGCATTCGTCGAGAGTTAGACGATAAGAAAGATAAAGGCATCCAAAGTGTGATTCTAGGTGCCCTTCTAGGAGGAGTTCTGAAGACCCTCTTTTCAGCCCTAGCCGCAGGACTGTCCTCTATTGGGTAAGACAAGGAGGTGGTGGTCATGAACCAATCCACACTAGACCAATTAACCATGAGTCTCAAAGACTATAATCCAACGGCTTATAACCTGATGGAGACAGTCTCAGGCTCTATGGAAAAAGTCGCCATCTTGCTTCTCTTGCTCTTCATGGGGATCAACCTGCTTAACTGGAACCAGCAGCTCAAAAGTAATGGCGGGGAATTGAGCTTACAACTTTGGATTGAGGAAATTCTCAAATATGCGATTGCCCTCTTTCTCATTCTCTATGTGGATGAGATTTTCGATAGTCTATCCTGGCTTTTTAATGTCATTATTAAAATGGTTGCCAAAAGTGGTTTAGATCCATACAAGGCTCAAGCTCCAGACTTCAAAGGGTTAAATTTTGGAGCTAAACTAATGCTTCAGTTTGTTTACTGGGTTGTTGACTTTATTGGTCAGATCTCAACCAAGTTATTGATTCTCTTACGTTCCTTTACCCTTTATACTTACAAAGGAATCGCCAAGATTGTGGTTGCTTGTTATATGATGGAGAGCCTACGTCCCATCTGCTTTGGCTTTTTCAAGCTCTATATTGCGGCAGTCCTTCAGGGTTTGATTTTGGTCGTTGTCATTATGCTTTATCCAGCTATTGTGACCAATGACTTGCTGACGGTCGCAAAGACTGGAGCCTGGACCAGTGCCTTGATGGCCATTGCCAAGGGCATTATCTACATCATCATGCTATTTGGTAGCCAGCGTATGGCCAAGAACATTATGCAGGTGAATTAGGGGGATAAGGATGACAAAAAAACACTTACCAAATCGATGGCAAGTATTGATGAAACTTGGAAAAGGTGTCGTAAAAATAACGCTTTGGGGCCTATTTTTCTTGCTACGAACTATCGTATTTTATTACCTATGTCGCTGGGCATTTCATCCACACTGGCTGGCAGTGCTAAGTGGTTTTGTTTTAGCTTGTGGAAGTGACATAAGGCTATGTTCTCATTGGAAAGGAAAAAAATGGTTGAAAAGATTTATCACTTTTTGCTGAACTATCCGCTAAGAATTTATGAGCCATTTGTAGCGTTGCTGGTCATTTTAATACTTAATCTGAGTATTAAAATGATTAAACAGAAGAAGTCGCAATATCTATCAGGGAAAATTAAAGGATATAAGATGATCGGTAGAGGATTTCTTCCAGGAGAAATATATTACAAAGAACGTCTTTTTAAATATTATTGTGCAGAGATTGGATTTGTCATATTGTTAGTTATTTATGGATGTATCATACTTTTAAAAATATCAAAAGGGATAAAGTAACAAATAATACAAATAATAATGACAATGTGAAGAATAATCCAGTGTCCTGTTGCTTTTTTATTATTAATTATAACATACACAGAAAGGAGCCCTATGACACGATTAGGCAGTGAATTTCTAAAAGCCTTGGATAGCTATGAACGGCCATTCTTGGGCTATATGACCTTAAGACAGTGGCTTCTGCTCTTTGGGATAGGACTGACGGTACTCGTGACCTCAGTCCTTTTTTGGTTTAAAACACCCGATGTGATTCTTTATGGCGTTAGTCTATTGGTACTAGCGCCTTTTGTCATTTTTGGGTGTCATATTGATGAAAAAATAAAAGATGAGCTTCGCTTTTTCTTAACCAGACAGGAACGAACTTATCAAACAAACTATGACAGAAAGGACTACACAAGAAATGACTTTATTCGGCCGAAAGAAAACCCCGAAACTCTCTAAAGCTGAGAAAGAGCGGGCGAAACGTCTGAGACGAACCATGACCGCCTCTACACAAAATAGCTTAAATTACCAAACCCTAACACCTGATGGCCTAATGACCATCACAAATGATACCTACTCCAAGACCTATCGTCTAGGAGATACCAGTTATATCACCGCTACAGATGATGAACGGATTGATGTGATTGAAACCAATGCGGATATCTTCAACTCTTTAGATATTGATAACGATATGCAGCTGCTGATCATCAATCGGAGAGTAGAAAGCACTAGCTTGATGTCCATTCGCTATGACCTTGCGGAGGATGGTTACGATGATTACCGCAACGAGTACAACGCTATGATTAAGGACCGCTTTTCTCAGGATCAAAATACGTTTAAGGTGGAGAAGTATTTGACCATTACGGCACAAGCAGATCAAGCGCCCCAAGCCAGCCGTATCCTAGATGATACGGCCAATATCATTGAAAGTCAGTATAGTAGTCTTGGAATTGCTTTTAATGAGATGGATGGTTTAGATCGCCTCTTAATCTTTCGCAAACTCCTACGTAAAGAAGCCTTCCTAGACTTCACCTATGAAGATATCGCCTTATCTGGCTTATCTACAAGAGATTTTATTGCCCCTAACTATCTGAAGTTCGAAAAAGATTATATGCGAATTGATGATAGCTATGCAAGGGTTCTCTATGTTAGACAGTACCCCACATTTTTGAATGACAAGCTAATCAAGAATATTTTGGATACAGGTATTGAACTAGCTATTAGTTTACATGCTAAGCCCTACGATACGACCGCAGCCATTAAGAAAATCAAGACAGTTCAATCGAGTGTCCGAAGAGAAATGATTAAAAGTCAAAAGGCTGCCGCTAAAGATGGGATATCCGCTCATTTAGTGGTTGGAGGAAAGGCAAGTGAAACTTCTAAGGAAACAGAAAAGTGGACGGAAGAGCTTCAGGATAATGACCAGAAGATGTTTTCAGGTGTCATGGCTATCTACTTATTGGCAGATAGTCTTGAAGAGCTCAATAACCATACCGAACAAGTCCAACGGTCGGTTCGTAAGAACACCGTTGAACTAGATAAGTGTTATCTCTATCAGGAAGAGGCCCTCAATACCATTCTGCCGATTGGAGTTCCCTTTATCAATGTGAAACGCCGTTTTATGCGGGATATGACGACCAGTAATCTAGCCACACAAGTTCCCTTTACTAATGTGGATCTGCGTTCTTCCAGCCCACGTGCTGTTTATTATGGTCAAAATCAACTCTCTAAAAATGCCGTAACCGTTGATCGTAAGCGTGATTTAAATACGGGTTCAGGGGTTATCTTTGGTATTCCAGGTTCTGGAAAGTCGGTATTGGCTAAAGCAGGAGAAATTATTCCAACTCTTTTACGTTATCCTGAAGACCAAATCATTATTATTGATGCTGAAGATGAATATACAGGGATTGGTCGTGCCTTTGATGCAGAAATCATTACCATTGCGCCAGGCTCTCCCCATCATTTTAACCTTCTTGACCTACCTGATAAGGATAAACTCCAGGCGGAAGATAATGACCCTATTGGCCAAAAGTCCAACCTCCTCTCAACCCTCTTTGAGAATATTTTCTCTGAAGTATCAGATGATGAGTTTGCCATGATTGACCGAGTGACCAGAAAGACCTATGAAGCCTATCCTCAGCCTACTTTCAAAGATTGGCAATCTATTTTAGAACAGCAGCCTGAAGAGGTGGCGCAAATGCTTGCCTTAAAAGCAGAACCCTACACGAGAGGATCTAATGATATTTTTGCGCATCCAACCAATGTCAATATGGAGAATCGCTTCATTATCTTTAACCTGAAGCAATTAAGCGGGAAACTCAAACCCTTTGCGCTTCTTGTCATTCAAGACTATATCTGGAATCAAGTAGTCAACCACCAAGGAAAAACAACCACTTGGCTTTATTTCGACGAGCTACAGCTTTATTTCAAAAATAAGCTCCAGGCAACCTTCTTTACCGAATTGTATTCTCGTATTCGGAAATATGGGGCTATTTCCACAGGAATTACCCAAAACCCAGAAACAGTTCTTTCTACAGAAGAAGGACGCAAACTCGTCTCTAACTGTGAATTTATGGTTCTCCTGAAGCTCAAGCGTACAGACTTAGAGGCTCTGTCACAAGTGACCCCTCTTACTCCTTCTTTAGAGCGTTTTGTCTTACGCCCCAAGGCAAAAGGAACGGGCTTAATTGTGGCAGGAGATACGATTGTACCCTTTGAAAATCCTATTTCAAAAGAAACCAAACTTTATCAATTGGTCGCAACAGATGGTTAAGAAAGTGAGGTGGTAAGCCATGTATGAGACAGATCCCAAACAAACACGAAAAGAACGGAAACAACGGATCAAGGAAGGCGTAACAGCCAATCAAACTAAAGTTCCTAAAGAAGCTCGATTAGATTCTAAAATGGCTTACAAAACAGCCAAAAAGGACTATAAACTGGCAAAAAGAGAGTATGTCTTGCACAAAGGTCCAAAACCAACGGCTAAAGCCCTCTTCTTTAAGCAACAAAAAGATAAAGCAAAGCTCAATAAACAAGCCGCAAAGACTATTTATAGACGTGCTAAAAAGGCTGATGATACTTACATTCCTAACCGGTTGAAGAAGCGAGCCAAACAAGGTTCTAAAATGAAGGTAAGACAGGATATTGAACGCACCATGCGGGATAATGATATCTTAGGAGATTGGGTCAAAGCCCGACAAGATATCCGTCAATTTCAATATCAGAAAAACGCTTCAAAGCGTGCTACGAGAGCTGGAGGAAAGCTAGCTAAGTATTCTATTAAACACAGCTATGGTCAGATTAACAGAGCTTATAACTTTACCCGTGGCCGTGGCTTCACGAGAACCCCTAAAGAATTTTCTTGGGAGGGAAAACTCACCAAAAAGATGCGCCAGATGAGGCAACGAGCAGCACAGACAAAGGCAGGAAGAGTAGCCAAAGGAACCAGTAAGGCGGTGAAGGTCGTCTCAAAACCTATCCGCTCTATCTTAGCCAATCCTCTGGCCGTTAAGTCTTATTTTCTGATGTTTCTGATTTTTGCGGTTCTGGCTCTCTTTATGGGTATTTTAGGAGGTAGTGGCCCCGTCCAGCAAGATGAGTTTGATCTCAATCAATCTTGGCTTAAAATTAGTGAACGAGACCGAGAAAAATCTAATGATAAGGTGGATTACTGGACCAACATTGATGACATCCTTTTTTTCATGAATTATCGTTATGGTAGTGAGTGGAATCCAGATAGTAACTGGAAAGAAGGTACAGGAGGAGAGCTAGCGGGAAATCTTGGCTTTAACCACTATTCGGATGCTCTTAATGATTTATGGAATCATTTAAATGATGACCCCAATAATCTTAAAACGATGGCAGACCTCTATAGTTCTTCTTCGTCTTTAAAATGGGCAAAACTCAATAAAGATGAGTTAGAAGAATACAAAGAACTGGTAGAACTGACAAAAGAGGTGGGGCGCTATCCCTCTTACCAGGAATTAGCCAATCCTTTTTACAGTGACGAAGACCCCTCTTATACCAATCCCTTGACCATCCTGAAGCGTTTTGGTTACACGTCGACAACGGAAATCTATGAAAAAACACAACTGAAGGCTGTAACTGGTCAGGCTCTACGAGCGCCTTTGTCTGGAAAGGTAAGCATCAAAGAGGATACGCTATCCATTCAAACAGATGAGGCTATCTTTACTTTTTACAAGGTGGGGAGTCTTCGTGTCACAGATGGTGCTACCGTCTCATCTAGCGATGAATTAGGGAAAGTCACGATGAATGGGTATCAAACGATTCAATATCAGAAGCTGGAAGAAAAGGCAACCAAGGAACATAAAGCTAAGTGGACCGCTGTTAATCCAGGTTTTTACTTCCAGTCTGTCGTTTACAATCAGACAACATCGGTTCTATCGACGCTTGATGGAGATCTTGGTCAAAAAGCAAGAGGGATCAAAGATTACCTAAAGAAAAAAATACCGAATCTGACGGATAATGGCCTATCAGCTATGCTGGGAAACTTTGCGACAGAATCCAATATCAATCCTAAAAGAGCTGAAGGAGATTACCTTAATCCACCAGTTGGGGCTTCAGAGTCTTCCTGGGATGATGAGGCTTGGTTAGCACTTGGAGGTCCAGCTATTTACAATGGAGGGTATGCCAATATTCTCCATCGAGGTCTTGGCCTAGGTCAATGGACAGATACGGCGGATGGCTCAACTAGGCATACGCTCTTATTAAACTATGCCAAATCAAAGAATAAAAAGTGGTATGATTTGGAATTGCAGCTGGACTTTATGCTAGAGGGAGATAGTCCTTACTATATAACCAACCTAAAAGCTATTTTAACTAGCACAGATGATGTGGCGACACTAACCAAACGTTTTCTTAACAACTGGGAAGGAAATGCAGGAGATAAACTCTTAGAGCGCCAAAATAATGCTAAACAAATCCATACCTTTCTAACACAAACGATTTCAGGTGGTGGGACATTAGCTTCTTCATGGAACTTCCCTGAAGACTATCGTTCCAAAGTGGGTCAACCACCAAGCCAAGCGGCAATGACTACCCAACAAGGTAGCGGTTATCCTGTCGGTCAATGTACCTGGTACGCTTATAATCGCCTCGTAGAACTAGGTTCTATCAAAGATCAATCGGGTACATATGGCTATCTTGGTAATGGTCAAGACTGGGTCCGAAATCTAGTGGCTAAAGGTTGGAAATACAGCATGACGCCTGTAAAAGGAGCAGTTGTTTCCGTACAAGGTGGCTTTGGTGGAACGTATCTTGAGTATGGACATGTGGCCATAGTGGAGCACGTTAACCCTGACGGAACCTTCTTAATCTCAGAATGTAATGTGGCTGGGGTACAAGATAAAGTACATTTTGCGGTATGGTCACCAGCTTTTTACCACACTTTTGCGACACCAAATTAAAAATAGAAAGAAGGAATGACGCATGAAAATGCTTGATACTGAAAAACTCAAATTCTTAAAGCTGGCAGGGCTTGGTTTTGCGGTTGTCCTCGTTTTAGGCTTAGTTTTTTGGTTTAGTCTAGCGACAACGAAAAACAATCAGGCAACGAAAGAGGAAAAACCAATAACCAAACAAATGAAAAAAATAGAAGGTTCAGAAGTCACAACAGCTTATGTCAAGGACTTTCTAGCCGCTTACTTTACCAAGAAGGATTTAGGAGAGAACCGTAATCGCTACCTCCCTTTTATGACAGAAGCTGCTTACCAACAAGAGGTGAATAGCGAAGAGGAACCTGCCACACAAGCCTATAAAGGCTATGTCGTGGATACAAAGTTAAAATCCGCAACGATTTATATTGATGACGTTAACCATGTGGCACTGGCGACAGTCAATTATACCCAAACACAGCTTCAAAAAAAGAATGACTATACCAACGCCCAAAAAGACGTCCTATCAACTAGTACCATTCGAATCACCTATATTAAACAAGATAAGAAATACCTGATTAGTCACATTGAGCCTATTTTAATTGTCGATACCTTAAATGCTAGTCAAGAGGCTTCTATCCCAACACTGAATCACCCCAATACAAACCAATCAACTGAAGGAGAAAACACACCATGACCAAATTAGAAACGTTAGAAAAACAACGGACGAAAGCACAAGGAAAACTGGAGGATTACCTAGCAAAAGTCAAAAAAGAAGAAGAGCGTATCAGAGAGCTTGACACGCAAATTATTTTGGCAAAACATGAAGAACGCTCAGATTATTTAGCTAAGCATAACCTAACTTGGGCAGATATCGAAAAAGCTCTTGCGGAAGGAAAATTGAAAGGAGATGCGAAACATGTACCGTTTAACCAATCTGACACTGGACACGACAACGACTTATAAGAACAAGGATTTGGTTTATCAAGCCTTGGAACGTGAAAATGCCAAAGTGAAGCACCAGGAGGCAGAAGGAATGCTTTTGGTGGAAGAGTTGGATAAAAAGGGAGTTGTGATTTATCAGGAGGAGATCTATCTCCCTTTTGATGGCATAGCAGATAGTCTTTTTCTAAAAAGTGGAGCTCCTACTCATCAAGAGGAAGAACAGTCCAACCAGAAGCGTTTTTGGGCACGTTCTAGAGATAAGAACAGCCGAGGACCCAGCAAAAAAGAGAAACAAGAGCCTAGAGAGGCTTTCTCGGACACAGAAAAACAATCGAATAAGGGAAAAAGCAAACCTTCTCTCCTGAAGCTCTTATGGCAGGGGCCTCTTCTGATCGGGCTAGTAGGGAGTCTTGCGATTGCTGGCTTTACGGCCACACTATCAGTCAAACAAGAAAAAGCTCTCTCAAATCTGAGCCAACAAGTGAAACAGTTAAAAAGCCTTCAGACAGAGACAGGGAAACTAGATACTTTTGTTCGCTACTTCTTGCCACATTACTATTCAGAACAAGTGGACCTTGATGATTTTGTGTCTCCAAAACTGGAACTCAAACACCCATCTGGCCAATTACAATCGGTCATTCTAGAGTCAGTGAACCAAACAGAAGATGAGACTTATCAGCTAACCTACGTTGTGTCTGTCAAAGAGGGAGAGACTAGAAAACAAAAACGGCTAACCCTAACCGTTGAATCAGTTTCTACGACTCCTTATGGTTACCAGGTTGTTAAAGAACCGAAACAAACGAATTATCCAAAATAGAAAGGGAACGTTATGGAACAAGCAAGAACAAGTCATTCCCTCGCCTTAAAGGGCAAGATTACGTTAGAGATGACCATTCAGGCACTCTATGCCCTTCACAAGGCTTACCAGGATCACCAACAATACAAGCTAGACCATAAAGTGTTTGAAGGCGAGACCCGTTTTAATGACTTTATGGCGACTAGTTCCCAAAAAGATGTGGAACAGCTTTTGAGTAGTGAAGTCCATCTGGAGAAGTTGAAATATTATCTAGAAGAAGCCAAGGTTGGCTTTACCTACCACCAAAAAGGGGACACGACCTATCTCATTTTTGAAAGTAAAAACCGTCTTTTGGCTGAAAAAGCCATTAAGAATATGTTGTCCGATATCACAAAGACTCCTGAGAAACTGGAAAATTTTTCTAAAAAAGTCTTGAGGAAACCTCATGAAATGAGTCCAGAAGAAAAACTTGCCTACTATAAGACCAATGCCGTCTATAAAGGATTAAGTCCAGTTGTCACCAAAGAAATTGGAAAGGAGAAAGCACGATGACCAGAAAGCCAATCTGGCCCTACCTAGTGGTGGGGCTTTTCTCATTTATCCTATCCCAGTCTTTTTATGCCTACTATCAGCTATCGACAGAGGCGGTGCCTTTTATGGGGATGCTTCGGGTGAATTGGTTACTGGAGAATTGGTCCTTATTTGCCTTGAGACTCTCCTTTGAACCTGACGCTCTGATGGCTGGCTTGATTGGTTTTGGTCTGCCCCTATTGGTTTATGTTTCTGGAGATAAGAGTGCTTATCGGCACGGTGAGGAACAGGGGAGCGCTCGATTTGCGACTTTAAGAGAGATGAGACGCTTTGAGGACAAAGAGAGTGACAAGAATATGCTCTTTACGAAACAGGTGAAGATGGGGCTCTTTAATTTTCGCTTAGCTTATAACGTTCAACTCAATAAGAATGTCATTGTTATTGGTCTTCCTGGAGATGGGAAGACCTTCACCTTTGTACTGCCAAATCTCATGCAGCTAAATTCTAATTTTGTGATTACAGACCCTAAAGGAAATCTAGTACATGAAACTGGAAAGATGCTGGAAAAACATGGTTATGCCGTAAAAATCTTTGATCTCATTCGTTTGAAGAACTCTGATCGATTTAATCCTTTTCACTACATGACATCAGAATTAGACATTGACCGCATTTCTGAAGCCATTACAGAAGGAACCAAGAAGAGTGAGCACATGGGAGAAGATTTCTGGGTACAGGCAGAATTGATGTTACAACGGGCTCTTATTGGTTACTTTTATTTTGAGTCTAGAGAGCCTAAAACTGGGATACAGCTCTTTACGCCTAATTTAGGTCACGTGGCCGATCTTTTAAGAAATATCTACCGTGAAGACCCCGACGTGCCCAGTCCAGTAGAGCAGATGTTTGAGGAATTGGAGGAAAAACAACCAGGAAATTATGCTTACAAGCAATGGAAACTTTTCCAAAACTTTAAGGGGGAAACGAGAAATAGTGTCGTGGCTATTCTATCTTCCCGTTATTCTATCTTTGACCATGAAGACGTGCGCAATCTCATTAGTGAGGACACCATGGAGATGGACACATGGAATACAAAGAAAACGGCGGTCTTTATTGCCATTCCAGAAACCAACAATGCTTTCAATTTCTTGTCTTCTATCCTTTTTGCGGTTAGTTTTGAGGTCTTAACTCACAAGGCAGATGATATCCTCCAAGGAAAGGTTCCTGGTTATAGTAGACAGAACTTGAGGCATATTCAGTTTATCTTAGATGAATTTGCGCAAATTGGACGTATCCCAAACTTTACTCAGGTTTTATCTTCTATCCGTAGCCGTGAGATGTCGATTAAGATTATCATTCAAGCTGTTAATCAGTTGGAATCGCTTTATAAGAGTGATTGGAAAACTATCTTTAATAACTGCGCTACACATCTTTTCTTAGGAACAAATGATAAGGATACTATGGAATATTACTCGACCCGTTCAGGGAAGCAGACCATTCGTACCAGGTCAACTTCGAAAACGCATAGTTACCGCAATGGTTCTTCTGGAGAGAACAAGCAAATCCAAGGCCGTCCTCTCCTAACCCCTGATGAGGTGGCTAGAATTGGTGTAGACGAAGGACTGGTCTTTATTTCTAAACAAAATGTGTTTAAAGATAAGAAGGCTAGCGTTTATGACCATCCAAGACAAGATGAAATTGCCAATGATCCTTACGATGACAACTGGTATGACTACCAACGTTTAGGAACGGATATTGATGGTTTGTTGCTGCATAGTAACGATTTAACACCAGAATTTAAAGCCCTATTTGCGGCCTAATCTAGCAGAAAGGAAATGCATATGATGATACAAGAAAAACCACAACTCGGTTATTTGGAAACGATTAGCCAACCACTTGCCTTAAAAACGGAAAATTTAACAACTGAATACCATGCCATTTGGCAGTTCTTCAAACAAGCTGATGAAGCCACTTTTTATCAATTAGCTCCCCATCTTTTTGTGACAGAAACAGAAGTAGAACCTTTACTTGTCAAAGAGATAGCAGCCACGCCTGAAGGTTACAAACAATTCAAAGCATTAGTGAAGGAGGATAGGTAAGATGGTTTTTACTAAGGCACAAGCCAAATCGCTTTCCATCTTAGAGGTAGCTAGAAGTCTAGGGATGGAGATGAAACGCAACTCTCATAAAGAATACTATTGGGCAGAACATGACTCTTTCAAGATTGATACCCATAAGAATACTTGGCACTGGTATTCTAGAGGTACTTACGGTGATACGATTAACCTAGTACAAGAAATCAGACAGGTTAGCTATTCGGATGCCATGAAATTTCTAGAGACAGGACAGTTCCCTGAAGCCAAACCCATGAAAGAAGTTCGCCAGCCATTCAGATACAGTCTAGCGCCCTATGAACAGCCTTTTAGAGAAGCTAGAACCTATCTCAAAGAGACGAGAAACCTATCGGATGAAACCATTAACTTTTTCCTTGAAAAAGGGGTTCTCGCACAAGCTAGACGACGAGATCGTGACGGCTTCACGGAAGATGTTCTAGTCTTTAAATACCTGGATAAAAGCCAAAATATTGTCGGTGCTAGCCTTCAGGGATTATCTCCCTATCCAGAACGCTATGAAGGCAAAGGCTATCTCAAACAAATCATGTACCAGTCAGAGGGTATCGCAGGCTTAAACGTGGATATTGGTTCTCCTAAGCGGTTGGTTGTAGCAGAGGCCCCAATTGATCTAATGAGTTACTATGAAGTCCATAAGGACCAATTAGAGGACGTGAGACTAGTTGCGATGGAGGGGCTGAAAGAAGGAATTATTTCTCGCTATGCCATGGAAGCTCTTCAGGAGCAGGGTGTCCTAGTCGAAAATGATCATAGAGATTACACTAAAGCTAGTGACTTGACCAAAATGTCTCAATTTTTGGTTAATGCAGCCCAAACTTCCACCCTCTTTCACGACCACAAACAGGATAATCTAATTACTCTTGCAGTGGATAACGATAAGGCCGGTACAGATTTTCTTGAAACTTTGAGAGAAAAAAAGATTCCAATCATCGATGCTAGACCTCCCAAAGGAGAGGGAGACAGGAAAATGGATTGGAATCAATATCTTCAGGAGAACAAAACAGAGAGGAAAGCAATGACTGAAGACGCAAAAAAAGCTCCAGAACCTATTCTGGAGCAAGAAAAAAAGGAGGGGACCAATTTCAGTTCGGGGTCTTTACAGCCTAAAGCTGAAGGCAGTCCCGCACCCGTAGCTGAAACTTCAGCTACCTTTGAGCAAACTGTTACCAGTCGCCCTACACTATCCCCTCGTTTATTACATTTTAACATAACAGAGGAATTTAAGTCAAGTGACGGTGGTTCGTACCAATATATTGATAAGGGAGATTTAGGGAAATTAAATCGCAGAGCGGAGATTATTCAAGAAGCTGCTCAGTACTATCTGAAAGAGCTGGCTGATTCTAAAATAAGTTATGTTACGTCACAAGGAAGTATCATCCAAGTCAATTTTCAAGAACAAAACTTTATGCATTTAACAGGTATAAAGCCACTTGGTCCAGGACAAACTCCTGAGAAAACGTTACATGATTTAGCTTCTGGGAATGGAGAGTTCGAAAATATTATGTTGGCAAATGCGGATGGAGCGTTTTCTAAGATAAATGTTTTACCAGATTTGCCTGTTGTATTGAGTTTAGATGCTTTCTATTTTGATGATTTACAAGATCTTAGACGCTATAATGGTCGGTTTGATAGTTTGCTGAAGACTGACGATAAAGATATTATGCTTCTTTTTCGAGTTACAGAACAAGATGGTAGAATACCAGTATCATTATGGGAAGCCCGAAGCAGTCATCTAAGGGAATTGAAACAGACTACAAAGAATGAGATCGTAGCTATTTATAGAGAACGTGAAGGTAAGGTAGAACAAATTGCTATTAACGAATCTGTTATTAAGGATGGTGGAAAGGAGATAGAAGCCATAGTTGAAGCTGGCGATTTTACTCCCATTCAAGGTGTGACCTTCAAAGAGGAAGCAGCTTTAATTCATCCTAAAATTGACTCAGACGGTGATGGCATTTCTGATGAAGAAGAACTCAAACAAGGAAGCAACCCTTATGATTTTAGATCAAGGCCAAGTTCTAAAGCAGCAGAAGAAGCGAGTCCAGATGTCACAGAAAGTATTGGGACTTCAAGTAGTTTAGACGTCGCAGACTTTATCAAAAATAAAGATATCGCAGGCCTCAATCGCCATCTAAAAGATGGTATCAAAGAGTATCTAAATTCAGATAAATACAAAGACTACTTAACCAAAATGAGTCAACTCAATAACTACTCTAGCCGCAATTTACGATTGATCTTAGCTCAAAATCCAGAAGCCACTCAGGTTGCTTCTTTTAAGCAATGGAAGGAAACCTTTGAGCGCCATGTTAAGAAGGGAGAGAAGTCACTTCGTATTTTTGCCCCAATGACCAAACTCAAAAAGGACGAGAACAACCAGCCCATCTTGGATAAAAACGGTAAACCAGAAACCGTCACTTTCTTTGGTCTTGTTCCTGTTTTTGATGTGAGTCAGACATATGGGAAGGAGATGCCTAAAGCCATTTCAGAAGTCAAAGAACAGGTATCTGATTTAGACTATGCCAATCTCTACCGTGCCCTGATGATCATTGCGAAAGAGAACAACGTCTCTGTCCGTTATGAAGAAATGCAAGATGAAGCCAAAGGCTATTACAACCCAACAGAGCATCAAATTGTTTTACGCAGTAACGATATGAACAAGTCTCAACTGATTAAAACATTTCTACATGAAACAGCTCACTCGGAACTGCATCATGCCAATAATCCTCAAAAAGAACAACTGACAAGAAGTACAGCAGAACTCCAGGCAGAGAGCGTGGCCTATGTGGTATCAGCTTATTATGGTTTAGATACTTCAAGCTATTCATTTGGATATTTAGCGAGTTGGTCCGATGATAAAGAGACCCTAGCAGACCTAGAAGCTCAGCTTGATATCGTCCAACAAGAAGCCAAAAGTCTACTGGTTCGGATGGATCAACAGTTGGAACAATTGCGCCTCGCTCAAGAGAAACAAACCAAGTATGAGTTTGAACAAAAGCTTCAAAAGTTCAAAGACCAAAGCAAGCAAGCTGTGGAGGAACACAAACAAGAATTGAAACAGGAAGCTCAGTCAAAAAAAGAAAAGGGGCTCTCGAAATGACCGAACGAGACACCCAAAAATCCCCTAAGGTCAAATTAAAAACTAATCCACTACAAGGAGGACAACACACATGAATGAGCAACAAGAAAACCAATTACTGACCATCTTATCTGATTTTATCCCTCTTATGGATGGTGACATCATCCAAGGAATTTCTCCTGAAGCAAAGGGTCTAACCCGCCAAAAAGTCTTGGAACAGTTAGAAGAGGAAAAGGAATTACTTGATAAAGAAGACAGTTCGCTAGTGAGCTGGCAGGAAGAAAATACACAGCTCTTACAGGCTATCAGTGAGGAAGAATTTCAATCAGTAGTCAATGAAAAAATACTGATGACAGAGATACAAATTGGTCAATCTCTCTTCCAACCACTTAGCGATAATCAGTTAGAACTTCTAGCTGAACAACTCAATTACCAACAGGAAACAGCTTCAGAAAAAGCGTCACAGGTTGAGGAAAAAACCAAACAAAAACCGTCACTTTTGAAAAAAATGTTAAAGAAGTTCCGCTAAAGAGGTTGAAAAAAATAACAAAGTCTTCGCCTTAAAAGTGGAGACATTAGGGGCTTGGGGATTTCCCCAAAACTGAAAAGGGTAAGAAGGGAAATCGTTAGATTGACCTTCCCTAACCTTTTTTAATATCGCAAATGGATATCCATTTGCTAAGCTTGCCGGAAGGAGAGGTAGGGTTGTTCGGAAGGGAAGGCAGCGCTATCGTACTTGTAAAGTATAGAAAAATTTGAATGAAAGGATACTAAAAAATGCCACGACAAAAAGAAAATCGAAAACGATTTATTCAGAAGCTTATCCGCTTAACGCCAGAAGAAAACGAACAAATCAAACACGCAATGACTCAAATGAACGCTCCTTCTTTTCAATACTATGCCAAAAATCAATTAGTACAGGGGAAACTGGTCCAAATCGATTTTTCAGAGCTAAAAGACTTGCGAGTTGCGGTTAATCGGATTGGTGGCAACATCAACCAAATTGCAAAACACGCTAATGAAAATCAGACCATTGCTTCAGAAGAATTAGCTCAAGTCTTAGGGCTGCTCTCTGAGATAAAAGAAATGGTCGCTGTGAAACTTTCCAATGAGGAAAAACGCAGTTTGCTTGAAAGAAAACGAACAGTAAGGACGGATATTGACGAATGGTAGCCATTAAACCACCGAAACAAATCAAAACAACAGGCAATCTCAAACGAGCAGTAAACTATATTCTAAACGAAGCTAAAACAATAGTTACTGATTCTGGAAATAAGGAGTTAGAATTTCCTTTTGTTTATCACAATGGCGAGATGCAAGTTAAATTGGTATCAGGTCACGGTATTGAAGATGTTAGCGCTGCTGATGAAGAAATGGTCATGACAAAACTAGCTGCAGCGTTCAAAAAAGGAGATGATGATCTGACAGAATTATCTTCAGGAAAACAGGTTCTAGCACATCACATTATCCAATCCTTTTCGCCAGAAGATAACCTAACACCAGAACAAATCCACGAGATTGGCAGACAGACTATGATGGAATTTACAGGAGGGGAATATGAGTTTGTGATCGCAACTCATACCGATAAAAACCATCTCCATAATCACATCATTTTATCAACGACAAACACTTCAACGCTGAAAAAGATGCGTTGGCAAAAGAATACACTTAAAAATTTACGAGCCATTTCAGATAAACATGCGGCCAAATACGGAGCCAAAATTATTGAGCCAACCATGAAAAATTCTTATACCAAATATTCAGCTTGGCGCAGACAAAATAATTATCGTTTCGAGATTAAGCAGCGCTTAGATTTTTTGCTTAAGCAGTCAACTTCACTAGAAGATTTTAAGGAAAAAGCATTGGCTCTGGATCTTCAGATTGATTTTTCTGGAAAATTTGTCAAGTATCAATTAATGGACCAACCTCAAAAAAGACGAGTCAGAGATGATACCTTGTCAAAGAAAGGTCGCTACTCACTAGATCAAATTAAAGAACGAGTCAATAAAAATCAGTTGGTTTACAATGTCTCTAAAATTAAGGAACACTATCAAGAAGAAAGAGCTCAAGCAGACAATGACTTTGAATTAAAAATCGGTGTAGCTGCGTGGCAAGTAGAACAAGAAAGTAAACAAGGCATTTACATCCAAATGGATTACGGAGCTCTTAATAGTGGCACGATTCTAATTCCTGCCCACAAAGTAGATAAGTCGGAAGATGGTAATTACACGATTTACATCAAAGAAAAAGATTACTTTTATTTTCTCAATCCAGACAAGTCTCAAAAGAACCGTTACATGATGGGGATAACTATTGCTAGACAATTAGCCAAACAAAATGGAGAAATGCTTATCACAAAAAATTCTCATATCTCATCCATGCGAGAACTTATTAAGGAATATAATTTCTTGGTTGAACACGGGGTAACTGATGGCATCCAATTTCAAAATTTAGAGGAGCAATTCAATGACAAAATCGAGTCAACACATCAAGAATTACAACGTTTAGATGAACGGCTATCCTACTACCATAAAATTGAAGGAGCTTTGCTTGCCATTGAACAAATACCCGAAAATAGTTTATCTGCCATTCAGTTATTAGATGAACTAGGACTCCCAAAAGATATCGCCATTTCAGACATTCGTCAAACCATTCAACAGTTTGAAATAGAAAAGGATGCCCTGCAAGAATTTTTTGAGGATACTCTAAAAACTTACACGACCTACCAAGAAATGAAAGATCAGATTAAATCTCGTGAGGTGAACACTCATAAGCAAGAGACAGAGGAAAAATCGCTTTAAGAAAGGAATAGCACATGTCACATTATAAAATTTCACAAAAAGGAGGAGTAGCTTCAGGAAAAGTCAGACGAAAACAAGCTGATTTAAAGCGAGCGTTTGAGACCCTCCTAAGTTCTGAAGTTAACAATGAGCAGATGCGAGATTTGCTTATCAGGATAGGCTATGATCCAACTAATGAAATGGCGCTAGCATTGGTTATTCTTCAAAAAGCGTTAAATGGTGATGTAAAAGCTTTTCGAGAAATACAAGAATTGATAAATAAGGAATAAGAAAAGCCACCCCTACAGGAGTGACAAATTCTTGGTGTCGAAAGACTAATTTTAAAAACTCAACACCATTGATTATTGTAACATATTTTCAGAAACTCTTTTCAAGGTATTTTCATTTTTGTAAAATATTATTATGAAGATGGGATTTGATGAGAAAACATTTGTAGTAGAGATGGCCAAGCGACGTGAGCAGGAATTTCTGAAACGGATTAAGGACCATGATGACAAAATAGCTCCCACTATGCGCCAACACGGCTATAAACGGGTAGATAGCAGTGAGCGAACCGTTCTCTTTACCTTTGGAGAAATCACTTTTTCAAGAAATCGCTGGCGAAGAGGAAGAGAAACTCGCTACCCAGTGGACGAGTGGTTAGGTATAAAACCCTATATGCGCTATTCTCCTGAACTCATGTACCATATGGCAGAACACGCTTCTAAGTTATCTTATCGGGAAGTCTGTCGAACGATTCAAACCGCTTATGGTTTGGTAGTGACAAAGGATGCGGTTTTAAAAGCTGTTAAACTAGCAGAACGACTCTTTGTGGAAAAGGAACAGTATCGCTTCTTACTAGAAGCAGAACAACCACAAAAACTCCAAGTAGATAAACTTTACCTGGAGGGAGATGGTGTGATGGTCAAGACGACTTCGGGAGGAGATGAGCGACACAATACAGACTTAGCTCATTTTCTCATCCATACGGGAGTGAAGAAAGTTGGGAAAGACCGCTACATCCTACAAAACAAGCACGAGATTATCCATACCAATTACGATAAGGCACGAGAAGAACTCCTGGACTACCTTTACAACCACTTTGAAATAACCAATAAGACCATCCTCATTACCAATTCAGATAATGGCAAAGGCTATACGAAACGTGTCTTTCAAGAGATTCAACAAGCACTTGGTATCAAACACCATGAACATTTCTGGGATGCCTATCATTTAAACGAACAAGTCAAAGCTTTCCTGAAGTCCTATCCAATCATCCTAAAAGATTTAGCCTTTAAAGCTATCAAAACCCACCAGAGATCCTTACTTGAAACAGTCTTTGATACGGTAGAGACCTTGATTGAAACAGAAGATGAATACGACAAATACATAGCTTTTAAGCAAAAGCTTTTTAGAAATTTCAGGGACACCAGACCCTCTAAATTACGAGGCTTCACCTCAGGAGGAATCGGTGTTATGGAAAGCCAGCATCGCAAAGTGACGTACAGGATGAAACATCGTGGGATGTATTGGTCCATCAAAGGCGCTTGTGCTATGGCTAAAATGATTCTTTTGGAACGAATAGACCAACTGGACGACCTCTTTTTTGGAGACTGGAGACGACAGTATCAGAAAGTCAAGGAGAGTAGACTGAGTGCTGGTCGTTTGATAAACCATTATCCACATGAGGCAGTGATTGTTAAGCGTTGACTACAATAAATCTATCATAGAACAACCGCTAAAAAAGCTATATTTTAGGGGCTGTTTGTCATGTATTTTAGGAAAAATATTTGCCTTTTTTCCTAATCTGTGTTACAATAATACTATTAAAAACGAAAAAAGGTGCAGAAGCGCGAACTTCTACACCACCGATTAAGACAAAACGAACCTTTGCTTAATCAGTCAAACAGTATTGTACCATGTAGTAAACAATATCGTCAAGACTGAAGCAGAGGAAAACCTTTGTTTCAGTCTTTTTTGGAAGTAAAGAACCTAGAGTTTTCTTAGGTTATAAGGGATGATTGAGCTTTCCCGAAAATTCAGACACATACGGAGTAAGTACCGAACTTGCATAAGCTGAAAATTATGGTATAATACTCTATGGAGCAACATTTGCGCGTGAAGCGGGTCAGGGGAGGAATCCAGCAGCCCTAAGCGATGTCAGGTGTGTGCTCTTTTGCTTTATGAAAATTTCTTGAAAATGTGTAAAAATTAACGAACTACTTGAAAAATCGCGTGTAAAGCGGTATCATAGAATAGATTCAAAAATGGAGGATTACTATGGCACATATTAAATTTGACTACTCTAAGGTCTTGGACCAATTTGTAGCACCACATGAGTTGGACTACCTACAAATGCACGTAACTGCTGCGGATGCAGCTTTGCGTGAAGGTACTGGACAAGGAGCTGAAATGTTGGGGTGGTTGGACCTTCCTGAAAATTACGACAAGGAAGAGTTTGCTCGCATCCAAGAAGCTGCTAAAAAAATTCAATCAGATAGTGAAGTTCTCGTTGTTATCGGTATCGGTGGTTCATACCTTGGCGCACGTGCGGCAATCGACTTCTTGAACACATCATTTGTGAACTTACAGACTGCTGAAGAGCGTAAAGCACCACAAATCCTTTATGCAGGAAATTCAATTTCTTCAAACTACCTTGCAGACCTTGTAGAATATGTAAAAGACAAAGACTTCTCAGTTAACGTTATTTCTAAATCAGGTACAACGACTGAGCCAGCTATTGCTTTCCGTGTCTTCAAAGAACTTTTGGTTGAAAAATACGGTAAAGAAGAAGCGAATAAACGTATCTACGCAACAACTGACCGCGTAAAAGGTGCTGTAAAAGTTGAAGCAGATGCTAACGGTTGGGAAACATTTGTTGTTCCAGATAGCGTAGGTGGACGCTTTACAGTATTGACTGCTGTAGGTCTCTTGCCAATCGCAGCTTCTGGCGCTGATATTACAAAATTGATGGAAGGTGCTAACGACGCTCGTAAGCAATATTCATCAAACAAGATTTCAGAAAATGAATCTTACCAATACGCAGTTGTCCGTAACATCCTTTACAGAAAAGGGTATGTGACAGAAGTTCTTGCTAACTATGAGCCATCTCTCCAATACTTCTCAGAGTGGTGGAAACAATTGGCAGGTGAGTCAGAAGGTAAAGACCAAAAAGGTATCTACCCAACTTCAGCCAACTTCTCAACAGACTTGCACTCACTTGGACAATTTATCCAAGAAGGCTACCGCAACATGTTTGAAACAGTTGTTCGTGTAGAAAGACCACGCAAGAACATCACAATTCCAACTGAAGAAGCAGACTTGGATGGTCTTGGTTACCTCCAAGGTAAAGACGTTGACTTTGTAAACAAAAAAGCAACAGACGGTGTTCTCCTTGCTCACACAGACGGTGGCGTGCCAAATATGTTTGTGACACTTCCACAACAAGACGAGTACACACTTGGTTATGTAATTTACTTCTTCGAATTGGCTATCGGTCTTTCAGGTTACCTCAACGGTGTTAACCCATTTGACCAGCCAGGTGTTGAAGCTTACAAGAAAAACATGTTTGCTCTTCTTGGCAAACCAGGATTTGAAGAACTTGCAGCAGAATTGAATGCACGTTTGTAATTAGATGATGAAAACTCAACTAGAAATGGTTGAGTTTTTTAATTTCTGATTAGTCAACTAAATTTTTTCATTCTTTAAAAAAGTGTGTCTTAATTATTTTTTGGAAGCGTTTTATAATGAGAAAGTAAATAAAACATAGATCATCAAGGAGGATGAAATGGCAGATTGGTTAAATATTGCTGGGAAGACAGTTGTGGTAACAGGAGCATCTTCTGGAATCGGTAAAGCGATTGTAGATGAACTCTTGGAGTTGGGTGTCAATGTCGCTAACTTTGACATTACCGATAATGGAGAGACGCATGAGCATCTGTTGTTCCAAAAAGTGGATGTGACCTCTCGTGAACAAGTGGAAGCTGCGGTAGCGGCAACGGTAGAGCATTTTGGCACCATTGATGCAGTGGTCAACAATGCTGGCATCAATGTTCCTCGTCTCTTGATTGATCCAAAAGATCCACATGGAAAATATGAACTGGACGACGCAACCTTTGATAAAATCACCATGATTAACCAAAAAGGCTTGTACTTGGTCAGTCAAGCTGTCGGTCGTATCTTGGTCGAAAAGAAAAATGGGGTCATTATCAACATGGCATCTGAAGCTGGATTGGAAGGTTCGGAAGGTCAAAGTGCCTACGCTGCAACAAAAGCTGCAGTCTATAGTTACACTCGCTCATGGGCAAAAGAACTTGGTAAATACAATGTCCGTGTAGTGGGAATTGCGCCTGGTATCATGGAAGCGACAGGTCTTCGGACGCTTGCTTATGAGGAAGCACTCGGCTATACTAGAGGAAAGAACGTAGACGAAATCCGTGAGGGCTATGCTTCCACCAGCACAACGCCGCTTGGTCGAAGTGGTAAATTAAGTGAAGTAGCAGATTTGGTGGCTTATTACATTTCAGATCGGTCTAGCTACATCACAGGGATCACAATCAATGTGGCAGGTGGGAAAACGCGCGGATAAAATAGCATAAAGGGGTGAAAGAGTGGCAATTATCAATCGTTGGTATCGTATCTTAGAAACATTGGTCGCTCGGCATCGTGTTAGTTTTGAAGAGATGCGAAGCGATTTGAAGATTAGCGCTGCTACTTTACAAAAGTCCATCGAGCAGTTAAATGATATACTGGATGCTGATTTGCAGATTCGCTTGGAAGATAATTTTCTCTCGTTAGAAGTTTACGATTACCATCGTTTGGAGGAAATTCTTGCGGGCAGTCTGCGCAAGGAAAGTGATTTCAATTCGTCCAGTAAGCGTTCGTCTTATCTCATCAAGCGACTCATTCAAAGTCCCGATCCGCTCTTAATTGATGATTTGGCTGAGGAAATTGGTGTGAGTCGAACGACCATCAATAAGGACTTAAAACATGTCAAAGCCATAGCCGAGCCTTTTCACATTGACATCTCGGGTAAGCCCAACCGAGGCTTGGGGGTGAAGGGGACAGAATTACAGCTTCGGTTGTTCTATCTTCACTATGTCTATCGTTATTTTGATTCGGCGGTGCTGACCGAAGAAAGTGATGCCATTTTAGAGCAATTATATCAGACATATAAGTTACCTAAAAAGACGCAGGAGTTGTTGTCAAAAGTGATTTCCATCACTGTGGCACGCATCAAACGGCATCGTTTTTTGGGTGAAACCATTCCCTTCTACACTAACGAGCTAGCGGATTCGGAGATTATGGCTGAGCTGATTTACCACCTGGAATTCACCTACCACTTGTCTTTGAGCCAATTTGAGCAGGATTTTATTAGTTTTCCTCTCAATACGCAGTACATTGACAGCCTAGCCTATCAGCCGATTGATGAAGCTGGGTTGGAAAATCTTTATATGAAAATGGTTAAACGGGTCAAGGATAGCTTAGGAGTTCACTTTGACGAGCATCGTCTCTACACGGAGATGAGGTCACATCTAAAATTTCTCATCAATCGCTTGATTTTCCATGTACAGGCTAACGATCTCTTTCACGGGGAAATTCAAAGCAATTATCCTTTGGCATTTGAAATGGCAAAGGTAGCTGCGAGTGTTCTAGAAGAACATCTTGGCGGCAGAGTGGAACCAGCGGAATTGAGTTATCTAGCCCTCTATTTTGAGATGGTGCTGCGTGGAAATGAGCAAGTTGGGCCAAGCGTACAAAGAAAAATTGCAGTTGTTTGTACCACTGGTCGCGGCACCGCAAATATGATTTGTCGGCAGTTGACAAGGGTTTTAGGGCAGGATATTGCCATCACCCAGTATTCAGAGGAAGAATTCGATCCGCTGGATAGCGACGATTATTTCGCGATTTTCACGACAATTCCATTGAAATTCAGTGGCAAAAAATCGCCCGTGATTCAGATTACGAATTTGTTTGACGATCAATGGCTGCAAAACGAGTGGCAACGCGTCAATCGCTACCACCAAAAAAATCTTGAAACGCTGACGTTGAAATTTGTTCGTTTGCCAAAAGAATCCAGCTACCAGGCCTAT
Organism: Streptococcus gallolyticus; assembly: GCA_019794795.1. Taxonomy (GTDB): domain Bacteria; phylum Bacillota; class Bacilli; order Lactobacillales; family Streptococcaceae; genus Streptococcus; species Streptococcus hepaticus. The sequence continues at coordinate 213,479 of JAIMFC010000003.1, forward strand.
CTGGGTACCATGTGTCGCATGCTCGATGAGCAAGGTTTGGTGGACAAGAAATTTGCGGAGCGCATTCTTGAGCGAGAGGAAAAACAATCGACCATTTTTGGCAATGGCATCGGCTTTCCTCACACCATCAATCAGCAGTCATCTCAGACCATTTTGATGGTCGGAGTGATGGAAGAGCCGCACGAGGAACAAAATCAAGCCTTGGAATTCATTTTCTTGGTGGCGATTCCACAAAAAGTGGAGCACCAGATGGAGACAGAATTGTTGGAACTCTATGATGATATTTTCCGTATCGCGGGAGATGACAATTTGAAATCTGAGCTAAGAAACATTCAGACAGAGTCGGAATTGTTGGCATTAAGCAGAAGTAAAGGAGTATTTTAAATGAATGTTATGTTAGTCTTTGGGGCCTTTTGTATCGCTGCCTATGCCTTGCAAATTGTCTTTGGAATGCAACAACTCAAGCATTTTAATACAACTTATGGTGAATTGAGACGTCTTGGGCGGGTAGCCATTGGACGTCGTTCTGGAAAAGTTCGCTCGGGAACCATTGTCATGTTTGCCGTGGACAAGGATGGAAAGGCGCTCGCAGCCAAGAAAATGCAGGGCGTAACCGTTCTAGCCAAGTTCAAAGACATGCCAGCTTATGTTGGACAAGATATTCATTATTTTGATAAATACAATCCGCTGGTCCGCAAGGAAAATGAACTCTTACAAATTGCCATCGAAGACGCACGCGAAGTCTTTCTCCGCGGTGAAGCGGGCAACTATGAGGACGTTCCGAAATACGCTTCGGCCTTGGGCCTCAAAACCAATGCGAAATTGCTAGCGACTCGTTTAAAATTACAATTTAAAAAATCATAAACCGAGCAAGTGCTCGAAAAAAGGAGTAAAACATGGATTACATTATTAAATTTGCGGAAGGCTTTATGAGCCTCTTTCAATCCGGTGCCGAAACCTTCATCAGCTGGATGACAGGGATTGTGCCAGTCGTTCTCATGCTGTTGGTGGCCATGAATGCCTTGATTGCTCTTTTGGGAGAAGACAAGGTCAATAAATTGGCCCAAGTATCAGCCAAAAATCCAGTCAGTCGCTACATGATTTTGCCATTCATCTCTGCTTTTATGCTCGGAAATCCAATGGCTATCTCAATGGGGCGCTTTATGCCAGAATTTTACAAGCCAAGCTACGTGGCTTCTCAAATGCAATTTTGTCATACTTCAAACGGGGTTTTCCCTCACATCAATCCAGGTGAACTCTTCGTTTGGCTCGGTATTGCATCTGGTGTAGAAGCCTTGGGACTTAGCACCATGGATTTAGCGATTCGTTACATGTTGGTCGGTATTATCATGAACTTCTTTGCAGGTTGGATTACTGACTTTACGACTGCTTGGGTATGTAAACAACAAGGTGTGACCCTTAGCAAAACATTGAACTAGGATAGAATGAGGAGAAAAATCATGGCATATAATAGCATTAAAGTTGTCAAAGGTAGTGGCGGATTTGGTGGACCACTTGTTATCACGCCGACAGAAGCAAAACACAAATTCATCTACATCACTGGTGGCGGTGAAAAGCCAGAAATCGTGGATAAAATCGTCGAATTGACAGGGATGGAAGCGGTCAATGGCTTCAAAACTTCTATTCCAGATGAAGAAATTGCCCTTGCTATCGTTGACTGTGGTGGTACCCTTCGTTGTGGCATTTACCCTAAAAAAGGTATTCCAACCATCAACATCGTAGCAACTGGTAAATCAGGTCCCTTGGCCCAATACATCACGGAAGAAATATATGTATCAGCTGTCGGTGTGGACCAAATTTCTGCGACGGGTGAAACAGCAGCAGTGGCGAGCGCTACAGCAGAGCCAGTTGCGGAAGCAGCGAAAACAGGCACCTACGATACATCTAAGAAAATCACCGAGCAGCGTGCAGAAAAGAGCCTGGTCGCTCGAATCGGTATGGGTGCTGGGAAAGTCGTTGCTATCTTTAACCAAGCAGCACGCGATGCCATCCAAACCATGCTCAACACAATCCTACCTTTCATGGCCTTTGTATCACTCCTAATTGGGATCATCAATGGCTCTGGCGTGGGGAACTGGATTGCTAAACTCATGGTTCCACTTGCAGGAAATATCTGGGGCTTGGTTATCATTGGTTTCATCTGTTCCTTGCCATTCTTGTCTCCGCTCTTAGGCCCTGGTGCAGTTATTTCGCAAATCATCGGTACCTTGATCGGTGTGGAAATCGGAAAAGGCAATATTCCGCCACAAATGGCGCTTCCAGCCCTCTTTGCCATCAATACGCAAAATGGTTGTGACTTTATCCCAGTGGCACTTGGTTTGTCAGAAGCTGAATCTGAAACTGTTGAAGTCGGAGTTCCATCTGTTCTCTACTCTCGTTTCTTGAGTGGTGTACCACGTGTTATTGTTGCTTGGATTGCAAGTATTGGTTTGTATCAATAAGCCTACATGTTACTTGCTGAAATAAAAAAGAAAAGAGAAAACTCATGTCAACAATTTTTGAAACACGGATCAAAGCTATTGGTCCAGAAGCTGAAAATATGATTGAAGAAGCCGGCATGTTCATCCTGTTTGGAGACGGCGCGCCGGATGATTTGGCCCAATACTGCTTTACCATTGATAATAAAGAAGTCAACGGTGAAATTCAACCTGGTGGTCAACTGCTGATTGATGGACATGCTTATCCCATCACAGCTGTTGGAAATGTTGTTGAAAAAAATCTGTCAGCCTTGGGACATATTACGGTCTCTCTTGATGGTTCGCTAGAAAGTAGCCTTCCAGGAACGCTCCATGTAGATGTAGATGATGTACCAGTTTTGAAAGAAGGGGCCTTAATTCAAATTGTTGCGTAAGGAGACAGCCATGGTATTTCTGTTAGATACGGCCTCTTTAGAGGACATTGAAAAATATGCAGCTGTTTTTCCGATTGATGGTGTGACCACCAATCCTTCCATCTTGAAAAAAGAAGGAAAGGTCGATGTTTTTCAACATTTTAGAGCCATTCGAGATCTCATTGGTCAAGAAAAGTCGATGCATGTTCAAGTTGTGGCAACCGATGTGGAAACCATGATGGAAGAAGCCTATGCCATCCTTTCTCGAGTTGGCCAGCAAGTGTACATCAAGGTTCCGGTGACAGAAGCGGGACTAGTTGTGATACAGCGCCTTAAAGCAGAAGGGATTGGAGTGACTGCGACCGCCATTTATTCGGAAATGCAGGCTTATTTAGCCATTGCAGCTGGTGCGGACTTCGTTGCTCCCTACTTTAATCGTATGGAAAATCTCACGATTGACGCAGCAAGTTTGGTTGCGGCAATCGCAAGTTTCATTCAAAAGACAGGGGCGTCCTGTCAAATCCTGGGAGCTAGCTATAAAAATATCTCCCAAATCAATCACAGCTTACTTGCTGGAGCGCATGCTGTAACCGTCACTCCTCAGCTCCTGCTGGACGCCCTTTCGACACCACCGATTGAAAAAGCAGTCGCAGATTTTAAACGAGATTGGGAAAGTGTATATGGGAAAGGCAGCAGTCTCCTATAGAAAAATGATATCAGTAAAAAGGAGCTATTCTCTTTCGTGGGAATAGCTCCTTTTCTTGGCTTCAGAAAACCACTAGCTATGCTAGTGGTTCCGGATAGCTTATAGCGTGGTATCAAAAAACCTCCCCAAATGATAAGATAAAAGTGGTTTCCCCGCCACCCCATCACATCATAC
>JAIMFC010000030.1 GCA_019794795.1 Streptococcus gallolyticus
ATAGTCAAGTAATAGAAGCATAACCTGAACAACGTTCAGCTAGCGTCTTTAGACGCTGATGGAGACTAACGGCTTACAGCCGGTGTACAAGCCACCCGTTTTCACGGGTGGTTATGACTACAGAAAAGGTATCAATAATAGAGAGGCTTCTAGAGTATCCTAGATAGGAAATTAGATGAGTTTTCAATGTACGAATGAAGCAGTGAAAGCTGGCAGTGTTTGTTTTGGGACTGAGAAAAAAGTTCAGGGATATTCATGTGACCTATCAGGTTTGTAAATTTTGAGCTTAGCTATAGACAAAGTTTCAATTTTGATATATAATGTGTTTTATAAAACACATACAGGTGATGAGATGTTTTCAAATGAAAGACTAAAACAGAGACGAAAAGAAAAGGGCCATACCCAACAAGCTGTTGCAGAGCAGTTGGGGATTAACCGTGCTTCTTATACAAGTTGGGAATTGGGACGTGCGAAGCCTAACCAAGCTAATTTGGATAAGTTGGCAGCCATTCTAGAAGTGGAGCCTACATACTTTGAATCTAGCTATGCGATTGTAAGCAACTATTTACAACTTAGTGCTCAAAATCGCTTAAAAGCTGAGCTTTATGTTGAAGAATTGTTAGAAGCACAAGAAGCGGAGCAAAGAGCTGCCCAAATAGTGCCTCTTTTTGCAGTATCGGTATTGGAAAACATCCCTTTGTCTGCGGGGCATGGTGCTAGTTATTTTGATGACTATTCTCAAACGACAGTCTATGCAGAGCAAGAATATTATTACGATTTTGCCTGCTTTGTAGATGGTGAATCCATGCAGCCAGCCTTCCAAAATGGCGAAGTGGCCATGTTTAAAGAAAGTAGTTTTGACTATGACGGTGCAGTTTATGCGATTAGTTTGAATGGGTCTACCTACATTAAAAAAGTTTATCGCGAAGCTAACCGCTATAGAATAGAGTCTATTAATCCAGAATATCAAGATATGTATGCATATGAAGAAGATGAGTTTCAGATTGTCGGGAAGGTAATCGGACATTTTATGCCAATTGAACAGTAAATTTAGGACAGATTGAGGAGATGAGAGAATGTTTATGAGAAGTTATTTACCATATCAGGCATTGAGAGGTTTTAGAGATGTATTTGCGAAAAAAATGATTGATTTCTTTTCATCAGAAAAGATTGTGGCATCAACAGTTACTCTAGTAGAAGAAATCGTTGCTGATGAAATGCCACTTCAGATGAAATGGATGCTTCTACGTCAACTATATTTAGGTCAATTATTGGCAGATATTGAAGTATTTGATGGCTACCAGTATAAAACACATACAGGTTATGTTCGAGATGCATTTGCCAATGGCGTCGGGTTACAAACGACGGACTATTATTTAAACTTAGAAATTGATAAAATTCGTGCGATAAATCTTTCGCCACTTGCCTGGGAAGAATAAATTGGTATGGAGAGTGAAGATAGAAAGGAAGTTACTTTCTATATTTCTAATTTTATAAAAGTTATTGCTTAGTGTAATTCATTTTAGTTGACCATTGTCACTAATTAATGTATTATAGGCGAATAATAAAAATGATGGAGAACACACATGGTTAAAGCACTCGAACTTTACTTAGTAACAAATAATAACGGATTAGAAGCGGTTGATTTCTACAAGGATGTTTTTAATGCAGAGGTAGTATCTTGTACAACTTTTGGTCAAGCAATTCCGAATACACCTGAGGAAAATAAAAATCTGGTTTTGAATGCTAATTTGAATATTGATGGCATTCGTTTGCAGTTATCAGACAACGGTTCAGAACATGCCTATGTTCAAGGAATGAATATGACAGCCTGTATTCAACTAGACAGTGTTGAAGAAGCTACAGCTATTTATGGCAAATTGGCACAAGATGCGCAACGTATTGATTTAGAACTTGCAGAAACACCTTGGAGCCCTGCTTATGGTATTGTTGTGGATAAGTTTGGTATGACATGGCAAATCAATACGGATATTGTTGGTTTTGTCTCAGAAAATATAACCTTCTAAGGAGAGAATATGTTTACAAAAGAAACAGGTATCATGCTCTATGTAGATGATGTTGCGGCTGAAAAATCATTTTGGACAGCTATTGGCTTTACCATTTTCAATGAATCTGAAATGATGGGCTATGAAACATTTGATATGAAGCCTCATGAAGATAGTACACTGACTTTTACGGTCTATGCTAATGAATTTATTCGACAAGTGTCTCCTGAAGTGATTGACATGAAACCAAGCGTTCTTTTTGAAAGTAATGATATTGAAGCCTTACAGGCTAAGGTTGCTGCGGTGACGGAAACAGCCAGTCCAGTGAATAAAGAACCTTTCCCTAACTTCAATTTTGCCAATCCAAGTGGTCACTACTTTGCTGTAAAAGGCGTTTAGTAACAGTTGAGCACCTTCCCAACTATAAGGGAGGTGTTTTTTAGGCTTGAAATCATTGTTTTTTCAAAAATACCTATACAGAGGAATTGTCAGTTAGGAGATTTTGGGCTATAATGAAATGTCTAGTATTGGGGGAAGAAATATGAAAGATACAATTAAAGTAAAGCCGACCTATGGCTTGGTGACAGCCATTGCCATGATTGTCGGGATTGTGATTGGTTCAGGGATTTATTTTAAAGTTGATGATATTCTAAATTTTGCTGGAGGAAATGTGTGGCTAGGAATGCTGGTCATTGCTCTTGGTGCGGTATCCATCGTTTTTGGGAGTTTATCTATCTCGGAGTTAGCCCTGCGTTCAGCAGCTAGTGGTGGGATTTTTTCTTACTATGAGCGCTATATTCATCCAGGTTTGGCAGCTTCATTGGGGATGTTTACAGCCTATGTCTATTTGCCGACAGTTGTCGCGGTGGTCACTTGGGTTGGAGCAAACTATACCTTGGGGAGCAATTCGAGCCTAGAAGCTCAGGTGGGACTTGGTTTTCTCTACCTAATCCTGTTAATCCTTGTAAACTTGTTTGGACGAGTGATTGCGGGTTATTTTCAATCTCTTTCTACTATGGTCAAGGTTGTTCCGCTAGTTTTGATTGCGGCAATCGGTCTATTTTGGACAGGAAAAGGTCCAAACTTATCAGAAAATATTTCCCTTATTGAACCTCGTGATGTGGGGTGGGGCTGGTTATCTGGTCTAGTGCCACTGTATTTTGCCTATGATGGTTGGACAGTTGTTGCTAGTATTGCTCCTGAGATTAAGTCTGCGAAGAAGAATTTACCGCGTGCCTTGATGGCGGGTCCGTTTATTATTCTGGTTCTCTACCTCTTGTTCTTTTACGGGTTGAACCGTATCCTAGGTCCAAGTTTTATCATGTCGACTGGTAATACGGCGGTGACCTACGCGGCAAGTTACTTATTTGGAGATACCATCGGTCGTGCCTTGATGGTTATTGTTATTATTTCTGTTCTTGGAGTATCAAATGGAATGATGCTAGGGACGATGCGTTTGCCACAAGCTTTTGCTAGTCGAGGTTGGATTGGTTCAGAAAAATTTGCTCGAATCCATCCTAAGTATCAAGTTTCCATTGCAGCCAGTCTTTCAGTAGGTTTAGTAACCATGTTCTGGCTTGGAATTCATTATCTTGTTATGAAATTTAATGTACTTCCGGGAAGCGATATTAGTGAGATTACTATTGTCTTTAACAACACTAGCTTCATCTTTTTGTATTTGGTCGTGCTTGGTCTTTATCGCAAAGGAGAAGTGAAGCGGAAGTTGACAGGTCTAGTTGCTCCGATTTTAGCCATTATAGGGAGTTTGACTTTGCTTGTTGGAAGTTTGATGACAAACTTTGTAACAGTTTTAGGCTTCATGCTATTTTGTCTCTTGTTCTGCTTGGCAGCTTATGGGCTATACTTGAAAAATAAACAAAAATAAAGCATTTGCTCTAGGGCTCGTACCAGTATAAAAGACTTTTGAAATGTTGATTTGATAGCATTTCAAGAGTCTTTTTTATTTTCTATGGAAAAAAAGAAAAAACTGAAGAGAGCGGAAAATCACTTTCTTCAGTCTGAGTACATCATTACCATCCGCTAGTCCAATCATCTGTACTTGATGAAATGGAGATAGAATTGGTTTGGATATGGGGTTCGATTTGTGACTTCAACTCTTGCAATTGCTGGTAAACTTCCTGTAGATTCTCGGTTTCATTTTTGGATTTAGTTTTCAAGTCATCTGCCTTATTTAAAAGTTGGACCTTTAGGCTAACAGGGGTGGTCTCTATATTGCGTCGGTTTGTATTGATGAAATCAATAATTGCCTGAATCTGTTTTTTTAACTCATCTGTAGGGATGTCAGATGTAGTAGTTATTGGGGTTTCATTGGTCTCTGGCAGCACTTCAGAAATAACGGGCTGGGTACTGATTTTATGTTTAAATTCTTGCGCCCGTGCTAAAAGAGCATTTTTGTCAGAAGTTGTTGCATGTAAGATGCCTTTCAATTCTTCTAACTCGGATTGTAGTCCTGTTTTTGCCGCTCCTTCTGGTAGAGTTGCGATAATTTCTTGGGCTTGGGCTAAGAGTTCTGTGATTCGTCCAGATAGTTGATGTTGCTTGTCTTCAAATTGTCGGTAAGCGTCTTTGACTTTTTGCTTGAGGGTTTCTAAACTTTGTAAGCTACTTGTCTGTGTTTTCAAAACATTTTGAATAGCCAGTTTGAGTTCGGCTGGTAGTCGCTGATCATCTTGATTGGCAAGGAGATAGTGACGAAGATTCTCGACTTGTTTTTGGCCACTTGTAGAGGTGCTTGGTTGCAGATTGTTCAACTCATTTTGAATTGCTTTTAAATCTGAAATAGTTTTAGCATCATAAACCTTGTTGAGTAAGGCGACACGTTTGAGAAGATTCTTGTCTTCACTGAGAGCTAATACAGCAGTTCGGATTTCTTCTTTTGCGGCTTCGAAATTGCTAGTATCGTCCAGGGGTGTTGGTTGTGTAGCAGGTTGGTCAAGATTCAGTTTGTAATCCTTAGCAAATTGTACAAGCGCTTGTTTGAGGAACGCAGGTGATTCTTGTCGGTAGCCAATACTTTCTTTCAATGTCTGTAATTTTGCGGAGGCTTGAGCATATTGGTCGTGTGAGGTTGACAGACTCGCTTGAACTTTTCGGAAGAAAGTGTCGACTTCAGTCCAGGTGATGCTGGTATCAACAGGCTCAATGTGTTCAGCTGGTGCTGCGCCTAATTGGATATATTTTTTATCAAAATCATCCAAAATTTTCAAATATCCTTCTGTCGAATTAGTAGCCCAGTCTAAGCCTTTTTGGAAATCCAATAGGGCTGTTTTAATACGTCGCAGCTGTTTCGGTTGCTGTTGGAAATTTTTCTCAGCTGACAGAATGAGTGCCTGGACCTTATTTTTGATCAGTTGTCGGTCCAGAGGTCCGGGGATATAGCTACCATCAAGAGCTGGGATTTTGTGTTTTACATATTCGCGCCAACCTGGACTTTTAATCTTGTATGTATGGCTATGGTCTCCGTGAGGAACGGTCATTGTTCCATCTTCAATGACGATGCTAGCTGGATCAACTTGCATGCTTTTGGCTAAATTGGTTAATTCAGCTTCAAAGTCAGCTTCAGGATCGTCACTGATGTTAGGAATTACAATATCCGCAATAGCCATTTCATGTGTATGGTTTTCATGAGGCCAAATCAAACTCTCTCCCTGAACTTGAATAGTTGCTGGATCAATACCGTAGAGTTGGGAAATGTAGTTGATTTTATCTTGCACCTCCCTTGGGATTCCTGGGTGCGAAATGGGGTGTGGATTGGTAGAAATCGGCTTGGGAGTCGGTTGAGTTGGCTGATGTGGGCTGTTGGAATGGCCGTGATTTAAGTCAGCTGCTACGCTAGCAGCAGTTGGGAAGTGCCCGACAACCACAGATGAAATCAAGAGGGCATGACGGTGGGTGCCGTGTGGATAGGTGAAATAGTCACCGGCAACCTTGATTTCTGAAAGGGGCAGTTTATACATTTTGGCCATGTAAGCTCGTTTTGCTTCTAAGTCATTCTTCAAAGAAGCGGGACTATTTCGATTGATTTGATTAGAATTGTTTGGTTGGTTTACAACTGGTACTTGTTTTCCTTTTTGCTCCCAAAAAGCTTGCGCAGCAGTGCGTTCGCTGTCAGAAAGATCAGACTTGGGGATGTAATGCAAGTGGGTTTGGTGACGAACAACAAATGCATCTCCTAAATCATCAATGACATCACTAGGGTGGAAAGTGTAGCCGTCATCTGTTTTATAAGCCTTAGAAACAGATGAGTGACCAGTTTTCCCTTGTCTTTGTTTTTGAATTTCTTGCTGGCTACGAATCTGAGTTTTTTCACTAGCAGAGTCCAGATAGACAAAATAGTGTCCGTTTACCTTGATAATATAGCCATCCTTGATCTGGCTGACAATATGCTTCGTATCGAATTGATAGTGAGGGTCCTTCATGAGAAGTTCTTCACTGAAAAGCGCGTCAAAGGGGACCTTGCCATTGTAGTAGTGGAAATGATCGCCGTGAGAAGTTACATAGCCATCGTCTGTAATCTTTACAACGATTTGTTCAGCGGCAATTCCTTCCTCTTTAGCATCCTTTTCAGGAGTAGAGATTGAAAGGTTGCTTGGTTTGGTTGCTGAGGAGGCTGTTTCTTTGGAAATATAGTCAACAGAGTAATGAGATGCACGATTTTTTTCATGTTGAATTCCCGTTTGATAAGCAAGGCTTGAACTACCGACAAGAGCGGTAAGGACAAGAGAGCTATAGAGTATGTGTTTTCGTTTCATGATTTCTCCTTTGTAAATTAACTGGTTAATAAAAAGCAGAATCTATTTTACCAGTTAAGTAAAAAAGAGTCAACATAAAAACACTTGACTGGTTAATTATTTTAAGGTAAACTATTGCTTACTAAATAAATTGGAGGTTATAATGGCAGAAAGATTAGATTTATCAAGTGCATATCGGAAGTTGAAGAGTCCAAATATTAAGACACGCAAGCGTGCTTTGGCGGTGATTCATGCACACAAGCGCCAAAAAGGGAAATAAGAGTAGGGAAACCTACTTTTATTTTTTTGATGAAATTGTTAGAAAATTTTGGATTTTTCTTGAAAAAGTCTATAAAATATGAGAAAATAATGACATAAATTTTCAAGGGGTGGTGAGATGAGAGAAGATATTCGGCTAAATGATTGTGCGCGTGCCTTGTCTGCTGAGTTGATTGCGGTATTGGAGACTGTTTTTGATTCAGAAATTGAGTTGGATATTTACAATTTGGGGCTTGTTTATGAGATTACAGTTGATGAGGCGGAGCACTGCCGATTGGTCATGACCTTTACCGATACGGGTTGCTCTTGTTCTGAAACCATGCCGGTTGAATTGGTGGAGAAATTAACTAAAATAGAGGGTATTCGCTCAGCAAATATTGAAATTGTCTGGTCACCAGCTTGGAAGATGACTCGGATTAGTCGATTGGGGCGAATTACCTTAGGCATCAGTCCACGATGAACTTGGGGAAAAACTCAAGTTTTTAAATGTTTATAGATAACAGCTTAATGCAGTGGTTGAATTGTTTGCTTATACCAAGTTTCACCATTGATCAGTTCTACCGAAAAAAATAAAAGAGCTCAATGTGAAAAGAACCGCTTATAATGGACAGTATAAAAAAGTTATATACTGTTCATATAAGGAGGTTCTTTTTTCATGGCTAAAAAAGGAAGCAAGTTCACCAAATATCCACCCGAGTTCAAA
>JAIMFC010000031.1:0-2766 GCA_019794795.1 Streptococcus gallolyticus
TATCAACCCGGGCAACGATTCTTTAATTGCTTTTCGAATATCTGTCATTGGCACAGGCTCAATTACTTCTGTTGCCTTTGGTCCCAAAAGGTTAATACTATTTTTTCTTAGTTGTGCTAAAAGTATTGCTAAATCCGGATCATAAGTCGACTCAGGAATTTCTCCCTTTTCAAACTGCTCTCTTAGCCACTCGCCATACATAAATTCATATTTGGGGGGGAAATGCCAAGGGACAATATCCTTTTGATTTATGACCGTAACTTCAAGAGGCCTCATATCTTTTATGTTTCCTATTTTCCCAGATATAAGCATTAACCTATTTGTAAGATTCCTTCGAGTTTTTTCAGATAAACTTTGATTTGTTATTACCAAAATATCTACATCGCTATTCATACGTAAACCACCCATTACTGCCGAACCATACAAATACACCCCAATTAACATATTATCAAGTAGTTCCGCTATAGTTTTTAATGCTTGAATTGCTTCTTTCGGAATTTTTTTGTTACTTAAATCTATACTCAACTTCGATCTCCTTTCGTCTGAAAACTGTTTTTTAACGCCTCTTAAAATTTATAAAAAAAGAGTAAACATCTTTCGTTGTATTGTAAATTAACGCCATCCAAAATTTTGATTCAAGATTTTCTTTCGGTTTATTATATGTTTGAGCCAATATAAGCTACAAAACTGCTGTCTATCCATTTTTGAGTAACCTCATTTATATCAATCCCAATAGTAGCCAACCCAATAATGCTGCAATCCAATTTCTCTAACAAAGCTATTAAAGCCTTCATTTGAGAACCTGTCTCTATCCAATCATCTACAATCAAAACTCTTTTGTTCCTCACAATAGAACTCTTAGATATTTCAAAGCTTTTATCTTGACCTGAATAGTCGGTAAAATGTGTCGAAATAATCTCTTCTTTTGCGTATGGCAGCTTATCACCTTTTCTTACTCCAATAAACCCCACTCCAAGTTCTTTGGCTATGGCAGTGCCTAGTATCCATCCAATTGCTTCTGGGGCAGCCACATAATCTACTTTATTTTGAAAATCCAATGATAGTACTTTTACAATTTTATCAAAAACGGTTTTATGTGTAAAAATAGTTAGTAAATCATATTTTCCAATTGAGTTACGAGGTAATATACCTCTAATTTCATTTATAACATCAGTACTTTCCATACATTTACACCCCTTGCTTATGGTTAATAATCTTTGCTAATCTTTAAAAATAGTCATTTTCAACATATTTTTTATACATGTCCTCGGTATATCTTGTTATGTTCTTACCATACTCTGGATAATCAAACCCCAGTAGTTCTGCTACCTCTTTGGACACTTCCCTGAACAATTGGTGGCATATAAATAATGACTTCCAAATATTTTCATAGGAATCCATGCGATATGTAGATAATAATCTATTCCATAGATCTTCATCAATGTATTTGTTAATATACTTATAATTTTTCCCAACACTTAATGAAAATTCTGTCTTTATCCCAACCTTCCACGACATCATCCTAAGTAGTTCAAACCGTAGAATCTGGTTCAGATGATCGATTGCAAACAGTATCTCTTTGCGGCACAATCCTTTAATAACATAAGGTGTTACATTCCAAAATTCATTGCAGCAATCATCATACTCCCTTGCGCTTGGCTTTCTTACATGATAATCTATATCAGTCGGAACTATGTCCCTTTTAATTCTACAATCTTTATCAATTAGAACCTTTATTAATTTATCGCCCTTTAGGTAATTATCTAACTCTTCCAAGGGCAATAAGGTAAGATCAATTTTATTGTAATCATCAAATAGCATAAGATAGGAAAATCCCTTTTCTTCAGGTGGGAATAATTCCATATCCTCCGGCTTTTGCATCATTATTATATTCCCAAATTGATTAAGCCAGTCATCATTAGATATAAACGGTTCTATATCACTTACAAAATATGTAATATCATAATCCTGAAATTCATCTTTAGGTATATTAATATTTGCGCGTGACCCCTCAAGGGTCACAATTCGAATACGTTCATCCTGTTCTGCTAAAGAAAGTACTAAATCCATCATTTCTTTTTCTGATCTCATTTACATACTCCTCGTTTATTTTTTCTATATTATTACATCTTCTTTTTTGCCGATACAATCAGCATCATTGGGCGTCGCATTTCATCCGCCATCCCCGGAATATCCATCATGTTCTCTGGCGGCTGTGGCTCCACAATCTGATTTATTATAAAACTATTTGAAAGCAGTGTATTTAGATATGTGGTCAGTGTTCTATGATATTTTGTAACCTTTTCTTCCAAAAACATAGCTGTCCGTTTGCCCTCATAATAATAATTGTCCACCGGGAAATGCAGTATTTCTCCTTTTTCGTTATAATACCAGTCTTGTGTTCCATGAGCAGTAAAAACAGGATGTTCAACTGTAAAAACTAAATTGCCACCAGCCTTCAGCATCCTATATATCTTTTTTATTAAATTCTCATAGTCTGCTACATAATGAAACGCAAGCGAACTTAGTATTTAAGCAATTGCTTAATCGAGACTTGAGTGTGCAAGAGCAACCCTAGTGTTCGGTGAATATCCAAGGTACGCTTGTAGAATCCTTCTTCAACAATCAGATAGATGTCAGACGCACGGCTTTCAAAAACCACTTTTTTAATAATTTGTGTGCTTAAATGGTAAGGAATATTCCCAACAATTTTATACCTCTGTTTGTTAGGGAATTGAAACTGTAGAATATCTTGGTGAATTAAAG
>JAIMFC010000031.1:2776-5854 GCA_019794795.1 Streptococcus gallolyticus
ACATCAAAGCTCTCCTCTGGGAAATCCACATCTTCTATGGCACAGCATTCATATTCAATCTGTGGAAAATGTGTTTTTTCTTTGGCTACCTCGAGCATTTTATGAGAAATATCAACACCTACAACAGAAGACGCTCCGTGTTCCATCGCATAAATACAGTGCCATCCATAGCCGCATCCTAAATCAAGCACACGCTTATCTTTAAAATCCGGCAGCAGCTTTCTCAATGTTTCCCATTCTCCTGCACCGGCTAGTCCCTGCTGTGAGCGACTCATTTGACTGTATTTTTGAAAAAATATATTATCATCATATTTGTTTTCTTTCATCTGAATTCCCCCTCGTTTAAAAAGTTATTTATCTCCGTTGCAATTTTTTTCACTTCTTTATAAAGCTTCTCGGTCATATCGTAGCATTCAAAAAGTGAAAGACCGAGTACTTCAAAAATATGATTTACCCTTTCGGCATATTTTTTAGGTTTATATTCAAAAGTTTCAAGCAGTTTTATAGCTTTCTTTTCGTTAATGCAATAAGCATTATTGCATGCAAATAGTACTTGATTTAAGCATGAAATAATACGAAAAACATGGCCTGCAATATAATATTTATCCTCTGCTCCCGCATTTGCTTTTACAAACATTAAAGAGAACTCTGCTTCAAATAAAAAAAAGTTTATCAAGCTCTTCTTTAGAGCACCAGGGTAAATTTCCGCCTGATTTTTTAATTCGCATAAGCTTTCATTCTTAGCATATTGTATCTTGCTGATCGCCAATTCTCCACGATACATAGCACTTATATAACCATGGGGATGCCCAGTCTGATAATTGGCAGTAACAATTCCTTGCTCCGTATCTTTGATTATTTGTTCCACCCGTTTTATATCACGTAAAATCAAGTCAACATGATACCCGTTTATAACTAACCATCCGCCGCCATTAACCCAATCACCCCACGCTCCGGGAGGTACAACAAGGTCGTTTCTATTCTCATCATCCAATTCTGTAGCAATTTGATTAATCGCTGTCAGGTCAAATGATTCTGAATTGTAATAGATTCCGATATCTATATCAGAATCCTCTGTATGGGTGCCTCTTGCACGTGAGCCCCCTAATACGATGCCTTCTATATAAGGCAAAGAGGATAATTTTTCTGTCACTGATTGAATAATATTATATATCATACGAACACACTCCTTTATTTTATTTTGCATCTAATTTTCTAATCTCAGTTATCATTGGGCAAACTATTGCAATGCAAATAATTAAAATACCTGATAGTAAAAACCAATGATTTACACCGATTCTATCAGCAAAGAGTGCAGAAAGAATTAATCCAATTGGCATAGCAAGAGACATGATACTTCCAGTTAAAGAAAATACACGTCCTAAATATTCAGGCTTAATTTTCTCCTGAAAAAGAGCTGTTTGCACACCGCTGTAAAACGGAACAGAAAGCCCCATTATTGCACAGCAGACTACAAAAATGAAAAATCCACTTTGGGGAAGTAATCCTGAAATGGTTAAGCTTATCCCCATCATAAAAATGGATGCCGTTATTAATAAGATTCGCTTTTGGTAATTCCCAAATAACCCTAATAATAGACCCCCTATCAACATTCCAGATGCAAAGGAAATTTCCGTAATAGAAATATGCACAGGTGTTCCATTAAAGTAATCCATGCTAATTAAAGGGAATAGTGCATTAATTGGCATATAAACAAACATATATAATGTTCCAACGAGTAATAAAGCAAATAATCCTTTATTTTGCCGTAGTACAGCCATTCCTTCTTTCATTTCTCTTATGAAATTTGGGTCCAAACTTTGCACGCGATCACCCAGCTTAGGAATACGTACAATTGCTACCGTAATAGATGCAATCACAGCACCCAATACATCGATGGCAATAATAGCATTTAGTTCCCAAACGGAGTATAAGAGTGCTGCAACCGCCGGACTAACAATATAGCTTATAGACTGCAAAGACTGACTATAGCCTGCACATTTCGTAAGCTGTTCTTCTGGTACTAAAAGTGGCGTAACCGCATTGAGAGCCGGGGTGTGAAAAGCTGTTCCAATGCTACGGATAAACAATACTATCATAACCATCCAGACAGGTAGCTCCATATAGAATGCAACAATAGTAAGCACCGAACCAGCTGCTGCGATAATTAAATCAGCACCAATCATTATCTTCTTCCTATCATGACGATCCACTAGCACACCAATTGCAGGTCCAAAGACCGCATAGGGTAAAAAACCTAATAGTGAAGCCATAGACAAGACCATCGCGGATCCAGTTTTTTCTGTAAGGTAAAAAATAATCGCCATTTGCAAGATGGCACTAGTGATTAATGATACTGCTTGCCCTGCCCATATTGTATAAAACTTAAGTTTCCAATTGTTGTATTTTTCCATTTATATTATCTCCTGCATATTATTTTGCTTAAATTTCTATTTTGAATAGCATTATAGGCAATAAAAAAATGCAGGCCTAAATCCACAATGTGGCTTTTGGTCTGCATACATACAATTTGGAAACATTCATATTAAAGACATAGTTAAATAAAGGTATAGTTAAATAACCAATATCCTCACCGTAACTAATGAATGCTCAATATCGTATAAATAAGCACAACAAAAAAGCCTATCATTGGGGGGTAGATTCTGCTTTTTTATTGCCAGCTTATCTTAAACGCATTGAGGCTGTCATAGTTTCGGTTCCTCCTACATCTTTGTTTATATCAATTTATAGTATAACACAACAAGATGATATGTTCAATATAAAAGTTATGGAATGAGTCTCATACTTCCAATTCGATGCCAGATTTAAAGGATATGACGAAGTGTTCTTCATAGACTGTAACGCTCTGGATTATCTTCCTTAGTAGCAAGCGATTAGCTTTCACAAAATCTTCTGTTTGTAGTTTTAAAAATTCATCAGGATTTTCTAACTCAACCTCAAAATATTTCATTTTACATTCCCTCATTTCATTTATTGATAAATTGAGTTTACAAAAAAGAGTGGACAATTTTTGTCTACTCTTAACCTTTAAAATAGTTTTTTTTAATCGATTTGAAG
>JAIMFC010000032.1 GCA_019794795.1 Streptococcus gallolyticus
AAAAAATCAGGAAAGGAGTTGACAGTTGGGTATGTATCTGATATACTAATGGAGTTGTCTCGCAAGGGGCGGCAGTCATGAAAAAGTTTCTGAAAAAAGTTGAACAAAAGTATTGACAAGAAGAAGCAAACATGATAAACTAAGATAGTTGTCGCGAGAGAGCGACGCACAAGACCTTTGAAAATTAAAGAAGACGAACCAAACGTGCAGGGTGAAGTTATGTACAAAATAACTTCGTCAATGAACAAAAAAACAATAAATCTGTCAGCGACAGATAATGAGTGAGAACTCAAACTTTAAATGAGAGTTTGATCCTGGCTCAGGACGAACGCTGGCGGCGTGCCTAATACATGCAAGTAGAACGCTGAAGCTTGGTGCTTGCACCGAGCGGATGAGTTGCGAACGGGTGAGTAACGCGTAGGTAACCTGCCTGGTAGCGGGGGATAACTATTGGAAACGATAGCTAATACCGCATAACAACGATTGACACATGTTAGTCGTTTGAAAGGAGCAATTGCTTCACTACCAGATGGACCTGCGTTGTATTAGCTAGTTGGTAGGGTAACGGCCTACCAAGGCGACGATACATAGCCGACCTGAGAGGGTGATCGGCCACACTGGGACTGAGACACGGCCCAGACTCCTACGGGAGGCAGCAGTAGGGAATCTTCGGCAATGGGGGCAACCCTGACCGAGCAACGCCGCGTGAGTGAAGAAGGTTTTCGGATCGTAAAGCTCTGTTGTAAGAGAAGAACGTTGAGTAGAGTGGAAAGTTACTCAAGTGACGGTATCTTACCAGAAAGGGACGGCTAACTACGTGCCAGCAGCCGCGGTAATACGTAGGTCCCAAGCGTTGTCCGGATTTATTGGGCGTAAAGCGAGCGCAGGCGGTTCTATAAGTCTGAAGTAAAAGGCTGTGGCTCAACCATAGTATGCTTTGGAAACTGTAGAACTTGAGTGCAGAAGGGGAGAGTGGAATTCCATGTGTAGCGGTGAAATGCGTAGATATATGGAGGAACACCGGTGGCGAAAGCGGCTCTCTGGTCTGTAACTGACGCTGAGGCTCGAAAGCGTGGGGAGCGAACAGGATTAGATACCCTGGTAGTCCACGCCGTAAACGATGAGTGCTAGGTGTTGGGTCCTTTCCGGGACTCAGTGCCGCAGCTAACGCATTAAGCACTCCGCCTGGGGAGTACGACCGCAAGGTTGAAACTCAAAGGAATTGACGGGGGCCCGCACAAGCGGTGGAGCATGTGGTTTAATTCGAAGCAACGCGAAGAACCTTACCAGGTCTTGACATCCCTCTGACCGTCCTAGAGATAGGATTTTCCTTCGGGACAGAGGTGACAGGTGGTGCATGGTTGTCGTCAGCTCGTGTCGTGAGATGTTGGGTTAAGTCCCGCAACGAGCGCAACCCCTATTGTTAGTTGCCATCATTCAGTTGGGCACTCTAGCGAGACTGCCGGTAATAAACCGGAGGAAGGTGGGGATGACGTCAAATCATCATGCCCCTTATGACCTGGGCTACACACGTGCTACAATGGCTGGTACAACGAGTCGCAAGTCGGTGACGGCAAGCTAATCTCTTAAAGCCAGTCTCAGTTCGGATTGTAGGCTGCAACTCGCCTACATGAAGTCGGAATCGCTAGTAATCGCGGATCAGCACGCCGCGGTGAATACGTTCCCGGGCCTTGTACACACCGCCCGTCACACCACGAGAGTTTGTAACACCCGAAGTCGGTGAGGTAACCTTTTAGGAGCCAGCCGCCTAAGGTGGGATAGATGATTGGGGTGAAGTCGTAACAAGGTAGCCGTATCGGAAGGTGCGGCTGGATCACCTCCTTTCTAAGGATAAGGAACCTGTACGTTAGTCTTCTTTAATTTTGAGAGGTCTTGTGGGGCCTTAGCTCAGCTGGGAGAGCGCCTGCTTTGCACGCAGGAGGTCAGCGGTTCGATCCCGCTAGGCTCCATTGAATCGAAAGATTCAAATTTGTCCATTGAAAATTGAATATCTATATCAAATTCCACGATTCAAGAAATTGAATTGTAGAAAGTAACAAGAAAATAAACCGAAAACGCTGTAAATATTTAATGAGTTTTCTAGTTTTAAAAAACTAGGTTAATAAGGTTAAGTTAATAAGGGCGCACGGTGGATGCCTTGGCACTAGAAGCCGATGAAGGACGTGACTAACAACGAAATGCTTTGGGGAGCTGTAAGTAAGCATTGATCCAGAGATGTCCGAATGGGGGAACCCGACAGGTAATGCCTGTCATCACTAATTGTTAAGATTAGTTGAAGGAAGACGCAGTGAACTGAAACATCTAAGTAGCTGCAGGAAGAGAAAGCAAAAGCGATTGCCTTAGTAGCGGCGAGCGAAACGGCAGGAGGGCAAACCGAGGAGTTTACTCCTCGGGGTTGTAGGACTGCAATGTGGACTTAAAGATTATAGAAGAATCACCTGGGAAGGTGAGCCAAAGAGAGTAACAGCCTCGTATTCGAAATAGTCTTTATACCTAGCAGTATCCTGAGTACGGCGAGACACGCGAAATCTCGTCGGAATCTGGGAGGACCATCTCCCAACCCTAAATACTCTCTAGTGACCGATAGTGAACCAGTACCGTGAGGGAAAGGTGAAAAGTACCCCGGAAGGGGAGTGAAATAGAACCTGAAACCGTGTGCCTACAACAAGTTCGAGCCCGTTAATGGGTGAGAGCGTGCCTTTTGTAGAATGAACCGGCGAGTTACGTTATGATGCGAGGTTAAGTTGAAGAGACGGAGCCGTAGGGAAACCGAGTCTGAATAGGGCGCCATAGTATCATGATGTAGACCCGAAACCATGTGACCTACCCATGAGCAGGTTGAAGGTGCGGTAAGACGCACTGGAGGACCGAACCAGGGCACGTTGAAAAGTGCTTGGATGACTTGTGGGTAGCGGAGAAATTCCAAACGAACTTGGAGATAGCTGGTTCTCTCCGAAATAGCTTTAGGGCTAGCGTCGATGTTAAGTCTCTTGGAGGTAGAGCACTGTTTGGGTGAGGGGTCCATCTCGGATTACCAATCTCAGATAAACTCCGAATGCCAACGAGATGTAATCGGCAGTCAGACTGCGAGTGCTAAGATCCGTAGTCGAAAGGGAAACAGCCCAGACCACCAGCTAAGGTCCCAAAATATATGTTAAGTGGAAAAGGATGTGGGGTTGCACAGACAACTAGGATGTTAGCTTAGAAGCAGCTATTCATTCAAAGAGTGCGTAATAGCTCACTAGTCGAGTGACCCTGCGCCGAAAATGTACCGGGGCTAAAACATATTACCGAAGCTGTGGATGACCATTTAGGTCATGGTAGGAGAGCGTTCTATGTGTGATGAAGGTATACCGTGAGGAGTGCTGGAACGCATAGAAGTGAGAATGCCGGTATGAGTAGCGAAAGATGGGTGAGAATCCCATCCACCGTAAGACTAAGGTTTCCAGGGGAAGGCTCGTCCGCCCTGGGTTAGTCGGGACCTAAGGAGAGACCGAAAGGTGTATCCGATGGACAACAGGTTGATATTCCTGTACTAGTGTATATAGTGATGGAGGGACGCAGTAGGCTAACTCAACCCAGCGAATGGAAGTGCTGGGCTAATCAGTGAGGTGTGATATGAGTCAAATGCTTATATCTGTAACATTGAGCTGTGATGGGGAGCGAAGATTAGTAGCGAAGTGAGTGACGTCACACTGCCAAGAAAAGCTTCTAGCGTTAATTATACACTACCCGTACCGCAAACCGACACAGGTAGTCGAGGCGAGTAGCCTCAGGTGAGCGAGAGAACTCTCGTTAAGGAACTCGGCAAAATGGCCCCGTAACTTCGGGAGAAGGGGCGCTGGCTTTACGTCAGCCGCAGTGAATAGGCCCAAGCAACTGTTTATCAAAAACACAGCTCTCTGCTAAATCGTAAGATGATGTATAGGGGGTGACGCCTGCCCGGTGCTGGAAGGTTAAGAGGAGGGTTTAGCGCAAGCGAAGATCTGAATTGAAGCCCCAGTAAACGGCGGCCGTAACTATAACGGTCCTAAGGTAGCGAAATTCCTTGTCGGGTAAGTTCCGACCCGCACGAAAGGCGTAATGATTTGGGCACTGTCTCAACGAGAGACTCGGTGAAATTTTAGTACCTGTGAAGATGCAGGTTACCCGCGACAGGACGGAAAGACCCCATGGAGCTTTACTGCAGTTTGATATTGAGTATCTGTACCACATGTACAGGATAGGTAGGAGCCTATGAAGTCGGGACGCCAGTTTCGACAGAGGCGCTGTTGGGATACTACCCTTGTGTTATGGCTACTCTAACCCGGATAGGTGATCCCTATCGGAGACAGTGTCTGACGGGCAGTTTGACTGGGGCGGTCGCCTCCTAAAAGGTAACGGAGGCGCCCAAAGGTTCCCTCAGAATGGTTGGAAATCATTCGCAGAGTGTAAAGGTATAAGGGAGCTTGACTGCGAGAGCTACAACTCGAGCAGGGACGAAAGTCGGGCTTAGTGATCCGGTGGTTCCGTATGGAAGGGCCATCGCTCAACGGATAAAAGCTACCCTGGGGATAACAGGCTTATCTCCCCCAAGAGTTCACATCGACGGGGAGGTTTGGCACCTCGATGTCGGCTCGTCGCATCCTGGGGCTGTAGTCGGTCCCAAGGGTTGGGCTGTTCGCCCATTAAAGCGGCACGCGAGCTGGGTTCAGAACGTCGTGAGACAGTTCGGTCCCTATCCGTCGCGGGCGTAGGAAATTTGAGAGGATCTGCTCCTAGTACGAGAGGACCAGAGTGGACTTACCGCTGGTGTACCAGTTGTCTTGCCAAAGGCATCGCTGGGTAGCTATGTAGGGAAGGGATAAACGCTGAAAGCATCTAAGTGTGAAACCCACCTCAAGATGAGATTTCCCATGATTTTATATCAGTAAGAGCCCTGAGAGATGATCAGGTAGATAGGTTAGAAGTGGAAGTGCTGTGAGGCATGTAGCGGACTAATACTAATCGCTCGAGGACTTATCCAAAGTAACTGAAGTCAATATTGACAGCGCCAAGGTTTCTTGATAGAATATAGGTATTCAATTTTCAGTGGACAAACGACAAGAAGTTAAGTGACGATAGCCTAGGAGATACACCTGTTCCCATGCCGAACACAGCAGTTAAGCCCTAGAACGCCTGAAGTAGTTGGGGGTTGCCCCCTGTGAGATACGGTAGTCGCTTAGC
>JAIMFC010000033.1 GCA_019794795.1 Streptococcus gallolyticus
CTCGCTTAGTGTTTACATTAAGGGAGATTTATTTTTAATGATATCGGGAAGTAGCTCAGCTTGGTAGAGTACTTGGTTTGGGACCAAGGGGTCGCAGGTTCGAATCCTGTCTTCCCGATAATACGACAGCCTTAGGGCTGTTTTTTTGTTTTGTAAAAATTAAGAATTTGATATAATACATTTATGAAAAATTTACATGATTCGCTGGGGGTGTTACCTGGGGTAGGACCAAAATCAGTTGAAAAATTTAAGAAAATCGGTCTTGAAACAATTGAAGATGTATTGGTATATTATCCTTTCCGATACGAGGATTTTCAAGAGAAATCTATTTTTGACTTAGCTGATGGTGAAAAAGTATTGCTAACAGGTGAAGTGGTGACACCTGCAAATGTCCAATATTATGGTTATAAACGCAATCGTCTACGGTTTTCGATGAAAAAAGAAGAAGCTGTTCTGGCTGTTTCTTTTTTTAATCAACCTTATTTGGCAGAGAAAGTTGAAGTTGGTTCAACGATTGCCGTTTGGGGTAAATGGGATAAAGCTAAGGCGAGTTTGACAGGAATGAAAATTTTATCTCAAACCACGGATGATTTGCAACCTGTTTATCATGTTTCGCAAGGGATTAGTCAAAAAAATATTGAAAAACTTCTGAAGTCTGCTTTTGACTTGGGCTACCTAGAGTTATTGGTCGAGAATCTTTCGCAAAGTTTATTGGATAAATATTGCTTACTGAATAGGCGTGAGGCGGTTTATGCTATGCATTTTCCTAAGGATTTAGCTGAATATAAGCAGGCTTTGCGCCGTATTAAATTTGAAGAACTTTTTTATTTTCAGTTAAATTTACAGGATGTAAAGTCTACTAATCGTCAAGCAACAGATGGTGTTTTTATTGAGTATAGAAGTGACTTGTTAGAGAATGAAATTCATAACCTTCCTTTTACTTTGACGGCTGCACAAGAGTCTGCTCTGGATGAAATCTTGGCAGATATGAAGTCAACTGCACATATGAATCGTCTGTTGCAAGGAGATGTTGGCTCAGGGAAGACAGTTGTTGCTGGCTTAGCCATGTATGCTGCTTATACAGCAGGTTTTCAGTCTGCTTTAATGGTTCCTACTGAAATTTTAGCGGAACAACATTATGAGTCATTGCAATCTCTGTTTCCAGATTTATCCATTGCTCTGTTGACAGGAGGGATGAAGGCAGCAGTTCGTCGGTCCGCTCTTGCTGCGATTGAATCTGGTCAGGTGGATCTGATTATTGGGACACATGCCTTGATTCAAGAAAGGGTAAATTATCACAATCTTGGTCTGGTTATCACTGATGAGCAGCATCGCTTTGGTGTAAATCAGCGGAGAGATTTGCGGGAGAAAGGTGAGAATCCAGATGTGCTGATGATGACTGCGACTCCTATTCCTCGTACGCTAGCCATTACGGCTTTCGGGGAAATGGATGTCTCTATCATCAATCAACTTCCTGCGGGGCGCAAGCCCATTGTCACCCGTTGGGTGAAACATGAGCAATTACCAACTGTTTTAGAATGGCTAGATAAGGAAGTGGGACGTGGCGCTCAAGTCTACGTAATATCCCCTCTTATTGAGGAATCCGAAAGTTTGGATTTGAAAAATGCCATTGCTTTGGAAGAAGAATTGGCGGCTTATTTTGCTGGTCGGGCCCAAGTAGCTCTCTTACATGGAAAAATGAGGATTGATGAGAAGGACTCTATCATTCAAGAGTTTAAGGAGCAGAAAACAGATATTTTGGTATCGACTACAGTTATTGAAGTTGGGGTGAATGTTCCCAATGCGACTGTTATGATGATTATGGATGCAGATCGTTTTGGTTTGAGTCAGCTGCACCAATTGCGTGGTCGTGTTGGTCGTGGACATAAGCAATCTTATGCAATTTTGGTGGCAAATCCTAAGACAGAGTCTGGCAAGCAACGAATGAAAATTATGACGGAGACGACGGATGGCTTTGTTCTTGCTGAGGAGGATTTGAAAATGCGCGGTTCTGGAGAGATTTTTGGAACCAAGCAATCAGGTATTCCAGAATTTAAAGTGGCAAATTTAGTGGAAGACTATGCAATTTTAGAAGAAGCAAGAAAAATGGCAGCTGTGGTCACTTCTGATAAAAACTGGCGTGAACAGCCCGAATGGTCTGTTTTGGTGGAAAATCTTCGTGAGAAGGGAGAATTAGATTAAGATTTCTTTCAAGAAAAATTTCATTTCTCCTTTAAATCTTAGTTCATACATTGGAGTTAATAAGAGAGAGGGCTATTTTATGAAAGTACAATTCAATATCGTTCAAGTTTTGTCGGTTAGTTCTTAAAGAAGAGAATCCTTTTCCTACAAAGGTAGCAGAAAACCAGCCTGTAATTGTGGCTGGTTCTTTTTTATCCTTGGATGTAATCGGCGAGTTGGTCTCCTTTGAGGCCTTCGTTTAGTGCGATTAGGAGCTTGATGCGTGCTTTGGCCGCATTCAATTCTTTGACGAAGAGGACGCCTTTTTCTTGTAATTGAACGCCCCCACCTTGATAGGCGTAGACTGGTTCAGCGATTCCATTGAAACAGCGAGAAACGAGCACGAGAGGAATATTTGCTTCTAAAAAGCGGTCTAGAGAAGGGAGAATGCTAGGTGGGAGATTTCCAGCGCCAAGTGCTTCGAAAACCAGACCAGAGATAGTATGTAGGTCTAGATTATCTAGTAGAAGGCTTTCCATGTCTGCGTAAGCCTTGATAATAGGAACATTTCCTTCAATTTTCTGCAAATCAAAGCGAACACGTGGGTCAGCTGTTTTGAAGTAGAGAATTTCCCGCTTTGTGACGAGTCCTAATGGACCGTGGGTGGGGGTTTGGAAGGTAGAGACATTAGTAGTATGAGTTTTAGTCACGTATTTCGCAGCGTGTATCTCATCATTCATGACGACGAGAACGCCCTTATCAGCGGATTGAGAATCGCTAGCTACACGGAGGGCGTTGAGGTAATTATAAACACCGTCACTGCCAAGTTCATTAGAGGAACGCATGGCACCTGTTAGGACGATGGGTTTTTGAGGAATGGCCATGGTGTCTAGAAAGTAGGCTGTTTCTTCTAAGGTATCGGTACCATGAGTAATAACAAAACCATCAAAGTTGTCTTGTTCAGTCTTGATTTTTTGATAGAGTTTCAACATATGCTGGAGAGTCATATGAGGACTTGGTAGATTGAAAAAGTCAAGAGAGGTTACTTCTAAATGAGATAAGGGACTATCCACTTGGGTCATGGGATTGATTTGACTGGAGGTGACTGCTCCTGACTCATCAGCCTGCATAGAAATTGTGCCACCAGTGTGAAGAACAAGGATTTTTTTCATAATTTTTTCAGTTTCTTTCAAAATATGCTATACTAATTGTATCATAAATGAAGGAAGAAGGTGATTTGATTGGCAATAAAAGCAGTATTTTTTGATATTGATGGAACCTTGCTGACAGATCACCGGGTTGTTCATCAGACGACAATTGAAGCTATTAATCAGTTGAAAAAACAGGGGATTTTGGTAGGTTTGGCAACTGGACGTGATCCTCGTTTTGTCTTGAAATATATGGCTTCTTTAGGATTGGATTTTGTGGTAGCCTATAATGGTCAGTATATTTTTTCTCGTGACGGCATTATTTTTACGAAGGAACTACAGGTTTCGGATATGGAAGCTGTTATCGACTATGCTCAACGTCATAAACAGGATATTGCATTTGGTACGGCGACTGGCTTTGTTGGAAGTAGTATCATGAATATGGGTATGGGCGACTTGTCTTATCGGATTACGCGCTTTGTTCCCTCCTGGTTGACGAGTACGGTTAATCTGATTTTGAACCGTTGGGTACGAAAATTATCACCACAAAAGTCGGCAGATTTACGGGCTCTGTTGCAACAACCAATCTATCAGATGGTGGTTTTGGCAACAGAATTTGAAACTAAGAAAATGCAGCAACAATTTCCACAGTTGGAATTTACTAGGTCTAGTAAGTATGCTGCAGATGTGATTAGTAAGTATTCGTCTAAATTAGCTGGAATTGCCCGAGTTGGCGACTTGTATGGCTTTCACTTATCAGAAGTAATGGCCTTTGGGGATGCCAACAATGATATTGAAATGTTACAAGGAGTTGGTTTTTCGGTGGCTATGGGAAATGCATCGCGCAAGGTCAAATTGGCTGCTACCTATGTGACAGATAGCAATAACCGTAATGGGATTTTTCAGGCTTTAGAGGCGGCAGGTTTGGTCAGTGAGGATGGATATGTTTCAGAGTAAGGACGAAAATTTTAATAAGGTCAAGGCTTTCCATGCAGTTATGGATGGGCAAACACAAGAAGTAGCGCAAGCTTTTGAGAGTCAGACCGCGGCTCATCGGGCTGATTTTAAAGTAGAAGAAATTGTTGAATTTTTACGATCTAGTGTAGCTAGTGAGGATGCTTTCGATGAAGCTGTTGTTAATTTGCATGAGGCTTTGGACAAGGCGGCAGACAAGGTTCGTTCTAAAACGGAAGCCAGCAATTCCTTGGTAGGACAGGTGGATGCCTTGATTGATATTCTTTACTTTACTTATGGATCTTTTGCTTTAATGGGCGTAGATCCACAGCCTATTTTTGAGATTGTCCATGCAGCAAATATGGGAAAAATATTTCCAGATGGACGAGCGCATTTTGAACCAATCACTCATAAAATATTGAAACCTGCTGATTGGGAAGAAAAATTCGCTCCCGAACCTGCTATTCAAGCTGAGTTAGAAAATCAACGTCAGAGATAAGAAAAAGCCTGAATTTCAGGCTTTTCTTGGCTTCAGAAAATCACTAGCTATGCTAGTGGTTCCGGATAGCTTATAGCGTGGTATCAAAAAAAACCTCCCCAAATGATAAGATAAAAGTGGTTTCCCCGCCACCCCATCACATCATACAGGAGGTCCCTCATGAGAGAGGATAATGAAAGTTTATCACATACACGTTGGAATTGTA
>JAIMFC010000034.1 GCA_019794795.1 Streptococcus gallolyticus
AACACGAACATAGGTTAAGTCCGTCACAAGGGTTTCCAATGGTTTTTGTTGGTTAAACTGTCTCTCTAAGAAATTCGGAACTGGTGCTTCATTCTTCCCTTTAGCATGCGGTTTGAAGGTAGCCTTCTGGTAAACAGAAACCAAATTCAATCTCTTCATGATGCGACGAATTCGACGGCGAGACAAGTTGATTCCTGGTACTTCCAGACATTTTTTTATCTTCCTGGCTCCGTACCTAGACTTACTTTCGAGGAAGATAGATTTGATTTTTTCTCCAAGTTCTGCTTCAGGTACTGGCTTAACAGCTTTGTAGTAATAGCTAGAGTGAGGAATCTTCAACCAACGACACATGTCTGAAATGCTGTATTTATCCTTGTTAGCAGTGATTATTTCCCTTTTCGTGCCATAATCACTGCCGCTTGCTTTAGAATGTTTAATTGCATTTCGAGCTCTTTATTTCGTTTTCTGAGTTCTATCAACTCACGTTGTTCATCTGTCAGATATCGACAGTTTTAAAGGAACCAGTTGTTCTTGCTTGTTTAACCCACTTATCGAAGGTTGAGGGCGTTAAATCATATTCTTTGATCAGTTCACTGCGTTTTCTACCTGCATTGTGCAAGTCAACGATTTGTTGCTTAAAGTCATCTGTGAAGTAACGGCGAATTTTTCTAGACATAGTTTTTCCCCTATTTTCTTTAGTGTAGAACACTTTATAAATTCTGTCTAGTTTAGTGTAACCTGTTCAGACATTGCACTTGATTCTTGAGTGTGAAAGAGTATGAGGACCCGTTTTCAGATGGCAGATTCAGAACACGATAAAAGCTCGTTGTTACGGGCTTTGGTCAAGTAACCATAGCATTAACCTGAACGTTTTCAGCGAACGACTTTGATCGTTACTGGAGGAGAACGGCTTACAGTCGGTGTACAAGATAATCATTTTAACGGGTGATTGTGACCTTTTTTAAAAAAACAGAAAAACTACAGATAAAGAACAGACATGTTGTAGAAGCATTTATTATAATTAATTTATCAAGTAAACCTGTTAACAATTCTACTTATTTCTTATGGTTTGCCCCCCTTTAGAAAAGGTAGGAGTTGCAACATGAAAGGAGGTATCTTTTGATTGCCATATTGGTCGGTGCTCTATTCCTGCTGAGACTTTTCTTTTTAAAGATTTCTATCAGAAATGAGAAGCAGATTTTAGCGGATGGAGGTGAAGAGTTCGGCGTAGCTAATACAAAGTTGTTGACCCTTGCTCATATTCTCTTTTATGTAGCCTGCTTAATGGAGGCCAGCATTAAACAAGTATCATTCGATACAGTAAGTGCTTTCGGATTGATTCTACTTGTTTTTGCAATGGTCATGCTCTACTGGGTTGTTCAGCTTCTGGGTTCTATTTGGACAGTGAAGCTCATGTTAGTTAAGAACCATCGCTTTATTAACCATTGGTTGTTTCGAACAATAAAGCACCCAAATTATTTTTTGAACATCTTACCTGAGCTCATCGGATTAGCACTTTTATGTCATGCAAGTTACAGCTTCATTCTGCTATTTCCACTTTATGCCTTTATTCTTTATAAACGTATAAAAGAGGAAAATAAGTTGTTAAAAGAAGTGATTATCCCAAATAGTCAGCAATAATTTTTAAGCAGATTTACAAACCAGAATCGTTTACTCAATCAAATTAAAGGAGGAAGATATGAGAAAACAAACCATTCTTAACAATTTACTACTCAGTACAGCCGTCTTGGGTACTTTAATGGTATCCCAGCTACCAGCGATCAAGGCAGAGGCGGTGTCTGAAATAAATCCATCAACTGTCACTGAACCAGTGGCTATCACACCTGAAGAAACTACTCGTTCAGAAAATCCACAGAAAGTAGAAGAACAAGTAACCTCCACTCTTCCTACAAATGATGGAATACAGGCTACAATGCCACAGGAAGTAGAAGAGCAAGATTCGGCAAGTGAGGGGTCAGTTGTTTCAGAAGAGTCAACTGTGACCGATGTATATCTAACAACTCCTTCAATGCAACAAACAGATGATATTGCGACACCCCTCCCACAAACAGCAAAGCCAGCAGAGGCTACTGAACAAATTGACCCAGTAACCACCCAAATCCAGTATAGTAATATTGGTAAAAAGTCTGTTTTAATTAATAGTGTGCAACAAACTGCCAATACAGTAGAATGGACGGTGACCTTTGATGCTAGAGAGTGGGATTTTTCGGCGAGTAAGGGGGTCTACTACTTCTTTGTTCCCCAAAATGCCGAAATTACCAGTATTGTTAATCGCAATGACGACAAGGAATTGATTAAAGAATTCCCCCAAAAAGATACTTATGAGAAAGAGGAACTTTATAAAGTTTACGATGAATACGACAAGTCCGAGGGAATTCGTGACCAATGGGATTGGTCTGTGGGGAGGATTCGGCACGGAGATTCAGGATTAGATAAATGGAAAGCGGAAGGCCATTTTTCTAAAGTCTTTGTTCTAAATAACAGAGAAGATAAAGGTTTTACCACCTTCACTATCAAAGCTAAACTACCTAACGATGCCAAGGGGGAGTTCCCGTTTGTGGCAGCCATGAAACGATTTAAAAATATCGCTCCTATGGAATATGCTTCTCTCGCAGCAACTACGTTTGTGAAAACTCCCCAAAATGGGGGTATCATATTATCTCCGTTGAATCCAGAAAAACCAAAGGAAAATCCAACTGAACAACTTACAATTACCTTTAAAGAGGGCAAAGGAGAAAATATTCTAACAGATCCCTCTGCAAAATACTATATTCGTAACAATCCCGCTGTACAAACTGTCTCTCCTGGAACTCGTTTAAAGGATGTTCTTCCCCGAATAAAAACTGCTTCCCCTGGTATAGAACCTCAACCAGGCGAACTCGTTCTTCAAATAGGTTACAAAATAACAGGTTGGGTGGATGAACAGAACAGACTAGTTGATGAAAATACTGTTCTAAAACAGTCAATGACTCTATCACCTGTTGTGGAGTTGGCTGAAGTAGAACCTGCTCCACCGAAGCTCACACCGGTAGAGCCTAAAGTGGAGCCTAAAGTAGAGCCTAAAGTGGAGCCTAAAGT
>JAIMFC010000035.1 GCA_019794795.1 Streptococcus gallolyticus
TTTCTACGATACTTCGGAGTAAAGACGATGTGATATTTGCACATCCATTTGGTGTGTGATAAACTATAACTGGTTTTAGCCATTTATTTTTCCTTTCTGTATCTAACCTGAACAATTAGTTTTACTAGGAAAAATAAATGGAAGCTAGAAGCCTCGGCAGCCACCAGCATAGCTGGTGGTTTTCTCATTTTTCTCTCCGAGAAAAACTGGCTGGAAGCCATAAGAAAAAGCATTTCCTAAATGCTCTTAATTCTATATTCAATTTTGGTCAAAAAGATAAGAAAACTTTAAAAATTTTTTAAAAAACAAAATGTGATAATTGCCATTAGACTAGCATTTTTTATATTTTTTACTTTTCTTTGGTTATCTCTTTATCTCCCCTGTAGGAATCGAACCTACAACTAATTCTTAGGAGGAATTTGTTATATCCATTTAACTAAGGGAAGAAACGTCTCTATTTTACTCTTTTTCCCTCATAAATGCAAGTTTTATTCTTCAAACCATCTACCCACACCATAGAGGTATCATTCCAGCCCTATAAGCAAAAAACCGAGAAAATTTTCTCGGTTTTCTAAAATCGCTTGAGTCAAACTCAGACAACTGCTTGTAAGAGTTGGATTAACGACGGATCTCTTTGATACGAGCTGCTTTACCTTGAAGAGCACGCAAGTAGTACAATTTCGCACGACGTACTTTACCGTAACGTACAACTTCAATCTTGTCAACACGTGGAGTGTGGATTGGGAAAGTACGTTCAACACCGATACCGCCAGAAATTTTACGTACAGTATACATTTCTGAAATACCTTGACCTTTACGAGCGATTACAACGCCTTCGAAGATCTGGATACGTTCACGAGTTCCTTCGACAACTTTCGCGTGTACACGAACAGTATCACCAGGACGGAATGATGGGATATCAGTACGAAGTTGACCTTCTGTCAAACTTTGGATCAATGGATTCATTTATTTTCTCCTATCTTTGTCAATCTTGAGCGCTTTTAAGCTCAGCGGATAAACTGTATTTTAGTGCGTCCATTACACACTTCAACTATTTTAACAAATCAACTCGGGCTTGTAAAGTATTTACATCACAATGAATGTGTCTAAATTTTTGAGATTGAAAATCCCTACGAATAGCAACTATTTCTACGAAAAAAGACCGTGCCTTTGAAAAGCCCAGTCTTGACAAATACGTATCTTGTTGATATGATAATTGTAATGACTGAGTATTCAAAGTGTGAATTTGTATACTCGGTGCCATAGAGGTTGCAGCCTCTATGGCTTTTTTCGTTTTATTATAAGTCTATTGTACTTTAAATTAAAAGGCTTGTCAAGTGAAAAGTGAAAAAACAGCACAAAAAAGCCTATTTAAAGGCTATTTTTTAGTTTATCTTGATTTGTTCCTTCTCAGAAGCCCTTCCCTAAATTTTGTTAATTTTATATTTGGCAATGAATATTTTTTCTTGCCATTAGACCGTTCAATATAGTGTTCTCCTGATAAGGATTCTAGTTCTTTTAACTGCAGATAGTCTTCTCTCCAACTTCCGAAAAATAAATCTCGTAAATTTTCTTCATGTTTCAATATAATCATGTGACTCATGGTTTCTATACCTGCTATGGACCAGCTCATTCCTCTATGCTTCATCCGATAAGTGATTTTTCGGTGCTGACTCTCTATAATGCCAATTCCGTTACTTTCTAACCCACGTAGATTAGCTGGTTTGGTATAGGAAAAGTTGTATAGAAATCGTCGGTATAGCTTTTTGAAAGATTCAATTCGTTCCTCATCTTCTATCATGAATTCCATAGTATCTAACGCCAATATCATTTTTTTCTTGTCATGTGTCGCAAAGGCTGATGAGAGGACTTGACCTACTTCTGAAGAAAATTCTTGTGATAAGTCCTTGACTAGTTTGACCAGGTGATAAGCGTCCCAGAAATGTTCGTGCCGCTTGACTTTCATTGCTTTAGCAATATCTTTAAAAACTTGTGGAGAATAGCCATTTCCCCCGTCTGAATTTGTGATCAGTATCGTTTCTCGCAAATCATAATGATTGTATAGATAATCAAGAAGTTTTTGTTTGGCTACTCCACCTACAGAAATAAACTCTTTTTTGTTTTTGAGTTGATACCTGGAACTACCCACCTTCTCACTGCCTTCATGAATGACAAAGTGGGTTAATTCTGCATTTTGCTTTTCTTCTTCAGACGAATTGACACGAAGATACACTCCGTCACCTTCTAAAAAGAGATAGGCGGTGAAAAGAACCGCTTATAATGGACAGTATAAAAAAGTTATATACTGTTCATATAAGGAGGTTCTTTTTTCATGGCTAAAAAAGGAAGCAAGTTCACCAAATATCCACCCGAGTTCAAA
>JAIMFC010000036.1 GCA_019794795.1 Streptococcus gallolyticus
GTTCCAATTTCGTAAACGGTATCGGTTTCTTTTAAATTCAATTGTTTTATTATTTGGTTGAGTACTTTTTCACTCGTTAAAAAGTTTTGAGAATATTTTATATTTTTGTTCATGTAATCTCTCCTGAAGTGATTACATCTATAAACAAATACAGAAGTTAAACGATTTGTTTGTAATTTTAGTTATCTGTTTAAAAAGTCATAAGATTAGTCACTGGTAGGAATTAATCTAACGTATTTATTTATCTGCGTAATCACTGTTTTTAGTCTGTTTCAAAACAGTAGATGTTTTATCTACATTACGCATTTGGAATACCAACATGACGAATCCCTCCTTCTTAATTACAAATTTTTAGCATCTAATTTAACTTCAATTCCTATTATACAAAATTTTAAGATAATGCACTATCAACACACTCTTAAGTTTGCTTCTAAGTCTTATTTCCATAACTTCTTTTACGTTTCCGCCATTCTTTGCTGTTTCGATTTTTATGATATGGTGCAAGTCAGCACGAACACGAACCGTCTTATCTCCCATTATATCTTTTTTTGCACTGATTGGTGTATCATTTCGTTTTTCTTTTTGTGCGCCTAAATTTCCCACAATCACTCACTTCTTTCTATTTCTTCTTATTCTTATTTTATCATCAACAATCACAAATCACTTGTGATTTGTGATAAGTGATTTGTGATAAGTGATTTGTGATTAATATATAAAAGCCCTCTTTAAAAGGGCTTTTATGTTTATTTTGAAAAAGAGATAAAATCAATATATCCCTTTTCCCCAATTTTTACAACGGCATTGTAGGGCTTTTTCTCTTTGTTTTTGATTCCTTTTACCAGGGTTTCTTTTCCCTCCAGTAATTCTTTTACATTCGTTTTGGTTAGTTTTTTCTTTCTAAAATGTTCAGCTAAAGTAAACTTACATTCAGGATAATTTGAACAACCATAAAACGATTTTTTTAATACAATATTGTTGCCACACTTAGGACATTTTCCTACAAGGGGTCCCGAGCGCTTAGTGGGAATTTGTACCCCTTATCGATACAAATTCCCCGTAGGCGCTAGGGACCTCTTTAGCTTCTTGGAAGCTGTCAGTAGTATATCTAATAATTTATCTCCATTCCCTTTAGTAACGTGTAACTTTCCAAATTTAAAAAAGCGACTCATAGAATTATTTCCTCCCGTTAAATAATAGATAACTATTAAAAATAGACAATACTTGCTCATAAGTAACGGTACTTAAATTGTTTACTTTGGCGTGTTTCATTGCTTGATGAAACTGATTTTTAGTAAACAGTTGACGATATTCTCGATTGACCCATTTTGAAACAAAGTACGTATATAGCTTCCAATATTTATCTGGAACATCTGTGGTATGGCGGGTAAGTTTTATTAAGACACTGTTTACTTTTGGTTTAGGATGAAAGCATTCCGCTGGCAGCTTAAGCAATTGCTGAATCGAGACTTGAGTGTGCAAGAGCAACCCTAGTGTTCGGTGAATATCCAAGGTACGCTTGTAGAATCCTTCTTCAACAATCAGATAGATGTCAGACGCATGGCTTTCAAAAACCACTTTTTTAATAATTTGTGTGCTTAAATGGTAAGGAATATTCCCAACAATTTTATACCTCTGTTTGTTAGGGAATTGAAACTGTAGAATATCTTGGTGAATTAAA
>JAIMFC010000037.1 GCA_019794795.1 Streptococcus gallolyticus
TACTCATATGGTTTCTGAGTATCAATGTTCAACTCATCTACCAACTTGTCGCCATCTACGATTTTCTTCTCAATGGTTGGTTGTGTTGGTGGTGGCGTTACATTAACCGGTGGTGTACGTGGTGTGTTTGGATCTTCTGGTTTGTTTGGTGTACCAGGAGTTCCATCCGCGTTTGGACGAGTCGAAATGATATAGGCATCATTTGGTACTGTGTCCGTTACACCCTTACGAATTTGAGCTGTCACGCGAATCACTACTTCTTGAGCTTGGTCAAGGTTTGCGAATTCACCATCTTTCACAGAAACTTTAACAGCTGTAGCCTTGCCTTCTTCACGAGTGATAGTTGGTGCATTGAACTGTGCTTTATGAGCACTTGTTACTTGAACATCTTTCACTTCAAGACGGCTATCAACCATATCTTCAATTGAGAAGCTTGTGTAATCTTTAATGGTGTTTGGCAACTTCACTTTGATTTCGTAAGCGTAATCTGTTTCGTTGTTCACATCCATTTCATCCAAGCGTTCGTCACCTTTCACGATTTTCTTCGTGATAGTTGGTTCGTTTGGTGTTGGTGGGGTTACGTTAACCGGTGGTGTACGTGGTGTATTTGGATCTTCTGGTTTGTTTGGTCTGCCAGGAGTTCCGTCCGCACTTGGATGAGTAGAAATGATATAAGCATCATTTGGTACTGTTTCAGCGACACCTGCTTTAATTTGAGCTGTGACTTTGATAACAACTTCGCCATTTGCTTCAAGGTTTGCGAATTCGCCGTCCTTGACAGAAACTTTGATCTTGTTATTGCCAGCTTCAGTCGTTGTAAAGCTTGATGCATTTGCGCTTGTCACTTCAACCTTGCCAACTGTCAAGCGGCTATCCACATCATCTGAGATATCAAATTGAGTGTAATCCTTGATGTTGTTTGGCAATTTCACCTTGATTTCGTAAGCGTAGTCTGTCAATGTATTGACTTTCTTATCATCGACACGGTTTTCACCGTCAATAATCTTCTTAGAAATCTCTGGTTTTGTTGGAGGAGTAACGTTAACTGGTGGTGTCTTCGGCGTATTTGGATCCTCTGGTTTGTTTGGTCTGCCAGGAGTTCCGTCCGCATTTGGATGAGTAGAGATAATGTAGGCTGTATTTGGTACAGTGTCTGTCACACCCTTACGGATTTGAGCAGTTACAAGGATCACTACTTCTTGACTTGCATCAAGATTTGCGAATTCACCGTCTTTCACAGAAACTTTGACTGCAGTAGCTTTACCTTCTTCTGGTGTGATAGTTGGTTCATTAAACTGTGCTTTATGAGCGCTTGTTACTTGAACAGCTTTCACTTCGAGACGGCTATCCACCATATCATCGATTGAGAAGGCATTGTAGTCTTTAATGTTGCTTGGCAACTTGACTTTGATTTCATACTTGTAGTCTGTTTCGTTAGCGACGAATAGGTCATCAACACGCTCTTCACCTTTCACAATTTTCTTCGTGATAGTTGGTTCAGTTGGTGTTGGAGGAGTGACGTTAACTGGTGGTGTCTTCGGCGTGTTTGGATCTTCTGGTTTGTTTGGTACACCTGGTGTGCCATCCTTACC
>JAIMFC010000038.1 GCA_019794795.1 Streptococcus gallolyticus
AAAACTATGTCCCACTTTCTTAGAAAGTGTGTATTGGAAAAAGAGATTTATATTGTAGATTTAGAACCATTTAGAAACCTACAATGGCTACTTTCGAATGCAACAAATAATATAAATCAGATTGCAAAAGCTACTAATACAACTGGTGTTATTTACAAAAATGAAATTGAATCAATGAATAAACAGATAGAAAAATTATCAATAGAAATATGGCAGATCCATTCCCTACTTCTTAATAAATCAAAAGAAAGTTCTGGTGATTAGTATGGCAATTACAAAAATACATCCTATAAAATCAACTCTAAATTTGGCAATAGACTATATAACTAAGAGTGAAAAAACTGATGAAAAAATCTTGGTATCTTCCTTTAATTGTCATCCATCTACTGCCCATATTCAATTTATAAAAACACGAGAAGATAATGATACTAAGGGTACAGTTTTGGCTAGACATTTAATCCAATCTTTTCTACCAGGAGAGGTTGATCCTATA
Source organism: Streptococcus gallolyticus (assembly GCA_019794795.1). Lineage (GTDB taxonomy): Bacteria > Bacillota > Bacilli > Lactobacillales > Streptococcaceae > Streptococcus > Streptococcus hepaticus. Next base: position 494 of record JAIMFC010000038.1, read on the forward strand.
AAAGCTCACGAAATTGGAATGGAATTATGTAAAAAAATTTTAAAAGAAGATTATGAATTTGTTCTTGCAACTCATATAGATAGAGGGCATATCCATAATCATATTATTTTTAATAATGTTAATTACAAGACTGGCAAATGCTACCAATCTAACAAAAAAACCTACCATAAAATCAGGTATCAAAGCGACGAATTATGTAAAGAAAATAAGCTTTCAGTTATTGATGAATATTATGAAGCTTACAAAAGAAAATATAAAACTGCTGGTAAATCCTGGTATGAATATGACCAAAACAAGAAAGGAAATTCTTGGAAGTCTAAACTACAATTTGATATAGATAGAGTGATTAATAAGTCTAACTCGTGGGAAGAATTTTTAGAAAATATGGAATCTCTTGATTATGAAATTAAGTTTGGTAAACACATTGCTTTTCGTCATAAAGATAAGCAAAGATTTACAAGAGCTAAGACTATCGGAGAAGATTATACCGAAGAAAAAATCAAAGAAAGAATAGATTTAGCTATTAAAAACAAAGCTAATCCTATTAAAAAACGTGTAGGAAAAGTCATTGATATATCTACTAATAAAAAAGCTCAATCCTCTAAAGGTTACGAAATCTGGGCAAGAAAACATAATATCAAAACAATGGCTGATTCAATAATTAAATTAAGAGAACAAGGAATTAATTCAATCACTCAGCTCGATGATCTAATCAAAAAATCTGCTGATGATAGACAAGACTTGTTAGATAAAATAAAGAAAATTGAAACTGAGATGAAGAGTTTATCCCAAGATATGGAAAATATAAATACAATAAATAAGTATCGTGAAATATATAAATACCACAAGAAAAATCCTGAAGATAAGCAATTTGCAGA
>JAIMFC010000039.1 GCA_019794795.1 Streptococcus gallolyticus
AAACTCTTCCATTCTGATCGTGGTAAGGAGTTTGATAATGCCTTGATTGATGAGATGTTAGAAGCCTTTGGTATCACACGTTCGCTGAGTCAAGCGGGTTGTCCTTATGACAATGCGGTGGCTGAGAGTACCTATCGCTCCTTCAAACTGGAGGTTATCAACCAAGAAAACTTCCGCTCTCTGGAAGAATTAACCCTTAAAACTAAGGAGTATGTCCACTGGTGGAATCACCATCGCATCCACAGCTACCTCAACTACCAAACACCGATGTCCAAACGTTTAGTCGTTTAGAAAAAGCACTTTATAAATTTTGTACAGAAAAGTGTTGCCTTTTCAACTCTTCTCTGTACAATGTAACCAATCGGTGAGGTCATCTCGTGGTGCAAGGGAACATTGTGAACATACCGATAATGAAGAAGGAGTTCTTTTAGCTGTTGTCCTGCTTCTTCATTGTATTTTGTTAATTCAGAATCGTTGTAATCAATACTGAAACTTGGATTTACTTTTCCTAATCCTAATTGATAAGATAGGAAGGCAAAATAATAAGGTGTCTTTTCATAAACACGTCGATCTGTTTTCTTAGCCATTTCAAGCATGGTCTCAGCAGATGGATAATGATACAACAAGGCGTTACGTTGCTCATCATGTAACCGAGCCAACTCCTCATATTTACTGTCCAGATAAACAGAATAGTCATCCAGCTTTTTAGCTTGTTTTGACTTATGACTCTTTTTATCCGAAAAATAAGAATGGACAGATGTAAAAATCGTGATGACAGACATCCACATCATCATAAATATCATACCACCACCTGCTGACATAAAATACATGATGGTGGTAAATCCAATCATCGCGATTGGGATAATCAATAATTTTAACAGGGATTGTTTTGATAATTCTTCGTCCGTCGGAGCAGAAGCAATGCCGACCTTCCCATCTGGTTCACGCAAGATGATGCGAGGAGAACGATGAAATTCACTTGCCCGATCTTCTTCTCTTTCTACTTCATCCAACTGTATGAGCTCAGTCACGAAGGGGGCAAACTAGCAATTTCTAATAACTGGCCTCTTAAAATCAGCTGATCGTTCTGTCTCAAAGAAACCGCTCCCTCCCTTTTCACACCATTGATGTAAGATGTCGGTTTTACAATCCTAAAATAAGTCGCACCTCCAGCTGTTGCAACTAACAGACTAGACATGAGTACTAATAATTTTCTGTTCATTCCTACCATATTCCTCCTAGTAAATCAAAACCACCAGTGTGAACTGGTGGTTTGCTCTGCGGCTGTAAGCCGCTCTTACCGGCCAGGGCCAAAGGCCCACTGAAATAGCTTCCTCGCGCACCACTTTCCCGAGCAGATG
>JAIMFC010000004.1:0-203654 GCA_019794795.1 Streptococcus gallolyticus
AGTTGGGGGTTGCCCCCTGTGAGATACGGTAGTCGCTTAGCGATTGGGAGTTTAGCTCAGCTGGGAGAGCATCTGCCTTACAAGCAGAGGGTCAGCGGTTCGATCCCGTTAACTCCCATTTTAGCGGGTGTAGTTTAGTGGTAAAACTACAGCCTTCCAAGCTGTTGTCGCGAGTTCGATTCTCGTCACCCGCTTTGGACTCTGTCCAATACCACTCATTCAGTTAGAATGTTTGGGCGCGTAGCTCAGATGGTTAGAGCGCACGCCTGATAAGCGTGAGGTCGGTGGTTCGATTCCACTCGTGCCCATTATAATATGGTCCGTTGGTCAAGGGGTTAAGACACCGCCTTTTCACGGCGGTAACACGGGTTCGAATCCCGTACGGACTATATATTTGGAGGATTACCCAAGTCCGGCTGAAGGGAACGGTCTTGAAAACCGTCAGGCGTGTAAAAGCGTGCGTGGGTTCGAATCCCACATCCTCCTTAGTTGGTAATGCAGCTAGATTTAGAACATCGCGGGATGGAGCAGCTAGGTAGCTCGTCGGGCTCATAACCCGAAGGTCGTAGGTTCAAATCCTGCTCCCGCAATTTTGGCTCGGTAGCTCAGTTGGTAGAGCAATGGATTGAAGCTCCATGTGTCGGCGGTTCGATTCCGTCTCGCGCCATTAAAACTTTATATTTTGGAAGGGTAGCGAAGAGGCTAAACGCGGCGGACTGTAAATCCGCTCCTTCGGGTTCGGGGGTTCGAATCCCTCCCCTTCCATACCTTTACGGGCATAGTTTAAAGGTAGAACTAAGGTCTCCAAAACCTTCAGTGTGGGTTCAATTCCTACTGCCCGTGTAACAATATGGCGGGTGTGGTGAAGTGGTTAACACATCAGATTGTGGCTCTGACATTCGTGGGTTCGATTCCCATCACTCGCCTATTTTATTATTGGGGTATAGCCAAGCGGTAAGGCAAGGGACTTTGACTCCCTCATGCGTTGGTTCGAATCCAGCTACCCCAGTTAGCACTAAGCCGGCGTGGCGGAATTGGCAGACGCGCTGGACTCAAAATCCAGTGTCCGCAAGGACGTGCCGGTTCGACCCCGGCCGCCGGTATAGCTTAGTGAAGAGCCTTCGGGTTCTTTTTTGTTTTTCAAATTGTTGAAGTAGAATATATTGGCTTATTGTCAACTATAGTGGGTGGCTTATCATTAACATCTAGAGAGAATCAAGTTGTTTCTCTCTATTTGGCGGTACTTGATAATCCAGCTTAGTCGTAATGGTGATGTGAGTCTTAGACTGGATAGCTTTTTCGATTACGTAGTTCCATAAGCACTTTCTAATGATGGTTTGATCGCTTTTCATTATAAGTAATATGGGACTTTTTTGATACATTCAAAAAGTCCTATAAGATCTTGGTGGGGTTATACACTACAGAAATTATAGTGCTGGAATTCCTAAATTTTTTGGACGGAGTGCTATTTGTGTGAGTAACTTAGATCTTTTGTGAAAAATTGTTTGCAAAAAGTTTACAGAAATACTTCATAATTCTTGTCAAAATATTTTTTTTAATGTATAATTAACTAGTTAATTAACAAGTTTACAATAATGAGGTACTTCATATGAATCAGGTTGCACATCAGATTGATCAAGCTTTACGTGAAATTGTTTTGTGTTCGGAAAATCAATTGGAAATTCTTGTTGGGCATTGTCAGAGTGATGTGACATTGACCAATACTCAGGAGCATATTTTGATGTTGATTGAGAACTCTTCTTTTACAAATTCGGAAATTGCTAAGCAGTTGAACGTGAGCCAGGCTGCGATTACCAAAGCGATTAAATCGTTGATTGCTCAAGGTATGTTAGTTGCTGTACGAGATGAAAAAGATGCTCGGGTTATCCATTACCAGCTTACAGATTTGGCAAAGCCGATTGCAGCGGAGCATAGTCACCATCACCATCATACGATTGAGTCTTATAATGAGCTTCTTTCTGCTTATTCAGAGGGTGAGCAGCAGGTTATCAGTCGTTTTTTGAATGATTTAATTGGAAAGATTCGTAAGTAGGATGAGATATATAACGGTTGAAGGACTATCCTTCCATTATGATAATGAGCCTGTTTTAGAGCATATTGATTATCATTTGGATAGTGGTGAATTTGTAACTTTGACAGGGGAAAATGGCGCTGCTAAGACAACCTTGATTAAGGCAACCTTGGGAATTTTGAAGCCTAAGGAAGGCAAGGTAACCATTTCTGAAAAGAGTATTGATGGAAAAAAGTTGCGCATGGCATATTTGCCACAGCAAATTGCTAGTTTCAATGCTGGTTTTCCAAGTACAGTTTATGAGTTTGTGAAATCAGGACGTTATCCTCGTAATGGTTGGTTTCGTCGTTTGACAAAGCATGATGAGGAACATATCAAGGCGAGTTTGGATGCAGTTGGTATGTGGGAACATCGTGATAAGCAGTTAGGTGCACTGAGTGGTGGCCAAAAGCAGCGAGCTGTCATTGCTCGAATGTTTGCTTCAGATCCAGATATTTTTATCTTAGATGAACCGACAACTGGGATGGATAGTGGAACCAAGGATGACTTTTATGAGCTCATGCATCATAGTGCGAAAAAGCATGGAAAATCTGTCTTGATGATTACGCATGATCCAGAGGAATTAGCTAAATACGCAGATCGGAATATTTACTTGATTCGTGATCAGAAGTCTCCATGGCGTTGTTTCAATGTGCATGGTACTGAAGAGAGAGGAGAGTAAGAATGTTAGATTTGTCTATCTTGAATTATGACTTTATGCAGCGTGCTTTTTTGGCAATTGTCGCAATGAGTCTGTTTTCTCCGATTTTGGGTGTTTTCTTGATTTTGCGGCGTCAGAGTCTGATGAGCGATACTTTAAGTCACGTCTCTTTGGCGGGGGTTGCCTTTGGTTTGGTTCTGGGTGTATCGCCGACAGTATCCACGATTTTAGTGGTTATTGTAGCGGCAGTTTTCTTAGAATATTTGCGAACGGTTTATAAGAATTTTATGGAAATAGGAACGGCTATCTTGATGTCAACTGGTTTAGCTGTATCCTTAATTTTAATGAATCGTGGTGGTAGTCGTAGTAGTGTGAGTTTGGAACAATATCTTTTTGGTTCTATTGTTACGATCAATCAGGAGCAGGTAATAGCTCTCTTTGTTATTGCGATTATTGTTATTCTGTTGACCTTACTGTTCCTTCGTCCAATGTATATTTTAACTTTTGATGAAGATACAGCATTTGTAGATGGGTTGCCTGTTCGAGCAATGTCTATTGCTTTTAATGTGATTACTGGTATCGCAATTGCCTTGATGATCCCTGCAGCAGGTGCTTTGTTGGTATCTACTATTATGGTTTTACCTGCTTCTATTGCCCTGCGTATCGGTAAGAGTTTTAGGTCTGTTATTTTCATTGGAATGGGTCTTGGCTTTTTTGGAATGGTGACTGGTTTATTTGCTTCTTATTATGCAGAGACGCCGGCTAGTGCAAGTATTACCTTGATTTTTATTAGTATTTTCTTACTGGTAAATGTGTTGAATAAATTTTTTAAAAAATAGGAGAAAAAGATGAAAAAATTAGCGATGCTAGGCTTGAGCCTGTCAGCATTGGCGTTAGTTGCTTGTAGCAACTCGGCTGATAAAAAAGGTGAGTTGGAGATTGTGACAACTTTCTACCCTGTCTATGAATTTACTAAACAGGTTGTTGGAGACTCAGCAGATGTTGAATTGCTAATTGAAGCTGGTACGGAACCGCATGACTATGAGCCGTCAGCAAAAGCTGTAGCAGAGATTCAAGAAGCGGATGCATTTATTTACCAAAATGAAAACATGGAAACCTGGGTTTCTAAATTAGATGCTAAGAAAGTAAATGCTATTAAGGCTACGGAGGGAATGGTTTTACTCCCAGGTGGTGAAGAAGAGGACGGTCATGAGGAAGAAGGCCACGAACACGAAGGTCATCATCATGATTACGACCCTCATGTTTGGTTGTCACCTGAGCGTGCCATTATGATGGTTGAGTCTATCCGTGACCAATTAAGTGAGCAATTCCCAGAGAAAAAAGCTAAATTTGAAAAAAATGCAACAGCCTATATTGAAAAATTGACAGCTTTAGACAAAAAATATGATGCCAGTCTATCACAGGCGAAACAAAAAGCATTTGTTACTCAGCACACAGCCTTCGCTTATCTTGCTTTGGATTATGGTTTGAAACAAGTTGGTATTACAGGAATTGCGGCTGATACGGAGCCTACAGTTGCTCGTTTGGCAGAATTGAGTAAATATGTTAAAAACAATGGCATCAAATATATTTATTTTGAAGAAAATGCGTCTAAGAAGGTTGCTGAAACGTTAGCTAAGGAAACAGGTGCTGAAACGGCTATCTTGAATCCTTTGGAAAGCTTGACGGAAGAACAAATGGACAAGGGTGAAGATTATATTTCTGTCATGGAAGAAAATCTGAAGTCTCTTGAGAAGACAACGACTCAAGATGGTCCTGAAATTCAGCCTGAAACAGTTACAGAAACAGCAAAAACAGTTTATAATGGGTATTTTGCTGATGCGGATATTAAAGACCGTGAACTTTCAGATTATGCTGGTGAATGGCAATCTGTTTACCCTCTTTTACAAGATGGTACCTTGGACCAAATTTTTGATTATAAGGCGAAGTTGAAAGGCGACATGACTGCCGAAGAATACAAGTCTTACTATGATACAGGCTACAAATCAGACATTAGCAATATCAATATCAAAGGGAATACGATGGAGTTTGTTGTTAATGGAAAATCTGAAAAACATACCTACAAGTATGCTGGCTACAAAGTGTTGAACTACAAAAAAGGGAATCGTGGTGTTCGCTTCCTCTTTGAAGCAACAGATGCAAATCCAGGTCAATTCAAATATGTTCAATTTAGCGACCATGGTATTGCTCCAAGCAAAGCTTTCCATTTCCATATCTTCTACGGAAATACGAGTCAAGAAGAAATCTTGAATGAGTTGGAAAATTGGCCAACCTTCTATCCAAGTGACAAAACAGGTTTTGAAATTGCTCAAGAAATGATGGCTCACTAAGATGATTAATCCACTGCAGAGGCGGTGGATTTTTTGTATGAAAAAGAAAAGAAAATTTACACCTATAATTTGTTTTATGAAATCTATACTTTGTGGCTTATAGAAAATGAAAGCGCTTATTATAATTAGAGTATAAAAACGAGTTCGACAAAAGGAGGTTGTCAGATGAAGAAAGCGACCACGAAGAAGAAAAAATCCTTTTGGCAAAATGTGTTTCGCTACAAAGCTCTCTTGCTAATGGTGTTGCCAGGTTTTGTTTGGTTTATATTTTTCTTCTATATACCAGTTCTGGCTAACGTAGTTGCCTTTAAAGATTTTCATTATTCGGCAGGTGGATTTTTCCAAAGTCTACAAGAAAGCCGATGGATAGGATTCGATAATTTTAAATATCTATTTGCTTCTAAGGATGCATGGTTAATTACTCGGAATACAATTGGCTATAACTTGGTATTTTTGGCCTTTAACGTTTTCTTCGCTATTGCATTTGCGATTGTCATGAGTGAATTGCGGAACAAGAAGATGGTTAAGGTTTACCACACCATGTCACTCTTACCTTATTTCTTATCATGGGTAGTTATTCAGTATTTCCTAGGTGCCTTCCTAAATCCTGATCGTGGATTGATCAATAGCTTGATTGTCCAAAATGGTGGCGAAGGGATTATGTGGTACTCAACTCCATTCTGGTGGCCGTTCATCTTGCTCTTCATGAGTGTGTGGAAGGGACTTGGTTACAATAGTATCATCTACTATGCGTCAATCATGGGAATCAGCGATACCTACTATGAAGCCGCCATGGTAGATGGTGCAAGTAAGTGGCAACAGATTAAGAATATTACCATTCCTCAACTTTTGCCAATGATGTCTGTTCTCTTGATTATCAATATCGGGAACATCTTCAAATCAGATTTTGGTCTTTTCTACCAGCTTCCGAAAAATTCGGGTGCTTTATACGAAGTAACAAACGTTTTGGATACCTATGTCTACAATAGCTTGACTGCTACAGGTGATATTGGGATGGCTTCAGCAGCTAGTTTGTATCAATCAGTAGTCGGAACATGTATTCTCTTGATTACCAATGCCATTGTAAGACGGATGGATCCAGACGGAGCCTTGTTCTAGGAGGAAGAAATGGAGAAAAAGAAAAAAGTAAAAAAAGTTAATGTACGAACTTTTGATAAAAAAACAGACTTTGTCTTTAATATTCTGATAGCGCTCTTCGCTCTTTCATGTGTTATTCCATTTATCTTCGTCATTATCATTTCCTTGACGGATGAAAATTATTTGTTGGAGCATGGATATAGTTTTTTTCCGAAACTAATGTCCTTACATGCCTATCATTATGTGTTTGAAGGAGCTATGGCTCAGCGGATTATTCGCTCTTTCGGTGTATCGGTCTTTATTACAGTAGTGGGAACCTTCATCAATACAACGATGACATCAACCTATGCCTACGCGATTTCGCGACCATACTTCCCATATCGTCGCTTCTTTACGATTTACGCTTTAATTACCATGCTCTTTTCATCAGGTATGGTAGCTAATTACTTGGTTGTAACCAATCTCTTACATTTGAAAGATTCAATTTGGGCCTTGATTTTGCCAATGGCTTTAGGGCCATTTGGGATTATGATTATGCGGACGTTCTTTAGAAAAACAGTTCCAGATAGCATTATTGAATCTGCTCGAATTGATGGTGCTAGCGAGTTCAAGGTCTTTATGAAAATCGTTTTACCGCTAGCTGTACCAGGGATTGCAACCATCAGTCTATTCTCGGCTTTGAGCTACTGGAATGACTGGTTCCAAGCCTTGCTTTATATTCAGAATGATGCTCTCTTTCCAATGCAGTTCTTGCTGATGAAGATTCAAAATAACTTACAAGCTCTAGCTGAAAATGCAGGGATGAGTGCTCAGATGTCGGAGGGACTTGCTTCCTTACCGAAAGAATCTGTTCGTATGGCGATTGTCGTGATTGCGACTCTGCCAATTGCGCTTACCTATCCATTCTTCCAAAAACACTTTGTCGGTGGCTTGACTATTGGCGGTGTGAAAGAGTAGGATAGTGTTTATCGGTCAGAATGACCGCAACTTAATTTGTCTTAATAAAGAAAAAACTTAGGAGGTTCACTTATGAAAAAGTGGCAACGACTTTTATGCTTTGCGGGTACTGCTTTGGCAGCTGCCAGCTTAGTTGCATGCGGTAGCAGCAAATCTGCTTCAACTGAAAAAGATGGGGACATCAAATTGTTGATGTACCAAATTGGTGAAAAACCAGAAAACTTTGATAAATTGATGGAAATTGCCAACAAACGAATCAAAGAAAAAACTGGCGCAACACTTGATATGCAATATATCGGTTGGGGCGAATGGGGCGACAAGATGAGTACTATCATCGCTTCAGGTGAAAACTACGATATTGCTTATGCTCATAGCTATGTAGTGAATGCTCAAAAAGGTGCCTTTGCTGATTTGACAGAATTGATGCCAAAATATGCTAAGGAAACTTATGAAAACATGGAACCAGCTTACATTAAAGGTAACTTGGTAAATGGTAAATTGTATGCATTCCCAGTAGATGCCAACGTTTACGCACAACAAATGTTGTCATTCAACAAAAAATTCTTGGATAAATACAACTTGGATATCTCAGGTATCAATTCATATGCAGATGCTGAGCCAATCTTGAAAGCTTTCCATGAAAAAGAACCAAATGTTGCAGCCTTTGCAATCGGTCAAGTATTTAACCTTTCAGGTGACTATGATTACCCACTCAACAAAAACAATCCATTTGCAGTGAAAGTTGATGCTGGAAAAGCAACGATCATCAACCCATATGCAGAAGAATCATTCAAAGCAAACTTGCGTTTGATGCATAAATGGTACCAAGAAGGCTTGATCCCAAGTGATGCAGCTACAAACACTGAAGGTTACCCACTTGATGGTGATACTTGGTTCATGCGTGAAGAAACACAAGGTCCTATGGACTACGGCGATACTATCCTTACAAATGCTGCCGGTAAAGAAATCGTTTCTCGTCCATTGACAAAAGCTTTGAAGACAACTTCACAAGCTCAAATGGCAAACTTCGTTGTATCAAGCGTTTCTAAACATAAAGAAAAATCAGTTGAAGTATTGGCTCTCTTAAACAGTGACCCAGAATTGCTTAACGGTTTGGTTTATGGTGTTGAAGGCGAAGGCTGGGAAAAAGTTGGTGACAAGAAAATCAAATTGCTCGACGGCTACAAACCAGGTACTCACATGTCAGCATGGAACACTGGTAACAACAAGATTCTTTACACTCAAGAATCAATCACTGATGAGATGATTGCAAAACGTGACCAATCAATCAAAGAAGCAGCTGAATCACCAATCCTTGGCTTCACTGTAAACACTGATAACATCAAAACTGAATTGTCAAATATCTCAAATGTGATGAACCGTTACAAAGCAAGCTTGAACACTGGTACTGTTGACCCTGACGAAACTCTTCCAAAATTCTTGTCAGATTTGAAAGATGCTGGTTGGGATAAAGTACAAGCTGACTTGCAAACACAATTAGACAAATTTGTTGCAAGTAACAAAAAATAAAAGCTAAAAAAGATTTAAGATAGTGAGAGGGCTAATGTATAGCCCTCTTTATGGAAGGAGAACAAATGGTAGATGGAAATACGACAGGGGTGGAAAAATTATTTTACATCACTTGGAAATTGATGCAATTGACCTTTCTCTTTCATTTGTTGACAATATTAGGGGGAGTTGTATTTGGGATTGGTCCAGCTTGGGAAACAATCGTCACTCTCTTTTTAGAAACAAAAAGTTATGAGAAGAATTATTCGATTAAAAGAGCTTTTTCAGTATGGAAGTCCTCTCTTGTGAAGGCTAACCTTCGTTTCGGGCTCTTCAGTTTCATTGCTGTTTTCCTTGTTTTTAATCTCTATTGGTCTATTCAATTCCCAAATTTACTTTTTTGGATGGTTTCCTTCCTCATTATGCTTGCAATTGTGATTGACTTCATGATGTATGTGTACTTGATTTTCTACAACGCTGAGTATGACATTCCACTTTGGGAGAATATAAAGCTCTCTTTTATCAGTGTCTTTCTTAGTTTCAAGCAATTTCTCTTGACCATGTTGGCGCTCTTTGGGGTTTTAGCGTTAACGTGGCAATACAAGGGACTCTATCTTTTTCTTACTTTTGGGTTGCTGGTCTTGTTTCTACATCAGGTGACTCAACCGAATCGTCAGTTGATTGATCAAATGATTGAATCAGACCAATAAAAGCAGAGGTTTTTGCCTCTGCTTTTTAATATGGTTTAGGATGAGAATGTGAGTTTTCGTGCGTAGATAGAGAATGGATTTTGCTCTTCTGAGCGGTGTTCGTAGAGCAGTATGAATTCGTTGGCGGAAAGTTGTTGAAGGGAATTGTAGGCAAATTCACCTTCTTGGATAAGGTGGGAAGGGAGCCAAGTGAGGTCACCATTTTTTTCGACTTTAGCAATACGAAGGTTCCCATTGGTACGTCCAGGCCCCTCTGCATTAGCGAGGAGGATGTATTCTTCGTTGCTTTCTTCAATTTGTACAGCAGATAGTTGGACATAGACATCGGTGATGTTAGGATATTCCTGAATGGTATTTTCCCAGCTTGCACCGCCATCGTTACTGGTTGCAACTTGCAGGTGGCCATTGAGATTGCGCATGAAGAGTTTAATGTCTCCATTTTTTAGTTGAACAGCTACAGACTCAGTATTTTGAGCTAGTTCATTATCCATCGTTTCAGAATGAATGATTTCTTCTGTTGAAAGCTTACGATGATCGTTAACAGCTTGTCCTATTTGCCAGGTTTGTCCAGCATCGTCGGAATAGATGACGCGGGAGCTTTGGGATCCTGTGAGGTGAGAAACAAAGTTAGTGGTATAAGCTGGAATGATGAAGCGCCCAGCGTATGGTCCGTATTTTAGGACGAGACCTGCTCCAGGAGAAACACCTAGGAATTTCATTTGTGGAGTACGGAGTTGGGCTGTGATGTCACGGGGACAGGACCAAGTTTGGCCGTCATCATCACTATGGGATAACCAGATATAACTGGTTTTGGCAACACGGAAAGGGGCAGTTTGATTGCTAGTGTGGAAGATATTACCCAAATATTTTCCTTCTTGATAGAGATTTCCTAAGTCTGAGTAGGGAGCCTGGGTGGATTCTATGGTGACAAAAAAGTCCGTTGGTTCATTTTCTGGACTAAAGACTTGTCCATTTTCTCTGATAGTATAGACTTGGGCTTTTTCATTGCAATAGAGGTTGAGATAGTGTTTTTCTCCGATGCGAGTGTGGGCTGCTTCAAACTGCTCTGCCATACCGAAAATGCCACGTCCTTCAGGATACATATCATATAAGGCAAAAATACGTTGGCTACTAGGGTCTTGGAGGAGGGCGGTATCAATAGTAAAGGCTGCTTTTTCTTCGTCTGTAGCAGGATTTGGATTGTCTGCCAAATCAACCACAGTCGTAATCGGGCTCCAAGTTGTCCCCTTGTCCTGACTTCGTCTAATAACAGTTCGGATATCCCCCCAATCAAAGTGATGCTCCATTCGTTGGTCAGCTGCAGCCAATAGATTTCCAGACTGTGTTAAGAGAAGAGCGGGAATCCGATAGCTAAATACACCGTGAGAACTTTTCTTCTCTTGTTGTCCACCTTCAAAAACTAGTTGAGGGGGACTGACAGTCAAATTTTCAAAATTTATCATTTTTCTTTCTCTTTTCTGTTTTTTTCCACAGTATCACAAAGTTGTGCATGGAACAATGTCCATTTTCCTATGCCTAAAATCTGTATAAGAAGGAATAAAGATTGTAGAAGGAGCGAGCCATTCTTGACAAAAATAGATTACAAATGTAAACTTAATGTGGTAAGGAGGTTTCTATGGTAGAACAAGTCATGTCTGCTGCAGAATGGCAGGCGATGCGAGTTGTCTGGGCTCATCCGGGATCAAGCTCGCAATTTATCATCTCTGCACTCCAAGAAGGTTTTGACTGGCAGGCGGCGACTATTAAGACGCTTTTGGGACGTTTGCGCAAAAAAGGTTATCTAGAAATGGTCAAAGTCGGAACTGCTTATCAATATCAACCTCTTGTAACAGAAGAAGAGTATTTACGAGGACAGATTCAGTTATTATTGGAAAATGTGTGCTCGACAAAAAATATTCGTCTAGTTGAAGCTTTGTTGTCGCAGGGACAGTTTTCCAAGTTAGATTTGGCTCATTTGCAGCAGGTAGTAGAGCAGGAATGGTCAACAGCACCAGAAAATTTAATATGTCATTGCCTATCTGGTCAATGTACTTGTGGATATCACCACTAGAAAAGAGGAAACATGAAACAAACACTTATGATTGAAAATATGTCTTGCCAAAATTGTGCTAAGCATGTAATGGAACACTTGTCAGCTTTGGTGGGAGTCGAGAGTGTCCAAGTAGAATTGGAAGCCAAGCAAGTGGTGGTAGAGACTACTCAAGAGTACAGCTGTTCAGATTATCAGCTAGCACTCGAGGATACCATTTATGAGGTGAAGGAAGTAAATTAAAAAGCGAGGGAACTCGCTTTTTATAATGTCTTGAGAAAATTCGCCAAATCCCAGTCTTCTGGGTTCGATTCTAGATTATCCCAGAAACCGTCGTTTTTCTTGCGGGGAATAAGGTGCAGGTGGAAGTGTGTGCCCTCATCCATGAGTTCTTTGTCATTGCTGGCGCTGGTTACCCCAGCGATCGGCAAGTGTTTTTCTAACTTAGCAATCATCTGTACTTGGAGTTCAATCAATTCGTGCAAGGAAGTCTTAGGTAGTTCGGTTATGCTTTCGTAGTGTTCTTTTGAGATGATGAGCAAGTGCCCTGTTTGGATAGGGTTAATGTCAAAAACGACCTTGAAGGATTGGGTTTCATGAATAATCTGGTCAGGGGTGATATAGTTGCAAAAGATACAATTTTCCATAGCTCCTCCTTATGAAAAAACGAGCCGAAGCTCGTTTGGAGTTGGATTAGTAAGTCAATACAAAGTATTTTTTCTTACCGCGACGGATAACAGTGAGTTCGTTTTCCAATTTGTCTTGGTCTGAAAGGGTGTAGTCTAGGTCTTGGATGCGGTCACCATTGATGTAGATGGCACCGTTTTGAACGTCTTCACGGGCTTGACGTTTTGAATTGACAACGCCAGCAGTGACTAGGATTTCAACGATGTTAAGGTTATCGTCAGCCTTGACGTCGTAGTTTGGCACACCACGAAGACCTTGTTTGAGTTCTTTAACGGAAAGGCCTTTGATGTTACCTGCAAAGAGTTGTTCAGTGATGTTGACAGCTTCTTTGTAGGCTTCTTCACCATGAACAAGGGTAACGACTTCGCGTGCCAATGTTTTTTGTGCCAAACGTTCATGTGGCGCAGCTTCAAATTGAACACGGATGTCTTCGATTTCGTCTAAAGTGAGGAAGGTGAATATTTTCAAGAAGCGGATAGCATCGGCATCCATAACATTGAGCCAGAATTGGTACATTTCGTATGGTGATGTTTTGTCAGCATCAAGCCAAACAGCGTTTCCTTCAGATTTCCCGAATTTTTTACCAGTCGAGTCAGTGATAAGTGGCACCGTCATAACGTGGCCAGTCTTATCAGCTTTACGGCGAAGCAATTCTGTACCAGCTGTCATGTTACCCCATTGGTCTGAACCACCGATTTGAAGGGTTACATTGTGTTTGTCATTGAGTTCGTAGAAGTCATAACCTTGCATGATTTGGTAAGCAAACTCAGTGTATGAAATTCCTGTTTCAATGCGTTTTTTAACGGATTCTTTGCTCATCATGTAGTTGACAGTGAAGTATTTACCAATATCACGGAGGAAGTCGATGAAGCTGACACTACCAAACCAGTCGTAGTTGTTAACCATGACGGCTTTGTTGTCGCCATTTTCAAAATCTAAGAAGCGCGAGAGCTGTCCTTGGATTTTCGTCACCCAACCATCAACAGTATCTTTGGTTTGAAGGCTGCGCTCAGCATCTTTAAATGATGGGTCACCGATAAGGCCAGTAGCACCACCGACAAGGGCGTAAGGTTTGTGGCCTGCTAATTGCAAGCGACGAGAAGTTAAGATAGCCACCAAGTGACCAAGGTGAAGGCTATCGGCTGTAGGGTCATAACCAGTATAATAAGAAACAGAACCCTCCTCAAGCGCTTTGCGGAGCGCTTCTTCGTCCGTTGTCTGAAAGACGAGGCCACGTTCTTTGAGTTCGTCAAAAATGTTCATAAATACACCTACAGTTTCTAAATAATATTCTATCTCTATATTATATCAAATAGGAAATTTTCGTCAAATGCAAGAAAATATGATAAAATAGGGATAGTATGAGGTTTTTATGGTAAAGAAACAAGATAAAAAAGAAGAAAAACAGACAGAAGAAGTTGACAAGTTAACCCCAGGAGATATTTGTGGTATTATTCTCCGTAGTTTGAAGTTGACGGTGAATTTTTTAGTTGTCTTATTTGGATTGCTGGGCTTGTTTGGTGCCGGAATTGGAGTTGGTTTTGTTGCTAATTTGTTTGACCAAGTGACCGTGCCAGACAAAGAAGAGTTAGTGGCTCGAGTCACCAATATTAGCAGTATTTCTAAGGTGGTTTATGCAGACAATAGTCTCATCTCAGAAGTGACATCAGACCTTCTTCGGACACCCGTTACAACGGATAAGATTTCTCAAAATATCAAGGATGCGGTGATTGCGACAGAGGATGCGACCTTTGAAAGTCACAATGGTGTAGTACCTAGGGCCGTTTTGCGTGCAGCTTTGGGCTCTGCGGGACTGGGTTCATCTAGTGGTGGTTCGACATTGACCCAGCAGCTTATCAAGCAACAATTGGTAGGTGACGCACCGACCTTTAGTCGGAAGGCGAATGAGATTATTTCTGCCCTAGCTTTGGAACGGACGATGAGCAAGGCAGATATTTTGACGACTTATCTCAATGTGTCGCCTTTTGGTCGCAATAACCAAGGACTGAACATTGCAGGTGTTGAAGAAGCAGCACAAGGGATTTTTGGCAAATCTGCTAGTGATTTGACGGTTCCTCAAGCGGCATTTATCGCAGGTTTACCACAAAGTCCGATTGTCTATTCTCCTTATTCTGCCAATGGGACCTTCAAATCTGACGAAAACATGAGTTATGGTCTAGCGCGGCAAAAAGATGTCCTTTACAATATGTATCGGACTGGAAAATTGAATCAAAAAGATTATGACACCTATAAGAACTACGATGTAAAGAAAGACTTTATTGCTCCAGCACCAGTGACAGGGGATAACAAAGATTACCTTTACTACGCAGTCATGGCTGAAGCTAAGAAAGCGATGTATGAGTATCTCATTAAACGAGATAAGGTGTCGGAAAATGACCTGAAAAATGATGAAACGATTGTAGCCTATAAGGACTTGGCAGAACAAGAGCTCAGCCAAGGTGGTTATACCATTAAGAGTACGGTTGATAAGGGTATCTACAAGACCATGCAGAGTGTGGTGGCCAATTATGGTTACGAACTAGATGCCAATAATGGTTATGTGGATACAGGTAGTGTTCTGCTGGACAATAGCACAGGAGCTATTCTTGGCTTTATCGGCGGCCGAGATTACGCTAGTAACCAAAACAACCATGCCCTGTCTACCCAGCGTTCACCAGGGTCTACGGTCAAACCATTCTTAGCTTATGGTATAGCGATTGATCAGGGGCTGATGGGCTCTGCTAGTGTTCTATCAAACTACCCGACAACCTTTGCAGATGGTACTCAAATCATGCATGGGAATAGCAGTGGTACTGGTATGATGAATCTACAAAGTGCGCTCAATGCTTCTGCTAATATTCCAGCCTTTTGGACTTATAAACTCTTGCAAAATAACGGTGTAGATGTCAAATCCTATATGGATAAGATGCACTACGATATTTCGATGTATGATATCGAAAGTCTGCCTCTCGGTGGTGGCATTGAGACAACTGTTGCTGAAAACACGAATGCCTATCAGACGTTGGCAAATGGTGGTGTTTATCAAGAAAAGTACATTGTCGAGTCAATTACTGCAGCAGACGGAACGGTAGTTTACCAACATCAAGCAAAACCAGTCCAAGTTTACTCAAAGGCAACATCAAGTATTATGATGCACTTGCTGAAAGGTGTGTTGAATTCTGGTGAAACAACGACCTTCCCAAGTCGTTTGTCAGCACTCAATCCTGGACTAGCTGCTAGCGGAGTTCTGGCAGGAAAAACAGGTACAAGTAATGACACAGCTGATGTTTGGCTCATGCTATCCACTCCGTCCATCACCTTGGGAACCTGGGCGGGTCACGATGATAACACTGAAATGCATTATTTGACTGGTTACAATAATAACGCCCAATACTCCGCCTATTTGGTGAATGCTTTAGCGCAAGCTAAGCCAGAGTGGTTTTCAACTGCCTTTAGTTTAGATGATTCTGTTATCGCGTCATCTGTTTTAGCTTCAACAGGACAAAGACCTGGAACAGCTCAGGTCAATGGGCGTTCTATAACAGTTTCAGGTGCAGCAACCACGAGCTTTTGGGCAAAAAATGGTGCGCCTGTTACAAGCTATCACTTTATGATTGGTGGTACGGATAGCGACAAGGCTCGTGCTTGGAGTAGCTTGTTTGGTTCATCTAATAATAATAATAATAATAATAAAACATCTACAACGAAGAGTTCATCTTCGACAGCAAAACCTTCCAGCTCAACGACTCCAAGTAGTTCGCAAGGAAGCAATTAAACTTGAACTATACACGGTATTATGCTATAATGTAGAGAAATAATTTGTCGTGTGTCTTGTGTGAAATATTGTCCATACAAGGCTTGCAGCAGTTAAATCATACTTTTCAAAAAGGAAGATTTAGCTGCTCTTTTTGTGTCTATTTGATGGATTTTTAGGAATTGTAATGTATTCTTAAAGATTCTAAAAATTCTAACAAAAGGCAAATGTGTTTGATTTTGCAAAAAAATCAATAGAAAAATAGAGGAGAATTAACTTGGCAGGACATGACGTTCAATACGGGAAACATCGTACCCGTCGTAGTTTTTCAAGAATAAAGGAAGTTCTTGATTTACCAAATTTGATTGAAATCCAAACAGATTCATTCAAAGATTTCTTGGACAGTGGTTTGAAAGAAGTTTTTGAAGATGTGCTTCCTGTGTCAAACTTTACAGACACCATGGAGTTGGAATTTGTTGGTTATGAGTTGAAAAAGCCTAAGTATACTTTGGAAGAAGCGCGTGCGCACGACGCAAACTACTCAGCGCCTATTTTCGTAACCTTCCGCTTGGTCAACAAAGAAACCGGTGAAATTAAAACCCAAGAAGTCTTCTTTGGCGAATTCCCGATCATGACAGAAATGGGTACCTTTATCATCAATGGTGCAGAGCGTATCATCGTATCTCAGTTGGTTCGTTCACCAGGTGTCTACTTCAACGATAAAGTGGATAAAAACGGTAAAGTTGGTTATGGTTCAACGGTTATCCCTAATCGTGGTGCTTGGTTGGAATTGGAAACTGACTCAAAAGATATCGCCTATACTCGTATCGACCGCACACGTAAAATTCCATTTACGACTTTGGTGCGTGCACTTGGTTTCTCAGGTGATGATGAAATCTTTGATATCTTCGGTGACAGCGAATTGGTTCGCAACACGATTGAGAAAGATATCCACAAAAACCCAGCGGATTCACGTACTGATGAAGCTTTGAAAGAAATTTACGAACGCCTTCGTCCAGGTGAACCCAAAACAGCTGAAAGCTCACGTAGCCTCTTGACAGCTCGTTTCTTTGACCCACGTCGTTATGACTTGGCGCCTGTTGGTCGTTACAAAATCAATAAGAAACTCAACCTTCGCACACGCCTGCTCAACCAAACTTTGGCTGAACATGTGATTAATAGCGAAACAGGTGAAATTGTTCTTGAAGCTGGAACAGTCTTGAACCGTGATGTTTTGGAATCAATCGAAAATCAATTTGATGAGCTCAACCAAGTTGAGTACATTCCAAACGATGCAGCGGTGGTAGTTGAGCCAGTTCTCTTGCAAAAATTCAAGATTGTTGCGCCAACTGATCCAGACCGTGTTGTAACAGTTATCGGTAATGCAAATCCAGCTGAAAATGTTCGTACAGTGACTCCAGCGGATATCTTGGCTGAGATGTCTTACTTCCTCAACCTTGCTGAAGGTTTGGGTCGCGTAGATGATATTGACCACTTGGGTAACCGTCGTATTCGTGCTGTCGGTGAATTGCTTGCTAACCAAGTTCGTATCGGTTTGACTCGCATGGAGCGTAACTTGCGTGAGCGTATGAGCGTGCAAGACAATGAAGTCTTAACTCCACAACAAATCATCAATATCCGTCCTGTTACAGCCGCAATAAAAGAATTCTTTGGTTCATCTCAGTTGTCACAGTTCATGGACCAACACAACCCACTTTCTGAGTTATCTCACAAACGCCGTTTGTCAGCCTTGGGACCTGGCGGTTTGACTCGTGACCGTGCTGGTTATGAGGTTCGAGACGTTCACTACACCCACTATGGTCGTATGTGTCCGATTGAAACACCTGAGGGACCAAACATCGGTTTGATCAATAACTTGTCATCTTATGGTCACCTCAACAAGTACGGTTTCATCCAAACACCTTACCGTAAAATTGACCGTGCAACTGGTACTGTTACAAATGAAATTGTTTGGTTGACTGCGGATGAAGAAGATGCTTACATCGTAGCCCAATCTACTTCACCACTTGATGAAAACAATCGCTTTGTTGACGAGATCGTAATGGGTCGTCATCAAGGTAATAACCAAGAATTCCCAGCTGCTTCTGCCGACTTTATGGACGTTTCTCCTAAACAGGTAGTTGCCGTTGCGACAGCGTGTATTCCTTTCTTGGAAAACGATGACTCCAACCGTGCCCTCATGGGTGCCAACATGCAACGTCAGGCTGTTCCATTGATTGATCCAAAAGCACCTTACGTTGGTACTGGTATGGAATACCAAGCTGCCCATGACTCTGGTGCGGCAATCATTGCGCAACATGATGGTAAGGTTACTTACTCAGATGCTGACAAGGTTGAAGTTCGCCGTGAAGATGGTTCTTTAGACGTTTATCACGTTTCAAAATTCCGTCGTTCAAACTCAGGTACTGCTTACAACCAACGTACACTCGTTAAAGTTGGCGATATCGTTGAAAAAGGTGATTTCATCGCTGATGGACCTTCTATGGAAAATGGAGAAATGGCGCTTGGACAAAACCCAATCGTTGCCTACATGACTTGGGAAGGTTACAACTTCGAGGATGCGGTTATCATGTCTGAACGCCTTGTGAAAGATGATGTCTATACATCTGTTCACTTGGAAGAATACGAATCAGAAACACGCGATACCAAGTTAGGCCCTGAAGAAATCACTCGCGAAATTCCAAACGTTGGTGAAGATGCTCTTCGCAACTTGGACGAAATGGGGATTATCCGTATTGGTGCCGAAGTTAAAGAGGGCGACATTCTTGTTGGTAAAGTCACACCTAAGGGTGAAAAAGACTTGTCAGCTGAAGAACGGCTCCTCCACGCTATCTTCGGAGATAAATCTCGTGAAGTTCGTGATACATCACTTCGTGTACCTCACGGTGCCGACGGTGTCGTTCGTGACGTGAAAATCTTTACTCGTGCCAACGGTGATGAATTGCAATCAGGTGTCAACATGCTTGTCCGTGTTTACATCGCTCAAAAACGTAAAATCAAGGTCGGAGATAAAATGGCCGGTCGTCACGGTAACAAGGGTGTCGTTTCACGTATTGTTCCTGTTGAAGATATGCCATACTTGCCAGACGGAACTCCTGTCGATATCATGTTGAACCCTCTCGGGGTGCCGTCACGTATGAATATCGGTCAGGTTATGGAATTGCACTTGGGTATGGCTGCTCGTAACTTGGGTATCCACATTGCAACTCCAGTTTTCGATGGAGCAAGCTCTGAAGACCTCTGGTCAACTGTTAAAGAAGCTGGTATGGACTCAGACGCCAAGACTATTCTTTACGATGGACGTACTGGTGAGCCATTCGATAACCGTGTGTCAGTTGGTGTCATGTACATGATCAAACTCCACCACATGGTTGACGATAAACTTCACGCACGTTCAGTTGGACCATACTCACTCGTTACCCAACAACCGCTTGGTGGTAAAGCACAATTCGGTGGACAACGTTTCGGTGAGATGGAGGTATGGGCTCTTGAAGCTTATGGTGCTTCAAACGTTCTTCAAGAAATCTTGACCTATAAGTCAGATGACGTAACTGGTCGTTTGAAAGCCTATGAAGCTATCACTAAAGGTAAACCAATTCCAAAACCAGGTGTTCCAGAATCATTCCGCGTTCTTGTTAAAGAATTGCAATCACTTGGTCTTGATATGCGTGTCCTTGATGAAGATGATAATGAAGTTGAATTGCGTGACCTTGATGAAGGTGAAGATGATGATATCATCCACGTAGATGATCTTGAAAAAGCGCGTGCTAAAGTTGCGGCAGACGCAGCAGCAGCATTTGCGCAATCAGAAGAGTAAAAGTAGGTCGGGGAGTTTCTCCCCTAAGCTTACTTTGCAAAGTCGTATGCTCGACTTGAAACAAACAGAAAGGGATAAATAGTGGTTGACGTAAATCGATTTAAAAGTATGCAAATCACGTTAGCTTCTCCAAGTAAGGTCCGTTCATGGTCTTACGGTGAAGTTAAAAAACCTGAAACAATCAACTATCGTACGCTCAAACCTGAGCGTGATGGACTCTTTGATGAAGTCATCTTTGGTCCAACAAAAGACTGGGAATGTGCTTGTGGTAAGTACAAACGTATCCGTTATAAAGGAATCGTCTGTGACCGCTGTGGTGTTGAAGTAACTCGTGCCAAAGTTCGTCGTGAACGTATGGGACACATCGAGTTGAAAGCCCCAATTTCACATATCTGGTACTTTAAAGGGATCCCATCACGTATGGGTCTGACCTTGGATATGAGCCCACGTGCGCTTGAAGAAGTCATCTACTTCGCAGCCTATGTGGTCATCGATCCAAAAGAAACTCCACTTGAGCACAAATCTATCATGACAGAACGTGAATACCGTGAGCGCTTGCGCGAATACGGTTCAGGTTCATTTGTCGCAAAAATGGGTGCAGAAGCTATCCAAGATCTCTTGAAACAAGTAGATCTTCCAACTGAAATTGCAGCCCTTAAAGAAGAATTGAAGACTGCAACTGGTCAAAAACGAATTAAGGCAGTTCGTCGTTTGGACGTTCTGGATGCTTTTCAAAAATCTGGAAACAAACCTGAATGGATGATTCTCAACATCTTGCCAGTCATTCCACCAGATCTTCGTCCAATGGTTCAATTGGATGGTGGCCGTTTTGCCGCTTCTGACTTGAACGAACTCTACCGTCGTGTTATCAACCGTAACAACCGTTTGGCTCGTCTCTTGGAACTTAACGCTCCAGGAATCATTGTACAAAACGAAAAACGGATGCTCCAAGAAGCTGTAGATGCTTTGATTGACAACGGTCGCCGTGGTCGTCCAATTACAGGACCAGGTAGCCGTCCGCTCAAATCACTCAGCCATATGCTTAAAGGTAAGCAAGGACGTTTCCGTCAAAACTTGCTTGGTAAGCGTGTTGACTTCTCAGGACGTTCCGTTATCGCAGTTGGTCCAACGCTTAAAATGTACCAATGTGGTGTGCCACGCGAAATGGCTATCGAGCTCTTCAAACCGTTTGTCATGCGTGAAATTGTTGCCCGTGATATTGCTGGTAACGTAAAAGCTGCAAAACGTTTGATTGAACGTGGGGATGATCGTATCTGGGATATCTTGGAAGAAGTGATCAAAGAACACCCAGTTCTTTTGAACCGCGCACCTACCCTTCACCGTTTGGGTATCCAGGCTTTTGAGCCAGTTCTGATCGACGGTAAAGCCCTTCGTTTGCACCCGCTTGTCTGTGAAGCCTACAACGCCGACTTTGACGGTGACCAGATGGCGATTCACGTTCCATTGTCAGAAGAAGCACAAGCAGAAGCACGTATCCTTATGCTTGCGGCAGAACACATCCTTAACCCTAAAGATGGTAAACCAGTCGTAACACCATCTCAGGATATGGTTTTGGGTAACTACTACTTGACCATGGAAGATGCTGGTCGTGAAGGTGAAGGTATGGTCTTCAAGGATGCGGATGAGGCTGTTATGGCTTACCGCAATGGCTATGTTCACTTGCATACCCGTGTTGGTATTGCAACAGATAGCCTCGATAAGCCTTGGAAAGACAACCAAAAACACAAGGTCATGATGACAACTGTCGGAAAAATCTTGTTCAACGCGATTATGCCAGAAGGTCTCCCATACTTGCAAGAGCCAAACAACGCTAACTTGACAGAAGGAACTCCTGATAAATACTTCTTGGAACCAGGTTCAGATATCAAGGCTGCCATTGCAGAATTACCAATCAACCCACCATTCAAGAAGAAAAATCTCGGTAACATCATCGCTGAAATCTTCAAGCGTTTCCGTACAACTGAGACATCAGCCCTTCTTGACCGTTTGAAAGACTTGGGTTACTATCACTCAACACTTGCTGGTTTGACAGTGGGTATTGCCGATATCCCAGTTATCGACAACAAGGCTGAAATCATTGAAGAATCTCACGAACGTGTAGAACAAATCAAGAAACAATTCCGTCGTGGTATGATTACTGACGATGAGCGTTATGCAGCCGTTACAGATGAATGGCGTTCAGCTAAGGAAAAATTGGAAAAACGCCTGGTTGAAAAACAAGATCCGAAGAACCCAATCGTTATGATGATGGACTCTGGTGCCCGTGGTAACATTTCCAACTTCTCCCAGTTGGCCGGTATGCGTGGTCTGATGTCAGCGCCTAACGGACGTATCATGGAATTGCCTATCTTGTCAAACTTCCGTGAAGGTTTGAGCGTTTTGGAAATGTTCTTCTCAACACACGGTGCCCGTAAAGGTATGACCGATACGGCCCTTAAGACAGCCGACTCAGGTTACTTGACACGTCGTTTGGTTGACGTTGCTCAAGATGTCATTATCCGTGAAGATGACTGTGGAACTGACCGTGGTTTGGATATCCGTTCAATTACTGACGGTAAAGAAATGATCGAACCGCTTGAAGAACGTCTTCAAGGTCGTTACACTAAGAAATCCGTTAAACATCCAGAAACTGGTGAGTTGATCATTGGTGCTAACGAATTGATCACAGAAGATATTGCCCGTCAAATCGTTAATGCTGGTGTAGAACAAGTGACAATCCGTAGCGTATTTACATGTAATACTCGTCACGGTGTCTGCCGTCACTGTTATGGTATCAACTTGGCAACAGGTGATGCGGTTGAAGTTGGTGAAGCAGTTGGTACAATCGCTGCCCAGTCTATCGGTGAGCCTGGTACTCAGCTTACAATGCGCACCTTCCACACGGGTGGTGTAGCCTCAAACAGCGATATCACGCAAGGTCTTCCTCGTGTCCAAGAAATCTTTGAAGCGCGCAATCCTAAAGGGGAAGCCGTTATTACTGAAGTCAAGGGTGAAGTTACTGCTATTGAAGAAGATGCTTCAACTCGTACTAAGAAAGTATTTGTCAAAGGTCAAACTGGCGAAGGCGAATATGTGGTACCATTTACAGCCCGTATGAAGGTTGAAGTGGGTGACCAAGTTGCCCGTGGTGCAGCCCTTACCGAAGGTTCAATCCAACCAAAACGCTTGCTTGAAGTACGTGACGTATTGTCTGTAGAAACTTATCTTCTTTCTGAAGTTCAAAAAGTTTACCGTAGCCAAGGGGTAGAAATCGGCGACAAACACATCGAGGTAATGGTTCGCCAAATGCTTCGTAAAGTTCGTGTCATGGATCCAGGTGATACTGAATTACTCATGGGTACCCTTATGGACATCACTGACTTTACAGACGCCAATGCCGAAGTGGTTATCACTGGTGGTATTCCTGCCACAGCTCGTCCAGTTCTCATGGGTATCACCAAAGCTTCCCTTGAAACAAATTCATTCCTGTCAGCTGCATCCTTCCAAGAAACAACTCGTGTCTTGACAGATGCTGCTATCCGTGGTAAACGTGATAACCTCCTTGGTCTTAAGGAAAATGTTATCATCGGTAAGATCATCCCAGCTGGTACTGGTATGGCTCGTTACCGTAACCTTGAACCACAAGCCATCAATGAAGTTGAAATCATTGAAGTTGAAGAAGTAGCAGAAGAAGCTGTAACTGAATAAAGATAGAGAGTGGGACAAAAATCATGATTTCGCAGAAATCGATTTTGTCGGCCTCCCTCCGAACAGTTGACTAGCACCAAAGGTCTGGGAGACCATTGGTGGTTATAAATATAGCTAGTGAAACTAGCTTCAATTATTCGAAATTGCTTGCATAGCAAGGGATGAGAGCATTCAGTCAACCACTGCGTCAAACTGTTAAAGCTATAAAAGTAAAAGAGCCTGTGACTTTTGTCACAGGTTTTTCTTGTGAAATTTTTCCCGAGCCGAATTTTTCATTTTTTGCCCAAAATAGGCTATAATAAGCCATACAAAGGAAGTATGAGTGATATGTATAGTGTTGTGAAAATGTATGGCGACTGTGAACCCTGGTGGTTTTTTGATGGTTGGGAAGAAGATATTATTAGTTGTAAGCAGTTTGAGCGCTACGATGAAGCGCTTCGTTACTACCAGCAAGAATGGGTTTATTTGTCGGAAGAATTTCCTCAAAAGAAATCAAAACAAGGAATGATGACAGCTTTCTGGGATCCAGAAGACCTTTATTGGTGTGAAGAATGTGACGAGCAATTGCAAAACTTTCATTCTATCCTGTTGCTGGAGTCAAAAGAGGTTTTACCGCAAGGACTTCGTAAATCGACTAGTGACAAACGGACACGACCGTGTCAGTTGAAATCATAAAAAAACGCGAGCAATCGCGTTTTTTAGTTTGTCTCAAAATGGATAGCAAGGTTGTCCGTATCAACAGTTACCTGTCCACCGATTGTGATGGTGAAAAGCGGCTGAGTATGGGCAAAGTCTAAATCATAAAGAACAGGAATGGTTTTGAGAAGGGGATGCTTGTCGAGAATGGCAAGGAGAATTTCTTCTGTCATTTGGCATTCTTTTGGAAAGCGCCCGATGAGGATGGCTTGGGGATTAGGATAGTTTTGCAAGAGCGCAGCAAAATGTCTTGTAAATTCGGTATAGTGATCTTCTTCAGCTTCTTCAAGAAATAAGATGTACTTTTCGGGCTTCGGAGAGAATTCAGTACCATGTAGGAGGGCGAAAGTAGAGAGATTTCCTCCAATAGCTGTTCCGCGAGCTTGCCCAGAATTATACACTTTCCAGTCAGTTGGGAAGAAGTGGCGAGGTTGGCTTGGATCGTACCAAGGATCGCTAGACCATTCCATACTTGGAGTCAAATCATAGGAATCTTGCGTAACTGCACTTAGCCAACTTTGACTTTGGTATGTTTGACCGTCTTTCATTTTGAAACTTGAGTAAGATGGCCCCATGTAAGTCTGCATGCCTGTTTTGGCAAAAATAGCATTGAGGACAGCAGTTGTATCCGAATAGCCACAGATAATCTTTGGCTTTTGAGCGATGAGTTGATAGTCCAGATAGGGTAAGATTTCGTTGGAGTTAAATCCCCCAATGGTTGCCAAAATAGCGTCTACAGATTCATCCTCAAAGGCCTGGTGTAGGTCTTCGACACGACTTTCAATGCTAGCAGAGTCAAATAGGTCATTTTCAAAGTAGTGCTCAGAAAAGGATAGGGAGAATCCAAGATTTTCCAAGGTTTCTTTGGCGGCGAGATTGGCCTCAAATCCACCTATATGTGCAATAGAAGCTGAGGGACTAAGGACACGGATGTGGTCGCCTGTTTGTAATTTTTTCATAGAAACCTCCTTAAATATTTTTATTATTTTATCAGAAAAATTTTCAAAAGTAAATTTCTTTTCGAATAATATAGGTGAGGAGGTCTTATGATACAAGATTTAGCCAGAAAAATTGTGCGGGAGGCAGTAGAAAAACGAGTCAGTGACTTGTATTTGGTGCCACGTGAAAATTGTTATCAACTCTATGAACGAGAGTCGGACGGCAGGAAATTTGTGGGAGACTATGATGAGGTGGAATTTTCGGCCTTAATTAGCCATTTTAAGTTTGTCGCAGGGGTCAATGTCGGTGAAAAGCGCCGCAGTCAACAGGGGGCTTGTGACTATGATTATGGTGAGGGGCAGGTGGCGCTTCGTTTGTCAACAGTGGGAGATTATCGGGGCAAGGAAAGTTTAGTCATTCGTTTTCTCTACAATGGTGAGGACAATCTACGCTTTTGGTTTGATGCGGTGGAGCGAATTGCGGAAAATATCAAGGGACGGGGGCTCTATCTTTTTTCGGGTCCGGTTGGGTCTGGAAAGACAACGCTCATGTACCATTTAGCCAAGTTAAAATTTCCAAACCAGCAGGTGTTAACGATTGAAGACCCAGTCGAAATTAAACATCCTGATATGCTCCAATTGCAAATTAATGAAGCTATCGGTGGCACTTATGATAGACTCATTAAATTATCTCTTCGGCATCGTCCAGACCTTCTCATTATTGGAGAAATTCGTGATGAAGAAACGGCGCGTGCGGTCATTCGAGCTAGTTTAACAGGATCGACAGTCTTTTCGACAGTCCATGCCAAAAGTATTGCTGGGGTCTATGCGCGACTGTTAGAATTTGGGATTTCTGAGGAAGAGTTGAAGAACTGCTTGCAAGGGATTGCCTACCAGCGGTTGATAGAAGGGAGGGGAATGGTAGATTATGCCAATCGAGACTATCAAGAACACCAACCAAAAGAGTGGAATGCGCAGATTGACCAGCTTCTTGCAGCAGGACATATCAGTTTTCGGCAAGCAGAAACCGAAAAAATTGTCTCTCACGCGTCAGCGTAAGGTCATTGAGTTATTTAATAATCTCTTTGCCAGTGGTTTTCATCTGGGAGAGATTGTTGACTTTTTGAAGCGGAGTCAATTGTTGGCAGACCAGTATACCCAAGTCTTATCAGAGGGTCTTTTGGCAGGGAAACCTTTTTCCCAGTTGCTGGCAGACTTGCAGTTTTCAGATAATGTTGTCACTCAGGTTTCCTTGGCTGAAATTCATGGAAATACCAGTCTTAGCTTATCTAAAATTCAAGATTATTTGAGTCAGCTCAGTCAAGTTCGTAAGAAATTACTGGAAGTTACGACCTATCCCTTGGTTCTCTTAGCTTTTCTCATTCTTATCATGTTGGGTTTGAAAAATTATCTGTTGCCACAGATGGAAGAGGGAAATGTTGCGACTTGGCTGATTGCTCACCTGCCGGTGCTCTTTTTTGCAGGGGTTGGCCTAGTTGGTCTGATTTTTCTTTTGCTGAGAATCTGGTATCGAAAGACAGCTAAAATCACAGTTTTCAGCAAGTTGGCTAGCTTACCTTTTGTTGGACAATTAGTTCAGATATATTTGACAGCTTATTATGCGCGTGAATGGGGAAATCTTATTGGACAGGGATTGGAACTGATGCAAATTGTAGCGATTATGAAAGAACAGTCGGCTCCACTTTTTCAAGAAATTGGTCGTGATATGGAAAAGGCTTTTTCGGATGGTTGTACTTTCCATGACCATATTAAAAACTATCCATTTTTTAAAAAAGAATTGAGTTTGATGATTGAGTATGGTCAAGTTAAATCCAAGCTGGGCAGTGAGTTGGCTCTTTATGCGGATGAGTGTTGGGAAGAATTTTTCCGCAGACTGAACGCCAGTATGCAGCTCATTCAGCCACTTGTTTTCATCGGAGTCGCTCTTATGATTGTTCTTATTTATGCAGCCATGTTGTTGCCGATTTATCAAAATATGGAGATATGATATGAAAAAGTTAATGAAAATGAAAGTAGCCGCTTTCACACTTGTGGAAATGTTAATTGTTTTAGTAATCATCAGTACTTTGTTGCTTCTCTTTGTCCCAAATCTCAGCAAGCAAAAGGACAAGGTCCAAGAGACAGGTGCTGCAGCAGTTATCAAAGTAGTGGAGAGTCAGGCGGAGCTCTACGAACTGTATAATATGGGAGATGCAAGCTTAGCAAAATTGGTAGAGAGTGAAGCCATCACTGCCGAACAATCGCAGACTTACAAGGAATACTATGCAAAACATAAAGACAAGACAGCTAGTGTGGCACCGTAAGGTTCAGGCTTTTACTCTGCTAGAAAGTTTGATAACCCTGACAGTTATCAGCTTTTTAGCAGTGGTGTTGTCTGGTTCTGTCAATTCAGTTTTTCGACAGATAGAGGAGAACATTTTTTTCTTGGAATTTGAGCAGGTCTATAAAAATAGTCAAATGCTGTCGGCCAGTAGTCAACAGAATATCCAGCTGACTATTGGTGCAGAGGAAATTTCAAATGGTTATCAGTCGGTCAATGTTCCAAGGACGGTAAAGCCGATTAGACAAATTATCCTAGATTTTGACAAGAATGGTGGAAATTCTTCTTTGGCTAAAATTGAGTTTCAGACGGAGAAAAAAGTGGTTTCTTATCAACTATACTTAGGGAGTGGTCGTTATAAAAAATCGAAAAAGTAAAGCCTACATCTTGCTGGAAAGTCTAGTAGCTTTGGCAGTTCTAACAACGGTTGTTAGTCTGTTTCTAACTGCTATTGACCAATCTCGACAGCAGCAGGTAAACTCTCTGCAAGAGCAAGAAATTCTTAATCTGGCTAAAATGGTTGTCCAGACCAAGCAAGCTCGTCTGGAATTAAATGGTCAGTCGGTAACGATTGAACGTAGTCAGCAGAAAATTCGTGTGCTCAGTCAAGGAAAGGAGATTCTCCTTGTGGAAAAAGACTAGAAAAGTAGCAGCTTTTACTATTTTGGAATGCTTGGTATCCTTGTTTATCTTATCGGGGTCAGTCCTCCTATTTCAAGGATTGACACAGTTATTCAGCCAAGAAATTCATCACCAAAATGCAAGTTTTGACCGAGACTGGTTAGTCTTTTCAGAACAATTTCGTAGTGAATTAGACGGACTTCTTTTGACAAAGATTGAAAATAATCGACTCTACGTCAAGAAAAATAAGCAAGAATTGGCTTTTGGCTTATCTAAGTCGGATGATTTTCGCAAAACTAATCAAAAAGGACAAGGGTATCAGCCCATGCTCTATGGACTGAAGTCTGTCACTATGAGGCAGGATGGTCAGCTTGTTCGGATTGATTTTTGTTTTGAAAATGGGGAGAAGAGGAGTTTTGTCTATGATTTTTCGGAAAAAAGTTAAGGCAGGCATTTTACTTTATGCCATGCTCATGTTAGCTGTTTTCAGCCTTTTACTCCAATTTTACTTGCGTAGTCAAGAAGCTTTGGCTCAAGCTCATCTAGCTAGTCGTGAATCTAGTCAAGCTTATTTCATGGCGCAGTTAACAATGGATAATGTTAGCTTGAAAACAGATAAAATGGTGAGCGGAAAAGTTAGCTTTAGTGAGGGAGACAGCCGCTATCAGCAGACCGAAGGGCAAATGGAAGTTGTGGTTAGCCTTACATCTGGTTCAACCTATCGATATCTATTCCCTTTATCTGGCGAAAAACCTTGATTTTTGGTATGATAAGACTATGAATTTTGAAAAAATTGAAGAGGCTTATGACCTCCTTTTAGAAAATGTCCAAACAATCCAAAACGCTCTGTCTACCAATATCTATGATGCTATGATTGAGCAAAATGCAGCATATCTTTCTGATGAAAATGAGACTGAACTTGTTAAGAAAAATAATCAAAAATTGAAAAAGCTCAACCTGTCCACTGAAGAGTGGCGCAGGGCTTTTCAGTTTCTTTTCATTAAGGCAAACCAGACGGAGCCACTCCAATACAATCATCAATTTACCCCAGATAGTATCGGTTTTATCCTAACCTTTTTGTTGGATAACCTGCTCAAGAATGATAGGGTTACAGTACTTGAAATCGGCTCTGGAACAGGAAATCTTGCTCAGACGATTCTCAATCACAGCCAGAAAGAACTAGACTATCTAGGGATAGAAGTAGATGATCTCTTGATAGATTTGTCAGCCAGTATAGCAGACGTAGTGGGGAGTCAGTTGAGCTTTGCTCAAGGAGACGCGGTGCGACCACAGATTTTGAAAGAAAGTCAGGTGATTATCAGCGACTTGCCGATTGGCTATTATCCTGATGATCAGATTGCTAAGCGTTACGAGGTAGCTAGTGGAGAAGAGCACACTTATGCCCACCACCTTCTTATGGAGCAGTCGCTCAAGTATCTAGAACAGGACGGCTATGCGGTTTTCTTGGCACCGAATGATTTGCTGACTAGCCCGCAGAGTCATTTGCTGAAAAAATGGTTGACTAACCATGCTAGTGTGGCAGCTATGATTGCTTTACCAACCAATCTTTTTGGTGCTCAAAGTATGGCGAAATCCATTTTTGTATTGCAAAAGAAAACGGAAAATACGGTTGAAACCTTTGTTTATCCACTTCGAGATTTACAGGATGTAAGTGCTTTGCAAGAATTCACAAACAATTTCAAAAAATGGCATGAAGATAATGCAAAGTAAGTGAAATTTTGATATACTTATGAGGAAAACGCTTAAAAGGGGAAAATTATGTCTAAAACAATTGCAATCAATGCAGGTAGCTCTAGTTTAAAATGGCAACTGTATCAGATGCCAGAAGAAGAAGTTCTTGCAAAGGGGTTGATTGAGCGTATCGGCCTTGGAGATTCTATCTCAACAGTTAAATTTGGTCAGGAAGAAGATCAGCAAGTCTTGGATATTCCAGATCATGTTGTTGCTGTAAAAATCTTATTAGAAGATTTGTTGAAACACGGAATCATCTCTGATTTTACTGAAATTACAGGTGTCGGTCACCGTGTCGTGGCTGGTGGAGAGTATTTCAAAGAGTCCGCTCTTGTTGATGAGAAAGTTATTGAGCAAGTTGAAGAACTTTCACTTCTTGCCCCACTTCATAATCCTGGTGCTGCAGCAGGTATTCGTGCTTTCAAAGATATCTTGCCTGATATTACTAGTGTTGTTGTCTTTGATACGTCTTTCCACACAACGCTTCCAAAACATGCCTATATGTACCCAATTCCACAAAAGTATTATAAAGAGTACAAGGTTCGTAAATATGGAGCACATGGAACAAGCCATAAATATGTAGCTCAAGAAGCTGCTAAGATGCTGAATCGTCCGTTAGAAGAATTGAAATTGATCACAGCTCATATTGGTAACGGTGTATCTATTACAGCGAATTACCATGGTGAATCAATGGATACTTCAATGGGATTCACACCACTTGCAGGTCCGATGATGGGAACTCGTTCAGGAGACATTGACCCAGCTATCATCCCTTATTTGATTGCACAAGATCCTGAATTAGAGGATGCGGCTGCAGTGGTGAATATGCTGAATAAACAATCTGGTTTAGGCGGTGTATCGGGTATTTCAAGTGATATGCGTGATATTGAAGCAGGTCTTCAAGCTAAAAATCCAGATGCGGTACTTGCCTACAATATTTTCATTGATCGTATTAAAAAATTCATTGGTCAATACTTTGCAGTTTTGAATGGTGCGGATGCCATTGTCTTTACAGCTGGTATGGGTGAAAATGCGCCGTTGATGCGTCAAGATGTCATTGCAGGTTTGTCTTGGTTTGGCATTGAGATTGATCCTGAAAAGAATGTCTTCGGCTATCGTGGAGATATTACAACGCCAGCATCAAAAGTTAAAGTTCTTGTTATTTCAACAGATGAAGAATTGATGATTGCGCGTGATGTTGAACGTTTGAAAAAATAATCACTGTATGAAGAGAGGGTGGGTAACCGCTCTTTCTTTTTTTAGTGGCGTTATTTTGTTTCGCTTAGTCGGTGTGAAGTAGAGAAGTGCTAGGTTTATGGGGAATTAAAAAAGCCCCATATTGATGGGGCAGAAGTATTAGTTATAAAATTCTACAGAATAGAAGGTTGCTCCGTTTGAAGTTTTAAATTCAAGAACGTCGTAATTTTTATAGTTGCTGAACTCAGAAGTTGGATCATTGAGAGCATCTTCGGCAACCCAAGCAGCTTCTTCACTTCTTAGGAATACCCACTCAGAGTTCCCGAGAGCGCCAGAAACGATGTTTGAATTTGGGTCAAAATATTGAGTACGAATTTGTTGTCCAACGGCAGTTCCTTTAAATTTAACGCCTTCTTGTTTCCAACCATGTCGTGGCAGTACATTGTATTCGTTAAGATCGGTTGTCCAGTGGTGAAGTCCGCGGAGTTTCGGATTGTATACACGATAGATGTTAACATCACCACCAGAATAAAATACAGGTTTTCCGTTGTTATCCTTTGTCCAGCCGTGACGATTAGTGAGGACATTTACCTCGTTCAAATCTGAAGTGTAGAGGTGGTTTTGCAGGCCACGGTTATAGAGTCTATAAACAGGAGTCCCGTTTTCTGGAGCAACCCAACCATCTCCCTCGTATCCCCAACCATGATCGAAGAATAGAACGTCGCGTTCGTTGATATCAGTTGTGTAGAGGTGCTCTCCGTTGCGTGGATTGTAGAGGCGGTATACATAGGAATCTGCGCTGATAAGATTTGTGCTAAACAAGACTGCACTACTTGTTAGTAGGACCAACAATAATTTTTTGATGTTCTTTTTCATAAAACATTCTCCTATATTATAATTTTTATTGCTCTTTTATTTTACTGTAAAATATAGGAATAGTCAAATGGTCCAGTATATGTTAAAATGAAACGGCAAAGTAATTTGCACAGAGTAGGTGGTTTGCGTTAAGTGTATGTAGATGGGATGTTGCTACATAACGAAGCGAAAGCGCGGTAAACCATTGCATCCGCTGTCAAAGGAGACTTCCTAGACAGCTCCAAACAATAAGGAGCATTTATGAAAAACAAAAATCCACATTTGTCCGTTCAGTTGTTGGCATCTTTGGCCATGCTGATTGCCTTAACCTTGATTGTCGAAAAATTTTCGATTACCATTATTCCGAAACAGTTAGTGGTTGCTTTCACATTTATCGTTCATGCGGTAATTGGGATGATTGGTGGTCCACTCTGGGGCTTTGTGAGCCTATTCTTGATTGATATTGTTGATATGATGACAAGAGGTGGAGCTGATTTTATTATTTGGTGGACCCTCATGGAAGCTGTTCAAGGAGCCCTCTACGGTTTCTTCTTTTATGGGAAGAAATTGGATTGGCATAACAAGAAAGATTGGTTGCACGTGACTATTGCTGTCACAACAATCTTGCTATTTGGGACCTTCATTTTCACACCACTTTTGATTCAAATCTACTTTGGTGTGCCATTTGTAGCCCAATTCATCGCAGGTCGCTGGTTGAAAATCTTTGAGTTGCCGATTCGAGTTTTGGTTATCATGACTCTTCTTCCGCAGATTCAACGGATTCCAGAAGTACGTAAACTAGCTGGTATTAAAAAATAAATACAAAACCTCTGACTCATCCCGCCAGAGGTTTCTTTTTTTAATATTTTTTAATCAAGTCCACTGTTGAGCGGTCAAGTTTTTTGACGATTGCTTGCAAGAAGGCTTGCGCTTGAAGGAAGTCATCCATGTTGTAAAGAGTTTGATGTGAATGGATATAGCGAGCACAGACACCAATGGTGGTAGAAGGTACACCATTATTTTTCAAGTGCGCAGCGCCGGCATCCGTTCCACCTTTGCCACAATAATACTGGAATTTAATCCCTGCTTCTTCGGCGGTTGTCAAAAGGAAGTCCTTCATGTTTGGCAACATGATATGACCTGGATCGTAGAAGCGC
This sequence comes from Streptococcus gallolyticus, assembly GCA_019794795.1. GTDB lineage: Bacteria > Bacillota > Bacilli > Lactobacillales > Streptococcaceae > Streptococcus > Streptococcus hepaticus. Next base: position 32,952 of record JAIMFC010000004.1, read on the forward strand.
AGGAGGGTGCCGTCACCAATTTTTCCTTGGTCACCAAAGACATCACCAGCTGGCGAACAATCTACTGCGAGGAAGATTTCAGGGTCAAACTTGGTAACAGAAGTATGTCCTCCGCGGAGTCCCACTTCTTCTTGAACAGTTGCACCGGCGATGAGTTGGTTGTTGAGGCTGGTGCCAGATAGATTTTCCAAGAGTTCAGAAACCATGAGAACACCGTAGCGGTTGTCCCAAGCTTTTGAGATGATATTTTTTCCATTAGCAGTCAGGGTTGTTTCGCTCAGTGGTGTAATGGTATCACCAGGGCGGACACCGTATTTCATAGCTTCTTCTTTTGAGCTAAAGCCGGCATCGAAGATGACATCACTGATAGCTGGAAGTCCGGCACTTCCATTGCCACCGCGCGAGAGGTGTGGAGGCATAGAGCCTGAAATCACAGGGATTTGACGGCCATCTTGTAGTTGAAGTGTAAAGCGTTGGTTTGATACAACAAGTGGATTCCAGCCACCTAGAGCTACTGCACGGAAAGTACCGTCTGCCTTGATATCGCTAATCATAAAGCCGACCTCATCCATATGAGCCGCGACCATAATACGAGGAGCGTTTTCAGCTTGACTATCCTTGATACCAAAAATACTACCGAGACCGTCTGTTTCAATGCGGTCAACATGTGGTGTCATGCGGTCACGAAGATAGTTGCGAACACTTCCTTCAAAACCAGAAACGCCTTGAAGTTCAGTTACTTCCTTGATTTTATCGAATAATTGATTTGTCATAATGACCTCCTATTGCTATTATTTTACCATGTTTTGTGGTAAAATTGTTTGCATGAATAAGAAAAAGACAGCTGTTTTGGCAGGAGTCTTGGGGACTGGGATTCTTGCGGCAAGCGCCCGTTATTACGTGAAAGTCCAGGAAGAAAAGAAAAAAGCACAAGCACTTCAACAGGTGCGTGACTTTTTTGCAGATTTTGGTCCTATTGCGACCATCTTTGTCTATGAAAATGAGTCTGATAAGGATTTTCTAAAAGGTGGCGTAGTCATGGATTCTGGTCGTGTCTACCGCTTTGAAAATCGTGCGGGTCAGATTGAATATGAGGAGGAAAAAGGATGATTATTCCAACATCTTTTGAAGAGATTGCAGGTTATATCGAAAAAGAGCAAAAAACAGTCTTCTTTTTCACGGCAGATTGGTGTCCAGATTGCAAATTTATCTATCCTTCCATGCCTGAAATTGAAGCTGCCTTTCCAGAACTTACCTTTGTCCGCATTGACCGAGATGAGTTTATGGAAGTAGCACAGCAGTGGGATATTTTTGGGATTCCGAGTTTTGTGGTCGTAGAAAATGGACAAGAGTTAGGCCGTTTTGTGGACAAGAATCGTAAGAGTAAGCAAGAAATTATAAGATTTTTAGAGGGATTGAAATAGATGATTTTTACATATAACAAAGAGCATGTTGGCGATACGCTGATGATTTTGGTCAAGGAAGTAAAGGACGCCAAGCGAAGCGTTGAGCGCAAAGGGAATGTTGCTCGTATTTTCTTGGAAGAAACTGGAGAAACAGTAGCTTGGAACATTTTTGACGTATCTTCTTTGGTGGAAATGGCTGGCGCTGGACAAGTTTTCTTGACTGATGAGCAAGTAGCGATTTTGAATGCTGAGTTGGCGAAAGAAGCCTTCACTGAGCAATTGGTCAATGATGCTGGACCAAAATTCGTCGTTGCACAAATCAAGGAAATGGTAGATCACCCAGATAGCGATCATCTTCATATCTGCCAAGTAGAGATTCATGACGGTCAGCTCGTGCAAATTGTCTGCGGTGCTCCAAATGCTGCCCAAGGTTTGAAAACAGTGGCAGCTCTACCAGGTGCCATGATGCCAAATGGTAGTTTCATCTTCCCGGGACAACTGCGCGGAGAAGACAGCTTTGGTATGCTGTGCAGTGTGCGTGAGTTGGAATTGCCAAATGCTCCACAAGTACGCGGAATTATTGAACTAGCTGCAGATGCAGAAGTGGGAGCTTCTTTTGATGCAGAGAAACATTGGAATGCATAGATAAAAAGACGAATCGCTCCGTCTTTTTTAGTTGATTAAGCACTCTTGAATTGCCAGCTTCAAATTTTCAGATAATTGATTTTCCTTATCCAAGTCTAGATAAATTTTCTGAAAAAAATGCTGGAAATTGAGATAGGCGAAATAGTCTTGCGGTTCTTGATTTGGAAGAGTAGTCGTTTTTAAGAAGTCAATCAACTCTTCTGGAGACAATTTTTCTGATAAGACTAGCTGGCTGATGACATTTGCTAAGCGTTGGTCTTCGCCAGCAGAAAAAGTCTGTGTTTGATTTTTGAATGCCGCTATAATACTCTGCCAGACCTTGTTCAAATTTTCTTTTGGAAAATCTGGATGACAGGCTGCTGTCAGGAGGAAGTCGGCTCCGTGAGCGATGGCATGTAGCCAGCCCAGTTGCTCGTCCCAACCTCGGCTATCTGTTTCATTTGATAGAAATTGCAGAGCGGCTTGGAAAAGTTGCACTTTGTCTGTTGTAGTTAGTCTATTTTCATAAGGGCTTCCCTCTAGACTATCCACATATAGAAATAGAGCTAGAACTAAGGCTGTAAAAGACCGAGTGGGCGTGTGGGGACTTGTGATACTTCCGTGTTCCCAGAGTCGCTGAAGTAGCCAGTGATAATCTTCTGGCGTTAATAAGGTATCTAGTATGGCATGGCAAAAGCTAGCATAGACCAGCTCGTCACGGATTTGGGGATTTTCGTCACCGATATGATCGATGAGCCAAGTCAGTTGCTCTTGGGAATAATTTTCGTTCGTTTCCAGTTGCTTCTGTAAGATTTCTTTCATAATTTCCTCCTATTTCCTCAACCAAACATGCTGCAAAAAGCTAATGTCCTTGTACGGAGTTTGGTCGCAGACGGCGAGTTCGACTTTGGTCATTTTTTCTAGCCAGCCGGGTTCGGTTTTGAAGTGATTGGGCTGCAGGCTATAAAATGTACGGATGGCTTGGTAGTTTTCTAGCTCCAAACCTGATAGCTCAAGCAATTCGTCTAAGGAGTAGGTGCTGCCTTGGGCGAATGATTGACTGTGGAAGTCACCGCCAGCTAGCAAGTCTAGTGCGGTATCGACATCGTTTGAAAAAACGACGTTTTGGAGCACTTTCCCGACTTGATTGTGCTTGATGATGGATAATTTACCGTCGTCTTTGAGCAGACGGTTGAATTCTGTGAGATAATCCGGACGTTCAGCCGGAGCGACGTATTCTAGCACATTGTGGCAGGTGATGACATCGAAACTCTTATCCGGAAAAGCAGCTAGTTCCTCTAGACTTCCTAATACTTTTTGGTAATCGGTCTCTGTTTCTATATCCAGCATATCTGCATTGGGTTCGACGGCGGTCACCTGATTTTTCTTTGCCAAAAATTGACTAACCAGTCCAAAACCAGCTCCGAAATCTAAGATTTGTTTACCTTCTAGATGTGCAAGTTGTGCAAAGGTGATTTCGTACTGAATCTTCCCCCATGGTTGTTTCAACATAGCGCGGTAGCTTTCTAGATTTGCCATATTCTCCTCCTTTTGAAAAATTATAACAAAAATATTCTAAAAAAGAGATTTTCTAAGGGATTTACGAATAGATAGTTAGGAGGATGAAAAATGTATAATAAAGTTATTCTAATCGGTCGCTTGACAGCGACGCCCGAAGTGAGCCAGACACCTAACAAGAAAAGTGTAGCGCGTGTAACAGTAGCGGTGAATCGCCGATTCAAGACGGAGAATGGGGAGCGAGAAGCTGATTTTATTAATGTTGTTTTCTGGGGGAAACTGGCAGATACCTTGGCTAGTTATGGTGCAAAAGGTAGCTTGATTTCCTTAGATGGTGAATTGCGGACCCGTAAATATGAAAAAGACGGGCAAACTCGCTATGTGACAGAAGTTTTGGGTTCTAGTTTCCAACTATTAGAAAGTCGAGCTCAGCGAGCCATGCGAGAAAATAATGTGGCAGAAGATTTGGCTGATTTGGTCTTAGAAGAAGAGGAGCTTCCTTTTTAAGACCTAGTTGACACTGTTCGTAAAAAGAGGGATTTTCCTCTTTTTACTTTGGGCAAAATTTCTAAAATCGTGATGTATTTCTTGACTATTTTTGACCAAGTGATACAATAAGACATGTAGATTAGCACTCGGTTCATAGGAGTGCTAAAAAGTATGAAAAAATCATTGGAGGAATCTTATGTTAAAACCATTGGGCGACCGTGTGGTCGTGAAATTTGAAGAAGCAGAAGAACAAACAGCGGGAGGCTTTGTCCTTGCAGGTAAGTCACATGAAGCGACAAAAAAAGCAACAGTTGTGGCGATTGGTCAAGGTTTGCGTACATTGAATGGTGAACTAATTACACCTAGTGTGGCAGTTGGTGATGTCGTTTTAGTGGAAAATGGTGCAGGTATCGAAGTCAAAGATGGCGATGAAAAAGTTGCTGTCGTTCGCGAATCAGACATTCTTGCAATTTTAGGATAATTGAGAAAATAAAATCGATTTTATTTTCTAATGTCTGTCAGTTAATATTATATTAAATTAAACGTATTTTATAGGTGGAAAATCTAGGTTTGATAATTTGCGAACGAAGTGAGCTAAACCAGATATTTTCGCTGTAGTGGGATTATCAGTGGCACGTAAGTGCTACTGATAACGGAATTTTTGAGACCTTAGGCTCAAAAATTAGCAATGGAATTCCGGAGGAAGTCGCTTGCGTCCGCACTGCCTAAGAAAATATCAAAAACAAAAATTATATAAATAGTGAGTAAGAGGAAAAACATATGGCAAAAGAAATTAAATTTTCAGCAGATGCTCGCGCAGCTATGGTGCGTGGGGTCGATATTTTAGCGGATACGGTTAAAGTTACCTTGGGCCCTAAAGGTCGTAATGTGGTTTTGGAAAAAGCATTCGGTTCACCACTCATCACTAACGATGGTGTGACTATTGCTAAAGAAATTGAATTGGAAGACCATTTTGAAAACATGGGTGCGAAATTGGTGTCAGAAGTGGCGTCAAAAACCAACGATATTGCTGGTGACGGTACAACTACAGCAACTGTTTTGACCCAAGCTATTGTTCGTGAAGGTCTAAAAAACGTGACAGCTGGTGCTAACCCAATCGGTATCCGTCGTGGGATTGAAACTGCGACAGCAGCAGCTGTTGAAGAATTGAAAGCTATTGCGCAACCTGTTTCTGGTAAAGAAGCTATTGCTCAAGTTGCTGCCGTATCATCCCGTTCTGAAAAAGTTGGTGAGTACATTTCAGAAGCCATGGAGCGCGTGGGTAACGATGGTGTTATCACAATCGAAGAATCACGTGGTATGGAAACGGAACTTGAAGTGGTTGAAGGTATGCAATTTGACCGCGGTTACCTTTCTCAATACATGGTTACTGACAATGAAAAAATGGTGGCTGACCTCGATAATCCATACATCTTGATTACGGACAAGAAAGTGTCAAACATCCAAGATGTCCTTCCATTGTTGGAAGAAATCCTTAAAACCAACCGTCCACTCCTTATCATTGCTGATGATGTAGATGGCGAAGCCCTTCCAACACTTGTGTTGAACAAAATCCGTGGTACTTTCAACGTGGTTGCTGTTAAGGCACCTGGCTTTGGTGATCGTCGTAAAGCCATGCTTGAAGACATTGCTATCTTGACAGGTGGTACTGTTGTGACTGAAGACCTCGGTCTTGACCTTAAAGATGCGACAATGGCTGTGCTTGGTCAAGCCGCTAAAGTAACAGTTGATAAAGACTCAACCGTTATCGTTGAAGGTGCTGGTAGCGCTGATGCGATTGCTAACCGTGTTCACCTCATCAAATCACAAATCGAAACAACAACCTCTGAATTTGACCGTGAAAAATTGCAAGAGCGTCTGGCTAAATTGGCAGGTGGCGTTGCAGTCATCAAGGTCGGTGCAGCAACTGAAACTGAGTTGAAAGAAATGAAACTCCGTATCGAAGATGCCCTTAACGCAACTCGCGCTGCTGTTGAAGAAGGTATCGTAGCAGGTGGCGGTACAGCCCTCGTTAACGTGATTGGCAAAGTAGCTGCGCTTGAATTGGAAGGCGATGAAGCTACAGGACGTAATATTGTCCTCCGTGCCCTTGAAGAACCAGTTCGTCAAATCGCCTATAACGCCGGTTATGAAGGCTCAGTCATCATTGACCGCTTGAAACAATCTGAAGTTGGTACAGGCTTCAACGCTGCCAACGGTGAGTGGGTAGACATGGTTGCCACAGGTATCATTGATCCTGTTAAAGTAACCCGTTCAGCCCTTCAAAATGCAGCTTCAGTAGCAAGTCTCATCTTGACAACAGAAGCTGTCGTAGCTAACAAACCAGAACCAGCTGCCCAACAAATGGCAATGGATCCAGGCATGGGCATGGGTGGTTTCTAAGAGAAATGGGAAAACCGTCTAATAGGCGGTTTTTTGCATGGAACGAAAAATAAAAATGTTATAATATACAAAAAATGTGGAGGTGGCAACATGAAATCAGCAGTTTTTGTCAAATCTGGCCAAGTTGCTATTGAAGAAATTGAAAAACCAAGCATTATTGAGGCTGATGATGCCCTTATCCGAGTGGTACGTTCTTGTGTCTGCGGTTCGGACTTGTGGGCTTATCGCGGTGATGATAACAAGGCGGAGCACTCAGCTAACAGTGGCCACGAAATTATCGGCATCGTAGAGGCAGTCGGTGGCGATATCAATACTGTAAAACCAGGCGATTTTGTCATCGCACCTTTTACTCACGGTTGTGGACATTGTGCAGCTTGTCGTGCTGGCTTTGAAGGTGGCTGTCAGGGACATACTTCAGCAACTAATATTAGTCATGGCTACCAAGCAGAGTATGTGCGCTATACACATGCGGACTGGTCTTTGGTCAAGATTCCAGGTCAGCCGTCTGATTATAGTGAAGGCATGATTAAGTCCTTCCTTGCCTTGGCGGATGTCATGCCAACTGGTTACCATGCGGCGCGTGTGGCTAATGTGCAAGCAGGCGATACAGTGGCTGTAGTTGGTGATGGAGCGGTTGGTTTGTGTGCGGTGATTGCAGCAAAAATGCGTGGTGCAAAACGAATTATCATCATGAGCCGTCACGAAGACCGTCAGAAGTTGGCGCTTGAGTTCGGCGCAACAGATATTGTTGAAGAACGTGGTGAGGAAGGGATTGCCAAGGTTCTTGAATTAACAAATGGTGCAGGCGTGGATGCAGCCTTGGAATGTGTGGGTACTCACCTGTCAACTGAAACAGCTATTAAAATTGCTCGTCCAGGAGCGATCATTGGCCGTGTTGGAGTGCCACATACAGGGGATATCAATGTAGGGGATTATTTCATGACCAATACTATTTTTGCAGGAGGGCCAGCTTCTGTGACAACCTACGACAAATCTGTCCTTCTAAAAGCAGTCCTAGATGGAGAAATCGATCCAGGAAAAGTCTTTACAGGGACTTACAAGTTGGATGATGTCAATCAAGCCTACCAAGATATGCGTGACAGAAAAACCATCAAAGCTATGCTGATAATGGAATAAAATCAAGAAAAAGTCATTGACAAAGAGTGCTGTCTATGCTATTATGATAGACGGTACTTTTTACTTTTGGTCTCTCAAAAGTGTACAGAGACGTGCTGACAATTGTTGCAAAAGTACACACAGATAAAGGCTGTCACCGAGTGCTTTATCAACCAAAAATAAAAATATATACAGGAGAATGTAGATGCCTACAATTAACCAATTGGTTCGCAAACCGCGTAAATCAAAAGTAGAAAAATCTAAATCACCAGCTTTGAACGTTGGTTACAACAGCCGTAAAAAAGTTCAAACAAACGTTTCATCACCACAAAAACGCGGTGTTGCAACTCGTGTCGGAACAATGACACCTAAAAAACCTAACTCAGCCCTTCGTAAATTCGCTCGTGTACGTTTGAGCAACCTTATCGAAGTTACTGCTTACATCCCAGGTATTGGTCACAACTTGCAAGAACACAGCGTGGTATTGCTTCGCGGTGGACGTGTAAAAGACCTTCCGGGGGTACGTTACCATATCGTTCGTGGTGCACTTGATACTGCAGGTGTAACTGATCGTAAACAAGGCCGTTCTAAATACGGTACTAAACGTCCAAAAGGGTAAGAAGGGAGAATTCGTTAAATGAGTCGTAAAAATCAAGCGCCTAAGCGCGAAGTATTGCCAGATCCGTTGTACAACTCAAAATTGGTAACTCGTTTGATTAACCGTCTTATGCTTGATGGTAAACGTGGTACTGCTGCATCAATCGTTTACGGTGCTTTTGAGCAAATCAAAGAAGCTACTGGAACAGATGCTCTTGAAGTATTTGAAACAGCAATGGAAAACATCATGCCTGTACTTGAAGTACGTGCACGTCGTGTCGGTGGTTCTAACTACCAAGTCCCAGTTGAAGTTCGTCCAGAACGTCGTACAACACTTGGCCTTCGTTGGTTGGTAACAATCGCTCGTAACCGTGGTGAGCACACTATGGTTGATCGTCTTGCAAAAGAAATCATGGATGCAGCTAACAACACAGGTGCAGCTGTTAAGAAACGTGAAGATACTCACCGTATGGCTGAAGCAAACCGTGCGTTTGCACACTTCCGCTGGTAATAACAAGATACGAGGGCGTATAAAAAGCACAGTGAAAATAGGAAATACGACGAAGAGTCTGTGGACTCTAGGAGGATTTATCTTTTTTGCCAAGCGTTTAGCCCGAGTTCAGTTAGGCTACAAAACACTGTAGTCTGAACTCTATTCACGTAAAACCGAATATTTATAGAACGGGTAGGTCCTGCCTATCCGTTTTTTATAAATAATGGTATAATAAGAAGTAAACTAAAAATTTTATAGGAGAAATAACCTCATGGCACGCGAATTTTCATTAGAAAAAACTCGTAACATCGGTATCATGGCCCACGTCGATGCCGGTAAAACAACAACAACAGAGCGTATCCTTTACTACACTGGTAAAATTCACAAAATCGGTGAAACTCACGAAGGTGCGTCACAAATGGACTGGATGGAGCAAGAGCAAGAACGTGGTATCACAATCACATCTGCTGCAACAACAGCTCAATGGAAAGATACTCGTGTCAACATTATCGACACACCAGGACACGTGGACTTCACAATCGAGGTACAACGTTCACTCCGCGTTCTTGACGGTGCTGTAACAGTTCTTGACTCACAATCAGGTGTTGAGCCACAAACTGAAACAGTTTGGCGTCAAGCAACTGAGTACGGTGTTCCACGTATCGTTTTTGCCAACAAAATGGATAAAATCGGTGCTGACTTCCTTTACTCAGTATCAACTCTTCATGATCGTTTGCAAGCAAATGCTCACCCAATTCAATTGCCAATCGGTTCAGAAGATGATTTCCGTGGTATCATTGACTTGATCAAAATGAAAGCTGAAATCTATACTAACGACCTTGGTACAGATATTCTTGAAGAAGACATCCCAGCTGAATACCTTGAACAAGCTGAAGAATACCGTGAAAAATTGATCGAAGCAGTTGCTGAAACTGATGAAGATTTGATGATGAAATACCTTGAAGGTGAAGAAATCACTAACGAAGAATTGATGGCTGGTATCCGTAAAGCTACAATCAACGTTGAATTCTTCCCTGTATTGTGTGGTTCAGCCTTCAAAAACAAAGGTGTTCAATTGATGCTTGATGCAGTTCTTGACTATTTGCCAAGCCCACTTGACATCCCTGCAATCAAAGGTGTTAACCCAGATACAGACGCTGAAGAAACTCGTCCAGCATCTGATGAAGAGCCATTTGCAGCCCTTGCCTTCAAGATCATGACTGACCCATTCGTAGGTCGTTTGACATTCTTCCGTGTGTACTCAGGTGTTCTTAACTCAGGTTCATACGTATTGAATACTTCTAAAGGTAAACGCGAACGTATCGGACGTATCCTTCAAATGCATGCTAACACTCGTAAAGAGATTGAAACAGTTTACGCTGGTGATATCGCTGCTGCGGTTGGTTTGAAAGATACAACTACTGGTGATTCATTGACTGATGAAAAAGCTAAAGTTATTCTTGAGTCAATCGAAGTTCCAGAACCAGTTATCCAATTGATGGTTGAGCCAAAATCTAAAGCTGACCAAGACAAGATGGGTATTGCCCTTCAAAAACTTGCTGAAGAAGATCCAACATTCCGCGTTGAAACAAACGTTGAAACTGGTGAAACAGTTATCTCTGGTATGGGTGAGTTGCACTTGGATGTCCTTGTTGACCGTATGCGTCGTGAATTCAAGGTTGAAGCGAACGTAGGTGCTCCTCAAGTATCATACCGTGAAACATTCCGTGCTTCAACTCAGGCTCGTGGTTTCTTCAAACGCCAATCTGGTGGTAAAGGTCAATTCGGTGACGTTTGGATCGAATTTACTCCAAATGAAGAAGGTAAAGGTTTCGAATTCGAAAACGCAATCGTCGGTGGTGTGGTTCCACGTGAATTCATCCCAGCGGTTGAAAAAGGTTTGGTAGAATCAATGGCTAACGGTGTCCTTGCTGGTTACCCAATCGTTGACGTTAAAGCTAAACTTTACGATGGTTCATACCACGATGTCGATTCATCTGAAACAGCCTTCAAAGTGGCAGCATCTCTTGCCCTTAAAGAAGCAGCTAAATCAGCACAACCAGCTATCCTTGAGCCGATGATGTTGGTGACAATCACAGCTCCAGAAGACAACCTTGGTGACGTTATGGGTCACGTGACTGCTCGTCGTGGTCGTGTTGACGGTATGGAAGCTCGTGGTAACACTCAAATCGTACGTGCTTACGTACCACTTGCTGAAATGTTCGGTTACGCAACAGTTCTTCGCTCAGCAACTCAAGGTCGCGGTACTTTCATGATGGTATTTGACCACTACGAAGATGTACCAAAATCTGTACAAGATGAAATCATCAAGAAAAATGGTGGGCAATAATTCTTGTCCCTAGGCACCGCAAGGTGCCTTTTCTTATGTGAAAATCCTATTTGCAGAGCATGAAAACATTGTGAAAAGTTTTTCAATGTTTTGAGTCAAAGTCTTGCAATTTATGAAGAATCAGTATATAATAGAAATGTTGAAAAGCGATTTATCAGTTTACAAACTGACAAGTTAATTTTTTCACAATTGGTTAAAAGGCTTGCCTTTTAAAAATAAAACATGCGATTTTCATAAGGAGGAAATCATAAATGGTAGTTAAAGTTGGTATTAACGGTTTCGGTCGTATCGGTCGTCTTGCTTTCCGTCGTATCCAAAACGTTGAAGGTGTTGAAGTTACTCGCATCAACGACCTTACAGATCCAGCAATGCTTGCACACTTGTTGAAATACGACACAACTCAAGGTCGTTTCGACGGTACTGTTGAAGTTAAAGATGGTGGTTTTGAAGTTAACGGTAAATTCGTTAAAGTTTCTGCTGAACGCGAACCAGGAAACATCGACTGGGCTAACGATGGCGTAGAAATCGTTCTTGAAGCAACTGGTTTCTTCACATCTAAAGAAAAAGCTGAACAACATATCCACGCTAACGGTGCGAAAAAAGTTGTTATCACAGCTCCTGGTGGAAACGATGTTAAAACAATCGTATTCAACACTAACCATGACATTCTTGATGGTACTGAAACAGTTATCTCAGGTGCTTCATGTACTACAAACTGCTTGGCTCCAATGGCTAAAGCTCTTCAAGACAACTTTGGTGTTAAACAAGGTTTGATGACTACAATCCACGGTTACACTGGTGACCAAATGGTTCTTGACGGACCACACCGTGGTGGTGACCTTCGTCGTGCTCGTGCAGCTGCAGCAAACATTGTACCTAACTCAACAGGTGCTGCTAAAGCCATCGGTCTTGTAATCCCAGAATTGAACGGTAAACTTGACGGTGCTGCCCAACGTGTTCCAGTTCCAACAGGTTCTGTAACTGAATTGGTTGCTACTCTTGAAAAAGAAGTAACAGTTGAAGAAATCAACGCAGCTATGAAAGCAGCAGCTAACGAATCATACGGTTACACTGAAGACGCTATCGTATCTTCAGATATCGTAGGTATCTCATTTGGTTCATTGTTTGACGCTACTCAAACTAAAGTTCAAACAGTTGACGGTAACCAATTGGTTAAAGTTGTTTCATGGTACGACAACGAAATGTCATACACTTCACAACTTGTTCGTACTCTTGAGTACTTCGCAAAAATCGCTAAATAATTCACTGATTTAGTGAAAGAAAAGAGCCTTTGGGTTCTTTTCTTTTTTATGAATGATAAAAAACTCACAGGCTTTTAGAGCAATCTGTGAGTTTTGTGTTTTATGGGATAGAGATATTAGATTAATTCTAAGAAGAATTGACTCATTTCCTCGGTAGACTTTTCAGGAGCATCTCGAAGCCACCAGCTGAGACAGGTGATAAATGTGGAGATGATATGCTGCTGTAGCAACAAGGGTGGCAATTGGCTTCCTTTGAAAAAGTAATCTTTTACTGCGGGAGACAGATGTTGGGCTAGTTGTTCGCGTAAATTACGACGGAAATAATCATCGTTTAAGCGAAATAGAGTTAGGACTTTGTCATCGTTTTGTTTAAAGTGGTAGAAGAGGTGCGCAACCCGATCTGCTAAGGAATCCTCGAAATTTTTAGTATTATTTTCATCTAAGCGGTGTTCAGCATAAGAAGCTGTCACGAAGACATGATCAAATAGATGCTGACAAACAGCCGTTAAAAGATCATCTTTGCTTGTAAAATGGCTGTAGAAGGTGCTTCGACCAATATTAGCCTTCTCAATAATATCCCCTACGCTAATTTGTTGGAAGGTGCTTTCATTAAGTAAGTCAAAAAAAGCTTCAAAAATGGCTTCCTTTGTTTTTATGATTCGTTTATCCATTATTCTCCTCTAGACAATTTTAATAAAATGTTCAGTAACTGACAAATCGGCTAAATTGTTTCTGTTTTTACCGATAAAAATCTGTCATACTATTATTGTAAAAGAGATTTTATAATATTTCAAGGACTAGGTTTTATCTTAAAATTGTTAGAAAATACTTAGTTTGAAGGTAAGAGAAATGATGTCAGAAACGAAGAAAAGTATCATCATCACAGCGTCTTGTGCTCTGTTGATTGTGTTGGGGTTGGTTAGTACATTTTGGAATCAACCAACGGTAGAGAGTGTTTTATTTATTGCTGCGTTCTTGGTGGGGGGGTATAAGTCTGCCAAAGAAGGTTTTGAAGAATTGTTCTTTGAAAAGCATTTGAATGTTGATATTTTGATGGTACTAGCTGCTTTGGGGGCGGGGATCATTGGCTATTGGTTGGAAGGGGCTTTGTTAATCTTTATCTTCTCACTTTCTTCTACGTTGGAAGTTTTGGCCATGGCAAAAAGCACGGAGGCGATTTCGTCATTGATGGCAATGACGCCAGATGAAGCGCGTCTGCTAACAGAAGACGGCACGATTCAAGTAGTTGCTACGGCAGATTTAAAAGTTGGAGATCGGATACAAGTTTTGAAAGGGCAGTCTGTTCCGATTGATGGTAGCTTGCTATCTGGGCAAGCTTTGCTAGACGAATCCATGGTAACGGGCGAACCGCTTCCAGCAGAGAAAAAAGAAGGTGAAACGGTTATCGGTGGAACGATTAACCAAGGTGAAACCATTGAATTGCAGGTTTTGGTTGAAAACGACAATACCCTATTTGCTAAAATTGTGAATATGGTAGAAGAAGCGCAAGAGTGCAATAGTAAGACAACGACCTTTATTGAAAAATTAGAAAATGGTTATGTGAAGGGTGTTTTAATTCTTGTACCAAGCTTTATTCTCTTTTCCTATTTTGTATTGGGCTGGCCGATTCAAGATGCTTTCTACCGCGGAATGATTTTGTTGACAGTAGCTTCTCCGTGTGCTCTGTTGGCTTCTAGTACGCCAGCTAGTTTGTCTGCTATTAGCCGTGCAGCCCGTATGGGGATGATTTTAAAAGGTGGCGATACTGCGGATAATTTGGCTGGTTTGAAAGCAATTGTTTTTGATAAGACAGGGACTTTGACAATTGGAAAACCAAGTGTTACTTCTATGTATGTAACTCCGATGGCAATTGTTGAGGAACTTGCAGCTGTCGTGGTTTCTGCTGAAAGTAAGACAAGTCATCCAATTGCACAGGCTTTATTAGATCACTATCCAGAACAAGCAGTGATTGAATTAGACCAAATGGCAGATGTGACAGGTAAAGGTTTTGAAACGGCTTCTTATGGTAAAATTTGGCGAATTGGTAAGAAAGATTTTATTTTAGAAAACTTAGAAGAAGCGATGGCAGTGGATGCTGTTCAATTTATGGACGAGCATGAAGCTAGGGGGCAAACCTTGGTATTTGTGAGCGCAAATGGCTATCTGCAAGCTATTTATGCCTTGGCAGATCAAGTTCGCGAAGAAAGTAAGCAAGTCCTGACTGAATTGCACAAAATCGGAATTGTCACCATTATGCTGACAGGAGACCAAGAAAAAACAGCTCAATCGATTGCTAAAGAAGTGGGAATTGATCGAATTGTAGCAAATAGTTTACCAACTGATAAAGCCAAATATATCGCAGAGTTTCAAAAGGAGTATGGTTCTGTCGGAATGGTAGGGGATGGAATCAACGATGCTCCTGCCTTAGCACTGGCCAATGTTGGCTTTGCAGTAGCTTCTGGTACAGATATTGCCATGGAAAGTGCGGATGTCGTTTTAGTTGAGGACTTGACTCGCTTGCCATTTGCGATTGGTCTTTCTAAAAAAATGCGTCTTATTGTGATAGAAAATATCGTGTTTGCTCTACTTGTGATTGCTAGTTTGATTGTGAGCAACTTATTCCAACGAATCAATTTACCATTGGGAGTTGTTGGACATGAAGGTTCCACTATTTTAGTTATTTTGAACGGCCTTCGTCTTCTTCGTTACAAAAATCACAAGTAAAAACGGTTTCTTTAGAAGAATAGGCAAAAATATGGTATAATGAAGAGTATAAAAATAATAAGGAGTCTTTTCTAATGGCTAAATTGACTGTTAAAGACGTTGATTTGAAAGGTAAAAAAGTTCTCGTTCGTGTGGACTTCAACGTACCTTTGAAAGATGGCGTTATCACTAACGACAACCGTATCTCAGCTGCCCTTCCAACAATTAAATACATTGTTGAACAAGGTGGACGTGCTATCCTTTTCTCTCACCTTGGACGTGTGAAAGAAGAAGCTGATAAAGCTGGTAAATCTTTGGCACCAGTTGCTGCTGACTTGTCAGCTAAATTGGGTCAAGAAGTTGTTTTCCCAGGTGTTACTCGTGGTGCTGAATTGGAAGCTGCTATCGACGCCCTTGAAGATGGACAAGTTCTTTTGGTTGAAAACACTCGTTTTGAAGATGTTGACGGCAAAAAAGAATCTAAAAATGATGAAGAACTTGGTAAATACTGGGCTTCACTTGGTGATGGTATCTTCGTAAACGATGCATTCGGTACAGCTCACCGTGCTCACGCTTCAAACGTTGGTATCTCTGCAAACGTTGAAAAAGCGGTTGCTGGTTTCCTTTTGGAAAACGAAATTGCTTACATCCAAGAAGCTGTTGAAACTCCAGAACGTCCATTCGTAGCAATTCTTGGTGGTTCAAAAGTTTCAGATAAAATCGGTGTTATCGAAAACCTTCTTGAAAAAGCTGATAAAGTTCTTATCGGTGGTGGTATGACTTACACATTCTTCAAAGCTCAAGGTATCGAAATCGGTAACTCATTGGTTGAAGAAGACAAACTTGAAGTTGCTAAATCACTTCTTGAAAAAGCTAACGGTAAATTGATCTTGCCAGTTGACTCTAAAGAAGCTAACGCATTTGCTGACTACACGGAAGTTAAAGATACTGAAGGTGAAGCAGTTGACCCAGGTTTCCTTGGTTTGGATATCGGTCCTAAATCAATCGCTAAATTTGACGAAGCTCTTACAGGCGCTAAAACAGTTGTATGGAACGGACCAATGGGTGTATTTGAAAACCCTGACTTCCAAGCTGGTACAATCGGTGTAATGGACGCTATCGTGAAACAACCAGACGTTAAATCCATCATCGGTGGTGGTGACTCAGCAGCAGCAGCAATCAACCTTGGCCGCGCTGAGAAATTCTCATGGATTTCTACAGGTGGTGGAGCATCAATGGAATTGCTAGAGGGTAAAGTATTACCTGGTCTTGCAGCACTTACTGAAAAATAGGCGGTGAGTCAGAAATCTTTGATTTCGTTGACGCACCCCCCGCAAGGCTGATTAGATTGGTCATGAGCGAAGCGAAATGAACCATCAATCAGCTACTGCGTCTTTATAGAAGGCTAGAAAAAGCACCGCAAGGTGTTTTTTCTGTGCATCGAGTAGCACTGCTGCGAAGCGTCACGTGCTAGAAAGATATGGCAATATTTATAGATATTATAAAAGAAATTGGGCGTTGGGGTAACTATCATGTAGGAATATTTGCTGGTATATATCTGATTTTGTATCTTCCAGCTGTCAGATTTGCAGTGGAAAAACTTTTGCCCTTTTAAAAGTCTATTCATATTGTAATGATTGTGACTTTTTGTTTTTCGTTAGCTGTTATGTGGAGGTATTATCTGCAAACTCTGATGATACTGCTTGTAATCTTTTCTTTTGGTTTCATTTTTCTTCCGTTCTTTATCAGTAAATTTATGGAAGAAAGATAGAATGACTCTTATAGGTGCCCTGTTGAATCTTGCTATGTTAAGTCCTTGCTTTTATGATTGGAGAAGGTATCGTTAGTCTGGGGGAAAAACTAGACGCCAATGGAGCTGGTAGTCTTATTTATATTAATCAATACTTACGTTGGTCTGCATCGCTAGCGATTGTTATTTTTTATTTTGGACAAATGATTTACTTGGCTTATCTTTTGAGAAAAATGCCGAAGAGATGTTGATTTTATGTTACAATAGGCATATGTTAAGAAAATATCGTTTTGACCCCCAAAATTTTAAGTTGGGCATGCGTACATTTAAGACAGGACTGGCAGTTTTTTTGCTTGCCCTTGTTTTTGGTGTCTTGAAGGTGGACGGCTTACAGATTGCGGCCTTGTCTGCTGTATTTAGCCTGCGAGAAGATTTTGATAAGAGTATTCATTTTGGTTCATCGCGGGTCTTGAGTAACTCGATTGGTGGATTTTATGCGCTCTTGTATTTTCTTTTGCAGGATTGGTTTCCTGGACAGTATTGGGTAACCTTGATTTTCATTCCTATTTTTACTATGTTGACTATTATGACCAATGTCGCCATGAACAATAAAGCAGGAATTATCAGTGGTGTAGCGACTATGCTGATTATTGCCCTTTCAATTCCGGCAGGGCACTCTGTGTTCTATGCAATTAGTAGGGTTTTTGAAACCTTTATCGGCGTTTTTGTAGCGATTTTGGTCAATTCAGATATTGATCGTTTAAGAAAGCGACTAAAATCCGAATGATGTTAGAAGTTCTAACATAAAACCTTGACGACAGTAAAATAATCCAATATAATGGTATTCAGAAAGGAGCTCTCGTGAGAGAAAAAGAATTACGACGTTCATTATCGGTCTTTCCTATCGGCTCAGTTATGAAATTGACAGACTTAACAGCGCGTCAAATTCGTTATTATGAAGAGCAGGGATTGATTCAACCTGATCGAAATGAAGGCAATCGTCGCATGTATTCGTTGAATGACATGGATCGATTGTTGGAAATCAAGGACTACATCGCGGATGGCTATAATATTGCAGCTATTAAGCGAGAATACGAGGCTAAAGAGTTGGCTCGTAAGCAGACCTTGTCTGACAGCCAGGTGCGTCAAATCTTACACGATGAGCTGACAAAGGTGGGTGGCTTTACGACCTCGCCTAGTGGTTTTAACTCGTTTCGTTTTTAAGAAATGGCAATGACAAAGGAGAAAGAAATGCCGATTACAGCTGCTGACATTCGTCGCGAAGTCAAAGAAAAAAATGTTACTTTTTTGCGTTTGATGTTCTCAGACATCTTGGGTATCATGAAAAACGTTGAAATTCCTGCTACAGAAGAGCAGTTGGAAAAAGTTTTGTCTAATAAAGCTATGTTTGACGGTTCTTCTATTGAAGGGTTTGTACGTATCAACGAATCTGACATGTATCTCTATCCAGACTTGGATACTTGGACAGTTTTCCCTTGGGGCGATGAAAATGGTGCTGTCGCTGGCTTGATCTGTGATATTTATACTGCTGAAGGCGAACCATTTGCAGGGGATCCTCGTGGAAATCTGAAAAAAGCTCTTCGTCATATGGAGAAAGTTGGGTATAAATCTTTCAACTTAGGTCCAGAACCAGAATTTTTCCTCTTTAAGTTGGATGAAAATGGGAACCCAACACTTGAAGTAAATGATAAGGGTGGCTACTTTGATTTGGCGCCAACGGACTTGGCCGATAATACTCGCCGTGAAATCGTAAATGTCTTGACTCAAATGGGCTTTGAAGTAGAGGCGAGTCACCATGAAGTGGCTGTTGGTCAGCATGAAATTGACTTTAAATACGCCGATGTCTTGAAGGCTTGTGATAATATCCAAATCTTCAAATTAGTTGTCAAAACAATTGCCCGTAAACACGGACTCTACGCAACCTTTATGGCTAAGCCTAAGTACGGAATTGCAGGTAGCGGTATGCACTGCAATATGTCTCTTTTCAATGATAAGGGTGAAAATGCCTTCTTTGATCCTCAAGATCCACGAGGTATGCAGTTATCTCAAGATGCCTACTACTTCCTTGGTGGTCTCATGAAGCATGCTTACAATTATACAGCTATCATCAACCCGACTGTTAACTCTTACAAGCGTTTGGTACCAGGTTATGAAGCACCTGTTTATATTGCTTGGGCTAGTCGCAACCGTTCTCCATTGATTCGCGTACCTGCTTCTCGTGGAATGGGGACTCGTTTGGAATTGCGTTCGGTAGATCCAATGGCAAATCCTTATTTGGCCTTGGCCGTTCTCTTGGAAGCTGGTCTTGATGGTATTGAAAATAAAATTGAAGCACCAGCACCAGTAGAAACCAATATCTATGCAATGTCAGCGGAAGAGCGCAAAGAAGCAGGAATTATTGATTTGCCATCTACTCTTCACAATGCTCTTAAGGCTCTTCAAGAAGATGAAGTGGTCAAAGATGCGCTTGGAAATCACATTTACACAAACTTTATCGAAGCTAAACGTATTGAGTGGGCAAGCTATGCAACCTTTGTTTCTCAATGGGAAATCGATAACTACTTGGATGTCTATTAAACAGCCAACCTCGGGAGACCGAGGTTTTTTGCATGGAAGTTTGAGTCTTTAAATCATAAGCTAATTGTAACATTTGTAATAATTCTCTTACTTGTCTGTCATAAAAAGACGGTATTCTATAGTCTGTTGAAATGAGAGGTACATTTGTGTTACAAAAGAAATATCAATTTCTGTTAGGTTTGGCAACTCTGTTGGCACTATTTATGTGGATTCCAGAAGCGCAAGCAGCAACAAAACCAGCAGATATGACAAAAAATTTAGTGGTAAATGTGGCGAAGACATCATCAAGCATATCCGCTAAAGTGGTGGCAAAAAGCAAGACCATGAAAGAAGAAAAAATGGTCGTAGAGCTAACTCCAAATACCTATGCTGTTGGTCAATGCACCTGGGGCGCCAAAGAATTGGTACCTTGGGTAGGCAATAACTGGGGGAATGCCAATGATTGGGCAGTCAGCGCAGCTGCAGCTGGTTTCAAAGTTGGAGAGACTCCAAAACTTGGTGCTGTTATGGTCTGGTCAGATGGGGCTTACGGTCATGTGGCAGTAGTCACAGAAGTTGCGGCCGATGGCATGATTCAAGTGGAGGAAGCTAACTATGCTGGAAATCCGGCAATTGGCAACTATCGTGGCGTTTTTGACCCAAGTACAGAGTCAAGTAGCGCAGTAGTTTCTTACATTTACCCACCTAATACTAAATAAGGCAAGAGAGGCTGGATATCAAGTTCAGTCTTTTTTATATTTCTCTGTCATCATAGTAGAATAGGTGCAAGGGTAGTAAAAGTGAGCTTTCACGTGATGAATCCCTTACTTGTGGGAAATTCTTACACAATCTGTGGATAACAGCCCCTTTTTATCGATTTTTTCCACAGGCATTAACAATCATTATTGTTTTTATCTTAATGTTTTACACAGCTCTTAGGTATTGCTATAGGAGACGGGATATGAAATAGAATTTTCTTTAGGAATGTTTCTTTTTTGGGGGGAAAGGATGTGCTGTGGAGCATCTAGCATCTGACGGTGTGTATGTTGGGACCGCTGGAAGAAATTTGATCAACTTAATGGATACTTTTTTAAGTAAAGTTGTTGGTAAACTTGATTGAGAGTAGAACAAAAGCTAGCTTGTGGGCTAGCTTTTGTTAATCTTCATCTGGTGTGAGAATCATTGGGATAATGATTGGTTCACGTTCAGTTTTTTCGTATAAGAATGGTCGAAGTGCGTTGACGACAGCGCCATTGACGGTTTGGATATTGGCTTCTTTATTCTTCAAGGCGATACGGATAGCGTTGAAGAGAATGCGTTGGCTTTCACGAATGAGATCTCCAGACTCGCGCATATAGATGAAACCACGGCTAAGAATATCGGGACCTGCTAAAATCATTTGTGTTTTGAAATCAACAGTTGCGACAGCGAGTACGACACCGTCTTCGGACAGGTCGCGACGGTCTTTGAGGACTGCTGCACCGATTTCTCCGATACGATTGCCATCTACATAGATATCTTGTGCGTTGAAATGTCCAGAAATACGGGCTGAATCTTTTGTCAAGGCGAGGACATCACCGTTTTCCATGATAAAGATATTTTCTTTTGGAACACCAGTATCAACAGCCAAGCCGGCATGAATCTTCTGCATACGGTATTCACCGTGGACAGGCATGAAATATTTGGGTTTAATTAAGCGGAGCATGAGTTTTTGCTCTTGTTGGCCACCGTGTCCAGATGTGTGGATATTGTTGACCTTGCCGTGGATGACTTCAACACCAGCTTCAATCAAGATATTGATGAGTTTGTTAACGCCTGTCGTATTTCCAGGGATTGGGCTTGATGAGAAGATAACCGTGTCGCCTGGTTGCAATTGTACTTGGCGATGGGTTCCGTGAGCAATGCGTGATAGAGCAGCCATTGGCTCGCCCTGGCTACCTGTACAGAGAATCAAGATTTCACCGGCAGGATATTCCTTGATTTCATTGGCTTCGATAAAGGTTCCTTCGGGTGCTTTGATGTAGCCAAGCTCGATACCGTTGACAATAGCTTTTTCCATGGAACGTCCGAAAACGGCAATCTTGCGACCAGTTCGGACAGCCGCCTCAACAGCTTGTTGGAGACGGAAAATATTAGAGGCAAAGGAGGCGAAAATAATACGTCCATGAATGCCTTCGATAATTTTCATGATAGACTGGCCGACAATTTTTTCTGAATTGGTGAAGGTTGGGATTTCTGCGTTGGTTGAGTCTGATAGGAGGCAGAGAACGCCTTCTTCCCCAAGTGCAGCCATACGGTGCAAATCAGCGGGTTCACCAACTGGTGTAAAGTCAAACTTAAAGTCTCCGGTACAAACGATTTTACCTTGAGGTGTGTCGATGACAATGCCCAGGGGTTCTGGAATAGAGTGAGTTGTGCGGAAGAAGCTGACTTTCAGATTTTTGAAGGTTAGAATAGTATTCTGGTTAATTTCGTGTAGGCTTGCATCGCGCAAGAGTCCGTGTTCTTCCAATTTTCCGCGAATGAGGGCTAGAGCAAGTGGTCCAGCATAAATTGGAATATTAGCTTGTTTGAGGAGGAAAGGAATGCCCCCGATATGGTCTTCGTGACCGTGGGTGATGACAAGACCTTTGACACGGTCAATATTTTCAACGATGTAAGAGTAGTCTGGGATAACATAGTCAATCCCGAGCAGATCATCTTCAGGGAACTTGATACCAGCATCGACGATGATAATCTCGTCCTGGTATTCGATACCGTAGGTGTTCTTCCCGATTTCTCCCAAACCACCGATGGCGTAAACGCCAACTTCTTGAGGTTTTAGATTGATAGATGACATGGATTAGAACTCCGTAAGTTTGAAATCTGCGTGAGTTTTTTCGTACTCGAGATGGTTTTCAGAGAGCAATTCGATAAATTCGATGTTGTAGCTTGTGTTTTCTTCAACCAATTGGCGGGCGATGATGCGGCCTTCCAATTCAGAAGCGGCTTCAACTTCCAAGTACAGAGATAAGGTTTGTTCACGACGTGGAGAGCGTTCTTTAGTTTCTTGATAAAATACTTTATAAATCATAGTTTTCCTTTCTGTTGCAACGATTGTCCCGAAAAATGCCAGATAGGCAGGCTAGCTGGTGAATGTGTATGTAATTTTTCGAGTAATGGTAATATTTTTTGAACGTAGCAATTATGTTTATTATATCATAAATGAGGGACATGTAAAAAGAATTGGCAGGGAAAATGTAAAATTAAAGTATTTTCACGAACGTTTTCAGATGAGGAAAAGTTCATGATTTGAAAAAAAGTCTCAGATAGCTTACAATAGGGTGTAAGTGAAAAGAAAGTGAAGCATCATGAAATTATTAGCCTTTGACACCTCCGGTAACGCTCTTTCGGTTGCCATTTTGGAGGGAAAAAAATTGCTGGCCGAAACGACGGTCAATATTAAGAAAAATCACAGTATTAGTCTTATGCCCACCATTGATTTTCTGATGGAGCAGGTAGGATGGACACCAAAAGATTTGGAACGTATTGTTGTTTCTGAAGGTCCGGGATCCTATACTGGTTTGCGCGTGGCAGTGGCGACAGCTAAGACGCTGGCTTATGCCCTTAAGATTGATTTGGTCGGTGTATCTAGTTTATACGCCTTGACCCAAGTAGGTTTCGACGGCTTGGCGGTACCCCTCATGGATGCGCGCCGTAACAATGTTTATGTTGGTTTTTATGAAAATGGCAGAGCTGTGGAGCCAGACCGTCATGCTAGCTTTGCAGAGGTTCTGGAGCAACTACAAGGTCAGGAAAATCTGGCCTTTGTAGGTGAAGTAGAAGCCTTTCGTAGTCAAATTCAAGAAGCTCTTCCTCAGGCACAAATCATTCCAAGCCTGCCATCAGCACAGTGGATTGGTCTTTTGGGACAGAACTTACCAGCTGTACATGTGGATGCTTTTGTGCCCCAGTACCTAAAACGGGTGGAAGCTGAGGAAAACTGGCTGAAGACCAACGCTGAGACCAATGTGGCGGACTACATCAAGCGAGTGTGATATGGCAGAACAAGTACTAGTAGAGGCTGTTTTTGAGGTTTTATCAGATGTTTATCCGACATCGCCTTGGACAAAAGAACAGATTGCTGCGGATATGGACCAGCCTCAGACCGGCTATTACTTTGTGGAGGTTGCTGAAGAAATAGTTGGATTTTTAGCCATTCAAGACCTAGCTGGTGAGTTGGAAATAACCAATATTGCTGTGAAAAAAAACTATCAGGGACAAGGACTTGCTGGTAAACTCTTGGACAACTTAGAGGACAGACCAGGGCCCATTTTTCTTGAAGTAAGAGAAAACAATCTACCAGCACGGGCCTTGTATGAGAAATACGGTTTTGAGCAGATTGGTTTGCGCAAGAATTATTATCATGAACCGCTAGAAAATGCGGTCATCATGGAGAGAAGAAATGATAGATAGATATATTTTAGCCATTGAGTCGTCGTGTGACGAGACCAGTGTGGCTATTTTGAAGAATGAAACAGAACTTTTGACCAATATTATTGCTAGTCAGGTAGAAAGTCACAAGCGTTTTGGTGGGGTGGTGCCAGAAGTGGCGAGTCGTCACCATGTCGAGGTTATTACGACCTGTATAGAAGATGCCTTTCAGGAAGCGGGTCTTGTGGCAGAGGATTTAGATGCTGTAGCTGTCACTTATGGTCCAGGTTTAGTTGGTGCTCTTTTGGTGGGTATGGCGGCCGCTAAAGCTTTTGCTTGGGCGCATGGCTTGCCTCTTATTCCCGTTAACCATATGGCAGGACATCTGATGGCGGCGCGTGAGGTCAAAGAATTGCAGTATCCGCTCATGGCACTTTTGGTGTCTGGTGGGCATACGGAATTGGTTTATGTGAGTGAACCTGGTCACTACGAGATTGTTGGAGAAACCCGTGATGATGCAGTTGGTGAGGCCTACGACAAGGTTGGACGTGTTATGGGCTTGACCTATCCAGCAGGACGAAAGATTGATCAGCTAGCGCATCAAGGACAAGATGTTTACAATTTCCCGCGTGCTATGATCAAGGAAGACCACTTAGAATTTTCCTTCTCTGGTCTCAAATCAGCCTTTATCAATTTGCACCACAATGCGGAGCAAAAAGGCGAGGAGTTGGTGATTGAGGATTTGTGTGCTTCTTTCCAAGCAGCGGTCATGGATATTTTATTGGCTAAAACTAAAAAAGCACTGGAAAAATATCCTGTTAACCAGCTGATTGTGGCGGGAGGTGTCGCAGCCAATCAAGGACTACGTGAGCGTTTGGCAGAAGAACTGGCAGATATGGATGTGGTCATTCCGCCACTTCGTCTTTGTGGGGACAATGCAGGGATGATTGCTTTAGCTGCAGCGGTTGAGTTTGACAAGGGAAATGTTGCAGATTTGTCGCTCAATGCCAAGCCAAGTCTAGCTTTTGAGACAATAGATTAGAAGAGGTTTTCAGCCTCTTTTTCTTTTTTGAGAATTTTCTGAAAATACCTTGACGAAGTCTACAATCTAACCTATACTATAAAGTACATGATTGGAGGAGACTTTGTGAAGAAATCATTTGTTCAAGGAATGCAGGATGCTATTCCAGTAGGACTAGGCTATGTTTCGATTGGTCTGGCTTTTGGGATTGTGGCAGCTGGTAGTGGCTGGTCTTGGTGGGAGGTCGCCCTTTCTAGTATTTTTGTCTATGCAGGTTCGGCGCAGTTTGCTCTTGTATCCCTCTTATTGATAGGGGATTCGCTTCTGGCTATTGCTATGACAGTCTTTCTCATCAATTTGCGCAACATGCTCATGAGTTTGCATGCGACAACTTTTTTCAAAAAAGCTCCGCTGTGGGAAGGAATGCTGATTGGAACGCTGATTACGGATGAATCTTACGGCGTTCTCATGGGCGAAGCGGTCCATAATGACCATATTGCAACCAACTGGATGCATGGAAATAACGTTTTTTCTTATCTTTCTTGGATTCTTGCTACGGTTACGGGTGCTTTGCTGGGAGCTATGATCCCTAATCCAAGTAGTTTTGGTTTGGACTATGCCTTGGTTGGGATGTTTATTGGGATTTTTATCGGACAATGGGAAGCGATGGCGGTGTCGGAGTCGGTCAAGAAATTGCTGATCATCTTGTTGGCAGTGACCGTATCTTTCTTTGCAGCGCTGTTAATGGTATCGCAGGCAGCTGCAGTCTTGATTGCCACTCTATGTGGTTGTGCAGTGGGGGTGGTTTTAGATGGAAACTAGTTATCTTTTATGGGCAATCGGTCTGGCCTTTTTGGTGACTTGGGTACCTCGTGTCTTTCCTTTTATTTTGGTCAAGTATAGCAGTCTTCCTAAAATTGTGGAGCGCTTGCTCAAGTATCTGCCGATTACAATTATCTTTGCCCTAACTCTGTCTAGTCTAGTTTCTAAGGAAAAAGGAACAATGTTTCCAACCTTTTTATGGTTAGAGATTGTGGCCAGTATTCCGACCTTTTGGATAGCTTATCGTTACAAAAATCTTCTTTGGACAGTTGTGGTAGGGATTGTCATTATTGCAGTTTTACGAATTGTAGTTTAATCGTGAACAAGAAGCTGAGAGTGTTCAGCTTCTTTTATTGTTTCATGCGAAATGTTTTCGGTGCTTTTTTGAGGAGAATGATATAACCAATCCCCACATAAAGCAGAAGTACCATGGAAATCCCAAGGATATAGAGGCTATTTGCGATGTGAATTCGTGTATTGAGGTAGGCAACCCAGTAGAGAGCACCGCTCAGGAATTTATAGAGGGGATTGGTCACTTCCATATCTTTTGTAAAAGGTTGAAGAATATAGTAGATAAAGAGGTCGTGGAAGGAAAAGAGGGCTGTCAAACTGGTAAGGAGTAAGGCTAGAGGAGCCGTGGTTGCCAATTTATATTGGAAACCTCCTGCGGCGAGACAAAAGAGGAACATGCTGAGAGCGGAGATTCCATTGTACTGAATAGCCTTGAAAAAGCGGTAACGAAAACCAGCTAAGATGGTTTTTCCTTCTCTGTAAAATGGGTAATGCAGCATGGCAATATCGCAATTGACAAAGACCATTTGGGCAATGGGACGTCCCATGGAACAGGCATACATCACCATAAAGAAGAGAGGCATGAACTCGATGAGTAGGCTTTCAGGCATGAAGTTTTTGCTATAGAGACTATAGCCGACTCCTGCCATCCCAACTAGACTGATACAAATTAAACGTGTCCGCAGTTGCTTCCAAAGAATGCTACGGTAGCGTTGGAAGAGCAGAGCATTGAGATAAGCCATACCAGAAAGATGGGACAGGTCTAGTTTGCTGTCTAGCGTCAGTTTTTCCTTCATCTGCAGCCCTTGGCGGGTATATTGATTGCCCGCCTTGATTTGTGCGACCTGTAAATCGGATGCCAGAGAATTTTCCATGTGACTGACTAAGAAGGCATCTAGTTCTGGGAAAGTTCGTAGATAAAGGCTACAAATAGGAATGAAAATGACTTGTAGCAAGAAAATGAGAAGTGGAAAAAGATTAGTAAGATGGGCTTGAAATAGGATGGTAGGAATGGCTAGGATATAGCCCGCTAGGCATATTGCCCACCAGAGATGAGTTTGATTTTTTTGTGAAATCTGATAGTGAAATACGCATCTACTTAAAGAATGCCCCAACAAGCTGCTTGTAATCGGAGTGAGCAAACCAACTAAGAGGAAGCACCAGTTGTTAGCTAGAAGGCTAAAAACAATGAGGGCAGGTAGATAAAAGAGACTTGTTAGGATAGGCTGTAGCCAGATTTTTTGCAGGAGTACGGAGCGCCGAAGCAGTCGGAAATTATCCATAAATTCGCGATCTGCTTGTGGAATGCCGCTGGAGAATGAGCTACCCAACTGGAAGGAAAGTCCGATAACCAACCACCAAATCAGAAAACCAAGTAACCAAGAAGTGGAATGAAAGGTCAGCAGTTTATCATTTCCAGAAAGGATATTCGTCCAGAATACTCCAATTCCCAGATTGAGAGCAAGCCAGAAGCATTTAGCTAGAAAACGACCTGGTATGGACAGGATAGAAAAAAGGATGTGGAGTCCGGTTTTCAACCCTTCTGTTTTGTAAATGCTGGTAGGGATTCTTTTACCGATGAGAGGGATTTTTCTGAGAAAGTAGAAAAAGCCATTCAGGGCTTTATAGGCATCGTATTTTTGCCGTAGCCAGTTTAGTTTAAGGAGTTGATTCATAGGCTTTCTCCTGTTTGTTTATCTGACAAGATATCCACAATTTCTTGCTCAAAATCTGCGTCGTGCAAACGGTCTGCTGGAATTTCCTGTAAGACTTGGTGGTGCAGAAGGACAATCTCGTCGCAGAGATCCTGAGCTAGTTGTAAAACATGGGTTGAAAAGATAATAATCGAATCTTTTTTTGCGGCACGAATCAGCTCCTTGAATTCGTGAGCAGCGACAGGGTCAAAAGAAGTGAGAGGTTCGTCTAAAAGAAGGACTGCTGGTTGGGCAATCAAAGAAGTGATCATCTGGACCTTATTTTGCATGCCGTGAGAAAAATCCTTGAGCAGGCGGTGTTGGTCTTCGGGTGCGATGCCAGCCAATAAAAGCCAGTCTTCTGGTCGACGCTGGTCTTTTAACTTATCCTTGTGAATATCCATGAAAAAGCGGATAAACTCATAAGCAGTCATAAAGGCAGGGAGTTGTGGTGTAGCTTGGCTGAGAGCGATGTCGGTATTGTCATAGTCTAGCAAGGAGGAGTGATCGTCCATTTGCAGGGAAATTTGTCCTCCATCTAAGGGTAGATTCTTGGCAATACAGTTGAAAAGGGTGGTTTTGCCAGCTCCGTTTCGTCCCAAAAGTCCATAAATTTTCCCTTTTTCAAAGCTGAAAGAAGCCTCTTGAAAGATAATTTTTTGATCAAATAGCTTAGAAATAGATGAGATAATGAGTTTCATAGAAGTCTCCTTTTGTTTTAATACTATCATACAACGAAAAATAAGAAAAATCAAGCGCTTTCAGCCTGATTTAAACTGTGAATAAGGAATTTTTTTGTTGACCCTTGGCATCAAAATTCTGGTCAGAAAGCTAGTCTGTCTACTTGAGGGGATTGCCCTGCATTAAAGTCGAGGAGTGCTTCTCCGATTGCTTGTCCGAATTCATTGACTTGCCTAGCTGTCTCCTTAATAATGTAAACTGCCTGCTACCCAGCCCGTGCAGAGGCAGTAGGTAATATTGAAGCCCCCTGTATGGGCGTTGATATCCAGCACCTCTCCTGCAAAATGTAGGCCGGGAATGGTCTTACTTTCCAGTGTTTTTGGATTGATTTCGGATAGGTCAACACCGCCCTTGGTGACGAAGGACTTGGCCAGAGACATCTTGCCTGTAATCTTGATAGGCAGGGATTTGACTCTTGATAGGAGCTCGTCTAATTGTTTGTGGTTTAGCTGTTTTATCTTAACATCATAATTTTCAGCGAAAAATTCGGCTAATCGCTCAGGCATAATTTCCTTGAGGGTATTTTTGACAGATTTTTCGCGATTTTTTTGGAAATGTTGGGCTAAATCCTCGGCAGAAATGTTGGGAATAACATCTAGATAAGCTGTTTCGCCACCCTTGACAAAACTAGAAAGGCGTAAGGCTGCAGGGCCAGATAGTCCAAAATGTGTAAAGAGCAAATCATGGGTAATCTGGTGTTTGCCGTGGGTCAGAGCCACGGCGTCAAGCGAAATCCCCTGTAACTTTTTATGTGGAAAATCCGTTAAAATCGGACTTTCAGCAGCTTCAATATCGGTCACTTTGAGTTTGAAATGCCGTGCGATGTCGTGACCAAATCCTGTAGAACCCGTTGAAGGATAGGACTTACCGCCAGTCGTTACGATGACTTGTGGAGCAGTAAAGACCTGGTCTGCTACTTTGACTTGGAAGAGGTCGTCGCTTTTCTTGACAGACAGGACCTCGGTTCCTGTCCGAATATCCACACCCAAGTCTAGCATTTTCATTTCGAGCGCCTTGATAATGGTCTGGGAGCGATCGGTGGTTGGGAAAACACGACCGTGGTCTTCAACTTTTAGTTTGACACCATTTTCTTCAAAGAAGTTCATAATATCATGGTTATCAAACTGTGAGAAAACACTGTATAGAAAACGACCATTTCCAGGAATACCAGCCAGTAGGTCTTCGAGGCTACCGTTGTTGGTTACATTGCAGCGGCCTCCACCTGTACCGGCTAATTTTTTACCGAGACGTTTATTTTTTTCAATTAAGAGAGTATTTTTTCCGTAAAATTTGGAAGCAATGGCTGCCATCATACCAGCAGGTCCTGCTCCAATAATGATTGTATCAAATGTATTCATGGGCTTATTTTACCATAAAAGGCATGAGAAAGCGTCTCAAATCCCCCTATATTTGACAGTTAATAGGGGTTGTGGTAAGATTTTAATGATAGAATCTAGAAATATCAAGCGATTGAGGAAATTATGGGAATTGAAAAAACGGTCAGCGAATTAGCTGAAATTTTAGGGGTCAGCCGACAAGCGATGAATAATCGTGTCAAATCGTTGCCCGAAGAATTTGTTGAAAAAAATGACAAGGGTGTGACGGTTGTCAATCGTGCTGGTTTGATCAAGTTGGAAGAAATCTATAAGACAACTATTTTCGAAGATGAGCCAATCAGCGAAGAAGTCAAACAGCGCGAGTTGATGGAAATTCTGGTTGATGAAAAAAATGCGGAAATTATTCGTCTTTACGATCAATTGAAGGCGAAAGATAAGCAGCTTGCTGAAAAAGATGAGCAGTTGCGTGTCAAGGATGTTCAGATTTCTGAAAAAGACAAACAGTTGGACCAACAACAACAGTTGACCTTGAAAGCCATGGCTGATAAGGAAACCTTGAAGTTGGAACTGGATCAAGCTAAGGCGCAAGTAGAAGAAGAACAAACGAAAAAGGGCTTCTTTGCAAGAATTTTTGGGAAATAAGTAGAGGGATGGGAAACCGCTCCCTCTTTTTTTGTTTTTAGAAGGACCTTATCTTCCCTGTTTGTCTGAGCACAATTGGGAAGGGGACACTCTGATAAGAGATTGGGCTCAAATGGACTAGAAAAGAAAAATGAAAAGGGTTACAATTTAGACAAGGAGAAGGAAATGATTGATCATCGTGCTATCGCCATCTTGATGGAATTATTTGGAAATCAAGAAATCAGCCTCTATGAACTGAGCGTTCAGACAGGAGTGGAAAAAGAAGGTCTGCTATCTAGTATGCAGCAAGTGAATGATTTGCTGGTAGATAATGGGTTTGCAGAGATTGATTTTCAAGCAGGTGTGTATCGTGTGCCAGAGAGCTTGAGAGATAATCAAAGTACCATTTTTGACTTGCTTCGAAGCCGAGAGGTTTATCTTTCTCAGGAAGAGCGAAGAGTTCTGATTTATCTTTATACCTTTATCCGTAAAGATTTTATTTCAAATATTCATTACCAAGATTTACTGAATGTTAGCAAAAATACAACCTTGACGGACATAAAAAATGTTCGTGAACTCTGCCACCAGTTTGATGTTGCCTTTCACTATACGCGTTCTCATGGCTATCACTTGGTGGGGCGAGAAGAGGATAAACATCGTCTAGCTTTTTATGCCATCAGTGATTGTCTGAAGTCACCAGTTGGTATTTGGGCTTTGGATTATATCCTTCGTGCCTGGGATGAGGTTGCGAAACGGGAGTGTATCAAGCAACGGAGTTTGCAGTTGTGTCAGTTTTATCAGCTTTCGCCTTTGGAAGACCGGCTAGATGAATTTCTCTATTTTCTCCAATTTTTGGCGATTCGAAGGAAGAGGGTCGAAGAAGAAATAGAATGGCAACAAGCACTCGTACCTCAGCCTATTCAAGATGTTGTTTCTCAGCTTTGGAAGCATTTGGAACAAAGTAGCGAGGGATTACCGAAGTTGACAGCCAACTGGACTCAGTATTTAGCTCATCGCTTACAAGGATGCTTGGAAGGTCAAGTTCTTAGAGGAGATCAATTTTTTTCAGACTTAACTTTATCGATTGTGGAAGAAATGGAGCGTCTGTCGCTCATTAGTTTTGAACGTCGCCAAGAGTTGATAGAAGGCTTGCAGAAACACCTAATTCCAGCCTACTATCGCTTGACTGCACGAACCTTCACCATCAATACTTACACGGAAGTGATAAAAGAAGAGCACAAGGATCTCTTTGAAATCGTCAAAAAAGCCTTGTCTCCTTTGGAAAAAGTATTGGGATTTACAGTTCCAGATAGTGAAGTTTCCTACTTTGTCATTCACTTTGGGGGATATATCGAAGCTGCTCAAGAAAGAAGTTTCCGCTATCGCGCTCTAGTCGTCTGTCCCAATGGTGTTAGTTCATCGCTGATTGTCAAAGAAAATCTGAAGCAACTCTTTCCAAACATATCCTTTGCAGATGCGCATTCGGTTGCAGGTTTTCAACAAATTCAGAAGAGCGACTACGACATGATTTTCTCGACAGTCAAACTTGAGACGAAAATGCCATTTTTCTTGGTTCCTCCTCTCATGAACCTGAGTCAGAAGAGAGAGTTGTTCCACTTGGTCAGTCAAGAATTTGCCAATGCTGGCTATTTTCCCATTGAAATCGAACAACTAATGACTTTGATTGGAAAGTATGCGACAGTTCATCGTGAACAGGCTTTGAAATATGAATTAGTCCAATTTTTAAATGAAAAATCCTATGAGAGAAAGGAAAGAAGTCCCATGTTAGAGGAACTTATCACAAAAGAAACCTATCAGTATAGTAGAGAGAAAATGTCTTGGCAGGAAGCGATTGCCTGCGCAGCGAAACCCTTATTACAAGATGGAGCCATTGAAGAATCCTACATTGGTGCCATGGTAAATAAGGTCTTAGAGTTCGGTCCTTTTATTGACTTAGGAAAGGGGGTTGCGATCCCACATGCTCGCCCAGAAGACGGTGTTCATCGAGTTGGGATGTCTATGCTCAAGCTAGAAGAACCAGTTTATCTATTGGATGATTCTAGCCATGAAATTCGTTTGATTATCTGTATTGCCGCAGTGGACAATCAAACACACCTTAAAGCTCTTTCTCATTTGACGGCGATTTTGAGAGAGCCAGAAAAATTGCAACAACTTGTCGAATCGACAGATTTCGACGCTATTAAAGATTTATTAAAGGAGGATACAACATGCTAAGAATTGGTACTGCATGTGGTTCAGGTTTGGGTTCAAGTTTCATGGTGCAAATGAACATTGAATCTATTTTGAAGGAATTGGGCGTTTCAGATGTCCAAGTGGAGCACTATGATTTGGGAGGAGCAGATCCGAG
Source organism: Streptococcus gallolyticus (assembly GCA_019794795.1). Taxonomy (GTDB): domain Bacteria; phylum Bacillota; class Bacilli; order Lactobacillales; family Streptococcaceae; genus Streptococcus; species Streptococcus hepaticus. The sequence continues at coordinate 65,548 of JAIMFC010000004.1, forward strand.
TGCAGCAGATGTGTGGATTGTTGGTCGTGACTTGGCTGATTCTGCAACGCACTTGGGGGATGTTCGCATTCTCAATAGCATTATTGATATGGACGAGTTGCGTGAGTTGGTCACTGCGATTTGCCAAGAAAAAGGTCTTGTATAAGAATAGGATTGCTCAAAAAGGAGAGAAAATATGTTAGATTTTTTAATTGATATTGCCAAGACTCCAGCGATTTTGGTAGCTTTGATTGCAATTTTAGGTCTTGCTTTACAGAAGAAATCGGCTTCAGACTTGCTAAAAGGTGGTATCAAAACATTTGTCGGCTTCATCGTCGTGGGTGGCGGTGCAACGATTCTACAAACATCTCTACAACCATTTGGTCAAATGTTTGAACACGCTTTTCATTTGAAAGGTGTTGTGCCAAATAATGAAGCTATTGTGGCGCTTGCCTTGGATAAATTTGGGACAGCGACATCTTTGATTATGTTACTCGGCATGGTCTTTAATATTCTCATTGCCCGCTTTACTCGCTTCAAATATATCTTCTTGACAGGTCACCATACTTTGTATATGGCTTGTATGATTGCCGTTATTATGACAGTGGCTGGCTTTACTTCAGCAGGCTTGATTGTCATGGGTGGCTTGGCGCTTGGTATTATCATGTCTATCTCACCAGCCTTTGTTCAAAAATACATGGTGCAGTTGACAGGAAATGATAAGGTTGCCTTGGGACACTTTAGCTCACTTGGTTACTGGCTCAGTGGTTTTGTAGGTGGTCTCGTTGGGGACAAATCAAAATCTACAGAAGATATTAAATTCCCTAAAGGCTTGGCTTTCTTGCGTGATAGTACCGTAAGTATTGCCCTTTCTATGTCTATCATCTATATTATTGTTGCTATCTTTGCAGGTGGCGGTTATATTGAAAAAGAATTGAGCGGTGGTACAAACAGTATCGTTTACGCTCTCCAACTCGGTGGTACATTTGCGGCAGGTGTCTTCACAATCCTTGCAGGTGTTCGTCTTATCTTAGCGGAAATCGTTCCTGCCTTCAAAGGGATTTCTGAAAAATTGGTTCCAAACTCTAAACCAGCTTTGGACTGTCCTATCGTTTATCCTTCAGCTCCAAATGCTGTATTGATTGGTTTTATTTCTAGTTTTGCTGGCGGTTTGGTCAGCATGTTTATCATGATTCTCACTGGTGGTGTGGTTATCTTGCCTGGTGTTGTACCTCACTTCTTCTGTGGTGCAACTGCTGGTGTTATGGGAAATGCCTCAGGTGGTATCCGTGGTTCAGTAGTGGGAGCCTTCATGCAAGGTGTGCTCATCAGTTTCCTTCCAGTCTTCCTCATGCCAGTCCTTGGTGACCTTGGTTTTGCAGGCTCAACCTTCTCAGATGCTGACTTTGGTTTGTCCGGTATTTTCCTTGGTAGCTTGGCTAATAAAGGCGGTGTGATGGCAGTCTCTATTGGTATCTTTGCAGTTCTTGGTATCATGATTGCCATGACTATTCTTAAGAAAGATAAGAAAGAGGCTTAATGATGAAGCAAGAGTTGAAAAAACTAGAAGACTTTGCAACTGAAATCCGTTACCATACACTTGCAACTCTCAATCAGCTAGGTTTTGGTCACTACGGTGGAAGTTTATCTATTGTTGAAGTTTTGACAGCTCTATATGGCGAGATTCTGGATATAACAGTCCAGAATTTCTCGTCTACAGAGCGCGATTATTTCGTCTTGTCGAAAGGGCACGCAGGTCCGGCACTCTATAGTACCCTCTATCTTAAAGGATTTTTTGACCATGATTTTCTATGGAGTCTCAATACCAATGGGACCCATCTACCTTCGCACCCCGACCGCAATCTGACACCTGGTGTGGATATGACAACGGGCTCATTGGGGCAAGGTGTCAGTGTAGCAACAGGGATTGCCTATGGACAGAAAATCAAGCAAAGTTCGCATTATACCTATACGATTGTTGGCGATGGCGAGCTCAATGAAGGGCAGTGTTGGGAAGCTGCTCAATTTGCGGCTCACCAAGAATTGTCTAATCTCATTTTATTTGTAGATGACAATAAAAAGCAATTGGACGGCACGACAGCTGAAATCTGTCAGACATTTGACTTTGTTGAAAAATTTGCAGCCTTTGGCTGGGAAGCTCTTCGTGTAGACGGAAGTGATATTGCAGCTATTGTTGCAGCGGTTAAGAGTCTGAAAGCAAGCTCTTCTTCACGACCAAAATGTATTGTGTTGGACACCACCAAGGGACAAGGTGTGCCATTGGTGGAAGAAATGGTCAGCAACCACCATTTGCGTTTGACGGACGAATTAGCAACTGAATTGGGAAAAGCTGCGGCTGATTTGGCTCAAGAAATGGAGGGATAAAGATGAGATCAGTGAAAGAAATGCGAAAAGTCTACAGTGATTTCTTGGCAGAGTTTGGTCAGAAAAATGAAACAATCGCAGCGATTGAAGCAGATTTGTCCAGCTCCATGTCCACCAATAAGCTAGGTGATGTGCTGGGCAAACGCTATGTCAATGTTGGTATAATGGAGCAAGAAATGATGGGGGTGGCTGCTGGTTTAGCCATTCAAGGTTTCAAGCCTTATATCCATACCTTTGGACCATTTGCTAGTCGACGGGTGTATGACCAGGTTTTCCTCTCTTTAGGCTATGCTCAGCTGCCAGCGACCATTATTGGCTCTGATGCGGGCGTATCTGCAGAAATGAATGGTGGGACTCACATGCCGTTTGAAGACTTGGGTCTGATGCGGTTGATTCCTAAAGCGCGTGTTTATGAAGTCAGTGATGATATTCAGTTTGCAGCGGTTTTGGAAGAAACCTTGGCTGGTGAATACTTGAATTACATTCGGACCATTCGTAAGGCGCCGACAGCCATCTATCAAGGTGGTGAAGATTTTAGCAAGGGATATTGCATTTTGCGAACAGGTACTGACGCAACCATTGTTGCCAGCGGTATTATGGTGGAAGAAGCCTTGGCAGCAGCAGATAGCTTGGCTGAGCAAGGAATCGATGTTCAGGTTATCGACCTTTTCCGTATCAAGCCGATTGATGCTAGTTTGACAGAGCACTTACTTGGTAAACCTGTCATCACAGCAGAAAATCACAATCGTATTGGCGGCTTGGGAAGCGCTATTTGTGAATTGCTTGCCTGTCAATCTCAGACACCAGTCTATCGTGTTGGTGTTGAGGAAGCATTTGGACAAGTAGGAAAAATGGACTATCTAAAAGAGGTCTATGGCTTAACAGCTCAAGCCATTGTCCACCAAGTCAGTGCAGCTTTGAAATAAGAAAAATAGCCGGGAATAAGAGTTCCTGGCTTTTTTGCGAGTAGGGAGGAGCAGAATATCTGTAGTGGGGTTTGGGAAGCATGTCTTTCTAGAGGAGTTTATCCTTGTAGAAATCAATATATAGTGGTAATATAAAGAAAAATGGAGGGAACTATGGGACTTTTAATAGACGGAAAATGGGTAGATCAGTGGTATGATACCAAGAAATCAGGTGGTCGTTTTGTGCGGACCAATGCTCTCTTTCGCAATTGGATAACGGCTGACGGATCGGCTGGTCCGACTGGTGATGCTGGTTACAAGGCAGAAGCAGGTCGTTACCATCTTTGTGTGTCATTGGCTTGTCCTTGGGCGAGTCGGACCTTGATTATGCGGGCTTTGAAGGGCTTGGAAGAGATGATTTCCGTATCGGTTGTGCACCCGCTCATGCTGGAAAGTGGTTGGACTTTTGCGGACGGTCCAGGTGTGGTTGCAGACCCGATTTTGGGTGCGGATTATTTGCATGAGATTTATACTCATGTTCAGCCTGACTATACGGGGCGCGTGACGGTGCCGGTTCTCTACGATAAAAAGACAGATACCATTGTCAGCAATGAGTCGGCGGATATTATTCGCATGTTTAACTCGGCTTTTGACCAGATTGGCGCAAAAAAAGGAGACTATGCTCCTGAGAATTTGTTGGTTGAGATTGATGAGGTCAATGCCAAGATTTACAACGCAGTCAATAATGGTGTTTACAAGGTTGGTTTTGCGACAGCGCAAGCCGTTTATGAAGAAGAATTGAAAAAACTCTTCTCAGCCTTGGATGACTTGGAAAATCAGCTGAGCCAGCAAGATTATCTAGTTGGTAATCAATTAACGGAAGCGGACATTCGTTTGTTCACTACTTTGGTGCGCTTTGATTCAGTTTACTATGGTCATTTTAAATGCAATTTTAAGCGTCTGGTAGACTACCCAAATCTATGGCGCTATACCAAGCACATTTACAATCTGCCAGGGGTTGCGGAGACGGTCGATTTTGACCACATCAAGCAACATTATTACGGCAGTCACAAGACCATCAATCCTAATGGAATTGTCCCAGTCGGACCAATTTTGGACTGGACTCTATGATGTCATAAAAAATTCGCGTATAGCCTGAGCAGTTTGCTCAGGTTTTTCTGTATGTGGAGAATGACCGCAGTCCAGGCTGGTATTGATGTGAATGTGGGCGGGCACCTTTGCCAACATATCTTTTTTGATGGCTGGACAATCTTTATCAGACTGAGCAATCAACAATGTTGGGCAGGTAACTTGCGGGAGAAGGTGTTCAAATTCACGCTGCAAGCGGATGAGAGCAAGCACACTTTCTTTATTGAGATGGAAATGATATGTATTTTCTTGCCAGATAAAACTGTCACGTAGGGCGTTTTCAAGATGTATTGACCAGTAGGGAGCTGTGGATTTTTCTTGTTCAATGAGGGCATCCATATCTGTAAAGGTTGTCTCTTCTAGAAAAGCAGCCGTTCCTGCCAAATCCCCTTTCAAGGACTCAAATTGGTCAAACTCGAAATAGCCTCCATCCAATAAGACTAATTTTTCCAGCTGTGGAAATTGAGCGGCCAGATAGGGAGCGAGATTGGCCCCCATAGAATGCGCAATGAGGGAAAAGGGCTGGTCAGTGTCAACTTGTTTGGCAAACCAGGCAGTTAATTCCTGCGGAGTGGTCACGAGGTCATCAAAATTTTCCTCATGCCCTGGTAAATCAATCACAATCAGCGGATGACCTAAATATTCTTCTAAATCTTTTGCCTGGTGGCGATTTTCCCCTAAACCACCTAAAAAATAAATCGTTTTCATGGGAATAGTATAGCAAAAAAGAGAGGGTGTGACAAAAATCGGGATTTCGTAGAAATTGATTTTGTTGTCACACCTCCGCACAGGTGCCTAGATTGGTCGAAATTACTTGCGATATAAGGGATGAGAGCAATCAGTCACCTACTGCGTCAAACTGTTAAAGATACAAAAGTTAGAGCCCGAGATAAAAGTCTCAGGCCCTAATTGGGGTTTCTAACTTAGTTAGCGAAGATTAGTAGTATTCTCCTTGGCGGTAGTTCCAAGAATTAAAGTGGTCGGAGAGGTGCATCATGATTTTATCGATGTCAAGGCCTTTACGGATGACCACTGGGCAAGGCTCAATCGAGCGGCTGTCAGCCCCTTGTTCAGGGATGAGCTTGCCGTCAGCGTCAACCATTGAGACCATAACGCCCTGCTCGTAGCGCGTTTCGATGGTTTTATCTGGTTGGATGGAAGCGACATAGTCATCTGCTTCGATCACCAAGTCGACTTTTGACTCGATACGTTCACCGATTCCTTCAACTTTACCGCGGTTTCCTTTACCAGAAGGATTAGCAGAAGAAGCGTAGACCATGCGTCCTTCTTTCTCCCACATTTCCTTAGCAATTTGCTCACCAGCCACACCGAACTTGATGACAAAGCAAGAAGTGCCACGAACATCGGTCATGAGTTCTTCACGGCCATCGCCATAGGCTTTAAGTTTTTCGTAGGCTTCCGGTTTCCAAGGTAAGATACAGCCTAGGAGAATGTCCTCGTCCCAATGTTTTTGGTAGAAGGCGTCAATCTCGGGAGTTAACTGTGCCAATTCGCGTAATTCTTCCATGCTCCCACAGAGAACAACTCCGGGTTTGTTGCGTTTGCGTTCTTTTGCGTCAAATTTGCGCTCCAAACCAGCCTTGTCAGCGGTCATGATAATGTAGCCAACCTTAGTTGGGCAAACGATCACACCACCCTGCCCTTTAATAATCTCATATCCTTCTTGAGAAAGATTTCCATCCCAATGAATGTGTCTTGTCATAGCAAATCTCCTTGACTAAATTTTCAGATAATTCAATCGTATCAGAATATTTTAAAAAACACAAGTCTGTTTTGGGAAAATCTTGCTTTTTCTGTTTGAATATGGGACACTAGAGCTATGAACTACATCTTAAAAGAATTTCAAAAAGTTTATTATCAGTTGGATAAGATTCTCTTACTTTTTTCAGTTTTATTTGGCACGGTAGAGCTGATTTGGGTGCCGATTAATTCCTTCTTGGCGGAGTATCTTTTACGCTTGACAGGATATGCTTACCTATCTTCGACCAATTTGGGTGCGACTTTAACTGCGAAGTGGTGGGTAACGGCTCTTTTTGGGCTCTTGATTTTGTTGAATCTTCTCATTGCTTATCTCGAAATTGGAGTCGTTTTGACTGGTGTTCTCAGTTTACTCCATCAGGAGCCAAGAACACTCAGACAATTTCTAGCAGATATGTTTAGCGGTTTGCAGTCAAATTTGCGGAGTTTGCACTTGTCTAAAATCCTCTTTGTTCTTTGCTACTCAGTGCTTCTCTTTCCATTTTTACGGAAGATTTTGGACATCTATTATTTTAATAAATTGGTTCTACCCCAGTTTATTCTGGATTATCTTGCCAACGAGTATTTGCTAGGTGGCCTTATCACAGCGGCTCTCTTTTTCTTTTTCTGGCTAGCGGTCCGTGTGATGTATGCCTTGCCTTTGGTATACTTTGACCAAGAAAGCGTCAGAACAGCTCTGCTTTTTTCTTGGAAAAAGACGAAAGGAAGCGTCCAATGGCAGTCTTTGATTCGGTTAATCTGGATCATCCTGCAGGCAGTTGGCTTTTTCATGTTCTTTGCGAGTGTGACCTATGGAGTTCAAGTATTGGCTGATTTTCTGCAAGAAGAGCTTTCAGCCGTAGTTGCGCTGGGAAACTACATTGTGCTTTGCTTGGTTTATTATGGAGCGGTGGCAATTTTTCTCATCAAATTTGTGGAAATGCTGACGAGAAAACGTATGCCCTTTTATCGCCGTGCCCAACTACGTCATCGTTTACGGTGGATAATTATGGTATTGGCCAGCCTTTATTTTGGCTTTCAGGGTGCGGTGAGTCTTTATTTCCCCTACAATAGTCTTCCAGTGACCATTTCTCACCGTGGGGTCAATCTGCAAAATGGGGTGCAGAATACAATTCCATCTTTGGAAAAAACAGCTGCACTGAAGCCCGACTATATCGAGATGGATGTACAAGAAACAAAGGACGGGCAGTTTGTCGTCATGCATGATAATGATATTCAGAATCTGACGGGCTATCCTGGTGGCACCCATGATTATAGTTTGGCGGAGATGACGGCCATGACGGCTAGTGAAAACAATATGTCGGCACCCGTTCCTTCTTTTGATGAGTATTTAAAACGAGCGAACGAATTGGGGCAGAAGTTATTAGTTGAAATCAAGGTCAATTCGACGGACTCGCCTCAGATGACCAAGAATTTTTTGAAAAAATATAGTAAAACAATGCTCCGATATGGACATCGTCTACAGTCTCTCGACTACAAGGTGATCATTGAAGCAGAAGAGTATAATGAGAAATTGGTGACGGCCTTCATTTTGCCGTTTAATTCCATTTATCCAACGACCGTAGCGGATGGTTATACGATGGAATATTCATCTTTGGACCAGAATTTCATGGCCAAGTCATGGCTGCGGCAAAAATTAGTCTATGCTTGGACACCAAATGATACAGAGAGTATGAGCAAGACCGTTCAACTACAGGTGGATGGTATCATCACGGACAATTTAACCGATTTGAAAAATCTCTTACAGGATTTGGAACAAGATCACGACTATGCGGATTTGTTGCTTTATCAAATGGAAAGTTTCCTGTATAAATTCTAGGAAAAATGAAAAATCCCCCTGCGTTAGGGCTTGCTTGTGACCTAGGGGCATGTGCTATTCTGGTAGCAGAAAGGAGGTGGGGGAATGTCTGTTATTTACACAACTGGGGAACTAGCCAAGAGAGCTAATGTCTCTGTTCGAACAGTCCAATACTATGACCAACGCGGTATTTTACAGCCGAGTGAGGTTACAGAAGGTGGACGGCGGATTTATTCAGAGGATGATTTGAAGACACTTCAGATTATCTGTTTTCTGCGAGAACTGGATTTTTCCATTGATGATATTGGGAAAATCTTGGTCGAAGAAAATATCCAACAGATTCTGGATATGCTTCTGGTGACCCAAATTAAACAACTAAAAATAGAGGTAGAGACTGCTCAAACCAAACTTGACATGGCTGTCAACTTACTTGACAATTTGAAAAATCAAACAGACTATGAGCTGGCCTATCTGACAGATTTTTCCGTCACTATGAAAAATAAAGATTCGTGGCAAAAACTACAATGGAAGATGTATGGCATTCTCTTATTAGAAGTGGTAATATATGCTCTTCTTATTTTTGGTGTTGGTCATCTGGCTTTTGAATGGGTGCAATGGTGTATGATGGGGGTTTTTATTCCTGTTTATACATATACGGTTATCCATTTTCGCAAGAAATTTCACTATTTATGTCCCAACTGTCATCAAATTTTTGATCCAAGTTTTAAGGAGTTTGCCTGGGCTGGTCACATGCCTCGTACGCGCAAACTGACTTGTCCGCATTGTCAGAAAAAGTCCTATTGTCTTGAGTTGGCTAAGGAAAAATAAGTCAAATCGTGCTTGGCACGATTTTTTTCGTTCTTTCCTAAAATTTCTAGTTCAATTATTTTCAAACAATCTCTTTTTCTTCTATAAATAGGAATGTTAAAGAGATAAGAGAGAAAGGGTAAAAAGATGAACGTATCAGTATTTCTGGAACTCGTTGAAATCAAAGCAAAAACGGCGAGTGTATTACCTTTTCTAATCGGTCTGTGTTTTTCAGTTTATCAGTATGGCAGTATACATCCACTCTTGGTGGCTCTTTATTTTCTAGCTATGTTCTTGTTTAACATGTTTGTGGATGTGTGGGACAATTACAATGATTATCGAAATGCAGTCGATTCGGAGTACAAAAGAGCTACCAACATTATCGGGCAGGAGAATTTGTCTCTCCGTCAGATAGAAATCCTGCTAGCTGTGTTGATGGGGACGTCGAGCCTGATTGGACTCGGTTTGGCTTGGATGGTTGGTTGGCCCTTGTTGCTAATGGTTGGCTTTTGCTATGCTGTTGGCATCTTCTATTCTTCGGGACCTAAGCCTTTGTCAAGCCTGCCCTTGGGCGAGTTTTTCTCAGGCTTTACTATGGGTTTTATGATTAGTCTCATCTGTGTCTACCTCAATACTTCTCAGGTATTTAGCTGGGACGCGAGAACCTTGGGACAAATTCTCCTCATTTCCTTGCCGAACACCTTATGGATTGCCAACCTCATGCTGGCCAATAATCTGTGCGATAAAGAAGATGATGAAAAAAACCACCGTTATACTTTGGTCCATTACACGGGCACAAAGGGAGGTTTACTCTTGTTTGCACTGGCTAATAGCTTAGCAGTGATTGCGATTGTGTTGTCTGTTCTTTTTGGCTTGGCACCTGCCACGGTTTTATTGACCGTGGTCCTGGTTCCATTTATCTATGGACAATCCAAGCTTTTGTGGCAAAAACAGGTCAAAAAAGAGACATTTGTTTGTGCGATACGGATTTTGGCGCTGGGTTCAGCAACTCAGGCCTTGACCTATCTAATTGGGATTTTATTATAAAGGAGTTGGATGATGAAAGAAGTCCTCGTACTTGGGGCCGAATATGCGGGATTAAAGGCAGTTACTTCCTTGCAAAAACAGGATGGTGATTTCCATATTACCTTGGTAGACCGCAATGATTACCACTATGAAGCAACGGAATTACAAGAAGTAGCAGCAGGTTCTGTAGCAAAAGAAAAAATATCCTACCCAATCGCTGATGTGATCGACCCTAAAAAAGTAACCTTTATCCAAGATTCGGTTATTGAAATCAATGCGGATGCGAAAACGGTTGATTTAGCAGAAAAGGGTCAGTTGACCTATGATTATGTGGTAGTGGCTTTGGGGTTCACCTCAAAACCTTTGGTATTTTCGGATCTGTGGATAATGCCTTGCAGATGACAACCTTGGATCAAGCAGTGGCGATTCATGACCATATTGTAGGGAAAATGAAGGCCTATCGTGAGACAAAGGACGAAAATAATTTACGTCTTTTGATCTGTGGAGCTGGATTTACAGGTGTTGAGTTGGCAGGTGCTTTTGCGGACGAACGCAAGAACTATGCTGAATTAGCTGGTGTTGCCCCAGAAAAAATCGAAATTATCTGTGTGGAAGCAGCTAGTCGTATCTTCCCAATGTTTGACGATAGTTTGGCTGCTTACGGAACTGATCTTGTCCGTCAAGTGGGGTCCAACCTCATGCTTGGTTGCATGATTAAGGAAATCAAAGACGGTCAAGTTCTCTACGTGACAAGTCCTGATGATACGGAATTCAAGTCTGTCTCAGCGGGTACCATTATCTGGACAACCGGTGTCAGCGGAAGCCCAGTTATGGGTGAGTCTGGCTTCAGTCAACGCCGTGGTCGTGTCGTGGTCAATGCTGACTTGCGTGACCCAGAACATCCGGATATGTATATCGTCGGTGATGTTGCCGCCTTCATGGATACGGCTTCAAGCCATCCCTTCCCAGCAACAGCACAAATTGCGACTCGTATGGGAGCGCATGTAGCTAAAAATTTAGCGCTGCAATTAAAAGGACATGCTCCAGTTGACTTCAAATTTAAGTCGTTGGGGACAGTGGCTTCAGTCGGGAATACCCATGGACTGGGTGAATCACTTGGTCTAACGCTAAAAGCCTATCCAGCTTCGGCTGCCAAGAAAATGATTATGAACAAATCACTCTTGGATATTGGTGGTTTGAAAGAACTTCTGGCAAAAGGCCGTTTTGACCTGTACCATTAAGATAGAAATAACAGATTAGGCTGTACTTAGCTATATTTAGGATTTATTCTAATGCTCAACATTAGAAAGAGGGGGTTATGAACATCGAAACCTTGGCACGCTTCCAGTTTGCCATGACAACCGTTTTCCATTTCTTTTTCGTGCCATTTACCATTGGTACGAGCCTGGTAGTGGCGATTATGGAAACCATGTATGTCACTACTAAAAATGAAATTTACAAAAAAATGACCAAATTCTGGGGCAATATCATGCTCCTCGGTTTTGCAGTCGGTGTCGTGACTGGTATTATTCAAGAATTTCAATTTGGAATGAACTGGTCTGATTACTCACGTTTTGTCGGGGATGTCTTTTGGGCCCCTCTTGCCGTTGAGGCCCTCCTTGCCTTCTTCATGGAGTCAACTTTCTTGGGACTCTGGATGTTTACTTGGGACAATAAAAAATCAGCAAGAAGTTGCATGCTAGCTTTATTTGGCTGGTGGTTTTTGGCTCAATGATGTCGGCTATGTGGATTTTGACGGCCAATAGCTTTATGCAGCATCCTGTCGGCTATGAAATTGTCAATGGCCGTGCGCAGATGACGGACTTCTTGGCATTGATTACGAATGCTCAATTTTTCTATGAGTTTAGCCATGTTATCACAGGAGCAATCACGATGGGTGGTATTGTTGTTGCGGGTATGGCAGCCTTTAAACTCTTAAAACCAGAATTGTTGACAGAGTCAGTGAAGGAAATTTATCAAAAATCCCTTCGTATTGGTCTTTTGATTGGTTTGATTGGTTCATTGTCTGTTATGGGAGCAGGGGATTTGCAAATGAAGGCTCTCCTCAATGATCAACCAATGAAATTCGCAGCCATGGAAGGCGACTATGAAGACTCTGGAGATCCAGCAGCATGGACCGTTCTCGCTTGGGCGGATGAAGCAGAGCATCGACAAGTTTTCGGCATTAAAATTTTATATGCTCTCCATCTTGTCTTATGGCAAACCTTCAGGTGCCGTAAAAGGTATGGAAACAGCTAATGATGAGTTGGTCGCAAAATATGGCGAAGATAATTATTTTCCAATGGTCAACCTCATGTTCTACGGCTTCCGTACCATGGCTGGTTTTGGTGCCTTGATGTTGCTGGTATCAGCTGGCGGTCTCTTCTTAACACGTAAGAAGAACCCGATTCTTTTTGAACGCAAATGGATGCTATGGCTTGTTGCAGTGACAACCTTCGCACCATTCTTGTCTAATACATTTGGTTGGATTATTACGGAACATGGACGTTACCCTTGGACAGTATATGGCCTCTTTAAAATCAAAGATTCTGTCTCACCAAATGTGTCTGTGACCTCACTCTTGATTTCCAATACCGTGTACTTCTTGCTCTTTGGAGGTCTTACAGTGACGATGGTCAGCTTGACCCTTCGTGAATTGAAAAAGGCCCAGAATATGCAGAAGAACAGGCTAAGTTAGCGGATTACTCAGCCCGTGACCCATTTGAGAAAGGAGATTACTAAAATGAGCGGATTACAATTTTTATGGTTCTTTTTAATCGGACTCCTTTTCTCAGGCTTTTTCTTCCTTGAAGGTTTTGATTTCGGTGTGGGGATGGCTGTACAAAGTCTTGCCCACAATGAAGAAGAAAAAGACCAGATCGTTCATACCATTGGACCTGTCTGGGATGGAAATGAAGTTTGGCTTCTGACAGCGGGTGGGGCCATGTTTGCCTCTTTCCCTTACTGGTATGCTTCCCTATTTAGTGGTTACTACTTGATTCTCTTAGCAATTTTGTTTGGCCTCATCATCCGTGGTGTGTCCTTCGAATTCCGCCACAAGGTAGAAGCAGACCAAAAACAATTGTGGAACTGGGCTTTGACCATTGGTTCAACCATTGTGCCCTTTTTCTTCGGTATTCTTTTTGTCAGTTTGGTGCAAGGGATGCCTTTGGATGCTGATGGACATGTCTGGGCTAGTTTTGGAGACTATTTTAACCTTTTCTCTATCGTAGGTGGGGTGGCGATGGTCCTCTTGTCTTACCTGCATGGTCTCAACTATATCGGCTTGAAGACGGATGGAGCAGTGCGCCAACGTGCGCGCAACTATGCCCAATTCTTCTACTGGGTCCTCTATCTTGGATTGCTTGTTTTCGCTCTTCTTTTGATGGCAAAAACAGACTTTTTCCAAATGCATTTTGTGGCTAGTCTTGCCTTGACACTTTTACTGGTGCTCTTGACAGTTGTGGCCCATATTTCTACTTTCAAGGGTGCTGAAATGACAGCTTTCTTGGCAAGTGGTCTCAGTCTAGTGACAGTGGTTGTTCTTCTTTTCCAAGGACTTTTCCCACGCGTCATGATTAGTTCGATTAGCTCGAAATACGACCTCTTGATTGCGAATACTTCATCATCTCCTTACACTTTGAAAATTATGTCTATCGTGGCTGTGACACTGGTTCCAATTGTCCTTGCCTATACAGCGTGGAGTTACTACATTTTTAGAAAACCTATTACTATACCAGCGGCTCATGTAGGAGAGAAATAATGTTAGATAAAGCGGTAATGCGCTTATCCGGTATTCATAAAATGTTTGGATTGCTTGTAGGACTGGATCTCCTTCAGGCAATCTTTATTATCGGACAAGCATTTTCTTTGAGTCTAGTTATTACTAGGTTATGGGAAGGTCAGGCTTTAGCCGATCAAATCTGGCCTATGGTTGGCTTTCTTGTTTCTCGTTTTGGTCGATGGAGCTCGTCAGAAACAGGAAAAAGGGTTGAAAAATCAGCTTTATCGTGATTTGACAGACAATGTTTTAGGACTGTTGACCTTAGTCTGGTCGAGCCAGCAATTTGTAGGGGATCATGGTGGACAAGCCAATTGGATTGCGGCCTTTGTCCTCTCCGTCTTTCCATTGGCAGAGGCACTTCCATACGGACTGCACACCATGGTTGATGAAGCAGGTCTCCGCTTTTCAGGCGGAGAGCGGCATCGATTAGCGCTTGCGCGGATTTTGTTGCAAGAAACGCCCATCATTATCTTGGATGAACCAACAGTGGGGCTGGACCCTATCACAGAAAAAGCCCCGATTTCCACCTTTATGGAGGAATTGCAGGGCAAGACCTTGACTTGGATTACCCACCATTTGAAAGGGATTGAAGCGGTGGACCGTGTGATTTTCCTTGAAAATAGTCAGCTGGAAATGTCAGGCTCACCAGAAGAACTTGCAAGAACAAGTGACCGTTATCGCAAGCTGAAAGCGATTGATGACGGGGAATAGAAAGATAGTGTGACAAAAATCGTGATTTCGTAGAAATCGATTTTGTAGTCGCACCTCCGCACAGTTGAGTAGAGCTATTAAAGTTGATTTATCAACGTATTATAGCCCACTCAACCACTGCGTCAAACTGTTAAAGCTATAAAAGTTTGAGAGCCTGAGACTTTTGTCTCAGACTCTTTTTCGTTATATTTTTCGCTTTAAGAGATGCTTTGTTAATTGGAGTAAGTGTTTCTGCGAGGTGTTTTTAGGGAGCTTTTTGATATCGGCCAAGGCTTTTTCAGTAAAGCGACGCGCCAGATTTCTAGCTTCTTCCACTCCGTTATTTGCTAGAACCAATTCAGCAATTTCTTTTCGATCGGCTAGTGTTAGCTGATTTTTTTGTCCAGTAGCGGTTTGAAAACTCTAGGATTATTTTTGAGGGCAAGGAGGAGAGGCAGGCTATAGATGCCATTGACCAAATCTTCCAAAATAGGCTTGTTGAAATCTTTTTGCTCAGCCGTGTAGTCTAAAATATCATCTAAAATCTGAAAGGCCATGCCGATATAATAGCCGATGCGCCCAGCCAGTCGGACCACTTGCTCATCTGCGCCTGCAAAGTAAGCTCCTTCCTTACTAGCCAACTTAAAGAGCTCGGCAGTTTTTCCAGAAATAGCACGGAGGTAGTCTCTAATCGTCTGCTCTTGATTGAAATAAAGGTGCATCTGGTCCAGTTCGCCCATGAGAATTTTCTTCATAGACTTGGCGTTAAGCGCCATGTGGGGTGTGTCGTTCATACTTTCTAAAATGAGCTCAAAGAATACGGTGAACAGCAAGTCGCCTGTGTAGACGGCAATATCCTTTCCAAAACGAGATTGAACAGTCTCGACATTCCGACGCAAGGGAGAGTCATCAATGATGTCATCGTGAACCAGAGTTGCCATGTGTATAATTTCCAGGGAGGAAGCGATTTTAGTCAGCTGCTCAGCTTTTTCTTTGCTAGGATTTCCAAAACCTGTAAATAAAAAGAAAAAAGCAGGGCGAAGATACTTTCCACCAGCATTGCTGAGCTCGAGGATAGCAGTTTCAATATCCAAATTTCGTACATGAACACGCTGGTCAATTATCTGACGTGTCTGGTCGATTTGCGCCTGAATAGCAGGATACTGGTCCCAAAATGCTGGCATGACGGTATCTCCTTTTGATTTTTGATAGTATCATTTTACCCTAATTTGCCCTGTTTTACTAGCGATTTCAACTAAGAAAGAGTCCTGAGTTTTAAGGTTGGGACTGAAATGGTTTCGCTCGGGGACCACACGGCAGACTCTGTTAAATCCATAAATAGAAAAGAACCTAAGACAGTTGTCAAAGGTTCTATATATCATCTAAAATGGTAATTTTCCAGCGAAGGCCCCCATGATTTTTTTAGTTGCTGCATCAACTTGCTCAAGCGCATCGTTGATTGCTTGTGTTGTCATGTCTTGAAGTGTTTCCAAGTCTCCAGGATCTACAACAGCCTCAGCGTACTGGATAGACACCAACTTTTTATCACCAGTAAATGTCGCTACAACCAAGTCCTGAGCTGATTTTCCAACAAACTCAGTCGCCGCCAACTCAGCCTGCTTTTGTTCCATTTGCTTTTGAAGCTTTTGTGCTTGACGCATCATATTTTGCATGTTCATCATAGTTATTACATTCCTTTTTTTCAAATTTCTGCTTTATTATATCATAAAATGGGTGTGGGGACACTAGGTAGGTTGAAGGAAAGATGATCTTGCAAAGGTTCTGTAGAGGGGATGGTTTTAATTTCTGTAATTTTACATAGATTTTACAAAAGCATGCAAATGGATTTGATATTTCTTGAGTATACTGAAGCTAATCAAAATAGAGGAGTTTGACATGAAAACATCTAAGAAAATTTTACTTTTGGCAGTGACAGGATTGATGGGGCTTGGCGCTTTGACTGCTTGTTCGGGAAATACATCTTCTTCTGCGAGTGATACGATTAATGTGGTTTCTCGTGAGGAAGGTTCAGGTACGCGCAGTACCTTTATCGAATTGTTTGGCGTTGAAGAAAAGGATGCTAACAGTGAAAAGGTTGACAACACAGCAGCGACAGCCATTGTGGCCAACTCGACTTCTGTCATGTTGACAACTGTTTCCGAGGATGCAGCAGCGATTGGATATGCTTCGCTTGGTTCTTTGAATGATAGCGTGAAAGTTCTCGATATCGACGGCAATAAAGCTAGTGTTGCAGATATCAAGGATGGGAGCTATAAGATTTCACGTCCATTTAATATCATCACTAAAGAAGACAAAGTCAGTCAAGCAGCGCAAGATTTCATTGACTTTATCCTGAGTACAGAAGGTCAAAAAGTTGTAGAGAAGGCTGGCTATATCCCGCTTGATAATACAACAGCTTATACAGCAAAAGTTTCATCTGGTAAGGTTGTTGTAGCAGGTTCTAGTTCAGTAACGCCGATCATGGAAAAAATCAAGGAAGCCTACCAAAAGGTAAATGCCAAAGTCGATGTGGAAATCCAGCAAAGTGATTCATCAACAGGTATCACCAGCGCCATCGATGGCTTAGCAGATATCGGTATAGCTTCTCGTGAATTAAAAGATGAAGAGTCAGGAAAAGGTGTCGCATCAACGGTTATTGCAACAGACGGCATCGCTGTAGTAGTTAACAAGAAAAACAAAGTGAACGATTTAACGACTGAACAAGTAAAAGAAATCTTTACTGGTAAGACAACATCTTGGGCTGACTTATCAAAATAAGGTAAATACATGAAACAAACAAAAGAAAATCTAATGCAAGCTGTGTTTTTTATCACAGCTTGTGTTAGTGTCATATCAGCAATTTTAATTTGTATCTTTCTCTTTGCAAGTGGCCTACCGGCTATTATGAAAATCGGTTGGGGAGACTTTCTCTTGGGAAAGGTTTGGCGTCCTAGCAACAATCTTTTTGGGATTTTTCCCATGATTGTGGGTTCTTTTTACGTGACGGCAGGTGCCTTGCTTTTGGGTGGTCCAATTGGAATTTTAACAGTGATATTTATGGCTTGTTTCTGCCCACCAATTCTCTATAAACCATTAAAATCGGCTATTAACTTGATGGCAGGGATTCCGTCTGTCGTATATGGTTTCTTTGGCTTAGTCGTCCTTGTTCCTATGATTCGTCAGTCTATGGGCGGCTTTGGTATGGGTGTTTTAGCAGCATCGATCTTGCTTGGAATGATGATTTTGCCGACCATCATTAGTATTTCGGAGTCGTCTCTTAGAGCTGTTCCTGCGTCCTATTATGAAGGAGGGATTGCTCTTGGAGCTTCTCATGAGCGTAGTGTCTTTTTTGCGGTCGTTCCAGCAGCTAGGCGGGGGATTTTGGCCTCCATTGTTCTTGGGACTGGACGTGCGATTGGAGAAACGATGGCAGTGATTATGGTAGCGGGGAATCAAGCTATCTTACCACAGTCATTGACATCTGGCGTCCGTACATTGACTACCAATATCGTCATGGAAATGGGTTACTCATCGGGTCTTCACCGCCAAGCTCTTATCGGGACAGCAGTTGTCTTGTTTGTTTTTATTTTGTTGATCAATATCAGCTTTTCAGCGCTTCAGAAGGAGGGGTAGAATGGAAAATATCAATCAACGGACTCCCAAACAATACTGGGCGTCTCTAAAGAGAGATCCACTCTCTTTCTTCTTGTTTACCCTTGTCTACTTAGCAGCTACTATGAGTATGTTGACTATCGCCTTTGTTGTGATTTATATCTTGGTCAAAGGGGTACCGCATCTAAATACAAGTCTATTTGCCTGGACCTATGATACTAAAAATGTATCTCTACTACCGGCTTTTATCAATACTGTTTTCATGATTGTTTTGACGGTACTTATAGCTGTTCCTGTAGGTATAGGCGGGGCTATCTACCTAACAGAGTATGCTCGACGGGACAATCCTTATCTGAAAATCATACGAGTGGCGACGGAAACCTTGGCAGGCATTCCATCTATCATCTATGGTTTGTTTGGTGCACTTTTCTTTGTTAAATATACCCATCTAGGACTTTCTTTACTTTCAGGTTCCTTGACCTTGAGCATTATGATTTTGCCCTTGATTATGCGGACGACCGAAGAAGCGCTCTTATCAGTACCTGATTATTACCGAGAAGGGGCATTTGCTCTTGGGGCAGGAAAGTTACGTACCATTTTTCGGATTGTTCTGCCGAGTGCGGTTTCAGGGATATTTTCAGGAATTATTTTAGCAGTTGGTCGGATTATTGGTGAGTCGGCTGCCTTGATCTTTACAGCGGGTACTGTTGCCAAGGTAGCACAATCTATCTTTAGCTCCTCTCGGACTTTGGCGGTTCATATGTATGCCATTTCGGGAGAAGGCTTGTATGTCAATCAGACTTATGCCACAGCAGTTGTTTTATTGGTCTTGGTCATGGTGGTGAATTTTGTGTCAGGACGAGTTGCCAAGCGTTTAGGAAGTGAGTCAAATAGTGAGTAAATTAGCGATTAAGAATATGGATTTGTATTACGGAGATTTTCATGCTCTTAAAAATATCAATCTCGACATCGAAGAAAAAGAAATTACAGCCTTTATCGGACCGTCAGGTTGCGGAAAATCCACTCTTTTGAAGAGTCTTAACCGCATGAATGACCTAGTGAAAAATTGCAAAATCACTGGAGAAATCACGGTGGAAGGTCAGGACGTTTATCGGGAGTTAGACATCAATCAATTGCGTAAAAAAGTGGGAATGGTCTTCCAAAAAGCAAATCCATTTCCCATGAGCATCTACGATAATGTGGCATTTGGACCGAGAACACATGGTATCCATGCCAAGGTGGAGTTGGATACCATTGTCGAGCGTTCGCTGAGACAGGCTGCTCTCTGGGATGAGATCAAAGACCGTTTGCATAAGTCTGCTCTGGGAATGTCAGGTGGGCAGCAGCAGCGTCTTTGTATTGCGCGTGCCCTAGCTATTGAGCCTGATATTCTCTTGATGGATGAGCCAACCAGCGCTCTGGATCCGATTTCTACAGCTAAGATTGAAGATTTGGTCATGGAACTCAAAAAGGATTACACTATCGTGATTGTCACCCACAATATGCAACAGGCTGTGCGGATTTCAGACAAGACTGCCTTTTTCTTAATGGGCGAGGTGGTGGAATACAATAAAACCAGCCAACTCTTTTCATTGCCGCAGGATGAGCGCACAGAAAACTATATCACAGGGAGATTCGGATGATTCGTTCAAAATTTACCAATCAGCTTAATGACTTGAATAAAGAAATTATTTTTATGGGAGCCTTGTGCGAGGATATTATCGGGAAATCTCTGGCTCCTCTGACAGATGGTCAAGAGCTATCGCTGGAGGGCATTTCAGAGACCTATCATAAGATTGAAGAAATGGAGCGGGATATTGAAGAAAAATGTCTCAAACTCTTGTTGCGTCAGCAGCCAGTCGCTAAGGATTTGCGCCGGATTTCTTCCGCTTTGAAAATGGTCTATGATATGAAACGGATCGGTGCCCAGTCCTATGAAATTGCAGAAATCATTAGCTTGGGTCATATTGTCCAAGGTACTGGACCAGAACGTCAGCAGCTAGACCATATGTCCAAAAACGTGATTGAGATGCTGACCAAGAGTATTGATGCCTTTATCTATGAAACAGAAGAACAGGCTCACCAAGTTATTCAGCAAGATAAGACAGTTAACCAGGAATTTGATACAATAAAGAAACAGTTAGTTTTATCTTTTTCAGTACCAGATGTCGAGGGAGAATATCCGATTGACGTCTTGATGGTTGCAAAATACTTGGAACGTATCGGAGACCATGCCGTCAATATTGCCAAATGGGTACTGTTTTCAATCACAGGACACCTAGACGGAGACGTATAAATGATATATTGTGTGGAAGATGATGCAGATATTCGTGAAATGATGCTTTACACCTTAGAGATGGCGGGTTTTACAGCCAAAGGCTTTTCAAATGGTGAGGATTTTTGGGCTGCTCTTGACCAGAAGCAGCCGAAGCTAGTCTTATTAGATATTATGTTGCCAGGAGATGATGGTTTGACCATTCTCAACAAGCTGCGCAGCAAGCATCAGACAGAAATGATTCCAGTCGTTATGACGACAGCAAAAGGTAGCGAGTACGATAAGGTAAAGGGATTGGACTTGGGAGCAGATGACTATTTGGTCAAGCCTTTTGGCATGATGGAGATGATTTCACGTATCAAGGCAGTGCTTAGAAGAAGTCGGAAACAAGAGCAGAAAGAGCAGATTGTTATTGGAAATCTTGACCTAGATACCAACAATTATTTGGTCAAACGAGGCGTAGAAAAAATTCAGCTGACCCTGAAAGAATTTGAATTGTTGGCACTCTTTTTCCGTCACCCAAATCGTGTATTTACTCGTCAGGAGTTACTGGATAAGGTCTGGGGAGAGCAGTTTATGGGTGAAACACGGACAGTGGACGTTCACATCGGTACGCTGAGAACCAAGCTAGGCGACGACAGTCACTTGATTGCAACGGTGCGCGGTGTGGGTTATCGCTTGGAGGAAGTGCATGATTAAAAAGATTTTTCGGACAACCCTGTCCGCTAGCCTTGGTATGGTCTTTGTGACAATCTTATTGCTGCTGGGATTTCTCTATAATTATTTTAGCCAAATCCAGAGGGAGCAACTACGGACTCAGACAGCACTGGCAGCGCAAGGTATCGCCTTTGAAGGCAAGGATTATTTTGAAAATCTAAAGATATCTAGTGTGCGAATTACCTGGGTGGACAATAGCGGTCAGGTCTTATATGATACTCAGTCTGATGCGGAGACTATGCCAAATCATGCCAACCGTGAAGAAATAAAAGAGGCGCTGAAAGATGGCTATGGTGAAAGTAGTCGCTGGTCTTCGACCTTGACAGAGAAGTCTATTTATGCAGCACAACGTCTTCATAATGGAACCGTTGTCCGTCTATCGGTGGCGCAACAAACAATTTTCGTTCTCTTGTTGGGAATGGTGTCCTCAATTCTTTTCATTGTCTTCTTGTCTATGGGCTTATCCATTTTTATCGCGCGTTATATTTCCAAAAAAGTATCTCAACCGCTTAATAATCTGGATCTCGAACACCCACTTTCCAATGATAGCTATGAGGAAATTACCCCTCTTTTGAGACGGATTGATAGCCATCAAAGTGAGATTCGTCAGCAGCAATTTTTGTTGCAGCAGCAACAGAAGGAATTTGATACCATTATTGCAAAAATCAAGGAAGGGATGATTCTTTTAGATGACCAAGCAAGAATTATCAGTATCAACGCTGCAGCACTGGAGCTTTTCCGTGTGGAGGGCGAGTGGCAGGGACGCTTCATGCTGGAAATCAGCCGTGACTTGATCTTGACCACCTTGATTAATCAAGGACTTGCAGGGCAGAAGCGCGAAGGGGTGATTACGATTGAGCAAAGTCAGTACAAGGTGTTGGTGAGACCGACTAAGGATCGTCAGACGGTGACTGGTCTAGTGATTTTACTGTTTGATGTAACAGAGCAACTGCACCTTGAAGAGCTGCAACGGGAGTTTACAGCCAATGTTTCCCACGAATTAAAAAACCCTCTTCACGTCATTTCTGGTTATTCAGAATTACTGGTCAATCGTATGGTACCGAGTGAGGAAGTGCCCAAGTTTGCTGCCAAAATTCACACAGAATCCGATCGATTGGTTAAGTTGGTAGAAGATATTATCAACCTATCTCAACTGGATGAGCAGTCTGAATTTCCAATGGAAGAAGTCAATCTCTACCAGCTTGCCGAGTCGGTGATAGAGGATTTGCAGCTAAAAGCTCAGAAAAAAGATGTTTCACTTGTCTTGAAGGGAGAAGATGCCCTTCTCCGTGGAAATCCTGTCTTGCTTTATTCTTTGGTTTATAACTTGTGCGACAATGCCATCATTTACAACAAAGAGAAGGGGAGTGTGGAAGTGACAGTTTCCAATCTTCCGCATGAAATTAGCCTAACCGTTGCGGATACCGGGATCGGCATTGCTTCTGATGAGCAAGAACGTATTTTTGAGCGTTTTTATAGAGTTGATAAAAGTCGCTCGAAAGTTGTTGGAGGGACAGGTTTGGGCTTGTCTATCGTCAAAAAAGCTCTAACCTTTCATAATGGCCACATGAAGTTAACCAGCTCTATCGGAAAAGGAACCACTATGACAGTTCGGTTCAAAAAGTAAAGCTTACAATCGAGTTTTCGGACTCGGTTGTATTTTTTGATCTCCTCGAATCTTCCTCCTTTTTCTGCTATAATGATTCCATACTAGATGGAGGAGTTTGTCATGGATTTGGAGAGATATCGGGCCCTGGCTGAGCAGAAGCAGGGGGAGCATCGGAAGTTTTTGGCGAGTTTGAAGAAGAAGGGGCCTAAGAATTTGGACAAGATTGTCCAGCAGGTGCATACTGAGGTCTTCAATGAGATTGACTGCACCGAGTGTGCCAATTGTTGTAAAACCTTGGGACCGCTCTTTACGGAGGCGGATATTCAGCGGATTTCCAAGCATTTCCGAATGAAGCTGTCGGCTTTTGAGGATATGTATCTGGAGGTGGATGAGGACGGCGACAAGATTTTCAAGTCCATGCCTTGTCCATTTTTGGGCGGTGACAATCTTTGCTCTATTTACGATGTCCGTCCTAAGGCTTGTCGAGAATTTCCTCATACGGACCGTAAGAAAATTTATCAGATTAATCATTTGACTATTAAAAACACCTTGACCTGTCCAGCAGCCTATCTTTTTGTAGAGAAGTTAAAGGACCGAATTTGAGGGTGTAGTAGTCGTTAGAAAGTTATCCTATAAGATAGTGAGGGAAGTTGTGTTTGTACAACTTCTCTTTTTTTCGGGGGTGTTTAGTTTTTACTTGCCAGTCAAGTTTACTAGTGGTATACTAGTAAATTATTAACTGGTTAATTATATTTTTTATAAATAAGGAGGATGTTGTGAAAAGAATGATTGCTAGTTTCTTGTTGATCCTGTCTGTCTTTGCCATGATTGGTTGCGGGAAGCAAGAAGTAAGAGAGGAGAAGGGCCTCAAGATTGTCACGAGTTTTTATCCCATTTATGCCATGACTAAAGAGGTTTCTGGGGAGTTGAATGACGTTCGGATGATTCAGTCTGGTCAGGGGATTCATAGTTTTGAGCCGTCGGTGACGGATATTCAAGCCATTTATGATGCGGATATTTTCTTCTATCATTCTCATATCTTGGAGTCGTGGGCAGGGCGTTTAGATCCTTCTGCTCAGAAGTCAAAGGTTAAGATGATTGAGGCTTCTAAAGGCTTGGAACTGCAGCGTGTAGCGGGTTTGGAGGATGTAGAAGCTGGTGCTGGTATGGATGAATCCACTCTTTACGATCCTCATAGCTGGTTGGATCCTGTCTTGGTTGGACAAGAAGTTGAGATCATTGCAGAGCAATTAGCAGCGATTGATCCAGAAAATGCCTCTGTTTATAAAAAAAACGCGGACAGCATGGTTGAAACATTGAACCAGCTGACAGAGAAATACCAAAAGAAATTTGCAGACTGTAAACGAAAAAGTTTTGTTACCCAGCATACAGCCTTTGCTTATACAGCCAAGCGTTTTGGTCTGGAGCAATTAGGGATTGCAGGAGTATCTGAGGAAGAACCAAGTCCTCGTCAGTTGGCTGAGATTAAAGAATTTATCGAGGATTATCAGGTTAAAACCATTTTTGTCGAACAAGGAGTATCGGATAAGTTGGCTCAGGCCCTCAAGACATCAACCAATGTCAAACTCAAGGTCTTGCAGCCCTTGGAAGCTGATCCAGCCAATGGAAAAGGCTTTATTGAAAATTTAGATGACAATCTAGCCATTTTGGCAAAAGAGTTAGAATAGGAGACAAGGATGAAAAAGAACTATATTTATGGTTCAGTAGTTGCTATTATTTTGAGTTTCGCAGGCTATCAAGCAGGTCACTATCAGGCAAAAGCTGAAATGGGAGCCAATCAAAATGTAGCTTATATTGATGGAAAATCAGACCAACCGAAAGCTTTGGCGAATAAGGAAAAAACACCTGACCAAGTTAGTAGCGAAGAGGGAATCAAGGCTGAACAAATCGTGGTGAAAATCACAGACAAGGGTTATGTGACCTCGCATGGGGACCATTTTCATTTCTTCAATGGGAAGGTGCCCTATGATGCGATTCTCAGTGAAGAGTTAATCATGACAGATCCTCACTATGCTTTCAAACAATCAGACGTAGTGAACGAGGTGAGAGATGGCTACATCATCAAAGTGGATGGTGCCTATTACCTTTATTTGAAACCAGGAAGCAAGCGGGTCAATATCCGCAGTAAGGCTCAGATTGAAGTAGAGCGTAAAAAGTGGGGCGGTCACAGCAGTGCAGTAGCTGGTGGTAAAGAGACGGGTGCTCATGCCCTTGCCCACTCACAAGGACGTTATACGACTGACGATGGCTATGTCTTTCATCCTACAGATGTTATTGATGACTTTGGCGATGCTTTCTTAGTGCCTCACGGAGATCATTTCCATTATATTCCTAAGAAAGACTTGTCACCATCTGAATTACAAGCTGCCCAAGCCTATTGGGACCAAAAACAAGGGAAGGCAAGCCCTTCTTATGCAGGCAGAAACGCAGCATCAGCTAGCACTGTCTTACCAGCCCATTTTGATACGCCAGTTTCTGGAGACTGGCAAGACTTACTGGCTCAACTCTACAATACACCGTTCAGTCAACGTCATGTAGAGCCAGATGGGTTGGTCTTCGACCCAGCTCAGATTACACGTCGCTTGCCACAAGGAGTCGTGGTACCGCATGGCAATCATTTTCATATGATCCCATACGATCAGATGTCCGTTTTGGAAGAAAAAGTTGCTCGCCTCATTCCGATTGGAGCGGATGTAGCTCATATTGGTCAGCAGAAGCCGAGTCATCACCATCAACCACAGCCAATCAGGCATAAACCAAACAAACCAAACAAACCAAGTAAGCCAAGTCCGCAACCTGCTAAGCCAATTACACAGGATAAGGAAGAGGAAGGACATGCTGGTCCGACTCCATTGAAGGATCGTATTGGCAAGCCAAATTCTAAGATTGTTTATAGTCCAGAAGAGGTAGCGGCAGCTAAGGCAGCTGGTAAATATGCGACTTCAGACGGCTATATCTTTGATGCCAAAGATATCAAGGAAGACTTGGGGGATGCCTACATCATTCCACATATGATGCATGAACATTGGGTACCTAAGAAAGATTTGTCACCTGCTGAACGCAAGGCAGCAGAGGATTTCTTGGCTGGTAAATCATATGAAAAACCTGCTAGTCCAGCAACAACAGGACGGACTGCACAGGAGATTTATGAATCGGTTAAACCAGCGGCCCTTATTGCACCAGAGGATCTGCTCTTTGGAATTGCTCAAGCGACTGAATACAAAGATGGAACATTTGTTATCCCGCATATCGACCATTATCACTATGTTCAACTCAAATGGTTTGATGAGGAACCAGAGTTACTGACAGATAATGACAAGACTTACAGCTTAGAAGAATTTTTAGCGACAGCCAAGTATTACCTGGAAAATCCTGATAAGCGCCCTAAGAAATCCGGTTGGGGAACCGACTCAGCTATTCACAAAGAAGAGGAAACTTCGGACGAGGTTGCTGCTGATAAATTACCAGAAGATTTGACAGCTAAAAAAATCTTCGATAGAGTAGCACCAGCTAAGATTGTTCCAGTGGAAAAAATGAGTTACAATGCGGCTTATACGGTCAAAGTTTCAGGAGATTATTTGATTATTCCTCATATGGATCATTACCACAATATCAAGTTTGACTGGTTTGACAGCAAGCTCTATTCTGCCCCAGAAGGCTATAGTCTAGCAGACTTCTTTGCGACGGTTAAGTACTACGTTGCTCACCCAGATGAATTGCCTAAAAAGGAAGGTTGGGGGCACAGTAGTGACTATGGACACGGGGTCAGCCCGAGCGACCCTGAGGCTGGCAATTTTTCTCCAGATGAAGAGCCTGAAGAAGCGGCAAATGCTGGCGCAGAAGCAGAAGAAGAGGGACCAACAGGGCTCTATGATATCGGTGGCTACGATGAGGAGGATGACAAAAAGGTAAGAGGTCCAGAAATGGATGCCTTGGAAGAACGCCTTTGGGCAGCCTTGAAAGTGGCAGAAGAAATGGAAGATGGCGATGT
The DNA here is from genome assembly GCA_019794795.1 of Streptococcus gallolyticus. Classification (GTDB taxonomy): domain Bacteria; phylum Bacillota; class Bacilli; order Lactobacillales; family Streptococcaceae; genus Streptococcus; species Streptococcus hepaticus. Next base: position 92,075 of record JAIMFC010000004.1, read on the forward strand.
CAAACAAAAAATTTCAGATGCCGTCGATGCTCTTTTCGACCGTCAAAACAATCTCAAGGTTGGAGACGATGATACGATAGCCAAGGTCAACGCTGATCTAGATGCTCTTTGCGAACAATACAATTTTAAAGCATGAGAAAGTGAGGCTGGATAGAGTTCTAGCCTCGTTTTCCTTGAATTTAGTGACTCAGTCTGCTAGAATGGAGAAGTTAATTAGTCTAGAAAAGAGAATAGAATGAAATATAAAACGTCGTTTACAGCTTATATAACTATTGGGCTCATGCTGTTTGCCCTCTTTTTTGGTGCAGGAAATTTAATTTTTCCAGCTTATTTAGGGATTTATGCAGGGAGTAATGTCTGGTTGGCTGTCTTGGGTTTTTGCTTGACAGCAGTTACCCTGCCTTTAATGGGAGTAGCAGCCATTGCCTATACGGGGACAGAAGATGCGGAGTCCATCTCACGTCCTGTATCGAAACTGTACGCTCTTTGCTTTTCCGTAGCACTTTATCTGTCTATCGGCCCTTTCTTTGCGATTCCACGGACAGGAGCGACATCTTATTCGATTGGGATTGAGCCTATTTTTGGCTCATCTATGGCGGTTAAAGTGATATATGCCCTCATTTTTTTTGGCATTTCTTACTGGTTAGCTATTCGGCCTAGTAAAATGGCGGATCGTATTGGGAAATACCTGACACCGACCTTGCTCTTTGTATTAGCTGTCTTGGTAGTGGCTTCCTTCCTCAATCCTGCTGGAAATATGGGAGCCGCTCACAATGCGTCAGCAGCAACCAGTGATGCTTTTGCCGATCTTCCTTTGATTGCAGGACTGATTCAAGGCTATGGGACAATGGATGCCTTGGCTTCTTTGGCTTTCTCTATTGTTGTCATCAATTCTGCTAAAGTATTCGGTGCTAAGAGCAACCAAGAAATAGCAGGAATTACGCTTAAGTCGGGGATTGTTGCTAGCCTTCTTCTTGCCTTGGTTTATATCTTTGTGGCTCGGATTGGTGCGACTTCTCAAAGTTTGTTCGATTTTACAGCGGGAAATTTCCAACTCAAGGGGCAAGTTATTGACGGCGGTCATGTGCTTAGTCAGGCATCTCATTTTTACTTGGGAGCTATCGGTCGTGCGGTGTTGGGTGTCGTTATTTTCTTAGCATGTATTACGACGGCGACGGGCTTGATTACGGCTTGTGCGGAGTATTTCCATAAGCTAGTGCCTAAGGTTTCTCATGTGGTTTGGGCGACCATTTTTACAGCGATTGCAGCAACGTTCTACTTTGGCGGTCTGTCTGAGATTATCAAGTGGTCTTTGCCGGTTCTCTTCTTGCTTTATCCTCTGACAGTGGCGATTATCCTTCTAGCTATAGGTGGAAAATGGTTCCAGCAGGATCCAGTTGTCTATCGTTGGACGATTGCTTGGACTTTCCTAGCAGGGCTCTATGATGCCTTGAATACCTTAGCAGGGATGACTGGTCTGTTCAAAATGCCAGGAACGATTGCTCATTTCTTTGAGAAGGTTGTCCCACTAGGGGCTTATTCCCTCGGTTGGGTTTCCTTCGCGGTAGTTGGTTTTGTCATTGGTTTATTGGTGCATACTTTGAAAAAAAAATAGGAGGCTTGGACCGTGGTCCAGCCTCTTTTTGCTGTGCTATAATAGAAGAAAAGGAGGTGTCCTATGCGTGTTTTAGTTGCCATTGATTCATTTAAAGGTTCGGCGACATCATCTGAGCTCAATCAAGCTGTCAAGGAGGGCTTGATGGCAGCAGTTCCAGATATGCAGGTCGATACGGTAGCTATTGCAGATGGTGGTGAAGGGACTCTGGAGTCTCTCTATCAGGCTCTTTCTGGTGAATTTGTAACTCTGGAGGCACCTGATTTACTGGGGAATCCAAGAGAAGTAACTTACTTGCTGTCTGAAAATAGGGCTTTTATTGAGACAGCTAGTCTTCTCGGAATTGACAAGATTTCACCGAGTCCAGAAACATTTGAACAGGCTTCTTCAGCTGGTCTGGCTAATCTCGTTTTAGATGCACTTGGCCGAGGTTGTCAACAGATTTTTCTGACCTTGGGTGGGACCGGAACTTCTGATGGCGGACGTGGTTTTTTGGAGAAATTGACCGGACAGACTGTCTTATTTGAACAGGTAGAATTGATTGGTCTGACGGACGTAAGGAATCCTTACGCCGGTCCAGATGGCTACGCTCGGATTTTTGGTCCGCAAAAAGGCGGTAGTCCTGAGCAGATAGAGAGGGAGGATGCGCGTGCGCTAGCTTTTGTGGAAAAGATAAGGGTAGAACAAGGATTGGATTTGCAGGCTCAGGCTGGTAGCGGAGCAGCCGGTGGTCTTGGAGGAGCTATCCTCCTCTTAGGTGGTCGCCTGCAGTCGGGATTTGCTAGTATTGCTGACCTGATTGGTTTGGAGGAGAAGCTTGTCCAAGCTGATGTAGTGATTACGGGCGAGGGACATTTGGATAGGCAGTCATTTCAGGGCAAGGTTCCAGTCAGCCTTGTTAGATTGGCTAAGAAATATCATTGCCCCACCATTGCTCTTTGTGGAGCGATTGGTGAGGCTGACTTATCTATCTATGCTGACTTTCAAGCCGTCTTTTCTATCCAGACTAGGGTCCAATCTCTATCTGAAGCTATGGAAAAAGAGACAACTCTGGAGAATATTCGTTTTGTAGCTGGAAATATTGGGCGGATGATAAGAATGAAGTAGAAGTTGGAATAGTTTTCCAGCTTCTTTTTACTATCCAAAGGGGGAAGTTATAGGGTGCTTTATATATTAATAGATTTTCTATTGACGATTGATATCTTTTGGAGTACAATAAAAGAAAACTGGTTATAACCACTAGAGGAGGAATACTATGTTTCACTTGCCAAAAGAGGAATTAGAGCGCTTGGGCGCCATTATCACTGTTCCTGAAATCTACCAACAACCTGGTCTCTGGCGTGAGGCTTGGGACTTGTATCAAGCCAAGTTACCAGAAATTGAGCGATTTTTGACGGACATTCAGGCTAAGCACGACTTTGTACAGGTTATTTTTACAGGTGCCGGAACATCTGAATTTGTCGGACAAAGTATTGTCAATCACTTGAATCAAGTCAATGATTTACGGAAAATTCGTTTCTTATCCGTGTCTTCTCCGGAATTGGTCACTCGTCCACAGGACTACCTTCAAGCGGATCTTCCAACCATTTTGGTCTCCTTTGCGCGCAGCGGAAATTCTCCAGAAAGTTTAGCAGCGGTTGAGCACGTGAAAACAATTGTCCAAGACTGCTATCAGATTTTCATCACTTGTGCAGCAGATGGGAAATTAGCCTTGCTAGCTCCGGAAGATGACAAGACTCTCTTGCTCTTGCAACCAGCGGGTTCAAATGATGGTGGCTTTGCTATGACAGGTAGCTATTCTTGTATGACCTTGACAGCCTTACTGGTATTTTCTACAGTAAGTCAAGAAGAAAAAGCTATCTGGATTGAGACCATTGCTCGCTTGGGTCAAGATGTCTTGGACCGTGAAGACTATATCCAAGAATTGGTGAACCAAGATTTTGAACGAGTGATTTACCTTGGTGCAGGTGGATTGTTTGGCGTTGCCCATGAAGCCCAGCTCAAGATTTTGGAATTAACAGCGGGTCAGATTGCTACCATGTATGAAAGCCCAGTTGGTTTCCGTCATGGACCAAAATCCCTCATCAATGAAGAAACGATTGTCATTGAGTTTATGTCAAACCATGCCTATACCAAACAGTATGATATCGACCTGCTTAACGAAGTGCAAAATGACGGTATCGTTCGCCGTATCGTAGCCCTGTCCGCAACAGAAATTCCGCAAACGCAGGTGCCAACCTTTGTCCTGGCAGCAGGTGGTGAGTCTCTTCCAGATGCACTCTTGACCTTCCCATACATCATCTTTGGACAAACCTTTGCCATTATGACAGCCCTAAAATGCAAAAATTTACCGGACACACCATCGCCAACTGGTACCGTTAACCGTGTCGTGGAAGGGGTTATTATCCATTCTTTACCCTAAACAATTGCATACTATTATTTGAAAAATATAAATGGAGAAACTAAAAATGGTAAGTTTAGAAAAATTAACAACAAAAAATGGGATTATTTCAGCCTTGGCGATTGACCAGCGTGGAGCCCTTCGTCGCATGTTGGGCGCAGATGCCAGTCAGGAAGAATTGGAGTCTTTCAAGGTTTTGGTTTCTGAAAATCTGACACCTTATGCTAGTTCAATTCTCTTAGACCCTGAGTATGGTTTGCCTGCAGCTGGCAAGAAAGATGCCAACTGTGGTCTCATCATGGCTTATGAAAAAACGGGTTATGATGCCAACACACCAGGTCGTTTTCCAGATTTGATTGACAATGTTAGCGTGAAGCGCCTCAAAGAAGCAGGTGCGGATGCCATCAAACTCTTGGTTTATGTGGATGTGGATGAATCTGACGAGATTAATGATGTCAAGAAAGCTCTTGTAGAGCGTGTCGGTTCAGAATGTGCTGCGGAAGATCTGCCATTCTTTCTTGAGTTGGTGAGCTACGACGCAAACATCACTGACAAGAAAGAATACGCTAAGGTAAAACCACACAAGGTGATCGAAGCCATGAAAGCCTATGCAGACCCACGCTACAATGTAGCGGTTCTCAAGGTTGAAGTGCCAGTTGACATGAATTTTGTTGAAGGATTTTCAGATGATATAGTACATACTAAGGAAGAAGCGGCAGCCTTTTACAAGGAACAAGCAGACGCAACCAACTTGCCATATATCTACCTAAGTGCGGGTGTCAGCGCAGACCTTTTCCGCCAGACCCTTCGCTTTGCTAAGGAAAGTGGTTCCACCTTTAATGGTGTGCTCTGCGGTCGTGCTACATGGGCTGGTGGTACAGCCGTTTACCAAGAATCTGGTGTAGCTGCAGCTGTAGAGTGGTTCCAAAGTCAAGGCAAGGAAAATATTACAGAATTGGCTAATCTGGTTGAAGAATTAGCAACTCCAATTTGATAGAAAATACAGGGGAAGTGGGAAAGAACTCATAGCAATCAACAAAGAGTTCCCTTCGCTCCCTTATTTTTTAAGCTCAGGCAGAAAACGTCCACTGGACCTTTTCTCTCCCACCCCCGCACAGTTGATTAGGCTATCTTTGAAGCTTGAAAAGCGAACAAAGATGCCAATCAACCACTGCGTCTTGCAATTTTAGCTTAAATAAATTTAGGAGTTGGACTTGAGCACAACTCCTTTTGATATAGAAAGGATTATCATGATAACAACAGTTACCCTAAATGCCTCTATTGACAAGGCCTATGTCCTAGATGGTATACTAAATCCAGGCATAGTCATGCGGGTTAAGGAAGTCCGCAACACAGCTGGTGGTAAAGGGCTCAATGTCACAAAAATTGTCAATCTCTGCGGTCAGCCTGTTCTTGCAACAGGTTTTCTAGGAGGCTTTAATGGTAAATATCTGGAATTTCTCTTAGAACAAGACCAGATTGCTTCGCAGTTTACTTGGGTGCAAGGGGAAACACGTTCTTGTATCAATATCTTGGAAGACAAGTTTTCATCCACTGAGTTTTTGGAGCCAGGTTTTACCGTCTCGGCTGAAGAAGAATTGGCTTTTTTGGACAATTTCCGTCAATTGTTAGATCAGACAAACATTGTTACCATTTCAGGTAGTTTACCCAAAGGCGTCAGTCCAAGCATTTATGGCACTTTGATTGCAGAAACTAAGGCAGCTGGGAAACGGGTTATTTTGGATTCTAGCGGGGCTTCTTTCAAGGAAGGTCTGTTGGCTAAGCCAACTATGGTGAAACCCAATCAAGAGGAGTTAGAGGCGCTCTTTGATGTGACCATTTCATCCACCGAGAACGTTATCACTTATGGTCAAAAGCTAGTTGACCAAGGCATTGAATATGTTCTTATCTCACTGGGAGGTGAGGGAGCAGTTCTCTTGCACGCTGGTAAGGTCTATCAAGGTCGTCCGCCAAAGATTGATCCTGTCAACACGGTTGGCTGTGGAGACTCCATGGTAGGGGCTTTTGCTGTGGCTTTGGAGCGTAATTATTCTCCAGTGGATTGTCTCAAGTTCGCCATTGCGGTAGGAACAGCTAACGCCCTTTCCCCATTTACTGGCAATTTTGACCCAGAAATCTTGGACAATATACATGCTCAAGTGACTGTAGAAGAAGTAAAATAAAGGAAATTTTTATGAAATATACGTTAGAAAATCAAGATTTAATCGTAACTTTTGATTCTTTAGGAGGTCAGTTAACCTCTATTAAAAACCATGAGGGACTAGAATACCTTTGGCAGGCTGACCCACAATATTGGGCTGGTCAAGCGCCTGTTCTTTTTCCAATCTGTGGCAGTTTACGCAACAATACCGCACAAACAGAAGATGGACAGACTATTCGTATGCCTCGTCACGGCATTGTCCGCAAACGTGAATTTGTTCTTGAAAAGCAAACAGACAGTGAAATTATCTTCTCGATCACAGCTGATCAGGAAATGCTAGCTCAGTATCCATTTGCCTTCAAATTATTCTTGCAGTATCAGTTAGTTGGTCAGCAAATCCAAGTAAATTACATCGTAAACAATTTAGAAAAAAGACCTATACCAATTTTCATTGGTGGACACCCAGCCTTCAACTGTCCATTAGATAAATCCTTGCAATTTGAGGATTATATGGTAGAATTTGAGCAAGAGGAAAGGAAAGAATTGCCTAGCCCAATTTTAGAAAAAGGCTTGTTGGATAGAGAAAATCGTCAGGTCCTGGATTTTGACAGACGACACATTGCTCTGACACATGACCTCTTTTCGGAAGATGCCTTGGTCTTTGACCATGCTCAGTCCAAGGAGGTTACTCTGCGCAGTTCAAAGAGCCCGCATTCAGTTACCTTAATTTGTCAAGATTTTGCCAATATCTTAGTCTGGTCGGCCAAGGGTGGTCCATTTATTGCCCTAGAACCTACGAGTGGTGCCTCAACATTTATGGATGAGGATGATATTTTTGAACACAAGGACAATGTTCGTATGATTCCTGCCCAAGACAGTGCCTTTTATTCTTACCAGCTCCGCTTTCAATAACCTTTCCCCAGAAAGGAGTTGTCTATGCAGTCTTATTACCAGCTCTTGAAGGAAAAATTTCCTACCAAGACAGCGGTTTTAACCGAGTTGATTAACCTTGAAGCCATTCGTCATTTGCCCAAGGGAACGGAATATTTTGTATCCGATTTGCACGGGGAGTATGATGCTTTTGACTCTATCTTGCGGAGTGCCTCGGGGTCGCTCAAAGACAAGGTTAGGGACTGTTTTGTGGACCATGGTATTGATCAGACGGTTCTTGATGATATAGCTGTTTTTCTGTTTTATCCAGAGGAAAAGCTGGCGCTGGAAAGTCAGAAACGGTCTGTTCGTCAGTTGGAGGATTATCTCGAAAGCTATTTGCCTGTCCTTATTCAGATTCTTCATTCTATCGGAAGCAAGTATACTCGCTCCAAAATTCGTAAGGCCATGCCACAAGAATTTGCCTATATCATCGAGGAGCTATTGGCTGAGATTGAGCGTCGTCACGATAAGGCAGACTATTTTAAAACCATTATCAAGAAGGTTCGTCAGCTGAGGCAACTAGATGATTTGGCCATTGCATTAGCCTATCTGATTCAAAATTTGACCATTGACCACTTGCATGTAGTGGGCGATATTTACGACCGTGGTCCTGAACCTGATAAGATACTGGACCGCCTTTGTCAGCTACGTTCGGTAGATATCCAGTGGGGAAACCATGATATTACCTGGATGGGGGCAATGGCGGGCTCTTCACTCTGCATGATCAATGTTATCCGAATTGCCGCTCGCTACAATAATATCGACCTGATTGAAGACCGATATGGGATCAATCTGCGGAAGCTAATTGCTTATAGTCAGGCACATTATGCTCCCTTACCAAGTTTTACACCAATCTTGGATGAAGGATTCATTAGCCAAGAAGAAGAAGATTTGCTCAATCAATTGCAGCAGGCAACGGCAGTTCTACAATTCAAACTAGAGCACCAGCTCATTGACCGTAGGCCGGAATTTCTCTTAGAACATCGTCAACTGCTGACTAAAATAAATTATGAGACAGGTGAGATTGATTTGGACAGCGGGTCCTATCCGCTTAAGGATTTTACAACTTCCTGCATCAATCCAGCGCAGCCATTTGCCTTGTCGGAGGAAGAAGAGCAACTCATTCAGCAACTTTTGACAGCTTTTCAGACTTCTGAACGGCTCAAGCGCCATGTGGACTTTCTTTTTGCCAAAGGGAATATGTATCGTGTCTACAATGGACAACTACTCTATCACGGCTGTATTCCCCTTCATACCAATGGAGATTTTAAATCATTGCGTCTGAATGGGGAAAATTTAGCTGGTCGAGCTTTGTTGGATTTCTATGAGAAGAGTATCCGTCAATCGTATCGTCAACCTGAAGTTTCTGATGACCTTGTGACAGATCTTTTTTGGTATCTGTGGATTGGGGAGACCTCGTCTCTCTTTGGCAAACAGGCGATGACGACCTTTGAACGGTATTATATCGCAGATAAAAGGACTCACCATGAGGAGAAAAATCCTTATTTTGCCCTACGAAATCAAGTTCAGATATGTGATCGAATTCTGGACGAATTTGGGCTTGGTCGTGATGGACATATTGTCAATGGGCACACGCCTGTTAAGGAAAAGGCGGGAGAAACTCCGATTAAGGCTGATGGGAAGATGCTGGTGATTGATGGTGGTTTTGCCAAAGGATATCAGAAAAAAACAGGGCTGGCTGGCTATACGCTAGTCTACAACTCCTATGGACTGCAGCTAGTGGCTCACCAGCCTTTTGAGGGAGTGGATAAGGTCTTGGAAAATGGTGGGGATGTCTTGTCTACTCAGCGTTTGGTAGAAGAAGCAACGCACCGTATTTTGGTTAAGGATACAACCATTGGTCAACGCCTTCAGGAAGAAATCCAAGCCTTAGAACATCTCTATCATCATTTTGACCAGTATTGATGCGGCAAAAAAACTTGGGACAAAAGTCTCAAGTTTTTTGGTTTTTAGAGAGGTAACCACTGCTGAGTGGACTCTAATACAGTGAAATAGTCTGGGAAAAATCGATTTCTATGAAATCACGATTTTTGTTACACATACTGTTAGATTGTTGGGAGTTCTAAGCGAGATTGCTCCAAATCTACGGAAATAGTCCAGTCACTATTGTCGCGGACGGTGACTTCGAAGTCTGTGGTGTAGAGGGTAACGCGTAGGGTACTTCCTTTTACCAGCTTGTAAATTGTTGGTTGCAACTCCCAAGTTAGAGTCATCCATTCATCAGCCTTGACTTCTTCAATGGTCAAAAGATCGCTACGGTTTTGCAGGTTGAGGTAGCCTTTGGTAACCAGACGATGTGGCGTTTCCACAAATGGTAATTCAGTTAGATTTTCCTGAGCGTAGAAACGACCGTTATCTAACTTACTACGTTCTTTGACGGTTGGAATGGCTGTTAGTCGTTTAGCAGCCCCAAAATCAAGGATCTGCGCAGAAAGCAAGCCCTTGTTGACGCTTGATTTGACACGGAGGTGAAGTGTTGCGCGGCCATTGAGGTGAATATCTTCCTCAATCGGCAGGTCAATGGTAATCTGATGGGCCTTGTCATTCCAGAGGTCTTGGTGGAAGCTAAGATAAGCCTTGCCATAGCGAGTAAAATCTTCTTCCGGATAGCGGTTTTGAATCTCCTTTTGACTACTTCCAAGCGCAAATTCTTTCTGTTGGCTACCCGCAAAATCTGTCAAACTTGTCCAAGCTTGCTCAGCACTATTGTCCTGCCAGATGACAGTAGGTAGTTGATAGTCATTTTCGTAGCCCAGCAATTTCTGACTAAGAAGGGCATTCATGGATTCGCGGAAGTCAATGGATTGCCAGTTGTTCATGTAAACGTGGGCGCCGTGATGTAAGAAGAGATGTTTATTGACACTTGCAGGTAGAGCATGAAACATATTCCAAACGTGGAGTGGTTTAACATTCCAGTCTTGTGAACCATGGGTAAAGACCACTTCGCAACGCACCTTATCCGCATTGAGGAGGTAGTTACGGTCGTGCCAGTATTGGTTGTAGCCTCCTGACTCGCGGTCTAGTTGGGCACGCTCAGCACTGATACCAGCTTGGTAATCCGCTTTATTCTTTAAGAAATCTCCTGCCTGTAGGCTCTTAGAATAAGTCAGAGCAGTTAAGCTATCCAAGTCCTCTCCAGGGTATCCACCAGGACTAGTGACTAGGCCGTTTTCACGGTAGTAGTCGTACCAAGAGGAGATTCCTGCTTCGGCGATAACGACTTCCAGTCCCTCAACACCAGTGGTAGCCAGCGCATTGGACATGGTTCCTAGGTAGGAAATTCCGCTAGTTGCAACTTTTCCATTTGCCCAGTCAGCAAGGACGATCTTATCACGTTTGTGAGATGTGTAGGCGCGTGCGCGACCGTTGAGCCAGTCAATGACTGCCTTGTAGCCAGCTACTTGTTGATAGTCACCAGAGGTCATATAACCAGTTGAGCCGAGTGTGCCCACGCCCGATACATGAATGCTGGCAAATCCACGTGCCAAGAAATAGTCGTTGAGAGAGTAGGATGAAATATGTCCTAATTTTTCAGTTGCCTTAGAAATGGGTAGCTCACGTTCATCAGCAGGCAATGTTTCAAAACTTGGTTCTTCTAGGGTGATTTGACCAGTAGCTTTTTGCGCTAATGTTCCTTCCATTTTATGGAGTGCATCGTCGCTAGCTTTGTCGTTAGTTCCTTGGTGATAGGGACTGTTTGTAATGACAGCAGGTACTTTTCCAGTGTAAGTTGGACGAAGGATAGAAACCTTTACAATGTCTGTTTGGCCAGATTTTGTAGTGTCGACAGGCGTTTCGACATAGACCACTTCACGAATAGCTTGATTGGTTGAGAAAGTTGCCAAGGATTTACCATTAAAGAAGTGGTAATCATTGTCTTCTGGAATCAAGTTATCGCTGACCAATTGTTCGACTAAGAGTGAGCCAAATTTGGTGCGAGTATTGAGAAGTTGGTAGAGATTATTAATGATATCTCCAAAGATGATAGGGAAGCCGGATTTTTGACGAAATTCCTCTACATCTGTGTAGTCAAAATTTGGCACAAATCCCAATAACTGAAAAGCGACTTGATAGAAGATGTTGTCAGTTAAAGGACGGTCTGATTGGAAAAAGGTTAAGAGGTCAGTTTCCCAATCTGCCAACAAATTTGCCAAGGCAGTGTCTGTGTCTTCTGTTAAAAAGAAGGTTTTACGGACGAAGTGTTCAAAGTTTTCCTTGTCAGAACGAGCCTCTGCTAAGTTAAAGCCGAGCTTGGCTAACTCTTCTAGCATTCTTTCTTTGGTGAATTGGATATATGAAAATTGATTAAAACGCATACATTCTCCTAATCTTGAGTATTTCCTTTACATAACCCATTATAGCTGATAAAATAAGGATTGTCTAAAAAATATTGGAGGATACTCAAAAAATGGACGTAGCAGTACATATTAAGTACATTACAGAATTTCTTGCAACTGCCCTTCTCATCATCTTGGGAAATGGTGCTGTTGCCAACGTTGACCTTAAAGGTACCAAAGGAAACAACTCAGGTTGGATTGTGATTGCCCTTGGTTATGGTCTTGCCGTTATGATGCCAGCTCTTATGTTTGGTAATGTTTCAGGTAACCATATCAACCCAGCTTTCACAATCGGTTTGGCTGTTTCAGGTTACTTTAAATGGAGCATGGTACCAGGTTACATCGCAGCTCAAATTCTTGGAGCAATTGCTGGTCAAGCAGTCGTTGTTGGTGTTTACCGCCCTTATTTCTTGAAAACTGAGAACTCTAACCACATCTTGGGCTCATTCTCAACAATCTCAGCGGTTGACGACGGTACAAAAGAAAGCCGTAAAGCTGCATGGATTAACGGTTTCTTGAACGAATTCTTTGGTTCATTTGTCTTGTTCTTCGGCGCAATGGCATTGACTAAAAACTACTTCGGTGCTGAAGTATTGAAATACGTTACTTCACAAGGTGCAGATCTTACAGATAAAGCGACTTCAATGCAATTAAATCACTATATCAGCCCAGGACTTAACGTTGCTCACTTGGCACTTGGTTTCTTGGTAATGGCTCTTGTAGCTGCTCTTGGTGGTCCTACTGGCCCAGCCCTTAACCCAGCTCGTGACCTTGGTCCACGTATCCTTCACTACATCTTGCCAGTTTCTGTACTTGGTCAAGCCAAAGCGGATTCAAAATGGTGGTATGCATGGGTACCAGTTGTGGCACCTATCCTTGCAAGTATTGCTGCAGTAGCACTTTTCAAACTCTTGTACGCATAAGAATATAAAGGAGAAGCTAGGGATTTCTATTTCGGCTTCTTTTTCTATGCTCTTCTTAGGAAAGTAGGTTGGAAGTAAGAAAATATAGGCCCTCACAAAAAAGTTTGCATCTTCTTTATGGCTTGAAATTGTGTATAAATATTTGTCAAATACAGAATTTTCCTTTACAATAGAATGGTATGAACCGAAGGAGAAAGACATGTATATAGATTCAGAAAAAATAGTTCCAGCCTTACGGGTGAATAATCGTTCAATGAACCAAGATTTTTTTGAGCAAGATTTAGGGTTGAAGACTATTTTAGAAGATGGACCCTTTGCAGAATTTAGTGGGCATGGGTATAAAGAAAGCCAGCTTGTTTTAATTGAGTCACCTAGTATGCGTACGCGTGCAGTTAAAGGGCTAAAAAAACTGGCAAAAATTATCATCAAGGTTGAAAATACCTTAGAAGTTGAAGCACTTTTGGCGCGTGGTAGCCGATTCACCAAACTATTCCAAGGAAAAAACGGCTACGCCTTTGAAACAGTAACGCCAGAAAAAGATACTTTTCTTCTTCATGGGGAAGAGGATATCGCTGCTTTAAAAGAAATCTTGCCACCTGTTGACTTTAAGAAAACAGCAGACTTTTCTGGATTGACAGCTTTTACAGTGGAAAAGATTATCATCAACAGCCCTCAAGCAGATAATAGTCGTACTTTTTATGACCAAATCTTACCAGATCAGTCTGTTCTTAGCTTCCAAGAAGCCGAAGGAGAAGATTTGCTAGCGCCGGCAGATAGTACTTGGGATTTGGATAGTCTTCGTTTCAAAGTTGCAGCCGATATGGATTGGACTGATTTAGAAGGGAAACTTCAGGGAGATTTCTTTAAAGATAAGAAAGAGACCTTTATTCAAGCGACTGATCCAAGTGGTATTGAGTTGTGGTTTGAAAAATGAGACAAAAGATTCTTGACAAAATTCAGCAACAGATAGCTGACAACCTCTATCCGGGAGCCTCTTTGGCTCTCTTTTCTGACGGCGCTTGGCAGGAATATTACCTTGGTAATGCTGAGGATGATTTGCCAACCAGCCAAGGTATGGTTTATGATTTGGCGTCTGTGTCAAAGGTAGTCGGTGTCGGAACAGTATTGATTGAGCTAATCCAAGAAGGTAGAGTTGAGCTAGATCAGTCTTTTCAGACCTACTATCCCGCCTTTGAAGATAGCAGTGTAACCATTCGCCAGCTGATTACTCATACATCTGGCATTCATCCCTATATCCCGAATCGGGATCAGCTAAATGCAGCTGAGCTTAAGTCTGCTATGCACAGTTTGACAGTGACCGAGGACAAGTCTTTCAAGTACACAGATGTCAACTTGATTCTCCTAGGATTTATGGTAGAGGACTTATATGGTCAATCTTTGGATAAGATTTTGCAGGATAAGATTTTTGAACCGTGGGGAATGACAGAAACTAGTTTTGGACTACGACCAGGGGCTGTAGCAACTGTTAAGGAACAGCCAGCTGGTATTGTACATGACCCTAAAGCGAGGGTCTTGGGAGTACACTGTGGTTCAGCAGGTCTGTTTTCAACCATCAACGACCTAGAAATCTTTCTATTGCATTATTTACAGGAGGAATTTGCGGCAGATTTGGCGACCAATCTCAGTACGGACAAGCCGCGCTCCATTGTCTGGAATATTGATGAAGGAGAATGGTTGGACCATACCGGCTACACAGGTCCCTTTATCATGGTTAATCGCAAAGCACAAAAAGCAGCTATTTTCCTAACCAATCGGACCTACAATTATGATGATCGTCCGCTCTGGATAGAAAAATGCAGAGAGTTGCGGGATGTCATTAAAGCAAATCTATGAGAACTTGGGACAAATGTCTCAAGTTCTTAAACTTTTATACAAATAACACTTTAACGCAGTGGTTGAGTGAGCTATAAAAGTTGATTTAGCAACATATTAGAGCTCTACTCAACTGTGCGGAGGTGTGACTACAAAATCGATTTCTACGAAATCACGATTTTTGTCACACACTCTTTTTGAAGATAAGAAAAAGCACTCCGCAAGGAGTGCTTTTGGATTAGTTAGCTGAAAGTGCTTCTGCAGCGTCGTCCATTGAAAGAACTTCGTGGAAGACACGTTGAGTCAATTCAGTTTTTTGTTCTGGTGTGAGGTATTTAGTGTTTACACAGTAACCAGAGATACGAACGATTACATCTTCACCGCCCATGATTTTTTCATAGACATCTTTCAAGTCCATAACGTTCAAGTTAACGTGTTGACCACCATTTTCAAAGTAACCGTCAAGGATTGTTACCAAGTTTGTTACTTGCTCATCGAATGTTTTACCAAGAGCTTTTGGAGATACTTGAGTAGTCAATGAGATACCATCAGCAGCATATGAGAAGTCAAGGCTTGCAAGTGAGTTCAAGTTTTGCAACCAACCACCACGAGCTTTGTTTGATGGGTTAGCACCTGGTGAGAAGAACTCAAGTTGTGACAAGTTAGTTGTGCCATCTTCGTTCAAGTATACACCACGGTGAACAGGTGAGTTACCAGTTTGTTTAGAGTAGGCAACGTTTGAAGTGATTGTAAGAAGTGATACAGTTGCTTCAGCGTCTTTGTAAAGTTTGTGGCTACGAAGACGAGTAGTATAAGCTTCAATCAACCATTCAGCCAATTCGTTTGAACGTGGGTCATCTTCCCCCCAACGTGGGTAGTCACCAGTTGTTTCATAGTCGTAAACATAGCCGTTTTCATCACGGATAGTTTTAACTGTAGCATACTTGATAGCTGACAATGTATCAACAGTATTTGCGAAACCACAGATACCGAATCCCATGTTAGCGCGGTGTTTAGTTGGTAAGAAGGCCATTTGAACTGCTTCGTAGTTGTACTTGTCAGTCATGTAGTGGATGATGTTCAAGGCATCTACGTAAGTGTCAGTCAACCAGTCAAGAGATTTTTCAAAGTTAGCTTTAACTGTTTCGAAGTCAAGAACTTCGTCAGTGATTGGGTCGATGTCAAATACTTTGTAGTCTTTGTGTACATCGTCGTAACCACCGTTGATACCAGTAAGAAGAGCTTTCAAGACGTTTACACGAGCACCGAAGTACTGGATGTTGTGACGTGCATCTTCGTTTTCTGGGTCAAGTGGTGATACACAGCATGAGATACATGACATTTCACCGTAACCGTCTTTAGCCATTGTAGTCACACCTTCGTATTGGATAGAAGAGTGTTTGTGTGACATTTTCATACAGTACTTACGGAAGCTGTATGGCAATTTATCAGTCCAAAGAACAGTCAAGTTTGGTTCTGGTGAGTTACCGATGTTGTCAAGAGTGTTGAGGAAGCGGTAGTCCATCTTCGTTACACGGTGACGACCGTCAGCACCCATACCAGCCATTGAAGTTGTGATGAATGTTGGGTCACCTGAGTAAAGTGCATCGTAAGCTTTTGTACGAGCGAATTTTACTGTACGAAGTTTCATAACGAAGTCGTCAACAAATTCTTGGATTTCGCTTTCGGTAAATGTACCACGAGCCAAGTCACGTTCTGCATAGATATCAAGAACGATTGGTACACGACCAAGTGAAGTAGCAGCACCGTTGATAACGCGACATACTGCCATGAAGGCGATGTTTACCCATTGGATAGCTTCTTTTACGTTCATGGCTGGTTTACGAACGTCAACGCCGTAAAGGTCACCAAGGCGAACAACTTGTTGCAATGCTTGGTATTGCAAGTTGATTTCTTCACGAAGGCGGATAGTTTCCTCGTTGATTTCTTTTACTGCATTCCAGTCAGCAACTTTTTCTTCCATCAAGTATTCAGCACCGTACAAAGCAAGACGAGCATAAACACCGATGATACGTCCACGTGAGTAAGCATCTGGAAGACCAGTTACAGTGTGAGCGTGACGAGCGCGACGGATATTTGAAGTGTAAGCACGGAAGATACCGTCGTTAACAGTAGTTACGTGTTTTGTGTAAATTTCATGTAATGTTTCGTTTGGAGTGTAGCCGTTTTCTGTCAAAGTAGTTTCAGCCATACGGATACCACCTTTTGGCATGAAGCTAAGTTTGAAGAGTTCATCATTTTGAAGACCGAAAATCAATTCGTCTTCTTTTGAGATGTAACCAGCTGGGATGTCAGCTATAGATGCTGCACGATCAGTGTCCATTGGGAAACGAGTTTCTTCGTAGCGAGCTTTTGTTTCTTCTACGATTTTTTTAATTTTGAGTGAACGCTCAGTTGCACTTGCAAGGAAGCTTTCATCACCATCATATGGTGTGTAGTTTGCTTGAACAAAACGTGATACGCTAGCTTTTTCTTGCCAGTCAGTACCTGCAAATCCTTCCCAGGCTTGGGCGAAAATGTCTTCAGTTACATTTTTAGTTTTAACCTTTGTTGACATGAGGTTTCTCCTTCTTATTAAGTGTTGCAAACACTTTTAATGCTTTCATTATACCACTTGTAAACACTTTCTACAAGGTCAAAACTCCTGAAAAAATATTGAAAAAATTTACAAAAACTTACAATGTTTTTCATGAATTTCCCCTGTTTTCAAATCCGGTATTTTAGTGGGAAGTAGAGTATAATAGGAGAAAACGGAGGCTTTATGTTAATTTTTCCTTTGATCAATGACACATCACGAAAAATCATTCATATCGATATGGATGCCTTTTTTGCTGCCATTGAGCAAAGAGACAATCCGAAATTGAAAGGAAAACCCGTTATCATTGCAAGAGATCCGCGGCAGACGGGTGGTCGGGGTGTGGTCTCGACTTGTAGCTATGAAGCGCGTGTGTTCGGGGTACATTCAGCCATGTCTTCTAAGGAGGCTTATGAGCGTTGTCCGCAAGGGATTTTCATTTCGGGGAATTATGAGAAATACCAAGCAGTTGGCTTGCAGGTGCGAGAGATTTTCAAGCGCTATACGGATTTGGTGGAGCCTATGTCCATTGATGAGGCCTACTTGGATGTAACAGATAATAAATTAGGAATCAAGTCCGCCGTCAAGGTGGCTAAAATGATTCAATATGATATCTGGAATGAATTACAGTTGACAGCTTCAGCTGGCGTTTCCTATAATAAATTTTTGGCAAAAATTGCTTCTGATATGGAAAAACCGCATGGTCTGACCTTGATTTTGCCAGAAGAAGCGGTAGAGATTTTGTCGGAAATGCCTGTTGAAAAATTTCACGGAGTGGGAAAGAAAACGGTCGAACGGTTGCATGATATGGCTGTTTTTACAGGCAAGGATTTGTTAGAAATCCCTGAGATGACCTTGATTGACAAGTTTGGACGATTCGGATTTGACTTGTACAGGAAGGCGCGGGGCATTTCTTCAAATAAGGTCAAGGTCAATCGGGTCCGCAAGTCCATCGGTAAGGAACGGACCTACGCCAAGCTCCTTTATACGGAAGAAGATGCTAAAAAAGAGTTGACAAGTTTAGCCAAACGCGTCAGCCAAAGTCTGGACAAGCATGGCAAGGTCGGTAAAACAGTGGTGATTAAGATACGCTATGGCGATTTTGCTACCATGACCAAACGCGTTAGTTTAGAAGAATACACTAAAAATGAGGAGGTTATCGAGCGTCAGGCGCATGACATTTTTGAGGCGGTCGGTGAACCAGCAAAAGGCATTCGTCTGCTGGGCGTGACGGTAACGAATTTTGGGTAGAAAGAAAAACGCAAGAGAACTCTATTTCTGAGTCTCTTGTGTTTTTGTATTTTTACTATTTAGGGGAAAATATTTGATTAGTGGGTATCTTAGATTTTAAAAAATTGAGCAATATCTTCTTCGGTTATTCCAATCATGGGATCAATGGTGAGGATGTTTTGCTCGGTCAGGCGATAATCGGCTGGCTGAGGGGAAGTTGCGTCTGGTGAAGTTTTTAGACTGTCCAGCTCTGCCATTTTCCCAAGAAAACGAGGAACTAGATAGGTCTTGCGTCTGGTGCCAGCGTTTTTTACGGCATAGCCAAAGGCGCGAACCTGTCCCAGAAGGATAAGCTTACTTTTGGCGCGAGTGATAGCTGTATAGATAAGGTTGCGCTGGAGCATGCGGTGGCTGTTACCGGTAATGGGCAGGATGACTACCTGAAACTCGCTCCCCTGCGACTTGTGAATGGACATGGCGTAGGCCAGGGTAATCTTGTACCATTCATTACGAGGATAGCTAATCTCATTGCCGTCAAAGTTAATGGTGATCTCGTCCTGCTTGGAGTCGGTATACTTGCCAGGCAGGAGGTCGGTGATGTAGCCTAAATCACCGTTAAAGACATTGCTTTCAGCGTCGTTAACGAGGTGAATCACGCGGTCGCCTTGACGGAAGGTTTGGTCGTTGTAGGCGAATTCTAGTGCGTTTTCAGCCAGAGGGTTGAGCAGGGCTTGCGCCATGAGATTGAGCTGATCAATGCCTGCTGCGCCACGGTACATGGGGGCTAATATCTGGACTTCTGATGCTGGAATACCTGACTTGACAGCTGCGCTAACAATGCGTTCAACCATAGCTGGGATTTGTTCATTTCCTGTTTCAAAGTAGGAACGGTCAGCCTTTTTCTGGGTAAAATCAGCTGGCAAACTGCCTTGGCGAATCTGACTGGCCAAGTGGACAATGGTGGAGTCGTCCGATTGACGATAAATCTTCTCCAGCTTAATACTGGGCAGACTAGGAACCTGTAGGAGGTCTGCTAAGACCTGCCCCGGACTGACGGACGGAAGCTGGTCTGCGTCGCCTACGATCAACACTTGACTGTTGGAAGAGATATGATTGAAGAGCTGATGTGCTAGCCAAGTATCCACCATAGAAAATTCGTCGATGATGATGAGTTCAGCATCTAGATAATCATCACGCGTAGGCTCCGTCGCGTCTTCAGTCAGACCGAGATGGCGGTGGATAGTCGCACTTGGTAGACCTGTCAATTCATTCATACGGCGGGCGGCGCGACCAGTCGGAGCCGCCAGTAAGATAGGGCAGTCGCTGGTGGATTTTTGCAGATTGATCTTGTGTAAAATCGCGTAGATAGCAATAATCCCGTTGATAATGGTAGTCTTACCAGTACCTGGTCCGCCAGTCAGGATAAAGAGAGGATTGTTGATGGCCTCTATAATAGCTTCTTTTTGAATGCTGTCGTAGGTCAGACTGGCTTCAATTTCCAGCTGGTCGATGGCCGCTTCAATTTCTTCACGCGGAAAGGTTTTAACACTTGATTTCTCAAGTAGACGGCTGAGATTTTTCTGAATACCTTGCTCAGCAAAGAAGAGGCTGTTATCAAAAATTTTGGTGTCAATTTGCCGGACCTTGCCTTCATTGATGAGATTGGTCAGCTCACCCGCCACGGCAGCCGGATCTAGTTCAACAGGACGGGCCTTTTCCAAAACTTCCAGTGTGTTTTCTAAGAGATCACGTGCTTCAACATAGGTATCACCCATTTCCATGGAACGATTGAGTAGGCTAAAGAGGAGACCTGCGCGGAACCGTTGAGGAGATTGGGCTTCAATTCCTAGATTATCAGCGATTTTATCGGCAATGGTAAAGCCCATCCCTTGCACATCTTCGACCAGTTGATAAGGATTTTCCTGGATGAGGTCCAAGGTTTTTTCTTTGTAGAGGTCTTGGATTTGAAAGGCGAGTTTGTTGGGAATGCCATATTCTGCCAACTTGGCTAAAATCATTTCCGTCCCGTAATTCATGCGGAGTTTGTCCAGAAATTCTTGGCGATTTTTAGCGGAAAGGCCTGTTATTTGACTTAATTTTTCAGGCTCAGCTAAAATCTGGTCGATGACATCGTCACCATCATAGAGCTGAACAATTTTTTCAGCTGTTTTTCGCCCAATTCCCTTGAAGTGGGCGCTGGAAAAATACTTGACCAGTCCAGCTGATGTCGGCTTGGCCCGCTCGTAACGGCTAACTTGCAATTGTTGGCCATATTTTGGATGGGTCACTAGTTGACCATAAAAACGATATTCTTCTCCTTCGATGATGTCGGCAATCGTACCGGTGACAATGACTTCGTAGTCTTCAAAATCAGCGTCACTATCGTCAATTTCTAACAGAAGAATCTTGTAAAAATTACTGGGATTTTCAAAAATAATCCTATCAATGGTCCCAGAAAAATAAACTTCAGACATAGTGTTCTCTCTTAGATGTATGTGAAAAGGGAGTGGGAAAGAACTCACAACAGTTTATAAAGGGTTCCCTTCGCTCCCAACTTTTAAGCTCAGGCAGAAAACGTCCACCGGACCTTTTGACACTTGCTCCGCAAGCTTTATTTTCAACTTAAACAGGTCCCCCAACCACTGCGCTTAGTTATTCTAATTAGCATAAATTTAGGAGTCGGATTTGAGCCCAACTCCTAAATAAATCTTACATGCCGCCGAAACGACTAAATGGCCAGAAGCGGAAGACAATTTCGCCTTTTATATCTGCTTTTTTGAAGTTACCAACAGCGCGACTATCTTGTGAGACAATCCGATCGTCTCCAAGTAGAAAATATTCTCCCCTCCCGACAGTGACTGTAAAGTTGGCATTGCCAGTAGCGTCTTGGGTGAAGTAGTTGGCTTGTTGAGCTAACTTTTGGAAGTAAGAGTTGTAGGAATAGGTTGACTGGAGCTTGTCTTTGGCAAATAGGGCCTTATAGTCAGCTAGGTAGCTCTCCTCCACTTTTTTGTCATTGACATAAAGGGCGTCATTTTCATAGCGAATGGTATCACCAGGCATGCCGACAACCCGCTTGACAATGAGCTTTTCCTTGCCTTCTTCATCCAACTCACTAGCTACGACAATGTCAAATCGGTTAATGCTAGTGGTCTTGACCATGAGTAATTTTTCCTGATCAAGAAGAGTTGGGTCCATAGAATGGCCGTCAACGGTGACGGGACTCCAGATAAAAAGTCGGCTTAGGATAAAGAGGGTCAAGATGAGGGTAAAAAGTCCCCATTCTTTCAAAAAATATTTCATATAAATTCACCTATTTTAGTAATGCTTGCGCTTTTTTCGTATTGGCAAAGTGGAGTTTGGCGGTAGATTCAAGCCCAGCCATCCCATGTGTTTTGAGAATATTGCTGGCAACTTGGTCAGACTTGCTTCCTGCACCAGAAGGTAGATTGCAGCCAATTTCTTGCCCGAGTTGGACCAGATTTTCCAAAAACATAGCGCGTGCGATGATGGAAGAGACAGCGACAGCCAGATGCTTGCCCTCGGCCTTTTCCTCTAGTGTCACCGGATTGGCAAAACGATTTTTCTCCTTGCTCAGATACTTGTCGTAGTTCTTGGTGCTGGTAAAGGCGTCGATGACAATCTTGTTAGGCTGAACGCCCTTTTGGAGCAGCAGAAAGATAGCTTGATTATGGAGAGCCACTTTGACAGAGACAGCGTTGTAACCTTGCTCGATGACTTGGTTGTATTTTCTTGGGGACAATAGCAGAGCTTGGTGGGTAATCTTTTCTTTTAAGAGTGGCGCGATTTGGCAGATTTTTTGGTCTGTTATTTTTTTAGAATCATCTACTCCCAATGAACGAAGAAAGGCATGGTCAGCTGGGGTGACAAAACTTGCTACCACCGCAAGACCACCAAAGTAGGAACCGTTTCCCACCTCGTCTGTCCCAATCATGGGCATGTCCTGTCCGCTAGGACTTGACGAGTCAGTGTCGTCAGGAACCCAGCCCCATTTTTCTGCATAAAATCCAGCCTTCTCCCCTTGAAACATAGCTTTCCCAGAAGTATAAATAGACAGAGAAGCCCCGTCCAGCTTGAAAAATCCAGCCATATA
Source organism: Streptococcus gallolyticus (assembly GCA_019794795.1). GTDB lineage: Bacteria > Bacillota > Bacilli > Lactobacillales > Streptococcaceae > Streptococcus > Streptococcus hepaticus. The sequence continues at coordinate 114,239 of JAIMFC010000004.1, forward strand.
GGCATTCTTGCTAGGTTGCTGGTAAGCAGCATAGTTTTCTAACATCTTTTTCTTGACGGTATCAGTCACTTTCAATACGATTGTGTTCATTTTATCAGTATAGCATATTTCTGTCCTTTTGCCTTAATCAAGCAGGTCGAGATAGTCAAAAAGCTGATTTTACGGTATAATGAAGAATGAGGTGATTTTATGGCAAACTTGAATCGATATAAATTTACATTCGGAGAAAAACAATTAACCTTGACCACTGAGCACGACAATCTCTTTATGGAAGAAATCGAGCGTGTGGCCCAGGAAAAATACCAAGCCTTGAAAGCAAAAATGCCCAATGCAGACCCAGAAACCTTGGCTTTGCTTTTGGCTATCAATGCTCTTTCTGTCCAGTTGACACGGGAAGTGGCTTTTGAAAAGACAGAACTCGAACTCGAAAACATGAAAGAAAAAGTCTTGCAGAAAACCGCCCCCTTGGTGGACTTGGACGAACTTGAGGAGAACCTATGATTTCCTTGATTTTATTGATTATTTTATTGTGGAGCTTTTACATCGGCTACAGTCGTGGTTTGGTTTTGCAGGCTTATTATACATTTTCAGCAGTTTTAGCCCTGATCATCGCTTCTGGAAATTACAAGAGTTTAGCTAAAATTTTCTATCTCTGGGTACCTTTTACAACGGCGACAGATGGCGCCAAGAATGCCTATTTTGCCAGCAAATATCTGTTTAACTTGGACGAGATTTTTTATGCTGGTCTGGCCTTTTTAGCGGTTTATATTCTTGTTTATGCCATTATGCGCTTTATCGGCATTTTTGTGCATCTGCTGAATTTTATCAATCCAGATACGCGCCTGACCAATTCCATCAGTGGTGGTCTGGCTGTGATTGTGACCTTGATTTCGCTGCAGTTGATCTTAACCGTGGTGGCAACTGTTCCTCTTGCGACAGTACAGCATTATTTGCAAGAAAGCTTTGTGGCCAATGCCATTATCAAATACACCCCGATTATGACAAGTGTCTTGCAGCAACTCTGGGTGACAAATGTGGTGGGGTAAGCAGAACTTACCTCTTTTTTAGTAGGAAATATCATGAATCAAAAAATTATCGAAACCCTAGAATTTAAGAAAGTAACAGTCCTCTTAGAGCCCTTTGTGGTGACGGAACAGGGCTTGCAAGAATTACAGGGACTGACTCCCATGGCGGAAGCTGACCGTCTTCAACAAGCCTTTGATGAAATCAAGGATATGGCAGCTATTTTTGAATATTATCCTTATTTTGCCATTGGCAAGACGGTGGATGTGACGCCTGCTGTCAAGCGATTGCAGTTGGACGCTGACCTCAACATTTCTGAACTCTTGAGTCTGAAAAAAATCTTAGAAGTCAGCAAAAATTTGGCAGATTTTTATAGTAGTTTGGAAAATGTCGGTTTGCAACAGCTACAGCATTTGTTTGAAAAGATGGAGCTCTTTCCTAGTTTACAAGGATCACTTCAATCCATCAACGACGGCGGTTTTGTAGAGGATTTTGCCTCTGAAAATCTTATGAAGATCCGTCGGAAAATCCAAGAAGCTGAAGCTCAGGTCCGTCAGCTCATGCAGGAATTTCTCAAGACCAAGGCGGATATGTTGTCAGATAGCGTTTTGGCTAGTCGGAATGGACGCAATGTCTTGCCGGTCAAAAATACCTTCCGAAACAAGATTGCAGGGGTCGTGCACGATATTTCGGCTTCTGGATCGACCGTCTACATTGAACCGCGCTCAGTCGTGGCTCTGAACGAAGACATCACCAATGCACGTGCTGAAGAGCGTCATGAGATTGCACGGATTTTGTCTCAGTTGTCAGACATGATTCGACCGCACGCAGCTATTATCGGAAACAATGCTTGGGTTATCGGGCACTTGGATTTGGTGCGGGGCAAGCATCTTTTTGCTCGTCGCTATGAAGCGGTGGTGCCGACCCTATCTCAAGATCAGGACATCGCCCTTCTCAATGTTCGCCATCCCTTGATTACTCATCCTGTAGCCAATCATTTACATTTTGGAAAAAATTTGACCGCCATTGTCATTACTGGTCCCAATACGGGTGGTAAGACCATTATGCTAAAAACACTGGGGCTAGCTCAGCTCATGGCCCAGTCTGGTCTGCCGATTTTGGCTGATAAAGGGAGTCGTGTCGGGATTTTCAATCAGATTTTTGCCGATATCGGCGATGAGCAGTCTATTGAGCAAAGTCTGTCAACTTTCTCTAGTCACATGACCCACATTGTGGATATTTTAGCCAAGGCTGATGACCAGTCGCTCATTCTCTTTGACGAGTTGGGAGCGGGAACGGATCCGCAAGAGGGAGCCAGTCTTGCTATGGCTATCTTAGATGATTTGCGCCTCCGTGGCATCAAGACCATGGCGACCACCCACTATCCAGAACTCAAGGCTTATGGTATTGAGACTCAGGCAGTGGAAAATGCCAGCATGGAATTTGATACGGATAGTTTGCAACCAACCTATCGTTTTTTGCAAGGAGTCCCTGGTCGGTCAAATGCCTTTGAAATTGCACGCCGTCTGGGCTTGTCAGATGCGGTTATTGGTGCAGCTCAAGCCTGGACAGACACAGATAGTGATGTCAATAATATCATTGAAAAACTGGAAATGCAGACCTTGGAAAGTCGTAAACGATTGGACCGCATTCGGGAAGTCGAGCAGGAAAATCTCAAAATGAATCGAGCCCTGCGTAAACTTTACAACGAACTCAACCGTGAACGGGAAACCGAACTCAACAAGGCTCGTTTAGAAGCTCAGGAAATTGTGGCTTTGGCCTTGACAGAAAGTGAGGACATCCTCAAAAATCTGCATGACCAAGCCAGTCTCAAGCCGCATCAGATTATTGAAGCCAAGGAGCAGCTCAAAAAGTTGGCTCCTGCAACAGTAGATTTATCTAAAAATAAAGTTCTGAAAAAAGCCAAGGAAGAAAAGGCAGCTAAGGTAGGAGACGACATCATCGTGACTGCCTACGGTCAACGTGGAACCCTGACCAGCCAGCTCAAGGACGGACGTTTTGAGGCCCAAGTTGGACTGATTAAGATGACCTTGAAACGGGATGAATTTACTCTTGTCAAGGCTGAGAAGGAAGACAAAACCAAGCAAAAACAAATCAATGTTGTCAAACGGACAGCAGCAAAAGGTCCGCGTGCCCGTTTGGACCTCCGAGGCAAACGTTACGAAGAAGCCATGCAGGAATTGGATGAATTTATTGATCAAGCTCTCCTTAACAATATGGCGCAGGTGGATATCATTCATGGTATCGGAACAGGCGTCATCCGTGAAGGAGTGACCAAGTATCTCCGTCGCAACCGCAACATCAAAGAATTTGGCTATGCCCCGCAAAACGCAGGCGGATCAGGTGCTACGATTGTGACCTTTAGGTAGGGAAACCTGCTATCAAGAATATACCTACGTCATTGATTTGTAAGGGATTTGTCCCCAAATACTCCTACCGTAGCAATTATTTCCCAATCTGATTTTTTTAGTGTAGAATAACAGTACAAAATGAAGAAACGGAGAATTCTTATGGTACAAGCTATTACAGATGCAAATTTTGAAACAGAAACAGCTGAAGGCGTGGTTCTTGTAGATTTTTGGGCAACTTGGTGTGGTCCATGTCGTATGCAAGCCCCAATCTTGGAGCAATTGGCAGCAGAAGTAGACGAAGACGAATTACGCATTTACAAAATGGACGTGGATGAAAATCCAGAGACAGCTCGTCATTTTGGTATTATGTCTATCCCAACACTTCTGTTCAAGAAAGACGGTCAAGTGGTCAAGCAAGTGGCTGGCGTTCACACGAAAGAACAGTTGAAAGCAATCTTGGCTGAGATTGGCTAATTTTTTCCATGATAGGTCGTTGATGACAAAATGAGCTGAGAAGAGTCTGGGACAAAAGTCTCAGGCTCTCTAATTTTCTATAGTTTTAACAGTTTGACGCAGTGGTTGACTGAATGTTCTCATCCCTTGCTACGCAAGAGATTTGACCAGTCTAGTCAACTGTGCGGAGGTGGGACGACAAAATCGATTTCTGCGAAATCACGATTTTTGTCCCACTCTCTTTTTGCAAATTCTAGGAGGTGCACTATGAAAGAAATCTATCTTGCAGGTGGTTGTTTTTGGGGATTAGAGGAATATTTTTCTCAGATTGAGGGTGTGTTGAAGACCAGCGTAGGTTATGCCAATGGTCAGGTGGAGACCACTTCTTATCAGCTCCTTAAGCAAACAGATCATGCGGAGACAGTCTATCTGGCTTATGATGAAAATATGTTGACACTACGGGAAGTTCTTCTCTATTATTTCCGCGTCATTGACCCCGTTTCTGTTAATCAGCAGGGACCTGACAAGGGGCGCCAGTACCGAACGGGGATTTACTATACAGATGAAGCAAGTGTGCCTGTGATTGAGACGGTGATGGCAGAAGAAGCTGCTAAGCTCGGTATCCAAAAACTAGCAGTCGAATGTGAGCCCTTGCGCCATTATATTCTAGCGGAGGATTACCATCAGGACTATCTCAAGAAAAATCCGACTGGTTATTGTCATATTGATGTAAATCAAGCAAAAATTCCTGTCATTGATGCCAAAGATTACGCCAAACCGAGTCAAGAAGACTTGAAAGCTCGGTTAACAGATTTGCAATATCAGGTGACCCAAGAAGCGGCGACAGAGCGTCCTTTTGAAAATGAATTTTTCGAGAGTGACCAAGCGGGTATTTATGTCGATATTACAACGGGAGAGCCGCTCTTTTTGTCCACAGATAAGTTTGATTCAGGCTGTGGTTGGCCATCCTTTACCAAGCCGATTAGCAAGGAAGTAGCCACTTATTTCCAAGATTATTCCCACGGTATGAATCGCATAGAAGTGCGGAGCCGCGCTGGACAAGCGCATTTGGGACATGTCTTTGATGATGGGCCGCGAGACAAGGGTGGTTTGCGTTACTGCATTAATTCTGCGGCATTGCGCTTTATTCCAAGAAATGACATGGAAGCGGAAGGTTATGGATTGTTCGTGGATTTGCTAAAAAAATGAGAGTTTTTATATAAAAACTTGCAATTCTACGAATTTTCTGTATAATTAATATCAATAAAAATAGAATACCGGTTGACCTTTTATAGGAGGAGAAATCTAACTGTAAAAAAGACGGAACTCTGGAGAGACCATTTGGCGCCGAAGGGGCAAGGCAGAAACTGCTGAAACTCTCAGGCAAAAGGACAGAGCGAAAAAAGGGACTTTCCCCACGTTTTTCGTGTATCCAGAGGCTATTTATAGCCTCTTTTTTCTTGGTTTTCTATTGATAAAAAGGAGAATGCGATATGCTTGAATTGATGCAAAAGGTGCAAACCTTTGTCTGGGGAGTGCCCCTTTTGATGCTTTTGGTAGGAACGGGCTTGTATTTGACCGTGAGATTGGGAGTTTTTCAGTTATTTAAACTTCCAAAAGCTTTTCGGCTGATTCTGTCTGGTGACCAGTCAGGAGATGGAGAAGTATCTAGTTTTGCGGCTCTCTGTACAGCTTTGGCAGCGACTGTCGGGACTGGAAATATTGTCGGAGTTGCAACAGCCATCAAATTAGGTGGTCCAGGAGCCTTGTTCTGGATGTGGGTGGCGGCTTTCTTAGGGATGGCAACCAAGTATGCTGAAGGATTTTTAGCCATTAAATACCGAACAACGGATGCCAATGGTGAGAGTTCAGGTGGTCCTATGTACTATATCCTCCTCGGTATGGGAGAAAAATGGCGTCCGCTAGCGACTTTCTTTGCCTTTAGTGGTCTCCTAGTTGCCCTCTTTGGTATAGGCACCTTTACTCAGGTCAATGCTATTACGAGTTCGATTCATAATTCTTTTGGTGTGGATGTACGTCTGGTCGGCATCTTGTTGGGACTGGTCGTGGCCTTGATTATTTTCCGTGGGATTCAGGCGATTTCTGATGTGGCGACTAAGGTAGTCCCATTTATGGCGATTGTCTATATTCTAGCGACATTAGGAATTTTGGTGACGTACACAGATAGTCTCCTTCCTAGTTTGAAAATGATTGCTAGCTCAGCCTTTACAGGGACTGCGGCTACAGGCGGATTTGTCGGAGCGACCATGATGGTTGCTTTACGTAGTGGGATGGCGCGTGGCGTCTTCTCTAATGAATCTGGTCTGGGAAGTGCACCGATTGCTGCTGCGGCTGCTAAGTCCAATCATGCGGTGGAGCAGGGCTTGATTTCCATGACAGGGACTTTTATCGATACCTTAATTATCTGTAGTTTGACAGGGCTTTCGATTATTGTGACAGGATCTTGGACAGGGACGCAAAATGGTGCAGCCTTAACTCAATCGGTCTTTACCAGCACTTATTCTAGCTGGGGAAGTGGCCTCTTGACCGTTCTCTTGACCCTCTTTGCCTTTACGACCATTTTGGGTTGGAATTACTATGGAGAACGTTGCTTTGAGTTTCTTTTTGGAGTCAAACACCTAAAAATCTACCGAATTTTCTTTGTGGCAATGGTAGTTGTCGGTGCCTTCATTGAATTAGAATTGGTCTGGGTGATTGCAGATATCGTTAATGGATTGATGGCTTTACCAAATCTGATTGCCTTACTGGCCTTGTCCCCTATTATTATCCATGAAACCAAGAACTATTTTAAAAAATAAGAAAGAGGGTGGGAACTTGTCCTAACCTCTTTTTGGTGTGTCAGAAATGTCTAGTTTTCTTCTTTTTTATCTTTTAATAAGAAACAGCTACCAAAGGCCAACATGGCACCTGCAATAACCAGGATAGGAGAACTTGCTTGTCCTGTCTTTGGTAAAGTTTTTGCAGGTGTTGTCGGTCTAGTTGCTTGTGGTTGATAAGCTAGAGGAGCTGGTTTATCAGTTGTTATCGGTTTTGGTTTTGGAGTTGCTTGAGGTAAGTCCTCAAAGTTTGCCAGCTCCGTTCCAAAAATAGCATTGCTGACCCAACGATAGAAATTCAAGGTATGGGTCTTATTGAGAGGATTTCCAGCAAAGATAAAGATTGGCTGATCCATGTAGCTACCACTAATGGCAACATTTTTTCCTGCCAATTCTTCATGACCAGGCCACCAACCAGAGACATAGAAATTTCCTCCTTGTATATTGGCCAAAACCTTGAAATTACTTGGAATACCTGCAATCCAACTACCTGAGTTTGCATAGTATAGAGTGTCGGCCTTATATCCGCTAGTGTAAGGGCTTTGGTCGTCAAGTTTGATTCGCATGAGTCCCTCGTAGGAGCCTGCATTTCTAGCTGCCATTGTTTCAGCATCAAATCCAGCTAATAGACCTAGTTTTTCAAGGCGAGCCATGGCTTCTCCACCGATAATAATAACAGGTTTTTTACCAAATACAGAGGCGTCGAATTGTCCATTGTCCAAGACCACCACATCAGCTTCGTCTAGACTAGTGACGACATCAAATCCCATTTGCTTCAGTCCGAGTGTTGCTTCTGAGACAGATGGGAAACCAAGGCTGATGTTAGGATTTCCTGGAGAGTAGACTTTCATGGCTGTCAGAGTCTTGCCGACAGGTTTCTTATAGAAAGGCTCTGCATAGAGTGGGTAGTTGCCAATCATTTCCTTGAAGGTTTTACTATCAATAATATAGCCATCGTTTGTTAAGTAGACGGATTTTCCACCTCGAATGGCTGCGTTGACAGCTTGGACAGCAGCTAGGGAATTATTGGCTAAGAAGTAATATGGAGTATCCTCTACCGCTGCAGAACGTGGTGCTTGAGATAGGGTAACTGGACCCAATTTATCTTTGAAGAGGTCGGCAGTGTATACAGCTTCTGACTTGAAGCCTCGCATATCAGGGAAATTCATGACCAATTCAGCGTACATTTCAGCCCACTCTGATTCATCGGACCCCTTGTACATGACATGGTTAGCGTAGCCGCGTTTGGCTTGGGCCATGTCAATCACCAAATCTCCTTTTTTATAGCCGGCAGTATCTTCTGTCAATTGGCTGAGTAATACCCCATTTCTTCTGAAGTAATCGATCATTTTGAAGGCTTGATCAATATCGTTGTTCGCAGATAATTCCATTGGAATGACGTAGTAATCTGGGAAGAAATTAGCTTGACCATCTTGGCGAATCCGACCTTTGACACTACTGTCAGTTGTTACGAGTGGTGTTTCTGCGGATGGCGCTTCCACTTTATTAACACCTCGAGAATAGTAAGTTAGTCGATTTTTCATTAAGCGGTCACTATTTTCCAAGGCGTAGTGGATACCAGCTAGAACAGCATAGAGACCAGCCTTGTAGGAATCTTGGTTGGTTTCAGGGATTTCGATCGTATGTCCTAAAATACCATGATAGAGGGCATAAACTGCCGTATAACCAGAGAAAGAGTCATCCCAGCCAGAACCATAGTAGTATTTTGGAATAATATAGTGGTCGTACTTAGAATTGGTAATGCCTGCTCGTCCCATAGCATTAGCTTCTGCGACCAAGTCTTCTTCAAAAATATCATATTCGAAGTTAGGATCGTGTGGAGGAGTGGCTGGCTCGATTAGGAAATCTTTTACAAAGCCGTGAACGTCAAAAACGGAGATTGGATTCCACTTAGTTATTTGCTCCACAATAGCCTTTGTTTCAGGATTGGTTTGGTAACCAGTGTCGCGGTTTGGATCTAAGCCGTTTGCTAAGGCACGTGTATTGGCAATATCTCCGTCAGGATTTTCTGTGAAGTTAAAGAGCAGGATGACTTTTTCAAGTAATTGTTTGACATCCAACACAATTTTTTGAGGAAGATTATTGGCATCGACAGTTTCATAAACGATGGTTGCTTTACGGGCAAATTCTTCAAATAAGCCACGTACCACATCAATTCCCGGTTGCTCATCGGCATGGGTATTGTTGATGAGAATAGGGAGTTTGTAGTCAAATGCTCCTTCTGCCAAATGTTTCATAGCCTCATCAGGATTGGTTAACATAGCTGGTGTTGTCTTGCTGAGGTAGTCATCAATGCTGGCTTGATCCTTGGCGATAATGCCCATTTTGATAGGATTGTTTTGAGCACTGGTCCCAATTGTTTCCACTTTTACCAAACGATCATCAGCATGTTCCTTCTCGATAGCATCAATTTCTGCCTGTAATTCCTCATGAGTCATATAGCTTTCGTAAGGACGAAGTGTGATTTCTTTGGTGATGATTGTTTTTCCGTCTGCGCTGACACCTTTTAAGACATAGGTTTGAATATAATCACGGTAGGTACGACGGATGTTGTTTGGCCAACGTAGACTGAGGTCGCTACCAAAGAGTGGTTTCATTGTGATCGTGTAATTGGTGAGGTCACCTTGAGGATCGGAGGTGATGGTCAGTAGTTCTTCCTTTGTGAAGGTTCCTGTCTCCATATCATAGGTCATAGTAGGCAGATCTTTGATGGTCCAAGTTAGAGGAGAAGTTGTTGGAGCTGCAACCTGAACACTATTTTCTTGGTCCATATAAAGCGTGGCAGGAGTTTCTGTAATAGTTACATTCTCACTTGTGGTAGGCGATTCAGCAACAGTCGCAAGAGGTTGTAGAGTACTGGTAGTTCCTTCCGGCTGGCTAGTCGAACTTTCTGCGGTTGAAGCATCTGTTGTTGTCTCTTCAGCAGGGCTAAGAGGTTTTTCTTCTGTGCTACTAGGAGCTTCTGTTAGACTAGCAGTAGACTCAGGGGTAGGTGTTTCTGCTAAAGGTTGGTCAGGGCTACTTGTCTCAGGACTTGAGCTATTAGCTTCTGGCTGCAAGGTGTTGGTGACAGTTGGTGTGTTGTTGGGGCTAGGCAGGTTTTCCTCTGCTGCAACATGTTGAGCTAGAACCAAGCTGCAGACCAAAAGGCAGGATAAGGTTGCACCCTTGGTCAAAATGGATGATTGGGCTGGATGAGAATTTGTTTTCTTGTTCATATTTATCCTCCATAAAAGAAATGTGCTTGTATTTTAATTCATTATTATACAAAAAACAATCAATTTTATGAATTTTTATTCACGAAATAGAATAACTAGTAACAAAAGGTAAGGATAAAATCGTTTGTACACAGTATCATGAAAGGAAAAATCAATAACTGAGTAACAGACGATTATTGAAATTCAGTAGAATAAAAAATCTCTACAGCACCTTTAGTATATCACCAATGCAAATAAAAAAATGCCAATTTTTTGGCATTTTGATGAACAAAATAGAGAGTTTTTTATCAAATAAATGGTGAGTAGAAAGACTATTTTCACTAGGGAATACTTTGGAGATACAGGCTTAAAACTCACATTTGGTTCAAGCTATCTTTCCATAAAACAACTCTCTTCAAGTATGATATAATATCCCTAGAAAGGAGTTCTATGCTTTCATTTTTTCAAAAGTATTTTGCGCAATTTGATATAGAAGCGATTTTGATGAATCTGATTTCCATTGTGCTGCTTTATTTGTTCTTTCTTCTCCTTAGAAGGAGTATCAAATTTGTAGCCAAGAAGATGGTGCAGTCTAGTGTTAAATTAAACCATCCAGACTCGGGGCGCCAAAAGACGGTCATTCGTCTGGTGGAAAATATTCTTCAGTATACCTTGGTTTTCTTTTTGATTTACTGTATTTTAGCTATTTGTGGGCTTCCTGTATCTAGCCTGTTAGCGGGTGCGGGGATTGCTGGGGTTGCCATTGGTCTGGGTGCGCAGGGCTTTTTATCTGATTTGGTTAATGGCTTTTTCATTCTCGTTGAGCGCCAGTTTGATGTGGGAGACAATGTTCGTCTGACAAATGGACCGATTGCTGTAGCAGGAAAGGTGGTTTCCGTTGGAATCCGAACAACACAGATACGCGATGCAGACGGGACCCTACACTTTATTCCGAATCGAAATATTTTAGTCGTTAGTAATAAATCTCGCGGAGATATGCGGGTGCAAATTGATTTTCCACTTTCTAGTACAGCGGATTTAGAGGCAGTCGATGCAGTCATTAAGAAAGTAAATGCACAACACATTCCTCTGTATGATGCTGTGAAAAATTGTTTGGTATTGGGGCCGCAAACTTCTGAAACAGGGCAATTTTCTTATCGCATTCACCTCTTTGTGGCCAATGGTCAACAAAGTCAAGTGTATCATGATTTTTATGGCTTTTATCAAAAAGCCCTTCTAGAATCTGGCTTGGATTTGCTGGCTTCTAAATAGAAAGGGAAGAGTATGTTTCCAAAAGAATTTATCGTCGAAGATGGCCATGTTTATTATCGGAAAAAGCCACTTCACCAGCAGCCGTTGTTCTGGACCAGTATTGCAGGACTGGTTATTTCGCTCATCCTAGCAACGGTGGTGGGCTTTCTCTTGTTGGTCTTAGGGAGCCAAGTGGTTAATGAATTTGTTGCTGGGGATTATGACGCTGGCTATGAAGCCACTATGGACTGGTCTGATTATGATGAATATGCAATCGGTGAAACAGCCGAAATGGCGGATCTCTCAATCAAGGTAGAGTCTATAGAAATTGCAGATGCAGATAGGCTCATTGATGACAGTTTGGATCAGGCCTTGGTGGTAAAGGTCAATCTGAAAAATACCAGTGATCAAGATTATTACTTTGATGAGTATGAATTTTCGGTTTATGGTGATGATGCAAGTGGTTATTATGTCCTTGATTATCAAACCTACAACAAAGATATCCCAGAAAAAATCAAACCAGGCGAAAAAGTGGACTTGACTCTCTACTACGGAGTGGATGATTCGGATGTTTATCGGTTTATTTATCAGGATATTTACTGGTCTGCCCACGATATAGGGATATAGACACTCTCTAAGAATGGAGTTTTGTCATGATTAAGCAGATGATATTATTTATGACCTTCTTTGTTTCAGCTTTTCTTTCCAAATATAGCAAATTTTGAGGCATCAATTTATGCAATATTACTGTTTGACGCTATTTGGCACTCTCCACGTTTTCTCATCAGTTTTGGTTTGTCACTTGTTTTCTTCTATCTGGCTTACAAAAATTATCGTAAGTTTTAGGAAGAAGGGCTGACGCTTCCAAAAGATTATGTAAATCCTGTCTATGTAAGGTATAGACTATTGAAACTCTCAGAGCCTGTTTCTGGGAGTTTTTTTGAGCAAGAAAAAAGATTGAGGAAGCAGTCCACGAAGGACGATTTCTCCAATCTTAATTAGTTTGCTCTTATACCAATCCTTGGGCAATCATTGCGTCAGCGATTTGTTCAAAGGCTGCGATGTTAGCACCTGCAAGGTAGTCTTTACCAAGGTCGTATTTTTCAGCTGTTTCTTTAGCTGTGTTGAAAATGTTTGCCATGATGTCTTTGAGGCGGTTGTCCACTTCTTCGGCAGTCCATGACAAGCGGAGGCTATTTTGGCTCATTTCGAGGGCTGATACGGCTACACCACCAGCATTGGCTGCTTTTGCCAAACCGTAAAGAACACCGTTTTCCTTGTAAGTGTAGATAGCATCAAGGTTTGAAGGCATGTTGGCACCTTCAGCTACACAGTAGACACCATTTTTCACGAGGCGAGCAGCCTTGTCACCGTCGATTTCATTTTGGGTCGCACATGGAAGAGCGATGTCAACCTGACCATCGTAATCCCATACAGAACCTTCAAAGTAAGTTGCGCTAGCTTTTTCTGCAGCGTACTCTGTCAAACGAGCGCGACGGTTGTTCTTCACATCGCAAAGGAGGTCGAAGTCAATACCAGTTTCGTCGATGATGTAACCATTTGAATCAGATACAGAGATGACTTTCCCACCAAGTTCAGTAGCTTTTTGGACTGCAAATTGGGCAACGTTACCTGAACCTGAAATCAGAACAGTTTGCCCGTCAAATGATTTGCCGTTGGCTTTGAGCATGTTGTCTGTGAAGTAAACAAGTCCATAACCAGTTGCTTCTGGACGGATGAGTGAACCGCCAAATCCAAGAGGTTTACCAGTCAAGACACCTGCATCAAATTGGCGAAGGCGTCTGTATTGACCATACATGTAGCCGATTTCGCGTCCGCCGACACCGATGTCACCAGCTGGAACGTCAAGTGAAGGACCGATGTGTTTTTGTAATTCAGTCATGAAGCTTTGGCAGAAGCGCATGATTTCAGCATCTGTTTTACCTTTAGGGTCAAAGTCTGAACCACCTTTACCACCGCCGATTGGAAGACCAGTCAAGACGTTTTTGAAGATTTGCTCAAAACCGAGGAATTTAAGGATAGATTGGTTTACAGTTGGGTGGAAACGAAGTCCGCCTTTGTATGGACCAACTGCTGAGTTGAATTGGACGCGGTAGCCGCGGTTGACTTGTACATTTCCGTCTTTATCAGTCCATGGCACACGGAAAGAAATCACGCGTTCTGGTTCAACGATACGAGCCAAGATATTTTCAGTGATGTATTCTGGGTGAGCTTCGAAGACTGGCTCCAAGGTGTTGAACAATTCTTCCACCGCTTGGAGGAATTCTTTCTCATGAGAGTTGCGAGCCTTTACTCCTTCAAATGAGGATTGGATATATTCTTTAGCAGATGTCATTAATAGTTCCCCTTTAGTTGTGATTTATTAAATTGTCTGACAATTTAATTTATGGTGTTATTATAGCACCTAGAAATTTATTTGTAAAGTAAAAACTTGAATTTTCTGACAACTTTTTTCAAAAAAATCTAAATCCGAATGTTTTTCTTAAAATGCAGTTAGAGGCTAAGAGCAGGCTTTTCTCTATGCTATAATGAAAAAAACTAAAGGAGAAAACGATGGTTTCGACAAAAACAAGTTTGGCTGGTGTAGAATTTGACAACTGCCTCATGAATGCAGCGGGTGTTTGGTGTATGACCAAGGAAGAGTTGGAGGGGGTTAAAAACTCTGCGGCGGGAACCTTTGTCACCAAGACAGCGACTCTTGCAGCGCGTGCAGGTAATCCTGAGCCTCGTTATCAAAATGTGCCTCTGGGTTCTATCAACTCAATGGGCTTGCCCAACCAAGGTCTGGACTACTATTTGAATTATCTCTTAGAATTACAGGAAAGGGAACTAGGTAAGACTTTTGTTCTTTCTGTCGTTGGCATGTCGCCTGAAGAAACTCACACGATCTTAAAAATGGTGCAAGATAGCGAGTTTACAGGACTGACAGAACTCAATCTTTCCTGTCCAAATGTCCCAGGTAAGCCACAAATTGCTTATGATTTTGACATGACAGAGCGTATTTTGAGGGAGGTTTTCAGTTATTTTAGCAAGCCTTTGGGAATCAAGTTGCCACCTTATTTTGATATTGTACATTTTGACCAGGCGGCAGAAATTTTCAATAAATTCCCTCTTAAATTTGTCAACTGCGTCAATTCGATTGGCAATGGTCTTTATATTGAAGACGAAAGTGTTGTTATCAAGCCTAAAAATGGATTTGGCGGGATTGGTGGTCAGTATATTAAGCCGACTGCCCTAGCCAATGTGCACGCCTTCTACCAACGCCTTAATCCAAGTATTCAAATCGTGGGGACAGGAGGTGTCTTGACAGGTCGAGATGCTTTTGAACACATTCTTTGCGGTGCAAGCATGGTGCAGTTGGGGACTACATTGCAAAAAGAAGGATTAGAAGCCTTTGAGCGTATTACTGAAGAATTGCAAGCTATTATGGAAGAAAAAGGTTATGAAAGCCTAGAAGATTTCCGCGGAAAATTGCAGTATATCACAGAATAAGGAATCATCGGGCTGGGAAAACTGGCTCGATTTCCTATTTTCAAAAGGCAAAGAATAGAGTATACTGGAAGAAATAGGAGGTAGTATCATGGGAAGAAGATCAAATCGTGCATGGAGACATCGTCAGAAAAGACGCAAAATAAAAGTAATAGCTGTTTTAAGCTCGCTCATCATGCTAGTCTTAGGATTGTTTGTGTGGACTATTTTTTTGAATCGGCCAGGGGGGGCGACAAAATCAGCAGTTAAGCCACAGTCATCCAGTCAGCAGACTAAGAGTAAGCAAGTAACCAGCCAAACAGCTCGTGTTATGGCGCATGGCGATCTACTCTACCATGATGGTCTTTATATAAGTGCCCAGCAGGCAGATGGCTCCTATGACTTTTCGACTAATTTTACCTATGTGAAGCCATGGATTGAGCAGGCAGATCTAGCCATTGCTGACTTTGAGGGAACGATTTCCTCAGAATTTCCTCTAGCTGGCTACCCTCTTTTCAATGCTCCTTCCTCGGTTGTGACAGCTATCAAGGATGCAGGGTATGATGTAGTCGATTTGGCCCATAATCATATCTTGGATTCTCAGTTATCAGGGCTTATTTCAACGTCAAAAAACTTTACAGACTTAGGAATTGGGACGGTTGGTATCTATCCTGAGGGCAATCGGGCTTCTGCTCCGCTATTTATTCGAGAAATCAATGGGATAAAAATCGCTATCTTGGCCTATGCTTATGGCTTTAATGGTATGGAGGGCAATCTGACTCAAGAAGAATATGATAGCTATCTATCCGACATGAATGAAAGCAAGATGCAGGCAGAGATTGAGCGTGCTGAAAAAGAAGCAGATGTTACCATTGTCATGCCCCAGATGGGGGTAGAATACCAACTGGAGCCAACGCAAGAACAGGTGACTCTCTACCATAAAATGGTAGATTGGGGAGCAGATGTTGTCTTTGGTGGTCATCCGCATGTGGCAGAGCCATCTGAAATTCTTGAAAAAGATGGAGATAAAAAGCTTATTATCTACTCTATGGGGAATTTTATCTCTAACCAGCGGATGGAGACCATGGAAGGGGTGAATAACTACCAGTGGACAGAGCGCGGGGTTCTCATGGATGTAACCTTCGAGAAAAAAGATGGGAAGACACTCATCCAGACTGCGACTGCTCACCCGACATGGGTTAGCCGTGTGCCAAATGGTCAATATGCGGCTGATGGTGGATCCTTGTATACCTATCAAACCTTTATCTTAGAAGATTTTATTGAAGGTGGAAAACACCGAGAGCAACTGGATGAGGAAACAAAAGCAAGGGTTGATACGGCTTATCAAGAAATGAAGGATTTTATGCACCTGAGCTGGTCAAATGAGTAGACTGAAAGGAAGAAGATGATAAAATTAGTTGCTTTTGATATGGATGGAACTTTTTTGAATACTCAGAATGACTATGATCGCAAGCGTTTTGATAAGATTTTTCAGGACTTGACAGTGCGTGACATCAAGATTGTAGCTATTTCAGGTAATCAATTTCACCAGATTAAGACATTTTTTGAACCTTACTTAGACCAGATGACCATTGTGTCTGAAATTGGGAATAAAATTTATGAAAATGGTCACTTATTACAGGAACATCATTTTGATCAATCGGTTGTGAAAGGAATCTTAGATTTATTGGGACAGAAAAATCTTCTTTCTCGTTGTATGGTGGGAGGGCTGGACCATGCCTATTTTGGAGCAGCAGCACCAGAAGATTTTAAGAAAATCGTTAAGAAGCATAATTATTCTTGGAAGGAATTAGAATCGTTTGCGGAGTTACCCGAAGACAAATTTTGCATTGTAACCTTGGATGTACCCGATCAGGACATTGCAGATTTGGTAGACCAGATTAATGAGATGAGTGGACCGCGAGCGCGTGCTGTTTCAAGCGGTTTTCAGTTCATTGATATCATCCAACCGACAATTAATAAGGGGACTGCTCTGCAATTCCTCGGTCAACGTTGGGGGATTTCGCTTGATGAGATGATGACATTTGGAGACAGTGACAATGATTTGGAAATGTTGGACTTGCCCCCCCATTCCTACGCTATGGCGAATTGTCCAGAAAATGTAGGTCAAAGAGCTAAGAATCAAGCACCAAGCAATGACGAATCGGGAGTTTTGGTCGTCATAGAAAGAGAAATTTTAGGGAAAGCAGATGAAGGATAAAAAGACATTTTTTCAAGAATACCAAGCCCAACCTTTAGGGCAGGAAAAAGTTTATGCTGTTTTTTTACCCTTGGTTTGGGCCAATGATGAGTGGCAGATTCTTTATGAATTGCGCAGTCAAACCATTTCCCAACCAGGCGAAGTGTCTTTTCCTGGTGGGCGAGTAGAGGTAGGAGAATCCTATCAAGCGGCAGCCATTCGCGAAACAATGGAAGAACTCAATGTGGCTGCAACAGACATTGACATCTGGGGAGAAATAGACTATATCGTCTACCATAATCGTACCATCCGTTGCTTTGTGGGGCAATTGAAGATTGATGACTGGACAGACATTTGTCCCAATGCAGAAGTTGAACGACTTTTTACAGTCCCACTAAAGCTATTACAAGCTACTCCGCCGGTTTATCATAGGCTGGAAGCTACCATCAATGCGCAATCGGATTTTCCATTTGAACGAATCACAGATGGCGCCGGCTACAAGTTTAGCCACCATAATCGTCTGATTCCTTTTTACGAGGAAGTCTCTGAAAATATTTGGGGCATGACAGCGCAGTTGACGCATAGATTTATTATCTTATGGGGCCAAGAAGCAGAATAATGAATAGAAAACCCACCGTTTTTGAAGCGGTGGGTTTTAACTGTCTATGTGTGTTTGGGAACTAGTGTACGAATGGCTTTTTCATGCACCGTAATCGTAACGGGTAAGGAGCTAGCTGTGTCTCCATCAATACGAGTAATCGGATTGCGGTGACCTCTTTTAGAGCGGTTATGAATCTCTAGCTTAGATGTACGAAATTGATCCCAATGCTGGTAGTCTTTAAATTCTCCCTTACGGACAAAGTAGAACCACATAAAGCGGAGGAGATGTAGCTTTTTGAGAAGATAGACTGTAAAGAGGCCGTCATCGTAGCTTTCTAAGGGTGAAAAACCTTTTTTGCCACCGATGTGATTGGTCATGGTAAGTAGTAAAATTTTTGTCTTGTATTTTAATCGTTGGCCGTTAAAATCTAGGAAGAGCTTATAGTTTTCTTGTTTCCACCAGATGGACCAGCCAGCAAATAGGAAAGCTAGAAAGCCAAATTTACGCTTGTTTTCAGTGGTGACTCCAAGGGCGATATTGGCCATGAGGCCTAGAGTCATGCTGGAAATCATATAACGGTCGTTGACCTGAGCTAGGTCGAATGTAACCTCTTGTCCCTGGAGGAGGTTATCCAGTGCACTAGTAAGATCAAGTGGAATACCTAGTGATATTGCAAAATTATTGACTGTTCCGGTTGGTATGATTCCTAACTTTGAGTGGCTACCACCTTCAAAAATTCCTGCACAGACTAGACTAATTGACCCATCTCCCCCCAATGGAATAATCAGATCAACCTTGTTTTGACAGGCTTCTTTGGCAAATGCCTGCATCTCTTCGGCAGTCTCAGGGTAAAGAATGGTGACAGTTGCATTGGTGTTTTCTTTGAAATATTTCAAGATGCTGTCGATGATTTTTTCTTTTTCTTCTTTTCCAGAATGTTGGTTAACGAGAATGGTCATATCTTTCATAGTAGGTCCTCTTTGCTAGTTACAGTATACCATTTTTGAGTCAGCAGGTCTTTGAAGGGAAATAAAGGAGCTGGGCTCAAGTCCAACTCCTAATTTTATTTAAGCTAGAATTGCAAGATGCAGTGGTTGATTGGCACCTTTGTTCGCTTTTCAAACTTCAAAGATATCCTATGTTGACGCGAAAATTTCTCTTCATTTCCAACCTCAAAAGGTTCAGTGAACCTTTTGAGCTGTACGGGGATGAGTTAAACAGGTCCCCCAGACCTGTTTAAGTTGGAAATAAAACTTGCGGAGCAAGTGTCAAAAAGATCCAGTGGACGTTTTCTGCCTGAGCTTAAAAATAAGGGAGCGAAGGAAACTCTTTGCTAATTGCTATGAGTTCTTTCCCACTCCCTATTTTTATAGTCAATTAAGAATTTACGGCTCTTAAGATTTTGTCCATTCTTGGACGATTTTTTTGTTCTGCTTAATCCAATTCTTTGCAGCTTCTTCAGGAGTTTTTCCCTTATTGATATCTAGCATGACAGACTCCATGTCTTTTTGTGTCCAATGGAATCGGTCCACAATTTGATAGACTTCGGGAGCATCTTCCTTCAACCCTTTACGGGCAATCGTGTTGATATTTTCAGCTTCTCCGAATGATTTCTTAGGGTCATCAAGGTATTTCAAGTCATATTTTGAGAACATCCAGTGAGGAGACCAACCGGTTATAACGATTTCTTCTTTGTTACGGATGGCCTTATCCAATGAAGATGTCATGGCACCTGTAGAGGATGCTGTCAATTCCCAAGTTGAGAGATTGCCATAGTCTTTTTTAGCAGATTGAGCTGCATCCATGATCCCAGCACCTGGCTCGATACCAGTGATGGATTTTTTAGCTTGATCAGACAAGTCTGAAATACTATGGACGGCGGTCATATAGCTTGGTACGACAAGACCAAGGCGGATATTTTCTAAGTTGGGACCAAGATCTTCTAAGTTGTCTTGATACTTTTTGAATTGTTGACCATGTGTGACGGGAAGCCAAGCACTTGTGGTAAAATCGGCATTTCCGTTTGCGACGGATTGCCAACTAACAGCATTATCAAGCGGAATCATATCTACCTTGTAACCAGCTTGTTTTAAGACTTCACCGATGACATTAGTGGAAGCGACTTCTGAATCCCACTGTACATAGGAGATACGAATGGTTTTGTCCTTGGCAGCAGAATTGGCATTCATGGCGATAAAGCTGCGTCCTAAAGCTGCTCCGACAAAGAGGAGTAAGGCTGCGATACCAATCCATTTAGCGGTCTGTCCATTTTCTTTACCTTGATGATTGAGCAGTTGTGAAATACGGTCTAGTATGATGGCCAGAATAACGAGCGCGAAACCAGAGACAAAACCATTCCCGACATCTGCTTTTTGTAGGGCTGAGAGGACTTCACGCCCGAGCCCTGGGGCACCAATCATTGAACCGGTAACGACCATGGAAAGGGCGAGCATCATTGTTTGGTTGACACCGGCCATAATTGTATTGCGGGCAAGAGGTAACTCCACCTTGAATAATTTTTGGCTTGGAGTAGAACCAAATGCATCTGAGGCTTCAACTAACTCGGTTGGAATTTCACGAATAGCCAAGTTTGTAAAACGAACAGTTGGGGGAAGGGCGAAGATAACAGAGGCAAATACCCCTGGTACAATACCAATACCGAAAAATACCACGGCAGGAATCAAGTAAACAAAGGCTGGCATTGTTTGCATGAAGTCCAAAATCGGATTAACAATTTGTTTTACACTTGTATTTTTTGCCATCCAAATACCGAGTGGGACACCGATAATAATCGAAATCAAACTGGCTACTAGCACCAAAACGAGGGTGCTAATCATGTGCTCCCATAGACCTTGGTTGTAGATAAAGAATAGTCCAAGCAAGGTCAAGACAGGCATTTTCCAATCTTCTTTTTTCAATAAGAAAAAGAGAGCAATACTAACGAATGCCATAAAAAGGAGTGGGTTAATGAAGAGAAGTGTATTGGTTGTCCAATCCATCACACCATTTCCGCCGGCTTGCAAGATGTCAAAAAATCCTGCAAATGTTTTGGTAACCCAGTCTGTCAGAGCTTCTACAGCCGGAGCTACCGGAATTTTTGTTTTTAGTATATTTTCAATCATATATTAGTTCCTTCACTATGCGTTGTTCTCTTCGGGGATATTTGCCAAGGCTTCAATCAATCGTCCTCGAATCACGACTCCTAGTAGACGATTGTTGTCATCAGTAACAGCGATTGGAGAAGACGAGTCATAAATTAATGGCATAATATCAGTGATGATGGTATCTTTTGAAACCGTCACGATATCGGTATTGACCACGTCGGCTAATGGAATTCCTTTTTTACGAGCTTCTAGAGCCGCATCTGTCGTAACGCTACCAAGGAGATGGCGGCGTCGGTCAGTTGCCATCAACATAGAGACCTCTTCGTTATACATACGATTCAAGGCAACTTGCGGGCCATCGATTCCGATAGTGGTGGTGATGGGTTTAATCATAATATTTTGTGCAGTAAGGACTTTAGAGCGATCCACATCTTCGACGAACTCGCGTACAAAGTCATTGGCAGGATTGGTTAAAATTTCTTCACCAGTACCAATTTGTATGATTTTACCATCCTTCATTAGGGCGATACGGTCACCAATACGAAGAGCTTCGTTGAGGTCATGACTGATAAAGATAATGGTTTGTTGCTGATTTGCTTGCAAATCGAGTAGTTCATCTTGCATTTCACGGCGAATCAAGGGATCCAGTGCAGAGAAGGCCTCGTCCATTAAAAGGATTTTAGGACTATTAGCGAGAGCACGCGCCAAACCGACTCGTTGCTGCATACCACCTGAAAGTTGATTTGGGTACTGATCTTTGAAGGCCAAGAGACCGGAATTATCCAAAGCACGTTCAGCAATCTGACGACGTTCCTCTTTATCTACGCCACGTAATTCTAAACCAAATTCTGTATTTTCAAGAATAGTTCTGTGTGGAAATAGGGCAAAACTTTGAAAGACCATATTGATATCGTGACGGCGGATCTCACGTAAATCACTGTCGTTCAGTTTAGAGATATCCTTATCTCCTAGGAGAATCTGACCAGATGATGGTTCAATTAAGCGATTCAGCATACGAACGAGTGTTGACTTGCCAGAACCTGAAAGTCCCATGATGACAAAAATTTCGCCCTCTTTGATATCGAAATTAGCATCGTAGACGCCGACAGTTGCACCTGTCTTTTTCAAAATTTCTTCTTTTGATTTTCCCTGTTTGACCAGCTCAAGAGCAGCTTTTTGCTTTTTCCCGAAAACTTTTGTCAAATGGTTTACTTCTAAAATTGTTTTCATTCTTCCTCCAATCACAAGCAACCTATTATTAAAATATAGTGTCACTTGGAAATAAAAAATAGTCTGTCAAAAAACAGAACACACAAAGCATAACACGTAATGTCACTTTTGTCAAAAAATCTAGTTAAAATTGTATAAAATAGAATCATATCAATGGTTTTAAGTTCCGTATTTTTCTATTGTAATATACAAAAATAGGTGTTTTCTTACTATTTTTAGAAAGCACTATTTTTACATTCTATTTAAAAAATAAGCAAAATAGTTGAAAATATCTGTCTATGTGATATAATGACAACATAAAATATAAAACAAGTTGTCACTATAACGAGAATAACAATTGAGCAAAAGCTCACATTATATAATGTTGTTAAGTTAAAAAATTGTAGGATGACCTCTTATATTTTATGTGGTTAAAAACCACAAAGAATATTCTTAATTATTGCCATATACCCATCGGTATTGTATTCTTTGTTAGTTATTTAAAAGGGAGAAAAAATGATGATTCTTTGGAAATTACTTATCGGAGCACTAATCGGTGCAGTTGCAGGAACTATTACTAAAAAAGGTGGCTCAATGGGCTGGATTGCAAACATCATTGCAGGTTTAGTCGGGGCATCTGTCGGACAATCCATCTTTGGTGCATGGGGACCTAGCTTGGCAGGGATGGCCTTGGTTCCATCTATCTTAGGAGCGGTTATCGTGGTTGCTGTCGTGTCGTTCTTTCTTAGAAAATCAAACTAGAAAGTAGGATCTGATATGAGTAAGACACTGAAATGGCTCTACAGCCTCGCAAGTCTTCTATTATTCAGTCTACTTGCATTTGTAGTTGTCATCAGCCAACGTCATATAGCACTTTCGAGTGAATGGAATTGGTTGAACACAGATTTGCAGCTACCTACTTTTATAGAAGAACATTACCATCTTGTATACTTCTGGTTAGCCCTTATCTTTATCGCAATCATTCTTGTGACAGTCTTGGTGGTTATCTTTTACCCGCGGACTTACACAGAAATTCCTTTGTTAGAAGACGATGCTTCCTTGCTATTAAAAAAATCAGCTCTGGAAGGCTATGTTCGTACCTGCATTTTGGAATCGAATTTATTGGTCAACCCAAGTGTAGCGGTAACCATGTACAAGAAAAAATTTAAGGTTCATGTTAAAGGTGCTGTAACCAGTGAAGTAGGATTTGCAAATGCTGCGGTAGGTGCTAAAAAAGTTATTGAACAAGGGCTTCAACAGTATATTGGTGTTGATAGACCGGTTAATTTCAAAGTATTTGTAGACGAACTACAGACAGCTGGACAAACGAGTCGTGTTGTTAACCGCGTCTTATAAAGGAGGAGAAATGGAACTATTCAAAACCTATCGATACCCACTTATAGGAGGGGGCTTGGGATTGTTCTTGGCGCTTCTCTTCTTAACAGTTGGGTTTTTGAAGACAATTTTTCTAATACTATTTACGATTTTCGGTATTTTGTTGGGAAATTATTGCCAACGGACAGGCTTGATTTCAAAGATAGTTAATTATTTTAAATAAAGAAAGAGGATTAATATGACAACGAATACTTATGTAAAAAACACATCAACTCTTCCGACTGAAGCAGTTCGTGGCCAGCTCACTTTTGAAGATAAGGTTATTGAAAAAATTGTCGGCTTAGCGATTGAACATGTAGATGGTCTCTTGGCTGCGAACGGTGGCTTCTTTGCCAATCTAAAAGACAAGTTAGTCAATACTGAGTCTGTAACAGATGGCATTTCAGTCGAAGTTGGTAAAAAACAAGTGGCTGTGGATTTAGATATCGTAGCAGAGTACCAAAAACACTTGCCGACTATTTACGCAGACATCAAAGCCATTGTTGAATCTGAAGTGAAAAAGATGACAGACTTGGATGTCGTAGAAGTAAATGTCAAGGTGGTGGATATCAAAACACGTGCGCAGCATGAAGCGGACTCTATCAGCTTGCAAGATCGCGTGACAGACGCAGCACAAGCAACGACAAATTTTGCTTCAAACCAAGTAGAAAACGTTAAATCAGTAGTTGGTACAGGTGTTGAAAAGGTAGAAGAACTAAAACCTGAACCACGAGTAAAATAATTTTTAAATTAAAATAGAAAGAGGAACAAACTATGTCAGAAGAAAAATTCGATGCAAAATTAGACCAAGTGACAGGATCTGTAAAAGAAGGTCTTGGTAAATTAACAGGTGATAAAGAAATCGAAACAGAAGGTAAAGTTGAAAAATTGGCTGGTAAAGTCAAAGAAACGATTGAAGATGTTAAGGACACTGTAAAAGGTGCTGTAGACGGATTGAAAAAATCAACCGACGAGGAGAAATAATTTATGATAGATGTAGAAAATATGAAAAGCAACCTTACCTATAATGACCTTGTCATTGAAAAAATTGTTGGCCATGCATTGGAAAACGTTGATGGTCTCTTGGCAGTCAATGGAGGATTTTTCTCCAATTTGAAAAATAACTTGGTTAATTCTGATTCTGTGACAGACGGCGTTAATGTTGAAGTTGGCTCTGAGGAAGTTGCTGTAGACTTGAACATCATCGTGGAATACGGAAAAGATATTCCAGCCATTGTCGAAAGTATGAAAGGGATCGTAGCTCAAAATGTTGAAGTCATGACTCACTTGAAGGTGGTTGAATTGAACGTTAATGTCGTGGATATTCAAACCAAGGAAGAATTTGAGAAGTCATCTGTAACAGTTCAAGATCGCTTGACAGACGCAGCACAAGCAACTGGTGAATTTGCAAGTCAGTCTGCTGAAAAAATCAAATCAGTAGCAGTGACTGGTGCAGAAAAGACAAAAGAATTCGTTGCGCAATATTCAGAAAAAGAATAGTTACAAGATAGAACAGTGACCTGGGACGACAGTCCTGGGTTCTTTGATGTTTTTAGTTTTAGCAGTTTGGTTGTAAGGGGGCTAAAGGCTTGCTTTTCTTATTGTGTAAGCAATTTTGAATGATTGGGCCTCTGATTTCTAACCACAAAAAGTTTTCCAAGACCTTTTGTGATAGTCAACCATGCAGAGATGAGAAGATAAAATTGATTTCTATGAAATCACACCTCTCTCTCTGTGCGAAAAAGCATCACTAAATAATATTGAAAAAATGATAAAATTGTGATTTAATGGATAGGATATGTACGAAAGGAGACAACTGAAAATGCAGAAGAAAGTATCAGCAGTAAAAGAATCAAAGTACCAACAAATCGCGATAGAAGTTGCCAAGCGCATTGCCAATGGGGATTATGAAGCTGGTGAAAAACTGAAGTCACGTTCGACTTTGTCTGCTCAATTTAACGTTTCTCCGGAGACAACGCGAAAAGCCTTGAATATTCTGGCGGACTTGAAGATTGTTACCTTAAAACATGGCAGTGGAGCAATTGTCCTATCACAAGAAAAAGCGATTGAGTTTTTAGATAAGTACGAAAGTACTCATTCGATTGCAATCATTAAGGAACGAATCCGAAAAAATATCAAGTACCAGCAAGAACAAATGGAAGATTTGTCCCTTCTGGTTAATGAATTTTTACTACAAAGTCAATCCATTAGTCGTCAATACCCATTGACGCCATATGAGATTATCGTTAGCCAAGATACTGAGTACTTTGGAAAGCCGCTTAGTGAGTTGAATATTTGGCATTTAACAGGTGCAACAATTATTGCCATCGAGCATGAGGGTGAATTTGTTCTTTCCCCTGGACCATATGGCAAGATTGAAAAAGGGGATCATGTCTACTTTGTTGGTTCTAACTTAGCCTATTCACGTATGAAAACTTTCTTTAATCTCAAAATGGGCCTATAGGGGACGGTGAGAACTATTCCCTCACTATCAGAATAGGAAAGAGTTTGAGTGGTCAACGTTCCACAAAATATAGATAATATTTAAGCGAATGATTGAGTTCAGTGTGGTACAGGACTCAGTCGTTTTTATATTAGCTTGGTTCATTTGTGACTTTCATAATCAACAGCAATCTTACCTCCGAAAATACTCATCAATAGCATTAAACTGCCCAAATCCACCATAGGCAAGGGAATCAAAAATGAAAACGTAACCCCAATCGGGAGCTCTGCACTTGTGAATTCCATAAATAAAGGAATAGAAGAACAGGACGAAATGGTATGACTGTTCCTAATAAAGTTGAACGGTATTGGTAAGAATCTCATCGTAACTACCTAAAATGCTGCGACTTCGTTCAGGTGGAAATAGCTTTGAAGGTATGAAATGAAAAAAATCAATACACAGAGTAAAATAGTGATTTTGATGACATCATAGAAGAAAAATTGCAAACTTCCTCCTAATCGAGAAGAGAGATTGATTCCAAAGAATACTAGTACCTGTCCTACAATGTCGTTTAGTCACTTCATCCCCAGAACTTGGTGTTGAATAAATGCCCCCATGTTTTTTCCTTTCACCATAAATCAAATTTTTTGAACTGTTTTTCAAAATCAAAAGTCATACTAAGATGACTTTCGGATACAATGACATTGTTGGAGCTGAGTTAGCCTCAAAGTCTGTTATCTCTTGAAAATGGGTTAAAGCAAATCGTAATCCAGCTTATACTTCGGCTATAATGTTTCCATTTCCCATCCTGACGACTCAGGACCATCTCTGGCTGGCATAATATTTTCAGATGGTAAGACAATTTCTTCATTTAATGAGATTGCTAAAAATATGAACTAAAGAGGAATTTGAAGTAGATTCTCGTAAGGTAACAGTTGGCTTTGGGGGCGCTCAATGGTATTCCTCGTGAAGATGGATTTGATATTACCGTGGCTTCTGAAATCATGGCGATTTTGTGTTTGGTGACAGACATCAATGACTTGAAAGCACGTTTGGCAAATATTATTATCGGTTATCGTTTTGACCGCAGTCCTATCTACGTGCGTGATTTGGCGGTGGAAGGTGCTTTGACCCTTATTTTGAAAGATGCTATCAAACCAAACCTTGTCCAAACCATCTATGGCACGCCTGCCTTTGTCCATGGTGGTCCATTTGCTAATATTGCCCACGGATGTAACTCAGTTCTCGCAACAATTACAGCTTTGCGATTGGCCGGCTACACGGTCACAGAAGCAGGTTTCGGAGCTGACCTCGGATCAGAGAAGTTTATCGCCGTTAAGGTACCGAACTTGCTTAAGGCTCCTGATGCTTCCGTGAATTTGTGCCAAAATTAGGTGCAGGCTTTATCGTTTCCTTAATAGGTGATGTCATGACCATGTCTGGTTTGCCAAAAGCTCCCGCAGCTCTCAACATGGATGTGGCAGCAGACGGGACAGCTATCGGCTTGTTCTAACAAGAATGAATATAAAAAATCCGCTCAAAGGCGGATTTTTTGTCTATTCAGATAGTTTCTCAACCGTTTGATAGGCAAGTAAGCCAAGTAGAATACTCAAGATAGGAAACAACGTCTGGAAGATACCAGTGTTGAATGGTGAATTAAAGAGAAAATGGATTCCAAAGCTTGCACCAATCCAAATTACTCCCTGTGCTTTTGACATACCTGTATTTTTCGTGAGAAGGGCTACTAAACCAATGGCAAAGAGAAGCGTGAAAACCCAATGGGCCCAACCAGCTTGACCAATGCGTTCAAGAATGGTTTCAAAGCCGTCTAACTTATTCATGAACATGTCTCTAAAAACAAATGTGATGTCTTCAATGATTTGGAAACCTAATCCAACAATCACTCCGCTTACCAATGCATTTTTAAGTGTCATTTTTCTACAAATAAGCAGCACAAGTAGAACAGTTAGCCCTTTACCGATTTCTTCTGCCAATGGACCTGAAATAGCTGCGCCCCAGTCATTTAGGAAATTACCACTAGCTTTAACAATTTCGAGCAGGAAATATCCGATAGCTGTATGTCCCAGTTCAGAAAAAGAGATGCTACTTGTTAAGCCTAAAAGCCAGCTAAGCCCTATAACTTGCTTAGAAATGTTATAGCGTTTAGCTAAGTAATATGTCAGTACTAGTAAGGGGATGAGGTAGATAGCTACCAAGGAAATGGTTAGGAGAAAAAGAGGATATTTAGCTTCCATACCATTTGGCTTACCTAATTCTCCAAAGATAATTTTGCAACCGTTGACAAATCCAATCGTTGCTAAGACGACTGGAAGATAGGTTTTACACATTTGAAATTTTTCTTTCATAGTTTGACCTTTCTGTATCGATAAATTAGTGTATAGATACATTGTATCAAATACGTGTACATTTTGTCTGTAATTCGCCTATCTTTTATCTAAACCTTCTCAGTTATTGTAATGTTTTTTCCTACAACTAGGACTCCATAATAGAGCCGTAGCAGAATTGTGCCGAAAATTTTCTTTTTTGATAGACTAATGTTGAAAAAATAAAAGGAGTATTTTATGGAACAATATGATTTAGTAGTCATTGGTTTTGGAAAGGCTGGTAAGACCTTTGGACTAATGTCAAATAAGTAGACAGAAAACCGTGTTATTTTATTGCGTTAAAATAATTTTCTTTTTTCTGATTAGGGGTTAGTCCTAGATTAGCCGTATGTGGGTTGTAATTGTTATAAAAATTCTCAATGTATTCAAAGCAGTCTAATTGAACCTGTTTGATATTTTGATAATTTTTTCGGTTGATTTGTCTATGCTTTAAATACTTGAAAAATGCTTCAGTTACGGCATTATCATAAGGATATCCAGGTTTAGAAAAAGAATGCATGATATTATTGTCATCAATTATTTTTCTAAATTCCCTGGCCTTAAATTGTGACCCTTGGTCGGAATGAAAGAGAAGTGTTTCTTCAATCTTTCTTTTATTAAGAGCTAATTCTAGAGTGTTACATGCTAACTTTGCATCCATACGATGACTCAGTTTCCAAGCAATACATTTTCTAGAATAGAGATCAAGTATTGCGCAGAGATAGACATATTTCTTATATCCAATAGAAATATAGGTGAAGTCAGTAGACCATACTTGATTAGGTTTGTCAGGATAAAATTTCTGGTTGAGTAAGTTTTGAGGATACGTTTTTTGAGTCTTTTTAAGAGCTGTTTTTGGCTTAACGGTAGCCATTTTAGGGAGCGCCATATTCTTCATCAGACGGTAAATTCTTCCTTCAGAGATTTTTGTGTCGTAGTCTCTTTGAAGAATGACCTTGATAGACTTCACACCAAGTCTTTTGTTTGCTTTGGTATAAATCTCAAGTATTTGTTTTCTATAAATTTGATTATCCAATTCTCTTTTTGAGGGCTTATGTCTTAGAAATTTATAGTAAGTGGAGCGATTGACACGTAAAACACGACACAAGGTTGTTGTGGCGTGTTCAAAGCATAACCGATAGACAGCGAGGAGTCTTACTTTAAGTTTTGCATGAATATGGCACTTGCTTTTTTTAGGATAAGGTTCTCCTCTTCAAGCTGCGCATTACGTTTTTGTAGCTCTTGTATTTGCTTGGCAGTAAGTACAGAATTATCTTCGAGTTTGACTTGAGAATACTGTTTGATCCATTTTGCAAGCGCAGAAGCGGATACCCCATAGTCTTTACAGAGTTCAGACTGAGTTTTTCCAGTTTGATAAAGGTTGACAAGAGATTGTTTGAATTCTTCATCGTAGCGTTTAAATGTTGACATAGGTTGTCCTTTCGTTTTTGTGTCTTTTAAAACAGATTGTAACACACAAAGTTTTGTCTACTTTTATAGTATACATCCACTCATTAAGGTTCATTGGCAAAGGGCAAGTCATAATAAGACTGACAAAGAAATGGCAGAGGAAGGTTTACGTGATGAGAAGGAACGATACAGAGCAATTCTAAAGACTAAAGAAAGTGTTAGAACTATCCCAATGTCACCAAAAGTAGAACAAATCTTACTGAAATATATTGAACGAAATAAGTTTCAAGCAGAATTCAATCCAACTTATAAAGATATGGGCTATATATTTACTAGAATCTACATTAAAGGCAAGAATCAACAAGGTAGCCCACTGTACCATACAGAAATTTCAATGTTCTTAAGAGGTGGAGCTAGCCAGTCGGCAAAGTATAATAAGAAAAGCGGAAAACCTTATAAAGATATTGATGACTTAGTAGATTTTGGTAGACCTATTCATATAGTTCCTCACATGTTTCGACATAGCTTTGTTTCAGTTATGGCAGAGAAGAATGTAAGCCTAAATGTTATTAGAGAATTTGTAGGACATTCAGAAGATAGTAGAGAGATAGAAAAAATCTACCTTCATGTTATGCAAAAAGGAAAGGATAAGATTGAACAAGCTATGATAGATTTGGCTGAAATTATCTCTTAATGATTACAATCAGTTAAAATTCAATTATTTTGCTAAAGTAAAAAGAAAAAAGCCTTTGAAATCAACATTTCAAAGGTTTTAAACATCATTTGTGATTTCTATAAATTAGTATTCCAATAGACAAAAGGATAGTAATCAAAGCACTTATTGATAAAATTTTAATATTATCAGTAAAAATATCTACAACTTCAAGAACAGAGACAGAACCGACAAGGAACAATATGATTTCCATCATTTTATTTTTTTGTAAATCATTAAACTGGTTTCGATCTTTTAATAAGGCAAATTCTTCTTGTTTAATTTTCTCTATATATTCATCGTGCTTAAAATAAGAATTTTGTTGCAAATGGGTAAATAGATCAAAAACTGCTCGATGATTGATTCGATAGATAAAAAGAGAAGATCTTTTATAGTTGTGAATCCACTCATTAAATTTAATCAGTTGTTTATCATTTGAAAGTTTAAATTTTTCGAGTCCATCCATAATAGTTTCATCTAAACACACTAATTGAAAGAACGGAGTAGCAGAAGCTAAAAAGAGACCGGCTTGTTGTAGAAAATTAGATTCAAAATCATTAGAATTGTCATCATTCCAAATGATATAATTTGCTCCTTTGTTTATGTAGTTGATAGAATCTAAATCAAAATAGTTTGTTAAATAGTATTTTGATTTCTCTTTAGAAGATAGAGATTGTATGCTATATGGGGCATTAATCATCCAAGTATACAATTTGTCTTTTTTAAAAAAATCCATTTTATTCATCTCACTCATATTGGTAATAAAATGTAAAAAAAAGAAACGTTCACTTAACTGTATTCCCCCATTTATTGAAGACAATTCTTTTTTTATATAATTTAAAATATCATCTAATTGTTGTGAAGAGTTTAGAGAGTAAGATTTATTTTTCTTTTTAAAATCAGGAAATAGTTTGGCTACCATTTTGGTATAAGGGTGTAAAAACTCAATATCATAAAAGGAATTTCTCAAATCCTCAAATAATTCAATTATTATTGATCCATTTTGATAAACGGTAAGTGTAACAAAGTAAAGGTATATTTCCCCTTCTATACTAAATTCTATAAGAGGAGTGAAGACAAATTTAACAAATGGATTAGATTTGGAACTATATAGACAATTTTGTTTCTCTTTTTCTAGTTTTTCGAAATATAAATTTAAATAGTAGTTAGTTTTCTCGTCTATTTTGCTTTTTAAATGTTGTAACTTTTTTGGAACTATCCATGATTCATGTTTTTTAGAAAAAAGTTGGTTATCTTCCGTACCTATTAATTCCATAATTGTAGCAGGATGATTTTTAAATTTCTTAGTTATTATTTCCGTTAATTTATTATTTTCTATTTTGTATAAGTCGGTGCTTAGCATATAAAAACAAGTGATTTTAATTTCTTCAATTTGTTTGGAAATTTCAGGAATTTTTTCAGAGAAATTGATGCTATTTGTCTTCTTCATATTATCTACCTTCAAAAATTTTCTTACGATAATTATATCAAAATTTAGTGTGATCAAATTTTAATCAGTTAAAATTCAGTTATTTTGCTAAAACCAAAAGAAAAAAGCCTTTGAAACGTTGATTTCATAGGCTTTTGGTTTACTCGATTATTTAACTTCAGTAAACACAACATGTTTACGCAATTTTGGTGAGTATTTTTTCAATTGAAGACGGTCTGGGGTGTTACGTTTGTTTTTTGAAGTAAGGTACAAGCGTTCACCAGATTCTTTGTGTTCAAGTGTAATATTTACGCGCATGGTATCTCCCTTCTATTATTCAGCTGAAGCTGCTTTAGCGATTTTACGTCCTTTGTAGTATCCTTTAAGCGATACACGGTGTGAACGTGAGTAATCTCCAGTTGTTTCGTCAAATTTCACAGTTGGAGCTGCTACTTTGTAGTGAGTGCGACGTTTGTTCTTTTTCGCTTTTGAAGTGCGACGTGCAGGTACTGCCATTTTTATGTCTTCCTTTCGATGTATAAGTTTTGGTTTTTTACCAACTGTAATAGAATATCATATTTTTTTTGTAAAGTAAAGTTACTTGACACTTTTTTGGAGAAATATTTTGCAATTTTTGGATAAGTGATTAGATTTAGGAAGAAATGTTCCAGAAAGCATGGCGAGATTGTCAAAGTCAAGTAGGCCTGTTGTTTATTTTTCTCTTGATAGACTTTTGGACGACATTTGAAGACTTTATTGGAGGGCGTAAAAGTCTTGAAACGGTTTCAGAAGTAGAAAAGAAAGACTAGTATCAGCTCTGCCATTTTTATGATAAAATAGAGAGAATACTATAAGCGAGGATAGAAGATGAAATTACAAAAACCTAAAGGAACTCAGGATATCTTGCCACAGGAAGCTGCCAAGTGGCAGTATGTGGAGCAGGTGGTTCGTGAAACGTTCAAGAAATACAATTATGGTGAGATCCGAACGCCAATGTTTGAGCATTATGAAGTCATCAGTCGCTCGGTAGGCGATACGACGGATATCGTTACCAAGGAAATGTATGATTTCTATGACAAGGGTGAGCGCCATATTACTCTTCGTCCAGAAGGAACTGCGCCAGTTGTTCGTTCATTTGTTGAAAACAAATTTTTTGCGCCAGAAGTGCAAAAGCCGGTGAAAATGTACTATATCGGTTCAATGTTCCGCTATGAGCGTCCGCAGGCAGGTCGTTTACGTGAATTCCACCAAGTTGGTGTAGAGGCCTTTGGTTCAAAAAATCCAGCAACTGATGTAGAAACTATTGCCATGGCTTACCAGCTTTTCAACGATTTGGGGATTCAGGATATCACTCTCCACCTCAATACTTTGGGTTCGAGTGCTAGTCGTGCTGCTTATCGTCAGGCTTTGATTGACTATTTGACTCCTATGCGTGAGTCGCTTTCTAAGGATAGCCAACGTCGTTTGGATGAAAATCCGCTTCGGGTTTTGGATTCTAAGGAAAAAGAAGACAAGGTTGCAGTTGAAAATGCACCATCTATTTTGGATTATTTAGATGAAGAGAGCCAAGCCCACTTTGATGCAGTTCGTGATATGCTAGAGGCTCTCAAGATTCCTTATGTAATCGATACTAACATGGTGCGTGGACTAGACTATTATAACCATACTATTTTTGAGTTTATGGCGCAGGTGGATAAGTCAGAGTTAACGATTTGTGCAGGTGGTCGTTATGATGGTTTGGTTGAGTACTTCGGCGGGCCAGAAACGCCAGGTTTCGGCTTTGGTCTTGGAATGGAACGTCTTCTTTTGGTTTTGGATAAGCAAGGAATTGAACTCCCTCTTGAAAATGAAATGGACCTTTATATCGCTGTTTTGGGAGAGGCAGCAAATGGCAAAGCTTTGGAATTAGTACAAGCTGTGCGTCAACAAGGCTTCGTAGCAGAACGTGATGTGCTTGGACGTAAAATCAAGGCCCAGTTCAAATCGGCAGATGCATTCAATGCCAAATTCATCTTGACCTTGGGAGAAAGTGAAGTAGAAGCTGGTCGTGTCATCATTAAAAATAACCAAACTCGAGCAGAAGTAGAAGCTAGCTTTGACGAGATCACTTCAGACTTGGCAACTGTATTAGAAAACATTAAATAAAATGTAAAAATCACCAAATTTTGGTGGTTTTTTGCATGATTTTTTCCTGAAAATCATTTGTGAAATAAAAAAACTTTGAGAATTTTTTCACAATATTGAGATAAAGACGGGGTCCTACTGCTAGTTTGAGATTTTTTTCACAAAACAGAAAAATAATTTTGTGAAATATATAACAAATGCTTTACAAATGCGATGAAAAGGTGTACAATATTATTGTGAAAAAGTTAACAAGAAAAAGTTGACGGGAAAATAATTTTGGAGGAAACCCAAATGGCTGATAAAACAGTATCACCTGAAGAAAAATTGCAAGCTGCTCAAGCTCACGTAGATGAATTGGTTCAAAAAGGTTTGGTAGCTCTTGATGAGTTCCGCAAACTCAACCAAGAACAAGTAGACTACATCGTTGCTAAAGCATCTGTAGCTGCACTTGATGCTCACGGTATCTTGGCTGCTCATGCTCACGAAGAAACAGGACGCGGTGTTTTTGAAGATAAAGCAACTAAAAACCTCTTTGCATGTGAACACGTTGTTAACAACATGCGTGGTGTGAAAACAGTTGGCGTTATCGAAGATGATCCAATTACAGGTTTGACAAAAATTGCGGAACCAGTCGGTGTTATCTGTGGTGTTACACCAACAACTAACCCAACTTCAACAGCGATTTTCAAATCATTGATTGCTCTTAAAACACGTAACCCAATCGTATTTGGTTTCCACCCATCAGCACAAGAATCATCAGCTCACGCAGCACAAATCGTTCGTGACGCAGCGATTGCAGCTGGTGCTCCTGAAAACTGTATCCAATGGATTTCTCAACCATCTATCGAAGCAACAAATGCTTTGATGAACCACGATGGTATCGCAACAATCCTTGCAACTGGTGGTAACGCAATGGTTCGTGCAGCTTACTCATGTGGTAAACCTGCTCTCGGTGTAGGTGCTGGTAACGTTCCTGCCTACATTGAAAAATCGGCTGATATCCGTCAAGCAGCTCACGATATCGTAATGTCTAAATCATTTGACAACGGTATGGTTTGTGCGTCTGAACAAGCGGTTATCATTGACAAAGAAATCTACGACGAGTTTGTAGCTGAATTCAAATCTTACAAAACTTACTTCGTTAACAAAAAAGAAAAAGCTCTTCTTGAAGAATTCTGCTTCGGCGTAAAAGGTACAAGCAAAAACTGTGCTGGCGCTAAATTGAATCCAAACATCGTTGGTAAACCAGCGACTTGGATTGCAGAACAAGCAGGCTTCACAGTTCCAGAAGGAACAAACATCTTGGCTGCTGAATGTGTAGAAGTTGGTGAAAAAGAACCTCTCACTCGTGAAAAATTGTCTCCAGTTATTGCAGTTTTGAAAGCTGAAGATGTAGAAGATGGCCTTAAAAAAGCTCGCCAAATGGTTGAATTCAACGGTCTTGGTCACTCAGCTGCCATCCATACAAAAGACGAAGAACTTGCAAAACGTTTCGGTACTGAAATGAAAGCAATGCGTATCATCTGGAATTCACCATCAACATTCGGTGGTATCGGTGATGTTTACAATGCATTCTTGCCATCATTGACACTTGGATGTGGTTCATACGGCCGCAACTCAGTTGGTGATAACGTATCAGCTGTCAACCTTCTGAACATCAAGAAAGTAGGGAAACGTAGAAATAATATGCAATGGTTTAAAGTTCCTTCAAAAATCTACTTCGAACGTAATTCTATCCAATACCTCCAAACATGTGAAGATATTGAACGTGTTATGATCGTTACTGACAAATCTATCGAACGCCTTGGCTTTGTACAACGTGTGATTGACCAACTCAACCTTCGTAAGAACAAAGTGACTATCCAAGTCTTCTCAGATGTTGAGCCAGATCCAGATATCACTACAATCCGCCGTGGTACTGAAGCAATGCGTGCCTTCGAACCAGATACAATCATCGCACTTGGTGGTGGTTCACCAATGGACGCTGCTAAAGGTATGTGGATGTTCTACGAACAACCAGAAGTAGACTTTGGCGACCTTGTTCAAAAATTTATGGATATCCGTAAACGTGCCTTCAAATTCCCATCACTTGGTAAGAAAGCAAAATACATTGGTATCCCAACAACATCTGGTACAGGTTCTGAAGTAACACCATTTGCTGTTATCTCTGATAAGAAAAACAACCGCAAATACCCACTTGCTGACTACGCATTGACACCAACTATTGCCATCGTAGACCCAGCCTTGGTTGAATCAGTTCCTGGCTTCATCGCTGCAGATACTGGTATGGACGTATTGACTCACGCAACTGAAGCCTATACTTCAAACTTTGCTAACGACTATACTGACGGTATCGCGCTTCAAGCTATCAAACTTGTCTTCCAATACCTTAAAAAATCTGTTCTTGAATCAGACCCAGAAGCACGCGAAAAAATGCACAATGCTTCTACAATGGCTGG
Source organism: Streptococcus gallolyticus (assembly GCA_019794795.1). Taxonomy (GTDB): domain Bacteria; phylum Bacillota; class Bacilli; order Lactobacillales; family Streptococcaceae; genus Streptococcus; species Streptococcus hepaticus. The sequence continues at coordinate 150,331 of JAIMFC010000004.1, forward strand.
TATGGCCTTCGCCAATGCCTTCCTTGGTATGAGCCACTCAATGGCGCATAAGATCGGTGGTGTTCACCATACAGTTCACGGACGTACAAACGCTATCTTGCTTCCATACGTTATCCGCTACAACGGTACTCGCCCATCTAAAACAACTACATGGCCTAAGTACAACTACTGGAAAGCTGATGAAAAATTCCAAGACATCGCTCGTATGCTCGGACTTCCTGCATCAACTCCAGAAGAAGCGGTTGAATCTTACGCTAAAGCTGTTTACGAACTCGGTGAAGCTGTTGGTATCAAGATGAACTTCAAAGATCAAGGTATTGATGAAAAAGTTTGGAAAGATAGCTTGCATGAAATTGCTCTTCTTGCTTACGAAGACCAATGTTCACCAGCTAACCCACGCTTGCCAATGGTAGCAGACATGGAAGAAATCATGGCTGACGCATACTATGGCTACAAAGAACGTCCAGGACGTCGCAAATAAATTTTGGTTCTCTAATATTATTTATTTCCCCGCTAAGCGTTGAAAAACGTAAAGCAACAAGGTCCCCGCCATTGGTAGGGGCTTTTGTTTTATAGTTGTGGTATAATACATTAAATATAAGAATAAGGAGAAGTTACATGACAGAATTAACGCCACTTGTCTGGACCTTTGTAAGAGAATGTCCGATTCCTGAAGATGTCACACAGCTTTTAGTTCCAGGTGAGGTTGCTAAGGCAGCCTATGCGACTATTCGAGACAGTGCCATTTTTACCAATAAGCGCCTGATTGTCAGAGATACTCAAGGTTTGACGGGTAAAAAGGTGGAGATTTATTCTCTCCCTTATAGTGCGATTAACATGTGGTCTACTGAAAATGCAGGCACCTTTGATTTTAATGCGGAAGTTGAATTGTGGACACGAGCAGGACATATCAAGGTCAACTTGAAAAAGGGTGTTGATGTCCGTGTATTTGATCGTTTGATTGCAGAAGCGGTCTTGTAAAGAGAGAAAAGGAGATAAATATGGAAAATCAGACTGTGATTCAGAAAAAGAGTCCTTTGAAATGGATTTTAGGAATCCTTGCAGCAATAATCATCTGCCTAGGAGCTGGTTCTGCTTTTTGGTATAGTACAGGAGATATTACAGGAACTTGGCGGAGTGCAGCCTTGGAAAAGGATCTTTTAGAGACCCTGACAAAAGAGAGCGGAGATTTTTCAAATCTTGGTCTGAAAGCCAGTGATTTATTTAAAGATGCCAAGGTCACCTTGACGGTAAAAGACAACAAGGCTGACTTTATAGTCTCTTACAAGGTGGATAGCGCAGCTTTTGGCGCAGCCTATAGCAAATTGGTCGAGAAAGAATACCAAACTATCTTGGTAGATGCGGAAAAAACAGCCTCTGAGTATGGAGTGACCAAAGAAGAGGTTCTCAAGCAAGTCTACGGAAACGACTACGAAAAAGCCATCAAAGCCCTCTTTTTGACAGAGGACAAGGCAATTGAAGAGTTTAATAAGAGTATCAGTGAAAATGCAACCAAGGGAGGTGCAAACTTTGATAGTAAAACAGGACTTGTAACAGCCAATTCCTCAGCTGGAAAGGTCAATCCCTTCTTGCGCGTGATTACAGGAAGTACAGATGGTAAAAAAATTGGACTGGAGAATTTCAGCTTCAGTCACTACAAACGTTCAGGCAAAACCTTAACCTTTACTGGTGAGAAGAACATGGCCTTTACATTGGAAAAATAAATATTTTGAAAAGATAGTAGACAGTCTAGCAAAGGATTGGAGGCTCTTCTTTTTAATGAATTTTTATAAATTTTCTGACATTTTATGGTACAATAGAAAAAATGAAGTGGAAGAGGTGCAGACATGACATTGGTCTATCAATCAACTCGTGATGAGAATAATAAAGTAACAGCCAGTCAGGCGATTTTACAAGGTTTGGCGACAGATGGAGGTCTCTTTACGCCGGTAGCAACTCCAGCTATTAACTTGGATTTCGCCCAGTTAAAGGATGCTTCTTATCAAGAAGTGGCTAAGTTGGTATTATCTGCTTTTCTGGATGATTTTACAGAAGAAGAGTTGGATTATTGTATCACCAATGCTTATGATAATAAGTTTGACACAGAAGTGATTGCACCAGTTATTAAGGTTGGCAATCATTACAATTTGGAATTGTTCCACGGCTCAACCATCGCCTTTAAAGATATGGCCTTATCTATCCTGCCTTATCTTTTGACGACATCAGCTAAAAAGCAAGGTGTGGACAATAAGATTGTCATCTTGACAGCAACTTCTGGTGATACTGGAAAGGCTGCTATGGCTGGTTTTGCAGATGTACCTGGGACAGAGATTATCGTCTTTTACCCGGACGGAGCGGTCAGCAAGATTCAAGAATTGCAGATGACGACACAGACTGGGGACGATACGCATGTAGTGGCCATCAAGGGCAATTTCGATGATGCGCAGACAGATGTTAAGCGCATGTTTAATGATGCAGATTTGCGGGCCAAACTCTTGACCAATGGCGCTCAATTTTCATCAGCTAATTCTATGAATGTGGGCCGTTTGGTACCGCAAGTGGTCTACTATGTTTATGCCTATGCTCAGTTGGTCAAAGCTGGCGCTGTCCAAGCGGGTCAGCCGATCAACATTACTGTCCCAACTGGTAACTTTGGCAATATCTTGGCAGCCTACTATGCGCGTCAAATCGGTCTTCCAGTCCACAAGTTAATTTGTGCCTCCAATGAAAACAAGGTTTTGACAGATTTCTTCAAGACGGGCACTTATGATAAAAAACGTGAATTTAAGGTAACAACTAGTCCTTCTATGGATATCTTGGTATCTTCAAACTTGGAACGTCTCATCTTCCACTTGGTGGGAAATGATGCGGCAGTGACCAAGGAATTGATGACAGCTTTGGCGGAAAAAGGGGAGTACAGCTTGCCTCAAGTAGACCAAGACATTCTTGGACTTTTTGCAGCGGGTTACGCTAGCGAAGCGGATACGGCTACTGAAATCAAGCGTATTTTTGACGAAGCAGGCTATGTAGAAGATCCTCATACAGCAGTTGCGTCAGCAGTTTATCGTGCTTATCATGAGAAATCTGGTGACGAGACCCTAACCTTGGTTGCTTCAACTGCTAGTCCTTATAAATTCCCACGTGTGGCAGTGGAGTCTATCACGGGAATCGATCCAGTAGATGACTTTGTAGCAGTTGCAGAATTGGAGAAATTGTCAGGAGTAGCCCAACCAGCTGCAGTGCATGGTTTGGCGACAGCAGAAGTTCGTCATACCACAGTTGTTGCGACAAGTGAGATGCAGGCGGAAGTGGAAAACTATCTCGGTTTGAAATAAGATGAGTACGGTCTGGGGAAGCCTAGACCTTTTAAATTACTAGGATACATGGGACAGATAAAAAAGATTTTAGACTTGGCTTTGCCGGCGATGGCGGAGAATTTTTTACAGATGTTTATGGGAATGGTGGATGGCTATTTAGTCGCCTCTCTTGGTCTAGCAACCATTTCAGGGGTTTCCGTAGCCAATAATATTCTCAGCATCTATCAAGCGATTTTTATTGCGTTAGGTTCAGCTGTTTCAGCTATGGTAGCCAAAAAGTATGGACAGGGAGATGTGACTCAAGCGCAACATCAAGCTGCTCAGTCTATCTTTTTGACACTTTTACTTAGTTTGGTATTGGGGCTCTTGTCCGTTTTTGGAGGACAAGGGATGTTGAGATTGCTTGGGACGGAATCAAATGTGGCGCAGATGGGCGGTCTCTATCTGGCCTTGGTTGGTGGAGGTATTGTTTTACTGGGGCTGATGACCAGTCTAGGCAGTATACTGAGAGCGAGTGGACACGCTCAGCTTCCCATGTACATCAGCCTCTTGAGTAATGTGGTCAATGTTATCTTCTCTGCCCTCTTTGTATTTGTCTTTCACGGTGGAGTAGCAGGAGTTGCCATTGGGACCTTGCTGGCGCGTGCTTTAGCAGTTGTTATTTTGTGGTCTCGTCTGCCCTTTACCCTAGACAAGATAGGAATAGGTGTTGATCGTGAATTAGTAAATTTGGCCCTGCCTGCTGCTGGTGAACGGTTGATGATGAGGGCTGGAGATGTCGTTATTGTCAGTTTGATTGTGTCTTTAGGGACGGCTGTTGTGGCGGGGAATGCTATTGGAGAAACCTTGACTCAATTCAATTATATGCCGGGGATGGGAATTGCGACGGCGACGATTATTTTGATTGCTCATGCGCGTGGTCAGGAAAAGGAAGAGGAGCTAGGAGCCATTGTTCGGTGGAGTTTTCTCCTATCGCTTGGTTTCATGGCTCTAGTATCTGCGGTGATTTTCCTATCGGGAAAATGGTTGACAAGCTTTTACACGACAGATGTGATGGCAACAGAGGCGAGTTTGTTAGTGAGTCTTTATTCCTTTTTAGGGACGCCTGCAACAGCTGGGATCTTGGTGTACACAGCTTTTTGGCAAGGATGTGGAAATGCCAAATTGCCTTTTTATGCGACTAGTCTGGGCATGTGGGTCATTCGGATTGGATTGGGCTACTTGCTGGTTCATGTGTGTCAGCTAGGATTGGCAGGAGTGTGGATGGCTACCATTGCAGACAATCTTTTCCGTTGGATGTTCCTCTATATCTTATCTGCTAGTCAGTTTAAGTTTTCTTTAAGGAAACAGCTATAAAATAAATACATCTTTTTATATATCTCCTGAAAGACAGCTTTAGGGCTGTTTTTCTTTTTGTTTTTTGTAAGAAAAGTGTACGTCTAACTGTACATACTATTTTCATTCCTCAATTTTTTCATCACTCTCTTAACAAATTCACTAGCTATTTATTGGGTGAGTTTCTTTGTGAGCTGTTCAGGTGGTCATTTTGTTCATTTGTAGGAAGTATGGTATAATAAAATGATTATATTATAGAGGAAATACTATGTTTACCTTTGGGTTTAAGAAGAAAAAAGAAAAGATGCAGACAGCGCTTGAAGTGCCGAAACACATCGCCATTATCATGGATGGAAATGGTCGTTGGGCAAAAAAACGTCTCCAGCCACGTGTTATGGGGCATAAGGCTGGCATGGATGCTCTGCAAAATGTCACCAAAGCGGCTTCTGATATGGGTGTTCGGGTGCTGACAGTTTACGCATTTTCAACGGAAAATTGGACACGACCTGAAAAGGAAGTGAAGTTCATTATGAATTTGCCGGTAGAATTCTACGACAAATACGTTCCAGAATTGCATGGCAATAACGTAAAAATTCAGATGATTGGGGACCATCGTCGTTTACCTAAAGCTACTAAGAATGCTTTGTTTAAGGCAGAAGAAAAGACCAAGCACAATACGGGTTTGATTTTGAATTTTGCCTTGAATTATGGTGGTCGAGATGAGTTGGCTCACGCCATGCGCTTGATTGCTCAGGATATTTTAGATGCTAAGTTTAATCCTGGTGATATTGATGAGAAGGTCATTTCGGATTACCTTTATACAGGGGTTCTACCGACAAAATACCGTGATCCGGATTTGGTGATTCGGACGAGTGGAGAGGTGCGCCTTAGCAATTTCTTGCCTTGGCAAACAGCCTATAGTGAGCTTTATTTTACAGATGTTGCCTGGCCAGATTTTGATGAAAAAGATTTGCAGGATGCAGTGTTAGAATACAATCGTCGTCATCGTAGATTTGGCGGGATTTAAGGAGAAGAAGATGTCTAAGGATTTACAAAAACGTGTCATATTTGGTGGCATTGCCCTAGTGATTTTTATTCCGTTTTTGCTTATGGGAGGGGTGCCTTTCCAACTCTTGATTGGTCTTTTGGCTATGATTGGGACAGCTGAATTGATTAAAATGCACAGACTAGCTCCGAATTCAACGGAGGGTGCCTTGACGATGTTAGGGGCGCTGGTGCTTACTTTACCTATGCAGGATTATATTCCATTTTTACCAACGGATGGAAGTTACACCGCCTTTGCCATTGTAGTCTTTTTGCTCTTGGGGTCAACTGTTTTTAATATTGGTAAGTATGATTATTCGCAGGTGGTCTTCCCGATTGCTTCTAGTTTTTACGTGGGGATTGGTTTCCATAATCTGATTTCTGCCCGGATGGATAGTCTCAGCAAGGTTCTCTTTGCTCTCTTTATCGTTTGGGCAACGGATATCGGTGCCTATATGATTGGTCGCCAGATTGGTCGTCGTAAGCTCATGCCAAAAGTTTCACCCAATAAAACACTAGAAGGTTTCTTTGGAGGAGTTGCTTCAGCAGTTGTCGTTGGCTTGATTTACATGCTGGTAGACGGTACGGTAAAAGCTGGTCATTCCTTTGCAACCATGCTCTTCTTGATTGCTATTTTCTCCGTTTTTGGACAATTTGGAGACTTGGTAGAAAGTGCCATTAAGCGTCATTTTGGCGTTAAGGATTCTGGTAAATTGATTCCAGGGCATGGTGGGATTTTGGACCGCTTTGACAGTATGATTTTTGTCTTCCCAATCATGCATTTCTTTGGTTTATTTTAAGGAGAATCTATGAAGGGACTTATTGCTTTTATCTTTGTATTTGGCGTAATCGTGGTTGTTCACGAGTTCGGTCATTTCTATTTCGCGAAAAAATCTGGCATTCTTGTGCGGGAATTTGCCATTGGGATGGGGCCGAAAATCTTCTCACATATCGGAAAAGATGGGACGGCTTACACGATCCGTATTTTGCCTCTGGGTGGCTATGTTCGTATGGCTGGCTGGGGTGAAGATACAACTGAAATTAAAACGGGAACACCTGCTAGTCTCACCTTAAACGAGGATGGTGTCGTGACCCGTATCAATCTGTCCGGTAAGCAGTTGGACAATAATAGTCTACCTATGAATGTGACGACTTTTGACTTTGAAGACAAGCTGGAAATGACAGGCTTGGTACTGGAAGAAAGTCAGACCTACAAGGTAGACCATGATGCGACCATTGTTGAGGAAGATGGGACAGAAGTTCGCATAGCGCCGCTCGATGTTCAGTATCAAAATGTCTCTATCTGGGGGCGTCTCATCACTAACTTTGCAGGTCCTATGAATAATTTTATTCTAGGATTTGTGGCTTTCTTAATCTTGATTTTCATGCAAGGTGGGGTAGCGGATACCTCAACAAATATCATTTCGGTAGTGGACGGTGGTGCCTTACAAGCAGCTGGTGTGGTGACTGGAGACAAGATTTTGTCTATCCAAGGTCAGAAAATGACCAATTATGAGGAAATCGCTAGCGCTGTTGCAAGAGCTACTAAAGATGCTAAAACTGCACCAACCTTGGACGTGGTAGTAGAGCATGCAGGCCAGGAAAAGACCTTGCAGGTGACCACTAAGAAACAAGGAAAGAGCTATTATCTTGGTGTGTCTGCAGCCCTTAAAACAGGAATCTTAGACAAGGTTCAAGGCGCCTTGCAGCAAACAGGTGATACGGCTGTCATGGTTGTTACGGCTTTGAAAAATCTCATTGCTCGCTTTGATATCAATAAACTCGGTGGTCCAGTAGCCATCTTTAATGTCAGCTCACAAGCTGCACAAAATGGCTTCACATCGGTACTGTATCTGTTGGCTATGCTCTCAATCAACTTGGGTATTTTCAATCTCATTCCGATTCCAGCCTTGGACGGTGGGAAGATTGTCCTCAATTTGCTAGAAGCCATTCGTAGAAAACCCTTGAAACAAGAAGTAGAAAGCTACATCACACTCGCAGGTGTAGTGGTTATGGTGGTCTTGATGATTGCCGTGACTTGGAATGATATTATGCGAGTCTTCTTCTAAATCGAATATGTGAAAGGATACAAGTTCTCTCTTTGAGAGTTTATGTGAATTATGAAACAGTCAAAAATGCTTATTCCAACACTACGCGAAATGCCTAGTGATGCTCAAGTTATTAGTCATGCTCTTCTCTTACGCGCTGGCTATGTTCGTCAGATTTCAGCTGGTATTTATAGCTACTTGCCGCTGGCTAACCGTGTGATTGAAAAGGCTAAAACGATTATGCGTGAGGAGTTTGACAAGATTGGTGCGGTTGAATTTTTAGCGCCAGCCCTTTTGTCAGCGGACATTTGGCGCGAATCTGGTCGTTACGACACTTATGGTGATGATCTCTACAAATTGAAAAACCGTGAAGGTTCAGACTTTATCTTGGGACCAACTCACGAAGAAACAGTGACCTTGCTTGCGCGCGATGCCATCCAGTCTTACAAACAATTACCACTCAACATTTACCAAATTCAATCAAAGTACCGCGATGAAAAACGTCCTCGTAATGGTCTTCTCCGCGGTCGTGAATTTATCATGAAAGATGGCTACTCATTCCATGCTAACTATGAAAGTTTGGATGAGACCTATGACGATTACAAACGTGCTTATGAAGCAATCTTCACTCGTAGCGGACTTGATTTCAAGGCCATTATCGGTGACGGTGGTGCCATGGGTGGTAAGGACAGCCAAGAATTTATGGCTATTACTCCAGACCGCACAGACTTGGACCGTTGGGTTGTCTTAGACAAATCTGTTGCTTCATTTGACGAAATTCCAGCAGATATTTTAGAAGAAATTAAGGCTGAATTGCTCAAATGGTCTGTATCTGGTGAAGATACCATTGCCTACTCTACAGAGTCTGACTATGCTGCCAACCTTGAAATGGCAAGTAATGAATACAAACCATCAACTAAGGTTGTAGCCGAAGAAGAGCTTGTCAAAGTTGAAACACCTGACTGCAAGTCAATCGACGAAGTGGCTGCTTTCTTGAATGTATCTGAAGAAGAAACTATCAAGACCATGCTCTTCATCGCAGATGAAAAACCAGTTGTAGCCCTTCTTGTTGGCAATGACCAAGTGAATGATGTAAAATTAAAAAATCATTTGGCAGCAGACTTCTTAGACGTGGCGACAGATGCAGATGCTGAAAAACTTTTCGGAGCAAACTTTGGTTCTCTTGGTCCAGTCGGTTTGCCAGCAGATGTGATTGTGATTGCAGACCGCAAGGTGGCAGATGTTAAAAATGCGGTTGTTGGCGCCAATGAAAATGGTTTCCACTATACAGGTGCGAATGCTGGTCGTGATTTCCAAGTGACAGAATATGTGGACATTCGTGAAGTTAAAGAGGGCGAAATCGCTCCAGATGGAAAAGGTGTCTTGAACTTTGCGCGTGGTATTGAAATCGGTCATATCTTCAAGCTTGGAACTCGCTATACAGATAGCATGAATGCCAATATCTTGGATGAGAATGGTCGCTCTATGTCTATCATCATGGGTTGCTACGGTATCGGTGTCAGCCGTCTCTTGTCAGCGGTCTTGGAACAACATGCTCGCCTCTTTGTTAACAAAACACCTAAAGGCGACTACCGTTTTGCATGGGGAATTAATTTCCCTAAAGAATTGGCGCCGTTTGATGTTCACCTCATCCCAGTTAACATCAAGGATGAAGCGGCTATGGCTTTAACAGACCAAATCGAAGCAAGTTTGGTCAGCGCAGGTTATGAAGTCATGACCGATGACCGCAATGAGCGTGTCGGTTCTAAATTCTCTGATAGCGACTTGATTGGCTTGCCGATCCGTGTCACTGTTGGTAAGAAAGCCGCAGACGGCATTGTCGAAGTCAAAATCAAAGGAACTGGCGACACAGTCGAAGTCCACGTAGACCAACTCCTTGAAACCCTGCAAATTTTGACGCAGAAAAAATAATTGAAGTTAGAGGATAGCTAGTACTAGCTGTCCTTTTTTTGAACTATTTTACGAATTATGATATCCGATTTTTTGATATGGGAAGTGAAAAAATTATTTTTAATACTGAAAGATACTTGTAATATGTTATACTGAAAAAAAGAGCTAAGGAGCATCAAAATGACTGATAATACTTCGCAGAAAGAATATCTAAAGGTAGAAAACGAATCTCGTCAACCGAGTTTAGAAGACTTTTATAAGTGGTTTGAGTCTAACAGAGAAGAACTCTTGGCTGCTGCACAGTATAACCAAGAAATTAATAGTAAACTAAGGGAAGAATTTATTGAAGAATGGCCTCTTGAGAGGCTACAAACAATGACGATTGATGAATATGTTATTGGCAAAAGGAGTCAGAATCAATCGCTCTGCTATTTAATCGAACAAGGAAAATATAAACATCTCTACATAGGGATTGGTGGTGGAGCAGCTTCAAAATTCGGCATCTACTGGAGCAAAAAGAAAAATGCCTATGTTGACCATAGGAACCAAGTGATTTCTGAAGAGCAAATAAAAGAGAAGTTTACTAATCTAAAAAATGATTTGTACGAAATTATTTCAGCTGGAATTTCCTTTGATTTTGATAATTCAGTTTTTGATACTCGTAACACAAGAAATTCTTTTTTTACACGTAGTGCTATGATTATCAAACTTCTTTGTATCTACTCAGGTGGCGAACCATTTTTTGGTGTCAATATTAACAGCTATCAAAAAGAATTTTGGAGCAAGTTATTGCCATTGCCAACCCAAGGAGGAGTTTATAGGCAGAATCATGAACTTGTTGAAATCATTCAAAATAAATATCCTGAGTTAAACGGTTCTATTCTTGGTGGAACTTTACACCAATATTTCCGGGAATACATTGAGGAAAAGAAGTTGATGGCATAGACGAAATGATAGAAGAGGAGAAGCAGCTGGGTGTGAAAAATAAATATGTCAATTATTTAGAAAAATCTTATAACCTCATTTTCCGTGGTGCGCCTGGCACAGGGAAGACATATCTGGCAAAACAAATTGCGGCGACGATTGTTACTGATGGTAGAGTTGATACGTACGCAGAACTGTCTGATGAGGAAAAATCTCGGATTGGCTTTGTCCAATTTCATCCTAGCTACGATTACACAGATTTTGTGGAGGGCTTGAGACCGACTCCTTCTGTTGGTGGGAATATTGGTTTTGAGCTGAAGGATGGTGTATTTAAAGGTTTTTGCGATAGGGCAAGAAAAAATGTGGGAATTGGTGGTCAAGATAATTTTGAGCAAGCTTGGGATAATTATCTGGATTTTGTAAATACATCTGAAGAGAAAGAATATTTAACCAAAACCTCTTATTTGACCGTCAACAGTCGTCAAAATTTTTCGGTGAATTATGATAGTGGTGCTTCGGGATGGACATTGCCGCGTCAATACGTTTATAAATTGTATAAAAATAGAAATTATGATGAACAATCATATTATAAAAGTGGTGGAAAGACAGTATTAGAGACTCTGAAAATCCGCTTTGGTTTAGAAGACTACAAAGCACCGACTGACTTAAAAACAGATTGTAAATTTGTCTTTATCATCGACGAAATCAATCGTGGGGAAATTTCAAAAATCTTTGGGGAACTCTTCTTCTCACTTGATCCTGGCTACCGTGGGGAAGAAGGTGCTGTTTTGACCCAGTATGCCAATTTGCATGAGGATCCAGAAGAGAAGTTTTATATTCCAGAAAATGTCTATATTATTGGCACCATGAATGACATTGATCGGTCTGTTGATACTTTTGACTTTGCCATGCGTCGTCGTTTTAGGTTTATTGAAATCACAGCTGATGAGCGAACAGAAATGTTAGAAGGATTAGGAGATAAAAAAGAAGAAGCGATTAGTAGGATGACTTCTCTCAATCAAGCTATTTCTGAAGTGGAAGGTCTAAATAGTCATTATCATGTTGGTCCAGCTTATTTCCTAAAATTAAAATCTATGAGTTTTGAGGAATTGTGGACAGACCAATTGGAACCACTTTTAGAAGATTATGTGAGAGGCTCATATAAGGAAGATGAGATAATGGCTCAACTTAGAAAAGCCTATTATCGTACTCCAATAGGAGTAGATGGCGATGAATAAGCTGATTCTTAAGGACAATGACTTTCAGATTGCAGCTGAAAAATTTGAAACCATTCCTCATCTAACTCAAAAAATTGCAAATAAGACACTAGAAGAAATGAGTAAGGAAAATCTCTTTGTTTTTCCGGAAGTGGTAGCTGATTCTGATGATTTGATAAAAGAACAGATGGTTTTGCAATCTTTTAATACTTCCTATCGAACCAGTAATTTAATGGGATTTATCGGGTTTGATCAAGAAAAATTAACGATTCAATCGCGTTTCTCAGAAGATAAAAAAGATTTCTTCTTTCAATATCTATTTTCTAAGGTCTTTGATTTTCCAAATTTAATGGACCTTACTACGACGGTTAATCAGGACTGCCAAGATGTTGACATGCTTTATTTTCTTTTCCCGTATTACTTAGAAAAGGCTATGCGTAAAGGACTTTATAAGACCTATGTGACCTATCAAAAAAATGATAGTCAATTAAAAGGTGTTGTTGAAGTGGCTCGGCATTTGCGTGAAAATAGTCCATTTCATGGGAATATTGCTTATAGACAGCGGGAGTTTTCATCTGACAATACTCTCATGCAATTGGTTCGGCATACTATTGAAGCTATTCAGACCAAGTCTGCTGGTAGACTGATTTTGAAAAAGTGTTCTGCGTCAGTGAAAGCAATTATAGAAGCGACAGTGTCTTATCATCAGAGTCAGCGTCACCAAGTGATGTTAGCCAATCAGAAACAGCCCTTGCGACATGCCTATTTTCGCGAGTATAGGGAGTTGCAACGTTTGTGTCTGTTCATATTGCAAGGCGTAAAAAATACACTCGGCGATGGTCATCAAAAAATGTATGGAGTTTTGTTTGATGGCGCCTGGTTGTGGGAAGAATATGTGAATTTGTTGATAGGTGATTGTTTCTATCACCCAATGAATAAAAGTGGTAAAGAGGCTCAGCGCTTATTTACACCGACAGCAGGCTTGATTTATCCGGATTTTATCAGTAAATCACCAGAGTTACGAATTGTAGCAGATGCTAAATATAAACGATTAGACACTATTAGAAGTCAAGATTATTCTCAGGTATTGACATATATGTTTCGGTTTGATGCAAAAACGGGCTACTACCTTTATCCAGAAGAGGTTGAAAGAGAAAGTCAAACATTTTATTTAAACACGGGGTCAAGTTATGAGAAGAATGTGCGTGCGAGAACAGATATTTCGATTATCAAGTTAGGTTTACACATTCCAAGGGCAGCTACTTATGAGGAATTTGTTAGCAAAATGAAACTATCAGAAGATAACTTCAGAGAAAGAATAGGGATAGCACAAGCAAACAAACAAACAGACTGATTGATTTCGGTCTGTTTTTCGTATGTCCTTCCCACCTCTTCCTCGAAAAAATCCTCTCTTTATGATAAAATGAAAAGATAAAATACGACGAGAGAGAAGCTATGTCTGATAAATTTCAACTTTTATTGCAACAGATTGGAATGCCGCTTGATGGGATGACGTCAAGTGTTTTTTCGACTGGGAAAATTGAGCAGGTTTTGGTGCATAAGGTCAGCAAGATTTGGGATTTTACTTTCCGTTTCGACCAGACCTTAGCCATAGCAGATTATCAGCATTTTAAGGCGCGCTTGGTCAATGAATTTTCTAAGACTGGTAATCAGGCTCGTTTTCAGATTGTGACTGAAAATCCTTCTTTTGAACAAGCAGTCTTGCAGGCTTACTATCAGGAAGCTTTTAGTGAGGAATTGTGTCAGAGTGCAGGATTTAAAGCTCTTTTTCAAGGTCTGGAAGTGGAATTTGAGGACGGGACATTGTATGTGAAGGGACCTGAAACCATTGATACGACTCACTTTCGGAAAAATCATCTGCCAAATCTCCTGCAGCAATTTGAACGCTTTGGCTTTGCAGGCATCAAGCTCGATCTTCGAATTTGTCAAGAAATGACAGAAAGGTTGGAGGCAGATTTCCAAGCGCAAAATGAGCAAATCTACCAACAAGCTAATTTAGAAAATCTGGAAGCGCAAGAGCAGTTGGCACAAATGGCACCACCACCTGAAGCCGCACCGCAGTCTTCTTTCCAAGAATTCAAAAAATCTCGCCCTGCCAAGGTCAACTTGGACAAGGCAGAAATCACCCCTATGATTGAGGTGGAAACGGAAGAAAATCGGATTGTCTTTGAAGGTTTGGTTTTTGAAGCGGAGCACAAGGTAACGCGGACGGGGCGGGTCATCATCAATTTCAAGATGACAGACTACACTTCGTCATTTACCTTGCAAAAATGGGCCAAAAATGAAGAAGAAGCCCAGAAATTTGACATGGTTAAAAAAGGGAATTGGCTCCGTGTTCGAGGGAATGTGGAGACCAACAATTTTACCCGTGACTTGACCATGAATGTGCAGGAAGTACAGGAAGTCAAGCGTGACATTCGCAAGGACCTCATGCCAGAGGACCAGAAGCGGATTGAGTTTCACGCCCACACCAATATGTCTACTATGGATGCTCTGCCACCAGTTGAAGACTTGGTAGCGCGTGCCGCTAAGTGGGGGCATAAGGCGGTAGCTATTACCGACCACGGGAATGTTCAGTCCTTCCCACATGGCTATCATGCAGCGCGCAAGGCAGGAATTAAGCCCATTTTTGGCTTGGAGGCCAATGTCGTTGAAGATAGTGTTCCGATTGTCTATAATGAAGCGGATGTAGACTTGAAAGAAGCTACTTATGTAGTCTTCGACGTGGAGACGACAGGACTTTCAGCGGTTTACAATGACCTGATTCAGATTGCGGCTTCTAAGATGCACAAGGGAAATGTTATTGCAGAATTTGATGAATTTATCAATCCAGGTCATCCCCTATCCGCCTTTACGACAGATTTGACGGGGATTACAGATGAGCATGTCCGTAATGCTCGTCCTTTGGAGCAGGTGCTCCAGTCCTTCCAAGAGTTTTGTGAGGGAACAGTCTTGGTTGCCCACAATGCCAGCTTTGACGTGGGCTTTATGAATGCCAACTATGAGCGTCATGGCTTGTCGCAGATTAGCCAGCCGGTGATTGATACGCTGGAATTTGCCCGCAATCTTTACCCTGAATACAAGCGACATGGTTTGGGACCTTTGACCAAACGCTTTGGGGTTGCCTTGGAGCACCACCACATGGCCAATTACGATGCGGAAGCAACAGGTCGCCTGCTCTTCATTTTCCTTAATGAAACCTATGAAAAACACGGTCTCTTCAACCTCAATCAACTTAATACTAGTCTGATTGCAGAGGATTCCTATAAAAAGGCCCGTGTCAAACATGCTACGCTTTATGTGACCAATCAAACAGGCTTGAAAAATATGTTTAAGCTAGTTTCTTTGTCCAATACCAAGTATTTTGAAGGGGTCCCTCGGATTCCACGGACGGTACTTGATGCTCACCGTGAGGGCTTGATTTTAGGAACAGCCTGTCAAGAAGGGGAAGTTTTTGATGTTCTGGTGTCTAAAGGTCTGGATGAAGCGGTCAAAACAGCAGCCTATTATGACTTTATCGAGGTCATGCCACCAGCTCTTTATGAACCACTCATTGCTCGGGAACAATTCAAGAACATGGATGAAATCCATGAATTGATTAAAAACTTGATTGAAGTAGGGCGTCGTGCCAACTTGCCTGTCCTTGCGACGGGAAATGTGCATTATATTGATCCAGAAGAAGAAATTTACCGTGAAATTATCGTGCGAGCTCAGGGGCAAGGAGCTATGATTAACCGTCCAATCGGTCATGGAGAAGCTGCTCAGCCAGCTCCATTGCCCAAAGCTCATTTCCGTACTACTAATGAAATGCTAGATGAATTTGCCTTCTTAGGTGACAATCTAGCGCGTGAGATTGTCATCACTAATCCAAATCTCATGCTGGAGCGCTTCGAAGAAGTGGAAGTGGTCAAGCGCGATCTCTACACGCCCTATATTGAAAAGGCTGAGGAGACGGTTGCTGAATTGACCTATAAAAAGGCCTTTGAAATCTACGGAAATCCACTGCCAGATATCATTGACCGACGGATTGAAAAAGAATTGACCTCTATCTTGGGGAATGGCTTTGCCGTGATTTACCTAGCCTCTCAGATGCTGGTGCACCGTTCCAATCAGCGGGGTTATCTGGTTGGTTCGCGGGGGTCTGTCGGCTCTAGTTTTGTAGCGACCATGATCGGGATTACAGAAGTTAATCCCATGCCGCCGCACTATGTTTGTCCGAGTTGCCAGTACAGTGAGTTCATCACGGACGGTTCCTATGGTTCGGGCTTTGATATGCCCGACAAGGACTGCCCAGAATGTGGTCACAAGTTAGCGAAAAATGGCCAGGACATTCCCTTTGAGACCTTCCTTGGGTTCGACGGGGACAAGGTTCCCGATATCGACTTGAACTTCTCAGGTGAAGATCAGCCGTCTGCTCACTTGGATGTTCGGGATATTTTTGGGGAACAATACGCCTTTCGTGCAGGGACTGTGGGTACGGTTGCGGCCAAAACGGCCTATGGATTTGTCCGAGGGTACGAGCGGGATTATGGGAAGTTCTACCGTGATGTAGAGGTGGAACGCTTAGCGGCTGGCGCCGCAGGCGTTAAGCGAAATACAGGCCAGCACCCTGGTGGTATCGTTGTTATTCCTGACTACATGGATGTTTATGACTTTACACCGGTCCAGTATCCAGCAGATGACCTTGAGGCTGCTTGGCAGACCACTCACTTTAACTTCCACGATATCGATGAAAACGTCCTAAAACTCGATGTTCTGGGTCATGATGACCCGACCATGGTTCGGAAGTTGCAGGACTTATCAGGGATTGATCCCAATACTATTCCTGCCGATGACAAGGGGGTTATGGCGCTCTTTTCTGGGACAGAGATTCTTGGAGTTACGCCAGAACAGATTGGCACACCGACAGGTATGTTGGGGATTCCAGAGTTTGGGACCACCTTCGTACGGGGCATGGTGGAAGAGACGCGTCCGACGACTTTTGCGGAGCTCTTACAGTTATCAGGTCTTTCACACGGTACCGACGTTTGGCTTGGAAATGCCCAAGATTTGATCAAGGCAGGTATTGCGGACCTGTCTACGGTAATCGGTTGTCGGGATGATATCATGGTTTACCTCATGCATGCAGGCTTGGAACCTAAGATGGCCTTTACTATCATGGAACGGGTGCGTAAGGGGGCTTGGCTTAAGATTTCTGAAGAAGAGCGCAACGGCTATATTCAGGCTATGAAGGAAAATAATGTCCCTGACTGGTACATTGAATCCTGTGGAAAAATCAAGTACATGTTCCCCAAAGCTCATGCGGCAGCCTATGTTATGATGGCCCTGCGCGTGGCCTATTTCAAGGTTCACCACCCACTTTATTACTACTGTGCCTATTTTTCAATCCGCGCTAAAGCTTTTGACTTGGCGACCATGTCGGGTGGATTGGACAAGGTCAAGGCTAAACTCAAGGAAATCGCAGATAAGCGCCAGCGCAATGAAGCTTCCAATGTAGAAATTGACCTCTATACCACTTTGGAAATTGTCAATGAAATGTTGGAACGAGGATTCAAGTTTGGAAAATTGGACCTCTACAATTCAGACGCCATTGACTTCAAGATCGAAGGGGATACGCTGATACCGCCATTTGTTGCCATGGATGGACTGGGTGAGAACGTTGCTAAGCAAGTTGTCGCAGCCCGCAAGGACGGAGAATTCTTGTCCAAGACAGAACTCCGCAAACGTGGTGGCCTCTCCTCAACACTGGTCGAAAAAATGGATGAAATGGGGATTT
Organism: Streptococcus gallolyticus; assembly: GCA_019794795.1. GTDB lineage: Bacteria > Bacillota > Bacilli > Lactobacillales > Streptococcaceae > Streptococcus > Streptococcus hepaticus. The sequence goes on from JAIMFC010000004.1 coordinate 167,924, forward strand.
TAGGCAATATGCCAGAAGATAACCAACTCAGCCTTTTTGATGATCTCTTTTAAAAAATGGCCGACTGCCTAACTCTCTTGTAAGGTACGAAAGAGTGTAACAGCCGAGCTGTTTTTTCTTGTTTTTATAATTGTGTCTGTGATATAATACAATAAAAGAAAGCGGATACAACAAAAAGTTTCATGGAATTATTAGTAGAATTTGTCGGGATGATATTTTATGAATTTACAGACTTGGTTACGACGAAAGAAGTTGTAGAAGGCGCTCCCTATCGTCACTTTTACTTTTGGATGAGCTGGCTTAGTTTTTTCTTCAATTTTGCAGTTGCTCTCCTACTTGCTTTTGTTTGTTCTGTTCTCACTTACCAGATTTACTCGAGTCAGACTTCTCTCTTTCATCATGTATCGGTCGTTCTATTATTCTTGCTGTTCTTGTTTACAAGCTATCGTAGTCTACGTATTGGTGCTAGTTGCATTCGATTCATTCCTATTTACTTTTCAAGGGAGGTAAAATGATGTCTAAGTTTCCTCGAATCACACTCTCTCATCTTTGTTGGGTTGCGATTTCTGTAATTTTTGTTCTTTTGATTATCATTGATAAGTTTGCTTGGCAGACGCTGGCCTACTACTTTTATCTGATGTTAGTGGTATATCTTGTGTCTCGATTTAACCAATTCTTGCAGGATATGGATGTTTATCGACGGAGATTTTGGACCTTTGCCTTGGTTCTACTCTTGTTTTGGTTGCCTTTTTTGGTGACAGATGGTTTTGTTGGAACGGCATGGATTGAGATGGGGACTTTTATCAGTTTTGGTCTGTGGTGTTTTGTAGAATTTTTCAGAAGTGGAGATTAGTATGGCAATTCAAGATCTGACTGTTCTTTTGGTACCAGTAATCATCTGGCTGATTGGTTGGAAGTCCAAAGATCGTCGTTTTAGCAAGTTTCTCTATTATCTAAGCTGGATTGGTCTTTTCTATCTCGTTGTTATGTGGCTATTTCTAACGGTTATTACCATACTTTTGGTCAATCTTTTAGTGTCAAAATTTAGTTTAGCTATGCTTGGCATGTGGTTCTTCTTAGCAGCTCTGTGCCTTGGTGATGGCTTCGTAAATGTTTGCCTCTGGCGAAAAATGTGTCTGAGAAGACGAAAATGGAAGAATAGTTGAAGGAAGAGGTGAACTTGTAGCCTCTTCTTTATTGTATCTAATTATGGTATAATGACTTTTGTATTATATTAAAGGAGATTCCCATGGTATTACCAAATTTCAAAGAAAATCTTGCAAAATATGCTAAGTTGCTCGTATCTACGGGTATCAATGTTCAAGAAGGGGACACTGTTGTGCTTCGTATTAGTGTTGATCAAGCTGAATTGGCTCGTCTTTTGGTCAAAGAGGCCTATGCTCTCGGCGCTAAGGAAGTCTTGGTTCAATGGAATGATGACTTCATTACTCGCCAAAACTACCTCAACATTCCGACTGAGCGTTTGGAAAATGTGCCAGATTACAAGATTGCAGAGATGAATTATTGGCTAGATAACAAAGCTAGTCGTTTGGTTATTTTGTCAGAAGATCCAGCAGCTCTTGATGGCGTTGATCCTGAGAAATTATCAAAAGCTGCGCGGGCAGCCAGCATCGCTTTGAAACCACTTCGTATTGCAACCCAAGCTAACAAAGTTAGCTGGACCTTGGCTGCTGCATCAGGATCTGCCTGGGCACAAAAAGTTTTCCCTCAAGCTGCAAGCGAAGAAGAGGCTATGGACCTCCTTTGGGACCAAATTTTCAAAACTTGTCGTATCTATGAAGAAGACCCAATCCAAGCTTGGGCTGAGCACGAAGACCGTCTTAATGCCAAAGCAAAAGTCTTGAATGATGAGCAGTTTGTAAAATTGCATTACACAGCACCAGGTACAGACTTGACACTTGGCTTACCAAAACACCATTCATGGGAAGCAGCTGGTAGCTACAATGCTCAAGGCGAGCACTTCATCGCCAATATGCCAACAGAAGAAGTCTTCACTGCACCAGATTTCCGTGTAGCAGACGGTTATGTGACTTCTACAAAACCACTCAGCTATAACGGCAACATCATCGAAGGCATTAAAGTAACCTTCAAAGACGGTGAGATTGTGGATGTTTCTGCTGAAAAAGGCGACGAAGTCATGAAGAAATTGGTCTTTGACAACAAAGGAGCTCGTGCTTTGGGAGAAGTAGCCTTGGTGCCAGATAAGAGTCCAATTTCACAATCAAATATTACCTTCTTTACAACCTTGTTTGATGAGAATGCCTCAAACCACTTGGCAATCGGCGCAGCCTACGCTTTCTGTGTGGAAGGTGGAACTGAAATGTCAGAAGAAGAGTTGGAAGCAATCGGTCTCAACCGTTCAGACGTTCACGTGGACTTCATGATTGGATCAGACCAAATGGATATCGACGGTATCCGCGAAGACGGAACTGTTGTGCCAATCTTCCGTAAAGGCGATTGGGCGATTTAATCACCAAGCAGATGGATTTCCGTCTGCTTTTTCTGCATAGATAGGAGTCAATATGGACACAGGAAAACAGATTCAGTACAAGTGGGCAACCTTAGGAACAGGCGTTATCGCCAATGAGTTGGCTCAAGCCTTGCAAGCGCTGGGTGGTAATCTCTACTCGGTAGCCAATCGCACGCATGAAAAAGGCCTTGCCTTTGCACAAAAGTATGGAATTGAAAAAGTTTATGAAAAAATAGAAGATGTATTTGCAGACCCAGAAGTGGATATTATCTACATTTCGACACCGCATAATACCCATATCAACTACCTCCGCCAAGCCTTGGCGGCAGGCAAGCATGTTTTATGTGAAAAATCCATTACGCTGAACAGTCAAGAATTGGAAGAAGCGATTCAATTAGCTGAAGAGAATCATGTGCTGTTGGCAGAAGCCATGACGATTTTCCATATGCCCATCTATCGTCAGTTGAAGAGTATGGCAGACAGTGGTGCCTTTGGTGAGTTGAAGATGATTCAGATGAATTTCGGTAGTTACAAAGAATACGATATGAATAACCGCTTTTTCAACCGTGACCTAGCTGGTGGAGCTTTGTTGGATATTGGTGTCTATGCCTTATCATTTGTGCGTTGGTTTATGTCTTCTAGCCCAGACCAGTTAGCATCGCAGGTAAAATTTGCTCCGACAGGTGTAGATGAGCAGGTTGGCATTCTTTTAACAAATCCGGATGGCCAGATGGCGACGGTCAGCCTATCCTTGCATGCCAAACAGCCTAAACGTGGACTTTTGGCCTATGACAAAGCCTACATCGAACTCTATGAATATCCCCGTGGGCAAAAGGCAGTTATTACCTACATGGATACGGGCAAACAGGAAACGATTGAAGTGGGGGCTACCGACCAAGCCTTGCAATATGAAGTTCTGGACATGGAAGCAAGTATTGCCGGGGCCCAAAACCACACTTACCTAAACTATTCGCGTGATGTCATGCGCATGATGACAGACCTCCGTGAAGAATGGGGAATGACTTACCCAGAGGAAGAATAGAAACAAAAAAGCAGACCTAGTCTGCTTTTTTTATTCGATGATCAAGAGTCCCTCTTTGATGACTAGGGGATGCTGCGGATCAATGCGGTCGTAGAACATAATCCCATTGATGTGGTCGATTTCATGTTGAACGACGATAGCATTAAATCCTTTGAGTTTGATTTTGTGTTTTTGACCTGTCTTGTCAAAGTATTCTACCGTAACACGCGCATGGCGGACAACGTAGCCGGGTACTTCGCGGTCAACTGATAAACAGCCTTCGCCGCCTTCAACCGCCGCTTCTTGGACAGAGTGGGACACAATTTTAGGATTGTACATCACTTCTTGGAGAGCATAGGCTTGTTTCGGTGGGTTGCCATTTTCGTCTTCAGGATTTGGAACCAGTACCGCAATGATACGACGGGAAACGTCAATCTGCGGTGCTGCTAGTCCAACACCTCCGCGCAATCCCATTTTTTCAGCCATCACAGGATCCTGCGAATGCTTGAGGAATTGCATCATTTTTTCACCCAAGATGATATGTTCATCTGAAAGGGGGAAGGAAACCTCCTCAGCTACTGCACGTAGGATTGGATGGCCTTCGCGAATAATATCATCCATATCAATCAAGTGGCTAGCTTTTATCAAATTTTCAATTGCAGTCATATCTTCTCCTTATCTTTTTCCTAAGTATACCACGAATGGCGCTAGAATGAAAGTTTGTCCATCTTTTGAGTTAAGTATGGTATACTAGTAAAAACTAAAACTAGTAAGGAAAAACCATGTCATGTCGTCTCGAAAAACTGAGCCTTTTATCCCTGTCCTTCATGTTGATTTCGTCCTATTCGATTTCTTCAGCCTTACCACTCATGTTGGATTATTTTAAGGGTTACTTGCCTGATCAGGTAGAATTATTGATCTCCCTGCCCTCCTTTTTTGTTATTTTGACACTGTTAGCAAATGGGCTTTTAACGCGTCTCTTTAGTGAGCGCCAGATAATTGTGACAGGCCTATTGACCATGACAGTGGCGGGATTGGTGCCGTTTTTTGTTCCCTATTATTTACCGATTTTGATTTCACGTATGTTTTTCGGTGTGGGAACTGGTATGATCAATGCTAAGGCTATTTCTATTATTAGTGAGCGTTTTTCGGGGTAAGAGCGGGCGCGGATGTTGGGCTTACGTGGCTCAGCTGAAGTGGTAGGGTCAGCCTTTCTAACCTTGTTGGTAGGACAAGCCATTAAAATCCAATGGAATGCGGCCTTTCTAATTTATGGATTTGCCCTCGTCATCTTATGTGCCTATTTGTTTTTTGTTCCCAAGGTGGAGATTGAAAAGGCTGAGTTGGATGAAGAGGGGCTAACTGAGAAGCTCAGCCCAGTCATCTTGCGGCTGGCTCTAGCCATGGCTTTGATTTGTGCTTGGACTATTACCATAAACTCGGCAATCAGCTTGCGGGTGCCACTTTTGGTAACAGGCTTACATCTGGGAACATCTTCTGATGCCAGTGTGATTTTGAGTGGGCAGCAGTTGATTGGAATTGTTTCGGGTTTGGCTTTTGCGCCACTTTTGGCTCGTTTTCAAGGGCGCTTGTTAGGAGCTGGTCTGGCTGGTTTGGGCCTGTCTTTATTGGGACTAGCTGTTTCACCGACCTTGCTTCTCATTGGCCTATCAGCAATCGGCACGGGATTTTTCTACTCTATTATCCTAACAGCGATTTTCCATGGTTTATCGGTAGAAGTGCCGGCTGGCTTGCTCAATTCGGCGACTGCCTTGGTCTTGTTAGGCTGTAATTTTGGTTCGGCATTGTCCCCCTATGTTTTGAAACTATTGGGAATGGTTTCGACTAGCGGGCTCTGGATATTTAGCTTTTTGGGTCTGACTTGCCTCCTCTTAGGAGCTCTGCTATTTTTCAAAAAATGAGAAAAGTAAGAAAATTAAAAGATAGGAGAGAAAATCTTCTATCTTTTTGTTATAATGAGGACAGAAATGGAGAATGGTATGCTAGAAAATAATCGTGTTGGACAATTGTTGCTCCGCTTTCCTGAAGATGTTCAGGTCATTTTTAAGAAGATGATTCCTGCTTATCAACGGGGCTATGTCGACTATGTTTACCAGACGGATAAGATTGGTGTGCAAGGTCGTCGGATTAAGAATCTGGTCAAGAGCTTTCGACGGATGGATTATTTTTACGTCATGCCCTTGGACCAGGAGTTGGCCTTGGAGATTGCTGACTGGACCTATCCAGCTCCTTTCGATTTTTATGATGCACGGGCTGATGCAGAAGATTATGCGGAGTTGATTTCGCCTGAAGCGCGTGGAGACCGTTATTTCGCTGTCATCCGAAATGGTGAGCTAATGGGCTATTTTTGTCTAGAGATTTCAGAAAATCAAGTAGAGTTAGGTCTCGGGATGAAACCGAGCTGGACAGGACAAGGTCATGGAGCAGTTTTCTATCAGACCATTGAAAACCATATCAAGGCGAATGTTTCAAACTGTCAAAAGCTAGTCTTATCTGTAGCAGCTTTCAATGAGCGTGCCAGAAAATTGTATGCCCATGTAGGATTTTCAGAAGTAGCTACCTATGTCCAAGCAACAAATGGTGGGCATTATGATTTTGTAAAAATGGAGAAAAAACTAGTATGCGATTAGATAAATTTTTAGTGGATTGCGGTGTTGGTAGTCGGACAGAAGTCAAGAAACTTCTGAAAAGCAAGCAAGTCACAGTCAACGGCCAAGTAGAAACCTCCCCAAAACAGCAGATTGATGAAAAGACGGACCAGATTGCTGTAGCGGGTCAGGTCTTGAGTCATGAAACTTTTGTTTACTATCTATTGAACAAGCCCAAGGGTGTCATATCAGCCACCGAGGATGACCACCATCGGACTGTCTTGGACCTGCTAGATAATACAGCTCGCCAGAAGGAAGTTTTTCCAGTTGGACGCTTGGACATCGATACCCATGGCTTGCTCCTCTTGACCAACAACGGTCAGCTGGCTCATGCCATGCTTTCTCCGAAAAAGCATGTTGATAAACTCTACCGTGCACAGGTTGACGGGATCATGACCCAAGAGGATGTCGAACGATTTGCGGCAGGAATTGAACTGAAAGATTTTACCTGTCAGCCAGCCCAGTTGACCATCCTCTCTACAGATGAAGCTAAGCAGACCTCGCTCGTTGACATCACCATCCGAGAAGGAAAATTTCACCAGGTCAAACGCATGGTGCAGGCCTGTGGAAAGACGGTGACAGACTTGCAACGATTGACCATGGGGCCTCTTCGCTTAAATCCAAAATTAGCGCTTGGAGAATGCCGCAGGTTGACTGCTGCCGAATTAAAGCAATTAGAAGTCTTTGGTGTGGAATTGTAGATAAAATAGAAAAGACTTGCTCCCGATTGGAGGTCTTCTTCTTTTTGGGGTAAGTAAAAAATGCTAAGGATGACAGTTGTCGTATCTGAAATTCTAGCCCCTGCTTGACCGTACTTGGTATAACATATTACAATATATATAAGAACCTGTGTTCACAGTTCATCGCTTCCATTGGAGTGTTTGAAGGTGGAGATAAGGAAAGGAGATTCCTGACCAATTAGGTGGTAGGCGAAAACAGCCACAGGAGCTTTTTACTCGTCGAAGCAATAAAGTGAAACTAAATGATGATAGAGTCAAGTATTCCTTCAAAAAATTGCCTTGATGAGCAAAAACGATGTCTTGCATAAGAACACTTTGTTTATGAATATAGGTTCTAAGATTTGTCCAAGAGAGGTTATTATATGTTGAAATATATCCGTGCCCTTCCCCTTGTTATAGTAGCGGGAGCGGTTGTTTACTTTACTATTTTTATCTGTATTGATAATGGTGATTGGACCTATGTTGTGACTAGAGCGCTAGGGCTTAAGGAAGAACATGCCAATAATGTTTCTTTGATTGTAATTGGTGCCCAATCACTTTTTCTAACTTCGGATTGGTTTTACAAGCGGATTCGTGCCTTTCTCAATCGTCGTTTGGAAAAGGCCAAAGGGCTTAATCGGCAGATTTATCTGGGCTATAAGGCAGGGATTGAGTTTTTGATGGCGTTACCCAAACGAACTATTTTATTCACATTCTATCTACTTTTAGTAGTTGCTGAAAGTGTTGGTCTGATTGAAAAAGCCAAGGACTATGCTGCGGTAATCATCTTCATAATTGCTGTTGACCGCGTGACCAAAATCTGGCCGGAGGAAAAGCGGAGAATGATTGAGTTTAGCCAGAAGATTAAGAAACGGATTAAGAGTGTGGAGTAGGGAGAGCAATACCTGAATATGTACGTATATTACGAAGGCAATATTGTCTTCTTTTTTTGTTAAAAAAATTAAATAAAATGCAAGATATATATTTCAAAATAGAAAATATAGTGTGTAATAAAATTATAAAAATGCACAGGAGGACGGCTATGGCATGAAAAATCTTCGTTTAAAGTTAGCGCGTGTGTAAAAAGAGTTGGAAGAAGAAATGGAGTAATAATAAGCAGTTCAGCTCCCCGCTCTGCCATTTTCCTAAAAAATAAAAATTTACAAAATTCCTTGCCAAAAGTAAGGGCTTATGTTACAATACCAAAAGCGTAGGTTTTTAAACTCATCCCGTGAGGTGAGAAAGACAACAGGAAAAATTATTAAGGGCCTATGACTATGTATATTTAGAAAGTCTGGGTCTTTTTGTGTACCCGGAATGGGAGATTTATGAGTACAAAAGCCAATCTTTTGTTTGATGTCCATGAGAAACCAGCACCGCTTCAAGGGATTTTGTTGAGTTTCCAGCACGTGTTCGCTATGTTCGGAGCGACAATCTTGGTGCCACTGATTCTCGGTATGCCAGTTTCCGTGGCTCTCTTTGCATCAGGTGTCGGAACCTTGATTTACCAAGTGGCAACCCAGTTTAAAGTTCCAGTTTACTTGGGTTCATCCTTTGCCTACATCTCAGCCATGGCACTTGCTATCAAGGAAATGGGAGGCGATGTGTCAGCTGCGCAGACAGGTATTCTCTTTGTCGGCTTGATTTATGTCTCGATTGCTGCACTTGTTAAAGTTATCGGTACTAAGTGGATTGATACCCTCTTGCCACCGATTGTCATCGGTCCGATGATTATTGTCATTGGTCTCGGTCTTGCCAACTCTGCGGTGACTTCAGCAGGCTTTGTCGCAGACGGTGACTGGAGAAATGTCGTTGCGGCTATTGCTACCTTCTTGATTGCGGCTTTTGTCAATACCAAAGGGAAAGGCTTCGCCAAGATTGTTCCTTTCTTGATTGCCATCATCGGTGGTTACGTGATTGCCCTCTGTCTTGGTTTGGTTGACTTCACACCCGTTTTGGAAGCAGCTTGGTTTGAATTACCAGGTTTCTACCTACCATTTGAAACAGGTGCCTTCAAGTCGTACAATTTCTACTTCGGTCCAGAAATGATTGCTATCTTACCAATTGCTGTTGTAACAGTAGCTGAGCATATCGGTGACCACACCGTTCTCAGCCAAATCTGCGGCCGCCAGTTCTTGAAAGATCCAGGCCTCAGCCGTACATTGATTGGTGATGGTGTGGCGACTGCTGTATCTGCCTTTATCGGTGGACCTGCTAACACGACTTATGGTGAAAATACAGGGGTTATCGGTATGACTCGCATCGCATCAGTATCCGTTATCCGTAATGCAGCCTTGATTGCCATTGCCTTCTCATTCTTGGGTAAATTTACAGCTCTTATCTCAACGATTCCGAGTGCAGTTTTAGGTGGTATGTCTATCCTCCTCTACGGCGTTATCGCCAGCAACGGTCTTAAGGTCTTGATTGAGCGCCAAGTTGATTTCGGTCAAGTCCGCAACCTGATTATTGCAAGCTCAATGCTGGTATTGGGTCTTGGTGGAGCAGTTCTCAACATCGGTGCCATCACCCTTTCAGGTACAGCCCTCTCAGCCATTGTAGGTATTATCCTCAATCTTATCTTGCCAAAAGCAGAAAAGGCTGAGTAAATGTGATATACAAGCAGAAAGTCAGCTTCGGCTGGCTTTTTTTGAAAATAGCAGAGCTACTCAGCTAGTTTTCAAATCAGTTGACAAAAAAGACAATCCTTGATAGAATAAATGAGGTCCAGAAGGACAAATCTAGCTCGTCTTGGTCGCGGGATATGCCAACCTGCCACTCGGATGCAGCTCAAATACAAAGGAGAAATACTCATGGCAATCTCAAAAGAGAAAAAAAATGAAATCATGACGCAATACGCTCGTCATGAAGGCGACACTGGTTCAGTTGAAGTACAAGTAGCTGTACTTACTTGGGAAATCAACCACTTGAACGACCACATCAAACAACACAAAAAAGACCACGCTACATACCGTGGTTTGATGAAAAAAATCGGTCGTCGTCGTAACTTGTTGGCTTACCTTCGCCGTACAGACGTTAACCGTTACCGCGAATTAATCAACTCACTTGGACTTCGTCGTTAATCTGGCGATTCCCAAAGACTTGGAGCTCTTCCAAGTCTTTTTTGTCGTCTAAAAAACTCCCACTACATACTAGATGGCGGGAGTCATTTTTTTATTGATGAGTTATATATGAGAAAGGTGTGTGGAAATAGCTTTGTAAACTGGCTATTTTCTTACTTTGAATTTGAAAGGCGTTCAAGTTCTTGGAACAATTCTACATTATTCAAGGCTTCGTATCCACGAGAAGCAATGTAGCTTCCCAAACGGCTTGGGTAATGTGATTTGTCGCTAGGTGTGTAAGTGGCGAAATCTTCATTAAGATCTTCAAGCGCTTCTTCACCACGAGTTGCGATATATCCTCCGAGGCGACTTGGATAGCGTGGATTGTCTTGCGGAGTATAGGTTTTAAAAGATATTTTTTCAGCAAATGCATCGAATGTTGGAATGTGGAACTGGTAAGATTGTGCGTCCAATTCTTGAAGGTCTTCCAAGGCCCCCTCACCACGAGTTGCCAAGAAACCAGCAATACGACTTTGGTAGTTAACGTTAGTATCATTATATTCTGGGAAGTAGCTGTCTGCTAAAGCAGTTGAAGCTGCCATTAGTGAAAGGGAAGCAAGACCTGCAAGTATGAGTGCTTTAGTAGTTTTTGCAGATGTTAATGAAGTGATGTTTAGCATAGAAATTCTCCTTAAAAATAATTGGTATACGTTGATTTGGTAGCGTCTATCTACCAGTCTGTGTATTTCCTAGGGGAGAAAGTTTGGAGTTCCTCTAAGAATGTTCGATAATTGTTTGCAAACGTAAAGGGCAGCTAGTAAAGAGTCTGTTCAAATTCTTTACGGAATCCTCACCAGAGCGAATGCCGAGGTAGTGGCAGGCTTGGTGGTGCTTTTTCACAATCCTCTCCTTATGTATGTTTATGATATGAATAACGAGCGCCTCTGTTTTGAAACTCGGCTACAAACCGCTTGCTTCACAAGAGACATTTGTATTCTAAACGACTCTCAGGCAAAAATTAATACGATTTATATGGAAATGGCCTCATTTTGTATTACTTTATGCTGGTATTTATTTTTTCTTTATGTTAAAAATTTTATATTTGGTTTATAAATATTTTGTTGACAATACTAGTTTTAGAGTAAAATAATTCAAATTATCAAAGGATATGAAAAAACATTCTCTTTTTTTGAAAAGAAAATGAAGAAATAAAAGAGAGAAACTCGGCTTTTTTAGTTTGTTCTGAACAGGATAAATTAACACAATATGAAAGAATTTCTTCCATTATTAAGATTACTAAAGAATGCAGACAGATACTTTTTTGTGGACAGAATGTGGTAGACTGTAGAAGTTATCTAATGACATTAGGAGATAACGATTAAAGAAAAGGAATCAAAAAATGAAAAAAATTTAATTATTGCTAGCTTATGTGCACTCGGAATCTTGTCAGCAACAGTGATGACAACTGCAACATCACATGCAGAAGAAAAGAAAAACGAGATTGTGATTGCTGATAAAGATGAACGTGAATTAGACCTTGCTAAAGTAGCTGCTTTGGATGCAATGAATAAAGAGTACACTATCGTGTACGGTGAAATTGCAAGTTTGCGTTTTGCAACTAATGAAGAGCGAGAAGTAGCTTTGAAGAAATTGCCTCAAGTAACGGAACTCTATGCAACTATTGCCTCAGCGAAACTTGTATCAGAGGTGGAAAATAAAAAAGTAGAAGCATTCAAAAAATTGACGGAAGTGAAGAATGCTGTCAAGACAGAACAATTTAAACAAGAAATGTCTGCTCCTGTATCAGCTTATCCATATAGCGGAGTTGCTTTTAATGAGAAATTTGATGTGCAACAAGTACGTAAGTGGGGCCTGGATGAATTTGCAGCCTTTAAAAAGAAAACAGGAAAAACCCCAGAAGCACCATATATAGTAGTGTTTATGCGTGAACCACAAGTTATTAAAACTTACGTTGAAAAAATGATTCGCAAATACGAACAAATCAATATAAAATAATATAAAATAAACCGTTGGAATAGAATTTCCAACGGTTTATTTTATATCAATCCAATAACGCAGCATTAGGTCGCCGTCGCTTTCGTCCAGTCGGCTATCTTCGTAGACACCGCCGTTAGCGAGAATGGTCTTCTGTGAACCGATATTCCAGTCAGCTGCTGTGACAAGGACGCGTTCTAAGCCAAATTTTCGGCATTCTTCCAAGGCTAGGCGCAGTTGTTCTGTCGCGTAGCCTTTTCGACGTTCATCAGGGTGAATAGAATAGCCAATATGTCCTGCGATATGGAGTAGAAATTCCTGCTTGATATCGTGGCGGATGTTGACAATGCCCACCATTTTTTGGTCCGACTCCCGAATGCAGAGAAAAGTGGAAGACGGCGAGCGATTGGGACGGCAGGTGGCGTAGGAGGATTCTCTTTCCAAATGTGCTAACCAGTCAGTTAGAGAGTCCATTTCCTGCAAACGACTGCCTCCGTGGAGGTGTTCTCCAGCAAAAGCAGATTTGTAAGCAGAGATTTGATCTGCAAAGTCCAAACTTGGTGCAACAAGTGATAAGTTTTCCATCCGTCACCTCCTAGATTTTTTAGTAGTATAGCAGAAGTGGATTTTCTTGTCAAAAAGTTTTTTAACTTTTCCTTTTAAGCCTAAAATATGATAAAATAGTGCTTATACGTGGTTGTTGCAAAGCTGAGGAAAGAAGGTTTCTTTCTTGAACTTTGTAAAAACCCGTAAAATAAAATTTTGGAGAAAATTCATGTCAAAACAAGTTTTTGAAACGGTCTTTGCTGGTAAGAAATTAGTTGTAGAAACTGGTCAAGTTGCCAAGCAAGCAAATGGTGCTGTTGTCGTACGTTACGGTGACTCAACTGTCCTCACAGCTGCTGTTATGTCTAAAAAAATGGCAACTGGTGATTTCTTCCCATTGCAAGTCAACTACGAAGAAAAAATGTATGCCGCTGGTAAATTCCCAGGTGGTTGGATGAAACGTGAAGGTCGTCCGTCAACAGATGCGACCTTAACAGCTCGTTTGATTGACCGTCCAATCCGTCCAATGTTTGCAGAAGGTTTCCGCAATGAAGTGCAAGTCATCAACACGGTTCTTTCTTACGATGCTGACGCTTCAGCACCAATGGCAGCTATGTTTGGTTCATCATTGGCACTTGCTATTTCAGATATTCCATTTAACGGTCCAATCGCTGGCGTTCAAGTTGGCTATGTCAACGGTGAATTTATCATCAACCCAACTCAAGAAGAACAAGCTGCTTCCCTTTTGGAATTGACTGTCGCTGGTAACAAGGAAGCTATCAACATGGTAGAATCAGGCGCCAAAGAATTGTCAGAAGACATCATGTTGGAAGCCCTCTTGAAAGGTCATGCAGCCATTCAAGAACTCTTGGAATTCCAAAACCAAATCGTAGCAGCTGTTGGGAAAGAAAAAGCAGGTGTAGAACTCTTGCAAGTTGACCCAGAATTGCAGGCCGAAATCGTAGCTGCTTACAATACTGATCTTCAAAAAGCTGTTCAAGTGGAAGAAAAATTGGCGCGTGAAGACGCAACAAATGCAGTCCGTGATATGGTCACAGCCGTTTACGAAGAACGTTATGCCGATCATGAAGAGCACGACCGCATTATGCGTGATGTAGCTGAAATCTTGGAAATCATGGAACACACGGAAGTGCGTCGTTTGATTACAGAGGACAAGGTTCGTCCTGACGGTCGTCGTGTAGATGAAATTCGTCCGCTTGATGCAGAAGTAGACTTCTTGCCACAAGTTCATGGTTCAGGTCTTTTCACACGTGGACAAACTCAAGCCTTGTCAGTATTGACTTTGGCACCAATGGGTGAAACGCAAATCATCGATGGTTTGGACGATGAGTACAAAAAACGCTTCTTGCACCATTACAACTTCCCACAATATTCAGTGGGTTCAACTGGTCGTTACGGTGCGCCAGGTCGTCGCGAAATTGGTCACGGTGCTCTTGGTGAACGTGCTCTCGAACAAGTCTTGCCAAGCTTGGAAGAATTCCCATATGCTATCCGCTTAGTAGCAGAAGTATTGGAATCAAATGGTTCATCTTCACAGGCTTCTATCTGTGCGGGCACACTTGCCCTTATGGCTGGTGGTGTGCCAATCAAGGCTCCTGTTGCTGGTATTGCCATGGGTCTGATTTCAGATGGTACCAACTACACAGTCCTTACAGATATCCAAGGTTTGGAAGATCACTTTGGCGATATGGACTTCAAGGTTGCCGGTACGCGTGACGGGATTACAGCTCTTCAAATGGATATCAAGATTGACGGAATTACACCACAAATCTTGGAAGAAGCCCTTGCTCAAGCCAAGAAAGCTCGTTTTGAAATCCTTGACTTGATTGAAGCAACGATTCCAGCGGTTCGTCCTGATTTGGCACCAACTGCACCGAAGATTGATACGATTAAGATTGATGTAGACAAGATTAAGATTGTCATCGGTAAAGGTGGCGAAACCATCGACAAGATTATCGCAGAAACTGGCGTTAAGATTGACATCGATGAAGAAGGAAATGTATCTATCTACTCTAGTGACCGTGATGCCATTGAACGTGCTAAAGAAATCATTGCTGGCTTGGTGCGTGAAGCCAAGGTCGGTGAAATTTACAAGGCAAAAGTTGTTCGTATCGAGAAATTTGGTGCCTTTGTCAACCTCTTTGACAAGACAGATGCTCTTGTACACATCTCTGAAATGGCTTGGGCGCGCACAAACCGTGTAGAAGATTTGGTTGAGATAGGTGATGAAGTAGATGTTAAGGTCATGAAAATTGATGAAAAAGGCCGTGTTGATGCGTCTATGAAAGTTCTTCTTCCAAAACCAGAAGGCTATACAGAAGAAAAACGTGAGAAACGTGACCGTGGTGACAAACAAGACCGCCTACGTCTCTCACATGACAAAAAAGAAGAAAAAGGCTTTAGTGAATTCAAAATCCACAAAGTAGAAAAATAAAAAGAGAAAAGGCAGGGCGTAAACCTTAGCCTTCTCTCTTTATAAATGAGGTGAGAAAATGGGTTGGTGGAAAGATACAATCAATATTGTCAAAGAAAATGATCCGGCTGCGCGTACGACGCTGGAGGTGCTTTTGACCTATCCAGGTGTCAAAGCTTTGGCTGCCCACCGCCTTTCTCATTTCTTATGGAAACACAATCTCAAACTGTTGGCGCGGATGCATAGCCAGTTTTGGCGTTTTTGGACCCAGATTGAAATTCATCCAGGCGCTGAGATTGCTAGTGGAGTTTTCATTGACCACGGAGCCGGTCTTGTTATTGGAGAAACCGCAGTAATCGAAGAGGGTGTTCTGCTCTATCATGGCGTGACGCTGGGAGGAACTGGAAAAGATGTTGGCAAGCGGCATCCGACAATCCGAAAAGGTGTCTTGGTCTCTGCCCATGCTCAGGTTATCGGTCCCATTGAGATTGGTGAGGGAGCTAAGGTTGGGGCTTCTGCAGTTGTGGTGGCAGACGTACCGCCACAAGTCACAGTTGTAGGCATTCCAGCCAAGGTGGTCCGTGTTCATGGGAAAAAGGATGAGCTGGTTAATCATCAGATTGAGGAAGAGCGCAAGGAGCGCTACTATACTTCCAAGTTGGAAGAAGCCCGTTATGCCAGTATGGATTCCTCCCACTTGTAGAAAGGCTCGCCTATGATTTTAGAAGAATTTGAAGATGGGCCAGCGGTCATTGAACCAGAGTATTCAGATGCGGTTGCGAAAGAAATTTGTGATACCATTATTCTCCCTTTTTCTGGGAAACTATTTGATAAAATTAGTAGTTTAGACTATGTTCGCTATGGTGGCTATAAGTCCAATATCAACGGCAAACAACCTTGGTATATCTATGAAAAGGATGGTCAGAAGGTAGCGGTTTTCAAGGCGTTACTTGGTGGACCAGCCCTGATTGGTAGTCTGGAAGAATTGTAGGCTACGGGCTTCAAGAATTTTATTATCTTTGGGACCTGTGGTGTCTTGGACGGAAGTTTGGAGACCAATAAGATTATTCTACCGACATCTTCTGTTCGTGATGAGGGGATTTCCTATCACTATGCCCCTGCTTCAGATGAGATTGGTTATACCCCTGAATATTTGAAGAAATTTGCGCAGATTTTACACAAGCACGGGATTGCGCATGTGCAGACCAAGGCTTGGACGACAGATGCTTTTTTCCGTGAAACACCTGCCAAGGTAGATCGGCGCAAGGCTATGGGCTGTCAGGTAGTGGACATGGAGTGGCATCGGTTGCGGCTTGGGCCCAATTTCGCCAAAAAGAGGTCTATCACTTCTTTTACACCTCGGACTATGTAGACCACGAAAATGGCTGGGACAAACGGACAGGACACGAGGAAGAAGACTTGCTGACCTTCTTTGATATTGCACTGAAAATTGCAGGAGAATTGGAATGAATAGTAAGCTTAGGACTCTGTTACTGCCCCTCTATATCGTATGTGCAGTCATGATGGGCTTTTATGCTGTCAAAGATATGTTAAAGGGGGATTTCTTTACAGGAATTTGTATTGCGATTACATTATTTGAGACCAGTCGAAGAGTCTATAAGACTTATAAAAATGACCGAAACAACTATGAAAATCTGAGGAGAAAAGATGAAAAATTTAAGTAAAAGTCCCTACGGTATGGGAATTATTGTCCTTTTAGGAACCTTCTTATCCATTCATCATGCCATGGAGCAGGACTACATGTTGGCAGTTTTGGCAGGGCTCTTGGCTATTACTTGGGCATGGACCATGTACCTGAAATTTTACAAAAAAAGGAAATAAGATGATTAAAATTTATGATACCATGACGCGGAGTCTGCGAGATTTTGTCCCTATTGAGGAAAATAAGGTCAAGATGTACGTTTGCGGACCAACGGTTTACAATTATATTCACGTGGGAAATGGTCGTTCAGCGGTGGCTTTTGATACCATTCGTCGTTATTTTGAATACCGTGGTTTTGATGTGACCTACATTTCCAACTTTACGGATGTAGATGATAAGATTATCAAGGGTGCTGTAGAAGCTGGCATGTCTACCAAGGATTTTTCGGACAAGTATATTGCAGCTTTCATGGAAGATACGGCGGCTTTGGGCATTAAGCCTGCGACTCGCAATCCGCGTGTGATTGACTTCATGGATGATATTATCCGTTTTGTAGGGGATTTGATTGACAAAGGTTTTGCTTATGAAGCACAGGGCGATGTTTACTTCCGCGTTGAAAAATCACAGGATTACGCCAAGTTAGCCAATAAGTCTCTGGAAGATTTGGTTATGGGGGCCAGCGGGCGGACGGATGAGGAAACAGCTCGTAAGGAAAATCCCCTGGACTTTGCCCTTTGGAAATCAGCCAAGGCAGGTGAAGTGTCATGGGAAAGTCCTTGGGGGCGAGGTCGTCCTGGTTGGCACATCGAGTGCTCGGTGATGGCGACAGAAATTTTGGGTGATACGATTGATATTCACGGTGGTGGTGCGGATTTGGAATTCCCACATCATACCAATGAAATCGCCCAATCGGAAGCCAAGACAGGTCATAAATTTGTTAATTACTGGATGCACAATGGCTTTGTTAATGTGGATAATGAAAAAATGTCTAAGTCGCTGGGCAATTTTGTGACAGTTCATGATGCTCTGAAAACCATTGACGGACAGATTTTACGCTTTTTCCTAGCAACCCAGCACTACCGCAAGCCCATTAACTTTACTGAAAAAGCCATTCATGACGCAGAAATCAATCTCAAATATCTGAAAAATGCCTATGAACAGCCATTTTCTGAGGGAGTTGATGAAGCAGCTTTCCAAGCCTTGCAAGAGAAATTTGTGGCAGCCATGGATGAGGATTTCAATACGGCAAACGGGATTACCGTTGTTTTTGAAATGGCAAAATGGATAAATTCTGGCAATTACAGTGCAGAGATCAAAGCACAATTTGCGGCTATTTTAGAAGTTTTTGGGATTGTATTTGCGGAAGAAGTGTTGGATGCGGAGATTGAAAAATTGATCGCTGAACGCCAAGAAGCGCGTGCCAATCGTGATTTTGCGAAGGCAGATGCTATCCGTGATCAATTAGCTGCGCAGGGCATCAAACTCTTGGATACCAAAGATGGCGTGAGGTGGACGCGTGACTAAGTTAGATGTCAATCTTATCAACGGTATTGCCCTTGCTTTCGAAGGGGACGCCGTTTATTCGCTCTATATCAGACGTCACTTGATTTTTCAAGGGCAGACCAAGCCCAATCAATTGCACCGCTTGGCGACAAAGTATGTGTCAGCCAAGGCACAGGCAATGCTAGTCAATGCTATGTTGGAAGCGCAGCTTTTGACCGAAAAAGAGGAAGAAATCTACAAACGCGGGCGCAATGCTAGCAGCCACACCAAGGCTAAAAATACGGACGTCATCACTTACAAGATGTCGACGGGCTTTGAAGCGGTCATGGGCTACCTCCATATGACCGAGCAGACCGAGCGTCTGGAGGAGCTGATAGCCTGGTGTATCGCCCAAGTGGAAGGCCGTAAGGAAAACTAATCTGGAAAGGAATACCTATGATAGACTTGGAGAACTTGTTTCCTGGGGCAAAACTGGTAAAGGAAAAGAAGAACCTAGCAGAGCACTCTTATCTGTCTCTGCCTGACGGTAAGTGGTTGGAACTTGAAACTGCTCAGTTGACAGACCGAGAACAGGCTATCTTGACTCTGCTTGTCATGCCAGAAAATCCCTATCCGTCCAGTCCCTGGTCAGATTACCTACTGGCTAGAAAGGGAAATATTCCCCAATTTTTAGACAAGGTCCAATTTCTGCATGTTCGTGTTTGGAAAGAGGATTCTGCTGATTGGCTGGATATGATGGTGGACCTTTTACCTAATGCAGTCAGCCATTTTCGTCTGTCACCTGGCGAATTGATCTTTGTTCTTCATCAAGGACAGGAAATGGATACCAGAGAGATTTTGACGGAGAGTATCCAGGCTTTAGAAATCGACTTTAATGTCCGTTTATCCTTTTTCCTAGGACAAATCTGGCACTATTCTGCACAGGAAAATTGGCCTGCCCTCTTTCAAGCGGAACGAAATCTTTTTAACAAGTGGCAAGAAGACTTCAACCAAAGTACGGTATTGACTTTCAGTAAACTTTATCTTTGGGCGCAGAGCAAGGGAGAAATGTCTCCAATTTTGGCGCAAGAGTTGAGTAAGTTGATTGCAGAGCAGGACCAGTTGAAGGATATTATTCTTGCTTTGTGGGAAGAGTCAGCTGTGGTGACCAAGGCTGCTCAAAAGCTCTATCTTCATCGCAATACCCTCCAATATCGACTGGACAAATGGCATGAACTGACAGGACTTCAACTCAAGGAATTGACAGATTTAACTCTCTGTTATAGTTTGATTTTGCATGAGTTGTTTTAGGAAAAATGGAGGCTGATGATGAGACTGCTGTTTGAAATGGATAAGAAAGATTACCAAGACTGTACTCGTACCTATGTACGGAATTCTGCTAGAAGTATTATCATTTCTGATGGAAAAGTTGCTATGGTGCATAGTGCCAAGTACCAAGTACGATTATTATAAGTTTCCTGATGGTGGCATTGAAGAAGGGGAAAGTATCCTCCAAGCCTTGAAGCGGGAAACTCTGGAAGAAACGGGTCTGGTCATTCAAGAAGAAACCGTAGAAGTGTATGGCTATGTTCATCGGATTTTGCGGAGTCTTCATGATCAAGACCAGTGTTTTATTCAGGATAATTTTTACTATCTTTGCCAAGCGCAGGAGTCTATTTTGCTCAAAATTTAGATAGTTATGAGAGCGAGGAAGGTTATCGCCTTGTCTTTGTATATCCGCATCAGGCCATTGCAAAAAATCGTTCCGTGGCGGATAGCCCCTATGATTCGTCAATGTTTGAGAGAGGCTAAGGTCTTGGAATTGCTCTTGCACGAGTCCTATTTTGAATAGCGACGAAGCGCATGTTTAGACAGGTGCTTTTGATTTCGTCAACTTGCACAAAAACGCTTTCAAGAATTGGTCAGTCTGCCATAGTATTGTAAAGCGTTTTCATTTACAATAAAACCATAGAAATTAAAAGGAGTTTTGACATGGTTCAACTTAATCTTAAAAACATTTACAAAAAATATCCAAACAGCGAGCACTATTCAGTAGAAAACTTCAACTTGGACATCAAAGACAAGGAATTTATCGTATTCGTAGGTCCTTCAGGTTGTGGTAAATCAACTACTCTTCGTATGATTGCGGGTCTTGAAGACATCACAGAAGGTGAAGCATACATCGACGATGTTCTCATGAATGATGTGGCACCTAAAGATCGTGATATTGCCATGGTTTTCCAAAACTACGCTCTTTACCCACACATGACTGTTTACGATAACATGGCCTTTGGTCTTAAATTGCGTAAATACAGCAAAGATGAAATCAAAAAACGTGTTGAAGAAGCAGCTGAAATCCTTGGTTTGACTGAATTCTTGCAACGTAAACCAGCTGACCTTTCAGGTGGTCAACGTCAACGTGTTGCCATGGGTCGTGCGATTGTCCGTGATGCAAAAGTATTCTTGATGGATGAGCCTTTGTCAAACTTGGATGCAAAACTTCGTGTATCTATGCGTACTGAAATTGCTAAAATCCACCGTCGTATCGGGGCAACTACTATCTATGTAACCCACGACCAAACAGAAGCTATGACTTTGGCTGACCGTATCGTTATCATGTCAGCAACTAAAAACGAAGCTGGTACAGGTACTATCGGTCGTATCGAACAAATCGGTTCACCAGAAGAACTCTACAACTCACCAGTTAATAAATTCGTAGCAAGCTTCATCGGTAGCCCAGCTATGAACTTCTTCCCAGTTACTTTGCAAGATGGCGTTTTGTCAAGCGGCTCAAGCTTCTCAGTGAAATTGCCAGAAGGTCGTCGCAAACAATTGGAAGACAAAGGTTACAATGGTAAATCATTCACACTTGGTATCCGTCCAGAAGACATCAAAGCTTCAGCTTTGGAATTGGAAACATACCCAGATAGCGTGATTACAGCAGAAGTTGTCGTATCTGAATTGCTTGGTGCAGAAACAATGCTTTACAGCAAAGTTGGCGACACTGAATTCGTATCTCGTGTAGATGCGCGTGACTTCCACCGTCCAGGTGAGCATGTTAAATTGGCATTCAACCTTAACAAAGCACACTTCTTCGACGACGAAACAAGCAAAGCAATCGTTTAATCAAAACAAAAAAGGAACTTTCGAGTTCCTTTTTTTACATCCAGTCATCACGATAAGTTTCGTAAAATTCGACCTTCAAGCGGATAAATTCTTCCATATCATGGAGGAGTTGGAAGAGGGTGGCGCGTGTTTCAAACTCTTGTCGGCTTTGTGGCAGTGGCCGCTCACGGAAGGTCTGGTGGAAGAGGTCAATGTCTACCAAGAGTTCGTAGGCTGGATTCTCTTGGCTCAGTTGCTGGGCCGTTCGCTGGAATAGGCTGGCCAAAATAATACTTTCTCGTCCTTCCAAACGGCAATGATTGATGCTACTGGCCATGCGGCGGAGGATTTTATTTTGACTAGCCCGCATTTCAAAGTAATGGACTTGGTAGTTGGTCTGGTTGAAGAGCTGGTTGTGGCGATCCAGATAGACAACAAATAAGGCTTCTTGTAGCAGTTGGTCCAGTTGGTTAATCAGTTGGGCATCGTTGCGCCCGTCGCCGTCTTGTAAAAATGTTTCAAAGCGGTGGAGAATTTGTTTGAGCAGATCTTCTACTTGTTGATGGTAGTTTTGGATTTTTTTGTTTTGGGAAGGCATGTAGATATTGCAGACAAGTGCTAACCCTGCCCCAATCAAAAACAGCGCTAGCTCATTTCCCAAAAGAGCCAAAGAAATATCCTTCTCCAAGAGCAGATGGGTGACCAGTACTGTTGAAGGGGCAATGCCGGCCTCCCAGCCATAATGATAGGCTAGTGGCACATAGATAGCTAGGTAGATAGCCAGTGTCCAAAAGTCAAATCCTAATAGGAAAAAGGTCAGCCAGGCAATAGCTAGGGCTAGAAGGGTTGAAAAAAGACGATTACCAGCCATTTTTAAGGAAGACTTGCGAGTGTCAAGGACGCTCAATATGGCAATAATCCCTGCAGAAGTGGCATAGGTCAGTCCCAACCATTGTGCCAAGTAGATAGAAAGGACGGTTGCAAGTATCAGTTTGATAGTACGGTCAAGAATAGGCATAAAAATCTCCTGGAAGTGATAAAAATATTGTATCATAAATCCGAAAAGACGTTCTCTTCTATGCTATAATGAAAGCATGGAACATAATGATATCGTATATGGCGTGCATGCTGTGGTAGAGAGTTTGGAGGCCAACACTGGCAACAAGCTCTATATTCAGGATGATTTGCGCGGAAAAAATGTAGAAAAAATTAAGAACTTGGCGACGGAGAAGAAGGTGTCTATCTCTTGGACCCCTAAGAAAACTCTGTCTGAGATGACAGAAGGTGCAGTTCACCAAGGTTTTGTCTTGCGGGTATCTGAGTTCGCCTATGCGGAGCTTGGAGATATTTTGGAAAAGGCAGAGCAGGAAGATAATCCCCTCATTCTCATCTTGGACGGGCTGACAGACCCCCACAACTTCGGCTCGATTTTACGGACCGCAGATGCCACTCAGGTAGCGGGCATCATCATTCCCAAGCACCGAGCAGTTGGCGTGACGCCCGTTGTGGCTAAGACTTCCACAGGTGCGGTGGCCCATGTCCCAATCGCCCGAGTAACCAATCTCAGCCAAACCCTCGATAAGCTCAAGGAAGCTGGTTTCTGGATTTTCGGGACAGATATGAATGGCACACCAAGTTACAAGTGGAATACAGCTGGCAAGTTGGCGCTGATTATTGGTAATGAAGGAAAAGGAATTTCGGCTAATATCAAAAAACAGGTTGATGAGATGATTACCATTCCTATGAAGGGGCATGTCCAAAGTCTCAATGCTTCCGTTGCGGCAGCTGTTCTCATGTACGAAGTATTTCGAAATAAAATTTGATGAAAGAAAAGATTTTACTAGTAGATGGCTACAATATGATTGCTTTTTGGCAGTCTACTAAGCAAGCCTTTAAGCAGGGAAAATTGGACCAGGCAAGGAATATTTTGCTTAACAAACTGTCCAATTATGCCTCTTTTGAAAAAATTGAAGTCATCTGTGTTTTTGATGCCCAGCATGTACCAGGCTTGCGCCAGCGCTATGATGAATTTAATGTAACGGTTATTTTTACAGAAGAAGATGAGACAGCTGACTCTTATATTGAGCGAATGAGTGCAGAACTCAATACCTCGCACTTAACCGTATCCGTTGCGACCAGTGACCTCAATGAACAGTGGGTGGTCTTCTCACAAGGCGCCTTGCGGGTGTCTGCACGTGAATTGGAACAGCGTGTCTCCAATGTGAAAAAGGAATTAAATCTCTTTGTAGACCGAACAGAATTATACACCCCTAGATTAAATCCCTGGTCAGAGGGAAATTTACAAGCTTTAGAAAAAATGATGAAGGAGATGAGAGATGACCTTTAAGTTGATGACTGACTCGACAGCAGACCTGTCACCACAATGGTTGGAAGAACAGGGTGTCAGTCAGCTAGGAATGGTTTTAGAATTGGACGGGATTGCTTACCAAACAGTGGGAGATGACCGTATTACAGCCCCAGTTCTGTTGGAAAAAATGGCTGCGGGTGGTCTACCAACCACTAGTCAAATCAATGCTGGTCAATTTGAGACGGCTTTTCGTCGCGAACTGGAAGCAGGTCAGCCCATTCTCTATTTAGCCTTTTCTTCAGGTTTATCTGGAACCTATCAGAGTGCCCTCATTGCGCGTGATATGATTTTAGAAGATTATCCTGAGGCAGTGATTGAAGTTTTTGATACGCGAGCAGCGACTTTGGGACAAGGGCTTTTGGTCATGAAGGCAGTTGAGGCGCGTAGCCAAGGCATGTCTTTGGAAGAGACGGTGAACTATTTGACAGAGCTAGCTCCTAGGGTGCGTTCGTATGTCATGGTAGATGATTTGCAGCACTTGGTGCGTGGTGGGCGTTTGAGCAAGACGTCTGCCATGGTTGGTGGTCTCATGAATATTAAACCTCTGATTACGGTCACTGCTGAGGGGAAATTGGAAGCTTTTGGCAAGGTTCGTGGACGCAAAAAAGCGGTGAAGGAATTGATTACTTCTAGCTTGATGGAACTGGCTGAACCGCGTGTCATGGTCTCTTATACAGGAGATTGGGCAGCTGCAGAAGATGTGAAAACGGCCCTCTTAGAACATCCGCAAGTAGAGGAAGTTTTGATAGAACATATCGGACCAGTTATCTCGACTCACGTAGGAACGGGCTGTTTGGCTATTTTTTCTATCGCACAGACAAATCGCTAAGAAACCGAAAAGGTTTCTTTTTTTATGGTTTCAGACAGTTCTTCAATTGAGTTGATGCTTGGTTAATAGTCTATTTTGAAAAATAATCAAAACAAAATGTTAAACATAGTTGACAAAAATCTATTAAAGAGATACAATATAAGCAAATAAATGAAGGTGAGGTCAAACTTATGTTTTTCTCTTTAGGAATGTTAGTAGCTTTGGTACTTGGCTTTACAGTTGCCTATCGTCGAGCTCAAAAAGAGTTAAAATACGATGAACGGCAAGAAATGTATCGTAACCGTGGCTATAAATGCGCGACTTTCGCAATGTTATTTACAAATGTTGCCATCATGTTACTAGCTGATTTCGTAGCAGAACAATTGAGCTTACGAGGAGTGGCTATGTTAACCATTATGGTTGGAGCAGTAGTTTATGCCTCCTATGCCATTTTGCACGATGCTTATTTTGGCTTTCAACAAAAAGGTTCTTCCTATATCCTACTCCTGTCAGTGGTTATGGTCTTGAATGCCGGTCTTGGTATTAGTAGACTGCTAGATGGAACTTTTTCGGAAGAAAGTGGGGGCTTGAATTTACTGATTGCGATCGGTTTTGCCTCCATATTGGCAGTCATCTTCTATAAAAAGATTGCAGAAAAAGGAGGAGAAGAATGAAAAAGAAAGAGAGTCAAGGAGTAGTTTTTGACGAGCGCCAGCAGCAATTTGTCTTAAAGAGTTACAAATATGGGTTTTGGTTCACAATTTTTATCTTGTGGTTAAGCTTCTTTGTACTGAGATTTTTGGCAAATGTGGTTTCAGCTGGGTTTATGATTTCGATTGCCTTTTGGGGAGGTATCTGTCTTCAGACGTCCTATGCCATCTTGAAAGGGGCGCACCCACTTGTTGACAATCGTTTTAAGCGATTTGGTCGCTTTGGAAAATGGTTTGGTTTATTTGCTTTTCTATATGGGATAGCAATGACTGTCTTTAGCTTATTTGATCCTGCAATGACTAAATTTAATTGGAAAGAATTTTTCTCCTATGGTGAGACAGGAATGATGCTGGCTTTAAGTCTATCTTTGATGGTGACCGGCTTCTCCCTAGTCTGCCGTAAATATCTTGATAAAAAAGAAGAGGAGGACTAGTCATGACCTACCTACCTTTACTTCTTATGCTGGTTGCTATCACTGGTGTGCTCTTCTATCGTCGGAAAAAAGATGGTCGAGTAGAGGCTTTCCCTAAAAATGAATACGATGAGTACCAACAATTCTTGCGTGGAAAAGGTTATCAATATGCATTTTATAGTCTCCTGGCTGCAATCTATGTCTTGTATATGTTGGCAGAGTTGGCAAATATTCGTTTTTCTCAGGCGTTTCATTTTTGGTTTCTCATGTACGTGGGTCTCAGTGTTCAGATTGGTTACAATATTTGGACAGGGACTTACTTTCCTATTAATAAGAGCGCAGGATTGATACCGAGACAATTTTTACTATGTAATCTGTGTATTTTCATGGTGGCCTTGTATTTGATAAAAATAGGAGATTTTCCTGCAAATGCCTTTGCCAAAGGTGGACTTGCCATGATTTGCTTACTGGGCTTATTTCCCTTGCAAAATATGCTGATTTTATGTCTTCGGATATGGCGTGATAGGAGGGAAGCAGATGAGTAAAAATCTCAAACTCAAGGCTGCGCGTGCAGGAAAAGATCTTTCTCAGCAAGCTCTGGCTGAATTGGTGGGGGTTTCTCGTCAAACGATTGCAGCAGTAGAAAAGGGAGACTATAACCCGACAATTAATCTCTGTATTGCTATTTGCAAAGTCTTGGATAGAACCTTGGACGACTTGTTTTGGGTAGCTGATGAGGAGTAGAATGTGGCTGAACGGCTCTGCCATTTTTCTAAAAAAATAAACTCAAATCGCTTGACGACAGACATGATTTTTTGGTATGATAGTAGATGGTATTGTTTACCCCATTTGAAAGGCCCCGGAACCTTCCAAATACCTTCGATGGGACGGAACACCCATCACCCTTGTAAACAAATATTACGAATTCGTATAGGAGAAATCATGAACAAAACAACTTTCATGGCTAAACCAGGCCAAGTTGATCGTAAATGGTATGTCGTTGACGCAACTGATGTACCTCTTGGGCGTCTTTCTGCAGTAGTTGCTAGCGTACTTCGCGGAAAAAACAAACCAACCTTCACACCACACACTGATACAGGTGACTTCGTGATCGTTATCAATGCTGAAAAAGTTAAATTGACTGGTAAAAAAGCAACTGATAAGATCTACTACACTCACTCAAACCACCCAGGTGGCTTGAAACAAATCTCAGCAGGTGAACTTCGTTCTAAAAATGCTGTTCGTTTGATCGAAAAATCAGTTAAAGGCATGCTTCCACACAACACTCTTGGACGTGCACAAGGTATGAAATTGAAAGTCTTCGTTGGCGGTGAGCACACTCACGCAGCACAACAACCAGAAGTACTTGACATCTCAGGACTTATCTAAGAGGAAAGGAGCATTAAATAATGGCACAAGCACAATATGCAGGTACTGGTCGTCGTAAAAACGCTGTTGCACGCGTTCGTTTGGTTCCAGGTACTGGTAAAATCACAGTTAACAAAAAAGATGTAGAAGAGTACATCCCACACGCTGACTTGCGTCTTGTTATCAACCAACCATTTGCAGTAACTTCAACAGAAGGTGCATACGACGTTATCGTTAACGTTAATGGTGGTGGATACGGTGGTCAATCAGGTGCGATCCGTCATGGTATCGCTCGTGCGCTTCTTCAAGTAGACCCAGATTTCCGCGATTCATTGAAACGCGCTGGTCTTCTTACACGTGATGCACGTATGGTTGAACGTAAAAAACCAGGTCTCAAAAAAGCCCGCAAGGCATCACAATTCTCAAAACGTTAATATTCAGTTATATCAACGTTTCAGAGCACTTTGCGAAGATTTCGCAAGGTGCTTTTTTGATATTTTTGATGTTTTGATAACCTTTTTGATAACCTATTAGAAACTTTATTCTAGAAAAAATCTCAATCAAGAGATATTATTTTGCTTGATTGAGATAGTCCGCAAATTTTTTGATGGAATTTTGCTCTCCAGTTTTTGTAGTATGAGTGTAAATATCAAGTGTCATTTGACTACTTGCATGTCCTAAACGTTTAGAGGTATTAGTTGGGTCGATTCCGATTTCTGTCATAAGGGTAGCATGAGTATGTCGAAATCCGTGTGGACTGATAGGTTTTAACTTGTATTTTCTGATAATCCGTTTGAGGATATTATTGAGATAGTCCGCATGTAAAGGTTCAATCTGGTCAGAGTTTGTCAAGTAGGTAAACATGTACTCATTAGAAAGGTCTATTTTTGAAATCGCTAACTGATTTTGTTCCTGCCTATAAAGTTCTTGCCAATGCTTTAGGATATCAATTGTTTCGCTATCTAAATAAATCGAGCGAACCGAAAAGCTATTTTTAGTACCTTTTTCAATAGCATGACCATCAATTCTACCGATACTCTTATTGATGGTCAGTAGATTATTATCAAAATCTAAGTCTCCCCATCTGAGAGCGTAAAGTTCTCCCTTTCGTAAACCGCTATAAGCCAGTAAGCGAAATAAAGCAAAATGCTTATAGGGTTCAATCTCTTTTACGATTTTTAAAAAGCGATGCAATTCTTCAAGAGACCAGAAATTTTCTGATTTCTCTTTTTTTATTTTCGGCATGATAACATTTGACATTGGATTTTTGTCAATATAGTTCATGTTGATAGCAAAATCAAATATTTTAGATGTATAAGATTTGATATGCTTCATATTTTTGAATGTCTTTGATTTTTCTGTAATAAAATTTTGACATTCTAATGGGCTGATATTACTAATTGACTTATGACCAAATGTTGGAAGGATGTGAATACGGTATATATCCTTAGTTTTTGCAGCGGTGGTGGCTTCGACAGTGTTTTGATAAGCTTGAAACCATTCTTGATATAAATCCTGATAGCTGATATTGGTGTTTTGCTTGGATGCTTTTAGTACTTCTGAAAGTTGACCAGTTTCTAGCCTAGCTTCATATAGCCTAGCTTCTTTCTTAGTTTTAAAGCCTCGTTTTAGATGTCGTCTCTTTTTGCCGTATTCATCTAAACCGATATAAAAGCTGACATAGTAAAAAAATCCTTTTTTTGTTTCGTATTTATGAATAGACATAATAATTCTCCGTTTCTAAGTTTTCGGAGCTTATGTAATTGAGAAATATTAGTCTATTTTCTGTCGCGATCTGCTCGTCTAATTTGAAACTCTTCGGTTTGTATCCATGTTTTCCAAATATCCGATTTTTGGCCTTGGTTATTCATAAACTTAATTAAGTCATTGATAAACGTTTCTTCATAATCCACCAAGTAGTTAGAAAGAATACGTCTAAAGTCATCTGAGAAAACCTCGTTTAAGGGCATAGACAAATGAATTTCTCCAAGCTCGATACTTTTCTTAAGTTTTTCCATATCACTCTTAAAAGGCGTTACAGAAGTAATTTCGGATATTTTAAAACTATCAGCGACTATCTTCAGTTTTGATGGAGCGTGTTTCTCATCATCAATCCCAAGGATGTATGCTACTGAGACACCAAAATAGTCAGCCAGTTTTTGAGCATTTTCTTTTTTGGGCTTTCGTATTCCTTGGTTATAGCTAGATAATGTTGGATAGGATATATCTAGTGTTTCACTGATACTTTTTATTTTTTTGCCACTTTCTTCGATAAGTTTAGCTATATTATTAGTCATAGTTACCTCCTAGTTGATATTTTAACACATTTAATACAAAAAGTATAATGCCACTTGACAAGAATACAAAAAGTATTTATAATTTAAAATGTATAATAAAATATACAAATTTCGGAGTTTATTTAATTGAGAAATAGAAACGAGGTAATGATATGTCTGAAGAAGCGACTTTAGTTGTTCAACTTCCCAAAGTTTTGGAAAAACAGTTAAGGGCACATTATGATGAAATGGTCTCTACAGCTATTGAAAGAGCGCTAGAGGATAAAGAATTATATAAACCTATGGTTCGGATGGCAGCCCTTTCTAGATGGCTTGATGTGTCAACGACAACCCTTCAAAAGTGGACACGAGAAGGAATGCCTACAATGGTTATTGATGGTGTGACTCTGTACGATAAACGAGCGGTCACACGTTGGTTGAAGCAATATGAAAGATGAGGTAAAGGATGGCTAATAGACGAATGTTAAGTAAGACGGTGGTGCAGACACAACGATTTTTACGCCTACCACTTGAAGCGCAGGCACTTTACTGTCACTTGGTAGTCAATGCAGATGATGATGGTATTGTTGAAGCATTTCCGATTATGCGAATGATCAATGCTAATGAGGATAGTTTGAATTTATTAACCCTTAAGCAGTATTTACTCTTGTTAAATAATGAGATGGTTTACTTTATCAAGGATTTTTTTGAACAGAATACCATCAAGGCGGACCGTTATACACCGAGTAGCCATCGTCAACTTCTTATAGACTATCTGAAGGATAATCAGTTGTTGGAGAATTTAAATTTAGGTCCACGCTTGGTCAATTATCTTCAAAATACTCGGCTCCAAGTTGGAGCCAGTCTGGATCCAGATGGGAACCGCAATATAATTAAAGATAAGATAAGTAAAGATAGGATAGGTAAAGATAAGTTAAGTCAAGATAAGATAGGATTAGATAGTGATCCAATCTCATCACGACTGACTGATGACATCTGGTTAATGGAAACACTATGGCATCGAGAATTAACCCGACAGGAAAAAGTATTACTAGAAGGATTAACAGTTAGTGATTCTTTATTGCAGTTAGCTATTCACAAAACAGCTGAGCTTGAGCCAAAAAAACAAAACATGAGTTATGTCAAAGGGATACTAATGAATTGGGAAGCTAGAGGGTTTATAACTGCTGACCAAGTGATAGCGTCTGAAAAAGACTACCGTCCATTAGAAATTTCAAATGTGGAAGTATCTGAAGATTTCATAGCAGCTATGGATATATGGAAAGATTAGGAGGATAACTAGTGATGACAGTATATTATCAATTAGAAAATATGTTAGTGGCTGGATTTAAGTCACAAGAGGAGTACGACCGCTATCAGGCTCTCAAGAGAGCCTATGAAAGTGAGATGGAAGACTACAGTTTTTCAATCAGAGAAATCACAAATCAACTTGAAATCATTTGTCAGACCTCAGAGAACGATTTTCCGAACTTATCAGAAGCATTAATGATTGATTATTTAGAACTGGTAGGAGAGTTGAAACGATATGATACTAAGCAGGCAGACCGATATTTAAGGATGGTCCGTTATGTCTGAACGTGTCAGAACTATTTTAAAGAAGTTTTATGTAACAGAATTGCAGAATGAAGCACTTAATCAACTAGTAAATGATACAGGCTTACAAACATTCTCTAATTACGCTCGTCGGATGCTTTTTAAGGAAACGTCACTCTTTATTCAATTTGATGACTCTCAGTTTGATGAATTGATTTATTCTCTAAGACGTATTCAAAATAATTTAAGGCAGTTATCTAAAATTGCAGAGCAGTCTCAGGATATTCAAGCCTACAGAGCTATGGACTATAGCAGAAGGTTAGTTTCACATTATGAAAAGGAGTTAACTCGTTACCACAATAAAAAGAAACGGAAATTATTATCTAAGGGAGCTTAATGGATAAAAGGAGAATTAGGAACGTAATTAAACAAGTCTTTTTGTCTGAAGAAGAAAATCAAAAACTGTTAGAGAAAATGAAGCAAGATGGGTTTTCAAACTTTTCTCGTTTTGCTAGAAAGCAATTATTAAAACCTGATTTTGAAACTTGGCTAGTTAGTTTTCCAGAATATCAGCTGCTGACTGACAGGTTACTATCTGTTGGTAGAGCAATTAATAGCATCGCTAAAAGCGCAACACAGTTTGGGAAAATTTCCCAACATGATTTGATGGAATTAGGTCAGTTGATGGAGGAACTTGTAGAACTGGTAGAGAAACAAGTGAAGGAAGACAAGCAACGAATAGCTAAGAGGTGATAGTCTTCCAGTCATTTTGATAGAATAGTTTTAAATAAAACAACAAAAACGCTGATGGTGGTCAGCGTTTTTATCATGTAGTCGTTAAAAATCCTTGTACGGACAATGTGAGGCACCGGATAAAGTACGGGAAATAACTGAAAATGGAGTTAGGTCTTTGCGAGCTCAGATAGTGTATACACACTATCGCAAAAAACAAACATCAGTAAAGGTCAGACTGACACTTTTGAGCTTATATTTGTTTTTTATTTTGGGGAGAATCCCCAAACCCCTGATGAATTATACGAGCAAAAAAATTTGGGAGTAAGTTTTAGAAAGAACTATTCTACAGTATTTAAAATCTGACTTTAAGTAAATTTTTTATTATGTGACTATTAGTCTGTCTCACTCCGCTATGTGCGAGACAAAAAAACACCCGCTATGCGGGTGTGTACTGACCCCAAAAAGTTAGACAGAAAAATCTAACTTTTGAGGTCAGTACAAAAGCGTTTTTATTGTATAAAGAATATCAAATAGTTTGAGGGTTTTACTTGTCGCTGTATTTCTTCACTATCCTTTTTGTAATACTCCTGCTTTGTTCCTGAAATATCTACAGTGAATACGTCATCCTTGAAGGTATAATTCTCTTTTCGGTTTATGATATTAGAGCCAGTCAGTTCGATTGTTGCACTGTCTTTATCAATTGTAAAGTTGTCGGCCTCTCCTTTGTTGCTATTTCCTTTGTTACCTGAAATGGTAAAGGTAACTTCATTTCTACTCTCGTTTATTCAACGGCATTCGCCATCTAAAGAATTGCTTGATTGGTTAGAACATGCAACTAATAAAATTGTAGATAGAGACACTAAAAGTAATGTGATAAATCTTTATCTTTGTCAAACTTTTGTAAGTATTCATTGATTTTCATCAGCATCATTATATTACCAAATAGTTTACAAACTTCTTTGGTCTCTAAAAAGTATTCCCTTCGTTCTTAGGCGGATAAGAACCTTTCGCCAGTATCTCCGATAGTGATAAGAAAGGTGGTAGGTAGTTTGCCATTTTTTACAAATGTCAATTGTCTCCAAGACTTCTTGGAGTACTTCGGAGTTGAGATTTTTTGAGATTAAATAATGTGCATGGTTATATCGAATAGGAGAAGAGGTGTGATCGTTTCATAAAAAATATCTTAATTCTAAGTGAGGGTTAGTAAACTTATAAGGACTTTCGATAGTTTCTAAGATTAGTATTTCTTGAATATCTTGATCGGTATTTAGCTCATTAATCCTTTGAATGATATTTTCCTTTGTGATGTGCTCTCCGTGTACATGAGCCCCCTTTAGGCAGAGTGTATTTTCTAGTTTATGATTAGAAAAATGCTTTATTTTGCAAGCTAAATACTGTATCCAAGAATCTTTACTCCTTTTAAAATAGCATCCAACTCTTTGATTGAAAGCTGCTGACGACAACGATAACGCAGTAAGTATATCATTTATCTTAACATAATAATCATCAGATAGCATCTCCCCTTCGAAAGGAATTAATAGATAATCCTCATCATTAGTTTCCATATGATAGTGAGATGTTTGATCTAACTGCTTTGATAGTTTAATTTGCAATTTAAAATCTTCTATATGGGCTTTATCTTTTTTTAGAGTCTGTTCTTTTTCTTCTATAATTTTTTGTGCTAACTGCAGTATTTCATCCATTAGTATTTCATTTTTTTCGTTGATAAAATGACGAAATGTCTTTAGTGGAATCCCGTAGTCAGCGCATATTTTAATAGTTTTTACATATAGGACGGTAGCATGAGAATAGTACCTATATGAGTTATTTGGATCGATGTATGTTGGTTCTAAAATATTAATGGATTCATAGTAACGTAGAGCCTTAATGTGTATATTCGATAGTTTACTAAGTTGACCGATTGTTAAAAAAGATTTCATGAAATTCCTCTTGACATTACCGTAAAGGTATAGTTTATATTACAAGTATACCAAAATGTTTATCTAATTTCTAGCTCATTTTTGAAGGGAGTTGTACTTAATGAAAACTGAAAGAAATATTTTGATAGCTTTACTATTAAATTTATCATTTACAATTTTTGAAATACTTGGCGGACTATTGACAGGGAGTATAGCAATTATATCAGATGCCATACACGATTTAGGTGATGCCATCAGTATTGCGATCTCTTATTTATTAGAAAAGAAAAGTAAGCAAAAACCAGATATTGCTTATACATTTGGATATAGTAGATATTCTGTATTAGGAAGTTTGGTGACAACAACA
Organism: Streptococcus gallolyticus; assembly: GCA_019794795.1. Lineage (GTDB taxonomy): Bacteria > Bacillota > Bacilli > Lactobacillales > Streptococcaceae > Streptococcus > Streptococcus hepaticus. Next base: position 201,626 of record JAIMFC010000004.1, read on the forward strand.
GTATTGGTCGTAGGTTCAATAATCACCTTATATAACGGTGTCATGCGAATCGCGACACCTGTGGATGTACATTATGACGGTATGATTATTTTTGCCATCGTTGGTGTAGCAGTGAATGCAGGCGCTACTTATTTTACAAGGTCAGGCGAGTCACTTAATCAAAAAGCAGTAAATTTACATATGCTGGAAGATGTATTGGGATGGCTAGTCGTTCTATTAGGGGCAATTATAATGAAATTTACCAATATGACTATTATTGATCCCTTAATGTCAGTTGCTGTATCGGCGTTTGTATTGTCTAATGCTTTAAAAAATGGTAAGCAGATTATTGATGTTTTGTTGGAAAAAACGCCAACTAATATGCCTGTTGATGCGATTATCTCAAATGTGTTAGCGATTGATGGGGTTGAAAGTATCCACCATTTACATGTATGGACACTTGATGGTGTTAATGCTCTTGCAATGATGCATATCGTGCTAAATAAAGATAAAAGTGATATAAAAAAAGTCATTCGAGAAAATTTAAAATTACAAGGTATCAAACATGTGAACATCGAACTGGAGCGTGTAGGTGAAGCATGCATAGATAGTCATTGTCATATCGAAGATAGAACACAGCCACATCAACATTATCATAGTCAATAATAATATATGTGATTATTAACTATAAAGATGATGGTTAGGAAACTTTACCTAAACTTTGGAATAAGCGAGAAGTTATGATTTTCATGAATAATGTTTTGAGTAGATTATCCAAAGTCTATCAACTTTCTAAAAAGAACAATGGTATTATTCGTGTATATGATTTTGACCTAGATAGCTGTTCGTATACTATGGAGAGAGCTGATAGTACATTAGAGAATTTTGTAAAAGCGAGTTCTTTAAGTGATAAGTCTAAAATAAACATTATTCGACAAATTGTGCATACAATCTCCCTCGTTCACCAAAGAGGTGTCCTACACCGAGATTTAAGCCCGACAAATATTTTCTTTGTGGATAATATCATAAAACTAGCTGATTTTGGATTAGGAAAGAACCTAAATACTCTAACTTCCCACCAAACTATGGGTACTGCGTCCTTTGGGGAACTTTTCTATTGTGCTCCCGAGCAACTAACTTTATTGAAAGATGCTGATAAACGAAGTGATGTTTTTCCATTAGGATGTATTATTAACTTTGTAATGACGAGAAATCCAGAAGACTTTTCGTACTTCTTGTGTCCAGTAAGTGAAAAAGCTCCAAATCTTAATCCGGACTATAGATATGACGATGCAATTGATATGTTAAATTACCTAAGTAGGTGGTTCCATATTAGAACAGCTGAAAACTTTGAGACAATGATTTGGGATAAGATCGAAAGCAGGGATTTTGATTCTGATGTTGAGAGCTATATCTATGAAATGACAGGTGCGAACTTGTGTAAAAAATGTATCTTTAAAGGTAGTGTTCTTGTAAGAGCGTTGTTGCGCTTTATGCAAATTGATGAGGAACAGGGTAAAAAGTTGATTCAATCGGTCCATTCAAGCTATAGGAGTTTTTCTAAAAGATTTTGAAGATGCGGATGTATTTGCAAATCTCTCTTATCAGATATTGAAGGGGAACTATCCTTACCCAATAAATGAGATTGCAGCAGATATGCTAAGGCATGTGACCTATGAAGTTAATTGATTTCATACATAGGATAAAATTCAGGAATTATTAGCTAGAGGGGGAGAATCGCTTATTGAAGAGATTTTAGAAAGATAGTCAGTACTAGGACTACTGTTTCGTTCCACAGTATAATTCTAAAATCACTTTTACTCACTTTCGTCTATTAGTATAGAAGAAAGCTCTCAGCACACGTGGAGTGTGTTACTCTGCTCGTAAAAGCTTAGAAACCTTTGAACGAAAGGGATAATGAAAGCCTTGATTGCAAGGCTTTTTGCTTTATGGTGGGTAAGTATCAGAGTGAGAAAATTTTTGGAATGAGTAGAAGTGATAGCTAGAAATTATCAGTTTCTATTTCCATTTACCCTGTGGGTACGTGTTT
>JAIMFC010000004.1:203664-210879 GCA_019794795.1 Streptococcus gallolyticus
GCAATTAGCAAGTTTCATTTTCTTTTCAAAGATTTTTTTTTCTTCATCTGTTAAATATATTTTTAGTTGATTATTTCTTTTTCTATTATCCATAGTATATCTCCTTATTATAAAATATTGGGGTCTTAGGGTTCTCCCTAACAAGGTAAAATTGATAAAAAAAGAAGCAGTCCATAAAGGTTCTGCTTCATCAATTTTTCGTAAGTGGGTACTCACTTACTGTGCTTGCTATTAAAGTTATAAGCGTTAAGCGTTTATTAAGTTATTATTCATATATATCATTTTTTAGAAAATCAAATTTATCTTCAATTGGATCTCCGCTATTTGTATAGAAGTATGAGCGATTTAGACCGCATGAGTAGGCAAGTGTGGTAAGTAGAGGATATAATACTTCAGTAAATTTATCACCAGGATTCCGCTTTATCAGTGGAGTTCTTATTAAGTTATGGATTAAAGGTGCTGATGTATCATTCCAATCGCTTTGTTTAACTCGTTTATTTTTTACATTTAATAATGTTACTGTAAAATAAAATCCTCCATAAACATTCAATGAGTTCAAATCTTTTACAAAAGAACTAATATTTTCAACTAGAAGTTTTTCCAATTTATTCCAATCATAAATAATTCCATCTTTGTAGTCATTTAACAATCTTACCTCAACTGATTCAATACAAGAATTAGAAAAAATCTGAGTATAAGACATTACGTTTCTTCTATTTTCAGACCCGTATATTCTTAGTAGTCCATCTGCATTATACGAAGTTGTACCTAAGTTTTGAGGAGGACTGAATACTGAAAATACATTTGAATATTGGATAGATCCAAGATTTAGAAAATTAGCTTCATTTAATGACCACTCTGGTATTATATGTAACACCAATGAGCTATCATAAGACAAAGATTCATCTAAATTACCGTTGAGAATAAATGATATTCTGTCATCAATAAATCTCCTAATTTTTTCTTGTTTAAAAGTAAGCTCATCAAAACTATTTTTCAAATCATTGTATCTCATTTGAATGGAAGTATTTCCATTTCTTATATAAAATTCATGGTTACTACCAGTGTTATATGCGTGTGGTTTTAATACACTTCTAGGGACATCTATTATAATGCAATTAGTATCATCTCTAGCTTCAACAAGTTCCGTTTTTATCCCATAGAGAGAAGGGATAATGTTTACAGAAAGTTTATTTCTTAAAGCTTGCTCCCACATTTCGAATGTACCTTTGTTCACACCTACATCAGATAATTCTGAAGGATTATGGTTATTGTCTTCCTTTAATCCTAATATTATTTTTCCACCATTATAGTTAGCTAAGGCACATATTTCTTTAAATAATTTAGCAAGTTCTTTTTGATCTAGGCTTGTTAACTTACCGTTTGTAAAATAGTAATCTTTATATTCTAATGTATCACTTTCGGATATTTTTTCAGATATAATTTCTTCCAAAAATTCTCTACTCATAATTTCCTCCAAGTATAAATTTCATTCTACCTTTAAACACTGGAATACTAATCAAGAATACAATTACATAATGTATAAAGGAATTTATCATCATACTTTTTGTTATTGGTAATTGATGATAAGTTTGACCGATGATCTTAAAAGCGTTTAGTGTGCTGGTTATAAAATCAAGTGCCAACCATAGTGCAACTGATGATCCTATAAAAGCAATTATATAGTTTAAAAACCTGCTAACCTTTGGCAGCTTTTGATTTATTAAAACTAGCAATATTCCATAAATTATTACTACTGTAATTGAAAGGGGAATAGCTAATTTGTTATCTAGTTTGTCTTTTATGGATATATAAAATCCTAAACCTACAACTATAAAATCAATCAAAAATGCTGAGATTTTTACAGAGTAGGTAGATATGAGATAGTAGAAAACTATTCCAGAAAGGATTAATAAAATATATCCTGCAATAAAAATTCCCATAGAATCTCCTAATAATAATCATCATTTTCAGGTCGATAGTTTTTAAGAAAATCTCCCTGAGGAGTATTAACATTAATTGGTTTATTAAACTTGCCCATTTTTGCTAACTCAGAAATTTTCAGATTTAGTAAATTTATATCTACACCTAATTTTCCAGCAATTTCATAATCACAAACTTGATCATTGATATTATCTAGGACATCTTCATCACTAATTAATAAATGAGCTGCAAAAATATTAGCTTCTGTTTCAAATTTATTTGTAGGATTTAGCACTGTTTGGTCATGAAAAGCTCCGCCACTCATACAATAATCTCTGTGAAGTTGATCGTGACCTAATTCGTGTGCTAATATCGTCTTTCTATTAAAATTTGTGTTGCTACTTATAAAAATAAATCTGTTCCTTTGAATATAATGGTACATTCCTAAAAGTATTTTTGTTTCAGGTAGATATACCAGGTTAATATTCAAAGCTTCTATTAATTCGATAGGATCTCGTGTCTTATATTTTTTTATAAGTCGATTAACCTTATCATATATATAGCGATTCATGCTCATAAAATCACCTAATCTTTTTTCTTACGACCGTATTTCTTGTTTTCTCTTTTAGCCTCCCAATAAGCACGAGTAATAGCTTCAAAAGCAGCATCTTTATCTTCGTCAGAAATTTCTCCACCAGCAAATAAAGAACTTAGACCTTCAGTTAATGCTCTAGCTTTTTCTAATTCTCTTTTGCCACCCATGTTATAAACTCTATTTAAAAACTCGTCACTTTCTTCTAGAAGATAATTGTAATCACAGTCCATAATTTCAGCTATTTTTTTGTAAACCTCGACATCTCTTGGGTATCTTTCTCCGTCTTCATAATGTACAAGAGTTCTTGTACTTATTCCTATCATTTTTGCAAAATCTGCTTGACTTAATTTTTCTTTTTCACGAAATTCCTTTAATCTATCCGCAAAAGCCATAACTTTAACCTCCTGTACTAATGTGCATTTATAATTTTTAATACGAACAATAGTGCTTGAATTATTTTTCAATTTGAGATATAATACAAACTGAACTTATATTCATATTATAGCACAAACATTCAGATTTGTAAATAAGTTGTATTGGGGTGATTAGATTGAGAATAAGTAAAACTTTAAAGAATATAATGAACATGTATGCAGATAGCAACTTGAAATTTGAAGAGATTAGTTCAGCTGCAAAACTTATTTTAAGTTTATATAGACAAGTTACCTGGGCAGTAGATAGCAGGGCAAATTTTATGATGTTTGAGAGTAAAGAAAACTATGGATCAACTTCAGAATCTGCTTACTTGTATCTTTCTACATTTGCTCCAGAAAAAGTTGAAGAAAAGTTTAATAATAGAGTTTCCAATGTAATGGATAGTAAGCTTATGCTTTTAATAATTTATGATGCCTGTGTTAGGTTAAAAGTTTATCCAGAGTATGGAGAAATCTATCATAAGATTATTTATAACTACTACATTTCTGAAAAAAAGATTACTGATGAAGTTTGTATGAGAAGTGTATCTTTAGAGAGAACTGTTTATTATCAAAGAAAAAAGGAAGCAATTGCATTGGTTGGTGTAATAATTTGGGGATATACTTTACCGACTGCTATTAGCCAACTTAAAGACGGTCGTAGCATTGAAGAAATAATGAACATCTAAGAAATTAATTTATGACGAACTTATTGCGTACTATTTCCGAATGAAAAAAGTACCATATACGAATTTTATGTGTACTTAAGTGCATATATAATATCCATGATGGGTGATTTGCACCTAAATTTAATATTGGCATTCATTGACTGAAAGAATTTATTTTCTTTCGGTCTTTTTTTATGCCCAGGAGAATATATGCATAGAATTAGAAGTCCTCCTTGTGTGAATTTCATTTTTAAACAAAAGAAATTCATGTCAACAAGGAGGAAAAATTAATGGACAAAGAATATTATTTATTTCTAGAAGGGAAGAAAGTAGTTGTTAGCAAAGATGTATATCTTGCTTATCATAGTGAATTGAATAAAGAGAAATATCAAATAAGAAGAGACAGGTTAAATAACTGTTTCTTTTTTTGTTCCTATGATCATGATGGTAATTTTGAAGAAAATTTAGAAGATCAGGAATTTGATGTTGAAAAAATTATCGAAACAAAGGAAATGATTGAAGAAGTAAGAAGAGCTATTTCTAAACTCAACCCTGTTGAAAGAGATTTGATAGAAAGTCTTTTTTATAAAGAAGAAACAATTAGAGAAGTAGCTGCCAAACTGAATATTTCTCATCCAGCCGTTATTAAAAGGCGTAATAAAGTCTTAGAAAAACTAAAGGAAATGTTGGAAAACTTTTAGATGACAGTGACCAAAAGGTCTAATTTTCACTGTTACTTATGCAGTGGGAATTGGACCTTTTTATATAACCAAATTTATTTTTGAAAATTGGTTACCAAGAAAGACTTCTTTTCACTGTTAAGTATAAGAGGGTAATTTTAAATAATTTTGTTTCATCAAGATAAGTATTTTCTGATGGTCAAATTTTAAAAAGATTAATAGCTCTCGATAAATTTTGAACCTTAACAATTGAATAGACCAAGACAAGACATTAATCATTTTTGGAGCGTAATAACCTATCCGCCAAGATCTTTCTGCTGAATAATTCGGCAAAACAAGTACTGCAAGGCTAAAAGCAAGGGAAGAAGAAAGGGAGCGATAAGTAAGAGTTTGAATATAGGGAGGGATACCCTATTCGCTATGAAGAAACTGAGGATAATGATACTTCTAAGGTTGAAGCCGGCTCATCCTGAACAGAGGCGGAGGTGAGATTCCTATGTTGCTAATCCAAGGCACTTGTCAATGTCAAAAAACTTAAATTCACATAGGAGGTTATTATGAAAGCAATAAAAGTTTATAGCATGAGAGTTGCTATGTTATGTAGACTTTATGATCTTAAATTAATTAATGATAAGGAATACACAAAAATAAAAAATAGAATAGAAAATGATTATAAGAAGAGAGATAGAAAGTAGTTGATCTTGTGATATAATAACACTGTAGAAAGATACAAAATGGGAAGGAGGTAAAATGAATACTAAAGTAAAATTAATAAAAGCTTCAAATACAGGAGCTAGAAATAGAAATTCAATACATTTAGATTTAAAACGTGTTGCAGCATATTGTAGAGTAAGTACAGATAGCAAAGACCAACTTGAATCATATAAATCGCAAGTTGATTATTACACAAATCTAATAAAAAATAATAAGAACTGGACTCTGGCTGGTATATATGCAGATGAAGCAACGACAGGAACAACTGCTACTAAAAGAGCAGATTTCATGAGGCTAATAAGTGATTGCCAAAATGGAGATATAGACATGATAATTACTAAATCTATATCAAGATTTGCTAGAAACACATTAGATACTTTGAAATATGTAAGGCTTCTAAAGGAAAATAACGTTGGTGTAGTATTTGAAGAAGAAAATATAGATACTTTGACAATGGATGGAGAGCTATTACTAACAATATTAAGTTCAGTAGCTCAACAAGAAGTAGAAAATACCTCAGCCCATGTAAAAAAAGGACTGAAAATGAAAATGGAAAAAGGGGAACTTATTGGTTTTCAAGGTTGCCTTGGATATGATTATGACCCTACAACAAAAAGTATCTCTATAAATGAAGAAGAAGCCAAAATTGTTAGATATATCTTTAAAAGATATTTAGAGGGCAATGGTGGTTCAGTCATTGGTAGGGAACTAGAAGATCAAGGATATCTCACCCCGAGAGGTAAAACAAAATGGTCTGATACTACAGTGTTAGGAATAATTAAAAATGAAAAGTATATTGGCGATATACTAATGGGAAAAACTTTTACAGTTGATCCCATAACAAAAAGAAGACTAGCAAACTTTGGTGAATCTGATAAATACCACATTGAAAATCATCACGAGCCAATTATATCAAAAGAAGACTTTGAAAAGGCGCAGGAGATTAGACTCAGGAGAGCACAAAATAGAAACACCATTGCTAATAAGGATAGGAAAAGAGAAAAACTATCAAGGCAATATGCTTTTTCAAGTATGCTGGAATGTGGATTTTGTGGAGAAATACTTTCAAGAAGAACATGGCACACTAGTTCAATTTATAAAAAAATTAACTGGCAATGTGTGAGGTCAACTAAAAAAGGTAAAAAATATTGCCCTCATTCAAAAGGAATACAAGAAGCGGCAATAGAAAAAGCTTTTGTTGAAAGCTATAGGCAATTATGCCATGCAGATTCAACAGTTATAGATGACTTTTTAAAAATTGTTGAAGAAGAAATAAATGATAATACTTTAGTCAAAGATTTGAAAAAGTTAGAAAACCAATTAAATAGAATCATTAGTCAAGAAAGAAAGTTAGTTGATCTTCATTTAGAAGATAGTATAGATGAAGAAGTTTATGCTAAAAAGTATACAAAACTTACAAAACAAAAAGAAGAATTACTTGATGAAAAGAAAACACTAGAGCTAACTATCAAAGATGAAAACTCTATTAAAGAAAGACTAAAGCAATTTAAAAAGGTCTTAGAAAACAAAGAAATTATAGAGGAATTTAACAGAACAGTATTTGAAAGCATAGTTGATAAAGTCGTAGTGGGTAGAATTGATAAAGACGGAACAGTTCATCCTTATGACTTAACATTCTATTTCAAAACAGGAGTTAAAGATAGTCAAGATTCTAATAACTTTAAAGATAAAAGAAAAAATGCCAAAGACAATGACATTAATAAATTGTGTTCCTACAAGAATGACGAGGATAAAAAATTATGTTCCCAATCAAAAGACAACGCACGTCGAGTGTGTCGCACTGCTCGTAAAAGCCTAGAAACCTTGGAACGAAAGGGATAATGAAAAGCCTTTGTTGCAAGGCTTTTTGCTTTATGGTGGGTAAGTATCAGAGTGAGAAAATTTTTGGAATGAGTAGAAGTGATAGCTAGAAATTATCAGTTTCTATTTCCATTTACCCTGTGGGTACGTGTTTGTTTCCATTGACAAGGAGTTTGTGGGAATAGAAATGTACCCACCTTGTTTGAATCAAGTGAAGTGTAGTTGAAGGAAATCTGTTGAAAGCAATACTTCATTTTACCGAATAAGTAATAATTTAGGCAACTTCAAATCGATTAAAAAAAACTATTTTAAAGGTTAAGAGTAGACAAAAATTGTCCACTCTTTTTTGTAAACTCAATTTATCAATAAATGAAATGAGGGAATGTAAAATGAAATATTTT
>JAIMFC010000040.1 GCA_019794795.1 Streptococcus gallolyticus
CTGAGTAAGTTTGAACTTGTTGTAAAGGGAAGATAGAGAGGAGCCGCATTGTAAACGACCGTTTTTGGCGTATTGGTCGCAAGCGCTACCCACTGTGCCTCATTGCCTCCAAGTGAATGTCCCGTCAGCGTGCCAATCTTGTAGTTGGGGAACTTCTCCTGCACATCCTTATAGAACTGCAGGGCAGCTGGATAGTGCACCCCGCTTGACAGCCCAATCCCGACGAAATCTGCCAAAACCAGGTCACGCCAGCCATCGTTACTCGGGTTAGTCCCCACATAGCCGATGATAATCTCCCGATTTGCCACATCCAAGAAGGCAACTCCTGTCATCCCAGTTACCTTATCATGGTAGCTATGCAGGTACTGGAGCTGGTTAGATGGGATAGGAGGAATGGTGATATCCTTGCCGAGTTGCTTTTGGAGGCGTTTCTCGAGTTGTTCAAGCTCATTATCCACTGCTTCTTTAATTAATTTCGTCCCTTCCGACTCTGGATTAGAAAAGTCAATCTTATCTAGTGTTAGATTCTTTCTAATCCAAGCATTTTCCACTCCATAAGAAACTGCTATAATATAGCTGGTAAATTCTAAAGTTCTTGCGTTATTTGTCATCTTCTTCACCTTCCTTCAAATATTCTATAATTCCCTCTCGCATATATGTTTTCAAGTCTTTCATGATCCAGATATTGATATGAGTTATACCTCTTTTCTTAGAACGCTTATCGCCACCAAAATCAATTTCCAACTGAGTTTCATCAGGAAGCCCCAGATAGTGATTTAAAGTCTGGTTAGTAATCTCATACCGGATACTATAGGTGCCTAGTGCTGGATTGCTCGCAACATCCATAAAGGTCATTTTCCCCATCTCCTCTTTACTAAGATCGACCTTTTGAAAAGCAAAGGCAAAATCCTGCATAGCAGGCTCAAATTGATAGTCCTCCTGGGCTGTCAGACCATTGACATCATCATAGACAACGGGAACTGTAAGGAGCTCCTTATAGTCCACTGATAATTTACGATATTGTCCAGATATCCTTTTAGTCTCTGGGTCTCCCACTAAGTCAATCCTGTGAAAGAATGTTTTTCCCCCCTCAAGTACCTCCTCTTTTTTGTGATATATTTCAAACCCATTCGGAAACTTCTTAAACAGGTCTGACACCCTCTCCGTCGGATAGACCTCGGACACCTCCGCGATGCGGGACTCATAATCCCGCCGCTCCAAGGCAGTACAGCCTGACATAAGCAGGATTGCCGTTGCTATGAGTAAAATTTTGTGTATTGTTTTCATCTAATTTTCCTTCTTTCTATGCTGCTTGATGATTCTGATTCTTTTCCGTCAGGA
>JAIMFC010000041.1 GCA_019794795.1 Streptococcus gallolyticus
GTTCCAATTTCGTAAACGGTATCGGTTTCTTTTAAATTCAATTGTTTTATTATTTGGTTGAGTACTTTTTCACTCGTTAAAAAGTTTTGAGAATATTTTATATTTTTGTTCATGTAATCACTCCTGAAGTGATTACACCTATAAACAAATACAGAAGTTAAACGATTTGTTTGTAATTTTAGTTATCTGTTTAAAAAGTCATAAGATTAGTCACTGGTAGGAATTAATCTAACGTATTTATTTATCTGCGTAATCACTGTTTTTAGTCTGTTTCAAAACAGTAGATGTTTTATCTACATAACGCATTTGATAACGCATTTGGAATACCAACATGACGAATCCCTCCTTCTTAATTACAAATTTTTAGCATCTAATTTAACTTCAATTTATAGTGTAACACAACAAGATGATATGTTCAATATAAAAGTTATGGAATGAGTCTCATACTTCCAATTCGATGCCAGATTTAAAGGATATGACGAAGTGTTCTTCATAGACTGTAACGCTCTGGATTATCTTCCTTAGTAGCAAGCGATTAGCTTTCACAAAATCTTCTGTTTGTAGTTTTAAAAATTCATCAGGATTTTCTAACTCAACCTAAAAATATTTCATTTTACATTCCCTCATTTCATTTATTGATAAATTGAGTTTACAAAAAAGAGTGGACAATTTTTGTCTACTCTTAACCTTTAAAATAGTTTTTTTTAATCGATTTGAAG
>JAIMFC010000042.1 GCA_019794795.1 Streptococcus gallolyticus
ATCCACTCCTCCTCTTCTATACGCTATAGACAGTATAGAATATATACTGTCTTCTGAACAGGTCATACATGTCATCTCAAAAATCATTAAAAAAACACCCGTGAAAACGGGTGGGGTTAGACATTCTTTTTATATTCAGCCAATTCAGATTGGTTACACCAGACATAGTGTCCTGGTGTAACTTCTACCATTTCTGGTTTATCAACTGAGTAATCATGTTGACTGGCGTCGTAGACAATTAATTCTTTCTGACGTTCCAAGATAGGATCCGGAATTGGGACAGCAGATAGAAGGGAACGGGTGTAGGGATGGATGGGGTTGTTAAACAGTTCTCCAGTTTCTGCGACCTCTACGATAACTCCCTTATGGATAACGGCGATACGGTCGGAGATAAAGCGTACAACTGACAAGTCATGAGCAATGAACAAGTAGGTCAAGCCAAGTTCTTTTTGGAATTTTTTCAATAGATTCAAGACTTGGGCACGGACCGATACATCCAAGGCTGATATGGGTTCATCCGCGATTACAAACTCCGGTTCCATGACCAAGGCGCGAGCAATACCTATACGCTGACGCTGACCACCAGAGAA
>JAIMFC010000043.1 GCA_019794795.1 Streptococcus gallolyticus
ATCGGGAAGACAGGATTCGAACCTGCGACCCCTTGGTCCCAAACCAAGTACTCTACCAAGCTGAGCTACTTCCCGATATCATTAAAAATAAATCTCCCTTAATGTAAACACTAAGCGAGTTATGCACCCTAGAGGAGTCGAACCTCTAACCGCCTGATTCGTAGTCAGGTACTCTATCCAGTTGAGCTAAGGGTGCTCATTATATAAATACTATTCAGGTTCTATGCCGAGGACCGGAATCGAACCGGTACGATGTTGCCATCGCAGGATTTTAAGTCCTGTGCGTCTGCCAGTTCCGCCACCCCGGCGACTCAAGCGAACGACGGGATTCGAACCCGCGACCCCCACCTTGGCAAGGTGGTGTTCTACCACTGAACTACGTTCGCAATTGGATGCCGGCTACATGACTTGAACACGCGACCCTCTGATTACAAATCAGATGCTCTACCAACTGAGCTAAGCCGGCTTATTTTTTCCTATGCGGGTTAAGGGACTTGAACCCCCACGCCCGAAAGCGCCAGATCCTAAATCTGGTGCG
>JAIMFC010000005.1 GCA_019794795.1 Streptococcus gallolyticus
GATACAGACTGGTGAGATGCCTTACAGCACTATTGATGGTGTGGGACTGTTTGTCTTCTAGCTTAACGCCCAGTGCATAGCGTGTCTGGCGCTCTACCAAAGTCAAAATAACAGCTTCACCTTTAGTTTTCTTGCCAAGAACCAAATCAATCTCCCAATGCCCAAATTCAGAACGGTCATTGATACACTCTGGACGTTCTTCGATAGACTTACCCAAAGTCTTCCGATTCGTCTTCGTGACTTTCTTAGAACGTTTTCTGATACTAACCATCTTAGGCAGATCAATTGGTTTAATAGCTAACAGCCCCTCTTTGATATAACGATAAATCGTTTTGGTGGAGGGTACGACTTCTTCAGGATGGGTTGCTTTATAAGTCTGAACAAAACTATCTACGCTATGGAGACGGACGTTAGCCTTCAAGGCATCTCCTAATTGTTCAATGAACCTAGCAGAGCAGTCATTCAACTTGAGATAAGAACACTTTTGACGATTGGTTTCATAGACATGTTGTCCACTATCAGCGAAATAGGCGCTGAAATAGGTTCGTTTCCCATTTTTATCCTGTACCTGATTAACTGAACCACGTTTGATTTCTCGGCAGATTGTAGAACGGTGACGACCCAGGAGACGAGCAATCTCAACTGGTTTCTTTCCCATTTTAAGATAAGCAGCAATTTCACCACGTTCTGTAGCTGAGAGATGAGAATAGGATGATTTTTTGGTAGAATGAGTGTTAGACATGTTCATCTGCTTTCTATACTGAGTTGAGGAATTCTAGTATATCAGACGAACATGTCTTTTTTGTTGCACTTCATTTTACAACGCGGGTTTTAATTGGCAACGTAAAAGTGATAATGGAATTGTTCGTCATTGGAAAGAATTTGCAGATTCTATGTTGAGCATTCCCATGGCTCATCAAATGGCAACCAATTACATGATTTTAGATGGTACCAAGAATAAGCAAATGCTTAAAGTGATGAGACCTTATCAAGTATATGCCACACAACGTGTTATTGATAACCTTAAAAAAGCCGATTTTGAACTTGGAAATAATAAAATTGGTTACATTTGGCATACGACAGGGTCTGGAAAAACGATTACCTCTTTCAAGACAGCTTGGTTAGCAAGTCGCTTACCAAATGTTGATAAGGTGGTTTTTGTCGTTGACCGAATTGCATTGACTTCTCAGACAAAGGATGAGTACAGCGCTTATGATCCTGATAGTAGTGCAGATGACTTTGGTAGTGTTTTTGATACCAAAAATACAACTGATTTAAGCCGTAAATTAAAGTCAAAAGCAGATGGTATTATTGTCACTTCGGTTCAAAAACTCAATACCTTAATTAACCGTAAAAATTTTAAAACACCAGATAAAAATATTGTTTTTGTCGTTGATGAGGCTCATCGTTCAACAGGTGGCGAATCCTTTAGAGATATCCAAAAAGCCTTTAAACGTTCGGCTTGGGTTGGTTATACTGGTACTCCCATGTTTGATGAGACGACTAACGGTTTACGAACAGAGGATATTTTTGGCCCTATGTTACATGCGTACACGATTCGAGAAGCCATTGCCGATCGAAACGTCCTAGGATTTAAGGTTGATTTTGAAACAACCATTAGTGAAGATGAGATGAAAGAAAAATATCTTCCTAGTTTCTATGAGCAACGTCATCCTGAATGGTCAGTGGAAAAAATCCGTACCAAAATTGAGAATCTTACTCCAGAAGATATGGATGATGCAGTTGAACCTAGTTTTTACGATGAAAATCCAGACCATGTGCGAGAAGTAGTCAAAGATATTTATAAAAATTGGCGTAATCGTTCTAATGAAGGAAAATACAATGCTATGTTTACCACCCATGTTGGCGGAGGTAAAGCAAGTACCCCAATGGCTCTGATGTATTTTAAGGAATTTCAGCGTGTTAATGAAGAGCATCGTAAGAATGGTGGTTTGGTCTTAAAAGTTGCAGTTACTTTTAGCCTGAATACCACAAATAATGATAGTATGCGTGAGACAAATGATGGTCTTCATAAAGCTATGGAAGGCTATAACAAGGAATTTGGTACAAATTTCGGTCTAGACGATGTTTCCGCCTATACTCAAGATGTGACGGCTCGTTTAAATAAATCGATTGATGACAAGAACTACCTTGATTTAGTCATTGTTGTGGACCAACTCTTGACAGGCTTTAATGCGCCTGAGTTGAATACCTTGTATGTTGACCGTACGCTAAAAGGAGCTGGTTTAATTCAAGCCTACTCACGTACGAACCGTGTGGCGGATATGCAGGAAAAACCTTGGGGGCGCGTGGTTAATTACCGCTGGCCAGCTCAAAATGAAAAATTAATGAATACAGCGCTAGCTATTTATGCCAATAAAGACTCTGCCAACCTTTCTGATGAAGAACGTAGTCTAGAAAATCAAGAAGCTGGGATTACAGCACCAGAGTTTGCCAAAGTTTTTGATGAAGTAAAAGCTACTGTCTCACAATTATCTGAAATGACTAATACTTTTGTTCAACTTCCACCTTCAGAGAAGAAAAAGGAAGACATGCTTGGACTTTTGCGTAGCTATAATACTGGTATGGCAAAATTGAAACAATATAGTCCAGAAGATGGTGATGGATTTAACTATGATAACCCTGATGAATTGATTGAGAGATTGGGGATGACTGCTGAACAGGAAAAAATGCTAACAACTGTTTTGACAAATGAACTCAAGCAACAACTATCGAAGTCAAAAAATATTCCAATTTACCAAATTGAATTGAAAATGACTCATGTTAAGGATGTTGAGGTCAATTATGATTATCTGACAGAATTGATTGAGGCACTCTTAAACCAAGTTCACAATAGTCTAGATGAATTGGTAAAAGAAACTCAAGAGAAAATCAAACAGTTTGCGAATGGATTGGATAATCGTATGTACGCGGATCAAATCATGAAAGCAGCGGATGCTATTGTTCAATGTCACTATCCAACTGCTGATAATCCGATGACTTATCCTGTTAAACTCGATTCAAGTGAGAAGATTATCCAAGAAGCTTCCACAGTTAGTTTAGATCGAATGCTCTTAGACTTCCGTTATAAGTGGGGAATTACAGATATTATTACAAGTAGTCAAATGCGAACCCTCTTTAGTCGTCATAGTCATGGTCAACAAGATTTGGATGATATGGGACAGATTCGCGATATTGTTGCAGAAGCAAGTAAGGATTATCAGGTTTTAGCTAGCGATGATAATATAAAAAGTTTGTCACGTGTTAAATATCGTAATAATCTTCGAAAAGCTATCTATCAGATGGCAGATGACATTGTAGGTAGCTATTAGAAAGTAGGAAAATAATGACAAAAGATGAAAAACGAGTTCCCAAACTTCGTTTTCCAGGATTCACTTCCGCTGTTCCCAAGCGTATGTTTTAATTTTTCTTTCTAATCTAGCAAGTTGATAAGTATGGCTGTCTATTTTTTGTGGTAAACTAAAAATAATGAGGAATGAGTTTGAGAACTGGTATGATGAAGTAGGGGATATTGTGATTTTAGCAAATCAATTAAATACCACATTTCTTGTGATGCAATATAAGGTGGATGATTGTTAGGAGGGGTTATGAGCAAATGGTCTTGCAGATGTGGCTATGGAATGAATGATCATCGGTATCCTGATCCTAATTGTATCTGGGGATTTCCAGAAGAGGATATTGATAAGATGGATAGCATGCTGGATAAAGACAATAAACTTGCTCATGAGGATGTTGTCGATCCTAGCTATTGTATCTATAGATGTCCTATCTGTGGCCGCCTTATGATTTTTGAAGGTGAAGATACATTTGAGATATATGAGAAGACTGCTGCAATAAAGTCCTCTCTACCGTTTATTGGTCAAGTGCGCTATATTGGTCATCAATTTAATAGCTGGGGACTCGTGATAGAAAAGGTTTACGATGTTACGGCGATTAAAGAGGGCTGTTTAACGGTTCATGTCAGTGAGATAAACCAGACGATGACTCTTCCAGCTACATTTTATGGTGAAGGGAAGAAGTTGTTCGAATATCCCTGGGAAATTATTTTTGACCCACATCAAGAACTGGAAAATGTTATACATTATAGTGATAAGTGGGATGAAGAGGAAGATAATTATGATGAATGGTTCTGTGAGGTAGAGTTCAATTCCTATTCTAATCGCTATACCTATCGTTGTAATGTAGATATTGTTGTTGGGGATTTTATAGAAGTACCAGTTAGAGACTTTGGGACTAGTATCGCTTTGGTGACCAAGGTTCACAACGACCCTAATCTCGTTCCTTTTCCTTTAGACCGTCTTAAAACTATATTTGGCAAAGCCAGTTGTGAAGAGTGGAGCGGTAGCAACTTAGAGGGCTTGTTGAAGCAGTTTTCTGCCTTTGATATTGCTCAACTTTCCTTGGCGGAGGTCAAAAAAGTTCATGTTCTTAAAACGGATATTGGTCATTTTTGGCTAGAAGCAGATGGTACACCCATTACCTTCTTGGTCAAGAGATTTGAATCCGTGGCTGAGCACCCGTCGGAGGGGCGGTTGATGTTGATTGCAGATGATTCCAGAGTTTCTCTTTCTGGCCGCATCAAGCTGTGTACGGACATAGATTTTTCAAGTAGTCGGTATATTGATATTCTAAGTGATGAGTGGGATGAAGGTAGTGAGTGGCAGGTTGGCAATAAGGCTATTGGTATTACGGTTAACAATCGACTTTCCGTACATGAGTTTAACAAACTGAGAGTTCCCTATTATTTCAAAAAAGATAAAGAAGGAATTTTTTCCTTTCAATTAGGCTGGAAGACCTATAAATCGGATGATGATTTGGATTTGTTTTTTAATTTGACCTAATGATAGTTCCCATTTCAGACTAATTTCTAAACAAAGTTCATTCAAATCCGGTCAAACTTTGGTACAATGAAAGCATGTTTTCAAGTAATTTTTCATTTCTAAGGAGATAACTATGTACCAAACTACTATCAGGGGCGACAAGCTTTATCATTCGGTGTCGGAAGGTTATGGGGAGCCTGTGGAGCTTTTCGGTGCTGTTGAAAATGGTGAGACTCCTATGAGTTTGCTCAATATTGCGCTTGCTTCCTGCGTGACCATGTGTGTGCAGGGCTATTTTAAGCGGAGCCAAGGGATTGTGCAAATGGATGTGGCTGTCGATAGTTCCCATGAGGATGAAGTTTTTCACCTGACGGTTACCTTGTCGGAAGAAGTTTCTGAAAGTCAGGAAGCGGAAGTGCTGGATTACATTAATCAACAATGTCGGGTCAAGAAACTCTTGCGGACAGATGTGACCATAAACATTGAATTGAATTACCGATAAGTATGGGCTGGATATCTATCCAAGCCCATTTCTGATATAATAGAGAGACTAGAAAGGGTGAGAGAATGAAACTAGTTTATAGTGAGATGAGTCAGGATTTGACGGCTATATTGACCCAAGAGGCTCAAGAATTTGCGAAAAAGGATCAGCGGGTATTTTACATCGCCCCCAACTCCCTGTCTTTTGAAATGGAGCGGAAAGTATTGGAGCGTTTGGAAGGTCAAGCTTCATTTGATATTATGGTGACGCGTTTTGGACAAATGGCACGGTATTTTGTCCTCAATGAAAGCCCTCAGGGGGAAACACTAGATGATATTGGCATGACCATGCTTTTTTACCGTGTCTTATCCCAATTCGATGATACCGAGCTGAAGGTCTATGGCAAGTTGAAGCAGGATATGGGCTTCATCAGTCAGTTGCTAGCTCTTTACAAGGAAATGCAGTCGGCTAATCTGAGTGTTTCTGACTTAGAGGCTATGGATTCTCCAGAAAAAAGGGAAGATTTAAGCAAGATTTTTTCAGTTTTTGCGGAAGCGCTTGGAAAAGAGACGTATGCCCACGAAAGTAAGTTGGCTTTTTTCACGCGCCTAGTTTCTTCTGGAAATTTGGACGCAGAATTAAGCCAAGTGGCTCTTGTCATTGACGGCTTTACCCGTTTTTCAGCAGAGGAAGAAGCCTTGGTTGCGGCTTTATCGAGCCGTGTTTCAGAGATTGTGATTGGTATCTATGCTAGTCAGAAAGCCTACAATTCAACTTATATTGAAGGGAATATCTATCAAGCTCCTGTTGATTTTTTGCGCCAGCTAGCTCAGGCCTATCAGGTTAAGCCTGCCTTTTTAAGTGCTGAAAATGAGCTGGACAGTCTAGGTAAGATTTCCAAAAATCTAGAAAATCAGTCCAGCTTTTCAGATGAAAAATTGCCTTTAACAGACCAAGACTTATCTGTTCTTCAGATTTGGGATGTGACCAATCAGAAGGAGGAAGTAGAGCAGGTGGCGCGTGCCATCCGTCACGACTTGCAGGAAGGCTACCGCTATAAGGATATCTTGGTGCTGTTAGGAGATGTGGATGCCTACCAGTTGCAGATTGGGAAGATTTTTGACAAGTATGAGATTCCTTTTTATCTAGGTAAGGCTGAGGAGATGAGCCACCATCCCTTGGTGCACTTTGTGGAGTCCTTGGAGCGGGTTAAACGCTACAATTTTCGGACAGAAGATGTGCTGAATTTGCTCAAGTCGGGTCTATACGGGCATTTTCAGCAGTTTACTCTGGATAAATTTGAGCAGTATCTCCTCTTTGCAGATGTCAAGGGGCAGGCAAAATTTGCTAGAGATTTTACAGTGAATACCCATGGAAAATATGACCTGGACTTTCTCAATCGCATTCGTCATACCTTCATGGCACCTTTACAAGAACTGTTCAAGGCACAAGCTCAGTCTGGTCGCAGTATCTTGCAAAAATTTAGTAAGTTCTTACAACAAGTGCAGTTGGCAGAAAATATGCAATCTTTGGCAGCAGACAGGGACGAGCTTGCTTTGGAGAAAGAAGAGCAAGTTTGGAAGGCATTCTGTCATATTTTGGGATTGACGAATACCATTTTTGGTCAGGAAAAATTACGTTTGGATGAATTTTTAGCCCTCTTGCGTGCAGGCATGGAGGTTAGTTGCTACCGGGTGGTTCCTGCAACGGTGGATGTGGTCAATGTCAAATCCTATGACCTGATTGCTCCACATACCGCCAAGAAAATTTATGCCATTGGTCTTAGCAAGTCCAATTTCCCTAAGATTACCAAAAATACCAGCCTCTTGACAGAGGAAGAAAAACTGCGTATCAATGATAAAACGGATGGTGTTGGACATTTCGATATTCCCTCTCGTGAAAATACCAAGAAAAATCACTTTACTATGTTGTCCTTAGTCAACTCAGCGACAGACCAGCTTGTCTTGTCTAGTCCTCAGATTTTTAATGAAGCTGAGGATAGACAGTCGCCTTACTTGAAGCTATTGGCGGATATGGGTGTGGAGCGCATTGAAAAAGGGCGGGAGAAGACCTTGTCTGCGCAAGATATTGGACATTACAAGGGGCTCTTGTCACGTGTTATCGAGGCTAATCGGGCAGATTTCAATCAAGAATGGACGCAAGAAGAAGCAACTTTCTGGGCAGTTGCCGTTCGTTATTTACGGAAGAAATTAGAAGTCGAAAACATTGCCATACCAGCTGTTTCAAGCGACTTGAAGACCGTCCAGCTAGCGGAAGAGACCTTGGATAAACTGTATCCATCTGGTCAGCCTTTGCAGTTATCCGCTTCTAGCCTAACGACTTTCTATCAGAACGAATATCTCTATTTCTTGCGCTACGTTTTGCGACTGGAGGAGCAGGATAGTATTCACCCCGATGCGCGGAGCCATGGGAATTTCCTGCATCGGATTTTTGAAAGGGTCATGACGGATGACAATCCAGATTTTGACCAGAAGCTGGGACAGGCTATCACGGCGACGCGTCAGGAAGCAGAGTTTACAGCCCTTTATCAAAATGATGCCGAGTCCCAATTTTCTGAGCAGCGCCTGCTGGATATTGCGCGTGCAACTTCATTGGTTTTGCGGGATGATTCGATCATTGATGTCTTGGAGGATGAAGCCGTTTTTGGTGCGGAGGATTCCAATCTTTTGACCTTGGGAAATGGCAGAGCGGTTAACATTCGCGGAAAGATTGACCGTTTGGACTCCATCAAATCTGACGGTGCTTTGGGTGTCGTTGACTACAAATCCAGCAAGAAAGAATTCAAATTGGCGGATTTTTACAATGGACTTAGTCCTCAGCTCATGACCTACATCGCAGCCATTAAGAATCACAAGGATTACAGTCACGCTGAGAAGATTTTCGGTGCCATGTATCTGCATATGCTAGATCCGATTGTCAATTTGAAAGATACCAAGGGTGCAGACACAGTGCTAGCAGAGGCTTACAAGTCGCTGGTTTACCGTGGATTATTTATGGAAGAGGAGACCAACCGTCTCAATCAGTTTTACTATAAGGCGAAAAACACCACCTTCAATGCAGATGAGATGGCTCTCCTTTTAGCACATAATGAGCGATTGTATAAAGAAGCAGCTGAAAAAATTCTCTCGGGTAGCTTTTCCATTAACCCTTACACTCAAGATGGAAAATCTGTCGCGGGAGAGCAAGTCAAGGCTATCACAGGCTTTGAAGCCAATCTCCATCTGGCTTATGCCCGTCATCTAGAAACTGGGGGCAAACGTGAAGACTGGATTGAACGAATGAGAGCGAAAGGAGGTCAGTCATGACATTTGAAGCATTTTTGACAGCTCAAGAAATTGCAAATTTGCAGGAGGCAGAAGCAGCTTCTGACAAGGAACAAAAGCGTACGCCTGAGCAAATCGAAGCTATCTACACCAATGGAAACAATGTCTTAGTATCGGCCTCAGCTGGCTCAGGAAAGACCTTTGTCATGGTCGAACGAATCTTGGATAAAATCAAGCGTGGTGTGGCCCTTAACCAGCTTTTTATCTCGACCTTTACCGTCAAAGCAGCTGGTGAGCTTAAGGAACGGATTGAGAAAAAGTTGAATGCAGCACTGGCTCAGACCAGGGATGAAGAGCTGCGACAGCATTTGTCAGCCCAGCTTTTGGATCTGGAAATAGCTGATATTGGTACCATGGATGCCTTTACCCAAAAACTCTTGACCACTTATGGTTACACCATTGGTGTGGCGCCGAACTTTAGGATTTTGCAGGATAAAAATGAGCAGGATTTGCTGAAAAATGAAGTCTACGCAGACCTCTTTGAAGATTATATGGTGGGTGCTGATAGAGACGTTTTTCAGACCTTGGTTGAAAATTTCTCTGGAAATAGCAAGGATTCCAAAGCTTTTCGCTCGGTTGTTTATCAAGTGCATGCCTTTAGTCAGTCGACAAGTAATCCAAAAGCATGGTTGCAAAATAAACTTCTCTATGGACATGAACACTTTACTAGCCTAGATAGTTTACCGGAATCTGTCTTGCGAGGACTTTTAGATGCCATGACGCAGGCTGCAAATGACTTGCAGGACTTGACTGATTCGCCAGATTACAAGCAAGTGACGGCCAAAGGAACGCCAACAGCCACCTACAGCAAGCACCAAGCGATGTTTACAGGTTTACGTGACTTACAGGCAGAATTTCTTGCAGACAAGAATTTTAGTAAACTCATGACAGACTTGTCAGCCCTCCTGCCTTCTGGCGCAGAAATTACGGTTGCTAAGGTCAAATATCCTGTTTTCAAGCAAGTCAAAACGCGCCTAGCTGACTTGCAACATCTGGAAACCATTTTGGAATACCAAGATTTGGCTCTGCCCTTGCTGAAAGTCTTGCAACAGTTTGTCTTAGATTTTACGGATCAATATTTGCAACGAAAAATGCAGGAAGCGGCTTTTGAGTTCTCAGATGTCAGCCATTTTGCCATTCAAATCTTGGAAGAAAATGAAGAGATTCGCCAGTTTTACCAAGAGCGTTATCAGGAAGTCATGGTGGACGAGTACCAAGATAATAACCATAGCCAGGAACGCATGCTGGATCTTCTGTCAAACGGACATAATCGTTTCATGGTAGGGGATATCAAGCAGTCTATTTATCGATTTCGTCAGGCTGATCCGCAGATTTTCCAGTCAAAATTTGAAGCCTATCAGGAAAATCCAAGCGCTGGGAAACTGATTTTGCTCAAGGAAAATTTCCGTAGTCAGTCAGAAGTTTTGGATGCCACTAATGCGATTTTCACCCGTCTCATGGACCGCCAAGTTGGACAAATCAAGTATGACCAGACCCATACCTTGGTAGCGGGTAGTCCTGGTCAAAAGATTGTTCTTCCTGAAAATGAAATGGAGTATCTCATTTACGATACGGATGTGGATGAAACGGCAGAAGCTAGCGATATCACAGCTGGCGAGGTTGAGTTAGTCGCCAAAGAAATTATTCACTTGGTCAATGAAAAAGATGTGGCCTTTTCAGATATTACCCTCCTTGTCCCATCTCGTACGCGGAATGAAGCTATATTGTCTACCTTTGAAAAGCATGGTATTCCCCTTGTTTCTGACGGTGGGGAGGCCAATTATCTCAAGTCGGTTGAGGTCATGGTCATGCTGGACACCCTACGTACCATTAACAATCCGCTCAATGATTACGCCTTGGTTGCCCTGCTCAAGTCACCCATGTTCCATTTCGATGAGGATGAGCTGGCTCGTCTAGCACTCCAAGCGGACAAGGGCAATCTCTATGAAAAGATTCTCTTAGCTTTGGAGAAAAAAGGGGCTCATTCAGACTTGGTAACCAGTGAGTTACTTCAAAAACTGACAGACTTTCAAACTTTCCTTGAAAGCTGGCGCAGATTTGCCAAGTCGGGGTCCATCCATGACTTGATTTGGAAGATTTTCAATGAAAAATTCTACTATGACTATGTCGGTTCCCTGCCAAATGGTGTCAAACGTCAGGCTAATCTCTATGCTCTCGGACTTCGTGCCAATAATTTTGAGAAGACTGGTTTTAAGAGTTTGGCTCGTTTCATTTCTATGATTGACAAGCTATTGGCTAGTGAAAATGATCTGGCAGATGTAGAAGTAGCGCTGCCACAAAATGCTGTCCAGCTCATGACCGTCCACAAGTCCAAGGGGCTGGAGTTCAAGTATGTTTTTCTGCTCAATATGGACAAGAATTTCAATGCCATGGAAAGCAAGTCTTCGGTCATTCTCAGTCGGGAAAATGGGATTGGCATCAAGTATCTGGCGGACATGAAGGATAAGTTTGACACGCCCCTCCCTCACGTGCGCGTGTCCATGAACACTCTTCCCTATCAGCTCAATCAACGAGAACTCAAGATTGCCAATCTTTCTGAACAAATGCGTCTTCTCTACGTTGCCATGACCCGGGCTGAGAAGAAATTGTACTTGGTCGGAAAAGGAAGTCAGGAGAAATTGGCAGATAAATACGATGGTAAGCAAGAAGAGGGAGTTCTGCTGGCTTCCACTCGGGAAAGCATGACCAATTTCCAAGATTGGATTTTAGGGATTTCCGAAGCTTTTGCTGACCAACATCTCTGCTTCAAGAAAACCTTTGTCACAGACCAAGACTTGACAGAAGATCAGATTGGTCAACTGCACATCAAGGGCAATATCTCTGCGGATGACTTGAAAGACAACCGTCAATCGGATGATATTTCAACTGCATTAGCGCAACTTGAAGCCGTTGAAGACTTGAACAAAACATACGCAGCTGCTATTCAGTTGCCTAGCCTACGTACGCCTAGCCAAATTAAAAAATTCTACGAGCCAGTTCTGTCGGATGAAGGCATGGAAGTCATGGAGAAGCATGTTTCGGTACCGAAGTTTGACTTACCAGATTTTTCAAAAAATCCTAAAGTGACAGGAGCGCAGATTGGTTCAGCTGTCCATGAGCTCATGCAACGTCTACCTTTACAGTCTCCGATGACTATGGATACTTTGCGAAACACCTTGGCGCAAGTGCAGGCAGAAGATCTTGTCAAGGAAAAGATTGACCTAGAAAAAGTAGCGGCTTTCTTTGATAGCCCACTCGGTCAGGAAATCTTGTCCAATCAAGACCGTGTTCGCCGTGAAGCGACTTTCTCTCTTCTCAAGAAAGAAGACCTTTCCCAAGAATCCTATGTTCTTCGTGGGATTATTGACGGATTTATCCACTATGATGACCACCTTGTCCTGTTTGACTACAAGACGGACCACTATGACAGTCCTGAGCAAATCCGCAACCGCTATGCTGGACAGATGCAGCTCTACGCAGAAGCCCTAGCGCAATCTTATCGCATAGATAAGATTGATAAGTATCTGATTTTGTTGGGGGGAGACGCGATTGACATTATAAAAATATAGTCAACTTTACAGATTATTTTCTATCTGCTATACTAATTAAAAATAGTTTTTAGGAGAAGAGATGGCATTTGTATTTAGTGAAGACATTGTAGAAAGTGTAGTAAAAGAGGTTAATGAAGCCAATCCTGGTTTTCAGTTTGATTGGCAGACTTATTTGCTAGTGTCCCAGCAATCTGGTCGGACTGCTACGGCCTACATATTGGTGGAAAACCCATACTATATTGCACTGATTCAAGTTGGAACATTTGATGTTAAAAAGGTGACAGATATTCATATCATTGCCAAAAGTCAAATTCAAGGATTTAAGCTGAAACGAGGAGTGATTCAAAATATCCTCAAAATTCGGATGAAAAATGGAGCTTTTTACAAGCTTCGTTTCCGTGATAAAGCTGGGAAAAAGTTGCCCCTACATGCTCAAAATGCAATGCAATACAAAATGGATTGGCCTAAGTATTTCGCTGACCGTTTTGATATGAAAGATTATCATACCTCCGTTTTTTCAGAGATTGGAACATGGCTACTGATTATTTTGATGTTTATCATTTCAATAATTATAATGGCTATTACAGACTCTAAGTTGATTGGCATAGCTGTTTTGGTGGGACTTCTTGCAGGAACTGATTGGATTAGTAACAAACTAAAAAGTAGGAAAATTATGAACGCTGATGCAGCATTCTTCAAAGAAGCTGAAGCTATCGAACAAAATGCACCAAATGTTTCCTTTGAAGAAACCTACCAAGCCATGAAACATTGTCAACCGCAACCTACGACAATGGAAGGTCAGACAGCCTACTATAGTCGCTTAGTCCAAATGGCACATTATCTGGGTTACGATGATGAAGCCCACCGTTACACGGAAATGATTCCCAGAGATTATTCCAAAGGAGCTGAGCAAGAGTACCTCGCTTGTGTCAATTACCTAGCTACTCCGATTGAAGAAGAAGTATCTGACAGTGAGAACAGTCTAAACTAGATAAAAAGCCGAGCAAAAATTCGGCTTTTTTGGTATAATGAATAGCAACACCCTAAAAGGAATGACTATGAACTTAGAAGAATTGAAAAAACGTCAGGAGAAGATTCGTAACTTCTCGATTATTGCTCATATTGACCATGGGAAATCAACCTTGGCTGACCGGATTTTGGAGAAAACAGAGACCGTTTCTAGCCGTGAAATGCAGGCCCAGTTGCTGGATAGTATGGATTTGGAGCGCGAGCGTGGGATTACCATTAAGCTCAATGCTGTTCAGCTCAACTATAAGGCAAATGATGGCGAAACCTATATTTTCCACCTGATTGACACCCCAGGACACGTCGATTTTACTTATGAAGTGTCGCGCTCACTAGCTGCCTGTGAAGGAGCTATTCTTGTCGTTGACGCGGCGCAAGGGATTGAGGCACAGACCTTAGCAAATGTTTACTTGGCCTTGGACAATGACCTAGAAATCCTGCCAATCATCAACAAAATTGACCTTCCTGCTGCAGACCCAGAACGTGTCCGCCATGAAATTGAAGATGTGATTGGTCTGGATGCTTCAGAAGCTGTTTTGACTTCTGCTAAAGCTGGTATCGGTATTGAGGAAATTTTGGAACAGATTGTAGAGAAAGTTCCTGCACCGACTGGTGATGTAGAAGCACCACTTCAAGCCTTGATTTTCGACTCTGTATACGATGCCTATCGTGGTGTTATCTTGCAAGTCCGTATTGTCAATGGAGTGGTGAAACCGGGTGACAAGATTCAGATGATGTCCAATGGGAAGACATTTGATGTCACCGAAGTTGGGATTTTCACACCAAAAGCAGTAGGACGTGACTACCTTGCGATAGGTGATGTTGGTTATATCGCGGCCTCTATCAAGACGGTTGCCGATACTCGTGTCGGGGATACAGTCACCTTGGCAAACAATCCTGCAACAGAAGCACTAGCTGGCTACAAGCAGATGAACCCAATGGTCTTTGCTGGGATTTACCCAATCGAGTCAAACAAATATAATGACCTTCGCGAAGCTCTTGAAAAATTGCAGCTAAATGATGCCAGTCTTCAATTTGAGCCCGAAACCTCACAAGCTCTTGGTTTTGGTTTCCGTTGTGGCTTCTTGGGATTGCTTCACATGGACGTTATTCAGGAGCGTTTGGAACGTGAGTTTAACATTGACCTCATCATGACGGCACCGTCTGTAGTCTACCATGTCAACACAACAGATGGCGACATGATTGAAGTGGCTAACCCGTCTGAATTCCCAGACCCAACGCGTGTAGAGACCATCGAAGAGCCATATGTCAAGGCGCAAATCATGGTTCCACAAGAGTATGTTGGAGCAGTGATGGATTTGGCACAACGCAAGCGCGGAGACTTTGTAACCATGGACTATATTGATGACAATCGTGTCAATGTGATTTACCAGATTCCACTGGCGGAGATTGTTTTTGACTTCTTTGACAAGCTCAAATCATCAACGCGTGGTTACGCAAGTTTTGACTACGAGATTTCAGAATACCGCAAATCTAAGTTGGTCAAAATGGATATTCTTCTTAACGGTGACAAAGTGGATGCGCTCAGCTTTATTGTTCACAAAGAATTTGCCTACGAACGTGGTAAACTCATCGTTGATAAACTCAAGAAAATCATCCCACGTCAACAATTTGAAGTACCCATCCAAGCAGCTATCGGTCAAAAAATCGTGGCTCGTTCAGACATCAAGGCCCTTCGTAAAAACGTTCTGGCCAAATGTTATGGTGGTGATGTTTCTCGTAAACGTAAACTCCTTGAAAAACAAAAAGCCGGTAAGAAACGGATGAAAGCCATCGGTTCCGTTGAAGTGCCACAAGAAGCCTTCTTATCAGTCCTTTCAATGGACGATGATGAAAAGAAATAGAAAGATAACCTAAGTTCAACTGGACTTAGGTTTTTCTTAATAGCGATGACATTGTAGAAAAAAAGAGTAAGAACTCCGTCTTATTTGTAGTTCTTACTCTTTTTTTTGTGTAATTTGTGATAAAGCTCATCCAAATAATCTTCGTATTGCTGTTCACGAATAGCGAGAATATTTTCATAAATAGTCTTATAGTGAGTATCGTTGAAATTGATAGAAATGGTGATATACTGATACTGTTCTTCTCCGTAAATCTCTTTAAGAAAGGGAATGTATTGCTGTTCTGCTAATAAAACCGCCTTTTCTGTGTGATTTTCAGGGATAAATTTTTCGGAAAGCAGATTGACAGTTTGGATTTTGGTGGTATAGGTTGTAAAATTGCGCCGAATAAAGGAGGCAATCATGTTGAGATTGGCTTGATTATTGGCCACAATGACAAGGGGAATAGGTTTGAGACGATTTTTAAGAATTTCGCTCAGTTGAATTGTCAATAAGACAATGTGGTGCTTGGCAATATGTTTCGTAGATACATAGTGGCTCCCCCAATCCCGTAGGAGTTTCTCTACAATCTGAAACAGGCGTTTTGGATAAGGGGGGTCAATGTATTCAAAGAGATAATGGTCTGGAATGAGGTCATGGATATCGCAAAGAAAACGTCTCATACAGAACAGGACAGACAGTTGAAAATCAAAACTATCTGTGACTTCTTTTCCAAAAATTGCTTCAAATTTAGGAAGAAGATAGTTGAGGCGGGTATAGGCGAAAAATGGCGCAAAAAATTCAGAACTAACTTCGAGTCGCCATCTATCCTTGAAAAGAGGATTGTCTGTGATACCGTAAGCTAAAAAAAGATAGTCGATATCACCGTCTGTTAGTTCATTTTCAAATTTATCTGCTAAATTTTGTTTCAATGTTTGACGTAGAGGGGAATATACAGGATGAAATTTCAAAATTTCAAATTCTTCTGAGTAAGGAACGGAAACAGAATAACCCTGTCGTTTCCAAGAGAGAAAAATGAGATAGGAGAAAAAATATTGTTCTTCAGGAATCAGCGATGTAGCAACATCGGGAAGATAAGTGTTGGTAGCCTGAATGAGGTCAAAAATCATTCGATGCTCACTTTCAGTGAACTCGTACAAGGAAAATCCGAAGCGATAGTAGAGAGTTGCCAAAAGAAAACGCATGCGATATTCTGGGCCGACAATGGTATTTTTATCACAATCCAACCCAACTTTTTTCAAATAACTGATGCATTTATTTTTTAAGCGGTAGGCAGTTGCAAGTGATATAAAATATTTGTCTGCAAAATCATGTAAGTGAAGTTCGTCTTCCTGAATCAAAAAGAAGAGGAATTGCAAAAAAGTTGAATTTTGGAAAATTTGATGGAAAAAATGGGACTTCCGCGCTGGCTGGATAAGGGTTAGTGTAAGTTTATTGTTATTGCAGACGATAGTTAGTGAGTCATGAAAGATCGACTGAAGTTGTGGAAGTAGGGCAAAAAAGTCCTTTTCACTGATATGAGCGATTTCTAATAGTGACTTGAGATCAATTTCTCTAAAGTCTAATAGGAGGTTTATTAAGGTAACCTGCTGGATTATTTTCTTTTCAATGTAATTCTCAATCATATATCATTTCCTGTTTTGGGATTGAAATTATTATATCGAAATATCTAATTCCGAGCAAATTTGTAGGAAGCCACACATGTCGTTTAAAGCCATTATTTAGTAGTTTTCTCAAAAGGTATCCTAAAATAAAAAGAAAGTTGAAAAAAATAGGTTACCCCATTCCTATATAATAAAAGTGAAACTCTACTGTTATTATTGTGGAGACTGTCTATTAACATATGACTAAAAAATTATAAGGAGAAGATATGTTTAAAGAACATTCAAATCGAGAAAAGCAACGCTTTGGCTTTAGAAAATATAAAGTTGGTGTTGCCTCAGTCCTGCTGGCAGTAGCATTTTCAGGAGCAGTTCTACCATCATTTGTCGCACCAATGGCAACGATTGTGTATGCGGGTACTCGTATCCCAGGTTCTAAAGCGGAACTCAATGATGCTGCGGCTAAAAGTGTTGATTTAGCGAATATTGCTAATTTTGATTTTACTTCATTGCTTATTGTAGATCCTGGGTATCATGCTAAACTAAATTATGTAAAAGTTGGTACAACATATGGAACTCTAGAAAAAAATTTTTCTGAAATTACTGATGCTAAGGCTACAGGTACAGCGACGGTGAACTTTGTAATTATTGATGATAATACTGGACAGCCGTATACAAAGCAAGATGGACAAGTTGACTTTGTCTCACCTTCAATTCTTGTTACCAATACTCCTCCAGCAATCCCAGATAAAGATAAATACCAACCAACTACTGAAGGGATTACAGTTCCGAAGCGTAGTGTCATTACGGTTGAGGATATTAAGGGCAAAGTCACTATTCCAGAAGGAAGTGGCGGTATCATCAAGACAGTTGGTGAAATTCCAAGCACTTCGACAGATGGTGTGAAAACTCCAGTTACTGTTACTGTCGAATACCCAGATGGAACAAGTGACGAAGTGACAGTTCCTGTTACCGTAACTCCAGCAGACGACCCAGCGACGGACTCTATCACAGTACCTCAAGATGAGCCAATTACAGAAGATTTGGTTAAGAGCAAGGTTACTATTCCAGATGGTACAGGTGGTACGATTAAATCTGTTGGTGAAATTCCAAGCACGACGACTGCCGGTGTGAAACCACCTGTAACAGTTGTTGTTGAGTATCCAAACGGAGATACAGTTGAAGTGACTGTACCCGTGACAGTTACTCCTAAAGTTCCAAGTACGACACCGATTGAAGTTCCACAACACTCTATCGTTACAGAAGATGTGGTGAAAGGAAAGGTTGTCATCCCAGAAGGCAGCGGTGGAAAAATTACAAATGTTGGTACTATTCCAACGACAAATACTGCGGGCGAAAAACCAGCTGTTCCAGTAACAGTGACCTACGATGACGGAACATCAATTGTTGTCGACATCCCAGTAACTGTGACTCCTGTAACTCCAACAGCTGGTGAGATCACCGTTCCACAGCACACTCCTATCACGGAAGATGATGTGAAGAACAAGGTAACAATTCCAGAAGGAAGTGGCGGAGTTATCACGAAAGTGACTAACATTCCAACTACTACTGAAGCAGGTAAGAAACCAGAAGCTGAAGTCACAGTGACTTATCCAAATGGTGACACAGAAATTGTTAAGGTTCCAATCACTGTAACCCCTGTAACTCCAACAACAGAAGGTATTACAGTTCCACAAGGTACTCCAATCACTGAGAAAGACGTGACGGATAAGGTTACAGTTCCAGCTGGTGGTAAGATTACAACAGTTGGTAATATTCCAAGTACCGATACAGCCGGCGAAAAACCAGCTGTTGAAGTGACGATTGAGTACCCTAATGGCGATACAGAAGTTGTCACAGTTCCAGTTAAGGTAACACCTAAAGCCCCAACTACTGAGGGTATCACGGTTCCTAAACACAGTAAGATTACTGAAGATGACATTAAGAATAAGGTAATCATTCCAGAAGGTAGCGGTGGCACTATCAAGACTGTTGGTGAAATCCCAAGTACGTCAACTGAAGGCGAGAAGACACCAGTTACTGTTGTTGTCGAATATCCAGACGGATCCACTACTGAAGTTAAGGTTCCAGTAACCGTAACTCCACTTGACTCACCAACAGCTGGCGATATTACCGTTCCACAGCACACTCCTATCACGGAAGATGATGTGAAGAACAAGGTAACAATTCCAGAAGGAAGCAACGGAGTTATCACGAAAGTGACTAACATTCCAACTACTACTGAAGCAGGTAAGAAACCAGAAGCTGAAGTCACAGTGACTTATCCAAATGGTGACACAGAAATTGTTAAGGTTCCAATCACTGTAACCCCTGTAACTCCAACAACAGAAGGTATTACAGTTCCACAAGGCACTCCAATCACTGAGAAAGACGTGACGGATAAGGTTACAGTTCCAGCTGGTGGTAAGATTACAACAGTTGGTAATATTCCAAGTACCGATACAGCCGGCGAAAAACCAGCTGTTGAAGTGACGATTGAGTACCCTAATGGCGATACAGAAGTTGTCACAGTTCCAGTTAAGGTAACACCTAAAGCACCAATGAAATCCAATACTGACAAAGTAACTCCAGATGCAGGAACGAAGACTCCAAAAACAGCTGATAAGAAAGTATTGCCTAAGACTGGTGAGAACTCTTCAATGTCAACAGTTTATGGCGTGATTCTAGCGATTCTTTCGATGTTTGGACTTGCTGTAAGCCGTCGTAAAGAAGAAAAATAATTAGATTTATTCTTTCTCGATATAACAAACAGACACTGGGTTTCTAGTGTCTGTTTTTCCTATGTTATAATATAGACATGAAAGCATACATTATAACCACTTCCTTCAATCCTGACAAAAAGCAGGTCACATTTGCGCAGCATTTAGCCGACCAGTATGGCTTTACATATAGAGAACGGCGCAAAGACTCAGTCGAAAAACTGATAGCAGATGGAGAGGGAGCACTTGTCGTTTATAGGGAAAAGCTGATTTTTGTAGCTCACAATGGCCGAGAGTTAATCTTTCATCCTGATACAGCCACGCTTCGGATAAAGGCTCCGCACGATCCTTTTATGGATTTGTTAGGAAATGCTCCGAAGATAGTTTTGGATTGCACCATGGGTTTGGCTTCAGATAGTTTGGTGATGGCTAGTGCAGGTCACCGTGTGACAGCCCTTGAGTCCCAACTTATTCCCTATTTAGTGGTTTCTCGTGGTCTAGTGACTTATTGTAGTGGAAAAGAGAAGCTTGACAAGGCCATGCGGTCTGTTCAGCCTATTCATGCGGATTATGTTGATTTCCTCAAGAGTCAGCCAGAAAATTCTTTTGATGTTATCTATTTTGATCCCATGTTCTCAGAAAATATCCAAGAATCAGAAAATCTAGCTGGTCTGGAACAGCTGGCCAATCCAGCACGATTGACAACTGAAATAGTAGAAGAAGCCAAGCGGGTGGCACGTGAGAAAATCATCCTGAAAGCTCATTTTAGAGATTCTGTTTTTGAGGAATTGGGCTTTGAAAGACTGGTAAGACCAAATCAGAAATTTCACTATGGGCAAATAATTTTATGATCTGTCAAGTTTTTTTCTTGACAGCATGAAACTTTATGTTATAATAATTAGGGTAGTACTCTTCCAAAATTAAAATTTTCCATCGTTAACTCACTTTGCCGTACTATAGTACTGTCTGCAGTTCGTTGCCTTGGCAAATTTTAATTTTCATTGAGTATAAATAGCTCTGCTATTACCAGAAAATATATAAAACAGAAAAGAGATTTTAAAAATGGCAGTAAAAATCCGTTTGACTCGTATGGGTTCTAAGAAAAAACCTTTCTACCGTATTAACGTAGCAGATTCACGTGCTCCACGTGATGGGCGTTTCATCGAAACAGTGGGTACTTACAATCCACTTTTGGCTGAAAACAAAGTGACTTTGAAAGAAGAACGCGTTCTTGAATGGTTGGCTAAAGGTGCACAACCTTCAGATACAGTTCGTAGCATCCTTTCAAACGAAGGTGTGTTGAAGAAATTCCACGAAGCTAAATTTTCAAAATAATCAATAGACGAATCGAGTACACTTATGGACATGATTGAAAATCTTATTATTGCAATTGTGAAACCCTTGATTTCACAACCTGACAGTCTTACGATTAAGATCGAAGACACTCCAGAATTTTTGGAATATCATTTGGACTTGGACAAGTCTGATATCGGTCGTGTGATTGGTCGGAAAGGTCGCACAATTTCTGCAATTAGAACGATCGTTTATTCTGTCCCTACAAGTGATAAAAAAGTCCGTCTTGTGATTGACGAAAAAGACTAAAAGGTTGCCTTCGGGCGCCTTTTTTCTTGCTTGTGAAATCTCTCTTATCGTGATAGAATAAAAGTAATGTTTTGAAATTGGAGAAACTATGAATTACTTTAATGTTGGAAAAATCGTCAATACGCAAGGTCTGCAAGGTGAATTACGAGTCATGTCTGTGACGGATTTTACAGAAGAACGCTTTAAAAAGGGGAGCAAGCTGTCTATTTTCAATGACAAGGATCAATTTGTTTTGGAAGTAGAAGTAGCTAGTCACCGCAAACAAAAGAATTTTGATATCGTCAAGTTCAAAGGCCTTTACCATATTAACGATGTGGAAAAATACAAGGGGTGCTCGCTCAAAGTTGCTGAAGAGGACTTATCTGATTTGGATGATGATGAATTCTACTACCACGAAATCATCGGTCTGGATGTTTATGAAAATGATGTTTTGATTGGGCAAATCAAGGAAATCCTACAACCAGGTGCCAACGATGTTTGGGTGGTTAAACGTAAAGGAAAACGGGATCTTCTCTTGCCTTATATTCCACCAGTTATTTTGAATGTAGATATCGATGGGAACCGCGTAGATGTAGAAATTCTGGAAGGCTTAGACGATGAAGATTGATATTCTAACCCTCTTTCCAGAAATGTTTGCCCCGCTTGAGCATTCCATTGTCGGCAAGGCTAAGGAGAAAGGCTTGTTGGACATCAACTACCATAATTTCCGAGAGAACGCGGAGAAAGCTCGACATGTAGACGACGAACCTTACGGTGGTGGACAGGGCATGCTCTTGCGTGCTCAGCCTATTTTTGACACGATTGAAAAGATTCAAGCTAAAAATCCTCGAGTTATCCTACTAGATCCAGCAGGTCGAACCTTTGACCAAGCCTATGCGGAAGAGTTGGCGGAGGAAGAAGAGCTGATTTTCATCTGTGGTCATTATGAAGGCTACGATGAGCGGATTAAGACCTTGGTGACGGATGAGATTTCACTTGGAGACTTTGTCTTGACAGGTGGTGAGTTGGCAGCCATGACCATGGTAGATGCGACAGTTCGCTTGATTCCAGAGGTTATTGGTAAAGAAGCTAGTCATCAGGATGATTCTTTTTCGTCTGGTTTGCTGGAGTATCCGCAGTATACTCGGCCTTATGAATACCGTGGTATGACAGTTCCAGATGTTCTGATGAGTGGGCACCATGAAAATATTCGTTTGTGGCGTTTGGAGCAAAGCTTGCGCAAAACTTTGGAACGTCGTCCAGATTTGTTGGAATCCTACGATTTTTCCGAAGAAGAACTGAAAATTTTCAAGAAAATACAAGATGAGGCACAGTCATAAGGCTGTGTTTTTCTTGTTATTTTAGGAAAATACCTGTATAATAATACAAAAATAAGGAGAAGGCTATGGTTCAGTTTAGAAAAGATTTAGCGCATTTAGAGAATTATAAGATCGAAAAAATGGCAAAATACAACCTCGGAGACAACGAAAATCACCTGATTGACTGGTCTTTTTTACCCGAAAAACTAGGAAAAGAATTAGACCTGACAGACATCATGTGTTATGGGGACAATCAGTATGCTCCTTTGTTGAAAAAATATGCAAAAAATCTGGGGGTTGAAACCAATCAATTGGTTCAGGGGGTAGGGTCTGACCAGCTCATTCACATGATTGTCACGACTTTTTTAAATAAGGAAGACACCCTTCTGACAGTCGGACCGGATTTTTTCATGTATCAGGTTTTCAATGAATTGCACGGTGCCCAGATTGCGACCTTCCCTTTGGATTGGACCCAGGGTTATCCAACTTTAGAAGCGCTAGCCTTGTTGGACTATGCCAAGGGAGTAGAAGCAAAAGTTTTAATCTTGTCTAATCCTAACAATCCTACCTCTGTTGCCTTTGAAAATGGACAGTTGGAGCAGGTTATTGCAGGATTTGATGGTTTGGTGGTCATTGATGAAGCCTATATAGACTTTGCAGATCAGCCATCATTGGTAAATAAGGTAACTGACTATAACAATTTGATTGTGTTGCGAACCATGTCTAAGGCTTTTGGTTTAGCTGGTTTGCGTCTGGGATTTGCCATTACTAACCCAATCTTGGCTAAAGAGTTGGACAAGGTTTTACCGCCTTACAGCATGCCCAATATTGTTGCAAGAACAGGTGAACTTGCTCTATCTTATGGTCAAAATGTTGCTGAAAGTGTTGAGCTGAATAAGGAAATCCGTGATGATTTTATAGCTTTTCTTCTGCAACAACCAGCAATGAAAGTTCTTCCTAGTCAGACTAACTTTGTCACCTTCACAGCACCCTATGCAGAGAAGATTTACCAAGCAGGTCTTGCCAATGATTTCAACTTCAAATATTACCCTCAAGGAAGTTTAGCAAATTATATCCGTATGAGCATGGATGCGCCAGCGATTATGGGTAAGATGAAAAAGATAATTGAAATGGTTAGTGCAGATGAACAGTAAAGGCTTTTTAGCCTTTTTTATTTGAAAAAAATTGTAAATGATTGAAAGTGAATGAAAATGGTGGTTTTTGGAAGAAAATGATTGACATTGATTAAAAAATAAGTATAATGGAATCTGTAAACGATTGCAAGGGGGTGGGCTTATTCTAAAGTCAGAACGAAAGCAAGTCATTCTTGAAAAAGTTCATCAAGAAAAATTTGTCCGTCTAGAGGAATTGACAGTTTTGTTAGATTCGTCTGAATCAACAATCAGACGTGATTTGGATGAACTAGAGTTGGCTGGCAAATTACGACGTGTCCATGGTGGTGCCGAGAGTTTGGCAGGTCTTCGTATGGAAGAGTCTATTCAGCAAAAATCTGTCAAAAACGTTCAATCAAAAGAAGCTCTCTCTATCTTTGCCAAAGATTTGATAGAAGATTCGGATGTGATTTTCCTTGATGCGGGGACCACGACTGAGCTGCTGATTCCTTTTTTGGTAGATAAGGACATCACAGTGGTGACCAATTCGATTCATCATGCAGCCAAGTTAGTAGAAAGTCAAATTCCGACCATGATTGTCGGCGGAATGGTAAAAGCATCTACAGATGCTTCAATTGGGGCTGTCGCTGTAGAACAAATTCGGAGATTGAATTTTGATAAAGCATTTTTAGGAATGAATGCAGTTGATGAATGTGACTATACGACGCCGGATATGGAAGAAGCCATTATCAAGCGAACGGTTTTAGAAAATTCTAAGACTCCCTACATTCTACTGGATGCTTCAAAAATTGGTCAGAAGTCCTTTGTAAAAGTAGCTCCTGTTCATCAGGCTAGCTTGATTACAAATGCTACGGATAGTCAATTGTTACAAAAAATAAAGAAGAAAACGAAGGTGATTGAAGTATGATTTACACGGTAACTCTTAACCCATCAATCGACTTTATCGTCCGTCTAGACAGTTTGGCACTGGGTAGTGTCAACCGCATGGATTCTGATGATAAGTACGCTGGTGGTAAGGGGATTAACGTCAGTCGTGTCTTAAAACGTTTGGACATTGGCAACACAGCTACTGGTTTTATTGGTGGTTTTACAGGACGTTTTGTTGAAGAAGGGCTTGTTGAAGAAGGTATCTCAACTAACTTTGTAGCAGTAACGGAAGATACCCGTATCAACGTTAAAATCAAAGCTGGTGAAGAAACTGAAATCAATGGTGCAGGTCCGACAATCATACCAGAACAGTTGGCAGAATTGGAAGCTATTCTTTCAGGCTTGTCAGCAGATGATACGGTCGTTTTTGCAGGTTCAGCCCCAGCTAACCTCGGTAATCAAGTTTATAATACTTTGATTCCTTTGGCTAAAAAAGCTGGCGCGCAAGTAGTTTGCGACTTCGAGGGACAAACCCTTTTAGATAGCCTGGCTTACGAACCACTCTTGGTCAAACCAAATAATCACGAGTTGGCAGATATTTTCGGTGTTGAATTGAATGGTCTTGCTGATATTGAAAAATACGCGCGTGAAATTTTGGCAAAAGGTGCTCAAAACGTTATCATCTCAATGGCTGGTGACGGTGCCCTCTTGGTAACACCAGGAGCTGCTTACTTTGCTAAACCTATTAAAGGGACCGTTAAAAATTCTGTTGGCGCAGGTGACTCAATGGTAGCTGGATTCACAGGTGAATTTGTTAAATCTGGTGACCCAGTAGAAGCCCTCAAATGGGGTGTGGCATGTGGCACAGCTACAACTTTCTCTGATGACTTGGCGACAGCCGATTTTATAAAAGAAACTTACAATAAAGTAGAGGTAGAAAAACTATGAAAATTCAAGACTTGCTTAACAAAAAAGTCATGATGTTGGATTTGAAAGCAACTTCAAAAGAAGCGGCTATCGATGAAATGATTACTAGCCTTGCTAACAACGGTGTGGTGACTGATTTTGAGGCTTTCAAAACTGGTATCATGAATCGTGAAGCACAAATGACAACTGGTCTTGGTGATGGTATCGCTATGCCACACAGCAAAAATGCTGCGGTTAAAGAAGCAACAGTCTTGTTTGCTAAATCAGCTGCTGGTGTTGACTATGAGTCACTTGATGGTCAACCAACAGACCTCTTCTTTATGATTGCTGCGCCAGACGGCGCGAACGACACTCACTTGGCTGCACTTGCTGAATTGTCACAATACTTGTTGAAAGATGGCTTCGCTGCCAAATTGCGTGGTGTTAACTCTCCAGAAGAAGTGATTGCAGTCTTTGATGCGGAAGCAGAGAAGAAAGAAGAAGTTGTTGCTGCACCAGTTGCTGGTCAAGACTTCATCGTTGCTGTAACAGCATGTACAACAGGTATCGCCCACACTTACATGGCTGAAGAAGCCTTGAAGAAAACAGCTGCTGAAATGGGTGTTGGCATCAAGGTTGAAACCAACGGTGCTTCAGGTGTTGGTAATAAATTGACTGCTGAGGACATCGCCAAAGCAAAAGGTGTTATCATCGCAGCCGATAAAGCTGTTGATATGCCTCGTTTCAACGGCAAACCATTGGTTAACCGCCCAGTTGCTGACGGCATCAAGAAAACAGAAGAATTGATTAACATTATCTTGAATGACCAAGCAGACACTTACGTGGCTAAAGAAGGTGCACAAGTTTCAGCATCAGAAGAAAAAATAACGGCAGGTCAAGCCTTCTACAAACACTTGATGTCAGGTGTTTCTCAAATGTTGCCATTCGTTATTGGTGGCGGTATCGCCATTGCCCTTGCCTTCTTGATTGATAACGCCATGGGTGTGCCTCAAAATGCACTTGGAAATCTTGGTTCTTACCATGAATTGGCTTCAATGTTCATGAAGATTGGTCAAGCAGCTTTTGGCTTTATGCTTCCAGTCTTTGCTGGTTACGTGGCTTACTCAATCGCTGAAAAACCAGGATTGGTATCAGGTTTCGTAGCAGGTGCTATTGCGTCAAATGGTCTTGCTTATGGTAAAATTGCTTACGCTGCTGGTGGTGACAAAACTCTTGGTCTTGCAGGCGTTTCATCAGGTTTCCTTGGTGCCCTTGTTGGTGGTTTCCTTGCTGGTTACGTGGTTCTTGCTATTAAGAAATACGTGAAGGTGCCTCGTTCTCTTGAAGGTGCCAAATCTATCCTTATCTTGCCACTTCTTGGTGTAATCGTTACAGGCTTCTTGATGTTTGCGGTTAACATTCCAATGGCAGCTATCAATACAGCTCTTAATGATTTCTTGACTGGTTTGTCAGGTAGCTCAGCTGTCCTTCTTGGTCTCCTTGTTGGTGGTATGATGGCTATCGATATGGGTGGCCCAGTTAACAAAGCGGCTTACGTATTCGGTACAGGTACTTTGGCAGCATCAGTTGCTAACGGTGGTTCAGTCGTTATGGCGGCAGTTATGGCTGGTGGTATGGTTCCACCACTCGCAGTCTTCATTGCAACTCTTCTTGACAAAAACAAATTTTCTCAAGAAGAACGTGATTCAGGTTTGACAAACATCGTTATGGGTCTTTCATTCATCACTGAAGGAGCTATCCCATTCGCAGCGGCTGACCCAGCGCGTGCTATCCCAAGCTTCGTTGCGGGTTCTGCACTTGCAGGTGCCCTTGTTGGTCTTGCTGGTATCAAACTCATGGCGCCACACGGAGGTATCTTCGTTATCGCCCTTACAAGCAACCCAATCCTTTACTTGGTATTTGTTCTTATTGGAGCACTTGTTTCAGGTGTTCTCTACGGAGCCCTTCGTAAAGCTAAATAACTCATGAACCAAGGTAGTCTGGCCTTGGTTTTTTATGTATTCTATCTAATTTGATGTCCTGAAGAATTTATAATAATCTATAATTTGTATACTTGCTCTTTTCCATCACCTCAGTATAATAAGTTCAAATCATTATTTATAATGTGTATTCACATATTTATACAGGAAGTGGTGTTTATGATTTAAATGGCAATATGGAAATTTAAACTCGTATGCTGTTATAAAATGGAGGAACATATGAAGAAAAAGAATATTTTAAAAAGTTTGCTAATTTAGTACAGTTTTGCTGTCATTACTAGCAGCAGTACAAGCAAAGGCGGATGATACTGCTTCAGAAGTAGGATATTATACCTATACCAGTGAAGAAAGCTACCGTGCAGCGACTTATTTTATTGATCAAAAACAAGCACTGGTAAATGATGTGCAGTCGCATATTAAATGCCTTCGAAGATGTTGCGGGTCCAATTCGTGAAAAAATTAGCACCATTAATCAATACATTGCTAGTTACCAATCAGTGGACAATGAGTTGGTTCACTCTTTAGAAAATAGCTGCATTGATCTCGTAGCCCCAAGCGCGTGTTAGCCCAAAAAAGATAGCCAGTGGCATGGGAAATCGGGTTTCAGCCGCGGAACGGGGCTTACAGAAAATAGAGCCAGTCACATTGGAGCAGGTAACTGCAAAAATAAAGCAGAAAGAACAGTTCTATTTACTGGTTGGTCGAAATGATAACCATGATTTTCAAGTGTTTTTAGAGCAATTGGAGGAGCAATACTCTATGCAAGGAAAAACGTTCTATCACTTGTCTACTAAGGGATTGATAGGGTAACTTATAAGAAATTTGCTAAGAAATACAAGATAAAATCAGCAGTGTTTTTAGGCTCTTTTCAGGAGAGAAAACTGACAGACAGCCTATCTGGAGCAGCTATTGGTTTATCTGACGTAGAAATTTTTCTAAGAAAGTGACGTATCTATTGAAAAACCTTGCAAATAGCGAGGTTTTTGGATTATTTTATGTTATAATTAGGTAATATTGTTTTGAAGGAGAAATCTTGTGGAAGTTACACGTCAAAAACCATTAGTGAATCAATACCATTTCGATCTGCGTAATCCAGCTTGGGAAGCAGAAAATGGTGAACCTAAAACCCAGTTGAAGGTTGATTTTCAACTGATTGAAAAAGATACTGAAGAAAATACAACACGCATCATTACTATTTTACAGTTCATGATTGTCTTGGAAGACTTTGTTATTTCAGGTACTATGACGCAAGGCGTTACTATCTTGAATCGTATTGTCAATGAACCAAGTGAGTTTTCAGAAGAAGAGCGTCGTAACCTTGCATTGCCGTTATTGGATATCTTGAAGCGTATGACGTACGAAGTGACAGAAATTGCCTTGGACCAACCAGGGATCAATTTGGAGTTTTAAGATGAAGATTGCAATTATTACGGATTCGTCAGCTGTTTTGAGTTCAGGATTTGCAGAAAGAGAAAATGTTTTTGTCCTTGATATTCCAGTAACCATTGCTGGAGAAAGCTATGTGGAAGGAAAAAATTTAACTGCCCAAGAATTCTATGAAAAAATGGCAGCGACAGATGAGCTTCCTAAAACGAGTCAACCCAGCTTGGCAGTGCTAGAGGAAATGCTTGGTCATTTGCAAAAAGATGGCTACACGCATGTCATCGGGCTTTTCTTGGCAGCAGGTATTTCTGGGTTTTACCAAAATATTCAATTTCTGAAAGATGAATTTGAAGGCTTGACCATTGCTTTTCCAGATACGAAAATCACTTCTGTACCGCAAGGTGCCATGGCTGAAAACGTTCAAAAGTGGGTTGATTCGGGAGCAAGCTTTGAAGAAATTCTCGAAAAGTTAAACCAACAAATCCAAGGAACTTCAGCTTTTATTATGGTAGACGACTTAAATCACTTGGTAAAAGGCGGTCGTCTGTCAAATGGCGCGGCTCTCTTGGGAAATTTGCTCAGTATTAAGCCGATTCTTTACTTTACTGACGAAGGTAAGATTGAAGTTTACGAAAAGGTACGGACTGAGAAAAAAGCAGTGAAACGCTTGCTAGAAATTTTGCAGGAAAAAACTGCTCAGGGAGACTATCAGATTTACATTATTCATGCAAATGCTGAAGCGAAAGCTGAGGAATTTAAGGACATGTTGGAAGAGGCTGGTCTTAGTAACTTACCAATCGCTAGCTTTGGTTCTGTTATTGGAACGCATTTGGGTGAAGGCGCTATAGCCTTTGGCTTCACACCAATTATTCCTTAGACAAGAATTTACTTGAAGTGCAGAAATAGAGGAAAGAGACATGATTAAGGTCATTATTGCAGGATTTAAGGGGAAAATGGGTTCTACAGCCATGGATATGGTCAAAAATGATGCAGATTTGACCTTGGCAGCTCTTGTAGATCCTTTCGCCCAAGAAAAAGAAGTGGACGGTGTGCCTGTCTTTACAGCCAAAGAAGACTTGGCAGGATTGGATGCAGATGTTTGGGTGGATTTTACGACTCCTCAGTTTGCTTATGAAAATACACGCTTTGCCTTGGAAAATGGCTGGGCGCCAGTAGTGGGAACAACCGGCTTCACCCCTGAAGAAATTGATGAATTGATTGACTTGTCAATTCAGAAAAAATTGGGTGGCTTGATTGCACCAAACTTTGCTATTGGCGCTATCTTGCTCATGCAATTTGCAGCACAGGCAGCCAAGTATTTCCCAAATTTGGAGATTATTGAACTGCACCATGATAAGAAAAAAGATGCACCGAGTGGAACAGCGATTAAGACTGCTGAATTGATTTCTAAGGTTCGTGCTGCGCAAACACAAGGTGCAGCAGACGAAGAGGAATTATTGGCTGGAGCTCGCGGTGCAGAATTTGACGGTTTTCGAATTCACTCTGTCCGTTTGCCAGGTCTGGTTGCTCATCAAGAAGTCATCTTTGGAGCACAAGGTGAGGGTTTGACCATTCGTCATGATTCCTATGATCGTGTCTCATTTATGAGCGGTGTTAATCTTGCTATTAAAGAAGTAGTAAAACGCGAGCAACTCGTGTATGGTTTGGAACATTTATTATGAAATTAAACAATTTGCCTTCTGAGTTTCAGGAGGCTTTGCCGATTTTAGAGAAAATTAAGTCTGCTGGTTTTGATGCCTATTTTGTTGGTGGCTCAGTGCGAGATGCTATTTTGGGACGCCCTATTCACGATGTGGACATTGCCACCAGTTCCTATCCGCAGGAGACCAAGCAGATTTTTCGCCGAACAGTGGATGTGGGGATTGAGCACGGGACAGTTTTGGTTTTGGAGGGGGCACATGAGTATGAAGTGACGACTTTTCGGACTGAGGATGTTTATGTGGATTTCCGCCGTCCTAGTCAGGTTTCTTTTGTGCGCTCTCTCGAAGAGGATTTAAAGCGCCGTGATTTTACCGTTAACGCCTTCGCTTTGGACGAAAAAGCGCAAGTGATTGACCTTTTTGACGGTTTGACGGATTTGTCTGGGAAAATCCTGCGGGCTGTAGGAGTGCCAAGTGAGCGATTTGGAGAAGATGCTCTTCGTATTATGCGGGGATTTCGCTTCGCAGCGGTGCTTGATTTTGAAATTGAGCCTGTCACGTTTGCGGCTATGAAAGAAACAGCACCTCTCTTAGAGAAAATCTCTGTTGAACGAATTTTTATCGAGTTTGATAAGCTCCTCATGGCATGTTTTTGGCGGAAAGGTTTGCAATTTTTGATTGATTCGCAGGCCTATCAATATTTGCCATGTTTAACAAATCAAGCTGAAAATCTACAAAAATTGACCAGTCATTTATCAGATGATTTCCAATTTTCTTCATCAGAGCAGGCTTGGGCATTCTT
Organism: Streptococcus gallolyticus; assembly: GCA_019794795.1. Taxonomy (GTDB): domain Bacteria; phylum Bacillota; class Bacilli; order Lactobacillales; family Streptococcaceae; genus Streptococcus; species Streptococcus hepaticus. The sequence continues at coordinate 31,079 of JAIMFC010000005.1, forward strand.
ATTAATTGCTCTAGAGGTTAAGGATGTGAAAGATTTTTGCCGTAAGTGGAAAACATCAAACGACTTTATGAAGTCTGTTCATCAGCTGGTAGAGGTTTGGAATTTCCGCTTGGAGAAAGAGTACGACAAGCAGACTTGTTACAAGTATGGAAAAGACAAATTGATTTTGGTAGAAGAATTACGTCAGTCGCAGGACTTGGTAGTTGATTTTGAAAGAATTTTAGACTTGGATGCTCACTTGACCATTCATGATAAGCATGAAATTGTGGTAAACGGAGGTCATCTTATCAAGGAATTTGGTATGAAGCCTGGTCCGGATTTAGGACGCATATTGAATGCGATCGAGTTTGCCATTGTTGATGGTCATTTGGAAAATGAGCAAGAAGCTATTTTGGATTTTGTAAAAGAGAAAGGACACCTATGAGCGATTTTATTGTTGAGAAATTGAGCAAGTCAGTTGGCGATAAGACCGTTTTTTCAGATATTTCATTTATTATTCACGACTTGGATCGCATCGGGATTATTGGTGTCAATGGGACGGGAAAAACAACACTGCTGGATGTGATTTCCGGGAAGTTAGGATTTGACGGTGACACCTCGCCTTTCAAGACCAAAAATGATTATAAGATTGCTTATCTAACACAAGAACCTGACTTTGATGATTCCAAGACAGTTTTGGATACTGTTTTATCTTCCGACTTAAGGGAAATTCAAGTTATTCGTGAATACGAGAGTCTGTTAGCCAATTATAGCGAGGACAATCAAGTTAAGTTGGAAAAAGTCATGGCTGAAATGGATGCTCTCAATGCTTGGGAAGTGGAAAGTCAAGTCAAGACTGTTTTATCTAAACTAGGTCTTAACGATGTGACTCAAAAAGTCGCGGATCTATCTGGTGGTCTTCGTCGTCGCGTTCAATTAGCGCAGACCTTGCTTGGAAATGATGATTTATTGCTTTTAGATGAGCCGACCAACCACCTAGATATTGATACTATTGAGTGGTTGCAAACCTATCTAAAATCTTCTAAAAAAACAGTTCTTTTTATTACTCACGATCGTTATTTTTTGGACAATGTGGCGACAAGAATTTTTGAACTGGACCGAGCAGGTTTGGTGGAATACCAAGGAAATTATCAGGACTATGTTCGTCTAAAAGCAGAGCAAGATGAGCGAGACGCGGCTCTTCGCCATAAAAAAGAACAATTATACAAACAAGAATTGACTTGGATGCGCCGTCAACCTCAAGCTCGCGCCACTAAGCAGCAAGCTCGAATCAATCGTTTCCACGATTTGAAGGGGGACTTGGCTAATAAGGAGGTGGACGATAGTGATTTGGAAATTAATTTTGAGACCAGTCGTATCGGGAAAAAAGTCATCGAGTTTGAAAAAGTTGATTTCTCTTTCCCTAACAAACCTATTTTGCAAAATTTTAGCCTTTTGGTGCAAAACAAGGACCGGATTGGGATTGTGGGTGATAATGGTATGGGAAAATCGACCTTGCTCAATCTGATTGCAGGAGAGTTACAACCAAGTGCTGGTAAGCTGGCTATTGGTGAAACCATCCGCCTTGGCTATTTCTCACAGCAAATCAAGGGATTGGATGAAAGCAAGCGCGTCATCAATTATCTGCAGGAAGTGGCAGAAGAAGCTCATACTACATCGGGTATGGTTTCTATTGCAGAACTTCTGGAGCAATTTCTTTTCCCGCGCAACACTCATGGTACCTTGATAGAAAAACTATCTGGCGGTGAGAAAAAACGTCTCTATCTACTAAAAATTTTATTGGAAAGACCAAACGTCTTACTCCTAGATGAGCCGACAAATGATTTGGACATTGCGACCTTGACGGTACTAGAAAATTTCCTTCAAGGATTTGCGGGGCCTGTTATCACCGTTAGCCATGACCGCTATTTCTTGGACAAGGTTGCTAATAAAATCCTTGCCTTTGAAGAGGGTCAAGTTAGAGAATTCTTTGGAAATTATACAGACTACCTGGATGAAAAAGCCTTTTTGGCTTCTAGCGCAGCCATTTCCCAAGAAAAGAAAAAAGAAAAAACAGAGCGTGTACGCGAAGAGAAGAAGCGCATGTCCTATTTTGAAAAGCAAGAGTGGGCGACCATTGAGGATGATATTGCAGGTTTGGAAGAGCGAATTGCAGCTATTGAAGAAGAAATGTTAACCTGCAGCAGTGACTTTACCAAGCTATCTGACTTGCAAAAAGAGCTGGATGAAAAGAATGATCTCTTGCTAGAAAAATATGAACGTTATGAGTATTTGAGCGAGTTGGAGGGCTAATTCATGATGCATACGCTGATGATAGTTTATATGTTCCTCTATATAGCAGTGGTGTTTGGGGCAGCTCTTTATAGTTTTTTCAAAAGCAAGAAAATGAATGCTTTACGACTGGGAATGACTGTCTTGGCGCTTCTTGTGGTGACAGTGAGCCTCTTATCTTATATTCAAGCTTATCAACCGCTGCAAATGCTTGGTTTTGCGCTGGGCTTTACAAGTATTTCCAGCCTCTTTCTCTACAATAGTCTGGTTGGTGAGGGCAATAAATTCACGGTCATGTTTGGTCTCAGTTTGTTACGACTGGTGATTCATTTGCAACTACTTGTTTGCCTTTATATTTTTCGTTAAACAAATTAAAGCTAAATCTTTACAAATTATGAAAAAGACTTTGCAAACCTTTTCATTGTGATATAATAGAATTAATCATGAAAGTAGGAGATGATTATGTCTAAAAAAATTATTGGTATCGACTTGGGCGGTACATCTATCAAGTTTGCGATTTTGACGCAAGAAGGTGAAATCCAAGAAAAATGGTCTATCAAGACAAATATTTTGGATGAAGGTAGCCATATTGTTCCAGACATCATTGAAAGTATCCAGCATAAATTGTCTACGCATGGTTTGACCAAGGAAGATTTCTTAGGAATTGGTATGGGTTCACCAGGTGTTGTAGATAGTCAAGCAGGTACAGTTATTGGTGCCTATAATTTGGACTGGAAAACACTACAACCAGTAAAAGAGCAAATCGAATCTGCACTTGAAATTCCTTTCTTTATTGATAATGACGCTAACGTTGCTGCACTAGGTGAGCAATGGGTCGGTGCAGGTGAAAACAATCCAAACGTTGTCTTTATGACCCTTGGAACAGGTGTTGGTGGCGGTGTCGTTGCTGACGGTCGTCTTTTACACGGTGTAGCAGGTGCGGCAGGAGAACTCGGTCACATCACAGTTGATTTTGACGCTCCAATCGCATGTACTTGTGGTAAAAAAGGTTGCTTGGAAACCGTAGCTTCTGCAACAGGTATCGTTAACTTGACTCGCCGCTATGCGGAAGAGTATGCAGGTGATGCGCAACTCAAGAAAATGATTGATGACGGCCAAGAAGTGACTGCCAAAGATGTCTTTGATTTGGCGAAAGAAGGCGATGATTTAGCTCTTATTGTCTACAAAAACTTCTCACGTTATTTAGGAATTGCTTGCGCGAACATCGCTAGCGTCCTCAATCCTGCGTACATCGTTATCGGTGGTGGCGTGTCTGCAGCAGGAGAATTTTTGCTCAAAGGCTTGCAAGAAGTCTATGATACAAATACCTTCCCACAAATCCGCACATCTACCAAGTTATCATTGGCTAATCTTGGCAATGATGCAGGTGTCATCGGTGCAGCCTCACTCGTGTTGAAATAATCCACCCCTCCCTAGTTGCTAGGGAGGTTTTTCTAGGACAAAATATGGGGGACCATGATATAATAATTCCATGACTAAAGCAGATAAAATTTTCAAATCCAATATTGAGCGTATTATGGTAGAAGGTGTTTTTTCGGAAAATGCTCGTCCTGTTTATAAAAATGGTCAAGTAGCTAATTCCAAATATGTAACCGGCTCTTTTGCAGAGTACGACTTGTCAAAAGGTGAATTTCCAATCACGACCCTGCGTCCAATTCCTATTAAATCTGCTATTAAGGAGATTTTTTGGATTTACCAAGACCAGACAAATGACCTGTCCATCTTAAATGATAAATATGGTGTGAAATACTGGAATGATTGGGAAGTAGGAGATACAGGAACGATTGGTCAACGCTACGGCGCAATTGTCAAAAAGCATGACATTATGAATAAAATTCTTAAGCAATTAGAAGCAAATCCATGGAATCGCCGGAATGTTATCTCCCTGTGGGATTATGAGGCTTTTGAGGAAACAGAAGGTCTCTTGCCCTGTGCATTTCAGACTATGTTTGATGTGCGGCGTGTAGAGGGAGATATTTATTTGGATGCAACCTTGACGCAACGTTCCAATGATATGTTGGTAGCCCACCACATCAATGCCATGCAATATGTCGCTTTGCAGATGATGATTGCCAAGCATTTTGGATGGAAGGTCGGAAAATTCTTCTATTTTATTAATAATCTGCACATTTATGACAATCAATTTGAACAGGCAGAAGAACTCTTACGTCGAGAAGCAACGGATTGCCAACCACGTTTGGTCTTAAATGTTCCAGATGGTACGAATTTCTTTGATATTAAGCCAGAAGATTTTGAATTAATTGATTATGAACCTGTCAAACCACAGCTCAAGTTTGACCTAGCTATCTAAAATAACAGCACTTGCGAGGTTGGCAAGTGCGTTTTTAGTCAATTTTTGATAGAATGGAAAGACAGAAAGAGAGAGAACATGACAAAGAAGATTTCAGCTGTTTGGGCACAGGATAGTAATGGCGTGATTGGGAAAAATCAAACTCTACCATGGCGTCTACCAGCAGATTTACAGCATTTTAAAGAGACGACTATGGGGCATGCCATGGTCATGGGACGTGTAACATTTGATGGAATGGGAGGACGTGTTCTTCCAAATCGTATTTCCATTATCTTGACACGAGATAAAGACTATTCTGTAGCAAATAATCAGGTTTTAGTGATGCATTCTGTTCAGGAAATTTTGGACTGGTATGTAGGGCAGGAAAAGAATCTTTATGTGATTGGTGGTGCGCAAGTTTTTAGAGCCTTTGAACCTTATCTAGATGAGGTTGTCTTGACAGAGATTCATGACCAGTATGAAGGGGACACCTATTTTCCAAGTGAGTTTGACTGGTCTATTTTCGAGCAAGTTGATGAGAATTTTCATGCCAAAGATGAGAAGAATGCCAGTGATTTTACTGTGAAAATTTTTGCCAGGAAAGTGAACTAGTCTATGGAAAAGAGTTTATTTGGACTATTTACAGCCTTTTTATGTGGCATTTGCGTACTCTGTTCGCTTCAGGCTTTTCAGAAAAAGCGCTACGGTTTAGCAATTATCTTTTTGCTGAATGCAGCGACCAATTTGGTCAACAGTATTCATGCCTTTTACGGCGTATTATTTTAAGATTATTTAGGGGATTATAATGGCGGGACACAACCAACCAGAATTTATTTACTGCTCGTTTTGCGGTAAAAATCAAGAAGAAGTGAAGAAAATTATTGCAGGAAACAATGTATTTATCTGCAATGAATGCGTCGAATTGGCACAGGAAATTATTCGAGAAGAGTTGGCAGAGGAAGTGTTAACAGACCTTGCTGATACACCAAAACCACAAGAATTGCTCAACATTCTCAACCATTATGTGATTGGTCAAGACCGCGCAAAGCGTGCCTTAGCGGTAGCGGTTTACAACCACTACAAGCGAATTAATTTCCAAGATAGTCGTGATGAGAGTGATGTGGATTTGCAGAAATCAAACATCCTCATGATTGGTCCAACAGGGTCAGGGAAAACTTTCTTGGCGCAAACCTTAGCGAAGTCTCTCAATGTACCATTTGCCATTGCAGATGCGACATCATTGACAGAAGCAGGTTATGTGGGTGAAGATGTTGAAAATATCTTACTCAAACTCATTCAGGCTGCAGATTACAATATCGAGCGTGCTGAACGCGGCATTATCTATGTCGATGAGATTGATAAGATCGCCAAGAAGAGTGAAAATGTTTCTGTAACACGTGATGTTTCTGGAGAAGGCGTACAACAAGCGCTCTTGAAAATTATTGAAGGAACAGTTGCAAGTGTTCCTCCACAAGGAGGACGCAAGCATCCTAACCAAGAAATGATTCAGATTGATACCAAAAATATTCTTTTTATCGTGGGTGGTGCCTTTGACGGAATTGAAGAAATTGTCAAGCAACGCCTAGGTGAGAAGATAATTGGTTTCGGACAAAACAGCCGTAAAATCGATGATGATGCTTCTTATATGCAAGAAATCATCTCAGAAGATATTCAAAAATTTGGTCTTATTCCAGAGTTTATTGGGCGTTTACCAGTTGTAGCTGCTTTGGAGCAATTAACAGCGGATGATTTGGTTCGTATTTTGATAGAACCACGTAATGCCTTGGTGAAACAGTATCAAACACTCATGTCTTATGATGATGTCGAGTTGACTTTTGACGATGATGCCTTGCAAGAAATTGCCAATAAGGCTATTGAACGCAAAACAGGTGCGCGTGGACTTCGTTCTATTATCGAGGAAACCATGTTGGACGTGATGTTTGAAGTGCCAAGTCAAGAGGATATCAAGCGTGTGACCATTACCAAAGCGGCTGTTGATGGTTTGGAAAAACCACTATTAGAGACAGCTTAGGAGGAAGCATGGAAATCAATACAAATAATGCTGAAATCATGCTCAGTGCGGTTTCAAAAGCCCAGTACCCACAGGATGATATGCCAGAAATTGCACTTGCTGGTCGTTCAAATGTAGGGAAATCTTCTTTTATCAATACTCTTCTTGGGCGCAAAAATCTAGCTCGAACTTCAAGCAAACCTGGTAAAACGCAACAACTTAATTTCTATAATATTGATGATAAATTGCGTTTTGTGGATGTTCCCGGCTACGGTTATGCCAAGGTATCTAAGACTGAACGTGCCAAATGGGGCAAGATGATTGAAGAATACCTGACGAGTCGTGATAATTTACGAGCGGTCGTTAGTCTTGTTGATATGCGTCATGATCCATCTGCGGATGATATTCAGATGTATGAATTTCTTAAATATTATGAAATTCCTGTTATTATCGTAGCGACTAAGGCAGATAAAATTCCACGTGGAAAGTGGAACAAACATGAATCTGCTATTAAGAAAAAATTGGATTTCGACAAGTCTGATAAGTTTGTGGTCTTCTCATCAGAGACACGCCACGGTTTTGACCAAGCTTGGGAAGCTATCCTTGATGAAATTTAAGTTAGAACTTGGGGCAATGTCTCAAGTTCTTTAACTTTTATAGAGATAACAATTTTTTGCAATAAGCTTTTTGTTCGCCTTTTTAAAACTGAAAAGTGTAAATCACGAATAAAAAAGAATTGACAACCCATCAAAGTTAAGTTTTTTGTTAAAAATGTAAAAAAATCAATTCAAAACTCTTGAAAAATAACTGAAAAATGGTACAATGATTAAGCATTAAAAATATATAGAAGAAATACTTATTTATGTCGAGAATTGGCTCGTCGTTTCTACAAGACACCGGAATGTCTAACAATAAGTAAGCAAAGGCTTGCTTGGGTTTCCCATGTAAAATGTTTTTTGCATTTTACGGCAAGTCTTTTCTCTTTTTCTAATTTTAAGAAACCATTCATATCAAAGGAGTTATGATGAAATTATTAGAGGATCGTATCCTAAAAGACGGCAATGTCTTAGGAGAAGGAATTTTAAAAGTCGACAGCTTCTTAACCCATCAAGTGGACTTTGAGCTCATGCAAGAAATTGGGAAAGTATTTGCTGAAAATTACAAAGATGCCGGGATTACAAAGGTAGTAACGATTGAAGCATCTGGGATTGCTCCAGCTGTTTATGCAGCGCAAGCTCTTAATGTTCCAATGATTTTTGCTAAAAAGCATAAAAATATTACCATGACAGAAGGTATTTTGACGGCAGAAGTGTATTCTTTCACGAAACAAGTAACTAGCACCGTTTCTATCACAGATAAATTCTTGAACGAAGACGACGTCGTCTTGATTGTAGATGACTTCTTAGCAAATGGTCAGGCAGCTAAAGGGCTCTTGGAAATTATTCAACAAGCAGGAGCTAGAGTTGCTGGTGTAGGTATTGTCATTGAAAAATCATTCCAAACTGGACGTGCACTTTTAGAAGAAGCAGGAGTACCAGTTACATCACTTGCACGCATTAAAGAATTTAAAGAAAATACAGTAGTATTCACGGAGGCAGACGCTTAATATGTCACAACAACAAGAACATTCACATTCGGAATCAGCTATTTTAGGTTTGCAACACCTTTTGTCAATGTATGCTGGTTCTATCTTGGTACCAATCATGATTGCAGGTGTCCTTGGTTATTCAGCTAAAGAGTTGACTTACCTAATCTCAACAGATATTTTCATGTGTGGGGTTGCAACCTTCTTACAATTGCAACTTCGCAAACAGTTTGGTATCGGTCTTCCAGTCGTACTTGGCTGTGCCTTCCAATCTGTTGCGCCACTTTCAATCATTGGTGCCAATCAAGGTTCAGGTACGATGTTTGGTGCCTTGATTGCTTCGGGTATCTACGTGATTGTGGTTGCGGGAGTTTTCTCAAAAATTGCAGAGCTTTTCCCACCAATCGTTACTGGTTCTGTTATTACCACCATCGGTTTGACGCTTATTCCGGTTGCGATGGGAAATATGGGAAATAATACAGAATCTCCAACTGTACAAAGTGTTATCCTCGCTTTAACAACTGTTTTGATTATTTTATTGGTTCAAAAATTTGCGACTGGTTTCATTAAATCAATTTCTATTTTGATTGGTTTGATTGCAGGTACTGTCTTGGCTGGTTTCATGGGCTTAGTTGATACAGCGGTAGTAGCAGGCGCTCCTTGGGTACATATCCCAACACCATTCTACTTTGGAGCTCCTGAGTTTGAAATCACTTCAATTGTGATGATGTGCATCATTGCGACTGTTTCAATGGTTGAGTCCACAGGTGTTTATTTGGCGCTCTCTGATATCACTAACGATAAACTGAACTCAACTCGTCTTCGTAACGGTTACCGTTCAGAAGGTATTGCCGTTCTCCTTGGTGGTATTTTCAACACTTTCCCATATACAGGATTCTCACAAAACGTTGGTTTGGTACAGTTGTCAGGTATCAAAACTCGTCGTCCAATCTATTACACAGCTGCCTTCTTGGTTGTGATCGGTCTCTTGCCAAAATTTGGTGCTCTTGCTCAAATGATTCCAAGCCCAGTTCTTGGAGGTGCTATGCTTGTTCTCTTTGGTATGGTAGCTCTTCAAGGGATGCAAATGCTCAACAATGTTGATTTTACAGACAATGAGCACAACTTCATCATCGCTGCAGTGTCTATCTCAGCAGGGGTTGGTTTCAACGGAACAAATCTTTTTGCAAGTTTCCCATCAACTGTTCAAATGTTCTTGACAAACGGTATTGTTATTGCAACGGTTTGTGCCATTGTTTTGAATCTTGTTTTGAATGGTAAACAAAAAGCCTAATATATGAACGTGTGTCCACTGGACATGCGTTTTTTTATATAGAATGCCGTTTCAAGTTCGGTATTTATTTCTATCGAAGGGCTGAAAGAATAAAGCTCGCTAAATGACACTTTTTAAAATTTTTAGGTAAAAATGCTTGCGCTGGTGTAGGAAATATGATATGATAATTAAGGTTTTGAATAACCGACCTAAGACAGTAGGGGAGCTGGACTCATAAACATCCTACCGAGGCACAAAACGTAACTTAAAAATTGTAACGTATTGTACTTTCGTGTCTAGGTTTAGGTGCGATTTTTTTGTGCCTATCCCAAAATAAAAACGGAGGTAAACTAAATGTCAGAAGCTATTATTGCTAAAAAAGCTGAATTAGTAGACGCTGTTGCTGAGCAAATGAAAGCAGCTACATCTATCGTTGTAGTTGACGCGCGTGGTTTGACTGTTGAACAAGATACAGTTCTTCGTCGTAACTTGCGTGGTGAAGAAATTGAGTACAAAGTTATCAAAAACTCAATCTTGCGCCGTGCTGCTGAAAAAGCTGGTCTTGAAGGGCTTGCAGAATTGTTCGTAGGACCATCTGCAGTTGCATTCTCACAGGACGCAGTTGCTCCAGCTAAAATCATCTACGATTTTGCGAAAACTGCTGAAGCTCTTGAAATCAAGGGTGGTGCTGTTGAAGGTAAAGTTTCTTCAAAAGAAGAAATCGAAGCACTTGCAACATTGCCAAACCGCGAAGGTATGCTTTCTATGCTCCTTTCTGTACTTCAAGCGCCAGTTCGCAACGTTGCATACGCTGTCAAAGCTGTTGCAGAAAAAGAAGAAGACGCAGCTTAATGCGTCCACTCGCAGCCTAAGGTTGCAAAGAATTATTATTTAAAAACAATTTGGAGGAAATCACAATGGCATTGAACATTGAAAACATTATTGCTGAAATTAAAGAAGCTACAATCCTTGAACTTAACGACCTCGTTAAAGCTATCGAAGAAGAATTTGGTGTAACTGCTGCTGCTCCTGTAGCTGTTGCTGCAGCTGGTGGTGCTGCTGAAGAAGCTAAAGATTCATTCGACGTTGAATTGACATCTGCTGGCGACAAAAAAGTTGGCGTTATCAAAGTTGTACGTGAAATCACAGGCGAAGGCCTTAAAGAAGCTAAAGCTCTTGTTGACGGTGCACCATCTGTTCTTAAAGAAGGTGTTTCTGCAGCAGAAGCTGAAGAAATCAAAGCTAAATTGGAAGAAGCTGGTGCTTCAGTTACTCTTAAATAAGAGTCACATCATAATTAGATTGCGGAATCCCTATTTACCAGTCTTTGAGAGCGATAAGCGATTGATAGAAACTGATAAATTGATTTTGTTTTAATAAATTTTCGGGGGTAGACATTAAATTGTCTACCCCTTTTTTTGCTTTTTGGAGGTAATTATGCAAAAGGAGGAACAATCATCACGTCAAATCGTGATGTGTCATCTCGTGATTATCTTAGGAGTTGATATTGAGAAAGCAACTCAACTGGTAAATGAAATGGAACAAACAGGTTTAATCCGATTTGATGAATTTGGAAATGTTGGAATTTTAGTCTTGGAGGGACAATCATGAAACGAATTACCGCTAATCAGTATCAGACATCAGAGCGTTATTATAAACTCCCTAAAATTTTGTTTGAGAGTGAACGTTATAAGGATATGAAGCTGGAGGTTAAGGTAGCCTACGCGGTTTTAAAAGATAGGTTGGAGCTGTCTTTGAGTAAGGGCTGGATTGATGAGGATGGAGCAATTTACTTGATTTATTCCAATTCAAATCTGATGGCACTATTAGGTTGTTCAAAGTCAAAACTACTCTCTATCAAGAAACCCTTACGTGACTATGGCTTAATTGATGAAGTCCAACAGTCCTCTAGTGAAAGAGGTCGAATGGCAAATAAAATTTACTTGGGGGAATTAGAACATGAAACTACCCCAGTCTTACATACAGACGGGGCTAGTGTTAAAAAAAACACTAGGGGGGTCTCAAAGAAAGACGGGGCCGGTCTTAAATTCAGCCCCTAGTGAGACTGAAGGAACTGAGACTAAATATTGAAAAGGCAACACTTTTCTGTACAGATTTTATAAAGTGCTTTTTCTAAACGACTAAACGTTTGGACATCGGTGTTTGGTAGTTGAGGTAGCTGTGAATGCGGTGGTGATTCCACCAGTGGACATAGTCCTTAGTTTTGAGGGCCAATTCTTCTAGCGTCTGGAAAGTTTCCTGGTGGACAAATTCCATTTTGAAAGCACGATAGGTACTTTCAGCAACGGCATTGTCGTAAGGACAACCTGCTTGACTAAGAGTGCGGGTGTCCAACATGTCATCAATCAAAGTATTATCAAACTCCTTCCCACGATCTGAATGGAATATCTTGACTTTGGTCAGAGCGTAAGGGATGCTCTGAATCGCTTGTTTGACCAATTCGGCGGTTTTGTGCCAACCAACTGACAAACCGATGATTTCACGATTGAAGAGGTCAATAATCAAGCAAACATAAGCCCAACCATTACCGACACGAACGTAGGTTAAGTCTGACACTAAAGCTTTTAGAGGCTTTTCTTGATGAAATTGTCTGGCTAAGTGATTAGGAATAGCTGCCTCATTCTTCCCTTTTGAATATGGCTTGAAGGCTGCTTTCTGGTAAACGGATACTAAGTTGAGTCTGTGCATGATGCGACGAATCCGACGACAAGACAGCTGGATGCCTTCATTTTTCAAACATTTCTTGATTTTCCTAGCTCCGTATCTGGCCTTACTTTCGAGAAAAATAGCTTTGATTTTTTCTTCAAGCTCGGTATCAGATACGGATTCCACAGCTTTGTAGTAATAGCTAGAACGAGGTATACCAAGTAAGCGACACATGTCTGAAATGCTGTATTTATCCTTGTTAGCAGTGATTATTTCCCTTTTCGTGCCATAATCACCGCCGCTTGCTTTAGGATGTCTAATTGCATTTCGAGCTCTTTATTTCGTTTTCTGAGTTCTATCAACTCACGTTGTTCATCTGTCAGATTATCGACAGTTTTAAAGGAACCAGTTGTTCTTGCTTGTTTGACCCACTTATCGAAGGTTGAGGGCGTTAAATCATATTCTTTGATAAGCTCACTGCGTTTTCTACCTGCATTGTGCAAGTCAACGATTTGTTGCTTAAAGTCATCTGTGAAGTAACGGCGAATTTTTCTAGACATAGTTTTTCTCCTATTTTCTTTAGTGTAGAACACTTTATAAATTCTGTCTAGTTTAGTGTAACCTGTTCAGTATCTCTATACAGAAGATTTGGTAGCGAATGGGATTTGGAGTTTTACTGGCTTTAATATTGCCTTTAATAACTTCCTTTTGTTTATAATTACTATAAAAATCTTAAAAACAGAGCAACCTAAATCTTAGGATTATCAGGAATGTGTGAATTGGTATTCCTAGTGATTGGTTTAAGATATTATTTGGCTTTTTTCAATACACATAGAAGAAAGTCAATGTGAATTGATATTTCAAGCTAAAGTACAGTTCAGAATAGATGAACTTGAGAAGCAAAAAGCAAAATTTAATAAGAGGAATAAAGAGAACTAATTATTTAGTTTGCAGGTTATTTTCTCGTTTCGTTATTTTTAGGATTTGTACCATAGAGTTTTGCCTTTTTTACTCATGTTTTACATCACTAATCGATTTATAATAATCTTATAGGGAAGCATACAAATAATTAATTATTCAAGGAGGAATAAGGTTATTATTTTAGATGAGCCAACAAGTAATATGGATTCTGAAAACGCAAAAGCTATCATGGCAGCTATTAATGCTCTTGAATCAACCAAAATTATTATTACACATGATAATGAATTAATTCAACCTGGATCAAAACAATTAGAATTAGGAGTGGGAGAAAATGGATATACATTTAAATCACATAAGTAAGAAATATGGTAATCGAATCATTTTAAACGATGTCACTATTAGGATTCCTTCAGGGAAAATTTATGGGTTTATTGGTGCTAATGGAGCTGGTAAAACTACAACGATGAAAATCCTTACTGGATTATTACCTGCTACAAAAGGTAACATATACTTTGACGGTGTAAGTCTTAACGACTTAAAAAATCAGGAGTCAATAATAGGAGCTTTTATTAGTACACCAAGTTACTATAAAAACTTAACAGCTTATGAAAACTTAGCTATTATACAAGAAGTTCTCAAAAAACCGCAAGAAGAAATTGATCGAGTTTTGAATCTGGTGGGCCTAAGTGAGGTTCGCAATAAAGTTGTGTCTTCGTTCTCATTTGGTATGAAACAACGTCTTGGTTTAGCATTTGCTTTTTTAAATAATCCAGATATATTGGTATTAGATGAACCTACGAATGGATTAGATCCGAAAGGAATTGTTGAAATCAGAGAACTCTTATACAGACTAGCTAAAGAAGAAGGAAAAACGATTTTTATATCAAGTCACCATATTAGTGAAATAGAAACGATTGCAGATATGGTCGGTATAATACATGACGGTGAGCTTATTTTTGAGGGAACACTCTCTGAACTTTATAATAAAAGGGACAGCTCTTATCTTTTTGAAGTCGCAAATCCAGATGTTTTTGAACATATTTTGAAAGTTCGAGATATCTCTTTTATTCGAAAAGAATCGCATTTTGAAATAAATTCTTACAAAAAAGATATACCAAATTTAATAAAATTAATTGTACAAGAAGGAATCGATATTTTGGAGGTTTCACCAAATAAAAACCTAGAAAGAATCTTCTTAGACTTAACGAAAGGAGATAAAGTGTATGGTCACATTGATAAAAAATGAAATAAAGAGGTTTGTAGGAACCCCAACAGCCTTGTTATTGCTTGGCATTACTTTTTGTTTGCAAATGCTAGGAACGGTTTTTATCATTAAATCATTAGATGTGCAAGTTGGGGACATAGCACAAACACCTTTTCAGAAGTCTATGATAATTTTTTTAGGTTTTTCTGGATTGGTGAGTTTAGTGGTAAATGGTATTACTAACTTTTTTGTTACTTCAAGCGAGCACAATAACCATACTTGGGAATTGTTGCTTTTGGGGATAGGGAAGAAAAATAAAATCCTCTTTTCAAAATATTTTACAGTCATTCTATCTTTTATTTTTTATCAATTACTGTCAACTATTTTCTTTGTTATAGTTACACAGACCTATTTATCGTTAACGATTGATTGGTCTACGGTATTCTTAGCGTTATCATCAGCAATATTTTTCAGCTTACTCACGATCACACTTCAGTTTTGTACTCACCTACTAGAAAAAAATAGTTTATCTGCTCTAAGCAGTGTTATTATTCTTATTCTGTTGCAAACACTTTTCGCCTCTAATACTATATTTATTTATGTATTCCCGATAAATGGTATTTCTTATCTGATAACTTCTAGTATTCTCAATCCAATTACAATTTTAGTAATCACTTTAGAGAATATTATATGGAGTGGTGCTGTTCTTTTAGTAGTTTCTAAAAAGTTTCATCTTTAGGAGGGAATTATGTGGAAATTAGAATTATTAAAGTATAAGAGAACCTATTTAGCTCCCGTATTCATAGGGATAGGTATGTTTTTAGTCATTTTTCAAAGCTACGCTGGATATACGATTAAAGAAATTCCAGCGAAGGTTTTATTTGTGACAGGTCTAGATTTATATAGTAATTTTTTACTACCAGTGATGATTCCTGTATTTCTTATCATTTCATTGCACCGTGAAGTTGAGAATACTGCTTTTCAAAACTTAACAATAAAAGGAATATCTAATCAACAGATAAAGTGGTCTATAGTGAAATTTTATTGGATAGTAATGCCAATTTTATTTCTTTGTCACTTTTTGATTCCACTGATTTTTATTTCCTTGAGAGGAGAAAGTGCCCTTAATGTGATTATTGATAATAGCTTATTTTTACTGTTATCAATTTTAAGTATTATTGCACTCATCAATATTAGTCTACTGATACATCAGTCAAGCGGGAATTATGTATTACCTATTTTAACAGCTATTGTAGGAGTCGTTGTTGGACGTTTCCCTCTGGGAGAAATCACATGGATTGTTAACCCCTACTCCTATTTAAGTTATTTAGCAAATTTTAAATCATTTACTGTAACCCACTATTTAGCGTTTTTTCTAGTCTTTTCTTTGTCTTTTATTGGTATAATATTATGTAAGAAAAAAAATAGATTTGAGTAAGACATGAGAAGAAATTTGTTAAGTACAGCGTATTATGCTTTGTTTATTACAGGACTAATCTATTTGTCCGCTAAATGCTTTCTAAATAACATCGAAAATATCTTGTTTTTGCTTGCTTTAAATGTATTATTGTTATTGGATTTTATTTTGCACAGAGCAATATCTACTAGGTCTAAGATTAGCAAATTTATTATTTGGTTAATCAGACTTTGTCAGTGTCACTCAATTTTGTTTGTCATAGGAGATTCCGCATTTCCTCCATGGATACAGTATATGATTGGCATTATAATCTATTCTTCGTTAATATCTATATCGCTCAGCTTGTTTTTTCAAAAGTTACAGACTTCTTTTTATCTATTTGTGATGATAGTAGGACTTCTATCGAGTGTAAGCTTACTTTTTCCAAGATTGACTAGTATTGCCTTTTCACTTTATTTGGTAGTTACGTTCGCGATGGCTCTCTTAATTGTTCTTCTAAGGAACAAGCAAACGTTTTATAGAAATGATTCCAATAGATTTTATTGGCTAATGTTATTAATCTTTTACCTCATGATTTGTTTCAGTTCTATTGGTTTCATTTTTTTTAATTCATCAGCTTTATTTTCTGGGTTCTGGTTATTTTATTTTTTAGCTCTAATTACAGGATTAATACTCATCTTGTTTTATCATAATGATGCAGTATTTAAACAAAAAGAACAATTATTAACACTTATTTTTCTGATTTTATTATATATTGTTCTGTTTATTCTAATTTTAAAGAGAACGAGTCTAGTTGTTCTTGAAACGGTAACAATTATTTTATATTTTCAGTACTTTTTCCAGTTAGTTGGAGAAAGTTATAGACTAATAACTGGAAGTAGGCAATCTGAACGTGTAGGGATCAATTCAATTTTGAAAGAAGAAGCTTTAAAACAAGAGTTTGCGAATTTCCTGCATGATAATATTCTTCAAGATATCAATGCTTTAATTCAACTATCTCGTTTAGATAATCCAAGTGTATCAGTTAAAATTATTGAAGAAAGACTAGAGTATCTCAATACTTTTGTTCGTGAGCGAATGAATCAGTATAGTCCTCAATTACTAAAAGGCTTATCTTTGTATGATAACTATCGTATGATGCTAAAAGCATTTGAAAAACGTTACCCTAAAATGAATATTTCTCTGAACTTTTATTCAGCAAAAAACATAGCTATCTATCCTCCTTATGATTTTTTAATATATAGATGGTTAAGAGAGCTCGTTAATAACGCTTATAAGTATTCCAATGCTCAAACGGTTACTGTAAAATTGGCTAGAGATGGGCGGGAACTCTCTTTATCAGTTATGGATAATGGCTATTATCAAAAGTTAAAACCATTTAAACATGGACATGGATTATTAGTCTTGGAAGAACAAGTAAAGTCAGTAGGGGGGACTATTACTTTTGAGCAAGCGGACTCTAATGGATTAAGTGTCGATATCAAATTGATGATGGAAGGAGAGAAGGCAATTGAAAATTTTATTAATAGATGATCATAGCCTGTTTGCAGAGAGTTTAGCCTTAACTATACATCAATATCATCCGGATATTCATATTGATATATTGAATGATGAAGATGAATTTAAAAGCATTTTTTCAAAAGTAATTGAGTACCAAGTGATACTATTAGACATTAACTTAGACAATAAATTTAGTACGGATGGCTTTGGAATAGCTCAAGATATTTTAGAGGAATATCCTGATTCCAAGATAGCATTATTGACGGGATTTGATTTACCTGTATATGAATATCAAGCTCAGAAGATAGGAGTAAAGGCATTTGTTCCTAAAAATATAAGTTCCAAAAGATTAATTCAGATTCTTAAAGATATTTCCTATGGGAAAAATTATTTTCCAAATCAGAATTATTTTATAGATGAATTGACAGAACGCGAAAAAGAAATACTTATACATTTGGGAAATGGCGAAAAACGAAAAGACATTGCTAAATCCCTTTACATTTCTGATAGAACGCTAACGAATCATATTCAAAATATATTGGAAAAACTCGAAGTTGATTCAACGTTAAAAGCTGTTATAAAAGCTCAGAAGTTAGGATATATTAAATAATTACCCTTTTTACTCATGATTTTGTATTGTAACTTAGATATACTGGTGTAAAGGAGGTTCAAATTCATGAAAAAAGTAATACCGTATGCGTTATTAACTCTATCAATGGTTTTTCTATTCAATGCCATCCGAATATATCTTGAGAGTAGGTCTCTGTATGTTGTCGATGTTTTGTTATTCATAGTCTTTCTAGTATGTAGTTTAAAATTTAGAAAGCAATAATGTAGAATAAATACAAAGATATACTATCTTCTACATTTGATAAGTTATAAATTATTCAGATGGTCATAATTTGGTTGTTAAAAAGCCCCATTGCCAGCTGTAGCAGGAGACATATAATCTATAGGGGAGAGGAGCAGATTGATTCCATCTTTTTGATGTTAAGTTAGTTTAGAATTTTGTTTCTGAAGTTTGTAACTTGTCGAAAACTGAGTGACTGACGTTTGATATCCTTGATGAGCTTATCGATTGCGTTAAATTAGTGTTAGAATAGGGAAATTCCGTCAGATAGCAGTTCTAACTGCTGTTGTACGACAGAGGTTGAGAAAGGGAGTCTTTAGGTAGTGGAAGTGTCGGTGAGTTTTTCGGTGTAGTATTGAGTTATCTTTATGCAGATGGGGTGTGAGATTTGGTGTTTTTCGTGATGAGAGACACTTCAGTGACTGTCATCTGTTTACAGGATTTACACTGAAGAAGACATCTTTGGGTTTTAACATAGTTGGCATCCTTTTGATATTCAGAATAGATATTGTAGATTTATGTTGGAAATAACATCTGACTAAGGCAGTTTGGAGCTAGGTAATCAAGCTCACGCTGAATAGTGATATGCGTGTTGACTTGAAAAAATAGTCTCGATTTGATGTTCTTATTTTCTAATTCGAAGAGTACTGTGGTATTCTAAAATTGTTCCATAAGCACTTCCTAATGATGGTTGGGGAGGTCCTATGGAACTTTTTTGTATACTCAAAAAAACTATAGCCTCTGTATAGATTGTTACTACAGAAATTATAGGATAAGTCTTTTATTGTAGTATATCTTAAAAATATTTAGCTTAAATTATTCTACAAAGTAGTTAATCCGGTAAATAAAGTTATGAAAAGGCAACACTTTTCTGTACAAAATTTATAAAGTGTTTTTGTTAAACGATTGCTCTTTTAGTCATGGGTGTTTGGTAATTAAGAGTGCTGTGGATGCGATGGTGATTCCACCAGTGGACATAATCCTTAGTTTTAAGGGTTAATTCTTTCAGAGAGCGGAAGTTTTCTTGGTTGATAACCTCCAGTTTGAAGGAGCGATAGGTACTCTCAGCGACCGCATTGTCATAAGGACAACCCGCTTGACTCAGCGAACGTGTGATACCAAAGGCTTCTAACATCTCATCAATCAAGGCATTATCAAACTCCTTACCACGATCAGAATGGAAGAGTTTGACCTTGGTCAGAGCGTAGGGAATGCTTTGAATGGCTTCTTTGACCAAGTCAGCAGTCTTGTGCCAACCAAGGGAGAGGCCAATGATTTCAAGATTGAAGAGGTCAAGCATCAAACAAACATAAGCCCAACGATTGGCAACACGAACATAGGTTAAGTCCGTCACAAGGGTTTCCAATGGTTTTTGTTGGTTAAACTGTCTCTCTAAGAAATTCGGAACTGGTGCTTCATTATTCCCTTTAGAATGCGGTTTGAAGGTAGCCTTCTGGTAAACAGAAACCAAATTCAATCTCTGCATAATGCGACGAATCCGACGGCGAGACAAGGTGATTCCTAGTACTTCCAGACATTTTTTTATCTTCCTGGCTCCGTACCTAGACTTACTTTCGAGGAAGATAGATTTGATTTTTTCTCCAAGTTCTGCTTCAGGTACTGGCTTAACAGCTTTGTAGTAATAGCTAGAGTGAGGAATCTTCAACCAACGACACATGGCTGAAATGCTGTATTTGTCCTTGTTAGCAGTGATTATTTCCCTTTTCGTGCCATAATCACTGCCGCTTGCTTTAGGATGTCTAATTGCATTTCGAGCTCTTTATTTCGTTTTCTGAGTTCTATCAACTCACGTTGTTCATCTGTCAGATTATCGACAGTTTTAAAGGAACCAGTTGTTCTTGCTTGTTTAACCCACTTATCGAAGGTTGAGGGCGTTAAATCATATTCTTTGATCAGTTCACTGCGGTTTCTACCTGCATTGTGCAAGTCAACGATTTGTTGTTTGAAGTCATCGGTGAAGTGGCGACGTATTTTTCTAGACATAATATTCTCCTATTTTCTTTAGTGTAGAACACTTTATAAGACTGTCTAGTTTAGTGTAACCTATTCACATTTAGCGATACTAAAAAAAAGTAGATATGGTTACAGAAAGAAAATATAAGAACTTTATTTTTTATAGCTTAAATCTAAATGGTATTCAGGAAGGTTCAATTTGGTTCGATAGATTCCAAAAATAAAATTCGCATAAATAAGCTTTCTAAAACTAGCAATTACAAGGAGATGAAGATTTAACTGTTAATTAGGAGGAGGATGTGTATGGGATGGGTTACGCGCGATTTAATAAAAGGAATTCATAATTTTTTGTGCGGAAAATTTTCCTTATTGCATATAAACTTTACCTAATTCCAAACTTAATAAATTAAATAGTAGAACTGTTTTTGTTCATTTGCGAGGACTCGGTGTGCCATCATGCCATAGTCCTCCTTTTTTGTTTTCAAACAAGATTTTGAAACGAAAAGGAGGACGAAAAATGAATAAAGAATATTTCTTGTTTGTAAACGGAAAGAAGATCAAAGTAAGTGAAGAGATTTATAAAGTCTATTGGCAAGAGAAAAATCATCAAAATTACTTGAAGCAGATAGATAGAAAAAATCATCTGCTTTTATTTTCTTCTTTTGACCACGATGGACATTTTGAGGATAGTATAGTATTAAATGATGAAGAAAGGGAAATCATTGATAGACTTTATTTCAATGATGAAACTATTCGTTCGGTAGCTGAAACGAAAAATATATCTCATCCAGCTCTCATAAGGAGAAGAAATAAGATATTTGACAAGTTGAGAGAATTGCTGAAGGATTTTAGATAAAAGTATAGGGGGAGTAAGTGAACAGAAGAGTTTCTTACTCCTTTTTTTAAGTTTATATATGCTTTTTGTTTTGCAAAAAATAGAGTAATTATAATTTGGTTATTTTTTATTATTAGAATTGATTACATAAGAAACGGAGGAATAATATATGGAAATTATGCTTGAAACAAGAAATTTAACAAAGAAAATCAAAGGACAAATGATACTTGAAAATGTATCAATTAAAGTAGAAAAAGGAAAAATATATGGACTATTAGGACCGAATGGCGCTGGAAAATCAACGCTATTAAAAGTAATTACTAAAGTTATGAATTGTACATCAGGGGATATTTTTTTTGAAGGGAAAAGCATGTGTACAGAAGATTTAAAAAAAGTTGGAGCTATCATAGAGCATCCTGCCATCTATCCCAATTTAACAGCCTATGAAAACTTAGAAGTTTTAACAGTATTATTAAATATTGATAAAAGAAGAATTGATTATGTGTTAAAAACAGTCGGGTTAGAAGACACAAATAAAAAATTGGTAAGAAATTTTTCATTGGGGATGAAACAAAGACTTGGAATTGCAATGGCACTAATAAATAATCCAGAATTATTGATACTTGATGAACCAACAAATGGACTAGATCCTTTGGGAATTCAAGAGTTAAGAGAATTGATAAAAGAGTTTTCTAAAAAAGGAATTACAGTTATTATTTCAAGTCATATTTTGAGTGAGGTAAAGCAGATAGCAGATAAGATAGGGATTATTAATAATGGGCATCTCATTTATGAAGCTAATAATTCTGGTGAGATGGATTTGGAAAAGTTGTTTTTAGAAATGATAAAAAAGGATGTGAAAAATAATGATTAGTTATATTAAAACAGAGTTAATGAAAGAAAAAAGATCTGCGAACTTAAGGTTAGGAATTATTGTGCCTATAATTTTTGTTTTATTTAATATAGCTATGGTTAGTTTGATGGGGGAAAGCCCAGAAGGAAAAAGTTACATATTGGCAACTTCTTTTAATTGGTATCCACTTTTAATTCTCCCAATAGTTTTGAGCTTACTAGTTGTGAATATAAATGGTAAAGAAAAGAGCGAGCATATTGTTTTACAAAAAAGCAAAAATCTAAGTTTTACAAAAATAGAATTGGCAAAAAATATTATTATTGTAGCTGAATTATTTATTATTCTACTAATATCAACAATATTAATATTTACTGTTGCGATATTTTTTCTAGGTGAAAAAATATCGCTAAGTCAATTAATTATAGCTACTATTTGCCTTTTTATTGGAAGTTTACCGATCGTTGCTTTATCTTTTTTGATATATGGACTTACAAAAAAGAAAGCTGTTCTTATATTGTTGAATTTTGTGTTGACATTCCCATCGGCTGTGATTGCAGTAACAAAAAATTGGATTTTATTTCCATGGTCATATAACTTGCGAATGCTTAGTCCAGTTGTTGGGGTACATCCAAATGGGACTTTTCTTGAGAATGGCTCCAAACTAATGAATATGGATGCAACAAACTTAGGATTGCTTTTAAGTATTGCAGTCTATGTAGTCGTATTAACATTAAGTCTTTTAATTAACAACAAAAGGAGTAAAAGAAGTGTATAATATAATATCATCATACTGGCTTAGAAGTAGAAGGACACCAGTAAGACTAATGACTTTTTTATGTCCAATCCTATTTTCTTTGATTTATGGTATTTATTCGATGAATTCAAAAGGATTAATAGGGAAAGCAATGGGAGTGTTTTTTTGCACATATATAATTTTAGCAAATTTTTCAATGTGTTTTTATATACCAATGATATATGAGGTTGATAAGGTAGCTGGGAATTTTGCAAATGATTTAAGGACTGGGATTAGTAGGAAAAAAATATTCTTTTCTAAATCTATTTATATCTCTATATTACTATTTATAATTGAATTTATATCTATCTTGGTAATGATATTAATAGGGTTTGGAAAAGTTGAGTTTAATTATATAAGTACAGTTTTATGCTTTTTGATTGGTACAATTATGCTGATACCAATGATTCCTGTTTATCAATTTTTAAGTTTGAAATTAGGTTTTTCTGGTAGCATACTAATCGGAGTTTTTTTAACATTATCAGGTATTTTGTTAGGTACCACAGAATTAGGCGGTAATATTTGGTATTTATTACCTTTTGTTTGGCCGATAAAACTTATTTTTGCTTATACAAGTCATGAAGTTACAAGTCATGAAGTTACAAGTCATGTCATTTTGATGTTTTTAGCATTATCAGTAATCATTACTGTAGTGTTTATAGGCGTATTTAATAATTGGTATAATAGATGGGATGGTATTAATAAAATGGAGGAGTAGAATGAACTTATTAATCATAGATGATGATAAAGATTTATTGCGACTTTTAGAGTTGACTTTTAAAAAAGAATATAATGTTGACCTTTGTGATTCAGCTGAAAAAATTGTTCCTGAACAGCTGGTTAAATATAATTTGATTATTCTTGATGTCATGATGGATAAAATGGATGGATTTGAGTTTTTATCACGATATAGAGAATTGATAGATGCACCGATTATCTTGTTGACGGCTAAAAGTTTTGAAAAGGACAAGATAGAGGGATTTGCCTTAGGTGCAGATGATTATGTTACAAAGCCATTTTCTGTATCTGAAATCAGGGCGAGAGTTGCAGCACATATTAGAAGAGAAAATAGAGATAAGCACAGTAGAATAATTGATTATCCGATTTCTTGTGACTTATTGTCTAAAAAAATATATTTCAAGAAAAATGAGATTGCTCTTACCAAAAGTGAATATGAAATATGTGAATTACTTTTAAAAAATAGAAACCAGGTTTTTACTAAAGAAAAGATTTATACAACAATTTATGGATATGATGCTGAAGGTGATAGTTCAACTTCTATTACAGAAAGAATAAAAAAATAAGAGAAAAATTTGCTGGATTTCATATAGATCCAGTTAAAACTATTTGGGGAGTAGGGTATCAATGGGAACTAAAAAAAGTTTAACCTATTTAATTAGTAAATTTGCAATTTTAGAATTGTTTTTTGTACTATTTATGATTTTATTCTCCTATATGCTTCTAAACGTCTTAATTAACATTGGGGTAGTATATCCTGCAAATTATGCTGAAATGAATTCTGATACAGTGAAATATGAATTTCTAAAAGAGAATTGGAAAATTGATAAAATACCATTTTTTTATGAATATCAATTAAGAGATAATGGAGAAATTGTAGAAAATACGATTGATGAACGCTATAATCAAGAAATAAGTGAGGCATTGCAAAAAGGAAAATCTTCAAAGGATCAAATAATAGGTTCAGATGTATTTAAGGCTTTTAAAAATGGTAATAAAGATTTGATCATAAAATATAAAATTAGTGCTATACCTACCAATCCAAATGTATATAAAATAATTGGAAGTTTTGAATTGGTGTTTTTTATAAGCATGTTTTGCCTATGGCTAATTGGATTTATTTATTTAATAAGCAATTTGACAAGGAAATTAAGGAGTGAAATTAGAAAGATATCCAAGGCTAATGATAATATTGAAAAATTACAATTAGAATTTGAAAGAGAGCATTCTGATTATACCGAAATTTCAGGAGTATTGGATTCGATAGATAGTATGGCAAGGAGCTTAAAGGCATCATTAGAAAAACAATGGAATATGCAGATGGCACAAAAAGAGATGATTGAATCGATTACTCATGACGTGAGGACTCCCATTACTCTAATCAAAGGGAACATTGAATTATTAAAAGAAGATCAAGAAAATGTTCTTGAAAGAGCAGAAGATACTTTAAATGGTGTGGAGAGATTGGAATCTTTTTTAAAAAAACTAAATGAATTTTCTGATTTGATGGAAGCTCCAAAGGAAGTTGTATCAAAAGAAGTTTTAGACTATTGGATAAAAATTGTGACTAGTATTTGCAAACTTAAAGGTTTTAGCTTATCAATTCTTTCGTATGATGCAAGTAATATTAAATTAGATAAAAATTCAATTTCTATTGCGATACAAAATTTAGTAAACAATGCAATTGAGAACTCTTCAGTTGGTTCTACTATATTTATCGGTTTTTATGATGATATAGATGATTATACGATTGTTGTCAGGGATCAAGGCGATGGATTTAATAATGATATTCTTTATGATCTAAGAGAAAAATATGTATCAACGAAAATGTATGATAATAATATACATGGTTTGGGACTTTCAATTGTTACGAAAATACTTGAAACTAACAAGGGGCAATTGTTACTAAAAAATTATGACGATCAAGGTAATGGTGCTGAAGTTACAATGGTATTTAAAAAGTAAGCATATTTTAAAAAATTAATAAATCTGGTTACCAAGAGGGATAAATTTTCACTATTAAAGTGTAGGGGGAAATTTATCCTTTTTGCTTTTGAGGTAGAAGAGAAAATCTATTCCGTTATTAAGCAAAGAATCCTACATAGCAGAAAGCTAATTGATCTTTGACAACTGAATAGACCAAGGTGGGACGTTATCCATTTGTGGAGAATTATGACCTACGCCAAGACTTTTCTGCTGAGAGATTCGGTTTAAATGAATACTGGTAAGTGCCAAGGATAAAAGAAAAAGAGCGATAAATAGGAATACATAAAGGATAGGTGTGGCAATCTATCTCCGTGATACAAATGGTGATAATGATACTTCAATAGTTTAAGCCGGCTCGTCTTAATAAGGGGCGGTGGTGAGATTCCAATGTAGCAGCCAATGCACCTACCAATGTCATAAAACTTATTACAAAAAATAGTGAGGTTAAGACTATGAATAAAATAAAAGAAGATAAAAAATGTAAAGAAAAAAAGCAAATAGTCAAAGAAGATTACTCGAAAAAAATAACCTACTCTACAAGCAAAGATGAAAAACTTGATTTATTAGAAATCATCGAAATGTACTTATGTAAATCTTGCATTAAGCTTTAGGCTGACATAAAAAATAGAGTGCGGTAAAATACAAGTAGTTGAACAGGTTACACTAAACTAGACAGAATTTATAAAGTGTTCTACACTAAAGAAAATAGGAGAAAAACTATGTCTAGAAAAATTCGCCGTTACTTCACAGATGACTTCAAACAACAAATCGTTGACCTTCACAATGCAGGTAGAAAACGCAGTGAACTGATCAAAGAATATGAGTTAACCCCTTCAACCTTCGATAAGTGGGGTCGCCAGGAAAAAACAACTGGTTCGTTTAAAAGCATTGACAATCTTACGGAGGAACAGCGTGAGCTGATTGAACTTCGCTATAATCACTGCTAACAAGGATAAATACAGCATTTCAGACATGTGTCGCTTACTTGATACGGTGCCAGGAAACTCAAACAGCTTCTTGGATTAGAGGGAGCTACTGTCTCTCGTCGTCAGATTCGCCGTATCATGAAAAAGTACAATCTATTCTCAGTTTATCAGAAATCGGCTTTCAAGCCACATTCTAAGGAGAAAAACGAGGCACCTATTCCTAACCGATTGGACAGACAATTTGATGAGCACAAGCCCTTATCTACCCTTGTGACAGACTTAACCTATGTCCGTGTTAGTAGTCGTTGGGCTTATGTTTGTTTGATTCTTGACCTCTTCAATCGTGAAATCATTGGCCTCTTCCTTGGTTGGCACAAGACTGCTGACTTGGTCAAAGAAGCCATTCAAAGCATTCCCTACGCTCTGACCAAGGTAAAACTCTTCCATTCTGATCGTTGTAAGGAGTTTGATAATGCCTTGATTGATGAGATGTTAGAAGCCTTTGGCATCACACGTTCGCTTAGTCATGCTGGTTGTCCTTATGACAATGCGGTAGCTGAGAGTACCTATCGCTCCTTCAAACTGGAGGTTATCAACCAAGAAAACTTCCACTCTCTGGAAGAATTAACCCTTAAAACCAGGGATTATGTCCACTGGTGGAATCACCATCGCATCCACAGCACTCTTAATTACCAAACACCCATGACTAAAAGAGCAATCGTTTAACAAAAACACTTTATAAATTTTGTACAGAAAAGTGTTGCCTTTTCATTATTTATGAAGTTGTTAAAATATATTACAACGAATATTTTGGTTTATTTTTTTATCGGAGTGTTTTTGAATAGTAAAGTTATAAAATTGTCATCTGTATTCAAAAACTTAAAATTATATAATGGTATAATAGAGTAAGCTATAAGATGTAGTAGTGTTAGATAATTTAAAAGGAATAAAATATGGAAAGATATGTCGCAAGTGGCTTGAAAGATTAGATTTTAATGATGTAAGAACATATTTTAATACTGGAAATGTAGTTTTTTCAAGTATTGAAGAGGATGTTGATGTCTTAACTAAGAAAATAGAAGATGTGCTAAAAAAGAATTCTGGATTAGATATTCCTGTATGTGTTGTTTCAATCAAAACTTTGAATGAAGCTTTGATTGCTGCACCAAATTGGTGGGGAAAGTCTAATAAAGACATTTATAATAATTTAATATTTATGATTCCCCCGTTTACCCTTTCGACTGTCTATAAGGAATTGGGGATGCCTAATTTTGAATTGGAAAATATTGAGAACTTTAAAAATATGATTTTTTGGTCTTTTGATCATGAAAAATATCAAAAAACAAATTGGTGGTCGAGAACGAACAATTCAGATATTGCTCATAAATTAACTATTCGTTCAGCTAATACAGTCAGAAAAATATGTAAAATGTGATGACGTGATATTGCTTAATAAATAACGCGCCCTGTCGATAGGTATCATTGGCTAATTTCCTATCTTTCCAACAAATATCCTCTTCACCTCTTTTTCCAATTTTTTGCTATAATAGTTTTTGAAAAGTGAGGTAGACAAATGGATTTTAATTTAGATGAAGTCAAGGTTTTTGAAAACTATGAGATCGTCAGGTGGGAAGAGGGAGAAGTAACCCTTGAAACACAGGTGGTTGACTCTTCTCTCAATTATTATGGAAATGCACACGGTGGCTATCTTTTTACCCTTTGTGATCAGGTGAGTGGTCTGGTAGCAATTTCTACTGGCTTTGAGGCTGTCACTCTCCAATCTAATATCAACTACTTGCGAGCTGGTCGACTAGGAGATAAATTGAAAGTAATCGGTACTTGTGTGCACAATGGACGTACTACGAAGGTTATTGATGTCCATATCCAAAATGAAACAGGTGAAATGGTCACGACAGCTATCTTTACCATGTTTGTTACGGGGAAACGTGAAAAATAAAAGTGAACTCTCAGACTGGTGCTGAGGGTTTTGTTTTGATGTGATTTCTATGATATAATACCTTTATGATTTCAGGAATAGTTAATTTAAAAAAAGAGGCTGGTATGACGAGCCACGATGCAGTATTTAAACTAAGAAAAATTTTGCAGGAAAAGAAAATTGGTCATGGTGGCACGCTGGATCCAGATGTGACAGGTGTCTTGCCCATTGCGCTGGGTAAGGCTACGCGCTTGATTGAGTATATGCAAGAAGAAGGCAAGGTATACGAGGGAGAGATTACACTGGGATTTTCGACGACTACTGAGGATGCTAGTGGAGAGGTAGTTGCCACAACGCCAGTAACCGAAGACTTGTCTGAAGAAGAGATTGATAGTGCTGTGCAGACTTTTGTGGGGAAAATCACTCAGATACCTCCCATGTATTCAGCTGTTAAGGTTAACGGGCGAAAACTATACGAGTATGCTCGGGCTGGAGAGACGGTAGAACGTCCCCAGAGAGAAATTTCGATCTATTCATTTGAGAGAACAGGTCCAGTTACTTATGAAAATGGCTGTGCTCGATTTGATTTTCGAGTAAAATGTGGTAAGGGAACCTATGTGCGTACTTTATCTGTAGATTTAGGACGAAAGTTGGGATTAGAAAGTCACATGTCACGATTGGTGCGTACCGGTTCAGCAGGTATGTCAATTGATACTGCTTTGACACTGGCAGATATTACTCGCTTGGTGGAGCAAGACGATTGGTCATTCTTGCAGCCGATTGAAAATGGTATTGGTGATTTGCCGATTGTCGAACTTTCTGAAGCAGAACTGACGGAAGTTAGTTTTGGAAGATTCTTTCCCTTGGAGCGAAAAGAAGAGAGACTTGCGGCTTTTTATCAAGAAAAATTGGTAGCAGTCCTAGAAAAAAGAGATGAACTGTATAAACCAAACAAGGTTTTTATATAAGAAATGGTATTCACAATTCAATACAGTTATTTAGAGATAATTTTCTGTTGCTCATCGTTAGTTTTTTCAAAATACAGTTAGTATTCTTTCAAAAAACTGCCTTGATTATCGTAAAATGATCATCTAAATCAAAATTTTTCACTAGTGAATACAGGTTCTAAGTTTTTTAAGCTCATTTATGATAAAATAATAAATTATGGAAATTATTACAATAAAAAATGAAGAAAATTTAAGAGGGTTGGAGCCAACGGTCCTAGTGTTAGGTTACTTTGACGGTATTCACCGTGGGCATCAGGCCCTCTTTTCACGTGCTCGTACGATAGCAGATCAAAAAGGATTGTCGGTAACTGTCTTGACCTTTCCTGAGTCCCCTAAACTAGCCTTTCTTCGTTTTTCACCAGATTTACTCATGCATTTGACGAGCAGTGCAAAACGGTATCAGTTATTAGAGCAAGCTGGTGTTGATCGCCTGATTCTCAAAGAGTTTACCAGTGAGTTTTCTAAAAATACAGCTCAAGATTTTGTAGAGAAGTATGTTACAGCTCTTAATGCGCAAGTTGTTGTGACGGGATTTGATTATCATTTTGGAAATAGCAGAGCTACAGTTGATGATATGGCGCGTTTATTTGATGGGCAAGTCGAAGTTGTTGACGAAGTGCAATTTGAAGGGGAGAAAGTTTCCTCAACCCGTATTCGTCAAGCAGTACTGGATGGGGATGTAGCAACCGCTAATCTACTTTTAGGTTATCATTTTTCGACGGAAGGAATTGTTGTCCATGGAGATGCGCGTGGACGGACGATTGGCTATCCTACAGCAAATCTAGCTCCTTTTGATCGCGTACATTTGCCAGGTGACGGTGTGTATGTAGCTGATGTAGAAATTGAAGGTCAAATCTACCGAGCGATGGCAAGCGTTGGAAAAAATGTGACCTTTGATGGGACAGAGTTACGACTAGAAGCGCATATATTTGACTTTCAAAAAGATATCTACGGAGAAAAGATTACGATTTATTGGTTAGACAAGATTCGGGATATGGTTAAATTTTCTGGCATCGAAGAATTGATGGAACAAATGGAAAAAGATGAACAAATTTCTCTCACATGGGTGCCCAGAAAAAGCTTGTAATCACTGTTGAACTATTGTATAATTATAAATAAGAAGAAATAAAGTAGAAGGGATGCATATGATTACACTATTCTTATCACCGAGTTGTACAAGTTGCCGTAAAGCACGCGCTTGGTTGACCGGGCATCAAGTCCCTTTTACTGAGCATAATATCATGACAAGTCCGCTGACAGCGGAGGAGTTGCGTAATATTCTGGCTTTGACAGAGAATGGCACCGATGACTTGATTTCAACTCGCTCAAAGATTTTTCAAAAGTTAAATGTAGATGTGGATGAACTATCTATTTCACAGTTGATAAATCTAATTGAAACCTATCCAAGCTTACTTCGTCGACCTATTATTTTGGATGAAAAACGAATGCAGATTGGCTTCAATGAGGATGAGATTCGCGCATTTTTGCCACGGGATTACCGTAAGCAAGAACTGAAAAACGCAACATTACGAGCAGAAATAGGATAAGATATGGACAAGAATTATTCATATCCGCTTGATTTTTCTTGGAGCACAGAGGAGCTTTCCTCCGTGCTTTCTTTTTTGAATCAAGTGGAAAAAGCATATGAAAGTGGTGTGGAAGCAAGTATTTTGCTGGACCGCTACAAGTCTTTTAAGGAAGTTGTAAGAAGTAAAGGGCAAGAGAAGCAAATTGACCGAGAATTTGAAGAAGTTTCTGGTTACTCTACTTATCGAGCAGTTCAGGCGGCACGCGAAAAGCAGAAAGGAATGATTCGTCTTGGCAACAGTTGTAGATAAATATCAGTTCGCTCAAGAGTTGGTTAAAGATGCAGGTGAATTTTTACGACAGCATATCCATGATGAATTAAGAGTGGAGATGAAGTCGAACTTTTCTGATTTAGTGACGCATTTGGACAAAGAAGTGCAGGCGCAAATGACAGAGAAGATTTTATCTTCATTTGCAGAGGACTTGATTTTCGGAGAAGAAGATGAAAATCGTGCTCCGATTGATCAAGGGAATGTTTGGGTACTGGATCCTATTGATGGAACAGTTAATTTTATCGTTCAAAAAACAGATTTTGCCATTCTTTTGGCTTATTTTGAAGATGGAGTGGGGCAATTTGGGCTTATCTATGATGTGATGAACGATGTTCTTTACCATGGTGGTAGAGATTTTCCTGTCAAAGCTAATGAAGAGATGTTACCAGAGTGTGTGGAAAAGGAATTTTCACAAGGGCTAATTGGTATCAATGCAGGTTTATTTGAACAAAATTACGCAGGCTTAGCAGATTTTTCCCGTCAGTTTTTGGGAACACGGTCAATTGGGAGTGCTGGTCTAAGTTTTGCTCATGTTCTCAACCAGCGGTTGCTGGTGCATACTTCTTATGTTTACCCGTGGGATTATGCAGCGGCGGGCATTTTAGGTGAAAAACTTGGTTATCGTTTGCTGAATGTGAATGGGCAGAAACCAACCTATACTGGTCGTGAGCATGTGATTTTAATCCCGCAGTCAAAAGTTAATGAAATGAAAAGGTATCTGAAGTAATGCAATTACCGGATAAGTTTATTGAAAAATACGAGAAAATACTCGGTCAAGAAGCAGGAGCTTTCTTTGCTAGTTTTGACCAAGAAGCGGTCTCAGGCTTTCGGACAAATCCCTTGAAAGAAACTCAGCTTTCTTTCGACAATAAGATTTCCAACATGGAATGGTCTTATTACGGGAAAGTGTCTGGGAAATCCCCTGAGCATGTGACGGGACTTGTCTATTCACAAGAGCCTGCGGCACAGATTGTCGGTCAGGTTTCCCATCCTCAAAAAGGAATGAAAGTTCTTGATTTGGCTGCAGCACCAGGTGGTAAGTCAACCCATTTGCTGTCCTATTTGGACAATACTGGCTTACTTGTTAGCAATGAAATTTCTGCCAAACGGTCTAAGATTTTGGTGGAAAATATTGAGCGTTTTGGTTCGCGAAACGTGGTTGTTACGAATGAATCAGCTGAACGTCTGGCAAATGTTTTTCCTGCCTATTTTGACATGATTGTACTAGATGCTCCTTGTTCAGGGGAAGGCATGTTCCGTAAGGACCCCGCAGCTATGCAGTATTGGGACGAAGCGTATCCGTCACAGTGTGCAGCCTTACAACGTGAAATATTAGAATCTGCTGTGACAATGCTAGCTGAGGGTGGTAGTCTCATTTACTCAACCTGCACTTGGTCACCAGAGGAAAATGAAGAAGTAGTCCAGTGGTTATTAGATAATTACCATATGGAGTTAGAAGTGCTTGAAAATGTAAACGGAACCGTTTCGGGCTTGATTCCAGGTACCTTACGCATGTACCCGCATCATTTCAAAGGAGAAGGACAGTTTGTCGCCCGTCTTCGATTGTTGTCGGGCTCAGGTGATAAAAGAGGTAAAATGAAGCCAACTAAGACTAATCTTAGTCGCGAACAAAGTCAGTTATGGCAGGGATTTGCGAAGAAACATCTGACAAGTAGTCTGGATGGAGTTTTGCAAGTTTTTGGAGACCAGCTTTATCTCCTGCCTAAAGGCTTACCAGATTTGGCAAACATCAAAATTGCCAGAAATGGACTGCATCTGGGAACCTTCAAGAAAAAGCGCTTTGAACCGAGTTTTGCCTTGGGATTAGCTTTGCAGAGTCATGAAATTTACCAGCGTGTTGAACTATCAGAGGAAGATTTTGCTCAGTATGTAGCAGGGAATGTAGTCAATGTTTCAAAGGATTTACCAAATGGTTGGTATCAAGTTGCCATAAAAGGAAATGGTTTAGGCTTTGCCAAAGTAGTCTCTGGAACCCTGAAAAATGCCTTTCCAAAGGGCCTGCGCTTTCAGTTTTAAAAGGGGCTTATTTTAAGAAAAAATTCTTTGCATAGCCTCATTTTATGTGTTATAGTAGAATTGTACCGTAGCTTGTAAATTTTTTGGAAATAGTCTGATTTTCAAGAACGGTCATAAAACAAAAAAAGGATACAAAAGATGAAAAAAAAGCATAAGCTTGGTGTCGCTGCACTTCTCTTGAGTGCTAGTGTTGCCTTAACTGCTTGTTCTAGTTGGATTGATCGCGGTGAGTCTATCACTGCAGTTGGTTCAACAGCTCTTCAACCCTTGGTCGAAGCGGCTGCGGATGAATTTGGTTCTACCAATATCGGAAAGTCTATCAACGTCCAAGGTGGAGGTTCTGGTACTGGCTTATCCCAAGTTCAATCTGGTGCTGTAGAGATTGGAAACAGTGACTTGTTTGCGGAAGAAAAAGATGGTATTGATGCTAGCAAGTTAAAAGATTACCAAGTAGCAGTCGCTGGTTTGGCGGTTATTGTCAACAAGAAAGTTGATGTAAAAGATATCAGTACGGAAGAGCTACGTAAGATTTTCACAGGTGAGATTAGAAACTGGAAAGAATTGGGCGGAAAAGATTTGGACATTTCTATTATCAACCGTGCTTCAAGTTCAGGTTCTCGTGCAACCTTTGATGCAGTGGTAATGGATGGACAATCTGCCGTTCAAAGTCAGGAACAAGATTCGAATGGTATGGTTAAGTCAATCGTAGCTCAAACACCTGGTGCTATTTCCTATCTTGCATTTGCTTATCTAGATGATTCTGTTAAGACTATTAAGTTAAATGGCCATAAGCCAACTGCAGAAAATGTTACGACAAATGCTTGGCCAATCTGGTCTTATGAACATATGTATACAAGTTGTACCGAAGACGCTTTGACTAAAGAGTTCATTGACTACATGATGTCAGAAGAAGTCCAAGGTGGTATTGTAGCTAGCATGGGTTATATCTCAATCCATGACATGAAAGTCACAAAGGATGCTAATGGAAATGTTAGCAAGATAGAGGAGTAAAAATGAAAAACGAAGAACTCGCGAAAAAATTGGCTTCTCCATCGAAAAATTCTCGCTTGGAGCGCTTCGGGAAAGTCCTTACTTTCTTGTGTTTGGCTTTGATTGTCTTTATCGTGTTTATGATTTTGATTTTCGTTGCCCAGCGTGGTTTGTCTACTTTCTTTGTAGACGGTGTGAATATCGTTGATTTCTTATTTGGATCAAAATGGGAACCAAGTGCTAAAACCTTTGGTGCTCTTCCGATGATTTCTGGTTCATTTATTGTGACCATTTTGTCGGCAGTGGTGGCGACACCAATCGCTATCGGTGCTGCGGTCTTTATGACAGAAATTTCACCAAAACGTGGTGCTAAGATTTTGCAACCTGTTATTGAACTCTTGGTTGGTATTCCATCCGTTGTGTATGGATTTATCGGTTTGCAAGTTGTCGTACCATTTGTTCGTACTATTTTTGGTGGTACTGGTTTTGGTATCTTATCAGGGGTATTTGTTCTTTTTGTTATGATTTTGCCAACTGTAACCTTTATGACAGTTGACAGTCTAAAAGCAGTACCGCGTCATTATCGTGAAGCAAGTTTGGCTATGGGAGCTACTCGCTGGCAAACTATCTGGCGTGTTGTCTTGAATGCAGCTAAACCAGGTATTTTTACGGCAGTTATCTTTGGAATGGCTCGTGCTTTTGGTGAAGCCTTGGCCATTCAAATGGTCGTTGGTAACTCAGCAGTAGTACCAACCTCACTTACAACGCCTGCAGCGACTTTGACTTCTGTCTTGACAATGGGAATTGGTAATACCGTTATGGGAACTGTTCAAAATAATGTTCTTTGGTCATTGGCCTTGGTATTACTCCTCATGAGTTTGGTCTTCAATATGATTATGAAATTGATTACAAGAGAGGGTAAGAAAAACTATGCACGCTAAACAAATGGATAAGTTGGCAACGGGTATTCTTTATGCCATTGCCTCCGTTATCGTCTTGATTTTGACCTCTCTGATTCTTTATATTTTATTCCGAGGTGTCCCTCACATTAACTGGCACTTCTTGACTGGGAAATCATCTTCCTACCAAGCAGGTGGTGGTATCGGGATTCAGTTATACAATTCCTTCTTCCTTTTGGTAGTGACCCTCTTGATTTCGGTACCATTGTCAACAGGTGCTGGGATTTATTTGGCGGAATATGCTAAAAAAGGACCTGTGACAAACTTTATTCGTACCTGTATTGAGATCTTATCTTCACTGCCTTCAGTCGTTGTTGGTCTCTTTGGTTACTTGATTTTTGTAGTGCAGTTTGAGTACGGATTTTCTATTCTTTCAGGTGCTTTGGCGCTGACCGTTTTCAACTTGCCACAAATGACACGTACAGTGGAGGACAGCTTGCGTACCGTTCACCACACACAACGTGAGGCTGGTTTGGCACTTGGTTTGTCACGATGGGAAGCAGTGCTTCACGTGGTTATTCCAGAGGCGCTTCCAGGGATTGTTACAGGTATCGTATTGGCATCTGGCCGTATCTTTGGTGAAGCAGCCGCTCTTATCTATACAGCTGGTCAATCAGCACCAGCTCTTGACTGGTCTAACTGGAATCCACTTTCCGTGACTAGTCCGATTTCTATCTTCCGTCAGTCAGAAACCTTGGCAGTACATATTTGGAAGGTAAATAGTGAAGGAACGATTCCTGATGCGACACAAGTTTCAGCAGGAAGTGCAGCAGTACTCTTGATTTTCATTTTGATTTTCAACTTAGCTGCTCGTCGTCTTGGTAAAGTTCTTCACGCAAAATTGACATCCGCTTCTTAAAAGGAGAAGAAATGACAGAATATAACTGGAATGAACGCCATATCATTACTTTCCCTCAGGAAAAAATTGCCCTTGAGACCAAAGACTTGCATGTCTATTATGGTGGTAAAGAGGCCAATAAGGGAATTGATATGCAGTTTGAAAAAAATAAAATTACTGCCTTGATTGGACCTTCAGGATGCGGAAAATCTACCTATCTTCGTAGTTTGAACCGTATGAATGATACCATTGATATTGCTAAGGTAACTGGAGAAATTCTCTACCATGGTATTGACGTCAATCGTCCAGATATGAATGTTTACGAGATTCGTAAGCATATCGGGATGGTTTTCCAACGTCCCAATCCATTTGCAAAATCGATCTATAAAAACATTACCTTTGCGCATGAACGTATGGGTGTGAAAGATAAGAAAGTCTTGGATGAGATTGTTGAAACCTCACTCAAACAAGCAGCTCTTTGGGACCAAGTTAAGGATGACTTGCATAAATCAGCCTTGACCTTATCAGGTGGACAACAACAACGTCTTTGCATTGCTCGTGCCATTTCTGTAAAACCAGATATCCTTCTAATGGATGAGCCTGCTTCAGCTTTGGACCCAATTGCGACAATGCAGTTAGAAGAGACTATGTTTGAGCTCAAAAAAGACTACACTATCATTATCGTGACCCATAACATGCAGCAGGCAGCTCGCGCAAGTGACTATACAGCCTTCTTCTATTTGGGAGATTTGATTGAGTATGACAAGACAGCCAATATTTTCCAAAATGCGAAGTTGCAATCAACGAGTGACTATGTATCAGGTCACTTTGGTTAGAAAGGGATAAGATGACAGAACCGATTATTCAAGTAAAAGATTTATCTGTTTATTACAATCAGAAAAAAGCCCTCAATAGCGTTTCGATTGATTTTTATCCTAATAAGATTACAACCTTGATTGGACCTTCTGGTTCAGGAAAATCAACACTCTTGCGTTCGATTAATCGGATGGGAGATTTGAATCCAGAGGTAACCTTGACAGGAGCCATTAACTATAATGGGCGAAATATTTATAGCCCTCGGACGGATACTGTAGACTTGCGCAAGGAAATTGGTATGGTATTCCAACAGCCAAATCCATTCCCAATGTCTATCTATGAAAATGTGGTCTACGGATTGCGAATCAATGGTATTAAGGACAAGCATGTTTTGGATGAAGCTGTTGAATCTTCTTTGATTGGAGCATCTATCTGGAATGAGGTGAAGGATCGCCTTCATGATTCTGCCCTTGGTTTGTCAGGTGGTCAGCAGCAACGTGTCTGTGTGGCCCGCGTATTGGCAACTAGTCCAAAAGTCATTCTTCTTGATGAACCAACTTCTGCCCTTGACCCGATTTCTGCTGGTAAAATCGAAGACACACTGTATGGGTTGAAAGATAAGTATACCATGGTTGTGGTCACCCGTTCGATGCAGCAGGCATCACGTATTTCAGACTATACTGGTTTCTTCTTGGATGGAGATTTGGTTGAGTACAATACAACTAAAGATATGTTCTTGAATCCAGCGCACAAAGAAACTGAAGATTATATTACAGGTAAATTTGGCTAGACATCAGCCGAGAGAAGAAAGAGGACACAATGTTACGTTCACAATTTGAAGAAGAATTAGCGAAATTGCACAATCAGTTTTATGCAATGGGAAATGAAGTCCTAGGGCAGATCAATAAAACAGTTCGTGCCTTTATCACTCACGATCGTGAATTGGCTAAAGAAGTGATTGAAGCAGATGCTAAAATCAATGATTTTGAGGTGAAATTGGAGCAAAAATCACTTGAGATTATTGCTCTTCAACAACCTGTTTCAACGGATTTGCGTACGGTTATCACGGTTTTGAAAGCAACAAGTGATATCGAGCGTATGGGAGACCATGCTGCTGCTATTGCAGAGGCTACTATCCGCATGAAGGGTGAAATTCGTATCCCTGAAGTTGAAGAAGAAATTAACAAGATGGGTAAAGAAGTTCGTAAATTTGTTGAGTCTGTTTTAGATTTGTACCTAAACAGCGGAAACGAAGAACAAGCTTACGAAATTGCTGCCCATGATGAAATCATCAATCATTATTTTGATAGCATTCGTGAGTTGGCAACTGCCGAAATCCGTAAAAATCCAGATGCGATTATCGCAGGACGCGATTACTACCAAGTAATCTCTTACTTG
The DNA here is from genome assembly GCA_019794795.1 of Streptococcus gallolyticus. Taxonomy (GTDB): domain Bacteria; phylum Bacillota; class Bacilli; order Lactobacillales; family Streptococcaceae; genus Streptococcus; species Streptococcus hepaticus. Next base: position 69,034 of record JAIMFC010000005.1, read on the forward strand.
GAACGTATCGGTGATTACGCTAAAAATATCTGTGAGTGGGTTTGCTACATTAACACAGGTAAGATTACTGAACTTTAATTTAGTAGAAAGAAAGGCTGGGAAACCAGCTTTTTTCCTTTGTTGAGACTGAAAGTGGTATAATAGGTATAAAGAAAAAGGAGAATTCTATGACTAGAAATATTCTTATTACAGGTGCGACAAGTGGTATTGGAAAGGCCATTGCCTATGCCTTTGCTAAAAGTGGAGAAAACTTGATTTTAACAGGTCGTCGTTCATATTTATTGGAAGAGATACAGGCTGAATTGCAAGCTCAGTATGGTGTCCAAGTTTGGATTTACCAGCTGGATGTGACCAAGTTAGAAGAAGTAGAAGTCATTTGCTCTCGGATATTGAGCGAAGTGGAACAGATTGATGTCTTGGTTAACAATGCAGGTTTGGCCTTGGGCTTGGAAAAATTTCAAGACTATAACACCCTCGATATGATGACCATGATGGATACCAATGTCAAGGGGCTGATTGCCGTGACACGCCAAATTTTACCAAGTATGGTGGAAAATAATAGTGGTCACATCATCAATATTGGCTCAACAGCAGGGCTTTATGCTTATGCGGGAGCAGCTGTTTATGCGGCGACCAAAGCAGCAGTGAAAGTATTGAGTGACGGTATTCGCATTGATACTATTGATAAAAATATCAAGGTAACCACGGTGCAGCCAGGGATTGTAGAGACAGATTTTAGTCAGGTTCGTTTCCATGGGGACAAAGCTCGCGCAGCCTCAGTCTATGCAGGGATTGAAGCTTTGCAGGCTGATGATATTGCGGATATTACCCTCTATATTGCCAACCAACCAGCCCATGTCCAAATTTCAGATATTACCGTTATGGCAACAAAACAAGCGACTGGTTTTATGGTTCACAAGGATAACTAATCCCTACATGTCATCTATGTCATGTTCAATTTTGCAGAAAATTTGTATACTATCCTTACAAGAATATTTCAAAGGAGAAAAACATGAAAAAGTCTATTTATACTAGCATTACCCTACTTGCTACAGCCAGCTTGCTGATGGCCTGCTCTCATAAGGAAAGCACTACAATTAAAGAGACGAATACTATAAAGACCAGTCAAATCAGCAAGGAAAATACTACGGCTAACTCTACGATGGCTGAAAACAAGTCTCAAACGACTACAGATCGTAGTTCAACAGAGCCTGAAAAGACAGGTATGGATATTCAAGCGATTAAAAATGGCGACTACAGTAGTATCACAGGTACCTGGCAAAATGAAGAGGGGGATAGTTTAGTCTTTGATAAGTCAGGTATTCTTTCCACTGGTTTAATCGTTACAGGAAGTCCAAAAGAAGACCAAGGAATCTTACAAGGTAGTGTCTATCATCAATCTGGTGGTGGCGGCTTCATCCTTCTCTTTGTTCCGAAAGGCGTTGCCATCCCTCAAAGTCACTTTTATGAAGGAAAAGATACAACCGATACTAGTCGCGATCGGTTGATTGGCACTCAAATTGCCCTATCTTCTGCAACTATCGGTAATAGTACATTTTATAAGGTTTCAGATAGCACAGAAGTCGTTGAAAAAGAGCAACCAATTAGTCTAACGCAAGGACAGTCTACGATTGATTATGCAAATAGTGTGCTAGGAGACCGTAGTTGGACGATTATTGACGACAATTACAATCGTACAGAGTTAAATCCATTTAGCACTATTCAGGGCAATGATAACAGTATTTATCTTGTTTATCAAAATGGATTGATTACGACTGAAAATGGTACGGTAGAACATCAACCTTAAATTCTATGAAGTAAAAATGCTAGTTGCAAGCTAAAAAGCCTATGAAATGTAAAAATTCATAGGCTTTTTTTACCTCATATTAAGTTGACACCCGTTCATTTCTTTTTATATCGAACGGCTGATTTTATCCACTGGATAAAATCACTCCCACTTAACTCTATTCCCACTCGCTAAATGTCATCTAGTGACTGGCTAGAAAAGCCTAGTTTATAGCGATTGATAATACTATCAATAAGTCTTATTTTGTGTTATTTGATTGTTTTGTTGTTGAATTGTTGTTAGGGGAGCTAGAGTACACCTTATCTATTAAGATTTCAAGAATAGGAATGTTGTCAGGTTGCTCTTTTTGAAAGATTTTCAGCATTTCTGTTTTAGGGATACCTTTTAACCTTCCGACTTCTAGTGTTGTAAGTATGCTAGAAAGGGCATTTTTCATGTTTTGCTCGATTTCATCATGAGACATTGACTCTAGCACTTGAGAAGTTATCTCACCGTATTCTTTATCTATTTTTCCAGTTAGGTAATCTATGCTTGTGTTGAAGTAGATTGCTATATCAGATATTTGCAAATAGTCAGGCTTTCTTTTTCCGTTTTCCCAGTTAGCATATGAGCCTTGAGATACTCCTAAAATATCAGCCAACTCTTTTTGAGTGAGGTTGTTTTTTTGTCTTAGTTCTTTTAAGCGTTCAGTAAAAGTTGCCATAATTACTCCTTAATGTCATATTGACATTTTTTAGTTGACAAGTATTTCAAAGTGAAATATAATAGTTATGTCGAAATGACATTAAACTAATTATACCAAACCATTCTATGATTTGGCAAGAGAAAGAGAGGTAACTGTCTATGATTGTATGAAAAAAGTCTTTGAAAAACACCAATCCCTCAAAGACTTTACAAAAAATATTGTAGTTTGATTATACCATAATTTTAGCGAAAAAGGAGGTATGATTTTGGATATTCATGAGTTAGTATCAAGGGTTGACGGATTGAATTCTGTTTCAACAGCTAAAAATTGGATAACTATGATAAAAGACATAAGTGGTCATGAATTCACTATAAGTAAGTTTGCGGTTGGTCGTAACCGAAAAGGGAGATTGATTACTAACAAAGGATATGACTTTTCACTTGATGATGTAGATGATTTTCAAAGTATAGCTGATAAAAAGGCTGAAATGGGCCTGAAAAAGGCTATAGAGAGTGTTTATTGGAATCAGTGGGAAGAAGAGAAGTGGGAGTCAGATAGAGCTATAAAGAGCTTAGAAAGCAGGTATAAAGTGCTATCTGAAAACTATAACTCACTATCTAAGCTTGTACTAGATTTAAAGCGAGACAGAGACTTAATGCAAAAGCAGGTGGTAAGTCTGCGAGATAGTATAAAAACAATAGAGGAGTGGCAAAAAGGATTGCCTTTCAACCTTGGTAAAAATAAGTCCGGCAAATAGATTTTTTTCGGTCACGCCCACAAGAGGGTGCGGACCGAAAAAAATCGTAAGTGCAGACGGACAATTTTTGCCAAGATTGTGAAATCCCGCCCCCCCTAATAGGCGGGTGCTACCTACACAAAAAGTGGGTTGAGGCCTTGCGGTTGCTACATTCTTAGCGATTTTATCCATCAAATGCCTATTGTCCTTAGAGCCACAAGGGTTTAACATAGTTTTCATGTAGGTAGAAAAAAGATAAAAACTTTGTGAAATTTTGATTTTAACTAAAGAAAAGGAGCATAAAATATGCAAAAATTTAATATTACAGACGAGAAGTTCCCAATGACCGAATTGGTATTGGACATCAATCAATTTGAATTACCACAAGTATGGCGAGCTGATTTTTCAAAAGCACAAGTCAACAATGTAGTAGAATATGTTAATGGACAACGTAACGTGTTAGAGAGTATTGCTAATATCATTGTACCAGCATTTGATGATGCAGTTATTTCAGCGTTGGAAAAATTAAATGTTTCGGTTAGTTCATTGAAAGATACTGAAATTGAATTTTCAGGGGATTTTATCAATATCCAAAAACAAATTGAACTTGAAAAATTTGCAAAAATCAAGCTTGTAAAACCACAAATCAAACTAAAATCAGAAGTGGTAAACAAACAAATTTTTCGTTCCGATAATAAATGGGCTTCAGTACGAGCAATTAACTCTATAAAAATTGTTGCTGAGAGTATGCAACTAGTTGCTGATGAATAATACAGTCACTTATGACTGGGTTGCTAGCACTGTTAAGCCAAGATATGAAAGTTCGACAAGTTCTGTAAAATATGTCATCGAAAATATATTAAAACTTGACTTTAACGACTTTATATTGAATTCGTACGGTATAAATCGATACAGTTATCACTATGCTTTTGCGGATATAAAAGTTTACTTTTCATTGATTGATGTGGATATCATTTCAGAAAAAATGGGAGTCTTTATTGAAATGAGAGGAACAGGGTGCCGACAGTACGAAGAATATATGGACGGAGAGGGGAACAACTGGACTGAACTATTTATTCGATTGTTGGAAGAAAATGCTCATTTTACAAGGATAGACATTGCTAATGATATTTACGATAACGCTTTAGAGGTTCAAAAATTATATAGATGTTCTAAAGAGGGGCTTTGCGTAACTCGTTCAAGAAAAGGGGAGTATCACGAAAGTTTTGAATTAGAGAATGGAGAGATTGTCGGAGAAACAGTCAATTTTGGACAAAAAGGTGGAGATGGACTTCAATGGGGAGTATATAATAAAGCGCTGGAGCAGACTAACTCAAATCTGAAAGATTGGGTTAGATCTGAACTACGCTTGTTTGGACAGAAATCAAACGAGATTGCAAAACTTATTGTATCTAGAGAACCTTTAGAAGAAATATTTTTTGAAGTACTCAGCGCACATTTTCGTTTTGTTGTACCAAGTAACAAATCAAATGACAATAATCGGTGGAGAAGACCAAATGTTAAATGGTGGGATGACTACCTCGGTACTAAAAAACAAACAAAGTTAGAAGTTGAGCGTAAAAAAAGAACACTAGAGGGGACTAGGAAATTTATTGAAAAACAAAGTGCTCGCTCATTGGCTATGGTATTTGAAAGTCAAAAGCTAGCGTTTGGAGAAGAAAAAGCTTTTGACTATCTGGCTAAATTACTCGAAGAGGGTAGCAATAAGTTGACAGTAAGTGATATTACACAAATTGAACAGTTTGCAGTCGAGCAAAATAGTTCTAGTGACTGGGGTCAAAGATATTAAAGGAGAAATAAAATGTTTGTAGTTAAAAATGATTTGAAAAAATTAGGTTTCAGTGACTGGCAAGCTATGATGTTGGTTAAGCAAGCTAAGACAAAATTGGCTAGTCAAGGATTGACCTGGTATGAAAGCAAGGGATTAGGTCGTGTGCCGTTGGAAACAGTTGAAGAAATTTTAGGGGTTAATATTGACCCTGCTCAACTTGGGCTAGAAAACGTGTCACAACATGCCTAAGGTATCAAATGTCTATCCTATGTCTAATGGGACGTTCAGAGCGTCCGTATCGCTTGGTTTTGACCCTATAACAGGTAAAAGGATTCAGAAGTTCAAAAATGGCTTTAAAACGCAAAAAGAAGCCCAAGAATGGCGAATGCGTATGCTTGCTGACTTTGGTAAGGGGGCTATTTCCTCAAATAGCAGTATGACATTTCAAAAATTTCTTGAAGACTACTTTATATTAGATTATAAAAGCAAGGTCAGACAGCGTACTTTTGATATGTCGCTGTCAAAATTTAGACGTCTATCAAGATTTCACAACATGAAGCTTTCAGATATTAAAGCCCCTCATGTTAAACAATGGCAAAATGCCTTGTTTGAAGAGGGGCTGTCTAATAATTATATTCGTTCTGTTCATCAAATATTACAACAAGTCTTTGATTTGGCAGTAAGATTGGGTATGTTGCCAAGCAACGTGGCAAAAATAGTTGGAAATGTAAAGAAAGAAAAGCCTAAAGGGGATTTTTGGACGGTTGAAGAATTTCAGCAATTTATTTCAACATTTGATAAGAGCGATTTATATAGTTTGATGTATTTTTCAACATTTTGGTTTTTCTTCATGACTGGAGTTCGCACTAGCGAGTTACAAGGCATTGAATGGAACAAGATTGACTGGGAATACGGAACAGTCTTGGTTGATAAATCTGTATATTATAAAAGCCAAAAAGAGTGGTATCTGACAGAGCCTAAAACACAGTCCAGCATTAGACTGATTTATCTTGATGATGATACTCTTAATGTCTTGAAAGAATGGCGAAAGGCACAATCACAAATAGGGAACTTTCGGTTTGTGTTTACTGTCTCAGATAGTCCAATTATCAAATCTACACTAAAGAGAGTTCTGCAAAGGCATAGTGATTATGCAGGAGTTAAGTCTATCAGAGTACACGATTAAAGACATTCTCATGCCAGTTTTATGCTCTATTTAGGTATGAATGACCTTGAAATGCAAAATCGCTTAGGACATGCTGATATTAAGACGACCCTTGGAACGTATTCTCATTTAAGACCCACTGCCATGAAAGGAGTAGCAGAACGCATGACTGGTAAAATACAGGTATCTGCTGATAATGTTTACCAAAGCAAATTTAATGGTAATCAGCATACAGCAAAATACCAATCCAAAGTTATATCTGACTAGCAAAGTCTGTCTGATAAAACTTTGGATTCCTACGGCAAAAAAATTGAATTTTGCCGTATTTTTCTTTATAATCGCTATGATTGGGGGTAGATTTTATGGTTATTCCAACAAAAAATATAGATGATTTATTTGACGATGGTGATTATATGACTGAAGAAGAATTTTTGCAGTCATATGAGTATGTAGAAACTATTGACGGAATTGAACATTGGCAACTTAAACCAGATGTTCTTGCACAAATTAAACAAGAATATGGTATTACAGATTAGTTTTAATTTTTTGTTGCTAAATTGTTGTTAAAGTAAAAATAAAAAGGTTTAAAACGTTGATTTTAAGCCTTTTTTGAGTTATTAACACTATTCCCACTCAACAGTTGCAGGTGGTTTACTTGTAATATCGTAGACGATGCGGTTAACATGGTCAACTTCGTTTACGATACGAGTAGAGATTTTCTTGAGGACATCCCATGGAAGTTGAGCAAAGTCAGCTGTCATTCCATCAATAGAAGTAATAGCACGGATAGCGATAGTGTAGTCGTAAGTACGGCCATCCCCCATAACACCAACTGAACGAACACCAGTATTTACTGTGAAATATTGCCATACATCACGGTCGAGACCTGCTTTAGCAATCTCTTCGCGGAGGATAGCATCTGATTCACGAACGGTTTCGAGTTTCTCTTCAGTGATTTCGCCCATAACACGGATTGCAAGGCCTGGTCCTGGGAATGGTTGGCGCCATACGACTTCGTCAGGCATTCCAAGAGCAGTACCAAGTGCACGAACTTCATCTTTAAAGAGGGTGTTAAGTGGTTCAATCAATTCAAATTGCATGTCTTCTGGAAGACCACCAACGTTGTGGTGTGATTTAATCGTTTGAGCAGTTTCAGTACCTGATTCGATAATGTCAGTGTAAAGGGTTCCTTGTGCAAGGAAATCTACACCTTTGAGTTTGCTTGCTTCGTCATCAAAGACATAAACAAACTCGTTACCAATGATTTTACGTTTTTTCTCAGGGTCATCAACGCCAGCAAGTAAGTCTAAGAAACGTTGCGTTGCATCAACACGGATGATATTTAGTCCGAAACGACCACCAAGCATATCCATAACTTGGTCACCTTCGTTTTTACGGAGAAGACCGTGGTCAACGAAGATACATGTCAATTGGTCACCGATAGCACGCTGAAGGAGTACCCCAACAACTGATGAGTCAACACCACCTGAAAGACCAAGAAGGACTTTACGATCGCCAACTGTTTCACGGATTTTAGCAATTTCCATTTCAATGAAGTTGTCCATTGACCAGTCACCGCGTCCGCCACAGATATTGATAGCGAAGTTTTTCAACATGTCATTTCCGTAAATAGAGTGACGTACTTCAGGGTGGAATTGGATACCGTAGAAGTTTTTCTCAGTATTTTCCATAGCTGCAAATGGACAGTCCACAGAGTCACCAACAAGGTGGAAACCTTCAGGAATTTCAGTTACAGCATCACCGTGGCTCATCAATACCAATTGTTCTTCAGGAGTACCTGCAAAAAGTGCTGATTCTGCACGAAGACGAAGTGTAGATTGACCGTATTCACGGTTACCAGCTTCACCAGCAGGAACAACCTTACCACCAAGTGTGTGAGTGATCAGTTGCATACCATAGCAAATACCAAGGATTGGGATACCGAGTTCAAAAATTTCTTTATCAATACCGAATGCATTATCGGCATAAACTGAATTTGGACCACCTGAAAGAACGATACCGATAGGATTGATAGCACGAATTTCTTCGGCAGTAATCTTATGGCTCTTCAATTCAGAAAATACACCAAACTCACGGATACGACGGGCAATCAATTGGTTGTACTGGCTACCATAATCCAGAACAATAATCTTTTGAATGTCTTGAGTTGTCATTTTTTTTCCTTTCATTCTGAAAATATTTCAGATATTACACTATATTTTAACACAAACGCGAACATTTTGCAGTAGGAATAGTCGAAAACCTAAAATTTTGGTAAAATAGGGGAAGAAGAAAACGGAGAGTACCATGAAAGCAGCTTATATTACGATTCATGACAAAATAAAAGAAGAAATTGACGATCAGGTTTGGAAAATTGGTGAGCGGCTTCCTAGTGAGCGTGATTTAGCAGACCGTTTTGGTGTCAGCCGTATGACCCTCCGCCAAGCCATTACCTTATTGGTGGAAGAAGGAGTCCTACAGCGTAAGATCGGCTCGGGCACCTATGTAGCTAGTACCCGTGTACAAGAAAAAATGCGAGGAACAACTTCTTTTACAGAGATTGTTCATTCTCAAGGCAAGGCACCATCGACTAAGCTTATTTCCTATCAAAAGAAACTAGCCAGTGAAACAGAGCGTCAACGGTTAGAATTGGGACCGAATGACCTGGTTATTCGCATGGAGCGGATCCGTTATGCGGATAATGTGCCGCTTGTTTTTGAGGTTGCCTCCATTCCTGAGAAATTGATTCGAAATTTCAATAGGACAGACATTACCAACCATTTTTTCAAAACCTTAGCAGATAATGGTTATGAAATCGGTAAAAGTCAGCAAACCATTTATGCTAAGACAGCTAGCGACCATGTTGCGGCCTACTTGGAGGTGGCAAAAGGCCATGCTATTCTTGCTTTGACACAGGTTTCTTACTTTACAGACGGTCAGCCTTTTGAATACGTTCGTAGTCAGTATGTTGGCGATCGATTTGAGTTTTATTTGGAAAATAATTGACATTTGTTACATAATATTATTTATGCAACTGTTTTTGATCGTCAGAAATTTTTCCTACTAAAAATCACTAAAATATGGTAAAATAAGCTTTATGGAAATTGAAAAAACCAATCGAATGAATGCTCTGTTTGAGTTCTACGCAGCGCTTCTGACCGACAAACAAATGAATTATATTGAGCTCTATTATGCGGATGATTACAGTCTAGCAGAGATCGCTGAAGAATTTCACGTCAGTCGTCAAGCTGTCTACGACAACATCAAGCGAACTGAGAAAATTTTAGAAGATTACGAAATGAAATTGCACATGTACTCAGACTACATTGTGCGGAGTCAAATATTTGATAAACTGACTGAAAAATATGCTGATGATGTGTTTTTGCAGGAACAAATCGCTATTTTATCAAGCATTGATAATCGAGACTAAACATTAGAAGGAAAAGAGAAAATATGGCTTTTGAAAGTTTAACAGAGCGTCTGCAAGGCGTCTTTAAGAATTTACGCCGCAAAGGCAAGTTGTCTGAAAAAGAAGTACAGGAGGTTACCAAGGAAATTCGCATGGCCTTACTGGAAGCCGACGTTGCTCTTCCTGTCGTTAAAACCTTTATCAAACGCGTTCGTGAACGTGCAGTTGGTCACGAAATAATTGATACGCTTGACGCTTCTCAACAAATCATCAAGATTGTCAATGAGGAATTGACAGAAATTTTGGGTTCTGAAACAGCTGAGATTGAAAAATCTCCTAAAATCCCAACGATTATCATGATGGTCGGTTTGCAAGGGGCTGGTAAAACGACCTTTGCTGGAAAATTAGCCAATAAGCTGATTGCTGAAGAAAATGCTCGTCCAATGATGATTGCTGCCGATATATATCGTCCGGCAGCCATTGACCAATTAAAAACACTCGGTCAGCAAATCAATGTCCCCGTCTTTGACTTGGGAACAGAGGTAGATGCTGTTGAGATTGTTCGTCAAGGTTTAGAACTTGCCCATGCTAACAAGCACGATTATGTCTTGATTGATACGGCGGGTCGTTTACAGATTGACGAAAAACTCATGCAGGAATTGCGTGATGTTAAGGTCTTAGCGCAACCTAACGAAATTCTCTTGGTTGTTGACTCTATGATTGGTCAAGAAGCAGCCAATGTTGCCCGTGAGTTTAATGCGCAACTGGATATCACTGGGGTTGTTTTGACCAAAATTGATGGGGATACTCGTGGTGGTGCAGCTCTTTCTATCCGTGAGATTACTGGCAAACCAATTAAATTCACTGGTACTGGTGAAAAAATTAAGGATATTGAAACCTTCCATCCAGATCGTATGGCCAGCCGTATCTTGGGAATGGGAGATCTATTGACCCTGATTGAGAAGGCCTCTAAAGACTACGATGAGAAAAAATCATTGGAACTCGCTGAAAAAATGCGTGAAAATACCTTTGATTTCAATGATTTCATTGATCAGTTAGACCAAGTCCAAAGCATGGGACCTATGGAAGACTTGCTGAAAATGATTCCTGGTATGGCTGGAAATCCTGCGCTTGCAAACCTCAAGGTAGACCAAAAGGAAATTGCTCGTAAGCGTGCCATTGTTTCTTCTATGACACCTGAAGAACGTGAAAATCCAGATCTACTGACACCAAGCCGTCGTCGCCGTATCGCTACAGGTTCTGGAAATAGCTTTGTAGATGTTAACAAGTTCATCAAGGACTTTAACCAAGCCAAATCGCTCATGCAGGGTGTTATGTCTGGTGATATGTCTAAAATGATGAAACAAATGGGGCTGAATCCAAATAATCTTCCGAAAAACATGCCTGGCATGCCAGATATGAGTGGAATGGATATGTCTGCCTTAGAAGGAATGATGGGTGGAAACGGCATGCCTGCTATGCCAGATATGTCTTCAATGTTTGGTGGTGGATTTAAGGGTAAAATTGGCGAATTTGCTATGAAACAAGCTATGAAGCGTCAAGCCAACAAAATTAAAAAAGCCAAGAAAAAACGCAAATAATCAAAAAACAGCCCTAAGAGCTGTTTTTTGATTATTGTGGACGTAATTTATATTATGTAAACAATAGAGGTTTTACAAATTTTCAAGTTCTTCTTGAAAATGAAGAGCGAAGTCAATATCTTTAAGATTGATCTGGACATAGTTTTCTTGAAAGAAGAGTGTCTAAATATTTTCCTCACTTTTCTTTTGACACTGTAGCAAAATTCTTGCCGATAAGGTAAAATAGGATTGAACAGAAAGAAGAATGATGATGGCGTTTGTTATTGCGATGATAATCTCGTCTATAGCGTTTTATCTATTTGTCCGTTTGCTGATAATCTGCAGTAGATATCTTTATCAAGTTTTTACTGGTCGGAGGCAAAAGAATATTTGGTTGCTTTGTCTTTCCATAATTAGTCTGGTGGTCAGTCTTTATTTTGTCTGCCAAATAGCCTTTTTCTTTATATTCTCAAGCGTAACCCTCTATTATCCATCAGAGAGAAGTGGCTTTACTTGGAAAGAATTTTTCTTTGATGGGGTGTTAGATACATTGATTCTTTACGGTCTTCCGTTTGCCGTTGAAGGATGTATTCGTTTCATAATTTCATTGATTAAAAAGTTTCAAAAAAGAAGTTGAGTTGAAAATAACTTAACTTCTTTTTATTAATAATTTCCGAACCAAATCAACAAACTATAGAATTTCATTAATATATTATACTATTATAGGAAAGCGTTTACACTCAAAAAGTTTGTGTTGTGCTGATATATTGAAATTGGAATTTGCACTTTAGCTGCTGCATTTTTGTGCTCACTCTCTCTTCAAACGCAGATAATTTCTGCTGAAGAAGTTGCAAACAGCACAGAAGTAGCTCAGACACAAGAAACAAGCCCAGGCCCAGCATCAACCAAACGTAAGTTTGTGAACTACACTGTCCGTTATGTAGACCAAGAAGGTCGCGACATTGTTGCACCAGTTAAAAAATTAGATTTTTCTGGAACAAACATCATTGTTAAACTTGTAAAACATTTGACAAGGCGCCAGCTTATGAAATCAAATGGGCTATCGAAGAAATTCAAGAAGCCAGTTTTCTGAAGAAGAAGCTCGTCGCGTCGTCGCTCATTTGCCAATATTAAAGAATTAGAAGACAAAACTCGTATCTTCGAACAAGTTGAAATCAAATATATCGACCGAATCAGTGGTAAGGAAATTGCAACGTCAACAAAACAACGCGAATTTGCAGGTGAGACTGTAGCAATTGCTGCTAAAGAAATTCCGAGTTAGATCGCGCCAACTGAGAAGAAAACCGTCAAAGTTAAAGCGTTAAAGCGAAAAATAACGAGGTTGTTGAGTTTTATTACGATCACGATCGCAAAGATGAAAAGAAAGATTTGAAGGACTTCTTGAAACAAAAGATGACACTTTCTAAAGCTAAAGCCTTCGCCTACTCAGATACAAACTTTACAGCACAAAAAGCTGCTACTAAAAAATTGAAATGGCAACCTATTCAACATTCTTGAAATCAGATGCTTCAATCTTTAAGTCAGAATTTTTCTATATGGAACGTATTTGGAAGAAAGCCTTCCCCCAGAGGCGCTAGAAGATTATTAATCATCTTCAAAAGGAACTCGAATGAGTTCCTTTTGAGTTTCTAGACAAGATAGAATATTGTATTGGTAGTCAGTCATTGGTAGTATATCCATTATATCTTTCCGAAAAACTATAATTTTCTTGAAAAATGAATATAGGCATGTTATACTACTTATTATATTATATAGAAAATTTGGAGAATATCATGCGCCGCGAATTATTACTAGAAAAAATTGATGATCTGAAAAATATCATGCCTTGGTTTGTGTTGGATTACTATCAATCTAAGCTGGCTGTGCCCTACAGTTTTAGAACCTTGTACGAATACCTCAAGGAATATCGACGTTTTTTTGAGTGGCTCATAGATACTGGGCTTGTAGATTGCTCACAGATTTCAGATATTTCCTTAGATACTTTGGAAAATCTGACTAAGAAAGATATGGAGTCGTTTATCCTTTATCTGCGTGAACGTCCGTTGCTGAATGCCAATACGACTCAAAATGGTGTTTCTCAGACGACCATTAACCGTACGCTATCCGCCTTATCCAGTCTTTACAAGTATCTGACGGAGGAGGTTGAAAATGAGCAAGGTGAGCCTTATTTTTACCGAAATGTCATGAAAAAAGTTTCAACCAAAAAGAAAAAGGAAACCCTTGCTGCCAGAGCTGAAAATATCAAGCAAAAACTCTTTTTAGGCGATGAAACCATGGAATTTTTGGAATATGTTGATGTAGAATACGAAAACAAGCTTTCCAATCGTGCTAAATCGTCTTTCCGAAAAAATAAAGAACGCGATTTAGCCATCTTAGCACTTCTTTTGGCATCTGGCGTGCGTTTGTCTGAAGCGGTGAATCTAGATTTGCGAGATGTTAACTTAAAAATGATGATCATTGATGTCACTCGTAAAGGTGGCAAACGGGACTCTGTCAATGTAGCTAGCTTTGCCAAGCCTTATCTGGAAGCCTATGCTGCTATTCGTCATCAACGTTACAAGGCTGAAAAAACGGACACTGCTTTCTTTTTATCTGAGTATCGTGGTATGCTCAACCGCATGGATGCATCTAGTATTGAAAAAATGGTAGCAAAATATTCTGCTGATTTCAAAATCCGCGTGACACCGCACAAACTCCGCCACACACTCGCGACTCGGCTTTACGACGCCACAAAATCACAAGTATTGGTTAGCCACCAGCTTGGTCATGCCAATACCCAAGTTACAGACCTTTACACTCATATCGTCAACGACGAACAGAAGAATGCTTTAGATAATTTATAGGGTTTACATAATATAAATTATGTCATAACAGCTGTCGAAGACCTATATTTTAATAACTTTGACAAATATACGCATTAAAGGATTTAGGAAACGGGCTTGAAAAGAAAATCCTGAAAGACCTGGGATTAAATTAATATCCCTTCTCTTTCCTTTTTATTATTTGGTGGTGGTACGGAGGGCGATACACTAGAAGAGGTCATGAAGAATGCACATGAAATGCTTGAAAGTACTTTTGAGGCCTACTATATCGACGAAGGCATGGAACTGCCTACTCCTACTGATATCACCACACTTGAGGTTTGTGACGATTTTACATCCTCCCTTTATTAAAAATAACAAGGCAATTCGCAAGAATGTCACAGTTCCAGAATGGTTGGTTAGACTGGCTGACCGTCAATGCCTGTCAGTTCAAAAAGCTCATTGAGCGAAATGGAATCACAGCAAGTCTCAGCAATATTATACCGAGCACCGACCTCGTATTCATTCATCCATTGCTCCACCTTGAAAGGTTTAATGTCCATTAAATCCCATAAAAAATTGCATAATTAAAAATACAAAAATAATTCCCAACCAACAAGACAGACCGAGTAAAATCGGTTTTCCGCCTTTTTTAACGAGTTGGACAATGTTGGTTTTTAGCCCTACTGCTGCCATTGCCATGATGATGAAAAACTTAGAGATTTCCTTAATAGGGCTGAAAAAACTGGCAGGAATACCTGCTGCTACTGCGATGGTGGTAATGAGACTAGCTAGAACGAAATACAGGATAAACATTGGAAAAACTTGCCGTAGTGATACAGAATGACCAGTTGTTTTCACCTGCTTGGCTCGCCAATATGATAATCCTAAGGTAATCGGAATAATAGCGAGGGTGCGAGTCAATTTGACTGTGACAGCCTTGTCCAAGGTCTGTGTTCCTAGATGATAAAGACTATCCCAAGTGGCTGCTGTCGCTGTAACAGATGAGGTATCGTTGACCGCTGTCCCTGCAAAAATCCCAAAAGCTTCTCCTGATGTGGTTGAAAATCCAACCAAGCTAGCCAGACTAGGAAAAATGAGTGCCGCAAGGACGTTAAAGAGAAAGATAACCGAAATAGCTTGCGCGACCTCTTCGTCGCTAGCATCAATAACAGGAGCCGTTGCCGCAATAGCCGACCCACCACAAATGGAAGAACCAACGCCAATAAGAGTGGCCATATTAACAGACAAATGTAGCTTTTTCTGCAGAACAAATGCAATCAAAAGCGAGGTTGCAATCGTTGATAAGATAATAGGTAACGATTGTTGTCCAGTCTGTAGGATCACCTGTAAATTTAAACCAAATCCTAATAATACGACCGCATACTGCAACACTTTCTTCGAGGTAAAGGCGATACCTGCTTGAAATTTTTCTTGTTGACCAAAGACAGGGCTGAATGTCATCCCAATTAGAATAGCAAAAACAGCACCACCAACAATCGTAAATTCTTTTCCTAAAAAATGACTAATACAGGCAATAAGCAAGCATAGAGTCAATCCATAGGAACGTTTTTTCCAATTTTTCATAATAACGCTCCTTTTCTTTCTACTATTATAGACCTATTTTATTTCCTTTGCACCAAGAGCATTTAGGCCTGCTAAAAAATTGGAGGCTTCCATATCTTTAAGACCAGCAAACATTTGGCCAAAAGTTGCTAAATTAGCTGCTGCTTGATAGTCTAATTGAAGCATATCCGCATCGAAAACAAGCACTGATTGGTTCTCCTCATTCAAGCTTGTAGAAACGGTCATTCCTTTGACTTCACCGGCTTCTTTAACACCAGGTGTATCACGTAAACTTTGCAACAATTCTTCACGATTATCATCCGTGATGGCAGAACGTACTTCTTCTGGCAGTGTCTGAGCCAAAGTGATTGTCAAATGCAATAACTTCTCCCCCTTATAGGTTACTTCATACCATTGAATCTGCTGAAGGTCATTCATTTCTACAATATATTCAAATTTTCGCTTTGTCTCCATCTCATATTTTGATGTGATAGCTCCCTTTGGTAAGGCAGTCGCTTCTGACGAACTGGTAGTCGTGTCTTTGGCAGTTTGGCGACTACAAGCTCCAAGTACCATTAGACTAACTAGTGCCAAAAGATAGAACGTTTTTTTCATATATTTCCTCAAGTCTAGTTTTATTTATTACTCATTCTATCTTTTTTCTTCAATATAGGCAAGCCTTTCCAATATGTGATCACCGCTCAGTAATGTTAAATAACCTAAGACGTCTGTCCTAGGTTATTTGTTTACTTTAATAATTCAAATACTCTTCCAAAGCCGTCAAAGCACGTTCAGCAATGGCTTCGTAACGTTCTTTCTTATCACGAATACGTGGTCCTTCAAGTTCTTTGATAATTCCAAAGTTAACATTCATTGGTTGGAAATGTTTACTTTCCGTATGAGTGATATAGAGTGGAAGAGCTCCAATGGCTGTTGTTTGTGGGAAGACCACTTCGTCTTCACCTTTAAAGCGACGCACCGCATTGATACCAGCCACAAGTCCGCTGGCAGCTGATTCCACATAACCTTCCACGCCAGTCATTTGTCCCGCAAAGAAAAGATTTGGGTTCTTACGAGTCGCGAAAGTTGGTGTCAAAAGATTTGGTGAATCTATGTATGAATTACGGTGCATAACACCATAACGGACAAACTCAGCGTTTTCAAGACCTGGAATCATTTGGAAAACGCGTTTTTGTTCACCCCATTTAAGGTGAGTTTGGAAACCAACGATATTGTAAAGCGAGCCAGCTGCATTATCTTGACGCAATTGAACAACAGCATATGGCGTTTTAAACTCACCATCGCGAGTTCCCTTGTAATCTTCTGGGTATTCCAAACCAACTGGTTTCATTGGGCCGTAAAGCATCGTCTTGATACCACGCTTAGCCATCACCTCGATTGGCATACAACCTTCAAAGTATTTCTCTTTTTCAAAGGAATTAAGCGGAGCCTCTTCAGCAGTCGTCAAAGCCTCGTGGAAAGCCATGAATTCTTCCTTAGTCATTGGACAGTTAAGGTAGGCTGCTTCCCCCTTGTCGTAGCGAGACTTAAGGTAAACCTTATCCATGTCGATAGTGTTAACGTCGACAATAGGAGCTGCCGCATCGTAGAAGTAAAAGCCATCACCGCCATTGAGTTCGTGAATTTTAGCTGCCAAGCTGTCGCTCGTCAATGGACCAGTCGCGATAACTGTGATAGCATCTTCAGGAATATCAGTGATTTCGCCACGCACCACTTCAATCAAGGGATGGTTGTGCAATTCAGCAGTCACTGCCTCTGCGTAACCTTCACGGTCAACCGCCATAGCACCACCAGCAGGCACACGGTGTTCTTCACCGTTACGTATAATAATAGAATCCAGACGACGCATTTCTTCTTTCAAAAGGCCAACGGCGTTTGTCAAAGAATCTCCACGGAAGGAGTTTGAACAAACCAATTCTGCAAAGTTAGCAGTTTTGTGTTGTGGAGTTGGTTTTACCCCACGCATTTCATAAAGCTTAACCTTGATACCACGTTTAGCGATTTGGTAAGCCGCTTCAGAACCAGCCAAGCCAGCTCCGATGACATTGATGTAGTCAACAGATTGAGACATGCACTAATACCTCTTTGGGACCCAAGTCCCTCAAATCTTTCTTTTTTAGTTAACCTATCCAGTATATCAAAAAAATCCCATTCTTGCGAATGGGAGGAATCTATCATCGTAGTTTTACAGATATACTACGTGGATAGATTTTTACATAATATATATTACGTAAATCTATTTCACTTTTTCCTCTTCGTAGTCACCATTTGGACAGACGACTTGCTTACCTCCGCCACGGACTTTCTTTTCAACGAGGTAGTGATCACATTTTGGACAAGCGCGTCCAACTGGCTTATCCCAAGAAGTGAATTCACACTCGGGATAGCGATCACAGCCGTAGAAAATTCGATTTCGCTTGCTCTTGCGTTCAATGACTTGTCCTTTTTGACAATCTGGGCAGACAACACCGATTTCCTTAGTGATTTGCTTGGTATTGCGACAATCTGGGAAATTACTACATGCATAGAATTTTCCGAAACGCCCCAGCTTGATGACCATTGGATGACCACAGACGTCGCAATCAAATCCAGCTGGTTCATCTTTAATCTGAATTTTTTCCATTTCAGACTCGGCTTTTGTCAATTCCACTTGGAATGGTTTGTAAAACTCATCAATGACCTTCTGCCACTGCTCTTGACCAATCTCCACATCATCCAGCTTCTGCTCCATTTCAGCCGTAAATGCCACGTTGACAATGTCTGGGAAGAATTCAACGATGAGTTTGTTAACAATCTCCCCCAGCTCTGTTGGTTCAAAGCGTTTCGCAGCTAATTTGACATAATAGCGCTTCTGAATCGTTTCAATAGTTGGTGCATAGGTTGATGGACGGCCAACTCCATTTTCTTCCAGTGTTTTGATGAGAGTGGCTTCTGAATAGCGAGCTGGTGGTTGTGTAAAATGTTGTTCGGGATTGGTTGTCGAGCGGACAACGGTATCTCCTTTTTCCATATCAGGCAACATTTTATTTTTATCAGAGTCATTGTAGACAGCCATGTAACCATCGAATTTGACCTGACTTCCGTTAGCAGAGAATTGAACACCATTTTGTTCCAAGCTGACTTTCATCGTATCAAAGATAGCGGCGGTCATTTGGCTAGCCACAAATCGATTCCAGATAAGCGTGTAGAGCTTGAGCTGGTCTTTATCCAAGTGACGAGCGATGGATTCTGGTGTCAAAAAGACATTTGACGGACGAATAGCTTCGTGGGCATCCTGAGCACCTGCAGCATTGCGAATACGATTGCCGTGCTTAGAATATTTTTCGCCGAAGTGCTCTGTAATAAAGTCTGCTGCCTGAGCTTGGGCGACAGGACTAATACGTGTTGAGTCTGTACGCATGTAGGTGATGAGACCTTGTGTACCACCAGAACCAACATTGATCCCCTCATATAATTGTTGGGCAACCATCATGGTCTTACGTGTACGGAAATTGATCTTGTTGGCTGCATCCATTTGCATGGTAGAGGTTGTGTATGGGAGCGGTGCATTACGCTTGCGCTCTTTGCGTTCCACCTGCTCTACAAGGAAATCGTCACCTTTAAGACGAACCAGAACTTCCTTGATCTGATCATTGTTTTCCAACTTCATCTTCTTGCCATCAAGACCGTAGAAGGAAGCTTGGAATTTCTTCGTACCTTTTTTGAAAGTGGCATCAATTGTCCAGTACTCTTCTGGTTGGAAATTGTTGATTTCATTTTCTCGGTCAATAATCAGCTTCAATGCAACGGATTGTACCCGACCAGCAGATAAGCCTTTTTTGACTTTCTTCCAAAGAATTGGTGAAATGGAATACCCCACAATGCGGTCCAAAACACGACGGGCTTGCTGTGCGTCCACCAAGTATCGGTTAATCACGCGCGGTTCCTTAAAGGCATTTTTAACAGCATCCTTCGTGATTTCGTTGAAAACAACACGGTTGGCATCTTTTTCATCCAAACCAAGAATGTGCGACAAATGCCAGGAAATGGCTTCTCCTTCACGGTCCGGGTCACTTGCCAAATAGACTTTCTTAGCATTTTTAGCTTCTTTTTTCAAAGAATTGATGAGTGGTCCTTTACCACGAATATTGATATATTGCGGTTCATAGTTGTTTTCAAAGTCAATGGACATGGTTGACTTTTTCAAATCACGGATATGTCCAACGGATGCGACAACCTTATAATTTCTCCCTAGATATTTTTCAATCGTCTTGGCTTTGGCAGGAGACTCCACGATCACCAAGTTTTTTTGTGTAGTAGATTTTTTCTTACTAGCTGTTTTTGTAGCCATCTTTGTACCTTCAAATAAATTTAACTTCACAAAGAATATACTATTTTTAGGTATGTGTCAAGATTTTTATTTTCCTATAGGAAAACTTGGTTTAATAAAAGTACTCTGAAAGGATGTCCATGCCTGATGTGGTGCACTTTGCCCCTTCTTTTATCAAATGATGGCAACCTTCTGAATTTCCCTCCAAAATGGATCCTGGAACTGCAAATACATCTCGCCCTTCTTCCATAGCTCGCTCACAGGTAATCAGACTTCCTGATCGCATTTTAGCCTCTACAACAGCAACTCCCTGACTGAGCCCCGCGATAATGCGATTCCGCTCCGGGAAATGGAACTTTTTTGGTTCTTCACCGACGGGATATTCTGTTAATAATAAGTGATGCTTAGCGATGTAATCTTGCAGTTCTTTATTTTCTTTGGGGTAGTAGGTGTCCAGACCACAACCGATAACAGCGATTGTTTTCCCACCATTCTTCAAGCAGGCAATGTGAGCTGCCGTATCAATCCCTCTTGCCAATCCGCTGACAATGACAAAGCGATTATCCAGTTCATTGACAATTTTCTTAACCGATCCAGTACCTATCTTACTGGCATTTCGTGAACCGACAACTCCTAATTTGCTCTCTTCCAGTAAGTCTAAATTTCCTAGGTAAAAAAGCAAGACAGGTGGATTGTAGATTTTCCTCAGCTCCAAAGGGTAAATATCATCCAAAATTGAAAACGAGGGATAGCAATTAAATTCCTCGCGGCACTCTTTTGTATCAATATTTTTATAAGTTTCAATGAAAAGTGTTGGATTTTTGCACTCGGAGACAACCGCCATATCCCGCACGCTCAATTTTTTCGGGTTGGATTGGGCATACTCTAAAATCTTATTGATATTGAGATTGGTCAGCCCAGCTTTTTTTAATTTAAAAATTTCAAAATTATTCATAAACATCCTCCACCTTATCTATTCGAAAAAAATCCCGCATTTTCAGCGAGATTTAATCTTTTATCATAGATTTTACAGGTTCAAAGGTTTTCCGATGAATAGGTGTAATCCCCAATGTTTCCAGACCTGCTAAATGTTTCTTGGTTCCATATCCTGCATTCTGGGCAAAATCATAACCTGGAAACTGATTGTCAAATTCAGTCATCATCTGATCGCGCGTGACTTTTGCAACGATGGAGGCCGCTGCGATAGACAAACTGTTGGCATCCCCTTTTATGATAGAGTGCTGAGGAAGGTTGATATCTAATTTCATAGCATCAATTAGGAGAGCCTGAGGCTGAGGATTCAGCTGAGATAAAGCCTCTAACATGGCTAATTTTGTTGCTTCATAGATATTGACTTGGTCAATGACATCCTGATCCCTGATTCCAATTCCTACTGCTACTGCTTGCTCTAAAACTTGTTCATAGATTTCAATATGTTTTTTCTTGGGAATTTTTTTGGAATCATTGAGACCCTTGATTTTACAATTTTTTGGCAAAATAACAGCTGCTGCCACAACTGGACCTGCTAGGGGGCCACGGCCAACTTCATCAATACCTGCGATGAGATCCAACCCTTGCTTATAGAGTTCTTTTTCGTAGCGCAGCATTTCTTCCAAACGATCCTCTTCATCCAAGTCAGCCTGGATTTCTTTTTTTCGCTTGGCAATGGCTTTTTGAACTCCTGCTCGACTATCCTCTGAAAATACATCAAAGCGATTGTCATTGAGGTCAGTGATTTCTGCTAGAATTGCTGAAATTCCCTTAATCGTTTGCATGGTCAGCCACACGATCTAGGGTATACAAGCCCAATTTTCCGTCACGAATTTCCTTAACAAAGAGGTTGTAAAAGCGGTCATAATCATCACGGAAGCCTAGTTTTTGTGTCATATCCATGATAATTTCTGGCGTTTCATCTTCCAAATTCATTTGCTTAAAGCGGTCTTTAAGGCGATTTGGATAGTAGGTTTTGAAGTAATTCAACCCGAAAATCGTAACTTCATCCATGGGCAGGAGCTGGTCTTTGATAGCGCCTGTCAGAGCCAATTTCATAGCTACTTCTTGGTCTTCGAATTTGGGCCAGAGGATACCAGGTGTGTCCAAAATTTCCAAATCTTTGTTCGACTTAAGCCACTGTTGTCCTTTGGTCACGCCAGGTTTATTGCCGACAACAGCAATCTTCTTCCCAGCTAAACGGTTCATGAGCGTAGATTTTCCAGCATTTGGAATACCGATAATCATGGTCCGCAAGGTTTCGATTTGAATGCCACGTTCCCGATGACGAGCAATTTTGTCAGCCATCAAAGCTTTGGCAGCATCCGTCACTTTTTTGACTGTTGACTGCTCTTTTGAATTGATGCAAAGAGTCTTAACTCCCTGCTTTTCATAAAATTGTTGCCATTCTTTGGTTAAAATTGGGTCTGCCAAATCAGATTTGTTGAGAATCATGAGCTTGGGCTTATCGCCAACAATTTTAGTTAACATAGGATTTTGACTGGATAGAGGCAAACGAGCGTCCACCAAAATGGTTACAAAATCTACAAATTTAATATTTTCTTGTACTTGGCGTCTGGCCTTGGACATATGTCCAGGAAACCATTGAATTACTGCCATTGTTATTTCTTCCTTTCTGAATCATACTCTTGGTCAACATTTGAGCGACTAATAAATATCTCTACGATGACCAACTTCTAGTCCAAGAATGATTAATTCCTCGTCTTGAATGTTTACAATCACCCGATAATCACCGATACGATAGCGCCATTGACCTGAACGATTGGCGACTAGTCCTTTCCCTTTAGCACGAGGGGATTCTGTAATGCCCTCAAGATAGACTTTAATTCTTCTTTTGACAAAAGGGTCTAATTTCTTAAACTGTTTGGCAAATGTTGGAGTTGGTATCAGCTTATAAGTCATCCCAGCTTAAAACCTCTCCGCCATTTGATAAATATTCTTCGTACTCAGTCAAGCGCATATCTGCTACCTTGGCATCATATTCTTCCTCTAAAATTTCTAAGGTCTTTGTTCGTATCAACTCAGACAAGGAAACACCTTCAAATTTTGCCATTGCTTGCATGAATGCTTTATCTGCTTCAGATACTTTCAATGTAATAGTTGTCATGGCCGTTCTCCTTTAGTATGGTAACACCATGGTAACACCATGACTGCAAAAAGTCAAGTAAACAGGTAAATACTGACGTGGTCTATTGCCTGGCTCAGCTTTTTACGATAAAATGAAGGCAAAGAACTGGAGGTCTCTCATGCGTGATAATCATTTACACACCTACTTCTCTTACGACGCCGATGCCAACTTTGAGGATTACCTTGACCATTTTGACGGCGACATTGTCACTACCGAGCACTTTGATATGTCCAACCCTTACTCTGGTCAGGACGATGTCCCCGCTTATGAGGCTTATTGTGCCAAAACAGCAGAGCTGACTGAAAAATACGGTCCTCGTATCAAAAAAGGGATTGAAATCGGCTACTACCAACCCCGAGAAAATGATATCTTGACCTACTTAGCAGACAAGGATTTTGACCTAAAGCTCCTCTCTGTCCACCACAATGGTATCAATGATTATCTGGATGATGAAGTAGCTGCTATGGATAAATTTGTTATCATCGAGGAATACTTACCTATGCTGGAATATGCTATTGGGCGTGTTGATGCTCAGGTGCTGGCACATTTTGACTATGGATTCCGAAAATTTGATGTTTCCGTGGAAGAGTTGTCAAGATATGAAGACCAGCTCCGATCTATTTTTCAAAAAATGATAGATCACAATCTTGCTTTTGAACTAAATAGCAAGTCCATGTACCTCTACCATCATGAACACCTCTACCGATACGCTTTGGAGCTCTTACGCGACCTTGGTTGCAAGAAATATTCTATTGGTTCTGACGGACATAAATTAGAACATTTTCGTTTAGAATTTCCTCGTATCCAAGAACTTTTGGATGAGTTTGGGATTAGCGAGGATAGGATTCTTTAGACAAACGAAAAGGCAGAGCTAGAGTCGTTCTGCCTTTCATGTTTAATAATTCGTAATCTCAGCTCTGTCATGTACCTTGCTTTGCTTGCCTTGACGGGCTTGTAGAACTGCTTCGACATCTTCCAAAGCCACACCTGTTTCAACTAACATAACCGCTAGGTGATAAAGCAGGTCTGCTGTTTCTTTGGCAATCTCGGTCTTGTCAGCATTCTTGGCAGCGATGACCACTTCAGTGGCTTCTTCGCCAACTTTCTTGAGAATTTTGTCCAATCCTTTATTGTAAAGATAATTAGTATAAGAGCCCTCTTTAGGGTTCTTTTTTCGGTCTTGGGCTTCTTGGTATAGGGGTTCTAGCATAGAAATTCCTTTCTAATTGAGGTCAATAGGGGTGAAAAAGCAAGAATAGGCACCCGTATGACAGGCTGCTCCTGTTTGTTTCACTTCAGCTAAGAGAGTGTCTTGGTCACAATCGGTTGACAGGCCGACTACATCTTGGTAGTGTCCGCTGGTTGCTCCCTTGTGCCAGATTTCTTGGCGCGAGCGACTCCAGTAGTGCATTTGTTTGGTCTTTTTCGTCTGCTCAAAGGCTTCTTCATTCATGTATGCCAGCATGAGGACTTGCTTGGTCTTATGATCAGTGACAATAACAGGCATGAGACCATCTTGCTTGTCAAAATCAAGTTTGATAGCTGTCATAGACGTACCTCCAAACCTGCTTCTGCCATGGCTTTCTTGGTGTCAGCGATAGCAATTTCCCCATAATGAAAAATAGAGGCAGCTAAGGCGCCCGTGGCAGGGGTCTGCTGGAAAACCTCCACCATGTGTTTGATGGTTCCTGCACCGCCTGAAGCGATGATGGGCACATTGACCACGCTGGCAACAGCATTGAGCATGTCAATGTCAAAGCCCGACTTGGTGCCATCCTTGTCCATGGAGGTCAGGAGAATCTCACCAGCCCCCAAGTGCACAGCCTCGCGCGCCCAATCCACCAAATCACGGCCCGTATTCTTTCGCCCACCAGCCACATAGACCTGCCAGGTACCGTCTGTTTCCTTGCGGGCATCGATGGCCACCACAACACACTGACTGCCAAATTTTTTCGCGCAATCTGCAATCAGCTGAGGATTGGCTAGCGCTGAGGAATTGACGGCGACCTTGTCCGCGCCAGCCTTGAGCATCTTGCTCATGTCCTCAATCGAGCGAATACCTCCGCCAACTGTGAAGGGAATGAAAACCTGGTCAGCCACGCGCCGCACCATTTCCACAGTCGTGACTCGTTCTTCATGAGTTGCTGTGATATCTAGGAAAACTAACTCGTCACAACCTGCTTCATAATAAGCTTTAGCTGAGTCAACAGGGTCACCAACGTCGGTCAGGTTGATAAAATTAACCCCCTTGACCACGCGCCCGTCCTTTACATCCAAGCAAGGAATAATCCGTTTTTTGAGCATAGGCTAACCTCCGAATTGTTTGAGCTGGTCCAGACTAATATTGCCACTGTAGTAAGCTTTACCGACAATGGTTCCAGCAAGGTTCAATTGGTCTAGTTCTTCAAGGTCACTAACTTGAGCAATACCACCTGACGCGATGACTTTAGCTGTAGTCAATTTTTCTATCAAGACTTTATAGTGGTCAATATTTGGACCAGTCAAAGTCCCATCGCGGTCAACATCGGTGTAGACAAAGAGTTGGACACCCATTTTTTCCATGGCTAGGGCTAAATCAACAAAGTTGACAGTGCTAGTTTCCAGCCAACCTTCCGTTGCTACCATGCCACCCTTGGCGTCAATTCCGATGACAATTTGCTTCGCTCCAAATATTTCAAGGGCTTCTTTAACAAAATCAGGATTTTTAACTGCCATGGAGCCAATAATGACGCGGTCAATGCCGACGTTGAGATAGTCCTGAATTTGGTCGAGAGTGCGAATACCACCGCCAACCTGCACACCCAATCCTGTCGCTTCTTTGACTGCCGCAATCAAGTCACGGTTGGTCACTTTGCCATCAAGGGCACCGTCCAAATCTACCACGTGGATAAAATCAATACCTGCATCTTTGAAAATACGAGCTTGTTTGAGAACGTCAGGATTGACCACTGTTTTTTGAGCAAAGTCACCTTTGAAAAGGCGAACTGCCTGCCCTTCCTTAATATCAATTGCTGGAATAATTTGCATAAACCACCTCTGAAAATACTTTGAGAATGCCTAAGCCCACCTCACCCGATTTTTCAGGGTGAAATTGAGCACCGAAGACCTTTTCCTTATGAATCATAGCTGGCACTGCTAGGCTATAATCCGCTGTCACATCAATGAATGCTTGTGGCACATCGGTATAAAAAGAGTGAACAAAATAGACCGACTTACCATCAAGATTTCCTGCCAAGACTGTTTCTTGAAGGACTGTCAACTCATTCCAGCCCATGTGAGGGACTGGATAGCCAATCTTAGCTTCAATAGGGCGACAGGTTCCTGGAATGAGCCCCAAGCCCTCAGTTTCTCCGTGTTCCAAGCCCTTGTCTAACAAAATTTGCATGCCTAGGCAGATACCTAGGAGGGGCGTTCCTGTTGCTACAGTTTGCTTGATGACAGGAACTAAGCCTCGTTTATTCAGCTCTGCCATTGCGCTTGCAAAAGCGCCCACACCTGGTAAAATCAAACCATCAGCCTGAGCAATGACGGCAGCATCTGCCGACAGAACCGCTTCCACACCAATCTGTGCCAGCGCTCGCAGGACATTTGCCGTGTTACCTGCGTCATAATCAATCACTACCATCTTCATCATATCAGAGCATTCCTTTAGTTGAATTGACCCCATGAATTTCGGGGTTTAGGGTAATGGCTTCGCGCAGTGCTCGACCAGTGGCTTTAAAGAGAGACTCTGCCTTGTGGTGGTTATTTTTTCCGTGTAAAACCTTCACATGCAGATTCATCTGGACATTGAAGGCTAAAGCTTGGAAAAATTCTTCCACCAACTCCGTGTCAAAATTCCCTAGAGTCGGATTGGTAAAATCGCAATCGAAAACCAAATAGCTGCGCCCAGACAAATCCAAACTAGCCATGCCCAGCGTTTCATCCATGGGAACAAAAGAGGTTCCGTAGCGGTTGATACCAGCCTTATCACCAAGTGCTTCCTTGATAGCTTGCCCCAGAACAATCCCTACATCTTCTACCGTGTGGTGACTGTCCACCCAGAGGTCACCGTCTGCCTTCACCACAAGGGAAATGCGAGAGTGGCGAGCGAAAAGGGTCAACATATGGTCAAAAAAAACGACACCTGTCTGAATATCAACAGGTTCCTGGGCCTCCAAATTGAGGGAGAGTTTAATCTTTGTTTCGTAGGTCGTTCGCTCGATACTTGCTTGTCTCATCTTAATTCTCATTTCTAACTTCAATAGCCTTAGCGTGGGCTTGCAATCCTTCCGCGTAGGCTAAGGTTGTAATGTCCTTCTCTGCAGCATTGACGGCTGCCTTGCTGTATTGGGTATACTGGATGCGTTTGACGAAATCGTGTACGCCAAGGGCTGATGAAAAGCGGCTGGTTGCGGTTGTCGGAAGGACATGGTTGGCACCGGCATAGTAATCCCCAATAGGTTCGCTAGTGTAGTGCCCCAAGAAGATGGAACCCGCATTTTCTACCTTGTCCAAGTAGTCGTAGGCATTTTCCATGGCGATTTCCAAATGTTCTGGGGCGACTTGGTTCATGAGCTTAAACATGCTGTCCACATCTGGAGCGATGATGATACGGCCATTATTTTCCACTGACGCACGCGCAATCTCCTGCCTTGGCAAATCAAGGAGTTGTCTCTGTATTTCATCTTCTACCTGCTCTGCCAATGTTTCCGAGTTCGTCACCAAAATAGCTCGCGCTAAGGTGTCATGTTCAGCCTGAGACAAGAGGTCCGCCGCCACATACTTGGGATTAGCCGAACTGTCAGCGATAACGCCAATCTCCGAAGGGCCAGCAATCATATCGATGCCCACCAGTCCATAGACCTGCTTCTTGGCTGTCGCAACAAAAATATTTCCGGGTCCCGTGATTTTATCGACCTTAGGAATAGTTTCCGTGCCATAGGCTAGCGCTGCCACCCCTTGGGCACCACCAACTTGATAAATCTTATCCACACCAGTCGACTTGGCCGCCACCAAAATAGCTGGCACAAAGGTTTCCTGAGGTGGCGTAATCATGATAATTTCCTTGACCCCTGCAATCTTGGCAGGAATGACATTCATGAGGACAGATGACGGATAGGCTGCCGTTCCACCTGGTACGTAAACACCCACACGTTCAATCGGGCGGATGATTTGCCCACGAATAACGCCGTCAGAAGGCTGGTCCTCAAAACCAGTCTCTAACTGCTGGCGGTGGTAGGATTCAATGTTTTCCTTGGCATTTTCAAGGGCTGACAAGACGTCTGAGTCCACATCTTTAAAAGCTTGGTCAATTAAATCTTGCCCCACTTCAAAGTCTTCCAAATCAAGGCCATCAAACTGCTTGCTATAGTCACGCAAAGCCTCATCCCCACGGGTCTTAACCGCTTCGATAATATCACGCACAATCGCTTCCACATTTTCATTTTGACGACTGAGTTCTAGCTGTTCCTGCACCAAAATAGCTGAAATCTCCTGATTACTTCCACTTAATCGTTTCATTTAAAGGCTACCTCTCTATCTCCTACCAAGCCTTCCAAGGTTTGTATGAAAGGCAAAACCGCTGGATTATTTTTCAGCGCAGCCTTGTTGACAATGAGCCGAGCTGAAATCCGACAAATATCTTCATAGATTTCTAGTCCATTGGCTACCAAAGTTGAGCCTGTCTCCACAATATCCACAATGGCATCCGCTAAGCCAATGACCGGGGCAATCTCAACCGAACCTTGGATGGAAATAATTTCCACGTCCTCTCCCTTCTGGGCAAAATGATTTTTAGCCACCGTTGGGTATTTGGTCGCAATGCGTTTTCGCTTATGGTCTGACGGGGCATAATCTGCTGTTGACGCTACCGCGAATTTACAAAGACCAAAGTTGAGGTCCAACATTTCTAGATAACCCGTTGGATGTTCAATGAGGACATCTTTACCGACCACTCCCACCTCTGCCACTCCATGACGTACATAGATGGTCACATCTGGCGCTTTGACTAAGAGCAGTCTGATTGCCCCGTCAGGACTATCAAAAATCAAATGCCGTCCTTTATCTGCCATAAAGGTCATGTCAAAACCCGCTTGTTCCAACAAATCAATGGTTGCTTGTTCAATCCGTCCCTTGGTAAGGGCAATGGTTATTCCTTTAGTCATCCGCCACCTCACAGTCAAAATGATCCCGAACCGCTTGATAAACTAAATCAATATCAATGGTCCAGCCTAAAGCAGTCAATTCCTTGGCACCAAAACGTTCAAAGAGTTTGTCATAACGCCCACCTGAAGCAAAAGCATCAGGCACCTTATCCCCAAAGACCTTAAACATGAGCCCTGTATAATAAGACACCGTTGGCAGCTGCCCCAAATCAATAGTCACCCGAGGCAAGCAAGTTCCCAAACGCAAAATAGTCAATTCCAAATCGGATAGGGCTGATAAAATGCCCTTATGATTCGTCAACTGGCGCGCTTGAGCTAATACCTCCTGCCAGTCTCCAAACAAGAAAGGCAACTGACTAATAAAACCATCAAATTCGCTAGGACGTGCCACTGTAAATTCTTTTAATCTGGTAATGTGCTTCTCCAAAATCGCTTCTTGCAAGTAGACTCGGTCAGTTTCTGACAATTCCAAGGTTTCAAAAATTGTTTGTAACACCGCTGCGTGTGATAATTCAAAAGAGTAGTCGTCAACTTTAGCGATTTCGAGAGCTTTTTTAGCAGAAATCAAGGCTTCTTCCACTGCTTCCTGCACTGGAAAACCAACAATTTCAACGCCGGCTTGCGTGTGCTCATTTGTCAAGCCCCGCATTTCCTCATTGTAGTGAAAAACTTTCCCAGAATATGAAAATTTGATAGGTGTCTCCACTCGTGTGGAAGCAATAACCCGTCCAATCTGGCTCGTAATATCAGGACGCAAGCTCAGCAATTGCCCCTCACGGTCAAAAAGATTGTAGTTGCTAGTCTCCACTTGATCCGAGAAAACCTCAAAATGCTCTAAGGTTGGCGTCTCAATACGGTTGAATCCCTGATCCATCAGCAAATCACTAATAGCTCGCTCAATCTGATAGGTCACACGCGCCCGCTTAAACAATTTATCGTGCATGCCCTGAGGCAAGGTTGTCTGCTTCATCAGCATATCCTCTCCATCTCAGCCAGTACCTCTTCCATCTCAGCCTGGGTCCCGATAGAAATACGCAAGTAGTCTCGCAACCTCGCAACCTTTGGAAAATAACGGACATAGATGGCTTTTTCTTCTAGTTTTTGAAATAAATAGCTAGCGCTAACTGTCTGCGACTTAGCTAATACAAAGTTGGTCTGGCTCGGTAAAACCTCAAAGCCCAAGTCCAATAAGCCCTGTGTGAACCAGTCACGCGTTGTCATGATTTGCTGGCAATTGCCTTCATAGTAAGCCCAATCCTCAACCGCGGCGGTCGCAACTACTTCAGCCACCGCATCCACATTATAGGGATTGACCGAATTCTTGATAGCATTGATAACCGCTATCAGCTTTGAACTGCCAATACCATAACCCACCCGAAGACCAGCAAGGGCAGCGTCCTTAGAAAAGGTTCTGGTGATGAAGAGATTGTCATACTTATCAAGCAGAGGCAGAGCTGTCTGACCACCAAAGTTAACGTACGCCTCATCAACGATAACCACCACATCCTGATTAGCAGCGATGATTTCCTCTAGTTCCTCCAAAGGTTTGTAAATGCCTGTCGGAGCATTGGGATTAGTGATAACCAAACCACCGTTAGGTTGCTGATAAGCACTGCCATCAATCTCAAAGGTCTCTGTCAGAGGGATTTCCTTGAAAGGAATATGATAAAGGTCTGCCCAGACCTTGTAAAAACCGTAGGTCAAGTCTGGAAAAAGGACTGACAAGTTATCGTTGAAAAAAGCTAGAAAGGCCATGGATAAGATATCATCCGAACCATTTCCGACGATGATTTGGTCAGCTGGAACTTGAAGTTGACTGGAAAGTGCTTGGCGGAGCGCAGCTTGGTCCAGGCTTGAATACTTGCGCAAACTATTGCCATCAAAATGGGCTAAGGCCTCTAAGACTTTGGGGCTTGGGTCGTAGGCATTCTCATTGGTATTGAGTTTAATCATCTTGTCGCTCTTAGGCTGAACGCCCGCAACATAGGGATCAATCTGTCGTAATCCTCTTATCATGGCTAATCCTTTCTAGTGATTGAGAGTACAAAAAATCCTCGCAAAAAATCAATTTTGCAAGGACGCTTGAAAACGTGGTTCCACCTTAGTTCAGAAAGACTGTCGCCAATCCTTCTCTCGTGAAGTACGTGACTTCTGGTTGCTAACGGAACCACCCGACTTGGACTACACACTGTTTACAGCTTCGCCCAAATGCTCAAGAATGTGTGATTTAAGGATTGCACGCCGTCTCACCCTTAGGCGCTCTCTGTCAGTTGTCTTAAATCATAGACCAGATTGGTCTATCTTCTCTCATAGCTTTGAATATTTATGCTATTCTACACCAATTTCTCAGGTAATGCAATAGGAAAAAGAACATTTTTCTTATTTTTTTGAGGAAAATGTAGGAGATTTTTTATTTTTCTCGGAAATACCCATCCCAGAAGGAGCATTCCGATTAATCCTACTAGACGCATTAATGAGTTGTGACGCTCACCTGTTTCTGGTAAATGCTCTGACAACAACATCTTGACATAAAACTATCTCAGCGTCCATTACTACACGCATATCAAAATGAATCCGTTCTCTTGGACGTAAAATCCGAAAGTTCCTCTTGAAATTCTATTTTCCAGTGATAAAATAGAACAGTATAAAAAATGTGAGGAGAATCCCATGCCAACAGGTGTTATCATCAATGCCCTATCCATTGTATTTGGAGGAATTTTAGGTGGTCTTGTCGGTCATAAATTGATAGAAGACTTCAAAATACAAATAAATCTCGTTTTCGGTATCTGTTCCATGGGAATGGGGATTGCTTCTATCGGCGGAATGAAGTTCATGCCTGCAGTTATCTTTGCTCTGGTCATCGGAACAGGCTTAGGACTAGCTTGTAACCTCGGCAATTGGATCAATCGGGTAGGACTTCTCATGGAAAAAGGTATGACAAAACTGCTTCCTAGCCAGTCAACCACACTTTCCCATGATGAATTTTTAGCGAATCTTTTGACGGTCATCGTTCTTTTTTGTGCCAGCGGGACAGGGATTTATGGTAGTTTGGATGCGGGAATGTCTGGAGACTCCACTATTCTCATCTCCAAATCCATTTTAGACTTCTTCACGGCAGCAATCTTTGCTTGCAATCTGGGCTATGTGGTTTCTGCGGTTGCCATCCCACAATTCATCTTCTTTACAGCCCTCTTCTACCTAGCTCATCTCATCCTTCCGTTGACAACACCCGATATGATTGCGGATTTCAAGGCCTGCGGAGGCTTCCTCATGTTAGCAACTGGTTTTCGTATGATTCGGGTAAAAATGTTTCCCGTCGCAGATATGATTCCAGCTATGCTTCTAGTTATGCCACTGAGCTGGATTTGGGCCAACTTCATCTTGCCACTTTTGTAATGAAAAGAGAATGGGAATTTTTATCCCACTCTCTTTTCATTTACCTTAAAATCAGTTGAGCAACTATTGGACTCACGATGACATACATGATTCCTGTAATTCCAATAGACAAGCCAGCCATAGCGCCTGCTACACGTCCGTATTGAAGTGCGGCACCCGTTCCTACAGCATGCCCAGTCCCACCTAATGCTAAGCCAATGACGACTGGGTCTTCTACTTTCAGGATTTTCAAGATAACTGGACCAAGTGCACTGGTTAAAATCCCTGTAATGACTACCACGACCAACGTTATGGTCATGATACCATCCATTTTTTCCGTAATTCCGATAGCCATCGCCGTTGTAACTGATTTTGGAAAAAGAGAAATAGCTAGAAAATAATCCATACCAAATAATTTGGCAATCACTGCTGTGAAACACGTATTGACCAGACAAGCTGCCAAGCTAGAGAACAAAATACTACGAACATGGTGCTTCATAAGATGGAAGGTTCTGTAGAGAGGAATCGCCAAGGCTACTGTCGAAGGAGCAATCAAGGTTGTCAGATAAGAACCACCTACATAATAATCCTTGTACGAAATACCCGTCATTTTCAAAAATGCAATCAAAAGAATGGTTGCTAGAAGTAAGGGCGTAGTTAGTGGATGCGGAAAGCGCCGAAAAATCAGCATGCCCATAAAATATGCTACAATGCTGGCCATTAAACCAAACATGGGATTTGAAACTAAATGTACCATTACTTGCCCTCCTCAAAATCACCCTCGTAACGATTCTTGATAAGACGCACGACAAGGGAAATCACCGTAATATTTAATACAAGTGCACCACCGATAATGAGGATAATTGGTAGTAAATAAGGTTTTATAGCTTCCACATTTTCCAGAATCCCAACTGCAGGAGGCAGGAAAAGAATGGTCATATTTGCCAACAGAAAACTCCCGACTTTGTCAATATGCCGCAAGCGAATCCACTTAAATTCCAAGGCTAAAAAGAGCAAGATTAAACCAATAATACTCCCAGGAACCGGCAAGTTAAATACGGTCGAAATGACCTCCCCAGCAAAGGAAAAAAACAAAATGATCATCAACTGTACATAAATTTTCATGAAAACACCTCACCTACTAGTCTACTACTCTGAAACAAGAATGCAAGAGGCTGAAACGTTTACATGGGGAGAAAAATTTTTTTAAGGGAAATGAAAAACTGTCTTACGACGGATCAGATATATCTATTAATTTGTAACTTTATTATCTTAAGGGTATGGCTAAGAGTTCTACTTAAAAGATTGAACAGCTTCATCAAATAAGTTAATCAATTTCATCAGATAAAGGTTGAGTTGTACCTGTCTGGAATAGTAGATATTGCCACCATTTACATAAAGTTTACCACCGTAAAATAAGGCAATTGGATGATAATAGGTGTACTCTTCACCGCTTGTGTTGCCTAAACTTGGCGCTACCACATCACGTGAATATTTTTTGGCCAGCTCAATGCTATTTTTCCCGCCATTTTCAGAGATATAGGAAATATAGGCTGGTCCAAAGTTATAAGCCTGAACAGCTGTCCAAACGTCTACCTTAGCTTCTTTGGCAGCGAGTAGATGCTCATTGAGGTAGCTGACACCTTGACGGATGCTTTCCTTACTGTCAGTGATGGTATTGATGTAGCCTGTCGCAGACTCGCTAGACTGCATCACATCTGCTTCTTTCCCTTTTGTCTCCGTGTAAATCATAGCCAAGACTAATTCTTCATTAGCAGTCGTGTCATTTTCAGCAAGGACTTCTTCTACCAAGGCTTTGTAGGCCATGACCTGCTGGACAGCAGCATGTACCTGATAGGTCTTATAAGCTAGAAAAACAAGGACGACCAAGAGAATCGTTCTTGTTAATTTTTTCATTTATTTTGAATATCTTCTATGTTTTTGATGAGGATGGAGTAAGTTCCATTCTCATTTTGAATGAATTCGACGGATTCTGCATCTTCGTAGACATTATTTGGAACGATGAGTTCAATACCATTCGAAAGAGAGAGTTTTTGATTTTCAAACTTCTTGAGCTGACGACTACTGTCAATTTCTGTGAAGGAAATCTTGTCTGGAATGACCTCCTTGAGCTGGTCTACGAAGGTTAGTCGTGCAGTCAGATTGTCATCAAAGAGCTGGTCAGCCAATTTTTCAGGCGAGATTTCATTGTCTTCTTCCAGATTATTGAAAATGGCTGATTTTACCTTGGTCTGAAATTGGAAATCGTCTCGATTGAAGTTTTCGGCGATTTTCTGTGCCGTTTTTTCCACTTCTTTGATGGATTTTTTAGCAGAGATAGCTGGCTTTTCCTTGAGAATATTATCTGAGAAATAATTGAGAAAGGCACCGTTGTACTTAATCCACTTTTCAATCAAAAGATAGTGGGTGGTTTGTAGATTGAGAATAAAAGCCTCATCAGGCGCTGAACCAGCACTTGGTAGATTGTTCTGTGTTAATTTGAGTGGGCTATCGCTATCTAGACCTACATGGGCTAAACTTTCACGAAGAGAAATTCGTAAAAAAGCAATATGCTCAATTCCATTCTTTTCAAACTGAACAAAAATCAAGTCATTGGTTTTGAGGTTTTCAGACACAGAAAATTCTTCATGCCAAATTTTCGCAATCTGGCATGAAGAATCCATAAGATTATCAGAGATGAGGTCGAGAAGGGGATTATCAGCCGTCAGTTGACCAGTTTTTGCCTCATCCGAATACACTCGCTCAATTTTTTTGCGTAGGTATTCCTCGATTTTAGGCGTAATGGTCAACAGACTGTCTGACAGATTCAGCTCGGTATCATCTGCTGAAAATTGATGTATAATTGCTTGTTTAATATAAATATCCATAGATTAGTTTTCGTAGAGTGGGAATCGGTCTGTTAAAGCTTTGACTTCTTGACGGACTTCTTTCAATACTGTTTCATTCTCTGCATTTTCAAGGGCTTTGATAATGAGGTTTGCTACTTGCTCACACTCAGCTACTCCAAATCCACGTGCTGTCACAGCAGCTGTTCCGATACGGATACCAGAAGTCTTGAATGGTGACAAGGTTTCAAATGGAATGGAATTTTTGTTGAGCGTAATGTGGACTTCATCCAAAAGGTTTTGAGCTTCTTTCCCGTTTTCGATGACCTTAGTCACATCAACAAGGAAGACATGGTTATCTGTTCCGCCAGAAATAACACGGAAGTTTTCATGTTTATTGAAGACCGCTGCCATAGCTTGACAGTTAGTAATCACATTTTGCGTATATTCCTTGAAGGCTGGGTCCAGATTTTCCTTGAAGGCAACGGCCTTAGCTGCAATCACGTGTTCTAAAGGACCGCCTTGCATACCAGGAAAGACCGCAGAATTGATTTTCTTAGCCAAGTCCTCATCATTTGTCAAAATCAATCCACCACGAGGTCCACGGAGCGTTTTGTGAGTTGTTGTCGTTGTGATGTCTGCAAATGGTACTGGACTTGGATGCAAACCAGCTGCAACAAGACCTGCAATGTGAGCCATATCGACCATGAGTTTGGCGCCAACGGTATCTGCAATCTCGCGGAATTTAGCAAAATCAATGGTACGTGAGTAAGCTGAAGCCCCTGCTACAATAAGTTTTGGTTGAACTTCTTTAGCGCGTGCTAGGATTTCCTCATAATCCAATTCTTCTGTGTCTTTATTGACACCGTAAGCGACGAAATTATAAGTTTTTCCTGAGAAATTGACTGGTGATCCGTGTGTCAAGTGTCCGCCAGCTGACAAGTCCATACCAAGAACCGTATCACCTGGTTCAATCAAAGCCATGTAAGCTGCAGCATTGGCCTGACTTCCTGAATGTGGCTGTACATTGGCAAACTTAGCGCCAAAAATTTCTTTGGCACGCTCGATCGCAAGCGTTTCAACTACATCGACACACTCTGTCCCACCATAGTAGCGTTTACCTGGATAACCTTCAGCGTATTTGTTGGTCAAGATAGAACCTTGTGCCGCCATAACTGCCTTAGAAACAACATTTTCTGAAGCAATCAATTCGATATTTCCCTGTTGACGGTCTTCTTCTGCTTTAATCGCATCCCAAAGTTCTACGTCAAATGCTTTGTAATCTTCTTTGTCAAAAATCATGGCTTACCTCACATATTTTATAAATCGTTTTTGGACCTTATCTCCGTCATAACCGGCCTTCTGGTAAAAAGCATGCGCTTCTGTCCGATGACTACCTGAATTGAGTCGGATAAAGTGAAAGTGTCGCTCTTTAGCTTCTTCTTCAACAGCCTTTAAGAGTTTGCTGCCAATGCCTTGTCCTTGATAATCTTCCCAAACTGCCACGGCCAAAAGATTCAATCCAGGCTCTGAGTAGAGACTTTCATAAACTTCCGCGTGAAGATAACCAACAATTTTGTGACTTCTTTCATCTTCATATCCTATGAAAAAATGATGTTCATCTGCTGCCAGCTTTGTAAATTGCCGAATGGTCAATTCCAAGGATGTCGCATACCCTAGAGAAAACTCGTTGATATCACGAATAGACTCCATATCTTCCAATTTCAATTTTCTAATCATCATTTAGTCCTCAAAAGAAATTTCAGGTACCTTCGAAAGAATTTCTTCTTTTGTAATGGCTCCCTGTCGAAGAATGCGAGCTTTGGGTCCTGACAAGTCCAGAATAGTGGAGTCCAGTCCAGTAATGGATTGATCATCCTCAATTCCCGTGACTTGGTGGTCAAAGGCTTCTATGATTTCTTTGAAAATCTTTCCACTTTCCTGACCGGATACATTTGCAGAGGGCCCAATCAAAGGACCATTCTCTGAAATCACTTGCAAGGTTTCAGGATGATTTGGAACCCGAAAACCAATGCTCGGTAGCCCAGAATTAATCCATTCAGGCACATTTTTGCTTGCTTGAAGGATAATGGTCAATGGACCAGGCATAAATTCATTATACACTTTTTTTAAAAAAACAGGCACATTTTGACTGTAAAACAAAATATCGTTCAGGTTTGAGACGTTTAAGTTCATAGCCTTATCTTTTGGACGTTTTTTCAAACGATAGATATTTTCTACGCTTTCCTTATTTAATGCCTGTCCAAAAATTCCATAAACGGTTTCCGTTGGCAAAATGACTGCACCGCCAGATTGGATTATCGTTCGGATTTCCTCATTTTTCATCCATTACCACCATCCGTTCTTTCCCAAACATATCCTTCAAAATTCGGCAGCTTTTTTCAGGAAGATATTGTTCTGCCAAGACTTGCAAATCCTGTCCTTGCTTATAGCCGATTTCAAAGTAGATTTTTCCTTTTTCTGTGAGAAATGGCTGCGCTCCGCTGAGAATTTGGCGATAGATTGCTAGACCATTTTCCTCCGCAAAGAGAGCCGTGTGGGGTTCGTGCAGATAAACATTTGTCCCAACTTCATCTTTATCCTCAAAAGCAATGTAGGGAGGATTTGAAACAATGATGTCAAACTGCCCAGCAATGGCTGAATAGACATCCGACTGCAAGAATGCTACTTCGACTTGATTTGCCCGAGCATTTTCACGCGCAACAGCCAAGGCTTCTGGCGAAATATCTGCTGCTACAACTTGCCAACCTGGACGAGCAGACTTTAGTGCCAAGGCAATGGCCCCAGACCCGGTCCCAATATCTAGAATACGGAGATCTTCCTGAGGATTTTCTGACAAAATCAAATCCACCAGCTCCTCCGTCTCAGGACGGGGAATGAGGATGTCACTGGTCACTTTTAAAGTCAAGTCTTTGAAATAAGCCTTTCCCGTAATGTGTTGAGCGGGAATGTGCTGAGCAAGCTGGTCAAAAATCTCTTCTAGCAAGAGCTTATCTTCAGCTGAAACAGACTTTGGCAATTGCAAAATCAAATCTGTCAAGGTCCAGTTTTTGAGTTCCTTAAAGACATAAGAGAGGCTTTCTTTTTCCTCTCCTAATGCTTCTAATTGACTTTCCAACTGACTAATCACTTGTCCGTAGGTCATCTTATTTATTCAACTTTTCAAGTTTTTGCGTTTGATCGTAGAGTACCAAGGCATCAACCACTTCGTCCAATTTACCAGATAAAATGGTATCTAATTTTTGAAGTGTTAATCCGATACGGTGGTCTGTTACACGATTTTGTGGGAAGTTATAAGTACGGATACGCTCCGAACGGTCACCTGTACCAATCGTTAACTTACGCTCTGCATCTTGCTCATCCTGGGCAATTTGTGCAAAGTGGTCAGCCACACGCGCACGGATAATCTTCATGGCCTTGTCACGGTTTTTCTGCTGAGTACGTTCTTCCTGCATTTCAACCTTAATATTGGTTGGCAAGTGAACGATACGAACGGCAGTTGCAACTTTATTAACGTTCTGACCACCAGCACCTGAGGCATGGTAAATGTCCACGCGCAAATCTTTTGGATCGATGTCGTATTCAACTTCTTCCACTTCTGGCATCACCAAGACTGTTGCTGTAGAGGTGTGGACGCGACCTTGGCTTTCTGTCACCGGAACACGTTGAACACGGTGGGCACCTGACTCATACTTGAGTTTTGAGTAGACAGATTGACCTGACACCATGGCCACGACTTCCTTGATACCACCAACACCATTGTACGAAGCCTCCATGACTTCAAAGCGCCAGCCTTGTCCCTCAGCAAACTTTTGGTACATTTGGAGCAAGTCGCCTGCAAAAAGTGCTGCCTCATCACCACCAGCGGCACCACGGATTTCCAAGATGATATTCTTGTCATCGTTAGGATCTTTTGGAAGAAGCAAGATTTTGAGTTTTTCTTCGTATTCTTCCTTGGCAGCCTTCGATTCCTTCAATTCCTCTTTGGCCATTTCTTCCAATTCAGCATCGCCACCCGCGTCTTTAATCATTTCTTCAGCGTCAGCAATGTTTTGAATGACTTGCTTGTACTCGCGATAGGCTGTCACGGTATCACGTGTATTAGCCTCTTCACGGGACAATTCCATAAAACGTTTGGTATCGGAAACCACATCTGGGTCACTGAGTAATTCGCCTAATTCTTCGTAACGATCTTCAACCGCCTGTAACTGATCATAGATATTCATATCGAATGCTTAACCTCATACTTTTTCAAAATTTCTGCTTACTATTATACCATAAAGAGAGGAGATTTTGGAGTGGATAGAACAAGAAGTGCTTACCTGTTCTAAATTTTTCCATCAAAAAACAGCCTGATGGCTGCTTTATTTAACGAATTTGTTCAAAACGCAAGTGTACAATAATCTGATCTGCATAACCATTGCGTTCCAAGTCGCGTTGGAGGCGGTAGGAAATATAGTGTTCTGCGATAGCAATATAGCCCGCGTCAATGAGGCGGTGTTCTACTTGAGATTGCACCATGCTAATGGTTGGGCGTTCTGTATGGGCTTCTTCCAAGTCCAAAACAACTTTTTTGGTCACTTCAGCAAGGTTTTTTCTCCAGCTATCATCAATGACATAAACAGTTTGAGCCGCCTTAATAATGGCTTGGTAAATTTTTTCTGGGTCAAAATCAACGACTTCACCACTTCTTTTAATAACTTGCATACTAGCTCCTTTCGCTCTCTTACAGGCTTTTTAATACTTCTATTATCTAAGTAAATAGGGCTTTTGTCAAGTTTTTGGTACGTCTGTGTTATAATGATTTTTAGGAAAAAATTTAAAGGAGTTTTTATGACAAATGCTATGTTAAAACGTCAAGAAGTTGATGTCAAAGACACTTGGGATACCTCCCTTATCTATGAAAATGCCTCAGCTTTCAAAACAGCTCTAGCTAGCTTTAAAGAAACGGTGCTCACTTTTGAGAAAAACTACAAAAACCAGTTAACTTCTGCTGAAACAATCGCAGCTGCCTTGACGGAATATGAAGCTATTCTGACTGTTCAAAGCAAACTATCACACTATGCTTTCTTAAATCTTGATGTAGATAAGATGAACACAGAATTAGCCAGCCAGGCTAATGAATTTGAGTTGGTACATGCTGAAACTTATCCAGCCATCGCTTTCTTGTCAACTGAACTTGGTCTTCAAGAAACAAGTTTGTTAGAAGAGGTTATTGTCCAACATCCTGAATGGACAAGCTTTATTAAGCACATTATCCGTTCAAAACCACATAATTTGGATCCGCTTCAAGAAGAACTCTTGGCAAAATTTGCACCAACTTTCTCACAAGCCTACAGCAATTACGAGACGACTAAATTTGAGGATATGACTTTTGATAACTTTGAGGTAAATGGTAAAAGTTATGGCAATAGCTATGTTCTCTATGAAAATGACTATGAATTGAGCCACGATACGGAACTTCGTCGCAAATCTGCTGACAGTTTCTATGCTACGCTTCGTAAATACAAAAATACAATTGCTGTAAACTATCTTGCTCATGTCAAAAACGAACAAATTGAAGCAAAATTGCGTGGATTTGATTCAACTATCGACTACCTTCTTTTCCAGCAAGACATTTCACGTGACCTTTTTGACCGCCAAATTGATGTTATCATGAAAGACTTGGCACCTCACATGCGTCGATTTGTCAAATTAATGGCAAAATCACACGGTTTAGATAAGATTACTCATGCTGATTTGAAAATTAGTCTTCCGTCCGAATTTAACCAGCGCATTACTCCTGAAGAGTCAAAACAATTCTTGATTGATTGCCTTGGTTTCTTGGGTGAGGACTATGTCAAGATGATTGAAAAATCTTTCGATGAGCGCTGGATTGACTTTGCACAAAATGAAGGTAAGGCAACTGGTGGCTACTGTGCAACGCTTTACGATGGACCTTCTTATATCTTGCTCAACTGGACTGGGCTGATGAATGAAGTGCTTGTCTTGGCGCATGAATTGGGACATGCAGGTCACTTCCAATTGGGTAAAAAACAAAGCATTCTCAACTATGATCCGTCTCTATACTTCATCGAAGCACCATCTACTGCTAACGAAGTCTTGACATGTAACACACTTTTGAAGCAAAATCAAGATCCAAACTTCCAAGCTTATTTGATTAGCGAGTTGATTAGCCGTACCTACTTCCATAATATGGTCACACACCTGTTGGAAGCTGCCTTCCAACGTGAAGTCTACACTCGTATGGACAACGATGAATACC
This sequence comes from Streptococcus gallolyticus, assembly GCA_019794795.1. Lineage (GTDB taxonomy): Bacteria > Bacillota > Bacilli > Lactobacillales > Streptococcaceae > Streptococcus > Streptococcus hepaticus. The sequence continues at coordinate 110,718 of JAIMFC010000005.1, forward strand.
TCAACGGAGATATCCTCTGCGACATTAAACTTTCTATTATGAAAGAGTTCTGGGGTGATGACTTTGAAATTGGTGATGATGCTGGTTTGATTTGGATGCGCCAACCACACTACTACATGGGACTTTATCCTTACACGTACTCAGCTGGTTTGACCATTGGTACCGCTATGGCCAAGCAGTTGGAAGAAAATCCTGAGGAAGTCGTTGGTAAATGGTTGGAAACTCTGTCACTAGGTGCTAGCCTTTCTGCTCAAGAATTGGCCCAACACGCTGGTGTAGATGTCTCAACGGACAAACCACTCAAAGATACTATAGCCTATGTCGGCTTCTTGGTTGATAAATTAGAAGAATTAGCGTAAAAAATAAACCTGTGATTTTGAACATCACAGGTTTTCTTGTATCTTCACTTTTCGTTTGTAATGTAGATTTTTGGGTAACTGACAATCTTGACTGTTCTCAGTTGCAAAGTCAAAGGTGAATCCCTGCTTTTCGTAGAAGGCTAGGCCCAATAGATTTCCTTCTGTTACTGAGGTTACCCACTGCCATTCTATTCCATAGGTTTCAATTTGATAATCAGTAAATGCTTGTAGAAGGGCTGTTCCAATTCCTCTTCTTTTCAATTCGGGTGCTACATAGAAAACATAAATATGACAATTATTGTCCTGGTCTATCCCTCCGCCGATACACCCCTCAACAGTTTCGTCCTCTTCGGCTACCCAGTAACCACTCCATGCTGCAGAGCACTCGGTCACATCTTTTTGAACACGTTGAAGGTTGTAATACTCTTCTATGACCATGTTGATATGGTCTTGTGTGTGAAGATGTTTATAGGTTTCTCGCCAACCATCTGAGCAAATACGACTAATTGCCTCAACATCGGCTAAAGTTGCTTTTCTAATCTTCATCTTGCTCCTTAAAAACGCCTGAACACTAAATCAGACGTTTATTGTTATCTAAGATTTTAATAATCTGGTCGAATCACACCAGTTACTGTTTCGCGTGTCGCTTCAATATCTTCTTCCAAGACGACTTTGATAATGCGTTTGGATTCAGCTGGTGTACAAGAAACCAATGGTAAACGAAGTGGTCCAACTTCGAAGCCAAGGTGATTCAGGACAGCCTTGACAGGTGCCGGACTGACAACGGAGAAGAGAGCATGCACTTTCGGCAAGAATTGGCGCTGAATTTTTGCAGCTTTCCGAATGTCACTTGCCTTGATAGCTTGGAACATATCATAAATCTCATCACCACATATATGGGAAACAACACTGATCAGACCATCCGCACCGAGGTTCATAGCGTGAAAAGCCTCGCCATCCTCACCAGAAAAAATCAGAAAGTCCTCTGGTTTGTGCTCAATCAAATAGGCCATATTGTCCAGAGTAGTACACTCTTTAACACCGATGATATTTGGATGTTCTGCCAAACGAAGCATGGTATCTGGTGCCACTTCTACAACCACGCGACCTGGAATATTGTAGATAATAATTGGCAAGTCAGAGGCGTCAGCAATGGCCTTGAAATGCTGATAAAGTCCTTCTTGATTTGGTTTATTGTAATAAGGTACAATGGCAAGTCCTGCTGCAAAGCCACCGAATTCAGCAACTTCTTTAGCAAATTCAACGGAATCACGAGTATCATTCGTCCCGATACCTGCGATCAGTGGCACGCGACCATTGACAATTTTCTGTACCGCTGCAAAGAGTTCCAACTCTTCCTCGTGGGTTAAAGTGGGACTTTCAGCCGTCGTACCTGCCAGCAGCAATCCTTCTGTATGATGAGACAAAAGGTCCTCAATCAAGTTTGGCAGGGCATCAAAGTTAATGGAACCATCAGCGTTAAAAGGTGTTACCATGGCAGTAATAATATTGACATGGCGTAAATCTTGGATAGACATAGGCAATCCTTTCCAGCAAGAGCTTATTTCAATTCAAATTTCAAGTCTGCAGTTGGGCGAACCAAACCACGTTCGTGAAGAGTTTCTGCGATTTGAACGGAATTCCATGCAGCACCTTTGAGCAAGTTATCGGAAACAACCCACATATGGATCCCTTTTTCAGCATCCAAATCTTTACGGATACGACCGACAAATGTATCACGGCTACCAACTGCGTTGACAGCTTGAGGATAGATTTGATGCGCCACATCATCTTCTAAGACTGCTCCTGGGAAGGCTGCAATAGCAGCTTTGACTTCTTCAATCGGAGCAACTTCTTTTGTTTCAATATAAACTGACTCAGAGTGAGCAGAAAGAACTGGAATACGAACACAGGTTGCTGAAACGGCAATAGAGTCGTCTTCCATGATTTTCTTGGTTTCCTTTGTCATTTTCATTTCTTCATAAGTGTAGTCGTTATCTGTGAAGACATCGATTTGTGGAAGAGCATTGAAACCGATTGGGTAGTGTTTTTTGTCACCACCAGAAGGGAGAATGTTTGCTTCTACATCTTTAGGATTAACACCATCATTCAATACGGCACGAAGTTGAGCCTGTGTTTCCAAGATTGCCCCCATACCAGCGCCAGAAACAGCCTGATAAGTTGATACGATAATACGGTCCAATCCCCATTTTTGACGAACAGGCTCAAGCGCTACCATCATTTGAATGGTTGAGCAGTTTGGACAAGCAATAATTCCGTTATGAACGTCCAAGGCGTGAGCATTGACTTCTGGCACCACTAAAGGCACATCAGGATTTTGACGGAAATAGGAAGTGTTATCAACCACAACTGCTCCTGCTTTCACAGCGTAAGGAGCATATTTAGCAGAAGTTGAACCACCTGCTGAAAAGAGAGCAATATCCACGCCAGTAAAGGCATCTTCTGTCGTTTCTTCGATAACAATATCTTTTCCCTTGAATTGCAAGGTCTTACCAGCTGAGCGAGCAGACGCCAAAAAACGTACTTTTTCGATTGGAAGAGTTGATTCTTCCAACATCTTAATCATTTGTGCACCAACTGCACCTGTAGCACCAACTACTGCAACTGTATAAGCCATAAAATTACCTCTTTCAAATCTAAATTTATACAATTATACTATATTTTTTTTCAAAACAAAAGCAATTTTTCAGAAAATTCCTGCATTTTTATAAATTAAATATAAGGGTAGTTTTTTCAACAAAAAGAAGTTGGCCTTAAACCAACTTCTTTACTGTTTATTGTTTAGAACAGTCCAAGAGCTGTTCCATCTTCTGCGACGTCCATATTAAGAGCGGCAGGTGCTTTGGGTAAACCTGGCATAGTCATGACATCGCCTGTGAGGGCAACGATAAAGCCTGCTCCAAGTTTTGGTACTAGTTCACGAATGGTTACATCAAAACCACGTGGCGCTCCAAGAAGGGTTGGATCATCTGAGAAACTATACTGGGTCTTGGCCATACAAACTGGTAACTTGTCCCAGCTGTTTTTCACGATTTGAGCAATCTGGGTCTTGGCTTTCTTTTCAAAGACAACGTTATCAGCGCGGTAAATTTCGCGAGCGACAGTTGCAATCTTGTCTTCAATAGATTGATTATCATCGTAAAGTCGAGTGTAGTTAGTTGGTATATTTTCGATAGTCTCAACAACTGTCTGTGCTAGCTCAACCCCACCTTCAGCACCGTTTGCCCAGACGCTAGCCAACTCAACAGGGACATTGATTTGAGCGCAGAGTCTGCGAAGTTCAGCAATTTCAGCTTCTGTATCCGCTACAAATTCATTGATAGCTACTACGACAGGAACGCCGTACTTGCGCATATTTTCAACGTGTTGAGCTAGATTAGCAAAACCAGCTGTTACTGCAGCAACATTTTCTGTGGCGAGCTGATCTTTTGCAACACCACCATTCATTTTCAGAGCACGGAGAGTGGCAACAACTACGATTGCTGATGGAGTAGTTGGAAGATTTGGTGTCTTGATATCCAAGAATTTCTCCGCACCAAGGTCAGCACCAAAGCCTGCCTCTGTGACTACGTAGTCAGCCAAACGAAGAGCTGTTGACGTTGCAAGAACGGAGTTACATCCATGAGCAATATTAGCAAATGGACCGCCGTGAACAAAGGCAGGTGTTCCGTAAATAGTTTGGACGAGATTTGGTTTGATGGCGTCCTTGAGAATGAGTGTGAGAGCCCCTTCTACCTTCAAATCACGAACATAAACTGGAATACGGTCATAACGATAACCAATCACAATATTAGAAAGACGTTTTTTCAAGTCAGCTAGATCAGTTGCCAAGCAAAGAATGGCCATGATTTCAGAAGCAACTGTGATGTCGAATCCGTCTTCGCGTGGAATACCGTTAAGTGGTCCACCTAATCCAACTGTTACATGACGGAGTGCGCGGTCATTTAAGTCCACAACACGTTTCCAGATGATACGGCGCTGGTCGATTCCAAGCTCATTTCCTTGATGAAGGTGATTGTCAATTAAGGCTGATAAGGCATTGTGGGCTGTTGTGATAGCATGCATATCACCTGTGAAATGGAGGTTGATATCTTCCATTGGCAATACCTGCGCATAACCACCACCTGCTGCGCCCCCCTTGATTCCCATCACAGGACCGAGCGATGGTTCACGAAGGGCAATCATTGTCTTCTTACCGATTTTATTAAGCGCATCAGCCAGACCGATACTCATAGTTGACTTTCCTTCACCCGCTGGTGTAGGATTGATAGCCGTTACCAAGATAAGCTTCCCGACAGGATTTTCTTGCACCGTTTTAATCTTATCAAAAGTTAATTTTGCCTTGTACTTTCCGTACAGTTCGATATCATCAAAGGAAATCCCTAAGGGTTCAACGATGTCTGTAATAGGCTGTAAGCTAACACTTTGTGCGATTTCAATATCCGTTTTCATTCTATCACCTCATAATCTGATAGTATTATCATAACAGATATTCGCGTTTTGTGCACGTGTTTTGTATATAAAAATTAAAACGTACGGATTTTATAACTGTCCGTCACTTATATCTATATAATCGTATATTTTTATTCGTTTTTAAAGGAGGTCGCGAAAACTTTACGAAAAGAAGATTTTCTTGTACAATAAGAACATGAAAATTCTGATTACATCTGGCGGAACAAGTGAAGCGATCGATCGTGTTCGCGCTATTACCAACCATTCTACAGGGCAGTTAGGAAAGTTAATTGCCGAAACATTTTTGCAAACTAATTTTCCTGTTACTTTAGTAACGACGAAGAATGCTGTGAAGCCTGAACCACATCCTCTTCTTCATATAGTTGAGATTTCTAATGTAGAAAGTTTGCAGACCTGTTTAGAGCCTCTTGTCAAGGAGCATGACGTTCTTATTCATAGCATGGCTGTTTCTGATTATACTCCTGTTTATATGACAGGTTTGGATGAAGTGGAACAGACTGAGAATGTTCGTGATTTGCTAAACAAAAAAAATATAGAAACGAAAATTTCATCTAAAGAAGATGTTCAAGTGCTTTTCCTCAAGAAAACTCCAAAAGTCATCTCGAAAGTCAAGGAATGGAATCCAACTATCAAATTATTTGGCTTCAAATTGCTAGTAGATGTTTCTAAAAAAGAACTATTTGCGGTTGCACGGGATAGTTTAATCAAGAATCAAGCAGACTATATCATCGCCAACGACTTGACAGATATTTCTGCAGGAAGACACAAAGCCTTCTTGATCAACCAGAAAAGTGAGCAAATGGCAACAACCAAGGAGGAAATTGCCCAGCTCATCCTCACCACCATCTTAGAAAAGAGATAGTCATGGCAAATATCACACTGGCTGTAACAGGCTCTATTTCAGCTTATAAGGCAGCCGAACTTAGCAATCAACTTAGCAAACTCGGTCATCATGTGACTGTTTTAATGAGCCAGTCAGCGACGCAATTTATTACACCTCTGACCCTACAATCCTTATCAAAAAATTTGGTACATACAGATGTTATGCTGGAAGAAGACCCTAGTTCAATCAAGCATATCGACATCGCAAAGGAGACTGATTTATTTTTAGTCGCGCCCTTATCAGCCAACACTTTAGCAAAATTAGCCCACGGAACGGCAGATAATATCATTACAGCTGTTGCTCTCGCTCTGCCAGTTGGGAAACCGAAACTAGTCGCTCCTGCTATGAATACCAATATGTATCTCAATCCTGCTACCCAGCACAATCTACATCTTCTTCGCTCCTATGGCTTTGAAGAAATTAAACCGCGAGAAGCTCTGCTGGCCTGTGGTGATTATGGGACAGGAGCCTTAGCAGATATTGATACTATTTTAGAGAAAGTGAGACAAACTCTTCATGAAAAACAATAAATCTAGTTATGTTGCGACAGTTGCTCTTTTCTTTGCAACCATGCTAGTTATCCATTTTTTGACGTCTATTATTTTTAATATCTTACCTTTTCCAATCAAACCTACTCTAGTTCATATCCCTGTAATTGTCGCCTCTATTGTCTACGGCCCACGCATCGGTGCTACTTTGGGTGGACTCATGGGGATCATCAGTGTGGTGACCAATACTCTTGTTTTGTTACCTACTAGCTACCTCTTTACCCCCTTTGTACCCAACGGGAATGTCTGGTCACTAGTCATTGCTTTGGTTCCTCGGATTTTGATTGGGATTACTCCTCACTTTACTTATAAGTTTCTAAAAAATAAGTCAGGACTGATTGTCGCTGGTGCAGTTGGTTCTATAACCAACACGATTTTTGTTCTTGGTGGTATCTTTGTCCTCTTCTCCTCAGTCTATAATGGAAATATCCAGCTCATGTTGGCAGGAATTATTGGGACAAATGCTATCGCAGAAATGGTGATTTCAGCTATTTTGACACTTGCAATTGTACCAACCATGCTAAAACTAAAAAAATAAGGAAATAAGTCACGTGAGAGCGTGCTTTTTTCTTTTGAAAATGGTATACTGAAAGCGGTTAATATAATTTTCATTATGAAGGAGATCTAAATGACATATTCAGATAATTATCAGAAATGGTTAGAATTTGCGGAACTGCCTGACTACCTCCGTGAAGACTTGCTTGCCATGGATGAAAAAACAAAAGAAGATGCCTTTTACACAAATCTTGAATTTGGAACAGCTGGTATGCGTGGTTATATCGGTGCAGGTACAAATCGTATTAATATTTATGTTGTTCGTCAAGCAACGGAAGGTTTGGCAAAATTAGTTGAATCAAAAGGTGAGGAAGCTAAAAAACGTGGTGTTGCGATTGCCTACGACTCACGTCACTTCTCTCCAGAGTTTGCTTTTGAATCAGCTCAAGTCTTGGCGGCACATGGTATCCAATCGTATGTATTCGAAAGCCTTCGTCCAACGCCAGAACTTTCTTTTGCTGTTCGCCATTACAATGCTATTGCTGGTATTATGGTAACAGCTAGCCACAATCCAAAAGAATTCAACGGCTATAAGGTTTACGGTGAAGATGGCGGACAAATGCCACCTGCTGATGCTGATGCATTGACAGATTATATTCGTGCTATTGACAATCCATTTGATGTTGCCTTAGCAGACTTAGAAGAGGCAAAAGCTTCTGGTCTTATCAAAGTTTTGGGTGAAGAAACAGATGCCCTCTACTTGGAAGAATTGAAGGCTATCACCATTAACCCAGACTTAATTAAAGAGTTTGGTCGTGACATGAAGATTGTCTACACACCTCTTCATGGTACCGGTGAAATGTTGACTCGTCGTGCCTTGGCACAAGCTGGCTTTGACTCTGTGCAAATCGTAGAAGCCCAAGCAACTGCTGACCCTGACTTCTCTACAGTTGCTTCTCCCAACCCAGAAAGCCAAGCTGCCTTTGCTATGGCTGAAGAACTTGGCCGTCAAGTAGACGCGGATGTGCTTCTTGCTACTGACCCTGATGCCGACCGTGTTGGTGTTGAAGTTCGCCAGGCTGATGGCTCTTACTGGAACTTATCTGGTAACCAAATCGGTGCTCTTCTTGCCAAATATATCTTGGAAGCCCACAAACAAGCGGGTACACTTCCTGAAAATGCAGCTGTCTGCAAGTCAATCGTTTCTACCGAGTTGGTAACGAAAATTGCTGAAAGCTACGGCGCAACCATGTTCAACGTCTTGACTGGTTTCAAATTTATCGCTGAAAAAATTCAAGAATTTGAAGATACAAATAACCACACTTACATGTTTGGTTTTGAAGAAAGCTTTGGTTACTTGATTAAACCATTCGTTCGAGATAAAGATGCTATTCAAGCAGTTCTATTGGTTGCTGAAATTGCCGCCTACTACCGTTCACGTGGTTTGACCTTGGCTGATGGTATTGATGAAATCTTCAAAGAATATGGCTACTTTGCTGAAAAGACAATCTCTGTGACTCTTTCAGGTATGGATGGTGCAGCAGAAATCAAGAAAATCATGGATAAATTCCGTGGCAATGCACCTGAAACCTTCAACAATACAGCTATCGCTTTGACAGAAGATTTCTTGGAGCAAACAGCAACTTCCGCTCAAGGTGTAACAGCACTCACTACACCACCAAGCAATGTCTTGAAGTATACTCTTGCGGATGATTCATGGTTTGCAGTACGCCCTTCAGGAACTGAGCCAAAAATCAAGTTCTACATCGCAACTGTTGGCGATACACTTGAAGAAGCTGAAACAAAAATCGCAACTATTGAAAAAGAAATCAACGAATTTGTTGGATAAAACGAAAACCACCGCTTGGTGGTTTTCGTTTTATCAGTTCAAATTTTCAATTTCTAGAGATTGTTTTATATGTACCGATTGTCATTCCTATCCATTTTTTGAAAGCTTGAGGTTCACTATATCCCAAAAGACTAGAGATTTCATCAGTTGTTAATCCCATTTTGATGTAGGAAACAGCCATTGATTTTTGAACTTTTTGTACTTGATCTTTGAAGCTAGTTCCCTCATTTTTCAAGTAGCGTTGCAAACTTCTTGTACTCATGCCTAATTGCTGCGCCACGCTATCAATGGAAAAATTGCCGCTAGGAATTGCTGTAAATAGCTGGCCCTGCACATAGGCGATCAGATTAGAGCTAGTCTCCGCCTCTGCCAATTGACGACTTAGTTCAGGCTCCAAATACTGCTACATGATATTATTCTGAGTTAGAAAGACTTTTTCTAAGTCTTTTATATCAAATACTAGACGGTTGCTATCTGACTTTTGAACAGGACAAGCTAAAATCGCCAAACTCTCCTCCTCATAGTCAAAAGGTGTTTCAACAAACAATGGAGTAATTTTCTGACCAGACCCTTGTCTAGCTAAGTCTAGGAGTAAGAGTTGTTCGTTCAAAATTGTAAACTTAGGTAGCTCTAGCTGATTGATGACAAAGGAAAATTGGACTGAAACGGTAGTATCTGCCACAAGTATATCCACTTCAACAGGACCGACTAGCTTTTTAAAATGAGTAAATCGTTCCAAGGCTTCTAGGCCATTTGCTGACATTAAGGCTGCGAAGATAGGTGGCATAAACAATTGAATGTTATGAATTTGACTGAGTTGACGTATAGCTTACTCTGGTATTTGGCTATCCAAGTCCTGCAAAAACTTGTAATAGTCCATGGGCGCTAAATCTAGCTCCTCTTGCCACAAATACTTAGACAGCCCAGCATTCTCCAAGACTAGTCCAAGGTCAATACCAATTGACTTGAGGAAATCTTGAAATTGATGAATTAGTGTTAATTTCATATAATACCTTATTTCATTTGTGAAAGCATGATACGGTCGTAAACACGGTCACCAAGAATACGACGAATTCCTAGTAGAAGGTGTGATCCTTGCCCAACCAAGTAACGTGTTTTTGGATTTTTAGTATTGATAATTTTTTGAACAGCATTTGAAATAACTTTTGGATTTGATCCTTTTGCTGGTGGATTATCCATAGCTTTAATATAAGCATTTACTACATCTTTATACGGGCCAGTTTGTGATTCAAAGGAGAAGTTGTCACGCACACCTTGGTTAAATCCAGTGTCAATCATTCCTGGTTCAAGTACTACAACATTAATATTGAAGGCTTTTAATTCAATACGAAGGCAGTCGCTATATCCTTCAATAGTATGTTTAGAAGCATGATACCAAGCTACAAGTGTACCACCCATTGATGATGTATTGATGATTAATCCATCATTTTGCTTACGCATATATGGTAGAACTTTTTGCGTCAAGCGGGCAACACCGTAAACGTTAACTTCAAATTGCATTTGAACATGTTCCATAGGCATTTCTTCAACTGGGCCGTAGAGTCCGTAACCAACATTATTCCAAAGTACATCGATGCGTCCTTGTTCTTCAACGATTGCTTTAATAACTTTTTCAATATCGTCTTCATTTGTGACATCCATTCTCATGACATGTCCACCTAATTCAGCAAGATTTTTCATTTTATCAACTGAACGTGTAACACAATATACAATGTGTCCAGCCTTGATCAAACCAGCTGCTGTGATTTTACCCATATCTGATGACGCACCTGTGATTAGAATTACTTTTTATTAGACATTTTTATTACCTCTTTGTTTTGATAAATCAATTTTAGCACAATATACGCCAGGAATAACAACATTTGACGTCAACATTGTATCAATTCGCGCCAAAAAAGAGGCATATGCCTCTTTTAGATTTCTAAATGGGAAAGTTCATTCTCTATAACAATCATTAAAAATTAAAATCCTATTTAGCTACCCTTAGTGCAAATTTCCTACTCTTAATAATGATTAAAATAAGTCGTAAATGTAGTTCAAACTGTTATTCTGAAACCAATAATAGACTTAGTAAAGCCTACTTAAGCGCATTAGCCCTTCTTATGATGTAGTAGGGTAGCAAGGCTAATAAAGTGATGATAAACAATAGACAAATGAGTTATTAGTTGAGCACTAGAGAATGAACCTTCCTTTTAAAACAGAGGTTTTCTTCTTAGTTATCATCTTTTTTGTCCTTTTGACAGGGCATAAATTTCTTGTTTTTCCTCCAAAAATCTACACAATCCGTAAAGATGATATCCTAATCAGAAAGCCAAGGAGTAAAAAATTATACCTATGAGGGCACCTCCCTCATTTCGCTTATATTATACCTCTTTTTAAAAACGCTTTCAAGTAATTGTGTGCAGAATTTGAAATATTTTTTACTGCTCCGCTTTCCCTTTCAAATAAGACTCCCACAGTTTCTGTTGAGGTTTGGCAAAGGGATAGGAATGAAAATCTTCAACTGAAACCCAGCGTAATTCGCGGTCTTGAGCAAGCTTTCCTTCTATCAAAACACCTTCAGCCAAGTCAACCTGCCATTTGCGATGACTAAAAACATGTTGGATCGGTAGAAATTCTGCGTCTTGCCAATCAACTTTTTGTCCATAGGCTTCTTCAAATGTCCCCAAGATATCTGTTTCTTCTGCCACTTCAAACAGATTGATTTCCTTTCTTGCTGGAGCAAATTTTTCAATTAGGGGGAAAGACCAGAACCCTGATAAGAGTCCGGCAGCTGTATTTTTCTCCAACAAAAATTGATTTTCTTGATTGCGGATAATATAGGCCTGATAATAGACAGGAACTGGCTTTTTCTTGGGTGCTTTTATAGGATACTTGTCCATGGTACCATGTAAATAAGCTGCGCTGAATTCTTTAACAGGGCTTTCTTCTGGACGAGGATTGACAGGCGCTTCAATATCAGAACCCAAATCCATCAAGGCTTGGTTGAAGTCACCGGGTCGCTCGGGATCAATCAAAATCTCCATCATAATTTGGAAAATTTTACGGTTGGCTGGAATCCCAATGTCATAATCAACCTCGAACAATCGACTGAGAACCCGCATAACATTACCATCTACGGCAGGTTCGGGAAGTCCAAAGGCTATACTCGCAACTGCACCTGCTGTATAGGGGCCGATACCTTTCAGACTAGCAATTTCTTCATAAGTCTGAGGAAATTGTCCATCAAACCTCTCTACCATCTGTTGAGCTGCCGTTTGCATGTTGCGCACACGGGAATAATAGCCCAATCCCTCCCAGACTTTTAACAAGGTCTCTTCCTCTGCTGCTGCCAAATCAGCAATGGTCGGTAGCCGATATAGGAAACTTTCATAGTAGGGAATAACTGTATCCACACGCGTCTGTTGGAGCATGATTTCTGACACCCAAATCGCATAGGGATCAGATGTTCGTCGCCAAGGCAAGTCACGTTTATTCTTGTCGTACCATTCTAACAAAGCCTTACGAAAAGAGATTATCTTCGCCTCAGGCCACATTTCAATTCCAAATTCTTTCAAATCTAACATATAACTAGTATAGCACAGACTGGAAAATTTCATAAAGCTGAAGATTTCTCTCCAGCTTTCTAATCTTCTATAGCTCCCTGACTTTGGATCATATTGTAATAACATCCTTTACTTGCCATGAGACTATCGTGCGTTCCTTGTTCGACAATAGTGCCTTTTACCATAACTAGAATCATATCTGCCGACTGAATGGTAGACAGGCGGTGAGCAATGATAAAGCTGGTTCGTCCTTCCATCAACTTTTCAAAAGCTTCCTGAATGAGGACCTCCGTCCGTGTATCAATAGAGGAAGTCGCTTCATCTAAAATCAAAATTTTAGGAATATGGACAAAGACACGAGCAATGGCCAGTAGCTGACGTTGCCCTTGCGATAAGGACTCGCCAGAGTCAGCGAGATAAGTATCATAGCCGTTCGGTAATTGACGAATAAAGAAATCAGCGTTTGCTGCTTTAGCGGCTGTAACAATCATTTCTCGGCTGGCTTGAGGAAATCCATAGGCAATATTGTCATGAACAGTTCCCGTTTTGAGCCAGGTTTCTTGCAAGACCATGCCAATCTGACGTCGGAGAGAGTCACGACTGTAATTTTTAATCGATACGCCATCGATACGAATATTCCCTTGATTGACATCGTAAAAACGCATGAGGAGGTTGATCAGAGTAGACTTTCCTGCTCCCGTTGGCCCGACAACTGCTACCTTACTTCCTGCTGGAATATCCAGATTTAGATGTTCGATCAATTTTTGCCCTGTTTGATAGGAAAAAGCTACATTTTCAAAAGAGAAAGCACCTTTCATATCCGAAAAATGCAATTCTCGAACATTCTTTTCTTCAATAACTTTTTGGTCCAAAATATCAAACAAGCGCTCTGCACAAGCAAGTGCACTCTGTAATTCTGACAAGACAGACGAAATATCGTTGAAGGGTTTGGTATACTGATTAACATAATTCAGGAAGGTAGTTAAGGAACCAACCGTAAAGTTTACCTGCATAATCCGCCAAGCCCCAAGCCCTGTCAGCAGAGCATAGATGGTCGCATTGACAAAACGAGTAACAGGATTGATAGTCGAAGAGGAAAAAATGGCTTGTTGTGAATGCTGCGCATATTGACTATTAACTACCTCAAATTCACTTGTAAACTGTTCTTGTGCATTGAAAGCCTGCACCAGTGAGAGATTTCCCATACTTTCTTCTAAAAATGAAGCTTGCGCCCCACGAGATTTGGTTTGCTCGCGATAGTAGTAATAACTTTTTTGAGCAATGAGTCGGGCTAGAAAGAGAGACAGAGGCGTTAAAGCCACCACGACCAACATCATCCATACATCTAGCTGCGCCATGGTGACAATGGTTAGGAGAATGGTTAAAACTCCTACCAAAAATTGATTGAAAATCATGACCAGCCCATTTGTCAACTGCTCGCTGTCAGAGGAAATACGTGCCACCAGATCGCCTACACTCTGTCTATCTAGATAGCTGAGTGGTAATTGGTGCAATTTTTCAAAAACTTGCTGCCGTAACTCTTTCATAGCAGTATAGATAATCTGATTAGTCAAAAGAGGAATAAACCATTGTACAAGTGTATTGAGTCCTACTACCACTATCATCTTGTAGAGGATCGTCAACAAATTTTTCAGCTCTTGACTGTCTAACACAGTATCAACTGCTTGCCCGATTAAAATCGGCAGATACACTGTCAACAGAACTTGTAGAATTGTTCCCAGCAAGATAAAACTTAATCTCAGAGGATACTTGGTCATCAACCGAAGCAAGTTTCTTAGGGTTGGCTTTTTATCTCGTCGTTTCATGAGCACCTCCCTGATTTTGCTGCGAATGATGAATTTCTTGGTAAATTGCACAGGATTCTAGTAACATCTGATGTGGACCAAGCCCAACTTGATGCCCTTTATCCAATACTAAAATCTGGTCAGCCCCTTGCAAACTATTGGTCCGCTGAGAAATCATAATAAGTGTTTGCTGTGGTAATTCCCGTCGAATGGCCGACAAGAGACGACTTTCAGTTAAATAATCCAGGGCTGAAGTTGAATCATCTAGGATTAAAACCGGCGCTTCTTGTAAAATAGCTCGCGCAATAGTCAATCGTTGGCGTTGTCCACCAGAAAAATTTCGTCCAAAAGCTTCTACTCTTGCTTCCAAACCGCCTTTTTCTTCTACAAAATCCTTGGCTTGGGCAATTTCCAAGGCCCACCACATCTTTTCTTCTTCTGCATCCGGCATGCCCAAGGTCAGATTAGAAGCGATACTGCCACTAAATAATTGAGCTTTTTGTGGGACTAAAGCAAATAGTTTACGCCAATCCTTCAAATTTTTAGGAGGAACTCCTTTTTTGAAAACTGCAATTTGCCCCTGACTTGGCTGATAAAAGCGTAAGAATAGCTGAACTAGACTTGATTTTCCTGAACCAGTTCCACCAATCATACCAAAAAAATCACCCTCTTGAATAGAAAAATCAAGATTCTCTAAAGCAGATTCTACCGCGGTAGGGTAGGTAAAGGTCAGATTTTCAGCAAGGATTTGTTGAGTTGGAAATGGACAATCTTTGACAAATAAGTCGGCCTCCAAATCTTCGGATTTCTGGTTGAAAATTTCCTGAACACGTTTGGCACTGATAAAGGTCTGGTTGAGTGTTGTCACGACCATAACCAATTTGACCAATTCTACTAGAATTTGTAGAAGATAGTTTATCAAGGCAACCAACATCCCTTGCTCCAGTGCATTATCCGCAATAGCCAGTTGCCCCTTCCAAATCAAGACGACCAGTGTCAGATTCACTACTAGGTAAGTAGCTGGTGTCAGCAAGGCAGACCAGTAGCCTGCTCGAATTTGTAATGTTTTATACTGAGAGTTTTTTTCAGTAAAGTCTGTAATTTCCCTGTCCCTTTGCACGAATGCACGAATGACTCGCATGCCCAGACTATTTTCACGGATAGCACTAACCATCTTGTCCAATCCAAGACGAATTTTTGCAAAATAGCCTGCTGAAATCTGCGAGATAATAATCACAATGACAAGCAAAATGGCAATCATGAATACAAACCAGATAGACAGGCGGGGACTGATAGAAGATGCCATGAGCAGAGCGCCAAAAACTACAATTGGTGCTCGTAAAAAGAGACGAAGAAAAATGTTGATACCTGTTTGAATCTGTAAACAATCGCTCGTTAAACGAGTTAAGAGGCTAGCACTAGATAGCTGATCTTGGCTCGATTTCGGGAGAGAAAGAACTTTCTGATAGAGGTCCTGAGTTAATTGCTTGGTGTAACCAACGGCTGCTTTAGCAGAATAATACTGGGCAATGAGCGCCACCACTACACCTACAACTGCTAATCCTATCAATAACAAAACTAAGGCAACCAAGTTTCCCTGATTGCCATGTGGAATGATTTGATCAACAATTGCTGCAATCACCAAAGGGACAAACAACTCAAAACAGGCTTCGAGTAGCTTAAACAAGGGAGCTAGAACGGACTCCTTTATATAACCTTTGAAATAGCGCAATAATGATTTCATATTTTACAACGCATCTACTGCTTGTGCTGCAGTGATAATTCCCAATTTATAAACATCTTCTGAGCTACAACCACGTGACAAGTCGTTGACTGGTTTGTTTAGACCTTGAAGGACTGGACCAACCGCGTCAAAACCACCTAAACGCTCCGCAATCTTATAAGCAATGTTACCTGCTTCAATAGCTGGGAAGATGAAGACATTAGCTTGACCAGCAACAGGGCTATTTGGAGCTTTCAAACGAGCTGTATTTGGCTCAAGAGCAGCATCCATTTGCAATTCACCGTCAATCAAAAGATCTGGACGAAGTTCATTTGCAATACGAGTTGCTTCTACGACCTTATCAACGTGTGGTCCTGAACCAGAACCTTTTGTTGAGTAAGAAATCATAGCTACTTTAGGATCGATACCGAAGGTTTCAGCTGTTGCTGCTGAGTTAATCGCGATTTCAGCCAATGTTTCAGCATCAGGATCAATGTTGATAGCACAGTCACCAAAGACGTATTTGTGCTCATCTTTGACCATAAGGAAGACACCTGAAGTACGTTTAACGCCTGGTTTAGTTTTGATAATTTGAAGAGCAGGACGAACAGTGTCTGCTGTTGAATGAGCAGCACCTGAAACCATACCTTCAGCTAAGCCCATTTGTACCAACATAACACCAAAGTAGTTGACATCACGCAAGATAGTGTCTGCTTGTTCTTCATCCACTTTTCCTTTACGAAGGCTAACGAATTCTTGTTTCATATTTTCAAAGTTAGCGTAATCGTTAGGATTGATGACAGTGATACCTGGGTTTGAGAAACCAAATTCTGTCAAAAGAGCATGTACTTCTTCAGGAACACCCAAGATGATTGGCTCAGCCAAACCTTCGAATTTCAAACGAGCTGCTGCACGAACAACACGCTCATCAGTTCCCTCAGGAAAAACAATACGAAGTTTTTTACCAACGATTTTGTGTTTCAATTCACCAAATAAGCTACGAATTTCCATTTTTATACCTCAAATTATTATTTATTTCTTGACTATGATAACGCTTTGAAACTTATTTGTCAAATGACTTTTCTTCTTTCTGAAAAGAATCCACAACTGCTTGGAAATCTGCTGGTAATGGGCTTTCCAGTGCCATCATTTTTTCAGAAAACGGATTGAAAAATTTAAGTCGATGGCAATGCAAAGCTTGGCGCTCAATCCCATAATCGAGGCTTCCGCCATACAGATCGTCTCCTAGAAGCGGGAAACCAATATGAGAGAAATGAACACGAATCTGATGGGTGCGGCCTGTATGCAGTTGAATATCTACTAAATGTACATCTCCCCATGATTGAACAACTTTATATGATGTGTGGGCATATTTGCCCGACTTGGTCACACAGCGGGTAATAATACTGTCGTCAGGACGTCCAATCGGAGCAATGATATCCCCTGTTTCCTCTAAATGTCCCGCTCCACGCACTAAAGCATAGTAGCGTTTATGAATTTGTTTTGCTTGTAGTTGCTTATCGAGGCGAGCATGGGCATAACCGTGCTTAGCAAAAAGCATGAGGCCTGATGTGTCCTTGTCTAAACGTGTGACGATGTGGACCTGTTTATTCTCATACCCTTGCTTCAGGTAGTATGATTTCACAAAATTAGCAATGGTGTTGGAGTGAAGGATGCTGGGAATTGAAGCTACTCCATAAGGTTTTTCAATGACCATAAAATGTGGGTCTTCGTAGACAATGTCCAAAGGAACATCAACAGGTGCTAAACTCCCCGTCACATCTTCTTCGCTGGGAATATCGATGGTCACACGGTCTCCAATTTCTACAAGGAAAATGGCATTCTGCCGAACGCCATTCACCTGAATATCCCCACCAGCAAACTTGATTTTTGCTAGAAGAGACTTCGAAATATCATGCTTTTTCAAGAAATTTTTGACCTTCATCCGCTGATCAACAATAAATTCAAACCGCATTATTCCACCTCTCCGATAAAAGCATCTTTGACGCGATTCCAGAAACTGGTGTGGCGAGGAGTAGCTACGAAATTGATTTTATGGTTGTCAATTTGATAATCAATTTGTTCAATATTGTCGTAGACAAAGGTACGGTTATCAATAGCGATTGAATAACGGTCATCGTGTTGCGGGTCGATGACAATCTTGTCCTTTTTAGGAACTACGATTGAGGAACCCAAGGTACGATACACTCGGTTATTCAGACTGGCTACTTCTGCAATTTGTAAGGCTTCAATGGTCGGATGTAAAACAGCACCTCCTAAAGATTTATTGTAAGCAGTGGAGCCTGTTGGTGTTGACACAGCAATGCCATCTCCACGGAAACGTTCAAAAGGGACACCGTTGATATGGATATCTGCCACCATGGTTTTAGACAAACGCTTAATCGTTGCTTCATTGAGGGCGCGTGCGGTCACAATTCGTCCATCTAGCATACGAATTTTCACATTGAGAATGGGGTAAGATACCTTAGCTCCCGTATCCAATTTCAAATTTTCGACCAACTCATCTATTTCAAAATCACGGTAATCAGTATAAAATCCTAGGTGTCCTGTATGTACACCGACAAAACGAACTTTATCTAGAATATTTTCATACTTGTGAAAAGCTGACAAGAGCATGCCATCACCACCGATTGAAATCACAATATCAGGATTTTTCGGTGTCATGATAAAATTGGCATCTTTTAATTTATTCCATAATTCCTTGGAAACAGCTTCACTCTTTGGATTTCTGCTACTGAGCAGGGCAATTTTTTTTTTATCTGTATTCTTCATCTGTATCGTCACTATTTCCAACACCGTCATTTAATTTGCGGTGAGCAGGGTCAAAAAGAGCTTGCGCTTCTTGAATATCGTCGCGGATTTTCCGCATTTCTTCGTCTAATTGATAGGCAATTTTAGCAGTTACTTCTAGGCGCTTCTTGATTTCTTCCGGGAAATTTCCCTTGTACTTGTAATTAAGCGAATGTTCAATCGTTGCCCAAAAATTCATGGACAAGGTCCGAATCTGAATCTCTGCCAAGACAACCTTATTCCCGTTGATGGTGTCAACAGGATACTCGACCACTACATGGTAGGAACGATAACCTGAAGCCTTCATATTGGTAATATAATCTCGTTCATGGACAATCTGCATATCCTTGCGCTTGCGAATAATTTCCAAAACTTCTTCCACGTCATCAACGAACTGCACCATGACCCTAACACCGGCAATATCCTGCATGTCTTGAGCTAGATTTTCTTCCTTGATGTGGCGTAAAACCATCTTTTCCTTGATGGATTCGATCGGCTTAACACGACCTGTTACAAACTCAATTGGTGAATGACGATTCGCCTTACGATACTGCTTCCGAATCCCACGTAACTTAATTTTTAGCTCGCCTACTGTTTGAATATAGGGGTCTAAAAATTCTTCCCAGTCCAACTCCATCTATTCTCCCTTCGAATTCTCTTCTTGTAAAAATTTCATTTTTCGTATAGAATAACAAGGACTATTATACCATATGAAAGGCATTTCCTCTACTGAAAATGAACCACCTAGAAATCGAATACAAAACCCTCTTATCACACGAGGAGTACCAAAAACTCTTGCCTGAGTTTGCTGAAATTGAGTCTGTTGAGCAGACAAACTACTACATCGACACACCAGATTTTGATATGAAAGCCAATCGGTGCTCTCTTCGCATCCGTACTTTTTCAGATGCTGCTGAACTAACCTTGAAAATTCCACAAGAAATTGGCAATATGGAACACAACCAAGACCTGAAATTACAGGAAGCACAAAGATTAATTACTGAGTTTCAACTGCCTAAGGGACCGATCAAAGACTTATTAACTGATAAAGCAATTCCTCTTGAAAACTTGGCAGTCTGGGGATTTTTGACGACAAAGCGCCTGGAAAAAATGTCTGACTTCGGTCTCATGGCCTTAGATGAAAATACTTATCTTGGACAAACCGACTATGAGTTGGAAGTGGAAGTTTCAGATGCAGAAGCTGGTAAAATCGCCTTTGACAAATTCCTTGAACATCACCACATTCAATTCAAATATGCCAGCAGCAAGGTTGCCCGCACCGCTGCTCAAAAAAAATCAGCTAAATAGGCTGGTTTTTTATTTTCAAACATGAAATAAATAGAAAAATTTGGTAAAATAAAAATATTGGAAAACTGTATGGCCAATCAGGTCATCTTAGATAATGAAGGAGTTATTTTGTCATGGTACAACCTTACGGCGATAAACAAATCAAATTGTTCGCTCTAAATGGAAATAAAGAAATTGCTGAAAAAATTTCAGAAGTTTCTGGTATCCCTCTCGGAAAAATGTCTTCTCGTCAATTTTCAGACGGTGAAATTCAGATCAATATCGAAGAAAGTGTCCGCGGTGTTGATGTTTACATTATCCAGTCAACCAGCTATCCAGTTAACAACCACCTCTGGGAATTGTTGATTATGGTGGATGCTTGTGTTCGTGCCAGTGCAAACTCAGTTACAGTTGTCATGCCTTATTTTGGTTATGCACGTCAAGATCGCACCGCTGCTCCTTGCGAACCAATCACTGCTAAACTCGTTGCCAATATGTTGGTTAAAGCAGGTGTTAATCGTGTGGTAACCCTTGACCTTCATGCGGTTCAAGTACAAGGCTTCTTTGATATTCCAGTTGATAATCTCTATACTGTGCCACTTTTTGCAGAGCACTATACCCGTAAAGGATTGACAGGTTCTGACGTTGTCATCGTTAGCCCTAAAAATTCTGGTATTAAACGTGCACGTAGCTTGGCAGAATACCTTGATGCACCAATTGCTATCATTGACTACCCACAAGATGATGCAGATCGTGCAGAAGGCTATATTATCGGTGAAGTAGCTGGTAAAAAAGCAATTTTGATTGATGATATGTTGAACACAGGGAAAACCTTCTCAGAAGCTGCAAAGATCGTCGAACGTGACGGCGCAACTGAAATCTACGCTGTAGCAAGTCATGGACTTTTCGCAGGAAATGCGGTTGAATTATTGGACGCTGCTCCTATCAAAGAGATTTTAGTAACGGACTCTGTAGCAAAACAAGAGGTAATGCCAAAAAATATTGCTTTCTTAACAGCTAGTGAACTGATTGCTGACGCTCTCCTTCGTATCCATGAACGCCGTCCAGTCAGCCCTCTCTTTAGTTTCCAAAAGGAAAAGAAAAAACAATAGGAGGTCAATCATTGATCTACTTAGACAATGCTGCAACCACTCCACTTTCAAAAGCAGCGCTGGATAGTTTGCTCCAAACTTCACAGGAAGTTTTCGGTAATCCTTCTAGCATCCATAACTTCGGCCGAGCTGCTAATAAAATTCTCCGCGAAGCCCGCGAGTCTATCGCTAGTGCTCTAAAGACCAATCCAAATAACATCATCTTCACATCGGGAGGCTCTGAAGCCGATACACTGGCTATTCAAGGCTACGCTCTTGCCAATCAGCATAAGGGCAAACACTTGATTACTACAGCTATCGAGCACCATGCTGTCCTACATACCATGGAATATCTTGAAAAGCGCTTTGGCTTTGAAGTGACCTATATCCAGCCAGTTGACCAAGAAATCACTGCTCAACAGATCGCTGAAGCATTGCGACCAGATACAATATTGGTTAGCACCATGTTTGCTAATAACGAAACAGGCATGATTCTACCCATTCAAGAAATTGGAAAAGTCTTAGCAGACCACCAAGCCATCTATCATGTAGATGCTGTTCAAGTTATTGGAAAACTTCCTGTTTCCCCTGAAGAGTTGGGTATTGACATGCTCTCTGCATCGGCTCATAAATTCCATGGTCCAAAGGGACAGGGGTTCCTCTACAGTCGAGTTCCAAATTTTGATTCGCTGATTCATGGTGGTAAGCAGGAACATCAACACCGTGCTGGTACTGAAAACCTAGCTGGTATCACTGCCATGGCTACTGCTTTGATAGAACAATTAGCTCATCAGAAAAAAGATTATCAAACCGTTTTAGAGTTGAGAAACTATTTCATCACTGGATTGCAAGACTTGGATTTCTACCTTAATGAATCCCTGCTAACACTTCCGCATGTGCTGAATGTTGGATTTACTGGTCAACTGAATGAGCAACTCCTGATGAGGCTAGATTTGGCTGGTATTGCCGTTTCAAGCGGTTCTGCTTGTACAGCGGGTGCGGTGGAAAAAAGTCATGTTTTAACGGCTCTTTACGGAGAAAACTCACATCGCCTCAGAGAATCACTACGCTTTAGCTTCTCTGAACAAAATACAATACAAGAACTGGATTATGTCATTCAGACCTTAAAAGAAATGATTGGAGGCCAAAAATAATGGCATTTGAAAAAATGGTCACTCTCAAGGATTGTGACTACACTTATGAAATTAGTCCATCTATCAAAAAATACACTTTGCGTGATAACACTTTTGAACAAACTCAAGTTGGACATTTTCAATTGACTCGTATGTTGGAAGAAGTTCCAAATTCTAATCAAGGATTCCTTTTGAAAATCATTTTAAACAAAGATTTATCTGGTTTCAAAATCAATATTACTGACAAATCTGGTTTGAAACTGGTCAATATTTTTAAAGAAGGTGCCAACAAAGTCATCCAAGAGAAATTTTACTTCCTTATGGATAGCTTAGTTGACCGTGATATTTTCACAAAGAAAGCCGCTAAATGATTGAATTAGAGTATTTGGATTTCTATCAACAAACCCGAAAACAGACATTTGATACTTTCGACGAGCTACTATTAGCATTTTCCGGCTGCTCTACTCTACCTGATCACCTCAAGGTTGTTAGTCTGACTCAGAATGGCCAAAATCTTGGTTACACTGGGTTAATCGGCGACTTGTACCATTTCTTGAAAGAAATTGATCCTAAAAAGTAAAATACAACTTAAAGAACTTGAGACTTTTGGTCCCAAGTTCTATTATTTTGATCCTTATTTGCTTTCCTGTCGAATAATGTCAATTATTTTATACTGCGCTTCTTTGGCCTCTTCAATCGGATAGATTGGATAGACATGGTTCATATCCTTTGCTTCGATTAACTGATCACCTGGTCTTCTCACTTTCCAATTTTCATGAAAGAGAGCAATATCGGGATAGAAAATATCATGCGTACCTGTGAACATCGTAATTTTTGCAAGGCCTGCCATATCTCCATACATCGGACTGACATAGGGGTGTTGAGTGTTGTTTGCACCACCAGCCCAAAGAGTCCCCACACGCTTCAAGCCCCAAGCAGATAGAATTGGATCATCCTTTTCAAAAGCAGTAATGGCTGGATTGCTCATGGTCACATCTAGCCAAGGGGACAGAAGAATGATGTCTTTAGGCTGCTCTAAAAATCCACGGTCTTTCTCTTCACGAATAGCTTGGGCTAATCCAAGAGCAAGACCTCCCCCAGCAGAATCTCCCATGATGGTCACATTCTTAGCAGCGGTTTCTTGAAGAATATCGCGATATAAGTCAACTAAATGTGGCATAACATCACTGTATTTGTAAGTTGGGGCCTTTGGATAAATCGGCAGTACAATTTTAGCATCTAAACTTCTGGACAGTATATTGAGCATTTCGATATGGTAGCTTGTTGGATTATTCAAATATGAGCCACCATGTAAATACAAAATAACTTTTTGACTAGCTGGATTTGGTGCCTCATTCCAGCTGTGGATCTGCATTTGATAGGTTGTAGCATCTGTCTTTAAATCGCCATTTACCTCTGATGGCTGTAAGTCAAAACCTTTATTGGCCACTTCACCAGCACTTTTGACGTAATGATCAAACTCCGCTTCATTTTGTGGGCTATAATATTTTTTATCTCCCTTTATCCAAAAATACTTTTCAATGAGCCAGCTATACCAAGAGCGTTCTTCAGCCTTTGCTGTTGCTGTAATTCCTAATGACAGTGCCAAGGTCACGATTACACCTGTATAGAGTAACTGTTTTTTCATATTCTTCTCCTTTTTCCTTTTACAATATTTTCTCACAATATTATTAATATCATCTTATGCTGAACTAAAGATTTTCAAAAGAAGTAGAATTTATAAACAGATCTTTGCCTATTTTACTTCCTTTCTGCGCTCTAATTGTTGCTTTTTTCACAAACTTGTTCTAAAATAAAGTATAAAGAACTGAATGGAGAAAAGATTATGAAAAACGGAAAAGAAACAGCTATTCCTCGTGCAACTGCTAAAAGACTTTCATTGTATTATCGGATTTTCAAACGTTTCCACCGCGAAAATATCGAAAAAGCAAGCTCAAAAGAAATTGCCGAAGCTATTGGTATTGACTCAGCAACTGTTCGTCGTGATTTCTCCTATTTTGGTGAGTTAGGGCGTCGTGGTTTTGGATATGATGTCAAAAAATTAATGGACTTCTTCGCAGATATCTTGAACGACAACTCTATTACAAATGTAATGCTGGTCGGTGTCGGAAATATGGGTCGTGCCCTTCTCCACTACCGCTTTCACGAGCGCAACAAAATGAAAATTGTCATGGCTTTTGAAGCTGATGGCCATCCTGCGATTGGAAGCATTGATGAAAATGTGCCGATTTACGCTATTTCTGAACTCAAAGAACGCATTGCACAAGCCAATGCTCAAACTGCTATCCTGACCGTACCAAGTTCAAAAGCTCAAGAAGTTGCGGACGTCTTGGTCGAAGCTGGAGTTAAAGGAATTCTCAGCTTCTCACCAGTCAATCTAACTGTTCCAAAAGATGTCGTTGTACAGTATGTGGACTTGACAAGTGAGTTGCAAACTCTTCTCTACTTCATGCGTAAAAACTAAGCTTATGAAGCAAGTTATCATTGGAATTACGGGCAATCAGTTCATTGACAAAGAAGACAAAGTCTCTCCTCGAATGTCCTACTGTGCAACTGGATTTGCTGAAGCGGTGCGAGAAGCAGGTGGCCTTCCTATTGTCATGCCGCTAGCTGAGCCTAAATATGCTGCCCAGTATGTGGCCATGATTGATAAATTGATTTTAACAGGGGGACAAAATGTTCTCCCCCACTTTTATAATGAAGAGCAGACCATTATCAGCGACGATTACCTGCTAGAACGCGATCTCTTTGAATTAGAATTGATTAAAGAAGCACGTTTGCAAAACAAGCCTATTTTAGCTATCTGCCGTGGGCTTCAGCTATTTAATGTTGCCATGGGTGGTAGTCTTCATCAAGATATTCCCAGCCATTGGCAGGAAATGGAAGCAGATTTACCGCAGCATCAAATTGATATTCTAGAAAATACAGTATTATCAGCTATTTTAGGAAAATCAGCAAGTGTCAACTCCTTCCACCATCAAGCCATAAAAGACCTCGCTACCAACTTAACAGTTATTGCGACGTCTAGTCAAGACGGAATAATTGAAGCTATAACAACGAATGACGGTAGGCCGTTTTTAGGTGTTCAATGGCATCCTGAACTCATGCGGGGAGTAAATTCTCAGCAGCAGGCTATTTTTGACTACTTTGTTCAAAAACTTTAAGCTAATTCGCTTTCTTCTCGGAAGCTATAATAGTCATCCTGGCCCACAATCAAGTGGTCTAAAAGTACGAGTCCTAGTGTTTCACAGGACTTTTTTAATTTGTCTGTAAAAAGCAAATCATTTTTACTTGGCTGTACAGACCCTGATGGGTGATTATGGATGATAATAATAGAGGTTGCCATGCATTTGACGGCATAGTGCAGGATTTCTCTTGGTTCCGCAATACTTCGGTTTACGCTTCCAATAAAAATGGTGCGCTGGGAAATAATTTGATTTTGGGTATTGAGGTACAGAGCAACCAAGTGTTCCTGTTTTTTCATCCCAATTTCTTGAATCATCTTCAGAGCCAGTTTCTCACTTCCCAATATCTGCTCCCGTTTCTGTAATTCAGACTGATTGATTCGCTTCCCAAGTTCGATCATGGCTTTGATTTCTATAGCTTTCACACGACCGATCCCCGTTAATTCTTGGAGTTCTTCCAAAGAAAGGTCAGCTAACGAAGACAAGTTTTCTAATTTGGAGAGCAAATGATTGGAAACGACAGAGACTGGTTCTTTTCGGGTACCTGTACGGATAAAGATAGACAATAATTCCTGATTGCTCAGCTTCTCTGCGCCCACTTCTACTAAGCGCTCTCTAGGTTGCAGGGACTGTTCTTGAAATGATACTTGATACATAAGTTCCTCCTTACCTAATCTATTCGTAAAAAAACTGAAGTCCGAAGACCTCAGTTTTACAATTGAATTTGATTATAGGATTGTTCAAAATATTTCAGAACACTTGATGTGACATCTTTATAAGAGAGCGTCTCTGTCAAATCACCTTGAACAATGATTCGCATAGTGGCATCCAAATCCTCACATGTTACAAGTGTGATATTTTTTTGATCAAGAACATCTTCAACAACATCAACACGATCTGGTGCGACCGTCTCAACTGTCGTAATAGTGTAGACATAGATATTTTCTTTGTCTGTTACATAAATCTTCATACCACTTTTGGCATTATCAAGAGGAGAAAAGAGTGTATTACTTGCACCTGTCATCCCAAAAATGTGGTGACTAGCTAAAGCATAATTACCTTCTCCCATTTTTTGCTCCTCTTTCATAGTACCCGCTCCATACATCAGAGCTGTATTAGAAAGCCCCTTGAAAATCGGAAGATTGATTTTCAAATCAGGAATTGCAATACCGCCAATAACTGGTAATTGCTGCGCTTCCCATTGAGCTTTGATAACATTTTCCGTTGAAATGGATTCAACTTGCTCAAAATCAAAGGTAGTCTTAGCTGCTTTATTCTTTTCGATATCTTCTTTTGAAACCTTGGAAATTTGATAGCGGTTAGTATTGCTTGCAATGAACATATTCCGAATCGAAGTATTAAAAATCAAAGCTAGCGAAATCAAGAACAAGATTGTAAAAAGAAGAATCCGCCAAATCTTAAATGGTTTTTTACTTATTTTCTTACGTCTAGACATTTTCTCCCACAACTACTTCTTCTTTATCTTCAGCGGCATCTACAAGGGCAAAGGTAACAATTTTAGCCTCTTCATCCAAACGCATAACCTTCACTCCCATGGTTGAGCGACCAGTTTGAGAAATATTGGCAACTCCAGTTCGGATAATCACACCCGTATCTGTAATAACCATGATATCTTCATTGCCAGAAACAGTTGTCAATCCTGCCAATGAGCCATTCTTCTCAGCAACATTGAGGGTCTTAATCCCTTTACCACCACGACCTTTAGTTGGATACTCAGTGGCAGGAGTTCGCTTACCATAGCCTTTCTCGGTAATAACTAGGACTTCCTGCTCATCAGTAATGGTTGTAGCACCTACCAATACATCGCCTTCACGGAGATTGACACCACGGACACCTGTTGCAGAACGACCCATATTTCGAACGACAGATTCCTTAAAGCGAACAGAATAACCTGATTTTGTCCCCATAATGACATCAGCTTGGCCATCTGTCAAGAATACGTTGATTAGTTCATCATCATCTTTAAGGTTTAAAGCTTTAAGACCATTTTGGCGGATGTTCCCAAATTCGGAAACGCTAGTACGTTTCACCAAGCCTTGACGGGTTGCAAAGAAGAGGTAATGATCATTTTCCTGATCTTTAGTGACATTGATAATTGTCTGAATGGTTTCATTGTCCTCTAATTTCAGCAAGTTAACGACTGGCAATCCTTTGGCGGTACGGCCATATTCAGGAATTTCATAGCCTTTCAGACGATAAACGCGTCCTTTATTGGTAAAGAAGAGCAGACGGTCGTGGGTGCTGGTTGAAACCAATTCACGGACAAAATCATCATCCTTGACACCCGTACCTTGAACACCACGGCCTCCACGTTTTTGAGCATGAAACTCATCCTGAGCCAAACGTTTGATATAGCCTTTATTAGACAAAGTAATCAGTACATCTGTTTCTTCAATCAAGTCTTCATCTTCAAGAGAAAGCACTTCACCGACCATCAGCTCTGTACGACGTGGATCAGCATATTTACGTTTTACCTCATTAAGCTCGTCTTTGACAATCTGTACAACACGCTCTGGTTTTGCCAAAATATCTGCCAAGTCAGCAATCAAAGCCAACAAGTCATCGTATTCAGACTGAATCTTATCGCATTCCAAACCTGTCAATCGACGCAAACGCATATCTAATATAGCCTGACTCTGACGTTCTGTCAATTCAAATCGCTTCATCAATTCAGCTTGAGCAATGGCATCTGTCTCTGAATCACGAATAACACGAATGACTTCTTCAATGTGGTCCAAGGCAATCAGCAAACCAGCCAAGATATGAGCACGACTTTCAGCCTTATCCTTATCGAATTGCGTACGACGGGTCACCACTTCTTTTTGGTGCTCAATGTAGGCTTCCAAAATTTGGCGAACTGACAAGATTTTTGGCACACCACCTTGAATCGCCAGCATATTGAAACTGAAGTTGGTTTGTAATTGAGTTAACTTGAAAAGATTGTTCAAAATAACATTGGCAGACGCATCACGGCGAACTTCAATGACAAATCGAACACCTTCACGGTTGGATTCATCACGGACAGCCGTCACACCTTCAATGCGTTTTTCCTGCGCCAAGCGAACAATATGCTCCAAGACCTTGCTCTTGTTGACCATGTAAGGAAACTCTGTTACAACAATTCGCTCACGGCCATTTCCAAACTCTTCAATCTCAGTCTTCGCACGTAGAACAATGGAACCTTTACCAGTCTCGTAAGCACGGTGGATACCTGATTTCCCCATAACAAGGGCACCAGTTGGAAAGTCTGGTCCAGGCAAGACTTCCATAATATCACGCGTTGTCGCTTCTGGATTATCAATCAAAAGATTAACAGCGTCAATGGTTTCCCCTAAATTGTGCGGTGGAATATTGGTCGCCATACCAACGGCAATCCCTGTTGTACCATTGACCAAAAGGTTTGGAAAACGAGCTGGAAGAACTTCTGGTTCACGCTCACTAGAATCATAGTTGTCCGCAAAATTAACCGTATTTTTATTAATATCACGCAACATTTCCAGCGCAATCTTACTCATACGAGCTTCTGTATAACGCTGTGCAGCGGCACCATCACCGTCCATGGAACCAAAGTTTCCGTGGCCATCTACCAACATGTGACGATAGCTCCACCATTGCGCCATACGGACCATAGCTTCATAAATGGCACTATCTCCGTGCGGGTGGTATTTACCCATAACGTCACCAGTAATACGGGCTGATTTCTTATGTGGTTTATCAGGTGTGATGCCTAGTTCGTTCATTCCATATAAAATACGACGATGAACAGGTTTTAAGCCATCGCGTACATCTGGAAGAGCCCGCGCCACGATAACACTCATGGCGTAGTCAATGAAACTAGTCTTCATTTCACTCGTCAGATTGACATCCACTAAATTTCTATCTTGCATTGAAAAAATGCCTCATTTCTACTTGAAACTATCTATATAATTATACCATAATTCTCTCCCTTTTTCTGTCTCCAGCCCTTGCAATGTAAACATTTTCACACGACCTTTCATTACTGACAAACTGTCCGAAAAGTGCTAGAATAATAGATGGTTGGGACAATGTCCCAAATAATTCAAAGGAGAATTGTAGAAACATGACTGCAACCAAACAACATAAAAAAGTGATCCTTGTCGGCGACGGTGCCGTAGGTTCAGCTTACGCTTACGCCCTCGTTAACCAAGGTATTGGTCAAGAATTGGGTATCGTTGATATCAATAAAGACCGTACACAAGGTGACGCAGAAGATTTGAGCCACGCTCTTGCTTTCACATCCCCTAAAAAAATCTATTCAGCTGATTATTCAGATGCACACGATGCAGACCTCGTTGTTTTGACAGCTGGTTTGCCACAAAAACCGGGTGAAACTCGTCTTCAATTGATTGAGAAAAACCTTCGTATCAACCAACAAATCGTTAGTGAAATTGTTGCTTCAGGCTTCAACGGTATCTTCCTTGTTGCTGCTAACCCAGTTGATATCTTGACTTACTCAACTTGGAAATTCTCAGGTTTCCCTAAAGAACGCGTTATCGGTTCAGGTACTTCACTTGACTCAGCTCGTTTCCGTCAAGCTCTTGCTGAAAAAATCGGTATCGATGCTCGTTCAGTTCACGCTTACATCATGGGTGAGCACGGTGACTCAGAATTTGCTGTTTGGTCACATGCTAACGTTGCCGGTGTTAAATTGGAGCAATGGTTGCAAGACAACCGTGACATCGATGAGCAAGGCCTTGTAGACTTGTTTATCTCAGTTCGTGACGCTGCTTACTCAATTATCAACAAAAAAGGTGCAACTTACTACGGTATCGGTGCTGCGCTTGCTCGTATCACTAAAGCAATCTTTGATGATGAAAATGCAGTACTTCCACTTTCAGTATTCCAAGCAGGTCAATACGAAGGTGTTGAAAATGTCTTTATCGGTCAGCCAGCTATCGTTGGTGCACACGGTATCGTACGTCCTGTAAACATCCCATTGAACGATGCTGAATTGCAAAAAATGCAAGCTTCTGCTGCACAATTGAAAGAAATCATGGATGATGCTTTTGCAAATCCAGAAATTGCTGCTTCAGTAAAAAACTAAGTTAAAAAGAGCCATCTGGCTCTTTTTTTCTGCAATGATTACTAATATTTTATAAGATGATTTGAAAATGGATCAAAATAGTAAAACATGCCCCATCAATAATCACAATTTAGGTACTTATCAGAAGTTAAAATGGTCTAAAATACATCCTAAACATCATAAAGAGTACAAAACAGGCAAATATTACAAATACTGCAATCCCAATTCTGTTCTGTAATTTTCTCTTCTTCTGGAAATCTGCTAACTCATTCTCTAATTCTTTTAACATATCTTCCAATGTAGCTCTATTTTAAGGATTTTTTTCAGAAACAAGTTGCAGTTTCACTTGAAATATCTTGTCTTTCACTCCTTCCTCAATCAACTACTCATTTACTATTGTTTTTGCATTTGAATGATGGGACTGAAAGTCTTGATGATTGAAATTCATATTATCCATAATAAAATCTCCTTCATAAAACAGAAAACGCTATTATTTTATATGATGAATGGGAGTGGAAAGAACTCATAGCAATCAACAAAGAGTTCGTTTTCCCACCCCCGCACAGTTGATTAGGCTATCTTTGAAGCTTGAAAAGCGAACAAAGATGCCAATCAACCACTGCGTCTTGCAATTCTAGCTCGAATAAAATTAGGAGTTGGACTTTTTGCCCAGCTCCTATTGTTTATTTAGACTTGATATAGTTAACACCATCAGCTTTTGGAGCAACTGATGAGCCAAAGAAGGCTGCTAGTGCAACAATTGTAATGAGGTATGGTGCAATTTGCAAGTAAACTGTTGGAATGGCTGACAATCCAGGAAGCTGACCACCGATAACGGCCAAACTTTGTGAAAGTCCAAAGAAGAGTGAAGCAAGCATCGCTCCGATTGGATTCCATTTACCAAAGATAACAGCAGCCAAAGCGATAAAACCAGAACCAACAATCGTGGTTGCTGAGAAGTTAATATTCACTGACTGAGCACTTACAGCACCACCAATACCGCCAAGGAATCCAGCAATCAAAACACCTGCATAGCGCATAGCATACACATTGATACCAAGTGTATCAGCCGCCTGAGGATGCTCACCAACTGAGCGAAGGCGCAAGCCGAATTTTGTCTTATAAAGGACGAACCATGCGACAAATGTTGTTGCAATCGCTACATAACCCATGAGACTTGTATTTTTAAAGAACAAATCACCCAATACAGGAATTTTTTCTAGACCTGGGAATGAAAATTTACCGAAAGATTCACGGATTGAATCTGTTTGACCTTTTCCGTAAATTACTTTTACCAAGAAAACTCCTAAGGCTGGTGCCAAGAGGTTCAAAACTGTACCAGATACAACGTGGTCAGCTCGGAAGTTAATGGTTGCAACAGCGTGAATCGCAGCAAAGACAATCCCCGCTACTCCTCCAACTAAGATTGCTAAAAGAGGCGTCATCTTACCGAAACTCTCTGCAAATTCAATATTGAAAACAACACCTACAAAGGCACCAATTACCATGATACCTTCCAACCCCACATTAACAATACCAGCACGTTCAGAGAAGACGCCACCAAGACTGGTGAAAATCAATGGTGCTGAATAAATCAACATTTGCGAAATCAGCAAAGAAAAAATTGTCATTAAACTCATTATTTTGCTCCTTTCGCTACTTTTTTACGACTCATCATGCGTTCAAAGATAAATTTCACACCGATAAAGAAGATGATAGAGGCAGTCACAACGTTAATTAATTCTGACGGAATACCTGCACGAACCATACCAGGTGCGCCTACAGAGAGCATTCCGAATAGGAAGGCTGCAAATGGAATTCCCAATGGCGCATTCGTAGCAAGGAGGGCTACAGACATACCATTGAAACCAATCGCCAAGTTTCCGCCTTGAATATAGACATTTTGGAAAGTTCCAAGACCTTCAATAGCACCACCGATACCAGCCAGTGCACCGGAAATAACCATTGACAGGATGATTGTGCGTTTAGCAGACATACCTGCATATTCTGAGGCAGATGGATTTAGACCAACTGAACGGATTTCAAATCCTAGAGTAGTTTTCGTCATCATAAACCAAATCAAAACAACTGCAATAATCGCGAAGAAAAAACCGATATTCATACGAGAATTTTCTGTCAAAGCTCGCAACCACTCTGTCTGATAAGAAGCATTTGCCGAAACGTTAACAGAAGAGTCTGTATTTTTCATCAAGCTGTCAGAGAAGACATCACGAATGATGTAGTTACAGCTATATAGCAAAATGTAGTTCATCATAATGGTAACGATAACCTCTGATGTACCAAGAAAGGCACGGAGGATACCAGGAATAGCACCTGCAATTCCTCCAGCAATCATGGCAATCACGACTGTCATCGGCACCATAATCAAACGTGGTAAATCAGGATTTTCCAAAGCAAACCAGGCTGAGAAGACCCAACCTACCAAGGCTTGACCTGGAAGACCTACGTTGAAGAAACCTGCACGACTAGCTACTGCAAAACCAAGTGCTGTAAAGACAAGCGGTGCCATAGCTCGGAAGATTTCCCCGATAGATTTTGTTGTACCAAAAGCAGAATAAAATAGTTCTTCATAGCCCCAAATTGGGTCATATCCAAAAATCAACATAATCAAGGCTCCAAGAAGAAGACCTGAAATTACTGCCAAGATTGGAATCACTAAGGCTTGATTTTTCTTAAGCATCTTGCGCTCCCTTCTCAAGTTTTCCTCCAGCCATCAAGACACCAAGTTCTTGCTTATTAGTAGTAGCTGGATCTACGATACCACTGATATGTCCATCATGGATAACAGCGATACGATCTGATACGTCAAGGATTTCATCCAGTTCAAAGCTAACTACAAGCACAGCTTTCCCCTTATCCCGTTCCGCAATAATCCGTTTGCGGATATACTCAATCGCACCGACGTCCAAACCTCGAGTTGGTTGGCTAATGATTAACAAATCTGGGTCACGGTCAATCTCACGGGCGATAACAGCCTTCTGCTGATTACCACCTGACATAGCACGACCTGTTACCACTTCGCTAGCAGCACGAACATCAAATTCATCCATCAGCTTACGTGCATAGTCGTTGATTTTACCGTAATTGAGAAGACCATTTTTTGAAATTGGTTCTTTATAGTAAGTCTGAAGAGCAAAATTTTCTGCTACAGTCATATCTAAGACCATACCATATTTGTGACGGTCTTCTGGGACGTGACCAACGCTTAATTCAGTGATTTTGCGAGGAGTTTTTCCTACAACGTTTTCCCCTTTAATCCAAATTTCTCCAGATTGAACTTTTCGAAGTCCTGTAATCGCATGAATCAGCTCACTCTGACCATTTCCGTCAATCCCTGCAATACCAACTACTTCTCCTGCACGGACATCTAGAGACAGGTTTTTAACTGCTGGAATCCCACGATTTTCGTGTACAACCAAGTTTTTGATAGAAAGAATAGTTTCTTTTGGATTAGCCTCAATCTTTTCCGTCTTGAAGGAGACTGCACGACCAACCATCCATTCTGCTAAGTCAGCATTACTTGCTCCAGCAACTGGCACTGTCTGGATAGATTTACCACGACGAATGACCGTCACGCTATCTGCAACTGCACGAATTTCATCCAATTTATGGGTAATGAGGACGATAGATTTACCTTCTTGAACCAAGGTTTTCATGATTTTCAAGAGTTCTGTAATTTCAGCTGGAGTCAATACAGCCGTTGGCTCGTCAAAAATCAAAATATCTGCACCACGATAAAGGGTTTTAAGGATTTCTACACGCTGCTGAGCCCCCACTGTAATGTCAGAAACTTTAGCAGTTGGATCTACTTCCAAACCATACTTAGCAGATAATTCATTGATTTCTTGAATGGCTTGTTTGAGATTGAGCACACCATTTTTAGTGGTTTCACTCCCCAAAATAATATTTTCAGCGACTGTAAAAGCATCTACCAACATAAAGTGTTGGTGTACCATTCCAATCCCTAGGTGAGCTGCTTTTGATGGTGAATCGATTTTCACCACTTGTCCATTGATGGCAATTTCACCAGAAGTTGGTTCCAATAAACCAGAAAGCATGTTCATCAGTGTGGACTTTCCAGCACCATTTTCCCCAAGAAGCGCATGAATTTCGCCGCGTTTGACAGTCAAATTAATATGGTCATTTGCAACAAATTCACCAAAAATTTTGGTGATTCCACGCATTTCAATGACAGTTTCATTTGTCATATCTATCTTCCTTTCAGACTAAAATTTTTGTCAGTAAAACCTACCAAATACGCAAGTAACTATGATAGGCTTTACTGAGAAAAATTTTCTCAGTAACATAGCGAAAGGGGGGCGAGACGAGTTAAGTCTCTGCCTCCCTTTTCTACGCTATATTCTTATTTTTTCTTTGGAGTTTCTGGAATTTCAACTTTACCGTTCACGATATCTTCTTTGGCAGCAGCAACTGCTTTCGAAGCTTCTTCTGAAAGGTTAGTTTCAGCCAATTCTACACCTTTATCTTTCAAAGTGTAACGAACTGTTTTACCGCCGTCAAACTCACCTTTTTGAGCTTTCGCAGCAATATCTTTAACTGAAGTTCCTACTTGTTTCAATGTTGAAGCCAATACAAAGTTTGATTTCTTACCATCTTTAGATGTATATTCACCTTCAGCAGCTTGGTCACGGTCAACACCGATTACCCAAACTTTATCAGCTTCATTGCGTGATTCATTTTCAGATTTTGCAGCTGCAAATACACCGTTACCAGTACCACCTGAAGCGTGGAAGATAATATCAGCACCTGCTGCGTATTGAGCAGCAGCGAGTGTCTGGCCTTTCGCAGCGTCTGCAAATGAACCTGCATAGTCAATTGTAATCTTGATATCTTTGTTTACAGATTTTACACCTTCAACAAAACCGGCTTCAAAACGGTCAATGATGACACCTTGCATACCACCGATAAAACCTACATGATTTGTCTTAGTAGATTTTGCAGCTGCAACACCTGCAAGGTAAGAAGCTTCGTGGTCAGCAAAACCAACGCTTACTACGTTTGATTGTTCAACAACTGAGTCAACGATAACGTATTTTGTATCTGGATTATTTGGAGCTACTTCATCAATTGCACTTTCCAAGGCAAAACCGATACCAAAAACAAGGTTGTAACCACCTGATACAGCAGAATCAAGGTTCGTGATGTATTCTGATTCACTATTTGATTGGAAGTAAGTATAACCTTTACCTTTTTCAAGGTTGTTATCTTTACCCCAAGCTTGCAAACCTTCCCAAGCAGATTGGTTAAATGAACGGTCATCTACACCACCGACGTCAGTGATAACAGCGGCTTTAATAGATGAAGAATCTGATGATGATTCAGATTTCTTAGCAGTACGACTGCTACATGCTGCCAAACCAAGGACAGCTACAGTAGCAAGGCCTAAACCAACAACTTTCTTGTTCATGTGAATGAACCCTCCTAAAAATCTTTTGGCAATAATTTGCCGAGTAAATTTGCTTGCAGTCTCTGACTGCTCACAGCCTATTTCAGGTCTGTGAATGAATAAGGAAGTAACTCCTGGACTGTCATCACGACGGTCGATCGATCTTCAGCGACCAAGGTCACTGGTAAATCCTTATCAAAAAACTCTACCATAACTTGGCGACAAGCACCACATGGTGAGATTGGCTGTTCGGTTTTTCCGAATATTACCAATTCTTTGAATTCTCTTTCTCCTTCCGAAATGGCTTTAAAAATCGCAGTCCGTTCACCACAATTGGTCAAACCGAAAGAAGCATTTTCAACATTACAGCCCGTAAAAACACGACCATTTTTGGCAACTAAAACAGCACCAATCGGAAAATTCGAATAGGGCACATAGGCATTTTTACTGGCTTCAATAGCTAAATCAACCAGTTTAGTATCCGCCATCTGCTTTCAATCCTTCCATGATTGCCACACCAGATGAGGCACCAATACGAGTTGCACCTGCTTCAATAAAGGCTTCTGCATCTTCCAATGAACGAGCTCCACCAGATGCTTTCACTCCCATATCAGCTCCTACAGTTTGACGCATCAAGGCTACGTCTGGAACAGTTGCTCCACCTGTAGAGAATCCAGTAGAAGTCTTAACAAAATCTGCACCAGCACGTTGAGCTGCCATGCAAGCTGCAATCTTTTCTTCATCTGTTAATAGGCATGTTTCAATAATGACTTTCGTCAAAGTCCCATTTGCTGCTTCAACGACCGCACGGATATCTGCTTCAAGAGCTTCCACATTTCCAGCTTTCAACTGACCAATATTGATCACCATATCGACTTCATCAGCACCGTTTGCAATCGCATCTTTTGTTTCAAATGCTTTTACAGCCGGAGTATTTGCCCCCAAAGGGAAACCGATAACTGTACATACTTTGACATCGCTATCTTGCAATTCTTTAGCTGCAAGACTAACCCATGTTGGATTGACACAGACACTTGCGAAGTCATATTTTTTTGCTTGTTCAATCAGTGTTAAAACTTGCGCTTCTGTTGCATCAGGTTTCAAAAGTGTATGGTCGATATATTTATTTAATTCCATTTTTCTTTCTCCTATTAAGAAATGATTTCAATAATTTCTTTGATTTGAACCACTGCGTCTTCTATTTTAACATTTTTTTGAAAATCTGTAAGCATATTTTCAGAAATATTTTGGCTGGCATAGATTGTTGCAAGTGGCTCTCCGACTACGATGGCTCCCCCTACTTTTTTATGGAAAACAATTCCTGTTTCATAATCAAGTGCATCTGTCTTCACAGCACGTCCTGCACCTAATTTCATGGCAAAAAGACCAAATTCTAGAGCTGGTAAAGCTGTAATAGTTCCCGTTTTTTCTGCTCGAACTTCTACTTGATGACTCACTTGAACTGGACGATACAAATCTTCCAAGTCCCCCCCCTGTGCAACGACCATTTCTTCAAATTTCTTGAGCGCTGCGCCATTTGTCAAGTGCTGACGAACTTCTTCAAGAGATTTATCGACATTGGCAAGCCCTAACATGATTTGAGCCAATTCACAAATAAATTCTGTGACATCTGCTCTTCCTTTTCCTTGCAAAATATCCAAGGCTTCAAGGATTTCCAAACGATTTCCGATACTAGTACCGACTGGTTGTGACATATCTGTGATGACCGCTACCGTCTTACGTCCAACAGCCTTACCAAGCTCTACCATAGTACGCGCTAAGACACGAGCATCTTCAATATTCTTCATGAAGGCTCCCTCGCCGACAGTAACATCTAACAGAATGGCATCTGCTCCTGCCGCAATTTTCTTAGACATGACAGAACTGGCAATCAATGGAATGGTATCAACTGTGGCTGTTACATCACGCAAGGCATAGAGCAATTTATCTGCCTTCACCAGTTTGTCTGACTGACCGATAACCGCAAGACCTGTTTCCTGCACTTGACGGATAAAGTCTTCCTGTGTCACTTCAATTTGGTATCCTTTGATAGACTCTAACTTATCAAGGGTACCTCCAGTGTGACCCAAACCACGTCCACTCATTTTAGCAACTGGCACATCAAAACTTGCTACAAGAGGGGCTAAAATCAGGGTTACTTTATCCCCTACACCTCCCGTAGAGTGTTTGTCTACTTTAATACCTGCAATAGCAGATAAATCAATTTGCTCACCCGTAGCGACCATGGCCATGGTTAAGTCAGAAATTTCACGTGTTGTCATCCCTTTGAAATAGATAGCCATAGCAAAAGCTGACATTTGGTAATCTGGAACGGTTCCGTCTACATAGCCATTGACCAACCAAGTAATTTCTTCCTTCGTGAGTTCTAATCCGTCTCGTTTTTTTTGAATTAAATCAACTGTTCTCATCTTTCACACTTTCTAAAATATAATATCCTTTGTCTTTTTTAAGAATTTGACAATTCCCAAAAATTTCCTCCATTTTTGCCTTTGCGCTAGGAGCACCCTGCTTTTTCTGGATAACAATGGTCAAACTCCCACCAGATACCAGATGGTCATAGGAACCTGAAATCACTTCATGAACCACAGCCTTACCAGCACGAATAGGCGGATTTGAAATTACATAATCAAATTGACCTGTGACATTTTCATATATATTTGACTGGAAAATAGAAGCTGAGACATGATTTTTCTCAGCATTCTTCTTTGCTAATTCGAGTGCACGGTTATTGATGTCAATCATAGTAGGCTGGACACTAAAAACCTTTCCTAAAGTCAAACCAAGTGGACCGTATCCACAGCCCACATCCAGAACTTTTTTATCTTTTTCAAACTCTAAGCTATTCAAAAGAACTTGACTACCATAATCCACCATTTTCTTACTGAAAACTCCCGCATCCGTCAAAAATGTCATAGGAGTATCCAATAAAGTCACTCGTAATTCATGGATATCGTGAGCGACATTGGGATTTTTTTCATAATACATATTTGTCATATTTACATTATACCACTTTGTAAAAACGTTTACAAGATGTTTTACAATACTATTAAATCATGCTACAATGTTGCTATGAAAAATGAACTATTAAATTTTGAAAAAATCAAGCGAAAAACCTGGCAAAAACTGCATCGGAACACAACTGTCCCTTTAACACAAGAGGAACTCAATTCCATTAAAAGTTTTAACGATAAAATTTCTTTGCAAGAAGTTTTAGATGTCTACCTGCCCTTGACCAATCTCATTCGGATATACAAGAAGGCTAGTGAGGATTTAGCATTTTCAAAAAGTTTGTTCTTGCAAGCACGCAATCGCCCACAGCCTTTTATTATCGGGATTGCTGGTAGTGTTGCGGTTGGAAAATCAACCACTAGCCGCTTACTTCAAATCCTTCTAGCTCGCACATTTAAGCATGCAAAGGTTGAGATGGTCACAACCGACGGCTTTCTTTTCCCAAATGACATCCTTGAAGAGCGAAATATTTTAGCTAAAAAAGGATTTCCTGAATCCTATAATATGGAACTGCTGTTAGATTTTTTAGACAATATCAAGAATGGTCAGAGTTATGAAATTCCTGTTTACTCTCACGAAGTCTATGATATCGTCCCCGATAAACAGCAAAAGATTGACGCGCCAGACTTTCTCATTGTGGAGGGAATCAATGTTTTTCAAAATCCACAAAACCAGCGCCTCTATGTCAGTGATTATTTTGACCTAGCCATCTATGTGGATGCTGACGTGGAAAATATTGAAAATTGGTACCTGGAACGGTTCCAAAAACTGCTAAAATTAGCAGAAACAGATCCAAACAATTACTACCATCGCTTTACCCATTTGCCTTTTAATGAAGTGCTGAGCATGGCTCAAGACACTTGGAAAAATATCAACCTAGCAAATTTGGAAAAGTATATTGAGCCGACACGTAGTCGAGCAGATATCATTCTTCACAAGGCGCAAAATCATGAGATTGATGAAATTTATTTGAAAAAATAGATTTTACTTGCCAAGAAGAGTATTTTCCGATATAATGATATGGTTAGTACAGAAAAGGGTGGAGGTGAAACCATTGGCAAACATTAAATCAGCTATCAAACGCGCTGAATTGAACGTTAAACAAAACGAAAAAAACTCAGCTCAAAAATCAGCTATGCGTACTGCAATCAAAGCATTTGAAGCTAACCCTTCTGAAGAGCTTTTCCGCGCTGCAAGTTCAGCAATCGACAAAGCAGAAACAAAAGGTTTGATTCACAAAAACAAAGCGAGCCGCGACAAAGCACGTCTTTCAGCTAAACTTGCTTAATAAAAAAGAGCCCTGTGGCTCCTTTTTTTGTCCCTTGAGGAGGGCTTATGAAAATTGTTATTATCGGTTACAGTGGTGCTGGTAAGTCTACTTTGGCTGAAACTTTATCACGACACTATCAACTAGCACTTCTTCATTTAGATCAGATTCGTTTTGCGCCAAACTGGGAAATGCGTTCAGATACTGACTTTTCCAATGACTTGAACCGTTTTTTAGATAACCATGACTCCTGGGTCATTGATGGACTCTACAGTCGGTTTAGTCTAGAGAGACGTTTGGAGGAAGCTGATCAGATTATTTTCTTGAATTTTGATCGTTGGACAGCTCTCTATCGCATTCTAAAGCGCTATTGGACCTACCGTGGAAAGGTTCGCTCTTCTGCTCCTGCTGGCTGCCAAGAAAAAATTGACTGGCCTTTTCTGAAGTTTGTCATGATTGACTCTAGAAAGGCTGTTCGAAAAAAGCTCTATGCTGATATTTCTTCAACATACCTTGAAAAAATGATCATTCTTAGAAATCAGCAGGACATTGATGCATTTTTACAAACCAAAACCTTATCTAGCAAAGATTAGATAGGTTTTTTCTATTTAAAATTCTAAGCAATAGGCTCATCATTATATCCGACGGTATCTTGCCCAATCTAATTATTATCTTGGAATTCGGACTTCAAAAATAGATCCTTGTGGTAGATTATCTTGCACCGATATTGTTCCATCTAGACTGTCTAAAATTTGTTTTGCTAAAGATAAGCCTAAACCAAAACCACCTTTTTGGCGTGTACGTGCCTTATCGACCCGATAAAAACGATCGAAAATTTTCTTCTTGTCTTCATCACGGATACCAAGACCATTATCTGTCACACGATAAATCAGCTGACGATCCGTCGCAACAAGCTCAATCTTAATATGGCCATTTTCATCGGTATATTTCATGGCATTGTCAAATAGAATTGTCATGACCTGCTTCAAGAGGATTTTATCCGAATAAATTGCTGTCCATAAATGATGATGAATCTCGAGAGTTTTACCATTTTCTTCTGCAATCAGCTGGTAATTTTTCAGCACTTTTTCAAAGAAGCTAACGGGAATATCTACTAAATTAGGCTTCAATCCATCATCACGCCTTGCTAAATTAAGCAGATTGGTCGTTAGCAAACGCATATTTCGTACTTCTTCCAAGCTTGAGGCAATACTCTCACTAGAATCCAAAATGGTTGCGTCTGGATTACGAAATAGACTTTCCAAACGATTTTGCAATACCGCAAGTGGGGTACGCAATTCGTGGCTAGCATTTTCCACAAAGTCCTTTTGTCGTTGGTAACTAATCAAAATTGGACGGACACTAACTGTTGCCAGATAAATACTGGCGACAATAGAAATCAGCCAGAAAACAATCATAACAACGATGACGGTTGTTTCATAGGAAGAAATAGCCTCTCGAATCTGGGTAGTATTAAACAGTACAGTGACATATTGGACATTGCTGACAATTGATAGGGCTTTTTGCTGAGGCGTTAGTTTGATGGTCATTTTCCGGTAATACTCTTTCTCACCAAACAGACTCTCAACCTGAATTTCTTCAATATCATTGACATGTGATTTGTTCAACTTGAGACTAGATAAACCTGACAAGATATCGACATTATTCATAATTGCGCCATCACGGTTATATAATATAATGTAATAGTTTGTATTGAGGGCGAGTTTTGGTCTGCCATCATCCGCATTAGCATTAAACCAATTGACATCGGGTACGGTTCCTCTTGCTAAGGCAAAGTTAATCACTAAGCTAGGATTTTCATGGATTTGATTGAAGGTCTCATCAGACGTATGATACATAGTCGCACGCATGAGGTTCAAGATGATGATGGACATAAGCCCGAAAATCAGTGTAAAAACAGCAAAATAACGGATAAAGTATGAAAAATTATCCGTATGAAGTCCTTTTTTTAGTTTATTCAGCATTTTTTAGAATATAACCAACACTGCGAAGAGTCTGTAGATTGTCTCCGAAAGTGGATCCTTTCAATTTTTTCCTAATCTTTGATACATAAACTTCAACGACAGAGATGGTTGTATCACTATCAAATCCCCAAAGGCGGTCAAAAATCTGTGTCTTTGGTAAAATGACATTTTGATTCTGTAAGAAATAAACCAACAAATCAAATTCTTTTCCTAAGAGTTCCATATTTTTTCCGTTCACAGTTGTGGTGTTGGTTGCTAGATTGACAGTTACATCTCCATAGGTCAACGTATTTTCATTGAACTTACCTGTACGTTTTAAGAGAGCTTGAATACGCATTTTCAGCTCTTCCAAGTAAAATGGCTTGGTTAAGTAATCATCTGCTCCAAGT
This sequence comes from Streptococcus gallolyticus, assembly GCA_019794795.1. GTDB lineage: Bacteria > Bacillota > Bacilli > Lactobacillales > Streptococcaceae > Streptococcus > Streptococcus hepaticus. The sequence continues at coordinate 153,132 of JAIMFC010000005.1, forward strand.
TCAAATCCTTGTCCTTTATCGTCTAGCCCTTCTTTAGCTGTCATGATCAGAACTGGTGTTGTCACATTTTTCTCTCTCAATTCTTTTAAAACTTGAAAGCCATTTTTTTCAGGCAACATCAAATCTAAAAGAACGATATCATAAACGCCAGATTCGGCTTCATAAAGCCCTTCTTCGCCATCGAAAACTTGCATGACATCTGCAAAGTCATCCAAAAAATCAAATATGGAGTTCGATAAACTCAAATCGTCTTCCACCAGTAACAATTTAATCATATCTTTTTCCTCCCTACCTCTTTATACTCTATTCTCTTATTATATCACGAACACTGAAAATTCATGATAAAACCAATATAGTGACAATGTAGCACAATTGACTTAAATTATTCTAAAAGCTGAAGGGTAATCTCCTCCAGCTTTGGTCTATAAACAAGCGATGTTAAGTAAGTTTTGCTAGCATGTAAGCCCCCATGAGATTTGCCTCTCCATGGAAATGACAGGGCTTAATACTAGGAATGTGAGGAATATCAGGGTTTACTGCCTGAATAGCTACTAAGGCTTTTCGAACTCCTGCAATAAATTCTTCATTTTGACTGATAGAGCCTCCTAGAAAAATATCCTTGGTTCCTAAACAGTAGAAAATATTGATCAGGCCTAAGGCTAATTTGTCATACATGTTCTGAAGAGCTGCTTGGCAGACTGCATCTCCTTTTTCTGCAGCAGCATATACAGCTAGTCCGTCCCAGTCTTGACTGGCTTTCCCACGGCGAACACGCGCCACCATATTACCAGTTGAAGCCTCTTGAGACCAGTTGATCAGAGGATTTGACAGCATATAGCCAAATTCGCCAGCATAGCCTTTCCAACCTCTCATCAATTTTTTATCCAATACAACGGCACCGCCGATTCCTGTCCCAATCACGACACAAGCAAAATTTTCCAATTCTTCTTGAGCAGCCAGTTGACTCAGCCCAACACAATTGGCATCATTTTCCATAAAAATTGGGTACTGCAGATGTGCCAGTAGGTCAAACCAAGAAGGGCCATGAATATAAGGAACAGCACTAATCCCTTCAACAATACCCGTTTCAGGATTGACAGAACCAGGCAAACTGATAGCAATCGCCGTCACTTCTGAAGTAGAAACAACTTGCTCTTCTATCCATGCCACCAATTCCTCTAGCTTCTCTGGGGTTGGACAGGTTTGTTTGTTCAAGATTTGTTTTTCCTTAATGGCTGCAAACTTGACCCCTGTCCCTCCGATATCAAAACAAGCAATGGTCATAGGCAACTCCTAATCTAGTAATTCTGTCCGAATTTCTTGTGGGCGAACCTGCGATGCTTCTACAGGAATTTCTTTTTCAAGTAAATCAAGACACTGAGCTTGATGACCTTCTAACTCAACTTGATGATCAGCCATATTATAATAACGAATAAGCGCTTTTTGGTCTTCTTCACGTAATTTCAGGCTGGTCACGCAGAGTTTATCATCTTCCAAGGCAGGGTGAAGCTGCTTGATTCCACTAAGGGCAATGGTTCCACTGTGGCAAGTAACTTGCTTAGCAAGGATATTACTGGCAAAGGCTTTAGCTCGGCTGTAGGCAGCATATTTATCAGCACTTGCATGGAATTCTACTGTAAAATCAACTTGAAACTCTCGTAGACATTGGGCATCTGGTGTTGGGAAATAGCCCCAGTCACCAAGTTCACCAGTCGCTCGCAAGATAGTTAGCACCAAATGAGACTTGTCTACCACTTCGTACTCATGCAAGCCCTTGCTAGACACGGTCACTGCTCTGCCATTTTCTTCCGCCAAGGAAACAAAACTGCGATGGCGTTCGGCATGACTTGGGTTCTCCCAATATTTAGACGGTGTGTTTGGACGAACTACCGTTTCAAATGTTGAATCCGCCTCGTGGTGGTCAGCAGTTAGACCTGTCGCCAGAATCGCGCGAACGCGGTGGTCTTTCATCTGGTTTGTAAACTGAGCTGATATGTGAAGCTGCGGCGAGTGGTCATACATGGTAAAGGTCACTTGAATTGGCAAGTCCATTTTTTCTTCTGACCGAAGGCTATGACGTTTCATACACTCAACCAGTTCAATTTGCTCTGCCAACAAGGTATCCGCTGCGCTAACTGGGATTGTTAACCTATAATCTGCCACGAAACGCTGCATAGAACCGATTCTTTCCAGAGGACGAAGGGCACGCGCTTTTGCAGTCACCTTTTCTCCATCCGCTGTCTGAACAAAAATGTACTCATTTCCCATGTCGCCGACATCTTCGAAGGAGAGGAAGTTTTCAATGATACGTCCTGTAGCCTTTTCTGTCAACGTCAATCCTTGTCCGTCTTGGAAATGAATCGCCAGAAAGTTATTTTCAAAGGTTACAGCTTCTTCTTCACAGACTTGATTTTCCTCCACTAATTGGAAACTATTCCAAGACAAGGGTGCCATATTTTCGAGAGCAAGCGTGACACGAAGTTTACGTGCAAAGCCAGCCTGTCTGAACTTGTCTTTTGGCAAGGTATAGTCAAAAATCGCACCTAAATCTTCAATTTTAGCAGCTACTTTGTTTCCTTCAGCATCTTCTACACGGAATTTTGGCAAGGCTAACTGGCTTAATTCGGCATGAGTTTCAGCTAATTTGCCAGCCATCAAGGCTTCTTTTTTTACTGTCAAGTCAACCGAAATGGTCTTGGTTTGTCGGTGCAGAGTCGGATTGACTACTGCAAAGGCTACATCAGAGAGCTTTTCGGTGTCCAGCTGGTTAGACCATTGGTCAAAAGTGCGGTGCAAGAGGAATTCTCCTACTTGTTGGACACGCGCCAAGCGTACTTCCATTTCGCTATGAACTTCATCAATACTGCAGCCGCAGATACTGTCGTGCGGTGCATTTTGCAAGAGCAGTTTCCAAGCGTAGGACAATTCATCACTTGGGTATACTTGACCCGATATAACTGCGAAAGGTTCAACTTCTTCAGCTAAGAGACTGCTTGCCTTATCAAAGGCCTGTTTGAGGTAAATACGTGTTGAGGCAGTATTTGCTAAGGTATACCAGCCATCTGTCTCCTGACTGGTCAATTCACCTTTTACCACTGACAATTCTGTCTGGTCTGACGCAGCCACGGCTTCTGTGTACTGCTTGAAATCACTATGGACAAAGTCAATGTCTGGATATAAGTCACGGGCTACTTGAATAGCTTGACTCAGGTCTTTTTGGACAGGTTGGTGGTCACAGCCATTCATAAAGAGAAGATGAGGCGTTGAAGCGTATTTACGAGCGTCAGCCAGTTTCTTGTCCCAAAATTCTTTAGCAGCACTTGGTTCTGCTGGGATTTCATTTCCATTACTGTACCAATTCGCAAAAAGAACGCCTAACACCTGGCTGTCATCTGCTCCTTGCCAAGTCGTTTCAGAGAAAGAGGATTGGAAAACATCATCTGAGAGAACTTGGTTGTCAAAGCCGATTGGTTTTACACCGCGACCAAAAGCTACTGTGTCCAGACCTGATAGCTTGGTTAACTGTGGAATTTGTCCGACATTTCCAAAGGTATCTGGATAGTAGCCAACTGGTACATGACCTTCAGCTCCCCATTTCTTGCTTTCCAAGTGTCCAATCAAGGCATTACGAGCATGTGCTTCATCGGTAATCAGATAATCATCCTGCAAAATGTAGAAGGGGCCCACCTTCAATTTTCCTTCTTGAATGTATTTCAACACCTTTTCACGATTTTGCGGGCGAATTTCCAAATAATCATCTAAAACAATGGTCTGGCCATCCAGATGAAAACTCTTGAACTCAGGATCATTTTCAAAAAGCTCAAATAAATCATCAAAGAGCTCAACGAGACGCATGCGGTGTGCTTCCAAAGGAAGATACCACTCGCGGTCCCAGTGAGAATGGGAAATAATGTGAACTGTCTCTCTCGTCATCTTATACCTCAACTTTCATATCGTAGTAATCCAATACCAACTCACAGAACATCATATTGGCCCATGAGAACCATTCGCGTGAATACAAGCTTGGGTCATCAACATGGAAACTTTCATGCATGACACCTGTACCACCATCACAAGCTACCAAGAGGTCCAAGATTCGTGCTTTTTCTGCCTTATCTTTCGTAGTTAATCCTTCAATACAGAGGGCAATCGGCCAAATATAACGGTAGAAGGTATGACTTGAACCGATACCGGCCGCATGACTTCCCTCATAGTAGTATGGGTTTTCTGAGCTAAGAATGGTTTTACGAGTTGCTTGGTAGATGTCATTGTCAATCGAACAATAGCCTAGATAGGGTGCCGCTAACAGGCTTGGTACATTTGGATCATCCATCACAGAGGCATTTCCGAGACCGTCTACTTCAAAGGCAAAAATGGTTTCTCCTGCTGCATTTTTTGTCAATCCATGCTCCATAATACCGGTATCAATACTGTGGCGCAGATTATCAATTCGTTCTAGCAGGTTGAGATCTAGAGACTTAGACATAGCTGGCAAAATTTCCATGGCGTATTCCAAAACGACTACTGCAAACATATTAGACGGTACCAAGTAGGAATAAATACAAGCATCATCACTTGGTCGGAAAGCTGACCACGTCATACCTGTATAGGCACAATCTGGTCCCATACCATCATTGACAAGGGTATCTTCCTGACGGTCTGTATCACGAACAAAACGATATGAAGATTTTTCTGCATGGCGTTGTTCTGTTTCCCACACGCTGACAATCAATTCCAAGGCTTGGAAAAATTCTTGGTCAAATTGAGCTGTTTCGCCTGTTACTTGCCAAAGTAGATAGGCTAATTGCAAAGGATAGCAAAGAGAATCCACTTCATATTTACGTTCCCAGACCCAGCCAGTTAAGTCGGTATGGTCCGTTTCATGGTGACCATTCCAATTATCCGTTTCATTGAATGAATTGGCATAAGGATCTTTCAAAATCAAACGAATTTGGCGTTTGACCAAGCCGACAATGGTTGAACGTAGTTTCTCATCTTCCTTGGCTAAAAATAGATAAGGCTTGAGTTGGGCTGTTGAATCGCGCAGCCACATAGCCGGAATGTCACCTGTCAAGACAAAACTAGTCCCATCTTCCAAAATTTTCACAGTATTGTCCAAGGTGTCTGTGTAGCAACGGCTAAAGACTTGTCCCCATGCTGGGTGGTCGCTTGTTTTTTCGATAATTTCTTGCAACCATTGGTCAACTTTTTCTTTTGTATATAACATATTTTCCTCCGAACTAAATTTATCTTCTATCTCAAGTATAGTTTAATAAACCTAGCAGAAATTCGTCATACACAAACTAAATGCATTCTTCTACAAAACTTTTCAGCTCTTTTTATCGCGCAAATTCTTCTTAAAAAACATGATAAAATAAGAAGGAAATTTACAAATAGAGGACATGTATATGACCATTTTAGTAACAGATATTGATACTCGTGTCGGCACCTACAATAGCCACGCTTTTTCAAACGGCAATACCTTGCCCTTGACGGGTTATCCTTTCGGAATGAATTATTTTGCTCTACAGACCAATCAGGATAAGGGTTCTTGGTTTTTCAATCCTCATGAACCAGTTTATCAAGGGATTCGCTTGACACACCAGCCTAGTCCATGGCTTGGAGATTTTTCATGGTTGCTCTTGACACCTATGACCAACTGCCCCAAGTCAACAGATATTTTCTTTCGTCAGTCCAGTTATTTACGTGACAAGGCCATTTTTAGTCCAAATAAACTGCAAATTGAGTCAACTCGATACCAGTTGAAGACTGAATTAGTCCCAACTCTCTACGGTGCTTGTCTAACATTGACAGCGACCGAAGCTATCCAACTTGCCCTCTATGCTCCAGGTTGGAGCGACTATCATCAAGTTGATGACTACACCATACAGGCACGTTTGGAAAATGCCAGCGAAACCCAAGACCCTCATTTCAGCATGTATGTGACCCTGAAATTTGACCAACCTATCACTGCTTTTGAAAATCTTGATAGAGAAAAATCATCTGAGTTAACGGGACAGGAATTGCATAGCTGGATTCAATTTGCCCATTCTTCAGTAGAATGTCGCCTAGCAACCTCCTTCATCAGTCAAGAGCAAGCTGATTTCAACCTCCGTCAAATTCAAGATTTTGCAAGCGAAAGTCAAAAGACTCAAGATAAATGGCAGAGTCTGCTTGATCGTATCCAAGTGACTCAAGCTGGTGAAACTTCTACAGAAATGTTTGGACACTGTCTCTATCGTACCCTGCTTTTCCCACAAACCTTCTACGAAGTAGATGCTCACGGAAAAGAATGGCATTATGATACGACAAGTCGTTCTGCAAAAGCTGGAAAATTCTTTACCAATAATGGCTACTGGGATACCTTCCGCTCCAACTATCCTCTGCTCAGTCTGTCCTACAGTGATTACCTAGAGCAATTTTTAGAAGGTATTTACAACTTTTATCAAGATACCGACTATTTACCAAAATGGTTGTCCCCTGATGAACGAGGCATTATGCCAGGTACCTTGGTGGACGGTGTTATTGCGGATGCCTGTCAAAAAGGTTTATGTCCAGACCTCATGCCACAACTTCTTGAGGCTATGATTGAAACACGGGAAAAACCAGATCCAAACCTGCGTTATGGTCGTCACGGTGCTGATGTCTTTGACCAGTATGGCTATCTGCCAAATGATTTTCGCGAAAGTGTCAGTCACACATTGGATTATGCCTATAGCGACTACTGTATCGGAAAAGTCGCCAATATCATTCGTCCAGAGATCGCGGATAAATACTTCCAAAAAAGTTTAGGCTACCGTCAATTATTCGACTCCCAAACGGGCTATATTCGCTCAAAAAATCGACAAGGACAATTCAATACCAACTTCAATCCCTATAGCTGGGGAAAAGATTACGCAGAATGCTCAGCTATTCAAGCTAGTTTAGCTCCCTTACATGATATTGAAGGACTGATTGAACTAATGGGTGGGGAAGACAAATTCCTCGATTATCTCCTCAAACTCTGCAAGGATGAACCGATTTTTGCAGTAGACGGCTACGGATATGAAATCCATGAAATGAGCGAAATGGCGCAGGTGCAATTTGGGCAACTAGCGCTGTCCAACCAACCAAGTTTTCATATTCCTTACCTCTACCAATGGACAAGTAAACCAGAGTACACGGCCTTAATGATTCATGCATTACGCAATCAACTGTTCAGACCAAGTTTTGATGGCTATCCTGGTGATGAAGACAATGGTTCTATGTCAGCTTGGTATATCTGGTCCTGTCTAGGCTTTTACCCTGTCTGTCCTGGAAATGGGGACTACCAACTCGGCCTGCCTTATTTTGAAGAAGTCAAGCTCTACCTTTCTCAAAAGGATAAATGGCTGACCATTCGCTGTGACAACGCCTACCAGCACTTCCAATTTTTATCAAGTGCGCAGTTAGACGGCCAAGTTCTCAAAACAATCCAACACAGCCAGTTACTAGAAGCTCAAGAACTCACATTTACTCGCTCTATCTTGCCATAAACACAAAAACTCTCAAACAGTTGAACCACAACCATTTGAGAGTTTTTATTATTTTTTACGTGCTTCTAATTGCTCTCGGTAAACTTTAGGAGATTCGTTACAGAAGCGTTTAAAGATTTTGTAGAAATAGCCGACATTATTGTAACCAACTTGGAAACAAATTTCCTCGATACTCTTGTCTGTTGTCATCAGTAATTGCTGAGAAACCTTAATGCGTTGACGATTAAGCAGTTCTGAGAATGGTGCTCCGGTTTCTTTTTTGATGATTTGACCTAGATAGACTGCGTTCAAGAAAAGACGGTCACTCATCATTTTTAGGGTCAATTCTTGCTGGTAGTCCTCGCTGACAATTTTCAGCACAGCAGCCACGTGAGCACTATAGCGATGTGTCTGGCAAAGTTGATTGACCTCCTCGCGTACGTAGCCCAGCATTTCTTCCAAAGTATGATAAGAATGAATGGCATCCACTACCGTATGGAAGTTCTCGGTATCAAACTTGTTGAGGTGCTGATAAACTTCTGACATGAGCTGGACAAAGATTTGCTGGGTCAGATACATGGGCGTTTTCCGAGCTTTTAAGAGCTCACCAACCTCTGGTAGTAAGGAGACAAATTCTGAAAAGAGGCCCGTTGTTAATTTATCAGACAAAAGTTTGTAAGGATCTTGAGACACATCTGCCGCTTGACTCTCCGTATCTGCATAGTAGAGTTGTTGCTGAATTTCCTTGTACAATTCATGCACTTGCTCTACAGTAAAGTGGCATTCTTCAAGTGAAAGAAAGTTGCCAACTGGCTTTTCTTTCCATAAATCAAGGTAAATATTTTTGCCTAAAATAGTCGCTGCAAACTGAGAAACAGCCCCCTGACTCTCAATACTTCCAGCAGAAATATAGAAGGTTTGATCTTGGAATTTTTCAACATCCACCTCCTTCAAACTCTCCTCATGTCCTGCTAAGAATTCTCTAGCCCAAGACCAATTATCTTGACTGCGATTGTCCACCAGCTTAGCCAAAATATCTGTCAAGGCAGTACGGTTAACTGGTTTGACCAAGTAATCGACAACCCCTAGAGAGATTGCTTGACGGGCATAATCAAAATCTTGGTAGCCTGACAGGACGATGCAGTCTGTTGTTGGCGAGATTTTTTTCAGTTCAGCAATCATTTCCAGACCTGTCATATCCGGCATGGAAATATCTGTGATAACAATATCTACAGGATTTTCTGCTAAATAGGCTAAGGCTGATTCCGCATTTTCGTCAGTATGGACGATTTCTAGGTCTAACTCTTCACAAGGAATCAATTTTTTTAGGCCCTCGACAATCATATACTCGTCGTCAACTAACATTACTTTTTGCAATTTCATACTCCCTCAATTCTAATCAAGTAGGTCAGTCCACCAAAAGGACTATTGCTAATTTCCATCTTGTAGGCATCTTTAAAATATAGACGCAGGCGCTGATGAATATTTTGAATACCAACGGAACTCGTTTCCCGATAAATATCCTTGGCCACCATTTCTTGGTATTCTGCCATGGTTTCCGCAGACATCCCTTTTCCATTATCTCGAATCAGGATACAAACACCAGATTGCTCACGATAAACCTTGACACTAATCGCATTTGACTTCTTCTTGTAGTCAATACCATGGACAAAAAAGTTCTCAATCAAGGGTTGCAAGGCAAACTTTGGAATCTCCACATCCCGACAATCCGCCGATACTTGATAAGAATAAGCGATTGACTTTGGAAAACGAAGCTGACAAATATAGGAAAACTTCTCACAGAATTCTAACTCACGTTGAATAGTTGTTGTCTTTTCTTGTGAAATACTATTTCGCATCAAAGTGCTAAACTCATAAATCATATCTCCTAATTCATCCTGGTCATGTGTCACAGCATACATGCGGAAAAATTCCAAGGTGTTGTAAAGGAAATGTGGATTTATCTGTGATTGCAAAGCACGTAAATTGGCTTCCTGCTGGGCTATTTCCAGTGTATAAATTTCTCGACTGGATTCTTCAAGATAGTCTAGCATTTCATTGATATTGGTAGAAATTGTCAACAATTCTCGCCGCTTGTGGTCCAAATTAATCCGCAAATCACGGTCACGGCTGGTAATATTTTGCATAGTTTCAACTAAGTCGCTGACCTGATTACCATAGTTAGCAAAAACTCGCTGTAAGATGAGCAAGAGCAAAATACCAACTATCAGACTCAAACAGAGAATACCACCTACTAACTTCAACATATCCATCCGAATAGCAGATTTTTTTACCCCAATTTGCACGCGCGAGCGATTGCCCAAATTTTGCTCATGCAGTAAGGTATTTTTTGCGCTGTTCATGCTGAAAAACGGAGAATCATTTAGGCGGATATTGATATAAACAGGCAAATCAGTCCTATCCATTACCAGATTTTCAAAATAGGACGCATCCACTGTGATATACACAATGGCCATGACGTCAAAATTTTGCTGACTATGCACAGCGATTGAAAATGCATTTTTGGGTTTGCGGTAATCCTTGGCAGAAATCTGCTTACCACTCTTCATGAGATTGGTCGAAACAAAGACTGAATCTTCACTAGTGAGCGCAATATCTATCCCTTTAATAAAGTCATTTCTACGGTAAATATCTATAATATTTTGGTGCAAGGATGGATTAGCAAACCAGATATCCGTTTGGTCCAAGTTCCACTTTGCATAGTCTGCTGGAGACATTTCAAAATACTTGTAGACACCTTCTAGGCGGACTTCATTGTGGAAAATATCGTATATTTCTTCCGAGGCCATATGGTACATTCGATTGGCATCTGATTCCAATTGCGTTGCTACATCTACCTGCATTTTCTCTACATCTCGCAAATACGATTGCATGTTGTTGACCGAAATGACACCAGCAATCAAGAGCAAAATACAAATTGTTATCATGGAATAGAGCCGTAAAAGTGAATGAATCAAGAATTTTTTCATAAGTCCCCCTCTTTTATGACACCTCTTTATCTTACACTAATTGAAACCGTTTTACAATTCCATATTATAGGACCATTATACCATTAAAATCTAGGCACTCCTTAGAGCCCATAACAGTCCTATATTTTGTAGAAACCTTCATATTATTTGTACAATTTTTTTTCTAACTCATATGCTAAGATGAAACTGAGACACTATCAAGGAGAGATTATTATGATTCAATTTCCAAAAGATTTCCTCTGGGGTTCTTCAACTTCAGGTGTACAAACGGAGGGCCGAATTGAAGGAGACGGTAAGGGGGACAGTACTTGGGACTACTGGTTCAAGCTGGAACCACAAAAATTCCACCAAGAAATCGGCCCTGAAACAACTTCTACTTTCTACCAGCACTTTGAAAAAGATTTGGACTTACTGGTGGAAACTGGACACACTGCCTTTCGGACTTCTATCCAGTGGTCACGCTTGATCCCAGACGGAGACGGAGCTATCAATCCTATCGCCTTAGAATTTTACAAACAAGTTTTCCGTGGCGTGAAAGAAAGAGGGATTGAACTGTTGGTGAATCTCTACCACTTTGACCTTCCCATGGTTTTGGAGGAAAAAGGGGGCTGGACAAAGCGCGAGATTGTTGTTGCCTATGAACGCTATGCCCGTATTTGCTTTGAAGAATTTGATGAATGGGTAGACCGCTGGATTACCTTCAACGAGCCAATCGTTCCAGTCGAGCACGGCTATTTTTACCAAAATCATTACCCAGCTGCTGTTGATGCTAAAGCTGGTGTACAGGTTGCTTTCCATACGCAACTCGCTTCCTCTTTGGCTGTAAAGGCTTGTCATCAAATCAATCCAGACAAGAAAATCGGTATCGTTCTCAACTTGACTCCTGCTTATCCACGCAGCCAACATCCAGCAGATGTCAAGGCCGCACGCATTGCAGAATTATTCCAAGCCAAATCCTTCTTGGATCCATCTGTGAAAGGGCGTTATCCTGCTGAGTTGATAGAGATTATCAAACACCATGACCTACTTCCAAGCTTTGAAGAATGTGATTTAGAAGTTATTCGCGAGAACATCGTAGACTACCTAGGTGTGAACTACTACCAGCCTCTTCGAGTTGCGGCTCCAAAATATCTGTCACACCCAGACTCACCATTCTTCCCAGAATTCTACTATGACCATTACCAAATGCCAGGGCGGAAAATGAATCCTCACCGCGGTTGGGAAATTTATGAACGAGGGGTCTATGATATTGCACAAAATATCCAAAATGACTATGGCAATATTGAATGGATTTTGACTGAAAATGGTATGGGGGTTGAAGGCGAAGAAAAATTCAAGGTGGGTGGCACCATTCAGGATGACTACCGTATCGAATTTATCAAGGACCATTTGACGGAACTCCACCGAGCTATTCAGGAAGGTACCAACTGTAAAGGCTATCTGGTCTGGACCTTTATCGACTGCTGGTCTTGGCTCAATAGCTACAAGAATCGCTATGGTTTGATTGAATTAGACCTAACTGACCAAAGCCGCCACATCAAAAAATCTGGTCATTGGTTCAAAGAACTGAGCCAACAAAATGGATTTTAAGAATATTTTTGACTCATTATTCTACAAAAAACCAACCCGAATTTTGGGTTGGTTTTCTGCTATTTTGTGAAAATACTAGTCTTGAAATCATCTGTCAAGTTGAGATATTTTTGATAGATTTGACGTTTCAAGCCCCAAACATTTGATGAATCTCTTTCCTTGTTCCCAGCTTCATCCAGCGCTACTGCCGCCTTCATGGCTGTTTTAAGGGACTCATAGTTATTGATAGTGTAGTTTTTACCACCAACAGTTACAGTGATGGACTGCATACCAGCTGCTGCATTGGCTTTGCGCTCATTGTACATGGCAATACGGAAGGCTTCATAGCTTGTGTATTTCCCATTAAAAATCTTCGACAAGATAAAATCATCATTAACCTTGCCGCTAGCAGCTTTGGCTTCCATCGCATAACGGTCAGATACAAATGACGCAAGTCCATCTGTAAATCCAAACTCAGCTAACATTTCAAAGGCAATCACTCGGAAGGAAGCTCCACCTGAAATACCATCATTAGCATGCTGAGCAGCCCAGATAGAATTGAAAAGTGGAACGCTAACATAGTTGTTTCGACCAGCCTCCCATGAACCTTCTTGTCCATTACGCGAAGCACCCAAGTGATTGTTTACCAAGTCATCCAATGAATCAATCTTCATGCTGGCAAATTCGTCCGCAGTTAAGTTGGTCCCAACATCCTTGTACTTGTTCGCGGTAGCCGTGTTCTCAACGGATACCTTCTCAATCTTCTTGAACCACTTATACTTATTAGGATTACTGCTTTCAATAATGGCCTCACCTTCTGCAGCATCCATGGTGTAGATAACATCAAAGATACCATGCATGTAGTTGGTCACTTTTTCATCAGAATTCAAATCAGTATAAGACTTGTTATGGTAACGATCTGGGTGGTCAGAATATCCAGCAGTATTGTCGAAAGTCAAGTTCAAACCATAATATGGCTGATTTGTTCCTGGTGTTTCAAACATACCAGTCGCATAATCTTCACCACCAGAACCTGTACGGCGGCCCCAACCATTGAAGAGAACAGAACCGTCTGTATTGTGGGTTGCTTCGTGGGCAAAGATGCCTCCACCACCCAACAATGAGTAGTAAACAAACTGGGTCATACTACCATCTGCAAAGGCACCTGTACCGTTATTACGGCCAAAGCGATTCAAAGGATTCAAGAAATATCTGACATAGTCGTAACTTTGGCCATATTTTGCCCATTCATTGTCCTGCTTAATCTTATAGGTATCTACTACATACCAAGGCTGATTACGGACAAGGTTCTTCTGACCAGTTTCGCCAACGATAGACTGAACTGTCTCAAAGAAACCATTCATACGGCGAGAAGTGTCTTCGAACATGACGCGCAGATTAGCCAATTGTTTTTGGTATTCAGTCAGATTGCTTGTTGCCAATGACTTGTCAATATAGGTTTCAAGAGCCGACACACTGAATCCTGCTTCATTCGCCGTGAACAAGACAGTATTTTCTGGCAAGGTCAGAGATGGGAAGAGCATGTTACGGTATTGTTTTGGTGTATTGTCATTGATATTGTTGTAGCCATAAGCCAAACGTGACCATACCGTTTCCGTACCAGCGGCTCCTGGCAAGATCGTTGATGGTACTTCGCTAATCCAGGCCTTGCTTGTATTCTTGAACCATTCTGACATAGACGTCAGTGTTTTACCATTTGGCAAGAAGAGGTCACCATTCAATTCCAAGAAACTAATCACTTCTGACGCACCAGCCTTTTGTGCAACCAGATTGGTAATTCCCACCATATTGGTATCACGTGCTACACCCGCATCACCCATTTGTAGCAACCACTCCAGTGTACTTGCTGTATTTTCCTTGTAGAAACCTTTAGCAAATGTCACGGTATCTGCGATATTTGTTCCGTTGAATCCGAAATCATACCAACGATGAAGTGCCGTGAGACCGAGAACAAATTTTTCTTTGTTGTCCAGCACTTGCCGCGTCACGACATCGTAATCTCCGATAGAATGGTTGCTAGCTAGGAATTTACCGATATAGCCATCCAAGTCTTTGGAAATCTCTGCCCAGACATGTCCAAGTTGGAAATCCTTCATATGCATTTCTTTGATTTCCGCAATAACTTGTTCTTTTGAAACAGTAGCTTCTGGCTTATTGTAAAACTGGCGGTAAAGGGTAATATCCCAATCTGTTGGCTGGTAAGAAGCCACGATCCGTTCTTTCTGTGCATTGATAATAGCATCCCAGTCTGTCATACCTGCTAAGGCAGTCTTAATGGTCTGCACAGCTGACTTGAACTCGTCAGATAGGTACTTTTCAGTGGTAAATTGGATACCATCTGCTGTCGTATATTCTGCTACGCGGTCATTGAAAGTACCAGTATAGCTAGCTGCGACTTGCTGATGACTGCCGTCTGCGTAGAGAAGGTAGAGGCCGTTGATGGCTTCTTTTTGCGTAAATTCATCACGTACCAATTCCTTGTCCTTCATCGGAGTTGCCGAAATCAGTACCTTCTTGACCAAATCGCTCTCCAAACTCATGCCATTTCCTGCACGGATGATATAAGTTGGATTGTAAAGTGGGAATAATTTCTCCAAATTACGGTAGAGCTGCTCACGTGCTGCGTCATACATTGGCAAGATAGAGTAGTCAACTGACTGTACAACACTGATACGGTCTGTATCCTTGGTTGTCGCTGTCACTCCATAATCAACAGCCGTTTCCGTCACATTTTTTGTCTGTTTACCGATTTGGCTTTCCTCGGCAATGGTGCGTTTGATTGGACCAGTCAAAGTCAAAGTTGAAGAGACATTTTCAATACGAGAAGAAGAACTTCCGTAAGAAATAGCACCTGTAATTCCACCAACATACTTGTCAACCGCACCAGTATTGGTCATGGTTCCCACGATACTTGAGTTGGTAATACGGCTGCTATTTGCTACCTTACCAACCAGACCGCCTGCATTTGTCCAACGTCCATCCGTCACTTTAGTAGTATAGGTAACAATAGACTTAGCTTGGTCAATGCTGGTTCCAGAAATACTACCAACAATCGAACCTTCTGAAGAGCCTAATGAGCCCGCAGATTGGTTGCTCTCGATAGTACCTTCAAAGGAAACGTTCTTCAAGGTTGAATTGGTTGCTTCATGAATAATCCCGCCCACATTTCGAGCTACCTTGATAGTTCCTTCAACTGCAACATTTGTAACAGTAGTTTTATCAGCTTTAGAAGCCAAGACACCTGTTCCTGCTTCTGCTAGAACACTATCGTTCGGACGGTCAATAGTAACTTCACGCAAGTCCAAATCCTTGATAGTAGCACTAGATAATTTACTGAACAATGGTTTTGCTAAATTTTTAATAGCGAAGGTTTGCCCATTACTCATACCTGTTAATGTTCCTGTAAACACAGTCGTGATGTAGGCTGTTTGATGATTGGTCAAGGATACGGTTGAAGCATCTAAATCGGAACCAATTTCGTAGCTACCAGCTGGATTAGCCGTGATTTTCGCAATCAAATCCGCAAAAGTCTTGATAGCTGTATCCACACCAGAATCCAATTTTTTTGGCAAGACAAACTCAACGACATCTGATAATTGACCTTTAGTATTTTGCTTCAACTCATCCAAATGCGTCTTGACTGTAAAGCCATCTGTACACTTGGCAGCGATGGAGTCTACTTTGAGATAAATATCCTTGTAACCCTTGTCCTGCACACGGAGATAGTAATTGGTTACATCGCCCGGTACAGCAGTCAAGGCATCTACCGCTACATAATGCTGATTTTCATCCAAGTAATAGAGCGAGAGCTTGTCAATATTCTTAATTTCAAGCGCCTTGTAGGTTAACCAAACATCCTCACGGCGATCAACAATCTTCGTTTTCTTCTCACCATTGTAAGTATAGGTTACAACGGTTTCAATATCATACAGCTTATCGTATTCTAAGTCTGTTACAGCCGTCAAGTCCTTGGTATCTACTGATTTGACCAGTGTACCATTGAAGTAAATATTTGTCTTAGTAGACTCGATGAGCTTGCTTGGATCAGCAGTCGTCGTAGTCAGATTGACCTGACGATCTTGGTCAATGACTTCCATATTTGTCACTGTTACAGTTGGTTCAATTTCTTCAGTAGAAACTGGCTTGGTGCCACGTTTGACAGTGCGTTTTTGCATGGGAACTGTAATGGTTTCTGAAAGGACTGGCTCACCTGTACGGACACCTTTTTCTGTCGTGTAGGTCTTGGTAATAGTCTTCTGACCAACTTGACCTGCAGAAATTTCTACTTCCTTACCAACTTCCAAGTCTGAATCATCAACATATTCTGTTTCTATTTGAATGTCCGCTGTTTCAGTCGTGGTATCTTGTCCTAAAATTGGCTTAGTCCCCTTACGAACCAAACGATTGACTGGGGTGACAATATCTTCTGTGACAGAGATTGCTTCATTCGTCTGCTGACCTTTGTCGGTCTTATAAATCGTACGAGTAATCTTCTCTCCATCTTGACCTTCTGTTACAACTTCTTCAAAGTCTTCATAGGCGGTATCAACCAGTTCAACAGTCTCAGTCTTTGCGATTGGTTCACGCGTCACAACTTCCACTTGACCTTCAACTGGCTTTGTTCCGTGTTCCACAATGCGTGGACGAGCTTCTACCATTACAGTACGAGTCTCGCTCAAGGATGGACCATTGATTTTCCCATTTACCAACTGGTAAGTCTTCTCAATGCGCACAAGTCCGTTTTGTCCTTCATCAAGAACTGTGGTCGTACCAACATACACGTCTGGATTCTCACGGTATTCAACACCAGCTTCCACCACTTCTTCACTCACTTGAGTTGTAATCTCTGTCCGTGAAATCTCCCGCACCGTTTCCACTGGCGTGTGTAGCTCACCTGTTTCTGGATTTACTGAGTAAGTTGTGGTCACTTCTTCCAGAATGCTTACGTTGCCTTCAGTACGAGTCCGATTTTCCACCTTTTGATTACCAACTTGGGACACTACATTTTGTGGAAGAGTTTGGCTGGTCAAGGCTTCGCTAGCAATAATTTCCTTGCTACCGTCCTTGAAACGATAACTTGTTGTATAGACTTTTTCACCATTTACCGGAGCAAGATCATTGAACTTTTCACCAAATGCTAAAGTTGAATCCGCTACATAGGCCTTTCTTGCAGCAACTACTTCCTTACGACTTGTCGATTCAGGAAGCACAATCTCCTCATCAGAAATCGTTTCTGACGGTAAATCGGTCGTCGGAACACTGTCAGATGGAATGACTGCGATGTCTCCTGCAGGTTTGTCCTCTGTAGGAACATAATCTGTTGGGACAACAACCTCATCACTTGCAGGAGTCGTTTTTTCTGAAGTCACTGGCTTGGTCTGGCTAACATCGGTCTTTTTACCTTCTGTAGATGACTTCAGAGCAATATAGTAGCCCGTAAATTCATATTGACCAAGATTTTGTGGCGGCGTTGGGATAGTTGTTCCTGCTTCATAAGTAAAGGCTTCTGTAAATTGGCTCAATCTTTCATTTTCAAGGGCAGAAAGTTGATTGAAGGTCGTCACCCCAACAAGTGTTACCAGCATAGCACTCAATACTTTGCGGCGACGGCCTTTACTGAGAACCACTCCCACAATTAACAAGCCAGTCCCAAGTCCAACCAAGACCATATCAGAAGCTTGACCAGTATGAGGCAAACTATTTTTCGCACGATAGATAAAGTAATAAGCCGTTTCATCTTCAGCTAGCACCTGATTATCAACAAATTCTCGCACCAATTTACGGTCATCACTGCTCAATTCATCATTGACAACATAATGCAGCGAACCCTTAACAGAGGACTTTTGGCTCGTACCGCTATCTGAGTCCGCCCCAATAATAGGTGAAATCGCAAATCCAAGCGACAAGGAAATAACACCCATAGACAACTTACGGATGCTAAATCGCTGTTTTCTTCTAAAATTCCATTTCATTTGTTGAGTATCTCCTTTGAAACTAGTCAAATTTATTTGCATTTTTATTGTATCACAAGACCTATAAAATCATTCTTCAAAGTGTTCTAAAAGTCATAACCACCCGTGAAAACGGGTGGCTTGTACACCGGCTGTAAGCCGTTAGTCTCCAGCAGCGTCTAAAGACGCTAGCTGAACGTTGTTCAGGTTATGCTTCTATTACTTGACT
>JAIMFC010000006.1 GCA_019794795.1 Streptococcus gallolyticus
TAGCACAACTAAGAAAAAATAGTATTAACCTTTTGGGACCAAAGGCAACAGAAGTAATTGAGCCTGTGCCAATGACAGATATTCGAAAAGCAATTAAAGAATCGTTGCCCGGGTTGATAACTAGCATTAAAGGTGACGAACGCAATGTGATTTTAACTTTAGCCAGAATGTGGGTGACAGCATCTACTGGTGAAATCAGATCAAAAGATCTGGCAGCTGAATGGGCAATACCTCAATTACCTTATGAGCATGCCATTTTACTTGACAAAGCAAGAAAGGCTTATCTAGGAGGGTATATTGATAAGTGGAAAGGAATGGATTCTGAGGTGACTGAACTCGTTAATAATATGAAGAAGTCTATAGAGTCTTCCCTTAATCTCTAAAAGGCTGGTGTTGAGAATTCCATTGATAGGTTCTCTCATACCGAAATTTCTTAAAATGGTCAAAAACCGCTGGATATGTTCCCGTCTACCGATAGTTCCAAAAATGCTGCTGATATGTTTCCACAGACGGGCAAAGTAATATGACATCAATGCCATCAACTCGAGCCATTTTGATAGCTGAATTTTCGAGTGTTGATATCAAATGGCAAGTCGTAGGAACGACCTACATTTGCTTTACCGAAGACATTCTTAAACATAGGAGAAGAAGCGAGAATCAATCCTGCCGAGTTGTCTGCACGGCTCATGACGCACAGTGATGTGTAGAGAGGATGCAGACCTCTATCCACACATTCTACTGAAGCGTAGAAGGACTTCATATCGAGGAAGGCTATGTCACTTTCAGGTTCTATAGAATAGTCGATATAGCCCATAGGATTATCTCCTTTTAAGTTTTTCAAGCTCTTCGATAAGTTCTCCGATATAGTCAGTAATGTCGTATTCGAATTTGTCAGGGCTGAAGAAAATACGTTCGTCTTTGATGTAAATCATTTCTTTAACATTCATTGGTATTGTCATCCTCCTCGGTCATAGCAATTAAAATAGAATCCTCAATCAAAAAAGCGTAAGGATAGATTTTTGCATCCTCATTTTGAGGAATAAGAATTTCATCGAATCCTTCATTCTCTAGTCGATCTTCAAAGTTATCCATACAGAATATTTCAACTTTACAATCAGGGTTGAAACCACACGTTCCAAGTTCTAAAATATCCTTTAGATTCATGATTATACCCCCTCTACAGGCATGAAGTGTCCCACAACTAGACCGACAATTCTTGGCTCATCCTCGTAAGGGATGAACTTCACTGGATAGTCCTTATTCAAGGATACTATTCTAAATCCATCCTCATCACGGTAGAGTTTTTTGATATAAACTGAGTCATTCCATGATAATGCATAGACCGCACCATCATAGTCGAAACCATTCGATCGAATAAGTGCGACTTCACCGCTCTTATAGACCGGCTCCATAGAATCTCCCTCAATCCAAGCAGCAATGTCGTAACCGTATTGTTCCTCATCAGAGTAGACTGTTTCAGTTTCAAACTCGTCAAAGAATCCTTCTCCGAGACCAGCTGAGAGTTGGATATCTGATAGCACTTGTACTGAGAAGAGTGGAGTGACGTTTGAGGTTTGTTGTGAAAGAAGAAGCTCCTCAACATATTCCTCTGCTTTTACCTGATTTTCGGGAGATAACTGAAGATAGTTATTGACGATATTGTATTCAGATTCGAAATAGGTGACGGGGACATCAAGAATAGTAGCAAGAGCAGTAAGGTTTTTTTGGTTAGGTACAGATTTTCCTGATTCCCACTTATTGTATGAAGCTCTATTAATACCTAATTTATAGGCAATTTCAGACTGATTAAATTTTCTCTCAATTCTTTTTTCTTTAAGACGAATTCCAGAAAACATGGCGCACCACCTTTGTTGCTTTATTATGCAACAATTATATCAAAAAACATGATAATTTCAAACGTTAAAATCAAAAAAAATAGACGCGACAATTACCGCGTCTACGATTTTTATGGTATAATGCTTAGTGCTGAATGGGTGATAAGAGGTTTGATAAGCTATTTATCTTACTTTCATTTAGTTTTTGTGAGAAATTATACTCACCTATAAAATTAATGACTTTATGGTAGTCGTCTCTAAAAGATTTTTTATCAAATGGGATTTTTAATTCTTCCCAGTTTTGGTAAGCTAATTCTTGAAACTCGATACTAGCGTGAGAGAGAATTTCGTTAATCTTAGGAGCTAATTTATGTAGAGTTCCTAGAGATTGTGGAAATTCAGTATCGTTATATTTCCATTTACCACCAGCACTAAAAAAATCTCTAAAGGAGCTACTATAGTAAAAGTAGTTAGAAATGATAAATTCATGGGCTCTAGAGTAGTCAGCCTTTTTTGAAGTAATTAAATCTTGTGGAAATAGGACTAGTACTTCAGCTTTAACCTGGTTTTGGAGATCAAGGGGGAGACTATTCAGTGAGGTAGGTTTTACTGACTCTGAAGATTCTGATTGAGGAACAAACCACTTCACTCCTGATGTATGTTTTTTTAGATAGGTTTGCAAGAATATTACTTTTTGCTTTTCATCCATTTCTCTGAGCTTATTATATTCCTCAGAGTTAGCAAAGACGCTAGAGGTAGCATTCATATTAATTTTAAATCGTGGGCTATGTGTTACATTAATTGCTGTTGTAACATTCCAATAATAGTCGTATTTTACTAGTAGGTGATCTCTATTGGGCTCTTTACTACCGAAAAGTAGAAAGATTTCCTCATAATCTTCATCTGTGATGCTTTCAAAAACAGAATTACCATTTGTATCCCAGGAACCATTATTTCTACTTTTCAGCTCCAAACCGTATCTTTTTTGGTTAACAATTAAATCCATATCAGGGAAATGATGACCTAGATGGACGGTATAATCAAAAACAGTTACATCATTTAGCTCAGATTTAATTTTTTGAGCGATTTCTGGTACAAGTTCCTCAAACCCATTTTGATTGCCTTTACTTACCAAATATTTCTTATCAATTGGGTTTAAATCTTCAATATTGGTTTTAAATAATTCTAAAATATCTTTTACTTCCATTGCAACCTCCTAGAAAGGGAAATTAAATGTCGAATTCGTACTATTATGATAATTATAACACAGTAAATACACGGAGTACATCTGTTGAAAAAGATTCTAGGCCATTAAATGTTGTTAGCCTTTTTTCAGGAGCAGGTGGAATGGATCTTGGGTTCGTAGGTGGGTTTGAGTACTTGGGAGACAAGTATGAAAAGAATCCATTTAATATTGTTTTTGCAAATGATATTTTTTCTCAAGCAGCAGATACCTATGAAGCAAATTTTCATCATAAGGTCGAAAGAAGAAGTATTTCAGATTTAGATGTTAACGAGGATTTACCAGATGTGCCAGTTGATGTTGTATTAGGCGGATTTCCTTGTCAGACATTCTCATATTCTGGAAAAAGAGCTGGTTTGAGTGATGAACGTGGACAACTATACTTACAAATGATAAGGGTCATAGATCACTATAGGCCAAAAATATTTATTGCCGAAAATGTTGACGGGATTCGAAATTCTAAAAAGAACATGAACGGAGAAGATGTAGACAAGTCAGCTTTAAGTATAATTTTAGATGATTTTGATAGGCACGGATACAATGTTCAATATAGAGTCTTGACTGCTGCGGACTATGGAGTTCCGCAAATGCGTCGAAGAGTAATTATCATGGGAATTCGAAAGGATCTTGGGACAGTTGCAAATCAGTACTATCCTGAAATATTATTTGACGAAACTGGAGAAAAAACTGGAAGGAAATGGAGAACTTCTCGTGATGGGATAGATGATTTATGGGACAAAGTGAATGCCTCTGGGATTCCTAATCATACTAGTAAAGATATTTCTAAAGCAAAATTCTATCCCGGTAAAAAGATGCAAGGAAATAATAGGATTGACGCTAATCGCCCTTCTCCTACGATTCGTGCAGAACACCATGGAAATATTGAGGCTCACTATAGAACATTTCTGGACGATGAAGATGATATGAGCGGTTGGAGAAGGTTAAGTGTTCGTGAATGTGCTCGCCTCCAGTCGTTCCCTGATTCATTTAATTTTATAACGAGTGCATCCTCAGCTTATAAAGCTGTTGGGAATGCTGTTCCTCCTGTAATGGCTTGGCATATTGCAAGAAGCGTGTATTATACATTACAGAATCTTATTTAGTTTGCTATCCTGTAAGCTGGGAGTCGATTCGAATCAAAAAAATAAAAAAAGATAACGCATAAAATCATAATAGCGTATAAAGCGGTATTATGATTTTATGCGTTTCTTTCTTATATACATAAGTTAAATTAAGTCGCTAAACTTATCCTTACCAAGGTATCCTGATTTACCTTTTGTAAACTCATCATCAAATTCATCCTTTAAAAATTTGTCGATTCTAAACCAATACCCTGTTTGTATGTCTTTCTTTCCTGTATATCCAACTGCTTTTTTAATTTTTTTTGCGAGTTCTTCATTAGCACCGGCTAAGGCTTGGTTAATTTTATCCTTTAAGAGATAGAAATTATATAGAGATTTTGAGACCTCAACACCACAAATTTTTCCTTTGCCAGCAGCAGTAAATACATCTCGTAAATTAGTTGAGTAAACAGAATAATCATTTATTAAGAATTCTGCATAGTTACTATAGTTGTTTCGATGATTTTTCTTAGAATTATTAAGTACGTCGAATGGGAATAGTAAATAGGCGAAAAGTCGTAGTTCATTTTTATTTTTTTCATCTAAGGATTTAAACTCGTAAACAAATGTATTATTTGAGGGTGCATACCAAGTTGAATGTGATGTGTTATCTTTTAGGTAATCGCTTAAGAATTTACTTTTATTCCTTTTATCTTTAC
This sequence comes from Streptococcus gallolyticus, assembly GCA_019794795.1. GTDB lineage: Bacteria > Bacillota > Bacilli > Lactobacillales > Streptococcaceae > Streptococcus > Streptococcus hepaticus. The sequence goes on from JAIMFC010000006.1 coordinate 4,859, forward strand.
ATCGAAAATCTTCATAGTCATCATTATCTTTAAATACAGTCTGTTGAGCTTTCATATCAATAATGAAACGTGGGCTATGTGTAACTTTAATTTGGGAGGCAACTCTCCAATATTCATCATATAATATTTCATACTTGTATTCATTAGAGGTACGACTTCCAAATATAAGATAAATCATTATATAATCATCGTCAGTTTGACTCTCTAAAGTGGAGTTACCAGGAATAGACCACTCTCCTTTTTGTGAACTCTTTAATTCGACTCCGTACTTATTTCCATCGATTACTATATCCATATCTGGAAAGTGCTGTCCTGTAATTAGATTAAATTTTATATTTTCATTTTGATATTTTGACTTTAGATGGCTGATTACATCTTCATCAAATAATTTTTCAAACCCATTCGAATTACCGTTGCTTTTAAAATACTTTTTATCAAATTCTTGTCGCTCTATATATGCTTTAATTTCATCCAAAATGTCAGTAATTGCTGTCATGTTCAAACCTCCAGTAGAAAAATTATATCACATATTCGAAGCGTTTACAAAACGTGATATAATATTCTTACTACATTCAAGTGAGGTTTAGTGATGTTCGATAAATATATTTTTGATACTTACCAGGATTTAATCATAAAAACTGTTAGAGGTTTCATTTTCAATAATAAGGATAATACTGATTTATCTACATACATGGTACCCGAACCAAATGGATATATTGAGTTTGATGATTTCGAACTATATAAGATTTACTATGAAGTAGTTGATAATTCAAAACTGAAACTTGAAATTATCGTGATTGCAGATGTCATTGTTCGTCAGTATATTAAAGGTGAAATGGAATTAGATACGAAATCGAAGTACGTTTCAGTCTATGTAGATATGGAGCTTGATTCAGGTATTAAAGTTTTTAATATTTATAACGCAGAGTTCAAATCTGACCAATATAAAAAAACTAAAAATTTGATGCTTAGTAGGGATTGGGTTCCGTACATTCCTAAGAAAGAATTTGATAACATTGCAGAATCATTTCTTAAAAAATATTATCCTGTAGCACTTAGGCAGCCAACTCCTATACCGGTAGAGTTAATTGTAGCTGAGATGGGACTTTCGATACATCGAGAGAAGTTAACATTAGATGATTCAGTTTTTGGTAAAATGGTTTTTAAAGATACTAAAGTAGAGGTGATTGAAAATGACCAACTTGTCTCGAAGCCTTTTAGCAAAGGAAGTATCTTGGTAGATAAAGATGTTGTCTATAAGAGAAATGTTGGTTCTTTCAATAATACTGTAATTCATGAGTGTGTGCATTGGGAATTACATAAAGTATTTCACGAAGTAAGAATGATACTTGATACTAGATACTCGGTATCTAGTAGTTGGACAGAGGAAAATCAGGCAGATTCTAGTATGTGGTCTCCTCTTGATTGGATGGAGTGGCATGCTAATGGGATTGCTCCTCGAATCCTTATGCCAAAAGTTCAAACGAAAATTAAGATTAGAGAGTTATTTCGTACTTTAACCTTAGTGAATCCTGACATCAGTCGCTCTGAACTTGTACGTGAAGTGGTTGATGAACTTGCTGAATTCTTTAATGTATCCAAGCAGGCAGCAAAAATACGAATGATTGACTTGGGCTTCAAAGAAGCAAATGGAGTTTACAATTACTTAGATGATAGGTATATGCACAATTTCGCTTTTGAGCTTGAAGCTTTTGATAATGGAAGTAGCTATACAATCACATCGAATGATTTATGCTTTGAATATTGTTTTAATGAGTCATTCAGACAAATCATTGATGGAAATAAGTTTCTTTACATTGATAACCATCTTTGTTTAAAAGATAAAAAATATATTTCCATGACAAAAGATGGACCAGTGATGACTGATTATGCTTATGAACATATGGATGAATGTTGTCTCCTTTTCAAGGTAAAGTCGAAGAAATATACTACCATCTCTGATGAAGACTATTATGATTATGTGTTGAATCGTGGGGTAACAAGAGAGAGCGAAATAAAAGCTGACTTTGTGGAGATTTTACAGAATCCGAGTTTAATGGATCAGTTACCACCTTTAGAAATGGTGAAACTTTCAAAAAATATTTCTGATTTATTAAAGGAATTACCTTTTGAATTCTCTGGGACATTACGTAGTCACAGAAAGAGGAAAAAATGCTCTCAACCATTATTAGCGAATATTGTTGGCATTACGGAAAAAACTCTCAGAGGTTATGAAACCAAAGAAGATAATCTACCTAAGCTTGAGTTAGCATTGGCATTTTGTTTTGCTTTAAAACTTATGCCACCTATTAGCGAAGATATGCTTGAAAAGGCGGGACACAAATTATCTAAAATTCACCAGCATCAAGTTTATAAACTGTTACTAACGACAAGTTATTACAAACCATTAGCTGAAATAAATACAATATTACAAGCAGCACAAATGAAGACACTATAGACTATCAAATTATTGATGGTCTTTTTTATCCAAAAAGCGGAAATTGAATTTCCGCTTTTTGCTCATTAATTGATTATTTCAAGGCTTTATCTTATCAAGAACATTATAGCCAATAGGGTTTAGCTACGGAAGTCTAGACTACCTGTTTTTGGGGATTGTAAAGATCTATACTTATGTTGTAAAGATTAATCCTACATTTTATTGACTTCTTAAAGATACTTTGTAATGGGGAAATTATCCTACGTTATCGGCTTTAACTGTGTCTTTAAGAAATTGCAGCTCAGCTATAAAGCCAGCTGACCATGATTTAGCAAAGGAACTGCTGATGTGGTCAGAAACAAAATTAAATAGTTCTTTTGGCATGTCCAATTCCTTTGTAGACGAAGGACAAGGTGACAAGACATGTCAATTAATGAACAAAATAGCAATTCAAAATATACCCCAGATCGCTATCAAAGTGAAAAGTCGTATAATGATGTAAGAACTAAGGATTCACAAGTATTAGCTCCATTCGTTATTAGAGATAAATCGATGCTAGTTAACAAGGATGTTAATCAAGATAATCTCAAAACTTTTAACATCTATGGTAAGCGAATTCTTGTTGGTTTTGTGCCAGTTGAACGAGATGAGTTTGCGAATGCTCTTCGTGTCTTTAACATGGATACCAATGAATACTTGAGCCGTCATTCTAAAGGAAAGCATGATGATTTATCTTTAGATGAGATGTTCGAGAAAATGGATAATGATGAGAAATTTGGCTACGATCCAACTGGAATCTCTTCTCACGAGGAGAAACTGATGCTTATTGAAACACTAGAAGAATTGATTGATGTTGTTTATCAACGTAATGAAAAGTACGGTAAAATCCTAAAGCTAATTTACCAAGATGTCACAATTAGCAAACAAGAAATAATTGAAAAACTTGGTATGAAAAAGACCCAAGGTTATGAAGCCATCAAGAAAGCACATGCACTCGCAAAGGAGGTTTATAAAGAACTAAATCAATAAATGAAAATCGCCATCTCATTTTGAGGTGGCGATTTTTTGCTAGTCTTTTTGATAGAAAAAGCATTCATATCCATCTGCCCTAAGATTAATATCAGACAACCAGTCAGGTGCTATCCCCATTAATGATGCAACTTCATCAAGTTTTTGTTCAATTGGACATTCGATTATGACTTCATCGTGGACATGGCCTACAATCTTGAAATTTTTTAGTTGCTTCATAGAGAATGCAAGTATGTCTCTACTGATAGCTTGAACAATGTTCTCTACAAATTTTGGACCGTAGCTTTCTAGCCTCTCCCAACGTTTGGCAGTTCCAGTTCCTTCGTAAGTGACGGACTCTCCGCCGAACTTGTTATCGCCAATTCTTGGTTTGATATACGCTAGCTTACGACCAGATGGTAAGGTGATGAATAAAATGCCACGTTTTACTTCAAATTGAATACCGTGAGTAGATGTTGGAATTAGTTCCTTTACAGCAGTCTTTACAGCATTATCGACATCCCACCAATAGAGAACGATATTCGGATTAGCTAGTCGCCATGAGTTTACTAGTGGTTGGAGTTCTTCCTCAGTTAGTCCCATATCAAGCGCCCCCATGGCTTTCAATGCACCGACTGAACCTCCATATCCGCAAGCTAGCTCTGCAATTTTCCCTTTTTGTCTCAATTCAGAATTTTGTCCATGTTTTTCAACTGGTACTCCAAACATCTGAGAAGCGGACATACAGTAGATGTCTTTTCCTTGTTCAAATACTTTACTACGCCATCTCTCCCCTGCCAAGTGGGACAGGACACGAGCTTCGATTGCTGAAAAGTCGCAAACAATGAATTTTTTTCCTTCACTTGGAACAAAAGCGGTACGGATAAGTTGTGATAAGGTATCCTGAGTATCGTAGAGTAGCTCAGTAGCTTCTAAGTCACCTTTTCTAAAAAGTTCCCTAGCTTCCTCTAGGTCAGGAAGATGGTTCTGAGGTAGATTCTGAAGTTGCACTAAGCGTCCAGCCCAACGCCCTGTACGGTTAGCTCCATAGAATTGAAACATTCCTCTTGCTCGACCGTCTTTACAAACACAGTTCATCATGGCCTGGTATTTGGAGACACTTGATTTGGCAGCTTGCTGACGAAGTTTGAGAACTTGAGCAGTTGTTTCATCAACCGTTTTGAGTAATTCTTTCACAGCTTTTTTGTCTAGAGAATCTGTTGCTACTCCGTGTTCCCGTAACCAGTCAATCATCTGCAGAACAGAGTTGGGATTTTCAAGACCTGTTAAACCTTTCAGTTCCTCTTGGATTTGAGCTTTGCTCTCTGTATCAATTTTGATTGCTGCTTTAACAAATTCGACATCTATGCAAATACCACGGTCGTTGATAATCTGATCCTGGAGGTACTCATCCCAAACAAAGTCAGGTACTGGGAAGTTTTTTACCCGTTCCTTGATGGCCAATTCGACTTCTACATCTCGTTTGTTGTAGTTGATAAAGGTAGACCACTTGTCAGGAGCGTGATGAGGAAAGTTACGAATTCGTCCCCCATTGACCTTGGTAGGCTTACAAGGTACGCAGAAGTAGCGAATGAGGTCAGCCCCCTCTCTCATCTTTTGGTCTTTGAGTTTGAGAACTGTTCCAACTCCTTCAAGGGAGAGGGGAAGTCCTAAAAAGGCTGACCAAATCATGCTACATTTCCATGAAACTGGAGATAAAAATCCATCTAATAATAAATCAGGATGATATTTCTTGAGCCAGTTGGATAGGCAAATTCGCTCAAATGAAGCGTTGAATGCCCATTTAATTACACTATCATTCACCAAGGCCTCAAGGATATCTTGTGGTAATTGCTCTTTAGTCAAGTCATAAACAGTCACTGGTCCATTATCGACAGAAACCGCAAACAAAAGGAGTTCAAAACTGTCATCTTCCGCATAGCGATATACACCGGATTTTCGTAAGTCAATTTCACAATAGGTTTCGATGTCAATGCTGAGTTCTTTTATCGGCATAGTTTGTCCTTCCCAAAAAGGTGACAGAAGTACTGCCACCTAAAGTTCTATTTGTTTTTTCGACTGAGTGGTGTTTGGCTAAGTTTTTCTTTATTTTGCTTTGCCTTTCGTTCTATTTCATTTCGAATGTCATCTCTAATGGTCATGTACCCGAAGTATAGTCCGATAAGCACCCAGAGTCCCATAATAGTACAAGTTAAAATAGTATACATCATCGATCTAATTCTCTCTTTCTAGTTCAAAAAGTCATCATCATCTTCAGTCGCAAAATCATCTTCAGCACGAGTGCGTCCACCGAGGGGTTCACCATCACGCAATTTTTGCAAGTTATTCAAACCGCAAGCAATACCTTTGTTGCCGTTAGAATTGAAAGCATAGAAGGTAATAGAAGCACGACCATAGATACCAGAGTACAATTCTGAAGTATCAATAATTTCTTGACGATTGCCATCAACCACACCAGGTTTATGCGGAGAGTTAGCATTTACGAAGTAAGCATTTTTGAATGCTTCATCATCAGGACGTTCAAGGTCACCGTCACGTAGGGGAGTTTTCAGAGTAGATAGAGCAGGTACAGATTTACCGTTGCCCTTGAGCCTTGACTCACCTTCTGTATAGGCTTGTTCAATAGCAGCCTTGATTTTGTTAATGGTTACGGTATCCTCTTTTGGGATGATGAGAGAGGCACTATACTTGGGAGTGCTACCATTTATAGATTTTGGCTCGTTGGCATTTAAGTAGCTGAAGCGAGTGTTTGGTCCTGTTATTACTTTAGTTGTCATATAGTTATTCCTCTTTAAATTCATTTTTTGCAAGGTTCATCTCTTGACGGCTATCGCCAATAGGAACGAGTGTTGGTTTTCCACTTGGTTTTATGATAAGACCACCAAGCAGGTCATTAAAGGTTTTCTTACCAAGGAGTTTGGTCATGGCAGTGATAGTGAGCAGTTTCTTCTCGTAAGGGTCAAAGCCAGCTTCAATCATAATCTGACTGACGGCAGCTTCGTCTGAAAACTTACGAACCGAGCGTCCCTCTACTAATTTGTATCCTGGAATGGTATGCCCTTCGGTAGCTTCTTTCAAAGCGTAGGATTTGATGTCATTTGCCCATGAAATCAACAGATCTAGTTTAGGCAAAATCTCTGCAATGTTCTCGTTATCAAGGGTGGCTGGATCCGCAAACTCCATCTTGGCTAGTGCCAAATTATCCTCAGCACGTTTGCGACAGACATTCTTGAGTTTACAGAATTGGCAGTGTTTACCAGACTGCATTTCCCCTTCACCTTTGAATGCAAGTTCAGCTTTTGGAGCGAGTACGTTTTCCGCCCATTCAAGCAACTCAGTCTTTTCTATCTCAAAGGTAGAAATGTTATGTTTTCGTGGTTGGAAGATGGTCATGGTAACTTTATCGAAATCATATAGACCATCAAACATTTCAATGCTACCTAAGGCATAACACATCATTTGTGGGTTATGGTCTGCATCAACTAGAACACCAAATCCGTGCTTATAATCAATAACCTGTAGAAGTCCGTCTGCCACGATGATGCAATCCCCAGTCCCAAAGCCCTCAGGCACCCATTTGGAAAAGTCAAGTCGTTGTTCGACAAGAACTGTAGGGTCACGAGAGTAGCCTTTGGCTTTCTCAACTTGCTCGATGACATAGTTGCGATATTCTTCTGCACATTCCTGCATCTCATCGTTATAAAATACTAAATTCTCAGTTGGATCACGCGCATTCCTCCCTAAAGCATTCTCGACTAGATAAGCACATAACTCGTGAGCATCCGTACCTTCAAGGGCAAACTCAGAGTTTACATCTGGCATATCTTCTGTTAATCGAACGGAAGGTGGACAGTTCAACCAACGATGTGATGCAGATGCGGATAGAATGGCGTGGTTAGTCATTACCAATCCCTCCAGCTTCTTCAAGGACTGCCGCAAAGTGTTTAGGGTCAAGAGTTGATAGAGAAGAAGCACCGTAGGCATTTAGCAGAGAACGAACCTCATTCTTAAAGCCATCTTTTGCCTTTGTAGCAAGGACTGCACGGACATCCTCCAATTGAATTTCCTTTTGTGGTTCATTTTTTGGTGGATTTGATTTAGGTGCTGTTTCCTCCTCAGTAGTGAGGAGTTTCTTGAACTCATCCACCAAGCGAAGGTAGTACTTTGCGGTTTCTTCCATATCATGAATTAGTCTATTCAGTTCTTTCATTTTGCTCATTGATTTCTTCCTCCTTTATTTTACGAGCGAGTTGCTTTGAGATGACGCTGATGGCGGTGAGTGTATCGACCAGTTCATCATTGTGATTCACAGTTATTTCTTTAGTCATTTTGTGACCTCCTATCTTATTAGGTAGAGATGTGAACAGAAATTCCGGTTTTTAATAAAAATTTTTTGAATCGATGTTTTTCATCTCTTACACCTATATAGGTAATACTGGGGTGAAATTTTCCGCTTTTTTATAAAAAATTTTTATTTTGGCACACAAGAAAAAAATCTTCCTCTAGCTATATAAAGGAAGATTATTTTTTTTTTGAAAAAAGTTTATTAAGGGGCGGAAAAATGAGTCGTAGTTCTACCTAATAAGGTAGGAGGGAAAAAACTCCACATATCATTAATTACATTTGGAGGGCGCATAATGCAATTTACCTTATCTCATTCAGGACAGACTGGAGTTCAAACAACCACGGTTTATCCCAATCAAGTAATTATTACTGATGAAATATCGCTACAAACTGTTGCGCAATTTGACCATGTGACAGGGCTGTTTTTAAACAATACACGCTCAAATGCCAATTTCATCAAGTCGGATGTTTTGGTCATGGATATTGATAATGACCACTCTGAGAATCCAGATGAATGGATGACGGTCGAGCGATTAAAAGAAATTTTTGCGGATTACAACTTTGCCTTGGTAACTAGTCGAAGTCACATGCAGGCTAAGGCAGGAAAAGCACCAAGACCAAAATATCATATCTACTTCCAAATCAATGAGGTAACTGATAAGGACATCTATGTAGCCATGAAGGAAGAACTCTGTAATCAATACAAGTTTTTTGATGACAATGCCAAAGATGCGGCACGTTTCTTCTTTGGAAATCCAAATGCACAGGTTATATGGCATGACTCATGGCTAACTATTGATGAAGATTTGTTTCAAGCTGTGTCTATTGATGACGAGGAAGATTTCGATGCAGACTTCTATACTCCTCCAAGTGGACCGATCCAGCAAGGGAGTCGTAATTCAACGATGTCTGTATTTGCAGCTAAGATTGTCAAACGGTTAGGCGTGACCCAAGAAGCTAGGGATGGTTTTGATGAGCAGGCACAGAAATGTGTACCACCACTTGATAAAGCAGAGTTAGATTCCATCTGGGGAAGTGCAGTCCGATTTTACAATCGAACCATTAAGCAGTCACAAGATTATGTATCACCTGAGGCCTATAACCGAGAAGCCATGCGACCTGATGACTATACCGATATTGGTGAAGCAGGACTGTTAGCTCGTGAATATGGAGACCGAATTGCTTTTACTCGTGAGACTGACTATCTTGCTTTCAATGGGAAACACTGGGTGGAGGATGAGCAATTGGCCATGCGACAGGTTCATGTTTTCTTGGATGAGCAACTAGCAGTGGCAGATGCCAACCTAGAGGATAAGACAAAACGGCTCATCAAAACAGGTATTTCAGAGGAGCTGATTTTTAAGGGGGTTAAAGCCATTGAAAAAGCCCTTGATGGACCAAGTCAATCATTAGCCTTTAAGGAGTACAAGAAAGCATTTGACTTCCATAAATTTGTCATGAAATATCGTGATTATCGCCATCTCTCAGCTATCGTTAAAACCGCTAAACACATGGTTCGGATGAGTGTGTCTGAGTTTGATAACAATGAAATGTTGCTCAATACTCCTAAAGCCACCATTAACTTATCCCAGGGCTTAGCTGGTGTAAAAGATCATGATTCAACTGACTATATCACTAAGATGGCAACAGCTTCGCCAAGCGATAAGGGAAAAGGCTTGTGGCTAGAGACTCTAGCAACTTTCTTTTGTGGTAATCAAGAACTAATCGACTACGTTCAGATGGTGGTGGGTATGGCTGCTATCGGTAAGGTTTACCAAGAGCACCTTATTATCGCTTACGGCAGTGGGGCAAACGGCAAGTCTACCTTTTGGAATACCATTGCACGAGTGCTGGGCAACTACTCAGGCAAATTATCGGCAGATGCTCTAACCATGAGTGTCCGACGAAATGTTAGCCCTGAAATGGCAGAGTTAAAAGGAAAACGTCTTATTATTGCATCTGAGATGAGTGAGGGAATGCGGTTGAACACTTCAATGGTTAAACAACTTTGTTCGACAGATGAAATCTTAGCTGAGAAGAAGTACAAGGCACCATTTCATTTTGTGCCATCACACACGCTAGTTCTTTACACCAACCATCTACCAAAAGTAGGTGCGAACGATGATGGGATTTGGAGACGTCTGATTGTCATTCCTTTTAATGCCAAAATCACAGGTCGGTCAGATATCAAAAACTTTGCGGACTACCTGTACGAGGAAGCATCCGAGGCAATTATGTCATGGATTATTGAAGGTGCAGAGAAAGCAATCAATGCCAATTTCAAGTTAACTCTGCCAAAGGTTGTTGCTCAATCTGTGTCTGCCTATCGAGAAGCTAATGATTGGATGGGACAGTTTCTTGGTGATTGTTGTGAAATCGGCGACCAATTAACTGAGAAATCAGGAGAACTTTACTCAGCTTATCGAGCTTATTGTGCTGGTATCAATGAGTACACGCGCAGCACAACGGATTTTTACACAGCTCTTGCGAATGCTGGTTTCACCAAAAAAAGAACAAACAAGGGTGTTATGGTAAAAGGTCTACAGTTGAAATTAGATGACGATTTCCTTGATTAAATGTGTAAAGCAGTGAAAGTTGCCTCTAGCAATAGGAGGTGTTAGTGCATGTCGTGATAGTTAAGTCACAGAGCGATTATCAGAGTAGCTAAAAGTTGCTATTTTTAGTGAAGAGAAAAGTTTATACAAAACTGTCACGACTTACACTGGGGTTGAAAAGTGCATGTCGAGAATGTCACATACAAAAGTTGCCATAGGAAGATTTAAAGTGCAGGTTTAGTAGGTCTTTTCTATAACTTAGATATAAGAAAAAATAAAAAAGATAAAAGAGATATAGGAAAGTAATGTAACTGACTATCGTGAGATACACTTTTTCCTTGGCGATGTTTTGACGAGAGGATTTATTATGCGAGAAAAAATTGTAGAACAGAAGTTAGTGAGTGAAGTGAAAAAGCGTGGTGGAGTTTGTCCCAAGTGGGTATCACCATCTTTTTCTGGTGTGCCAGACAGGTTGGTGTTTTTACCAAAGGGCAAGTTTGGCTTGGTGGAAGTAAAAGCGCCTGGTGGAAAGCCACGGAAATTACAGGAAGCAAGGCATAGGCTGTTTGAGCGGTTAGGTTTTAAGGTTTATGTTCTTGACCACATTGAGATGATTGGAGATGTGCTAGATGAAATTGACATTACATAACTATCAAGTAGTCGCCAAGGACTTCATCATAAGTCACCCTAATGCAGCGGTCATCTTAGACATGGGGATGGGAAAGACAGCTACAACCTTGTCTGCGGTGAATGAGCTGATGTTTGATAGGTTTGAAGTCGCTAAGGTTTTGGTCATTGCCCCACTTCGTGTTGCAAACACGGTCTGGAGTGACGAGATTGAGCAATGGGCGGAGTTGCGTCACTTACGGTATTCGAAAATCGTGGGTACTCCCAAGCAACGAAAAGTAGCTCTTCAGAAAGATGCGGATATCTATATCGTCAATCGTGAAAACCTCCCTTGGTTGGTGGAACAATGTAGTCCCTATTTTAAGTGGGATATGGTAGTGATTGATGAATTGAGTTCTTTCAAGTCTTGGCAGTCCAAACGCTTCAAAGCTTTCATGGCAATGCGTCCTTACATGAAACGTATCGTTGGTTTGACTGGAACACCTAGTTCAAACGGACTAATGGACTTGTTCGCTGAGTTTAAAGTCATTGACGGAGGAGAACGTCTTGGTCGATTCATTGGTGAGTTTCGTAGTCGCTACTTTGAAGAAGGTCGTCGCAATGGAAACATTGTTTATGAATACATCCCTATGGATTATGCGGAGTGTCAAATTCAGGACAAGATTAGTGATATTACCATTTCCATGAAGGCTCTAGATTATCTAGATATGCCTGATTTGATTTCAACCAAGAAGCTGGTGCGTATGTCAGAAAAGGAAAAAGAAAAGTACAGTCAGTTTAAGAAAGAGTATGTTTTATCAGAGTTGGATGGATTAGAAGTAACTGCTGCCAATGCAGCAAGTCTTACGAACAAGCTAGTTCAGTTGTCCAATGGTGCTGTATATTCTGATGATCATACAGTCGTGCCGCTTCATGAACAGAAACTAGATGCCCTAGAAGATATCCTTGAATCCGCAAATGGAGAAACTGTCTTAGTGGCCTATTGGTTCAAACATGACTTGGCTCGGATTATTGGTCGTTTAGAAAAACTCAAGGTGAAGAGTCGGGTGTTGAAAACAGAAGAAGATATTCGCGAGTGGAACAAGGGAAATGTTCCAGTTGGCTTACTTCATCCAGCTGGAGCAGGTCATGGGTTGAACCTCCAAAAAGGTGGTCACCACTTGGTCTGGTTTGGATTAACGTGGTCTTTGGAATTATACCAACAAACCAATGCACGACTTTGGCGTCAAGGCCAGGAGGCTGAGACAGTTGTTATTCAACACATTGTGACTGAAGGAACGATTGATGAGGAAATCCTCAAGGCACTAGAAAACAAAGATGCACAACAAGAACGGCTGATTGCAGCTGTAAAAGCACAAGTAGGAGGGGCAGATGGATAAGGTGGATTATATTGCTAAGAACTATCAAGACATGAAAATGAAGTTACAGTTAGTTCAAGAGAAATTGCTCAACTATCGACCAATCTCAGAGGATAGTGTGATTCAGTCATTAGTATTTGAGAAGTCAGAGCAAGAAATGGTCAAGAAAAGTAAAAACCATGGTCGTAGTGAGCTGATTTCCCTTAATTTTAGAGAAAAACAAGAACAAGAGAATCAAGAGTACCTCAGTAGTTTGCTTAATACCTATTACTGCTTAAAAATGGATCTTTATTACTTTGAGTTTGTTATGGAGTTATTGCCTGAGGATTTGAAACCATTAGCTAATGATTTAATTTACTTAGGCAAGAGTTGGACTGAACTAGAAGAGATTTATGAAATCAGCCATTCAACACTTGCTTATCGTAGGCGTAAGATTCTAAAACAATTACGCAAGTGTTATCGTTGGACATCAAAAAGTCTTGAACTTAAGGTGGAAGATTATCACATTCCTATCTAGTGATGGTCGATTGCACTAAATTGGTACTAAATTAGCACTACATTAGCACTAAATTTGTACTGTTTTAGTACTGATTTTCAACCTAGACCTGTGATATACTTAAGATGTCAAAAAAGATAAAAAATACCCAGTAATGACTGGATATATCTCCTTTTTAGAGTTAATATGTACACAACAAAAGAAGAGGAGAACAATACAATGACAAAACGCCAAGAAGAAAAACTCAATGCACTTTTAACAGAGATTGCTAAAGAAGAACTACTAGTTGAAACCTTGGAAAAACGTTGGAGTGACAACCTCGATTTCTACGATGTTTCGGTTTGGGGAATCAAAAGAGCATTGGAGAGAGCCTACGAAGCAGGCCGACAATCAGTAAAATAAACCAAAGCCTAGCCCGAGGGTTGGGCTTTTTGCGTGGAGGAATTATGATTATTACTAGTGAACAAGTGTCGGTTGGACACCCAGATAAAATCTGTGACCAGATTTCAGATGCTATTGTGACGGAGTGTCTCAAGTATGACAAATCAAGTCGAGTGGCAGTTGAGACTTTAATAAAGGATAACCATGTTGTGGTAGCTGGTGAAATTTCTACTAAACATTACTTTAATCTCGAGAACATTGTTCGACAGGTTGTCGAGCCACTAGGTTTGAAGAATGTTCGGGTAACTAACCTACTTGGACTTCAGAGTTCCGATATTGCCCAAGGTGTAGACAATGGTGGAGCTGGTGACCAAGGAATGATGTTCGGTTATGCGACAGATGAAACACCTGAGTACCTGCCACTTCCTTATGTTCTAGCAACTCGAGTCCTTGAGAAACTGATGTCACTTGGTCACCCCTTACTTGGAAAGGACGCTAAAGCTCAGGTATCCTACGACTATGAGAAGAGACGGATTGATACATTTTTAGTTTCCATCCAACATACCGAAACGGCTGACCTTGACAAAGTGAAGCGAATTGTGATGGAAGCCATGATGTCGGTGGCTCATCGTTATCGTCAGAATCTAGATTTCAAAGTTCTAGTCAATCCAACTGGACGTTTTGTTCTTGGTGGCTCATTTGCGGATGCAGGAGTGACTGGACGTAAGATTGTGGCAGATACATATGGTGGTTTCGCACATCATGGTGGAGGTGCCTTCTCTGGAAAAGACCCAAGCAAGGTTGACCGCTCAGCCGCATACATGGCACGAAAGATTGCCAAGGATATTGTTCGTGAAGGCTATGCCAAACGTTGTGAAGTTCAGCTTGCCTATGCCATTGGAGTAGCAGAACCTGTGTCGGTTTACGTAGAAACCTTTGGAACCAGTCGCTACACCACACAACAACTGGAAGGAATGATTCGTGAGCGGTATGATTTAACACCAGGAGGTATCATTAAGAAACTTCATCTCTTGGATGTAGACTACACCGAGACAACTTGCTTTGGACATTTCACGAAAGACTATCTACCTTGGGAGAAGTAAAATGCCACGAAGACCAAGCATACCTTGTAAACAAAATGGTTGTCCTAACTTAGTATCATATGGTCAGAAGTATTGTGAGAACCATAAAGCAAACCACCAACTGGATTCCAAGTCAACCAAAGCCAAAGGATACAATGCCCAGTGGAACAAAGCACGACTTCGTTACTTAAAAGTTCATCCACTCTGTGTTCAATGCAAAGCCAAAGGTCGACTGACCAAGGCAACGGTCGTTGACCATATCACACCCCACCGAGGTGACCAAGAACTCTTTTGGAATCAAACCAACTGGCAAGCACTTTGTAAGTCTTGTCATGACAGAAAGACTAAGACGACTGATCGTTATGTGGAGTATTCGTATCGATTTTAGTCTTGGAGTTTCGTTACAAAAGTATCTCATTTTTCGCCCATTGGGGGAGGGGGGATAAAATCTCTAAACCCTTGGGAGACTAAGACCGACGCCCCCTCAAACGTGCAATTTCGCAAAATTCGCAAGCGGGTACATTAAAATCGCTCAATTATTACGTTCGTTCGCACCGTTATCACGTTTCTAATGTGGGGATGTAGCGTTCCCAAGTATGTCATTTTGGTTATAAAATAGTGAAAAAGGCTAGAAACAATGTAGAAAATAGTTGTTTTTAGTCCTTTTTTGATGGAAAGGAAAACAAATGGACGAAAGTCAACGCAAACAAATCTGGAAAATGCGAGCAGAAGGTCTTGGCTATGGCTTAATCGGCAGGGCTACAGGTCTATCTAGAGATTCAGTTAAGAAATACTGTAAACGAAATCCAGCATTGCTTGGTCATGGAGCGGCGACAAAGCAAATGGCAAAAGCCGACCAGAATGACGGACTCCGTTGCCCTCAGTGTTATCAAACACTTAAAACTCACAAAATAGGTAGACCGAAGAAGTTCTGTTCGGATAAATGTCGTAAAGTTTGGTGGGCCACTCATTCTGACGAACACGACAAATCAAAAACTGCATATGAAGATTTGACTTGTCAACAATGTGGCAGGTCATTTTTATCTTATGCCAATCCAAATAGAAAATTTTGTAGCCATTCGTGTTACATTCAATCACGCTTTTATAAAGGAGAAACCAATGACAAGTCAACCAACAATGGAAATTAGAGAAATTCGATTGTCTGAATTACACCCAGCCTCTTACAATCCTCGAAAAAAACTCGAAAAGGGTGACAAGGAGTATGAAAAGATTAAGCAAAGCCTACTCAAGTTTGGTTACGTTGACCCCATCATTGTCAATAAAGACTTGACAGTAATTGGTGGTCATCAACGATTAACTGTATTGAAGGACTTAGACTATGAAACCGCCAAATGTGTCATTGTCGATTTACCCAAGGAAGATGAAAAGGCACTGAACATTGCCCTTAACAAAATCACCGGTCAATGGGATGACCAGCTTTTGGCGGATTTGCTTTTAGATTTACAGGAGTCGGATTTCAATCTCGACCTGACAGGTTTTGAACCACCAGAAATTGACGACATCCTTTCAAATGTCCATGATAAAGACCTATCAGATGATGACTTTGATGTTGAAGAGGAATTGAAGAAACCCACCTTTTCAAAACGAGGGGACATTTGGCAACTTGGTAAGCATCGAGTGATTTGTGGAGACTCTACGAAAGTCGAAACATATGAGCAACTGTTAGGTGATAAAAAGGCAAATTTGGTTGTGACAGACCCTCCCTATAATGTTGATGTAGAAGAAACAGCTGGAAAGATTCTCAATGATAATATGCCAGATAGTGAATTTTACCAGTTTCTTTTTGACATGTTCACCCAGGTAGAAAAACATATAGAATCTGATGCCTCTATCTATGTATTCCATGCGGATACAGAAGGATTGAACTTCCGTAAGGCATTTAAGGATGCTGGTTTTTATCTCAGTGGATGTTGCATTTGGAAGAAGAACTCATTAGTGCTTGGACGTAGTCCTTATCAATGGCAACATGAACCATGTCTTTTTGGCTGGAAACAAAAAGGAAAACACCAGTGGTTCAGTGACCGTAAACAGACGACCATTTGGGAATATGACCGCCCTAAATCGAGTAAAGACCATCCAACAATGAAACCCATTCCGCTAATGGCCTATCCTATTCAAAATTCATCCATGCGTGGGACAATTGTTCTTGATCCATTCCTTGGTTCTGGTTCGACCCTAATGGCCGCAGACCAAACTGGAAGGGTTTGTTACGGCATTGAGTTGGATGAGAAGTTTGTGGATGTAATTGTCAAACGTTATATAGAGTCAACAGGAAATGAAAACGTGACGGTATTGCGTGATGGTCAGACTTTGACATTTGATGAAGCCTATTCAATGATGGAGGAGACGGTATGAGCCTAACATTTCTTGATTTCTTTGCAGGAGTGGGTGGTTTTCGTCGTGGTTTGGAATTAGCTGGTTTCAAATGTATCGGTTACTGTGAAAAGGATAAATTTGCACGAAAATCTTATGAAGCAATGTACGACACGAAAGGAGAGTGGTTTCATGACGACATCACAAGCATTGACCCAACACAACTTCCAAAAGCAGATCTCTGGTGTGCGGGAAGCCCTTGTCAAAATGTGTCTATCGCAGGAAAGCGAGCAGGCCTATACGGTGAGCGAAGTGGACTCTTTTTTACATTTGTTGACCTCCTCCAAAGCCAAGAGGAAGAAGATAAACCCGAGTGGATACTCCTTGAAAATGTTAAGGGACTTTTATCAAGTGGCGGGGGACGAGATTATCTCGACTATCTCACTATCCTGGATGAAGCAGGGTACGACCTTGAGTGGCAAGTGTTCAATTCAAAAGACTACGGAGTTCCCCAAAATCGAGAACGCATCTACACTCTCGGACATCTTAGAAGCAGAGGTCGACGAAAAGTATTACCTATCAGCGGAGAAAGCGGTAGCCATCTTAAGCAACTTGTAGGTGGTATGCAAAGCTATCGTGTCTACGACCCTAGTGGAATTGCTACAACTCTTGTTGGTGAGGGTGGCGGACTGGGTGCTAAGACAGGTCTTTATCTTATTGACCAATCTTTGACAGAACCAAAGTTGACAGATGAGGCACGATGTATCACCGCACGATATACTGCTGGAGCTACTAAGCGGACGGCTATGAATTCTGGAGTACTCGAAATTCAACCCATTCTGACACCCAATCGAATCAACAAGCGGCAAAATGGACGTAGGATCAAGGAACAGGATGAGCCAATGTTCACATTGACCTCTCAAGACCGCCATGGTGTTCTTGAAGGCATCAAGGTCAGAAATGGTACGAAGCAAGGTTATCAAGTTGCTGAGGTAGGTGATTCAGTGGATTTATCTTATCCCAACTCTCCAACGAGACGAGCAAGAGTTGGGAAAGGAATCGCCCATAACCTATCATGCGGTGGTCAAATGGGTGCTGTGGTTTGGAATAATCGAGTTGTAAAAATCAGACGTTTAACCCCTCGAGAATGTTTTCGCCTACAAGGTTTTTCGGATGATTTGTTCGATCAAGCCCAAGCAGTAAACTCCGATGCCCAACTGTATAAACAAGCTGGAAATGGAGTGACGGTAACAGTTGTCTATGCCATTGGATGTGCCATTATAGGAAGTGAAAAATAGTCGAAAATATCTTCAAAATAATCTATAAATGACTGGATATAAGTCTCCTTTAGAGTTAATATGTACACAACAAAAGTAGAGGAGAACAAAACCATGACAACAACACTTGAAAAGCTCTATGAAATCTACCCAACAACCGCAAGCATCATTCCTTACAAGGAATGGGTTATCGTTGCATCCAAAGGAAACAAAGAAACAGTAGTTGAGATTTACGAAATCGTTGATAGCCTTGAAGAATTTGAATTATTTGAATGCCGACTTAACCGAATATACAAGGAATCAATAATTGTTACGGATCTTGGTCACGCTGTCAAGTGGGTATTTGATATGTTTGGAGAATAACATGGACGCAAAAATTTTCAACAACCTAAAGACAATCTATCCGGTTGGTACAAAGGTTAGATTAGTAAAAATGGATGATCCATATCCAGTTCCTAAAGGAACACTTGGTACAGTTATTGGAGTGGATGACATTGGTTCACTCTTAGTTAAGTGGGAAAACGGCAGTTGTCTGAATGTTTTGTATGGAATAGATATCGTGGAAAAGGTAAAGTAAGATGTGGGAAATAATGACTCGAACGGTTGGTGATAGGCATTACGTTTGTGAATTTCTCCGTGAAGATACCACAGACCCGAGAAATATAGACGGTGCTTGGATTAGAATTCTGACAATAAAACGTGATGGTGAATATATCTACCAATATAGATATGGGAACGAAGTAGATAACATGGACGATATTGACAGAACTGTCTGTCAGGCTGTACTTGATAACTTTAATGAACTTTAGGAAGGAACTCGAATTGAGTTCTTTTTTCTTACTCTAAAGGAGGTGAGATTGTGGCAATCAGGGGGCGAAAACCAAAGCCAACGAATATGAAAATACTTGAGGGAAATCCTGGTAAGCGACCACTTCCTACAAATGAAGTCAAACCCAAACAAAAAGCCCCACGTTGCCCACAGTGGCTTGAAGATGATGCAAAGAAGGAGTGGAAACGGATGGGAAAAATTCTCGAACAAATGGGAATTTTAACCGAAATGGACATGACTGCATTTGCAGGATACTGTCAAGCTTACGCTCGCTGGAAAGAGGCAGAAGAGTTCCTTTCCAAGCATGGCTCCATTATCAAAACCCCGAATGGCTATCTCCAACAAGTCCCTCAAGTCTCTATCAGCCAGACTAACTTAAAAATCATGCTTAAATTCTGTGAACAGTTTGGTTTAACACCATCAGCACGTAACCGTTTAGCGACTATGGATGCGGAAGTTGGTACTGGTGATGAAATGGAAGATTTGTTAGGAGGAATTTTATGAGCTATCATTATGAACCAAGTCCATTCATGCTTCCAACCTCACACTATGATGAGGCAAAGGCTGATAGGGCAGTAACATTTATCAATAACCTCTCCCACACCAAAGGAAAGTGGGCAGGAAAGCGATTTGATTTGTTGCCGTGGCAGGAACAGATTGTCCGTGACCTATTTGGAATTGTCAAGGAAGATGGCAATCGCCAATTCCTAACAGCCTATATAGAAATTCCTAAAAAGAATGGCAAGTCTGAGCTAGCAGCGGCTATCGCTCTTTATTTATTATATGCGGATAATGAAGCCAGTGCGGAAGTTTATGGTGCCGCTTGTGACCGAAACCAAGCATCAATCGTATTTGATGTGGCCAAACAGATGGTACAGATGAGTCGCCCCTTGGAAAAGCGGTCTAAGATAATGGGAGCTACCAAGCGTATTGTAAATTATTCTAACGCTGGGTTTTACCAAGTTCTTTCTGCAGAGACTGGGACAAAGCATGGACTAAACGTATCTGGCTTGGTCTTTGATGAAATCCACGCTCAGCCTAATCGCCATTTGTATGATGTATTGACCAAAGGGTCAGGAGATGCAAGGGAACAACCCCTCTTTTTTATTATCACGACAGCTGGAACGGATAGGAACTCCATCTGTTATGAATTGCATACTAAAGCATTGGATATTTTGAATGGTAGAAAGAAGGACACGTCATTCTATCCTGTGGTTTATGGATTATCCGATGAAGATGATTGGAATGATGAAGCAAACTGGAGAAGAGCCAACCCTTCACTAGGGCATACAATTGGGATTGATCGTGTAAGAGAAGCCTACCAACAGGCACTTGATAACCCAGCAGAAGAGAATGTCTTTAAGCAGCTCCGTCTAAATATGTGGACAAGTTCAAGTGTTGCTTGGATTCCAGAACATGTTTATGCGAAAGGCAATGCCCCAATTGACTATGTAGCTCTTAAAGGTCGTGATTGTTACGCAGGGCTTGACTTATCGAGCACATCTGACATTACAGCCTTAGTCTTAGTCTTTCCGCCACGGAATAGTGAGGAGAACTACATTATCTTACCTTTCTTTTGGTTACCAGAAGATACCTTGGAACTTAGATGTCGTCGTGACCATGTTCTGTACGATGTCTGGGAGCGTCAAGGTTACATCAAAACAACGGAGGGTAATGTCGTTCACTACGGTTTTATCGAAAAATTTATTGAAGACTTGTCAGAAATCTATCATATCAAGGAAATAGCTTATGACCGTTGGAATGCGACACAGATGGTTCAGAATCTAGAAGGGATGGGCTTGACCATGGTGCCTTTCGGTCAGGGATACAAGGATATGAGTCCACCATCAAAGGAACTTTACAAACTTATGATGGAAGGCAAGATTCAACATGGTGGGCATCCAGTTCTGAAATGGATGGGACAAAACGTAGTCATGAGACAAGACCCTGCTGGTAATATCAAGCCTGATAAGGAAAAGTCAGTCGAGAAGATTGACGGTATTGTAGCACTCATTATGGGACTGGACCGTTGTATACGTCATCAAACCGATGAAGGAAGTGTGTATGATGAACGTGGAATATTGAGTTTTTAGGATGTATTCAACCTAAATAGGTTGAATATATCCTAAAAAGTGGTAGAATAGAGAAAAGGAGGATATTACCATGCAAATCAATATTGAAAACTTAGTCTCTATTTCTGAAGCAAATCAAAACTTTTCTAAGGTAGCTCGTATGGTTGATACGAATGGTACTGCAGTAATTTTGAAAAATAACACACCAAAGTATGTATTAGTGGACTATCAGAGTCTAATTAAAGAGGAACAGGCAAGCCCTACGGTTGTTGAACAATCAACTTTGGATGAAGTTGCGACTTCAGTTTTATCACGCCATCTTGATGCATTTAAGGAATTGGCAAAATGAAAGTATTAACTGTTGAACAGGTTATTGAATTACACACTAGGTTAATTCAAGCTACTGGGGGTTTAGATGGTGTTAGGGATGTTGGTTTAATAGAATCTTCACTATCTTCAGCTTTTAGTACTTATTTTGGTGTTGAGAAGTATCCAAGTATTGAAGAAAAGGCTGCTAGACTTTGTTATTCGCTAGTTAATAATCATGCCTTCCTTGATGGGAACAAGCGAATTGGAGTTTTTGTCATGATTATTTTCCTAGAATTAAATGGCATCGTGTTAAATCAGACTGATGATGAGATAGTGAAGCTAGGACTTGGAGTAGCTTCATCAGAATTAGATTATGATGCAATTTTAGAATACATTCGGAATCATTAAAACTTTTCTTATTGAGGATATAACTTCAAGAAAGTGATTGAACTTGGTATCTTCTTGAAGAAGGAGAGATGAAAACCATCTAAGAATAAACGAAAAGCACTTCAATTGAGGTGCTTTTTTCGTACTTAAAAGGAGGAACTATGGGATTACTAGATTTACTGGGACGTAAGCGTGCTAGAGATAAACCACGAAATAGTTATGAAGGTCAGGACTTCTCATATCTGTTTGGACGAACGACCAGTGGGGAAAATGTGGATGAGTTTAAGGCTATGCAGACGACAGCTGTTTATGCCTGTGTCCGTATCTTAGCTGAAGCAGTTGCTTCATTACCCATTCATGTATATGAGAGAACGGCAACTGGAAAGGAGAAGAAGGTGGAACATCCCCTTTATTTTCTCTTGCATGATGAACCTAACCCTGAGATGTCATCCTTTGTCTTTAGAGAAACCTTGATGACCCATCTATTGATATGGGGCAATGCCTATGTCCAGATTATCCGAGATAGGAGTGGACAGGTAATTAGTCTTTACCCACTTTTACCAGATAAGATGTCAGTACATCGAGATGAGAGTGGTAAGCTCTATTACAAATACAAGCGTCAGTCAGAAGAAAATCCTAACTTTAAGGAAAAGGGTGATGCTATTTTGAGAGCAGAAGATGTTCTCCACGTTCCTGGTCTGGGTTTTGATGGATTGATTGGCTATTCTCCAATTGCCCTTGCAAAAAATGCTATCGGTATGACATTGGCTACGGAAAACTATGGGGCATCATTCTTTAAAAATGGTGCAAATCCAGGTGGTGTTTTGGAACACCCAGGGATTCTCAAAGATCCCAAACGAGTGAGAGATTCATGGAATGCAGTCTACAATGGGGTAACCAATGCCCATAAAGTGGCAGTTCTTGAGGAAGGAATGAAATACACTCAAGTAGGCATTCCACCTGAAGAAGCCCAGTTCCTTCAGACAAGAAAATTCCAAATCAATGAAATTGCAAGGCTCTACCGCATTCCACCTCATATGGTTGGTGACTTGGAGAAGTCCTCATTTTCAAACATTGAGCAACAATCTCTAGAATTTGTTAAATATACCTTAGACCCTTGGGTAGTTCGTCTCGAACAAGCTTTCAAGAGGTCTCTTTTTTTACCTGAAGAAAAGAAAACCTACTTTGTGAAGTTCAATGTAGATGGTCTTCTTCGTGGTGACTATCAGAGTCGAATGAATGGGTATGCGATTGGTAGACAAAATGGCTGGCTGTCGACAAATGATATACGTGAACTTGAGGACTTGAATCTCCTTTCAGATGAGGAAGGAGGTAATCTCTACTTGATAAATGGAAACATGACGAAACTGAAGGATGCAGGTGGTTTTATGAAACAAGCACCGTTAGAACAAGAAACTCAATATGAGGAGGATATGGATGCATAAGTTTTGGAATTTTACAGAAGATGATAGTGGTCGAACACTTCGTATAGAAGGACAGATTGCTGATGAGACGTGGTTTGGCGATGAAGTCACACCACAAGTATTTAAAAATGATTTACATGCAGGAAATGGAGACATCACCCTCTGGATTAATAGTCCAGGGGGTGATGTTTTTGCGGCTGCTCAAATCTATAACATGCTGATGGATTACAAAGGTGATGTTCATGTCGTAATTGATGGATTAGCCGCAAGTGCTGCTAGTGTCATTGCAATGGCAGGTACAACGGTTTCTATGAGTCCGGTTGCCATGATTATGATTCACAACCCTTGGACTGTGGCACAAGGTGAAGCTAAGGATATGCAGAAGGTCATTGAAATGTTGGGAGAGATTAAGGAATCCATCATCAATGCCTATGAATTAAGAACAGGACTTTCAAGAACCAAACTCTCGCACCTTATGGACTCAGAGTCTTGGTTCAATGCCAAAAAGGCTGTTGAACTGGGCTTTGCGGACAAGATTCTCTTTGACAAACAAGAGGAACATGGAATGGATACTGAGAGTTATTCTTTCAGTCGAACTGCTGCCCAACAAGATTTACTTGTCAAAATGCAGGCGAAGCTTGAAGTCCAACAACAAAAGAAAACAATCCCTATCAATCAGTTGGAAAAACGATTGAATTTGCTTAAATAACGAAAGGAAAATGAACTGATGTCTAAATTACTTGAATTGAAAGAAAAACGTAACCTAGCTTGGCAACAAGCAAAAACCTTCCTTGATTCTGTTCGAACAGAAGATGGACTTGTATCTGAGGAAGATTCCAAACGCTATGATGATATGGAAGCAAAAATCAACCTCTACAATCAAGAGATTGCTCGATTGGAGCGACAAGAAAAGATTGACCTTGAACTTGCTCAACCAGCCTCACAGGCTCTAATTGGGCAGCCCACTACAGTTCTGAATGACAAGACTACTGAAGAGGAAAAGAAGGGTGTGGCTTCAGATAGCTATGCCAAGACATTTTGGACAAGTGTTCGTAAACGTCACTTCTTTGATGTCAAAGATGTCCTTCGAGTTGGGGAAGATACCGAAGGTGGTCATCTGGTTCCTGATGAGTATGAGAAGAAACTAGTTCAAGGATTACAAGAAGAGAATTTCTTCCGCAGCCTTGCGACTGTTATCAAAACATCTAGTGGTGAGCGAAAGATTCCTGTTGTGACTGGACATGGTTCGGCCTCATGGATGGATGAAAATGGTCTCTATCCTGAAACAGAAGAAACCTTTGGTCAGGTGACTCTAGACTCTCATAAGATTGGGACTGCTATTCGTATTTCAGAAGAGTTACTTAACGATTCAGTCTTTGACCTTGAGTCCTATATGACAGCTGAATTTTCTCGTCGAATTGGAACGGAAGAAGAAAAGGCATTCTTGATTGGTGATGGTTCTAAGAAACCGACAGGTATCTTTACTCAGGCAGAAGTTACAGGTCCAACGACTGCTACAAAGGATATTACCTTTGATGACATGATTGAACTGTATCATTCTTTACCAGCACCATATCGTAAGAATGCAGTTTGGATTTTACATGATACGACTGTCAAAGCTATCCGTAAACTCAAAGATAATAATGGCAATTACATTTGGCAGCCATCCACTCAAGCTGGACAACCAGATTTGATTCTAAATCGTCCATACTATACATCAACCTTTGCCCCACTTCCTGAAGCAGGAAACAAGGCCATTGCATTTGGTGATTTCTCATATTATTGGATTGCGGACCGTCAAGGTCGGACCTTCAAACGTTTGAACGAACTCTATGCCAATAATGGACAGATTGGTTTTCTTGCTTCACAACGTGTTGATGGTAAGTTAGTCCTACCTGAAGCCGTGAAGACACTAACAGTAAAGGCTAAGTAGTCATGGTTAGTTTAGCAGAAACAAAACAGTATCTCAAAGTGGAACACGATGATGAGGATGGACTGATTGAGCAGTTGCTTGAAACCAGTCAACAACTCTGCGAAGATATTTTGCGACAATCAATTTATTCAGACGTTCTAAAGACGGCAATCCTATATGGGGTTGCCTATCTTTATGAACACAGAGAAGATGCCAATCATAAGGAGTTGAAAGAGACTCTCTATCATTTGCTGCTGGCTGAACGAAAGGATGTGTTCTGATGAAGATTGCACCCTTGAGAGAACGCTTGTCATTTCAGATTCGACAGATTGTTCAAGATGAGATTGGCAATGAAACTTCGACATGGATACCTTTATTTGACCGGTGGTGCTCTTGTCGTCCTCTCACCTTGACCGAAAGGGATGGGAGTGTGACGAAACTGGAACAAGAGAAAGTCCAGTTCACCCTCAGGTATGAAAAGGCAATTCTTGGACTTCATTCTTTAACGACTCACATTCAATTTCGTGGTCAAACCTATGAGATTGAGTCTATTGATGGAGATACAGTGCCAAGGCAACTGATTTACATCGTCGCCATTAGGGAGGAGAGTTATGACTAGAATTGAACTAGATGCACTTGAAACTGCCATCGCAAATGAGCTAGCTGAGTATGTAAAGGATACCGCAGAGGTGATGCGTGAAGTTGTAGAGGAAGTCACAGATGAATCCATTGAAACCTTGAAAGCAACGTCACCGAGAAAGAGTGGATCCTATGCCAAAGGGTGGAAGAGTAAAGCAACGATTGATACCAGTACAGGTCTAACCAAGACCATTCATAATCGAACGCCAGGCCTGACGCATCTGTTAGAAAATGGTCATGTCAAGAGCTCTGGTGGGCGAGTTGAGGGAATTAAGCATATCGCACCTGTTGAGAAACAAGCGATACAATCCTTAGAAGAAAAGCTGAGAAAGCGAGTGTGATATGACATGTTACTGAGCGAATTGTACACCCTTCTCAATGAATTACAGTTTCCTCTTGCATACCATCATTTTGAGGAAGGGAGTCATCCAAGACCACCGTATATGGTTTATTTGGTCACTGATTCAGATAATCATGGTGCAGACAATTGGACTTATCATAAGCAAAATAATCTGCAATTGGAACTCTATACCACTAAGAAAGATTTAGCAACTGAACAAAAGGTGGAGTCATTATTTGACAGCCACCTTATTTATTTTGAAAAAGTAGAGACCTATATCTCATCAGAGAAACTCTACCAAATAACCTATTACATCACATTACATGGAGGATAATATGGCTGAAAAGAATAAGGTCACCTTTGGACTACAAGATGTCCATTGGGCAGAAGTTACAAGCGAAGGTTCTGATGGTACATTGACATACGGCAATGTAGAACGACTTCGTGGTGCTGCAGAATTAACCCTTGAACCAACAGGAGACAAGGGTTCTTATAAGGCAGACAATATCAATTTTTATACAACGGAGTCAAACGATGGTTACGAAGGAACACTAAAAGTTGCTCTTCTAACGCAGGAATTTTTGACTCGAGTCCTCGGAGAGCAGTTGGATGCGACGACAAATACCATTTCAGAAATCGCAAACAGCGAAAAGAAAAATTTTGCGTTGATGTTCCGTTTCGAAGGGGATAAAAAAGAAACATTACACGTTTTGTATTATTGTTACGCATCTCGTCCGACTGTTGGTTCAAAAACCAAGTCTGGTTCAGATATCAATGAGGTAGAGTTGACCTTTACTGCCAGCCCTCGCCCACTTGATAAGGTTGTACGTAGACGTACAACGGAGGAAACGAGCGATGAGATTCGTGAAAACTGGTTCAAGGCAGTTTTTGAACCTCGTAGGTAAGGGAGAAGGCAATGAGAGAAAGTATTACCATAGCAGGCACGACCTACGAGTTAGCAACCAATGCCTATACCCCAATCGCTTATAAAGGGCAGTTTGGTAAGGACTATTTTCAAGATTTATTCTCGATGGTCAATAGTCAAGCAATCTTAGCAAAACTTGACGAGTTAGAAGATGGAGAGGAATTACAGGCACATCATATTGATGTTTCTATTCTGTCTGATTTCGATATGACATTTTTCCATCGAATCTTTTGGGTCTTTGCGAAGTCAGCCAATCCACGAGTGAAACCATTTGTGGATTTTTATATGGAGATGGAAGAATTTCCAGTGCAGGAAGTAGCCCCTGTCTTGATGAATATGTTGAACCAAGGGATGTCAACCAGAAAAAAGCAGATGAAACAGAAACAGCGAGTGAAGAAATCTTCACAGTAGAGAGTTATTTCTCCTGTTGTAAGGAGACTGGTCTGACCATTGACGATTTAAAACATATCTCTATTGGGATGGCACTTGACTACCAAACGGACTATGTGGAGATGCGTACTCGAGAAACTTCTCAAACACGACGAGCAACTCAAGCTGATTTTGATAATTTCTGATGGTAGAAAGGAGGGACTATGGCTGGAAATATCAAGGGGATTACGATTGAAATTGGTGGCGATACCCAACCCTTACAAGATGCACTTAAGGGTGTAAACAAACAAGCATCTGAAGCTACCAAAGAATTAAGACAGATTGATAAGGCTCTCAGGTTTGATACTGGCAATGTCACTCTTCTAACGCAAAAGCAGGAAGTCTTGGCAAAACAAGTCGAGACAACCAAAGAAAAATTAGCAACGCTCCGTCAAGCCCAATCTCAGGTGGAAGCTCAATTTAAGGCTGGAGATATTGGGGCAGACCAGTACCGTGCCTTTCAACGTGAGGTGGAAACTACTCAAAGGCTGCTAACGTCCTATGAAACTAAGTTAGCTGATGTGTCATCAACACTTGAGAATCACGGTCGAGCTAGTAGTTCAGCGGCTCAACAATTAGATAAACTCCAAGTGGAGCAGGGGCAGTTAGCAAGTGAGATGAACAAGGTCACGTCTCAATTTGAGTTACAAGAAAGTGCTTTGACATCCAGTAGTTCCGAAGCAGAACGTAATGCCATAGCCCAACAAAAGATTGGAGCACAGTCAGAAATTGTTTCTAAACAAATTTCCAATCTCGAAAAGCAACTAGCCCTGACAAAGAGAGAATATGGTGAGAATTCCATTGAAGCCAATAAGATGGAAGCTGAGTTGAACCAAGCAAAGACCGCTCTCAATAACCTGAACAACGAGATGGATGAGACCAAATCCTCTGCCGATGGTGCTCAGGATGGCATGAAAGCCATGTCTGACACCATTCGGGCTGAGGCACTTCAAGCGACCAGTGAGAAGCTAGCAAACATCTCTCAGAAAATCTTCGAAGTCGGAACAGAGTCCATGTCTGCGGCAGCTCAACTTCAAGCCAGCAATGCCCAATTCTCTACCGTATTTGGGGATATGGAGAATGCTGCTAAGGATGCCCTCAATAAGATTGGGGAAGAGATGGACATTGTTCCAGAGCGTCTTCAAGGCTCCTTCACTCAGATGGCTTCCTTTGCCAAAACCTCTGGAATGGATACGGCTCAGGCTTTGGATCTGACCACTCGTGCCACCAGAGCAGCGGCTGATGGGGCAGCATTTTACGACAAATCCATCGAAGAAGTCACCGAAAACCTACAGTCCTTCCTCAAAGGAAACTATGAAAATGACGCAGCTCTAGGTATTTCTGCGACAGAAACCACTCGTAATGCAGCGGCGAATAAGCTCTATGGAAAGTCCTTCAATGAACTATCAGAAGCTCAGAAGCAGTTAACCCTCCTTCAAATGGTAGAGGACGGCAATGAGCTCTCTGGAGCCTTGGGACAAGCTGCAAGGGAATCAGACGGACTGGAAAACGTTCTGGGTAACTTAAGACAGTCTGGAACTAATGCTCTAGCAGCAATCGGTCAACCGATTCTGGAGATGCTTATTCCAGTCTTTCAAAGTTTGGCAGACATTGTTAGTCAACTAGCGACTTGGTTTACCAACTTATCCAGTCCCATCAAGGAAGTCGTCATTATCTTCACAGGTATTTTAGCCGTAGTAGGTATGTTACTTCCAGTTTTCTTGGGCTTACAGGTTGCGGCAGCCGCTATGGGGACAACCGTTGTTGGAATGATAACGGCTTTTTTGCCGATTGTGGGGATTATTGTTGGTATTGTAGCTGCCATTACCTTACTGATTGTTGGGTTAAAAGAACTCTGGACGAATCACGAAGGCTTTCGAACGACTGTAATGGAAATCTGGAATAGTATCTATGCCTTTCTGACCATGATCATCCAGCAGATTTCTAGTTTTGTTATGTCCATCTGGGGAACGCTAACCACATGGTGGGCTGAAAACCAGCAATTGATTCTAAATGCTGCAACCACGGTATGGAATGCCATCACTACGGTTATTCAAACGGTGATGACTATTCTTGGACCGCTCATCCAAGCAAGTTGGGAGAATATCAACCTCATCATTACAGCCGCTTGGGAGATGATAAAGATTGTGGTCGAGACTGCTATCAATGTGGTACTTGGTATCATCAAGGCAGTCATGCAGGTTATCACTGGTGATTGGACTGGCGCTTGGGAAACCATCAAACAGGTCTTTTCGATGGTATGGGAGGGCATTAAGTCCCTTATTTCCTTAGCTCTCAATTTCATCGCCCAGTACATCTTAACTGCTTGGACTGGTATTAAGAATACCATCTCAAATGTACTATCTGCCATTAGTTCTGTTATTTCAACTATATGGTCAGCTATTCAAACGACAACATCCAGTGTCCTGTCTGCGATTGGTTCAACTGTTTCAACTATCTGGAATGGTATCAGTAATACCGTATCCAACATCTTGACTGGCATCTCCAATACGGTTTCATCTGTTTGGAATGGTGTTAAAAATACCATTTCAAGTGCTATCAATGGTGCAAGAGATGCCGTGAGTAATGCCATCAATGCCATTAAAAATCTCTTTAACTTCCAAATCAGATGGCCGCATATTCCCCTTCCTCATTTTCGAGTGTCAGGCTCTGCCAATCCACTCGATTGGTTGAAGGGCGGAATCCCAAGAATCTCCATTGATTGGTATGCCAAAGGAGGAATTTTAACCAGACCAACCGCATTTGGCGTAAACGGCAATAGCCTAATGGTAGGGGGTGAGGCTGGAAAAGAAGCAGTCTTGCCTTTAAATGAACAAACATTGGGTGCAATTGGTCGAGGAATCGCAAAGACCATGACAAGCAACCTGCCTACCATTCACATCACCATTACTGGAAATACGGTAAGGGAAGAGACTGACCTTCATCGACTAGCGGAGATGGTTGGAGAGAAACTCGTTTATGAATTAGAACGTCAGCAAGGATTGAGAGGAGTGAAACCATGATTAGACATAATGCATTAACCATTGGTGGAGTGTCCACGAGTTCTTTTCCTTTTAAGGTAATCGTGGAAGATAGTCCTTCAATCACAGTAAGTGAAAGTAAGACGCAATTGATAGAACACCAAGGCCTGTCAGGAGCGGTTCTTCAAACCAATCCTCGCAGAAGTGTCATGGAACTGAGCTACACCCTCTATCTTGTAAAACCTAGTGAAGAACAGTTATTATCCTTTTTGAAGCTATTTTTGAAAGAAGGATTTTGGCTTGAGAACGCTAGTTTCAAGACCATACGCTTTTGGTGTTACAAGGTACACCATACTCCAGTTCAAAAGGATAAGCTGGGGGTGTATGAGTTTAAGGTTACATTTTCTTGTCACCCAACCAAGTGGTTCAAAACGACGACCTCGCAGGTGTTTAGGACTAGTGGTACTTTTAGAAGTCAAGGTTCAGCCATTGCTTTTCCGAAGATTACCATAAGTGGCAACTCGACTAGTGAAACTAGCTTTACGATTGGGGATGATGTCATCCGCTTGGAGCGATTACAAGAAACACTCATTATGGATAATAATCCTAGTCAGCCAAGTTTTAGGACACAAAGAGGTCAGCCTGTAAAATGGTCTGGCGATTTTATTTCCATTGATGCGGCCAGAAATGACTCGGTTGGAGTTGTCTTAGGTGCTGGCATTACATCATTAACAATAGAAACGAATTGGGGGTGGGCTTAGTGTTATCATTATTGGACAAAACTGTTCGAACGGCAAAATGGCATGGAAAACCACTCCCAGAAACCATTAAGGCAAGTGTCAAAGAAACCTTGAATGGGGATTTTGTCCTGAACTTTACCTATCCGATCACAGATAGCGGATTATTTCGAGAGTTAAAAGAGGACTACCTCGTTCGTAGTCCAGTTCCAGTATTGGGACACCAATTGTTTCGGATAAAGAAAGTCATTGAAGGAGACACCAGTCTTGAAGTTGTGGCCTATCACATATCAGATGACATCATGACAAGGTTGGTATCGCCATTTAGGTGTGAACAGGTACCCTGTGCAACAGCACTATCAAGCATGGTCATGGCAAGTAAGTCTCCATTGGGAGATTTTTCTTTTACCAGCGACATTGTCAAGAACAGAACCTATACAACAGATAAGGAACAGACGCTATACTCCAGCCTGTTGGATGGCAAACATTCTATTATCGGAACTTGGGAGGGGGAACTGGTTCGTGATAATCTTGCCCTAACTATAAAGAGTGAGCGAGGACAAGACCGTGGGGTAGTCATCTCTACTCACTACAATTTGAAAAAGTATCAGAGAACAAAAGAAAGTTCACAGATTATCACTCGAATCCATGCCACTTCAAGGTTTAAACAAGAGGGGCAGGATAGGGAAACTGAACTTCAAGTCACAGTAGACAGTCCACTGATAAACTCCTATCCTTTCATCAATGAGGTGACCTATACCAATAATAACCTCAGATCTCGTCAAGAGTTAATAGAGTGGGCTAGTAGCAAGTTTCGCTTAGAGGGAATTGATAAACCAAAAGATGCCATCATCATTGAGGCATTTGAGTTAGATGGTCAAACGGTTCATCTAGGCGATACAGTGACTTTAAAAAGCAAGCTACACGGGGTTGATGTGAGGAAGAAAGCCATCGCTTATGATTATGATCCTTTAGCTAAGAATTACCGTTCTATCACATTTGATGATAAGGCAAGTATCGGAACAGGTAAAACTGGTGGAAGCTTAACTACACTAGCAAATAATCTCCTTGATGGGAATAAGCGGAGTGAGGATGTTGCTGTTGAAATTGCCCTTGAGAATGCCAACAGAGCCTTTGATGCAGAATTTAAGAAACGTCAAGTAGCCATAGATAACGCTATCGAACAGGCTCAAAGTCATGGGGAGGTATATGCGGATCGATTAAAGGCTAGCATTGATAATGAACTTACTTCTATTCACCAACAGATGCGGCAACAGGAAGAGGAGCAGCAACGCACAACTCGTGATTTATTGGCAAAGGCTGGGGTAAATACGAACCTAGCCACGGAAGCCAAACTGAAGGCAGAACAGGCTCAAACTGGGGCAACTGAAGCCCTCAGAAGGGCAGAACAAGCCAAGCTTGATGCCATTCAAGAAGCTAACCGATTGACTTCAACGGAGCGTAGTCAGACAGAGTCAAAGATTGCGACAGCTAAATCACAAGCTATCTCTGAAGCTAGTCGATTGGTTGACGTAGCAAAATCACTATTAGGTGGACAGTTGGCTACAGTAAGTACCAATCTCTCGCAAACCAAGGAGGATATAAAACTTCTTGCGAGTAAGCAACTGGTGGATAGTCTGACTGGTCGAGTATCCGGTGCAGAATCCATGATTCAAGTGCAAGCAGACCAAATTTCTCAGCGAGTAAAGACTAGCGATTTTAACCAAGCAAAACAGAGAATCGAAACTGCAGAGTCAACGATTACTCAATTGGGGAATCGTATTACAACTGAAATCAGTCAAGTGGATGCGAAAATTCCAACTAGCCTAGATGGTCTCAATTTGATGACTGGTACTCGTGATTGGTCGAATAAAGGAAATGCCTGGCATTTAGGAAACAATTGGTCTACTGAAACGGAGAATTTTAGGGGACTAGTAGTTCGTTCGACTCAAGCGGGTTATAACGGAAGTCATCAGAATATTGTTGTGAAAGCAGGAGATGTCATTACTTTTAGCTTTTATGCCAAAGCGAATCAGCCACTTTCTTCCATCAAAGTTTCAGCGATTTGGTCCGGTTCTAGTGTCTATCGTGCTCCAGTCGCAAGAGTGAGGGAATCGGACGATATTATATCTGTCACCAGTGACTGGAAACGCTACTGGAAAACAGTTCATGTCTTATCTGATGGATCACTCCAATTTCGAACGGAGTATAATGCAAGCACAATCCCTAATGGGAATAAATTCTACGTGGCAGGATTGAAAGTCGCAAAGACCTCACTAGATACAGGTTATTCAGAAAATCCAGCAGATATAGCTGGTGAATTGACCACCCAACGGACACTCATCACTCAAACGGCTTCTGGTGTAGAGCAGGTTTCTACAAGATTAACCGAGGCGAGTGGAAAGATTTCTAGTAGTGAAACACAGATTCGACAATTAGTTTCGGATGTATCCTCAAAGGTCAGTCAGACGGATTTCAATAACTTGAAACGAACTGTTGAAGGACATACTACATCCATCCAACAGACGCAACAATCTATTTTGCTTAAGGCTGATAAGACCGTTCTTGAAGGGGTCAAAACCACCGCTGACAATGCCTTGGCTAAGGCCAACACAAACGCTAGTCAGATTACCCAAACCAAGGCAGACCTACGGATTGCAAATGACGCTATTTCACAGAAAGTCGCAAAGACTGACTTTAATAGCTTAATCGGTCGAGTAACAAGTGCAGAAACCACTATCCGAACACAGGCTGGGCAAATTGAACAACGACTAACAAGTACGCAAGTTGAATCTGCCATTAACGCAAAAGGCTACCAAACCAAGTCTCAGGTAGATTCCAATATTTCGGGTCGTGGCTATCTTACGAGCAGTTCGTTACAACCTTATGCGACGACAACCAGTGTGCAGAACTTGGTCAAAACAACCTCTGATAGTTTCACTCAACGAATCAGTCAAACGGAAAGCAGAATCCCAACCTCAGTTTCACATCGTAATTTGATAGCTGGTACTTCGGATAGATGGGGTGCTTATCAGACGATAAATGCCAATAGTAACTGGATAGCATCATTAGGAAGAGTGCAATTTGGGGATAGTAGTGGAATTTATGTTGGGTCAAAAGTGCATTTATATGTTCATATCTCAGCGGATGAGATTATCTTTGACCCTGCGGTGACGACTCGTACTATGAAACTTCAAGGTCCAATCTTGGATAGTCAAAATGTTTGGACATGGACCAACTGGAATTTGTATCACCCTTTCTACAATAAATGGAGCAGTAATCTGACGACGGGTAACAATTATCGATTAATCAAACTAACCTCTACCGTCAGTCAAGAGATGTACCAACACTCTAAAGGCTTTGAACTTCAAGTCAGAATCGATGGAGTTAAAACTGGTAAGTTCCATGTGAGAGCTTTAATGGTATCAACTGGTGATATCTTTCCAGACTATTGGACACCGTCATTAGACGACTTTACGACAGTGACCGCCTTTCATGAAGTGCGGGATACTGTAAGTAGTCACACTCGGACCATTGGAGATCACACCAATCAAATCAGTCAGGTTGTTCAAACGGCTACTGGGATTGTGGCACGAGTTGGCAATCTAGAAACAAGTCGAGCAACAACTGCCACAGTAAATGCCATTCAAACGCAGGTTTCAACACTTGCAGGGGCGTGGTCGGTTCGAAATCTGACCAGTGCAGGGACAGTCCTGAGTCAGCTCAATCTTAATAAGGATGGCACAGTCAAGATTGATGGAAAACTCGTTCAAATTACAGGCACTACCTATATCCAGGATGGAGTGATTGCGAGCGGTAAGATTGCCAGTCTTGATGCAGGCAAGATTACGTCAGGCATCATCTCAGCAGCTCGAATTGGAGCAGAAGCTATCACTGCGGATAAGTTAAAGGTTGACCAGGCTTTCTTTACCAAGTTTATGGCAACGGAAGCTTACCTCAAGCAGTTATTTGCCAAATCTGCCTTTATAACCCAAGTGCAGTCAGTAACCCTATCTGCCAACAAAATTTCAGGCGGTATTTTGTCAGCAATCAACGGAGCTATGAAAATCAATCTATCACTTGGAAACATCAAGTTCTATACCAACTCTCCATCCATTTCTCGTGAGGTTAGTGGTTATCCTCACCAGTGGGTTTCATTTGAAACAGGTACCTCAAACGGTAAGCCATGTGGTGTAACCATTATCGGTTCCAATAGATGGAACAACTGGAATGCCAATGACGGCGGCTTTGTGGGAATTCGAGCATGGAACGGTACAGATACCGACCAAATTGATGTGGTAGGCGATAAGGTACGTTTAGCTAGTGCTCCATATACCAATCCAGATGGTTGGGAGATCGTAACGTTGCCTAACCGACTGAGTATTGATGCCTTTAAAGCATCTGATCGACCAAGTTCCATTTTGAATATCGGTGATATCCGCATCTATCGAAATGGGACAACCTATGTCAGCTTGAAAGACGTACTTCATCAATTCAATCACAATTTTAAACACTTAGTAAATATCACAGGTCGAGGTGACGTCATCTTGACATGGGACACAATTAAATAAAGGAGTTCACAGATGAATCTAGAACAAATCAACCAATCACTTAAACTAACTATCCAGGAGCTTGTCACCAAGCTATCTGATGAAATCACCGCTAAGAACCTCATTGCCATCCAATTGGTGGAAAGGGATGAGGAACTTAGCCTATTGCGTAAAGAGAAACAGGAATTGACTGAGTTATTAGAAGTTCAGACAAAACCTGAAGAAGGGAAAGGAGAATAGTTCTCATGGCACTTCTCAATATTGACAAAGTAACAGAACCATTTGATTTGGAGACAGCTCTCGCTTACATGCGTAAGAATGGAGAGTTCATTCGTTGTAAGACAGCAGAGCAGGATTTTTACATGTATCTTGAAGAAGTAAGGCGACCTGCCATAAAAAATGGAAAGCGGCAGTTGGTTACAACAGAAACAGTTTGGGCTTTTAATCAGTGGGGTAGTACGACATTAACTCTGAACCTTTCTGATTTATTCCATGATTGTTTTTATCTGATGCGGTTTGATGAGAACGGTCAACCGGATTGGTCAGACCCTACCATTGTGCAGGAAGGTTCAGTAGAAAGTGAGGTGACCGATGAAGGAACTGTTAACTCTTAATAAGATTTTATTTTCCATGATTGGAGGCTTGATTGGTAGTCTATTTGGAGAGTTGGATGGGATCCTATATGCCCTACTTGTCTTCATTATTATTGACTATCTAACAGGAATTTTTGCGGCGGTTGTAGAGAAACAATTGTCTAGTAGTATCGGTTTTCGTGGCATCTTTAAAAAGATAGCCATTTTATTTTTAGTTTCACTAGGTCATTTAATTGATACTGCAATCATCAAGCAGGGTGGAACGATTCGAACCATGGTCATTTTCTTTTATCTCAGTAATGAGGGGTTAAGTATTTTAGAAAATACCGTTCGAATTGGTCTACCAATACCTGAGAAACTACAAGCAATCTTAAAACAAATCAACGAGAGGTGAGAAGATATGGGAAAACATCTAGTCATTTGTGGTCATGGTCAAGGGCGAACAGGCTATGATCCTGGAGCTGTGAATACCAAACTAGGCATCACAGAAGCAGGAAAGGTTCGAGAATTAGCCAAGTTAATGTCTAAGTACAGTGGACAACAGATTGATTTTATTACCGAACAAAATGTTTATGATTATCGGAGTATTACTAGTATTGGTAAGGGATACGACTCGATTACTGAATTGCACTTCAATGCCTTTAATGGTAGTGCCAAAGGAACAGAAGTCTTGATTCAATCTTCCTTAGAAGCGGATAAGGAAGATATGGCTATCCTATCTCTCCTTTCACGTTATTTCCAAAATCGTGGCATTAAGAAGGTAGATTGGCTATATAATGCCAATCAAGCAGCAAGTCGTGGATACACCTATCGTTTGGTGGAGATTGCTTTCATCGATAATGAACAAGATATGGCGATTTTTGAGAACAAGAAAGAGGATATTGCGAGAGGTCTTGTGTCAGCAATAACAGGAGTTGAGGTCAAGACCATAGTTCCCTCGACACCCAGTTCAACCGTTGGGAGTTCAGGAACTCCTTCAAAACCAGTCTATCTTGTTGGTGATAGTCTTAGGGTGTTGCCTCATGCGACTCATTATCAGACTGGTCAGAAAATCGCCAACTGGGTCAAGGGGCGCACCTACAAAATCCTTCAAGTGAAGAATATTCACCAGTCCAACAGTAAGAGAGCTTATCTACTTGATGGAATCAAGTCATGGGTGCTTGAGCAGGATGTAGAAGGAACAACTAAAGGCCATAGTGAGCAGACCTATCAAGCACAGAAAGGCGATACGTATTATGGAATCGCTCGGAAGTTTGGTTTAACAGTAGATGCCCTACTTGCGGTGAATGGTTTGAAGAAGTCGGATATCCTGAAAGTTGGGCAAACACTCAAGGTTAACACAGCTTCAAGGACAACAACCGCTATTCCAACCAGTGTTGCCAGTCGTGTGGTTGCGTCAGCATTATCCAAGGTCGGTCAAAAGGTGACCGTTCCATCTAACCCTTATGGTGGACAGTGTGTTGCCTTGGTGGATAAGATTGTTCAAGAGCTTACGGACAAGAATATGTCCTATACAAATGCCATTGATTGTTTGAAGAAAGCAAAATCAAATGGTTTCCAAGTAATCTACGATGCTTGGGGTGTGAATCCTAAAGCAGGTGATTTTTATGTCATTGAGACAGATGGTTTGGTCTATGGGCATATTGGTGTCTGTGTGACAGATTCTGACGGAAAAAGTATTGATGGTGTGGAACAGAATATTGATGGATATTCTGACTATAATAAGAACGGTATCAATGACCAATTAGAAATTGGTGGCGGTGGAATTACTCGTCGTGTGAAACGGCAATGGATGGCGGATGGCTCACTCTACGATTCTACTGGAACAGTTAAACTCGGTAAAGTTGTAGGTTGGTTTAGAATATCATAATTAAGTCTTAAGCCTGGTGGGAACATCAGGCTTTATTTTTTTGCTTTTTTTTTCAATAAGTGCGGAAAAATTACTCCCAAACCTACCTAGTAAGGTAGGAGGAATATTTGTATTCCATGAACTTTGGCATAAATTTATCAGGTCGAATTAGTTTGTCTGATAACTTGACTTATTTTCCCTTTAGAGTGATATATAGTGTGCCATTACATAGGAAGGAGAGTAAATGTCCGTAAAAAAGATTAGAGTCAATAAACAAAAACACAAGCAGAGGATCTGTGCCTACATTCGAGTTTCGACGACTAATGGAAGTCAGTTAGAATCGTTAGAAAATCAGAAACATTATTTTGAAAACCTGTATTCCAATAGAGACGATATTGATTTTGTAGGTGTTTATCATGACAGAGGTATATCTGGTTCTAAGGATAATCGTCCAAATTTTCAAGCCATGATTGAAAATTGTCGTAAAGGTATGATTGATATTATTCATACCAAGTCAATTGCTCGATTTGCTAGAAACACGGTTACAGTTCTTGAAATTAGTCGTGAACTGAAGGCAATAGGAGTAGACATTTTCTTTGAGGAACAAAACATTCATACCCTTTCTAGTGAAGGGGAAGTGATGCTTTCAGTATTAGCTAGTATTGCTGAGGACGAGTTGAGGAGTATGAGTGGCAATCAACGTTGGGCATTTCAAAAGAAGTTTCAACGAGGAGAGCTAGTCATTAACACCAAGCGATTCTTAGGATATGATATAGACGAGAATGGTGAGTTGATTATCAATCCAGAAGAAGCTTTGATAGTCAGAAAAATATTTGCACTTTACCTTGAAGGGTATGGTACTCATCGTATTGCCAAACTGTTAAATGAAAAGGGAGTTGCGACGGTTACAGGTGCTAAATGGCATGACACCACAATCCGTCAAATGTTAAGCAATGAAAAATACAACGGTTCGGTCTTATTGCAGAAGTATTTTCACGATGGTGTGAATGGTCCTAAAAAATTGAATCAGGGGGAACTCGAACAATACCTGATAGAGGATAATCATGAAGCTATTATTTCAATGGAAGATTGGCAAGCAGTCCAGGTAAAACTAAACAGTAGAAGATGGCAACAAGGTAGAAACAAAACCTATAAATTTACGGGGTTATTAAAGTGTCAGCATTGTGGTTCGACTCTAAAGAGACAAGTTTCTTACAAGAAAAAAATTGTTTGGTGCTGTTCCAAATACATTAAGGAAGGAAAAGCAGCTTGTCAAGGGATGCGTGTGCCAGAAGTAGATATCTCAAATTGGACAGTAACCTCGCCAGTAAAAGTGATAGAAAGGGATAGAGATGGGGAAAAGTATTACAGTTATTCCGGCCAAGAAAGTGCAGACCAGCGTTCAACATCAGGTCAGAAAGAAAGTCAATGTAGCCGCATATTGCCGAGTGTCCACCGACCAAGACGAACAGCTATCAAGTTATGAAAACCAAGTTAATTATTACCGAGATTATATCTCCAAACACGAGGACTATGAGTTAGTTGACATCTATGCGGATGAGGGCATCTCAGCAACTAATACCAAAAAACGTGATGCTTTTAACCGCTTGATACAAGATTGTAGGGCTGGTAAGGTGGATAGGATTTTGGTAAAGTCGATCAGTCGCTTTGCAAGAAACACCCTTGATTGTATAAAATACGTCCGAGAGTTGAAAGAACTTGGTGTTGGTGTGACTTTTGAGAAGGAGAATATTGACAGCCTAGATTCCAAAGGTGAAGTTCTCCTTACAATCCTTTCTTCCTTAGCACAGGATGAGTCACGCTCGATCTCAGAGAATGCGACGTGGGGAATTCGTAAAAAGTTTGAACGTGGTGAGGTGCGCGTGAATACCACAAAGTTCATGGGTTATGACAAGGATGAGAATGGTAGGCTTATCATTAACCCTCAGCAAGCTGAAACTGTTAAATTCATATACGAGAAATTCTTAGAGGGGTACAGTCCTGAATCCATTGCTAAGTATTTGAATGACAATGAAATACCTGGTTGGACAGGAAAGGCAAATTGGTATCCAAGTGCTATACAGAAAATGCTTCAAAATGAAAAGTACAAGGGTGATGCCTTATTGCAAAAGACTTTTACCGTTGATTTTCTGACTAAGAAACGAGTTCAAAATGACGGTCAGGTTAACCAATACTATGTAGAAAATAGCCATGAGGCCATTATTGATGAGGAGACTTGGGAGACTGTTCAACTGGAAATGGCTAGACGCAAAACCTACCGAGATGAGCATCAGCTCAAATCTTATATCATGCAGAGTGAGGACAACCCATTTACCACCAAGGTGTTCTGCGGAGCCTGCGGGTCAGCCTTTGGACGGAAGAATTGGGCAACCAGCCGAGGGAAACGTAAAGTTTGGCAATGTAACAACCGCTATCGCATAAAGGGTGTTGAAGGGTGTTACAGTAGCCATTTGGATGAGGCGACACTCGAGCAGATTTTTCTAAAGGCATTAGAGCTACTAAGCGAGAACATTGATTTGCTTGATGGCAAGTGGGAGAAAATCTTAGCAGAGAATCGCCTACTGGATAAGCACTACAGCATGGCATTGAGTGACCTGCTTAGGCAGGAGCAGATAGACTTCAACCCCTCAGATATGTGCCGAGTGCTAGACCATATCAGGATAGGACTTGATGGTGAAATAACCGTTTGTTTACTGGAAGGAACTGAGGTAGATTTATAAAGCAAACGTAAGCATTATGTGCAATCCTACCATGAGGACGAGGAAATAACCCCGGAGCAGGCTCACAAGAACGCTGTCGAGCTGGCAGAGCATACAAAGGCATGGAAAGGGCATGAAGTTCTGATAGCCACGCATATAGACAAGGGGCATATACACACGCACTTTATTGTCAATTCCGTAAATTATGAGAACGGTCATAAGCTCCAATGGATGTAGGACGGATTTTGCGGACATTCAAAATAAAAAAGAATGTGGAGGTAACAGACAATGGCAAAGACAATTTTTGAGGAAATGGGCGGCAAATACGAAAGGCAAGGCGATTATTTAATACCGTGCTTAACTGTACCCGCCGAAGAAGAACAGGCAATAGGCATCTGGGGGCAACGGCATTTAGATTATCTAAAACAGTACCGTAAAGTTACATACACCAATCTTCTTACAAGCGGCAGGCTAAACGCCTACCTTGCCGACATCAACAGACAGGCACAGGAACGCTTTGAAAGGCTCATAGAGGGTATGAAACAGGCACAGGGCATAACGGAACAGCTAAAGGCAGAAAACGCCTTAGAATGGACAGGATGCCTCAATAACATAAGGGCTTGTGCGAGGGAGATTGTGGAAAAGGAAATTATTTTTGCATAAACAGATGATTAGTGGCAGGGGGAAATCCTGCCGCTTTTTCTGCTTTAGTTTGTCAGCTTGACAAATAAAGGGTTAAGGACTTGACAAATAAAGGGTTAAGGAATATAATTAGATTCAGTATTATACAAGGAGTTAATAAATATGCGGCAAGGTATTCTTAAATAAACTGTCAATTTGATAGTGGGAACAAAAAGTAGCAGTCCCGTTTCACTTTTAATATGGGGCTTAGTTTTTTGTACCCAGTTTAAGAATACTTTTATCATGTAATTTTATATGCCCGAAAACATATAAGTGTTTTGGGGCTATTGGAGTTATTTACCCAGTGATAGGAGTATTTATCACTGGGTATTTTTATGCCCTTTTTTGGGTGTTGATAGGAGGAAAATCACATGAAAATAATTAACTTAGGCATTCTGGCTCACGTTGACGCAGGAAAGACAACATTAACGGAAAGTTTATTGTATACCAGTGGTGCAATTGCAGAACCAGGGAGCGTAGATAAAGGCACAACAAGGACAGATACAATGAATTTGGAGCGTCAAAGGGGAATCACTATCCAGACAGCAGTGACATCTTTTCAGTGGGAGGATGTAAAAGTCAACATTATAGATACGCCAGGCCATATGGATTTTTTGGCGGAAGTATACCGTTCTTTATCCGTATTAGACGGAGCAGTATTATTAGTTTCTGCAAAGGATGGCATACAGGCACAGACCCGTATACTGTTTCATGCACTACAGACAATGAAGATTCCGACAATTTTTTTCATCAATAAAATTGACCAAGAGGGGATTGATTTGCCAATGGTATATCAAGAAATGAAAGCAAAGCTTTCTTCGGAAATTATAGTGAAGCAAAAGGTTGGGCAGCATCCCCATATAAATGTAACAGACAATGACGATATGGAACAGTGGGATACGGTAATTATGGGAAACGATGAACTATTAGAGAAATATATGTCAGGGAAACCGTTTAAAATGTCAGAACTGGAACAGGAAGAAAACAGGAGATTCCAAAACGGAACGTTATTTCCCGTTTATCACGGAAGCGCTAAAAACAATCTGGGGATTCGGCAGCTTATAGAAGTGATTGCCAGTAAATTTTATTCATCAACGCCTGAAGGTCAATCTGAACTATGCGGGCAGGTTTTTAAGATTGAATATTCAGAGAAAAGGCGGCGTTTTGTTTATGTGCGTATATATAGCGGAACATTGCATTTGAGGGATGTTATTAGAATATCTGAAAAAGAGAAAATAAAAATCACAGAGATGTGTGTTCCGACAAACGGTGAATTATATTCATCCGATACAGCCTGCTCTGGTGATATTGTAATTTTACCAAATGATGTTTTGCAGCTAAACAGTATTTTGGGGAACGAAATACTGTTGCCGCAGAGAAAATTTATTGAAAATCCTCTCCCTATGCTCCAAACAACGATTGCAGTAAAGAAATCTGAACAGCGGGAAATATTGCTTGGGGCACTTACAGAAATTTCAGATTGCGACCCTCTTTTAAAATATTATGTGGATACTACAACGCATGAGATTATACTTTCTTTTTTGGGGAATGTGCAGATGGAAGTCATTTGTGCCATCCTTGAGGAAAAATATCATGTGGAGGCAGAAATAAAAGAGCCTACTGTTATATATATGGAAAGGCCGCTTAGAAAAGCAGAATATACCATCCACATAGAAGTCCCGCCAAATCCTTTCTGGGCTTCTGTCGGGTTGTCCATAGAGCCGCTCCCTATTGGAAGCGGAGTGCAGTATGAAAGCAGAGTTTCACTTGGATATTTAAATCAATCGTTCCAAAATGCGGTTATGGAGGGGGTTCTTTATGGCTGCGAGCAGGGGCTGTATGGATGGAAAGTGACAGACTGTAAAATCTGTTTTGAATATGGATTGTATTATAGTCCTGTAAGTACCCCCGCAGACTTTCGGCTGCTTTCCCCTATCGTATTGGAGCAGGCTTTAAAAAAAGCAGGGACAGAACTATTAGAGCCATATCTCCACTTTGAAATTTATGCACCGCAGGAATATCTCTCACGGGCGTATCATGATGCTCCAAGGTATTGTGCAGATATTGTAAGTACTCAGATAAAGAATGACGAGGTCATTCTGAAAGGAGAAATCCCTGCTAGATGTATTCAAGAATACAGGAACGATTTAACTTATTTCACAAATGGGCAGGGAGTCTGCTTGACAGAGTTAAAAGGATACCAGCCAGCTATTGGTAAATTTATTTGCCAACCCCGCCGCCCGAATAGCCGTATAGATAAGGTTCGGCATATGTTCCACAAGTTAGCTTAACAGCTTGCAAAAGTCATATAAAATGAGATTTGAAAGGATTAGAGACTAATTATGATGAAATGCGAATGGATATTGTGTCCTGTTTGTGGGAGCAAAACCCGTAATAAAATTAGGAAGGACACTGTTTTGGAGAATTATCCCCTTTATTGTCCAAAATGCAGACAAGAAAGATTGATTAAAGTTGACAACTTGAAGATAACTGTCATCAAAGAGCCAGACGCTTAAGACGCAGAGCCGATGAAATTGTGGAACAATTCACGAATCATCGGCTCTTTTTGTTTCGTATTTGAAAGAACAAACTCACCAAATAAAAAAAACGATATTCGGGTGGGTTATTTTGTTATACCCTAAGGCTCTGTCACAACAAATGGTTGATTTTTGACGAGAAATGACGAGAAATAGCGTATAATAATAGTAAGAAACAGTACCACCGAAGGAGGTAATTGGATATGCCTACTATCAAAGACGCATTAGATATTATCGGTAAGTTGACTGTCGCAGAGCAGGAAAGCCTTAAAACAATGCTTTTAAGTCCTGCCTTTGTAAAGTCTTTGAATATTGAAGATTTCGTAGCAAAGGAACGCTTTGCAAATGGTCGTGTATGCCCTCTTTGTGGCTGTATCCATGTGGTTCGCAATGGTCATCGTAAAGATGGCACACAGCGATATGTATGTAAGGATTGTGGCAAGTCCTTCGTGATTGCTACGAACTCCATTGTGTCTGGTACAAGAAAAGACTTGTCCGTGTGGGAGCAGTACATTGATTGTATGATGAATGGCTTATCCATTCGTAAGACTGCTGTTGCTTGTGGGATTCACAGAAACACCGCATTCCTTTGGAGACACAAGATTTTGGATGCACTTCAGAATATGGCAGACGATGTTACCCTTGACGGCATTATTGAGGCTGACGAAACTTTTTTCGCCATCTCGTACAAGGGCAATCATAGCAAGAGTAAGACATTTGCTATGCCACGCAAGGCTCATAAGCGTGGTCATTCTACACATATCAGAGGCTTGTCCCAAGAAAAGGTATGTGTTCCTTGTGCGGTTAATAGGAATGGCTTGTCTATCTCCAAGATTACGAATACTGGTAGAGTTTCTACAAGAGATTTACATCATATTTATGATGGTAGGATTAAGACCAATTCCACTCTTGTTACGGACAAGATGAACTCCTATGTGAGATTTACAAATGCCAATGGCATTGACCTTGTGCAGTTAAAGACTGGCAAAGCCAAGAAAGGCATTTATAATATCCAACATATCAATAGCTACCATAGCCAGCTAAAGAGGTTT
The DNA here is from genome assembly GCA_019794795.1 of Streptococcus gallolyticus. Taxonomy (GTDB): domain Bacteria; phylum Bacillota; class Bacilli; order Lactobacillales; family Streptococcaceae; genus Streptococcus; species Streptococcus hepaticus. The sequence goes on from JAIMFC010000006.1 coordinate 49,745, forward strand.
ATGCGTGGCTTTAACGGTGTTTCTACCAAGTATCTGAACAACTATCTTGTGTGGAATAACCTTGTAAATTACGCCAAAGAAAGCGACATGGAGAAAAGGAACATCTTCTTAACTTTTGTTTTGGCAACATTGAAAACTGCTAAATGCAGAGATTTATCAAACAGACCAGCAGTTCCTCTGGTCGCCTAATTAGAATTTGTGGAGATGATAAGATGGTCAATATAACAGATGTAAAACAGATTCTTCAATTTGCAATAGATGCGGAGATTAAAGTCTTTCTTGATGGTGGCTGGGGTGTAGATGCTCTTCTTGGATATCAGTCAAGAGCCCATAATGATATTGACATTTTTGTAGAAAAGAACGATTATCAGAACTTTATAGAAATAATGAAAGCTAATGGCTTTTATGAGATTAAGATGGAATATACAACATTGAACCATACTGTATGGGAAGATTTGAAAAACAGAATTATTGATTTGCATTGTTTTGAATATACGGACGAAGGTGAAATTCTTTATGATGGGGATTGTTTTCCGGTAGAAACTTTTTCGGGTAAAGGAAGAATTGAGGAAATAGAGGTTTCCTGTATTGAACCATATAGTCAAGTAATGTTCCATCTGGGATACGAGTTTGATGAAAATGATGCACATGATGTGAAGTTATTGTGTGAGACATTTCATATCGAAATTCCAAATGAGTATAGATAACTGCAAATAACAGTTTGTAGGGGAGTTCTGATACTCCCCTATAAAAATGGCTATTTATCAACTGTTTGTTGTGACATAGCCTACCCTAAATTACCCTCTGAGTAAGCACGACCTTAAAGACTTAAAGGAACGGTGCAACGAGCAGAGCTGGGAACAGGGCTTGCATGTGCCGGAGAAAGGAAAGACATTTGCTGGAGAAGTCCGGGAAGAAACGGTGGCATGGAGCAAAGACACCTATATTGCTTATAAAGCACCATTCATAGAGAAAATTTACGCTGAAATAGGACTATGAAAAATCTAAGTTTATCGAACTTAGCAAACTATAAGTTTCTAAGAGATAAAACCTATAAAACTTGTACGGATATTGTAGGGTAGGAAAAGAAATCTTCCTCTATACTAAAATAAACCGAATGAAAAGGGGGATCGAAGTGAATATTATCAAGTCGTTTAACAATACGATTGATTATCTTGAAACAGTTCTTGATGATGAAATTGACGAAAAGAAAGTAGCACAGCTATCCGGATATTCGTACTCGATGTTTAGTCGCTTGTTTTCTATTCTGACCGAAACAACGCTCTCAGAATATTTAAGAAGCAGAAGATTGACGGAAGCAGCCGTTATTTTAAGAGATACGGACGAAAAGATTATTGATGTTGCCTTCAAATTCGGATATGAGTCATCGGATTCGTTTGGAACAGCTTTTAAGAATTTTCATGGATTTACTCCTTCAGAGGTAAGAAACGGGAAACCATTCAAATTAGTATCACGAGTGCAATTATCACTCAGTGTAAGAGGAGGAAGAAGTATGAATATTACAATTCAAAAGAAAAAAGCATTTACAGTTGCAGGGATCAATGAAAATAGCATCAATTCATCATTATGTTCAGGTATATGGGGGAAATTGTTTTCTAAGGTTAGCCATGAAGAAATCTCAAAATTTGGGACAGGAGAATCTGTTGGGGTTTGCCACGATATATTAAACCTTGATAATCATGATGTTTTAGAATCCAATACAATTAGCTATATGGCAGGCTATATTGTTAATGATGTGGATAAAGCAAGAAGCATAGGCTTAGATGTTTTGGAAGTGGAAGAAGCGGAGTATGCTGTTGTAGAATTAATAGGATCTGTTCCGGATTGTATTCATAACGGATGGAAATATGCGTTGGAAGTTTTCTTCCCTGAGCATGGTTATGTTCATTCAGGAAAACCTGACTTTGAATATTATTATGAAGGTGATATGGATAGTAAAGATTATAAAATGGAGCTTTGGATTCCGATAACTAAAGCTAAAAAAATACCAGTTAATCTATCTGATACCTTTTAACGATATCTCGATAGGACTTAAAGGCGAAATCGCGGTTCGCTTCCTGCAAGGAACTGAGGTAGATTTATAGAGTAAAGAAAGGCTGTGACGACAGTGGGAACCCACTGTGGTTACAGCCTTTTTTGCGTTTTTGTGGTAGAATCAAATTGTAGAACAATTTGGAGGTCATAAGATATTAGTCGACTTTATGATTCGATTGAAGAATCCTTCCGATTCAGTGAGTATTTGAATTTCAGCGATTATACTGAACTAAAGAATTTTAATTCAAATAGTGTTGTATTCGAAATTGAAAACAAAATAGATGGTCAGTTAATTAGTTTTGAGGCTGATACAGATATTAACGCCTATGAAGGATCCGAAAGTTTCCTATATTTAAAGTATAAAAAAGATGGAAGTTCAAGTTCAGAATCAATTGGAAGAGTGTCCTATACTAATGGAGAGGTTGAATTCGATGAGTTTCAAGGTACTTATATGCCGGTCCAGATGGATGGTGTTTCAGAGCACGAACTGTCTAGATTAGGTAGTAAAATGGTTGATATAATAAATAGTGATTTTATAGACTATAAGGATTTGGTGGGAAGTTCCGAATATTCCATTATTAAAGACGGTGGTTCTTATCCAATTTTAGATTTACCATGTCAAGAGTGTGGAGAGTATTGGATATGTATTGACGAAGCTTTTACTGACAGAGGAAAGTGTTTGAACTGTGGAGAAATAAATGAGGTGACAGGCTGTGAGCGTTGTGGCGGCTATGATTTTGGTACACCTAGTGATTATGACTATCCATTTTTATGTGATAGCTGCTGTAATTACTATAAAGAAGAGTAAATAAATTCCGTTCCACAGTATCATTCTAAAATAACTTTCAATCCCTTTCGTCTATTAGTATAGAAGAAAGCTCTCAGCACACGTGGAGTGCGTAGTGTTGCTACAACGAAGCAACGGGTAAAAATCCTTTATTTTAAGCACTTTTTCAAGCATTTTGTCTTTATTGAAAAGAGTGATTTTGACATAAAAAAGGTTCAAAAAAAGTACATTGATGTGAATGTCTGTTTGGATGTCGACTGCGTAGACAAAAAATAGATACGTCATAAAATATAATAGTTCAACGAGAACATTTTAATAAGTGTTCTCGTTTTTTTATTTTAAGGAGGAATTCATGAAAAAGAAGGAACAATCATCACGCCAAATCGTGATGTGTCATCTCGTGGCTATTTTAGGCGTTGATATTGAGAAAGCAACTCATCTGGTTGATGAATTGGAACAAGTAGGTTTAATCCGATTTGATGAATTCGGAAATGTTGGACTTTTAGTCTTGGAGGGATAATCATGAAACGTATTACCGCTAATCAATATCAAACATCAGAGCGTTATTATAAACTCCCTAAAATTTTGTTTGAGAGTGAACGTTATAAGGATATGAAGCTGGAGGTTAAGGTAGCCTACGCGGTTTTAAAGGATCGGTTGGAGTTGTCTTTGAGTAAGGGCTGGATTGATGAGGATGGGGCTATTTATTTGATTTATTCCAATTCAAATCTGATGGCACTATTAGGCTGTTCAAAGTCAAAACTACTCTCTATCAAGAAAACCTTACGCGAATATGGCTTAATTGATGAAGTCCAACAGTCCTCTAGCGAAAAAGGTCAAATGGCAAATAAAATTTACTTGGGGGAATTAGAACATGAAACTACCCCAGTCTTACATTCAGACGGGGCTAGTGTTAAAAAAACACTAGGGGGGTCTCAAAGAAAGACGGGGCCGGTCTTAAATTCAGCCCCTAGTGAGACTGAAGGAAGTGAGACTAAATATAGTGAAACTAAAGGGAGTGATTTCCTTATTGAGGACGAGGAGGAGAGGCAGCTGGTAGATGAGAAACAAGAAGAGAACTTTACTTCAAAAGTCGATGGCGTGACCAAGTACGATCGAGACTATATTTGGGGTTTGGTTCATGACCAGTTAAGACAGACGGGTCTATCTCAGTCAGCTAGTGACTATGCCATGATTTATTTTAGTGACCGTTATCAGTATGCATTGGAACATATGCGATTTGCTCGGTCAGCGGAAGTAATAGCTGAATATGTATTTAATGGTGTGCTGTCAGAGTGGACCAAGCAACTGAGACGACACGAAGTAAAGGGAGGTGATTAAGATGATTTAGTGGATACTAGGTGGAATCTATCTGATTTCTATCGTCATTTTGATTGTTGAAATCATCTGTGCACCAGAAATGGATGATCATATATAAGCAAGAGTTTTACAAGTGTAAGGCTCTTTTTTAGTTGGAAAGAGAGGAAAAATGAAATTTTTAGATTTATTTGCTGGGATAGGCGGTTTTAGGCTAGGGATGGAATCACAGGGTCATAAATGCCTGGGCTTTTGTGAAATTGATAAATTCGCCAGAACATCTTATAAAGCCATGTTTAACACAGAAGGGGAAATAGAATACCATGACATTAAAGAGGTCACAGACCATGACTTTAGACAATTTAGAGGGCAAGTGGACATCATCTGCGGGGGATTTCCTTGCCAAGCTTTTTCTCTCGCAGGAAGACGACTGGGATTTGAAGATACTCGAGGGACTCTCTTTTTTGAGATTGCTCGAGCGGCCAAACAAATCCAACCACGTTTTCTATTTTTGGAAAACGTCAAAGGCCTACTCAATCACGACGAGGGACGGACGTTTGCCACTATCCTCTCCACGTTGGATGAATTGGGGTATGATGTCGAATGGCAGGTGCTTAACAGTAAGGACTTCCAAGTCCCGCAAAACAGAGAGCGGGTCTTTATTATCGGACATTCTAGAAGATACCGTTCCAGATTCATATTTCCTCTCAGAAGAGAAAACAGCCCAGCTCATCTTGAAAGGCTAGGAAATATCAATCCCTCTAAACGTGGTTTGAATGGTGAAGTCTATCTGACGAATGGACTTGCTCCTACACTAACAAGAGGTAAAGGAGAGGGAGCTAAAATCGCCATTCCAGTCTTAACACCAGATAGACTAGAAAAACGGCAACATGGTCGTCGATTTAAGGACAATCAAGACCCTATGTTTACTTTGACAAGTCAAGACAGACACGGAGTTGTTGTCGCAGGAAATCTGCCGACTAGCTTTGACCAGACTGGAAGAGTATTCGACACTTCTGGTTTGTCACCAACCTTGACCACCATGCAAGGTGGAGACAAGGTGCCAAAGATTTTGCTGAGGGAGGAACTGCCATTTCTGAAAATCAAGGAAGCCACAAAAACAGGCTACGCAAAGGCAACTCTTGGAGACTCTGTCAATCTGGCTTATCCAGACTCAACCAAACGTAGGGGACGTGTGGGAAAGGGAATATCCAATACTCTAACGACTTCAGACAATATGGGAGTGGTGGTTGCTGCTTTGGAATATCGACAGGATAAGTGGTATGAAGTCACAGGCATTGTCTTAGAGGGGAAACTTTATCGCCTGAGAATAAGACGACTGACACCAAGAGAGTGTTTCAGACTTCAAGGCTTTCCTGACTGGGCTTATGAAAGAGCAGAGGGGGTTTCTAGTAAGAGCCAACTATACAAACAGGCCGGCAATAGCGTGACTGTCACAGTTATTGAAGCCATTGCCAGAGAATTTAGAAGAACGGAAGAGGATGAAAAACATGAACCTACTACATAAGAAAAGTATCCTAGATTGTACTGAATTAGAGGAACGTATTCACCAAGCTGAAACCAATCAGCTATTACAAAAGATACTGTCACTCCCCAATTTTGATTGTGACTTTGAGGTGACTTTTGAAGATGATTACCACAAAGAGATGAATGATCCCCTATTCTATGAATCCAATCTTCATCGGATTTCGGATTTTATGGAAACTAGGGATATTAAAAATGGTGTAGATACTCTCTTGACGAATGACAATCACCTGGCCTTTCGTGCCTTTGGTGAAAATTATTCTGCTAGGGGAAAGGAGGGCATTTTAACGACTCTAGTGACGGTCAAGTGCTTTGGTGAAGGACGGATGCCCATTGATATGAGTCGCTATTTCTCAACTCCTGAACCAACAGTTGAAAATAGCCTAACCCTATAAGGAGGTGCCTATGCTTGAGGTATATCTAGGAAATAATACCAATACAAATCAAGACTTACTAACCATTTTGACCACCTATGGGGTGACTTATCGTTGTATAAAAGCGTGTGATGTAAACCGTGAAATCTTACTGTCACTCTTTGCCAAAACCACGGATTGTTTTGAGTTGCTGTCGCCACGATTTCTTCGCTTTAAGCGTCAATATACGATAAGTTTGAATGAGATGATTCAGCTTATTCTCCAAAAGCCAGATCAGAATCTTCGGCTGCCTCTCATTGTCTGTCAGAATCATGTCTATCCAGCTATTGGGCTAGACGAAGTGCGAACCTTTCTTCCCAGACAGGTAAAAGAAGAGTTGTTTCAGGCCAGCTTGATGAAACAAGTGACAGGATAGGAGTGAAGATGAATGAACGATTTTGGGATAATTTAGAAATCATTCTGGCCGAAAAAGACCTCACTTGGGCAGAACTAGCTCGAAAGGTATTCAAAGGTCAATATGTTTATCCAAGTGAATTTAATCGCCTCTATCAAAAATTACGGCATTACAAATCCAATCGTCTGATGCCACAAACAAGATGGGTTGAGCGTATTGTTCTAGTCTTAGAAATTGATTATGAAGATTTATTTAAGAGGTGACAATGATAAGGATAGTGGTGTTTTATCTAGCTATACAGCTTAACGGTCTTCTGGTGAGTTTATACCTGAAAGAGTATCTGACAATAGAGGGTATAGTCTTGCTACAATTGGTCCTATTAAGTGTGACTTGCTTAGAGATTGCCCGTCATAAAACTCTTCAAGCAAAAAAAATAACCTTAAGAAATCGCCTAAGTTGGTTGCTTCTTGGTTTTGTGTCTATGGTTGCTTTTGCAGTCTTCATCAGCTTCCTATTTCCAGTTCAGACTAGGAATCAAGCGGTATTGGTACAAGTAGGAAAGCAGGTTCCTCATGTTATCTTTTTATTGTTTCTAGCCAATGCAAGCATACTTGAAGAGATTGTTTATAGGCAATTTCTGTGGGAAAAATTGATATTCCCTTTTGTACAAATAGGCGTGACCAGTATTCTCTTTGTTCTATCCCATGGCCCCAATCAGTTAGGGAGTTGGCTCATGTATAGCTGTCTTGGCTTGACCTTGGCTGCTATTCGATTGAAAACTGATTGTATGACGGCAATCATCTTACATTTACTTTGGAATAGTTTGGCTTATGTCGTAACTTTCTTGTGATACCAAAATCAAGAGTGTTTCCGTATTATGGAAACACCTTATGTTTGAGAGGAAATCGAAAAAAAGAGGAGGTCACCATGTCATCTGAACAACAAGAACGTCAAGCGATGCAATACGTGGAAAGAAGTAGTTTATTGACAGTCAGAACCCTCTTAAAGCTCTTAGAATGGTCGGCTAGGCAAGCCTTAGCTCAAGATTCAGCTTATAAGATTGGGGTTCAAAAACTGGAAGAACTCCTTCAAAGCCCTTATGCCATTGAAGGGATTAATGTTAGTAAAGACTTACTGGATAAGCCAATCGATGTGGAGAAATTTAAGGAGTTGATGGAGTCAGAAAAATTGCCAATCGCAATTAGTTGGCAAAAAGACTATCTCTACTTTTATGCCAAGGATAAGACCTTGCTTGATCATCACTTGGACGAACTGGTGAAGAAACTGGTGTCTAACCCAGAAAAGTTAGAAGGTCTAACTTTTGATAAAACCTTGGACCAAGAGATAGAACTGGCCAAAGAAAAAATAAGAGTGACAGAACCTTCGGCAGTCAAAACCAAGGAGGTGACCTTGTAATGTATTCAAGACGAAAAGCTTTAGTCTTTGGACTCTTGGGGCTCGCCTTTGGTTATTTCTGCCATCGTCTAACCCTACTCTATGATAGTTTAACCAATGCCCCACCTATGGAACGTTTTGCCTACCTCTTAGGAGAGGGGTTAAATCAGGTTTTCAATCCTTTATGGCTATTTTCCTTTACTCAAAAATCTCTTCTTGCCTTTATCCTTGGGGTTCTAACGATGATACTAGTCTATCTTTATGTATCGACAGGACAGAAAGTCTATCGAGAAGGGGAAGAATACGGTTCTGCACGATTTGGAACCAGTAAGGAAAAGCGGAACTTTTACAGTAAGAATCCTTTTAATGACACGATTTTGGCTCGTGATGTTCGTCTAACCTTGTTGGAAAAGAAGAAACCCCAGTTTGACCGAAATAAAAATTTGATTGTCATTGGGGGTTCTGGGGCAGGAAAGACCTTTCGCTTTGTGAAACCCAACCTTATCCAACTTAATTGTTCCAATATTGTCGTAGATCCGAAAGACCATTTGGCTGAGAAGACAGGTAAACTCTTTTTAGAAAACGGTTATCAGGTCAAAGTTTTAGACCTGGTTAATATGACCAATTCAGACGGTTTTAATCCCTTTCGTTATGTAGAAACAGAGAATGATTTGAACCGCATGTTAACGGTCTATTTTAACAATACCCGTGGGTCTGGTTCACGCAGTGATCCATTTTGGGATGAGGCTTCCATGACATTGGTGAGAGCTATTGCCTCTTACTTGGTGGATTTTTACAATCCTCCAGGAAGTTCTAAGCAAGAGCAGGAAGCAAGACGTAAGAGTGGCCGTTATCCAGCCTTTTCTGAGATTGGGAAACTCATCAAACTCTTATCAAAGGGAGACAATCAGGACAAAAGTGTTCTTGAAGTCCTGTTTGAAGATTATGCTAAAAAATATGGTCACGAAAACTTTACCATGCGAAACTGGGCGGATTTCCAAAACTATAAGGATAAGACCTTGGATTCGGTGATTGCGGTCACAACAGCAAAATTTGCCCTTTTTAATATCCAATCGGTGATTGATTTGACGAAAAAAGATTCTATGGACTTGAAAACGTGGGGCACTCAGAAGACCATGGTCTACCTTGTTATTCCAGATAATGATACGACCTTTCGTTTTCTATCTGCATTATTTTTCTCTACGGTTTTCTCCACTTTGACCAGACAGGCTGATGTGGAGTTTAAAGGGCAACTGCCTATTCATGTTAGAAGTTATCTGGATGAGTTTGCGAATGTCGGAGAAATCCCAGACTTTGCCGAACAAACCTCAACAGTTCGCTCTAGGAACATGAGTCTAGTTCCAATCTTGCAAAATATTGCTCAACTACAAGGACTTTATAAGGAAAAAGAGGCTTGGAAAACTATACTGGGGAACTGTGACAGCCTCCTCTATTTGGGTGGAAATGACGAGGAAACTTTCAAATTTATGAGTGGTCTTCTAGGTAAACAAACCATTGATGTCAGAAGTACCAGTCGTTCTTTTGGGCAGACGGGTTCAAGTTCCACCTCTCACCAGAAAATTGCTCGTGACTTGATGACGGCTGATGAAGTAGGGAATATGAAACGAGATGAGTGCCTAGTACGCATTGCAGGGGTTCCTGTTTTTCGAACCAAGAAATATTTTCCGCTCAAACATAAGAATTGGAAATGGCTTGCGGATAAGGAAACCGATGTACGCTGGTGGCACTATCATATCAATCCCCTAACCGCTGAGGAAGAGGTAGATTTGTCAGGCCATAAAATAAGGGATTTAAGCACAGAAACGACACTACATTAATAGAAATGAGGAATTATATGAATCAAAAACTATCAGGCTTTGTTTACGGTGTGGACGCCAGCTCCATGTTCTCCCAAGCCATGTCTCTATTACAAAAAGGCTTAATTGCAGTAGGAGCCTTTCTTGTTGTCATGGGCATTATCAACCTTTCAACCAACATTAAAGATGGTGGGCCAGGTGTCCGAAATGCCATTCTAGAAATTGTTGGTGGGGTCATGGTGGGAGCCGCTGGTGCTTTTGTAACTCAGATTACCATTTAGGGGAGGACAGCACATGACATGATAATGAATTTTACGTCACCTTTTGTATTTCTAGCCTCTGAAAAAGTATCTAGTGATAGCCTTTTTGAAGGGTTTCAAGTGGATTTAGAATCAACCGCCAACTTGGTTAAGTCACTAGCGGACTTTAATCCGACGGTGTGGTCTTACATGACAGCCATTACCAAGGGGATTATGCAGCCCTTGGGAGTAGCTATTCTTGCGGTTGTTCTCGTACTCGAATTTTCAAAAATGGCCAAGAAAATCGCAAACTCAGGTGGTGCAATGACCTTTGAAGCCATGGCACCTATGATTGTCAGCTACATCATGGTCGCGGTCGTGATTACCAATACGACGGTTATTGTGGAAGCCATTATTGCCATTGCCTCTTATGTTATTGAACAAGTGGCAAGTCTTGTCACGAATGGTGGTGCTAATTATGATACCATCTCAGGCATTAAGGGATCTGGAATTGTAGGAAAAATGATTATTGGCTTTTTTGCGATTCTCATTTGGTTGGTACGAATGGCCAGCATCATGGTTGTCAATATCTTGATTACCATTCGCTTTATCCAACTCTATCTGATGATTCCTTTTGCCCCTGTTACCATTCCGACCTTCCTTAGTGATGACTGGAGAAGTGTTGGGATTGGTTACCTTAAAAACATCATGGTCTATGCCGTTCAAGGTATTTTGATTTTTCTAATTGTATCTCTTGTCCCCTTGTTTGAATCGGCTGGAAAGATTGCCGTATCAAATGGAGCTGGAGAGATGGAATCACTTGCCATTATGTTTGGTGGCTTGGTACAGGCTATATTGTTAATCATTGCCTTAGTTGGCAGTCAACGAACCGCCCGAAGTATTTTGGGGATGTAGGAGGAAGGGAGTCATTATCTCGCCTCCTCTTTTTATAGCTTACTTAGATTGGAGAACATTTATGAACACTCGTGTCTTTAAGGACATCTCAAAGGTTCAACACAGGGCATGGCTGGGATTTACAACTAGACAGGTTATTTTTGTATTTCCAGCCGTCGCCCTAACCATTTTGGTATTGGGTTTGAACTTATTTTACTGGCAATTTGGGGATTGGTTTGTCTATGGTTTTGTTTTTAGCTTCACCATTCCACTCATGTTATTTGGGGTCTATCGCCCTAATGATTTACCATTTGAAATCTATCTCAGGTACCGATTTCATTATGAACTAACGGTGCCAGACCGCACATTTACTGGAAGAAAAGGAGACCAACGTGAAAAAATTAAAACACTCAATGAAACCAAAGACATCTTCTAATGACCAAAAGCAAAAGAAGAAAACACAGAAGCAGGAGATCAGACCTTCTACAGTAAATACGTTAGCCTATCAAGGGCTTTTTCAGAATGGCCTTATGCAGGTCAGTCCAAGCTATTTCTCACAAACCTATCTTTTAGGAGATGTTAATTATCAAACAGTTGGCTTAGATGATAAGGGAGCTATTGTTGAGAAATATTCCGATTTAATCAATTCACTGGATGATAAGACTAATTTCCAACTGACTATTTTCAATCAAAAAGTTAATTTGGAAAAATTCCGCAAGAGTATTCTCTATCCCTTACAGGAAGATGGATTTGATGCTTATCGTGATGAATTGAATCGCATGATGGATGCCAACTTAGAAGCGGGCGAGAACAACTTTTCAGCTGTCAAGTTTCTTTCATTTGGCAAGAGCGACCAAACACCAAAACTAGCTTTTCGTTCTCTGTCACAGATTGGGGAATATTTCAAGAGTGGCTTTTCAGAGATTGATGTATCTCTTGGTTTACTTGGTGGAGAGGAGCGAGTGAATGTCCTTGCGGATATATTACGAGGTGAAAATCATTTACCGTTTTCTTACAAGGATTTGACTCTCTCAGGTCAATCCACCAAACACTTTATTGCCCCAACCTACCTTTCCTTTAAACATAAGAATCATATTGAATTGGACGATCGATTATTACAGATTGTCTATGTTCGCGACTATGGTATGGAGCTAGGGGATAAATTTATTCGAGACTTGATGCAGTCAGATTTGGAAGTGATGATTAGCTTACATGCTAAAGGCTCTACCAAGTCTGAAACCATGACCAAACTACGAACCAAGAAGACCTTGATGGAATCACAAAAGATTGGGGAACAACAAAAGATGGCTCGGACTGGAATCTATTTGGAGAAGGTCGGGCATGTTCTTGAAAACAATATCGATGAAGCTGAGGCTCTTCTTCAAACCATGACCCAAACAGGAGATAAACTGTTTGACACCATATTTCTAATTGGCGTGCTGGCGGATACTGAAGACCAACTCAAACAATCTCTTGATATTATCAAGCAAGTGGCAGGGTCTAATGATATGATTATTGATAATTTGACCTATATGCAAGAAGCTGCTTTTAATAGTCTCTTGCCATTTGGGAAGAACTATCTTGAAGGTGTTTCTCGGTCGCTCTTAACCTCGAATATTGCTGTGAATGCCCCTTGGACTTCCGTTGATATTCAGGACAAGGGTGGGAAATTTTATGGCATCAATCAAATCTCAAGTAATATCATCAGTATTGACCGTGGCAAGTTAAATACTCCGTCAGGTTTGATTTTAGGGACTTCTGGAGCGGGCAAAGGGATGGCGACAAAACATGAAATCATCTCTACAAAGCTCAAGGAAGCAGATAGTGATACTGAAATTATTATTGTTGACCCAGAAAACGAGTACAGCATTATCGGTCAAGCCTTTGGTGGGGAGAGTATTGATATTGCCCCAGATTCTACCACCTTCTTAAATGTCTTAGATCTATCTGATGAGAATATGGATGAGGATCCGGTTAAGGTTAAGTCCGAATTTCTCTTGTCTTGGATAGGGAAGCTCTTAGATCGCAAAATGGATGGTCGTGAAAAATCCTTGATTGACCGTGTGACACGACTCACCTATAAGCATTTTGACACACCATCCTTGGTCGAATGGGTCTTTGTCTTAGCTCAACAACCTGAACAGGAAGCTAAGGACTTGGCACTGGATATGGAACTCTATGTGGAAGGGTCGCTGGACATATTTTCACATCGGACCAATATTAAAACAGACAGTCATTTCCTGATTTACAATGTCAAAAAGCTAGGCGATGAATTAAAACAAATTGCCCTCATGGTTATCTTTGACCAAATTTGGAATCGGGTGGTCAAAAACCAAAAGCTAGGGAAGAAGACCTGGATTTACTTTGATGAAATGCAGCTTCTCTTATTGGACAAGTATGCCTCTGATTTTTTCTTTAAACTCTGGAGTCGTGTCCGTAAGTATGGGGCGATACCGACAGGCATTACTCAGAATGTAGAAACTCTTCTTTTGGATGCCAACGGCAGACGCATTATTGCCAATAGCGAGTTTATGATTCTTTTAAAACAGGCTAAGAGCGATCGCGAAGAATTGGTACATATGCTTGGACTTTCCAAGGAACTGGAGAAATACTTGGTCAATCCTGAAAAAGGGGCAGGCTTAATTAAGGCCGGTTCCACCGTTGTCCCATTCAAGAATAAGATTCCACAACACACCAAGCTCTTTGACATCATGAGTACGGACCCTGAAAAAATGAGGACATGAGATGAAAGAGGATAAAAAGCTAGTCAAACAGGCTAGGCAAAACTTTCGAAGCAACTTAAAATCAGCCCGTATGCATTATCGGAAAGAAGTTAGGACCTTAAAACAGACTGTTCCTAAAAAAGGAAGATTTCTAAAATCAGCCAAAAATACACTGTTTCAGGGAAAGAAAACAGAGTTAAAAGGAAATCTACTCAGTAGCCAAGAGGAAGAAGAAGAGAAGTTCCTAAAGGAAATTACCTATGTGTCTCCTAGACTGTTGAGGGTAAAGGAAATTAAGAACTATCGACTTCCGCAAGCTCAAGAACGTTTGCGGACGGCAAGAAAACATTTGTCAGATGTGAAACTGAATGAAAAACAACAGGCAGTTAATCCCAAGTTTACTTTCCAAAAAGAAAATCCTTCCCTGAAGTCTCGCTTTCAGTTTCACCAAGAAAAATCATTTGATCGACTAAGTGCAGAAAAAGACGTAAGTTCTGCCAAGCGTGAGGTTAAACAACTCAAGAAAGTCCAAAAGTCTAAGAAAAACTCTACCAAAGTCAAAGCTGGATTAGGCTTGGCTGCATCTGAATCCCTTGACCTGGTATCACAGGATGATGATTTAGATGGACTTAGAACCATAAAGGATACTAGTTTGAAAGCCAGACGCTATGGAAGGTTTACCTTTCAAGCAGGTAAGGTGGTTGTAAAAAGTGGACAGACAGGTGTGCGGTTTACAAAGAATAAAATTGCCCATGGAATAAAACGATACCATAATTTCAAAAATGGCAAAGGATTCACACGCCAGAAACCTCTTAAACCAAGAAGACGCTACCAAACCTTTTTAAAGCTTGCCAGAAAACAAAGTGTCGCAGGTTTCAAAGGAATCGTCCAAGCCATTAAGGGAAGTATGACTTTCTTTTCTGTCCTTGCGGGAAATCCTTTGACTTGGATTGTCTCAGGCATTCTCTTGATACTCCTTTTGATGATGAGCTTTTTCATGAGTGTCTCAGGTAGCAGTGTCATTCAACAAGATGAGATGGAATTGACCAAGGCCTATACCCACATGACGTGGGAAGATGCGGAGCATACAAGAACCAACGAAAAGGGAATTACCTATTTCACCAAGATTGATGAGGTCATGGTTTACATGAATCATCAATACCAAGACTACAAGCTTGACGATTTCATGGAAGCAGGTGGTGTGACCTACAAAGCGTTTCTCAGTCAAGTGTGGACAGACTTAAATGGTGGAGATTCTATTAAATCCATGTCTGACTTGTATAAAGAACCTGCTTACAAGCTGTCTGAGGAGGACCAAGAAGAGCTAAAGGAATTGATCGAAGAAGGCAACTATCTAGCCCTTCAAGAATTGGACAATCCCTTTCAGGGACAGACCGATGAGGATAGCTTAAACATGACCTACCGATATGGTTATGAGGTCATTGATGAGAAACCAACGCTTCATCACCATATCATCTTAGAAGCAAAAGAAGGCCAAGTCATTGTGGCTCCGATGGATGGCAAGGTATCTCTTGATGGAGAGAATATTATTTTGACATCTGGTAAGGGAGTGAATAAGACTAAACTAACCTTGTTTGGCATTCATTCAGGCCGAGTGAGTGAAAATCAACAAGTCTTGGCAGGAGATATTATTGGTCAGACCAAAGACGGAACGGGTCTAAAAGTCACCTATCAAAAGGTTGATGATGACACGGATAAGTTGGTCTATGTCAATCCAGCATTCTACTTTCCAAAAGTGATTCAGGTTCAGACCACCATTCTTCCAACTATCGGTCAGTTTGGCGGCGATGAGTTCGAGAGAGCCAAGGCAATTTATGACTATCTTAAAAGCAAAGGTGCGACCAATCAAGCTATCGCAGCCATTCTAGGTAACTGGTCGGTAGAATCCTCCATTAATCCAAAACGAGCTGAAGGCGACTATTTATCTCCACCTGTTGGTGCGACAGATAGTTCGTGGGATGATGAGGGCTGGCTCACACTTAATGGTCCAACTATATACAATGGACGTTACCCAAATATTCTCAAACGTGGTTTAGGCTTAGGCCAATGGACAGATACCGCGGATGGTTCACGCAGACATACTTTATTGTTGGAATATGCCAAAGGAAAACATCAAAAATGGTATGACTTAGGCTTACAACTGGATTTCATGTTGTATGGGGATAGTCCTTATTACACCAACTGGTTAAAGGACTTCTTCAAAAATTCAGGTAGTCCAGCTAGTCTTGCCCAACTCTTTCTCATTTACTGGGAAGGAAATAGTGGTGATAAACTACTTGAACGTCAGACACGAGCAAGTGAGTGGTATTACCAAATTGAAAAAGGCTTTAGTCAACCTAACGGTGGGACAGCACAAAGTGATCCAAAAGCACTTGAAGCTGTACGAGGAGACCTTTTTGAAAACTCTATTCCAGGAGGTGGTGACGGGATGGGTTACGCTTACGGCCAATGTACTTGGGGAGTTGCAGCTCGTATCAATCAACTGGGTCTAAAACTCAAAGGTAAAAATGGTGAGAAGATTCCAATTATCAGTACCATGGGCAATGGCCAAGATTGGGTACGAACAGCCACAAGTCTCGGTGGAGAGACAGGGACAAGTCCACAAGAAGGAGCTATCCTTTCCTTTGCGGGAGGAGGACATGGCACCCCAACAGAATACGGTCATGTGGCTTTTGTGGAGAAAGTCTACCCAGATGGCTCATTCCTTATCTCCGAAACCAACTACAATGGCAATCCAAACTATACCTTCCGTAAATTATCTGGAGTGGATAGTAGCTTGAGTTTTGCTTATACGACGAAATAAAAAAGGATATGCTAACAAAACGAATAAATGTTAGCATATTGTTTTGTAAATATTTCGTTAGAAATTCTACCTTTAAGTTACTTTGAAAAGTTTAGTGATATGGTATAATACTAAGGAGAGGTTACTGAATATTTTAAATGGAAACAATTATTGAGAAAATGAAAAAAGAGTCAAAAACTGGTTTAACTTCTGGGGATCTAGTTGACCATATCTTTAAAAATCATAAAATAGATATTCAAGATGGTGACTCTGTCACACTCTTAAATATGGGATATTATCATGGTTATAAACGATATAGATTCGTTAAAAAATCCAATTCAGATGGGATTCTGCCCCTTTCTTCATTTAAGGAAATTGAAGCAATCTACAATTTTGATATGGAGTTAAAAGGATTATTTTATCCAATAGTGATGCTTGTAGAGACTGCATTAAAAAATCAGACTATCGATTCAATAGTCGCAGAATCTAGTAGTGGGATAGAAGATATATTAGAACATCAATTAGCTTGTTACAAGGACTATCCTGAAGACCATGAAAAATATGGTAATAAACTCAATCAGTATAATGAAACTAGACAAAATGTACTGGATACAATTGACTATTACTCAGATAAAAATGAGGTCATTAAGCATTATTTAAAAAGTGATTATCAAATTCCTCTCTGGGCTTATTTTGAAGTTATTACTTTAGGACAGTTTAGTAGATTTTTAGGAAGTTTAACTAAGTCAAGTCGTGAAAAATTGAATCAAGATATCACGATCATTCCAAATAGGTCAAACTCTCTTGAGTTAGTTGTCAATGCTCTTATTGAGTTAAGGAATGCTACCATGCACAACAGTGCGATTTTTGATGCCAATTTTTCAAGCGGTGTATCTAAAGCACTCAAAAAACAGATAAAACAAGATTTAGGATTATCGACATTCACTTGTGTTTTCATTGAAGATTATTTCATTCTACTAATTTGGACTTTGAATATTCTAAAATTTGATACAGTAGTCCTCAATAACTACATCAATCAATTCAATGAAATTGTTGAACGATTTGATGTTTCGCTCAATAATCGTGATATTCTCTTTAAGATTATCAGTACAAATAGAAAAACATCAATTCAACAATTAAGTAAATTTATTGACGAAAAACGAAATTAGTGGTATCATAGTTGTATCGAATTGGGGCGTGCTAGTCACGTCTGGGAGGGTCTGATGCGTCAGTCCTCCTCTTTTTTTTATTTTTAAGTATTCTTCGGAGGTTATCGGTTGTGCTGCCGATTATCAGTACCATGGGCAATGGCCAAGATTGGGTACGAACAGCCGCAAGTCTCGGTGGAGAGACAGGGACAAGTCCACAAGAAGGAGCTATTCTTTCCTTTGCGGGAGGAGGACATGGTACACCAACAGAATACGGACATGTGGCTTTTGTGGAGAAAGTCTACCCAGATGGCTCATTCCTTATCTCCGAAACCAATTACAATGGTAATCCAAACTTTACCTTCCGTAAATTATCTGGAGTGGATAATAGCTTGAGTTTTGCTTATACGACAAAATAAAAAGGATATGCTAACAAAATGAATAAATGTTAGCATATCTTTTGTGTTTTTTTTGTCACGATTAATCAGAATTTATAGAAACGAGAACTGTTATGAGACGAATCATCTCATCAAGAACATCTGCAAGTGAAATCCCTTTTGTATAGCTATATTTTTTTGAATAATTTTGCCATTGTTTATTCTGAATAGGGTCAGATTTGAACCTCTCGAGTAGTTCAATAATCTTTACAAAATCGAGTTCTGTTTCGCGATATGAAAATGTTCTCTGACAGGCATTTCTCAACTGAATGAAGTCAATGTCTTCTTTCTTCAGTTTTGAAAGAATATAAACATCGTAAAAATCTTTGCTTCTACTGTTCAAGAAGTTACGTGAATAGATGGTTTGAAGTTTTTCAGCTAGAATTGTTTCAATTGTATAAGCAATGATTGGAAAATTGTCTTCATCAAAAATAGCTTTATAGTCGTATGTAATCGGCTGAGGAGTTACAACATCACCTGTCGCAATATCCAAATGGATAACTTGTTTAATATTCTCAAGTTGGCACGAAATTGTTGCTCGATAGCCACCATAGTCATCACTTTCTTTAATAGCTGTGATTGATTGAATCACAAAAGATATACCTTCTTCGGAATCTGCTAAAATTTCCTTGAGTTGCTGCTTCACAGTATCTTCTGAGAGTGTTATTTGATGGAACAAAAAATCAATATCAACCGTGCTACGAGATTCAACTCCGATAACATTTGACAGTAGGAATCCTCCTTTGAATATATAGTGATTTGAATAGGTACTCTGACTTAATTTTTTCAAAATCACTTCAAGAAAGTAATAGGTCATCACGGAATTAAAGGTTAATCCAGTATTCTTTGATATTTTATGACAGAGTGCTGTTAGCTTAGCTTTATTCATACTAGGACCTCCAGAGTTTGTTTAACTTTTTCTAAAGTATTCATTTTTGTCGCATATTCATAGAGTTTTGCTAGATTTTTTTTAGGATAGTTCCCATAAGATTGAAGTGTCTTGACAAAGAGTTCGGAATCAATCTTTTCTCGATGTATTACAAAATCACAAATAATACGTTCAAAATCATATACCCTTACGTTGTTTCCCATAGGAGTAGGTACAGTAGTCATTCCCAGCTCGCTGTATTCTTTAGAGACAAAGTGAATATTTAGATTAGCTGGAGGAGTATTAAAGCGGTAGCCTCTAGGAACTGTCACATCAAAATATTGAGGAATTTCATCCGTAAACTGTTGTAGATACAGTGCCGAAATATAAGAGAAAATAGCCTTAGGAAAACGATATTGAAAGAAGTAGTATTCATCATAGTCTCCATTCTGGGTTAGGAAAATTCCTTTTTCGACGCGGTATAGAATCCCTTCTTTTTCTAGTCTTGTCAAATATATTGTTGGAATCTTTAGAGCTTTACAATCTTTATAGGTGATAATGCCATTGTGGTTTTCTATAAATTCAAGTAGAATCTCTTTTTTTGACATACTTACTCCTCCCAATGTTGCTTTTATACTACAATTTTACAATATTTGTAGTGCAAAAGCAACATTTTCTTTTACATTAATGTATTGTGATAACAAAATCAAGCCTTCTTTTTTATGATGTTATTGAACTTGGGCTACGAGCTGTTCAAAAAAGAGAGCTTCTCCTAGAACGGAAAGTTCTTCGTCAAAACTCCTATTTTTGTCGTGCTCGCTTAACGCCCTCGTATCTAATAAAGAGTGACAGTTTGTTGCTACATAAAAAGAAAAGAAGGACTATTTATGACCAAAACATGTAATCATCACTTTCTTGTCAATCAGGAAAAAGGCGAGAAACACGTCTTTCGCAAGAGTAAAAAATATCGTACTTTATGTTCCGTTGCCCTTGGAACCATGGTGACGGCTGTTGTTGCTTGGGGAGGAACGGTTGCACATGCTGATGAAGTCTCATCATCAGTTGACACCAGCATTCAACGAACGGAGAATCCAGCCACAAATTTACCAGAAGCACAGCCAAACCCTGTATCTGAACAAACTGAAAGTTTAGGGTCAACTGGACAATCTAACGGTGCAATTGCAGTCACCGTACCACATGATACGGTAACACAAGCAGTTGAAGAGGCAAAGGCTGAGGGTGTTTCTACGGTTGAAGATAGTCCAATGGACTTGGGAAATACAACTTCTGCGACAGAAACCAAGCAACAAATTTCAAAAGCAGAAGCAGATGCCCAAAACCAAATTGAGGCTATCAATGAAGTTACTGAAACCTACAAAGCTGACAAAGCAGCTTATGAGGATGAAAAAGTCCGAATTGAACAGGAAAATAAGGTGCTGTCACAGGCCTACGAAGAGGCCAACCAAACTGGTAAAGAGACAAATGCTTGGGTTGATACCAAAGTCAATGACATAAAATCCCAGTACGCAGATGCTGATGTGACAGTAATTGAACAAGTAGTTTCATCAGGAAATGGGACATCTGTACTTGACTATACAAACTATGGCAAGGCTGTTGAAACCATTCAATCAACTAACGAACAAGCTGTAGCAGATTATCTAACAAAGAAAACCAAGGCAGATGATATTGTTGCGAAAAATCAGGCCATTCAAAAAGAAAATGAAGCTGGACTTGCTAAGGCAAAGGCAGATAATGAAGCCATTGAAAGGCGTAATCAGGCTGGTCAAGCAGCTGTTGATGCTGAAAACCGTGCAGGTCAAGCCGCAGTAGATCAAGCGAATCAGGAGAAACAACAATTAGTTTCAGATCGTGTAGCCGAGATTGAAGCTATTACAAAACGTAATAAAGAAAAAGAAGCCGCAGCCAGAAAAGAGAATGAAGCGATTGATGCCCACAATGCCAAAGAAATGGAACGCTATCAACGTGACTTGGCCGAGATTTCGAAAGGTGAAGAAGGTTATATTTCTGAAGCCCTTGCTCAAGCCCTCAATCTCAATAACGGTGAGCCACAAGCACAACATGGTGCCATTACCCGAAATCCTGATCAGATCATTTCAACTGGCGATGCTATACTGGGTGGCTACTCAAGAATTTTGGATTCCACAGGATTCTTTGTCTATGATAGCTTCAAAACAGGTGATACACTTAGTTTTAACTATCAAAATCTTCAACATGCACGATTTGGTGGTAAAAAGATTAGTCGAGTGACTTACGATATTACCAACCTTGTATCACCAGCTGGAACCGATGCCGTGAAATTGGTTGTGCCAAATGATCCTACCGAAGGCTTCATTGCCTATCGAAATGACGGAAATGGTGATTGGCGAACAGACAAGATGGAGTTTCGTGTAGTTGCTAAGTATTTCTTGGAAGACGGTTCACAAGTTTCCTTCTCCAAAGAAAAGCCAGGAGTCTTCACACACTCTTCCCTCAATCATAATGACATTGGTCTAGAATATGTTAAAGATTCATCTGGGAAATTTGTGCCGATAAATGGCTCAACCGTTCAAGTGACTAATGAAGGTCTGGCCCGTTCGTTGGGTTCAAACCGTGCAAGTGATTTGAATTTACCTGAGGAATGGGATACCACATCAAGTCGTTATGCTTATAAAGGAGCTATTGTCTCAACAGTTACATCAGGCAATACCTACACAGTCACCTTTGGGCAAGGTGATATGCCACAGAATGTAGGCTTGTCATACTGGTTCGCCTTAAATACCCTACCAGTTGCACGTACAGTGACACCTTATAGTCCCAAACCTCATGTAACTGTGGAACTTGAACCCATTCCAGAACCTATTACGGTAACACCAGATGTCTTTACTCCTAAAACATTTACACCAGAAAAGCCTGTAACCTTCACGCCAAAGCCTTTGGATGAAGTAGTGCAGCCTAGTCTGACCTTGACCAAGGTAACCTTACCTGTCAAACCTATTCCAAAAGAACTTCCAACGCCACCACAAGTACCAACTGTCCATTATCATGCGTACCGTTTGACGACAACTCCAGAGATTATGAAAGAAGTGGTCAATAGTGACCAAGCTAATCTTCATGAGAAAACTGTCGCAAAAGATTCAACGGTGATTTATCCCTTAACAGTTGATGCCTTATCGCCCAATCGTGCCCAAACGACTAGTCTCATTTTTGAGGACTACTTGCCTGCTGGTTACCTATTTGATAAGGAAACAACACAAAAAGAGAATGGAAACTATGTCCTTAGCTTTGATGAGACTAAGAATTTTGTGGCCTTAACCGCAAAGGAAAACTTGTTGCAGGAGGTAAATAAAGATTTAACTCAGGTTTATCAATTGACCGCCCCAAAACTCTATGGTTCTGTTCAAAATGATGGGGCAACCTATTCCAATAGTTACAAATTCCTTTTGAACAAGGGCACAACCAATGCTTACACAGTCACTTCAAATGTTGTAACGGTTCGTACACCAGGTGATGGGGAGACAACCACGCTCATTACACCAGATAAAAACAATGAAAATGCGGATGGTGTCCTCATTAATGACACGGTCGTATCCCTTGGCACAACCAACCACTACCAATTGATTTGGGATTTGGACCAGTATCATGGAGATCGTTCTGCTAAAGAGACAATTGCACGAGGCTTCTTCTTTGTGGACGATTACCCAGAGGAAGTGCTTGATGTGGTGGAAAATGGGACGGCTGTTACAACCCTTGACGGTCAGAAGGTATCAGGAATAACGGTTAAAAACTATGCTTCACTAAATGAAGCCCCTAAAGACCTTCAAGATAAATTGGCTCGTGCTAAGATTACACCAACAGGTGCCTTTCAAGTCTTTTTGCCGGATGACCACCAAGCCTTTTATGACCAGTATGTTCAAACAGGAACTTCTTTAGCTCTTTTGACCAAAATGACGGTGAAAGATAGTCTCTATGGTCAAACTAAGACCTATTCAAACAAGGCTTATCAAGTTGATTTCGGTAATGGCTATGAAACCAAGGAAGTGACCAACACCCTTGTTTCTCCAGAACCCAAGAAACAAAACCTCAATAAAGACAAAGTAGACATCAATGGGAAGCCCATGCTAGTGGGAACTCAAAATCACTATACTCTCTCATGGGACTTGGACCAATACCGAGGGATTAAAGCAGACAACACTCAGATTGCACAAGGTTTTTACTTTGTGGATGATTATCCAGAAGAAGCTTTATTGCCAGATGAAGCAGCTATTCAGTTTGTCACATCTGATGGCAAAACAGTTTCAGGAATCACGGTGAAGGCTTATTCTCAATTATCAGAAGCTCCTAAAACGCTACAAGCAGCCCTTTCGAAACAAAAAATTCAGCCTCAAGGAGCTTTTCAAGTTTTCATGCCTGAGGACCCACAAGCCTTTTTTGAATCTTATGTGACCAAGGGGGAGAATATTACCATTGTCACTCCGATGACGGTTTTGGAAACCATGCTTAATTCAGGGAAGTCTTATGAAAACGTGGCTTATCAGGTGGACTTTGGGCAAGCCTATGAAACCAACACGGTGACCAATTTTGTCCCTAAAGTAACTCCACATAAGTCTAATACCAATCAAGAAGGTATTTCAATTGATGGAAAGACTGTTCTTCCGAATACGGTCAATTATTACAAAATTGTCTTGGATTACAGTCAATACAAGGACATGGTCGTGACGGATGATGTTCTTGCCAAGGGATTTTACATGGTAGACGATTACCCAGAAGAAGCCCTTACCCTAAATCCTGATGGCATTCAAGTTTTGGATAAGGCTGGCAATCTTGTATCGGGTATCTCTGTCAGCACCTACGCTAGTTTGTCAGAAGCTCCGAAAGTCGTCCAAGATGCCATGGCTAAACGTCAGTTTACACCTAAAGGAGCCATTCAGGTCCTTAGTAGCGATGATCCAAAAGCCTATTATGAGACCTATGTGAAGACTGGTCAAACCTTAGTTGTCACGCTTCCGATGACGGTAAAAAATGAGTTGACCAAAACAGGTGGTCAGTATGAAAATACAGCCTATCAGATTGATTTTGGCTTGGCCTATGTCACGGAAACAGTGGTTAATAATGTTCCCAAACTAGACCCACAAAAAGATGTGGTGATTGACTTGTCTCATAAAGATGAGAGCCTTGACGGGAAAGAAGTGGCCTTGCATCAAACCTTTAACTATCGCTTGGTTGGAGCATTGATTCCAAGCAATCGTGCGACTGATTTATTTGAATATGGTTTTGAAGATAACTATGATGAAAAGCATGATGAGTACAATGGTGTTTATCGTAGCTATCTGATGACGGATGTCACCCTCAAAGACGGTTCTGTCTTAAAAGAAGGAACGGAAGTCACGAAATATACCTTGCAACAGGTGGATACAGAAAATGGCCTCGTGTCAATTTCATTTGATAAATCCTTCTTAGAGACTATCTCTGATGATTCAGCCTTTCAGGCAGATGTTTACCTTCAAATGAAACGGATTGCGTCTGGTCAGGTGGAAAATACCTATCTCCATACAGTGAATGGCTATGTCATCAGTTCAAATACAGTTGTAACACATACACCTCAACCTGAAGAACCAAGTCCAAATCAACCCACACCACCTCAACCACCAATTGAGACTATTGAACCGCCTGTTCCAGCTAGCGTTTTGCCAAATACAGGGGAACAGGAATCCCTTTTGGGCTTGATTGGAGCTGGTATTCTACTTGGTACGGCTTATGGACTGAAGAAAAAGGAGGAGAAGTAGATGAATCCAAAAACTATTTATGAAAAGGATTCAGACCAAGATGGTTTGACAGATGCTCAGGAACTGGCTTTCGGAACCGATCCGCAGTCTGTTGACACAGATGGTGATGGTCAAGCTGATTTAGAAGAGCTACAATCTGGACATTCACCACTAGTCCCACAAAAGGAGTTGTGTGATGGCTTGGAACTTTGACACCATGAAAGAGGCTTTGTCTGAAATGGAGAAGGTCGATTACCAAGAGTTTATCAAAGCCTTTCTCTCTTTGGAATTAAGTATTTCTGATAGAACAATCCTCAATCAGGTTTATCAAGATTATATGGATGAGGATGACCTATCCTTGATTAGTGATGAGCTACGAGTTAAAGTTGATAGTTATCAGGATGAAGTACAGGCAGATATGACTGACATTCTGGAAAAGTTGTACCGAACAGGTGAAGGCTCTAGTTTTATTATGGATTTAATGTCCTCAAATAGTCTCTCAGACACCTTGGAACAGTATGAGGTTTTGGATAGTGACGATTATTCACCACTTAGCCTTGAAACCTTACAGGCCATGATTCAACAGGAATTGGCTATTTCCAGTCAGGATTATTTTGGAGATTTGGTTCACCTTGCCTTGCAAAAAGATTTACTAGACCAGAAAAGTCATTTTTTACAACACTTTATGGCAACTGTAATGGAAGGTATTCTACAAGAAAGTGACCAACGAGCCTTGGTCCTAGATTAACGCAAAGGGCTGAGAAAAACTCTCAGCCCTTTTAAAATGGGAGGGAAAATGAATCAAGAAGTCTTACTACAAATGATGAGAGCCACCATTCCTCGTGATAGAGCCTTGCTTGAGGCGTTTTTATATTACCAAGCAGAGCATTTTGATGAGGAGTGGGATAGTCTTATTCGTCAGTTTATGACCAATAGGCAGGGAATCAAAAGATCTGTTCAGGTACTTCACTTTGAGACAGATGTTTCAGCTTTTGTCCAGGCTAGTCCTTATGATACTGCTCATGATCTATTGACCTATACACAAGTATTCGGCCAAACTGGTCTCCAAAAACTCGACAAACTATCGCCGTCTGAAAAAAACTTGGTGATTGAAGTGGCCTTGTTCAATCTGGCCACTCGTTTTCAACTATTAGACTCAAATGGACACTACCAAACTATTTCACCAGATTCTCTATTACAAAAGAGTAGGGGAGCTAATTTGGTCAATGTTTATCGTGTGGCTAATAATTTAGCGGATCGGATTAGCCGAGATATTGAACAGTTTCTCTTGACTTACGAGCCTGAGCTGGAAACAGGAGTTGATGAAACAGTTCTAGAAAACGAAGAAACTGTTGATGAGCACAAAACAAGTGTTCATCAAGCAATATCTTTTCGAGAAGAGGGCTCTCTGGTTATTGCTAGTTTGGATGTAGATTTGTCCCAACTGGATATCCGAACTGGAAAAACAAATCATCTACCAGCCTATGAAGAGTTATCTTTACGACGTAAATTTGAGATTCTAACATATTTTGACCAAATTCGAAATGAACGTTCCAGAGTTCCAAGTTTTAGACGAGGTGATTTTGACACTGAGATGGAAATGACACCAGTCTTTGATGGCGAGGAGTTACTCACCTATCTAGAAGCTGATGGTAGTCCCTATGAGTTGAAACGAACGCTGACTAGAGTCGAAGAAAAGGAATTAGAAAAAATTGGACAAGCCATTAGGATAGAAAATCAAGAAAAATTGACTCAAGTGGGGATTGAGCTATCTCAGTTTGACCCAGACCAAGTCGGTATTTTATTGGATGCGGCAGGTCGTTTTCGTTTGAAAAATGCGGACCTTGCTTTACTAGGTGGCTATCCCAAAGCCTCGGTAACTCAACTAGCCCTTGCGACAGAACTATTCCAAATGGGATTGAGTCATGAAAAGGTTGAATTTTTCTTTGGTAGCCAGCTTTCCATTGAAGAGCTGCGACAAGTTGCCTACGCCTTTTTACACCAAGAACTTAGCAGAGAAGATGCGGAACAATTTGAAAAAGATAAAGGTAATCAGCCAGATTTAACCCTCAGAGATTGGAAAAGCAAGCTAGAGAAAGCTGAGTCGAAAGTAGTGGTTGATGAAGAGTTAGCGGAAAATCCACTAGTCCAGAGAGTATTGGACACTTATCCTCTGGGGTCATTGGTTTCCTATAAGGGACAGGACTTTGAAGTCGTGTCAGTCAGTGATGCTCGATTGAATGGTTTGATTCGGATTGAGTTAGTCAATGATTTTTCGGATATCATTGAACAAAATCCAGTTCTTTATGTGAGGACCTGGGAAGAAGTCAGTCAGGCACTTCATCAGCCAAAGGCTGAACCACAAACAGAGTTAGAAGAAGCGGACCAAGAATTAAACCTATTCTCATTTCTGGAAGAGGAGCCAGTTCAGAGTATTGGACTATTGGAACCAGATGGTTCAGAAAAAGGTCATAACGATACTGATCTTGAAGAAACAGATAGTCAAATTCCTGAAGAGGTAGTAGTCGAAACAATTCCAGAGATTCCAGTAACGGACTTTTATTTTCCAGAAGATATGACGGACTTTTATCCTAAGACTGCTAGAGATAAGGTTGAGACAAACATTGCGGCCATTCGTTTGGTTAAAACACTTGAAACGGGACGCCGTCAGGCAAGTACAAGTGAACAAGAACTCCTTGCCAAGTATGTGGGCTGGGGTGGACTAGCCAATGATTTCTTTGATGACTATAATCCAAAATTTTCTAAGGAACGAGAAGAACTGAAAAGCATAGTCACAGATAAAGAGTATTCGGATATGAAACAGTCCTCTCTGACAGCCTATTACACAGACCCAGCCCTGATCCGTCAGATGTGGGATAAGTTGGAAAGAGATGGCTTTACAGGTGGCAAAATCCTAGATCCTTCCATGGGAACAGGGAATTTTTTTGCAGCAATGCCCAAACACTTAAGAGAAAAGAGTGAGTTATATGGTGTAGAGTTAGACACCATCACAGGAGCTATAGCCAAACACCTTCATCCCAATAGTCACATTGAAATTAAGGGCTTTGAGACGGTAGCTTTTAACGACAATAGTTTTGATTTGGTGATTTCAAATGTGCCGTTTGCCAATATACGAATTGCGGATAACAGGTACGATAAGCCTTATATGATTCATGACTACTTTGTCAAAAAGTCACTTGATTTGGTCCATGATGGTGGACAAGTAGCGATTATCTCTTCCACAGGAACTATGGATAAGCGAACAGAAAATATTTTACAAGATATTCGTGAGACAACTGAATTTCTTGGTGGGGTTCGACTGCCTGATTCTGCCTTTAAGGCCATTGCAGGAACGAGTGTCACAACGGATATGTTATTCTTCCAGAAACACTTAGACAAGGGATATGTGGCAGACGACTTAGCCTTTTCAGGTTCCATTCGCTATGACAAGGATAGTCGCATTTGGCTCAATCCTTACTTTGATGGAGAATACAATAGCCAAGTGCTAGGAACCTACGAGGTCAGAAATTTTAACGGAGGAACACTTTCTGTTAAGGGGACTAGTGATGACTTGATTGCAAGTGTTGAAGCAGCTCTACATCAAGTAAAAGCCCCAAGAGAGATTGATAGAAATGAGGTCATCATTAACCCAGATGTGTTGATCAAACAAGTCATTGATACCTCCATTCCAGCTGAAATGAGGGAGAATCTGGGTCAGTACAGTTTTGGTTACCAGGGTGCTACGGTCTACTATCGAGATAACAAAGGCATTCGAGTCGGAACCAAGATGGAAGAAATCAGTTACTATGTCGATGAAGAGGGCAACTTCAAAGCTTGGGACACCAAACATTCCCAAAAACAGATTGATAGATTTAATAACTTAGATGTGACTGATAGCACTGCTCTGGATGTCTATGTGACCGATGATGCAGCTAAACGCGGACAATTTAAGGGGTATTATAAAAAGACAGTTTTCTATGAAGCTCCTTTGTCTGATAAAGAAGTGGCACGAATCAAAGGAATGGTCGATATTCGCAATGCTTACCAAGAGGTCATTGCCATTCAACGCCATTATGACTATGATAAGAAGACTTTTAACCACTTGTTAGGCAAACTCAATCGTATCTATGATAGCTTTGTCAAACGCTATGGGTATTTGAATAGTGCTGTGAACCGCAATCTTTTTGATAGTGATGATAAGTATTCGCTTCTTGCTAGTTTGGAAGATGAAAGTCTGGATCCAAGTGGAAAGTCTGTTATGTATACTAAATCCCTTGCCTTTGAGAAGGCTCTAGTGCGTCCTGAAAAAGAGGTTAAAAAGGTACATACTGCCCTTGATGCCTTAAATTCGAGCTTGGCTGACGGACGAGGTGTTGATTTCGCTTATATGATGTCTATCTATCAGGTTGAATCGCAGATGACCTTGATTGAGGAGTTAGGTGACCTCATTATGCCTGATCCTGAGAAGTATTTGAATGGAGAATTGACCTATGTTTCTCGCCAAGACTTTCTGTCAGGGGATGTCGTTACCAAGTTAGAAGTGGTGGACCTATTTGTCAAACAAGACAATCAGGACTTTAACTGGCCGCATTATGCAGGACTTCTAGAAACAGTCAAACCAGCACGTATTACTTTGGCAGACATTGATTATCGAATCGGTTCACGCTGGATTCCTTTGTCTGTTTACGGAAAATTTGCCCAAGAAACCTTTATGGGGAAAGCCTATGAACTGTCAGACCAAGAAGTAGCAACAGTCCTTGAAGTCAGTCCCATTGACGGGGTTATCACTTACCAATCTAAATTTGCCTACTCCTATTCCAACGCAACGGATAGAAGTCTAGGTGTCCCTGCTTCACGCTATGATAGTGGTCGAAAAATCTTTGAAAATCTCCTGAATTCCAATCAACCAACGATCACAAAACAAGTTGTCGAAGGGGATAAGAAAAAGAATGTGACGGATGTAGAGAAAACAACAGTCCTGCGTGCCAAGGAAACACACCTACAAGAACTCTTTCAAGATTTTGTAGCAAAGTATCCAGAAGTCCAACAGATGATTGAAGACACCTATAATAGGCTCTACAATCGTACAGTATCAAAGACCTATGATGGTAGCCATTTCACCATTGATGGACTTGCTCAGAATATTTCCTTACGTCCTCACCAAAAGAATGCCATTCAACGGATTGTGGAAGAAAAACGTGCCCTACTAGCCCACGAGGTAGGGTCTGGAAAAACCTTGACCATGCTTGGAGCTGGTTTCAAGTTGAAAGAATTAGGGATGGTGCATAAACCTCTCTATGTGGTTCCTTCTAGTCTGACTGCTCAGTTTGGTCAAGAAATCATGAAATTCTTCCCAACCAAGAAAGTCTATGTGACCACTAAGAAAGACTTTGCCAAAGCCAAACGCAAGCAGTTTGTGTCTCGGATTATTACAGGGGACTATGATGCCATTGTCATTGGGGATTCCCAGTTTGAGAAAATACCGATGAGTCGTGAAAAACAGGTCACATATATCAATGACAAACTCGAGCAACTCCGAGAGATCAAGCTAGGAAGTGACTCTGATTATACGGTGAAAGAAGCGGAACGTTCGATTAAGGGATTAGAACACCAGTTGGAAGAACTCCAAAAACTGGAAAGAGATACCTTTATCGAATTTGAAAACCTTGGAATTGATTTTCTTTTTGTGGATGAGGCTCATCATTTTAAGAATATCCGTCCAATCACTGGACTTGGGAATGTAGCTGGAATCACCAACACAACTTCTAAAAAGAACGTGGATATGGAGATGAAGGTGAGACAAGTACAGGCAGAGCATGGAGATAGAAATGTCGTTTTTGCGACAGGAACACCAGTTTCTAACTCTATTAGTGAACTTTTCACCATGATGAATTACATTCAACCTGATGTTTTAGAACGATACCAGGTATCCAATTTTGACTCCTGGGTTGGGGCTTTTGGGAATATTGAAAACTCCATGGAACTAGCCCCGACAGGAGATAAGTACCAACCCAAGAAACGGTTCAAGAAATTTGTCAACTTGCCTGAACTCATGCGAATCTACAAGGAAACTGCCGATATTCAGACCTCAGATATGCTCGACTTACCTGTACCTGAAGCTAAGATTATTGCGGTGGAAAGCGAGTTAACGCAAGCTCAGAAATACTATTTGGAAGAGCTGGTAAAGCGTTCAGACGCTATCAAGTCAGGTAGTGTTGATCCAAGTAGAGATAACATGCTTAAGATAGTGCGCTGTTAAGCGTAAAAATGTATCTCCCTCACAGAGGGATATTATTGAAAGTAAATAATAGGAACAACTAACTAACCTAGCGGGGAAACCCAAAGGGGACAATAGCATGTTAGTAAAGCGGATAAGGAGCGAGTTACAACGCTTTGATGTGCCGCAAGTTCCGTAACCTATGGTTAAGGCTAAACTGCTTGAACCTCAATTCTGACTAGGTGCAAAGCATCGCCCATCGGAAAGTAACTGAGACCGATGTTACTGTATATTCGTTGTTGTGATTTTGGACGAATAACTTTCTACAGTAAAAGAGCATACGATAAGTATGAATAAAGGAATGAGTGAGGAACCTAAGGGTTACTAGAACGTACATTTTTAACGAATAGCAGGATTGCCTAAGAGGGGAGACCCTTATGGTAACGGAGTCACCGTAGTAGTCCGAGCAAGGGAAATCCTTGTACATGGCGAAGGGTGACAGGTAATTTCGATTAGTTAGAAAGGATTAGGTGCGTGGGATGCGTACAGCCAAAACTATTTTAACGGTCATTCATGAACGTGGAAAACAAGATAAACCACTCGAAAGGGTTTATAAGTTACTATTTAATCGTGAACTCTATCTGATAGCCTATGCAAAGTTATACCCGAATAATGGAGCAATGACAAAGGGTGTTACAGAGGAAACGATTGATGGAATGTCTATTCAAAAAATAGATATGATTATTGAACAATTAAGACAAGAAACCTATTACTGGAGACCAGCTAGGAGAGAGTACATTCCTAAAAAGAATGGAAAACACCGTCCTTTGGGAATACCAGTATGGAGTGATAAACTTCTTCAGGAAGTGATTCGCATGATATTAGAAGCCTATTATGAGCCACAATTTAGTGAACATTCTCATGGTTTTAGACCAAAAAGAGGGTGTCATACAGCTTTACAAGAAATTCAGACTTGGAAAGGGACACGTTGGTTCATAGAAGGAGATATCTCTAGTTATTTTGACAAGATTGACCATGATGTATTAATCACTATGTTGTCTAGACAAATTCAGGATGGTAGGTTTATTAGGCTTATCAAAAATATGCTTGAGGCAGGATATCTTGATGATTGGAAGTTTCACAAGACTATTAGTGGAACACCGCAAGGTGGAGTTATTAGTCCTTTATTAGCTAATATCTATTTACATCAATTTGATAAGTGGGTCGGTGAAGAACTGATACCTCAATATACAAGAGGTAAAAAGCAGAAAGCAAACTCAGCCTATAATCGTTTGAGTAGAAGAATTAAATGCTATCAGGATAAAGGAGATTATAAAAAAGCTCATCAGTTAATTGTTGAGAGAAGAAATCTCCCTTCAGTTGATACTTATGATACCAGCTATCGGAGATTAAGATATGTTCGGTATGCGGATGACTTTATTCTAGGCTTTACAGGTTCAAAAGCTGAGGCAAAGGCTATAAAGAAGCAAATTGGAGACTTTTTAAATACTAAGTTATCTTTGGAACTTTCTCAAGAAAAGACTTTGATTACCCATGCGACTGGAGAATCAGCTAAATTTCTGGGATATGAGATAAAAGCACAACGTGTCAATGATTATATTGATAACAAAGGGAGACGGAGTGCCAATGGTGTTATCGCATTATTTGTACCTGCATCAGTTATTGAAAGCAAATGCCGCCAATACATGAAAAATGGTAAAGCTATTCATCGAAATAACTTATTGCATGATGATGACTTTAGTATCGTTCAAACTTACCAACAAGAATATAGAGGGCTGGTTCAATATTATATATTGGCACAAAATTTGTCATGGTTCTCAAAAGTCTATTGGTATATGGAAACATCACTCCTTAAAACATTAGCATTTAAACATAAGTCATCCATTAATAAAATGTTAGCTAAATATAAGACTACCACAACTAGCACGAATGGCCGAACTGTGCCGTGTTTACAGGTAGTTGTGACTCGAGAAGATAAACCTCCTCTAGTTGCAACGTGGGGTGGCATTTCACTTTCTTATAAAAAGAAAGCTGTAATAGAAGATGCTCCGTATCAAGTTTATGGTGGACGAACAGAGCTTATCAAGCGATTACTCGCAAATAAGTGTGAGCTATGTGGAAGTGAGGAGAACATAGAGGTACATCATATCAGAAAATTAGCAGACTTGAACAAACACAATGGGAAATTAGTTCCAAAGTGGAAAGAAATCATGTCAGCAAGATGTCGAAAAACGCTAGTGACTTGTCGGGATTGTCACCATGCAATACATAATGGTTCAATAAATACACGTTTATGAAATGAAATTACTGGAGAGCCGGATGATGCGAAAGTATCATGTCCGGTTCGGTGGGGGGATAATGGAAAAGGGGTCGCAATGACTACCTCGCTAGTATCCTACCCTACACAGGTGAAGCCAGAAAACTAGCTATTGATATGCGGTTGATTGACCCTGCTTATTCCTTATCGGATAATCAGAAAGTCCTTCAAGTAGTCGATAATGTCGAGCGGATTTACCGTGATGGAGCTGAAGATAAAGCCACTCAGATGATTTTCTCTGATATTGGAACCCCTAAAAGTAAGGAAGATGGCTTTGATGTTTACAATGAACTTAAGAACTTGCTAGTCGATCGAGGGATTCCAAAAGAAGAAATTGCCTTTGTCCATGATGCAAATGCTGATGAGAAGAAAAACTCTCTGTCACGTAAGGTCAATAGTGGGGAAGTACGGATTCTCATGGCTTCTACGGAAAAAGGTGGAACGGGTCTAAACGTCCAATCACGCATGAAAGCTGTCCACCATTTAGATGTTCCATGGCGTCCCTCAGACATTGTCCAGCGAAATGGACGACTAATTCGACAAGGAAACATGCACCAGGAGGTAGATATTTATCACTATATCACTAAAGGGAGCTTTGACAATTACCTCTGGCAGACGCAGGAGAATAAGCTAAAGTATATCACCCAGATAATGACCTCAAAAGATCCTGTGAGATCAGCTGAAGACATTGATGAACAAACCATGACCGCCTCAGACTTTAAGGCCTTGGCAACTGGAAACCCTTATCTCAAACTCAAAATGGAGTTGGAAAATGAACTGACAGTTTTAGAGAATCAAAAACGAGCCTTTAATCGCTCCAAAGACGAGTATCGCCATACCATTTCCTATAGTGAGAAGCACCTCCCTATCATGGAAAAACGGTTGAGTCAATATGATAAGGATATTGCCCAATCTTTGGCAACAAAGTCGCAAGATTTTGTCATGCGATTTGATAATCAGAAAATGGATAATCGTGCAGAAGCAGGGGACTACCTGCGAAAACTCATTACCTATAACCGCTCAGAGACCAAGGAAGTCAGAACACTTGCCAGCTTTAGAGGATTTGACTTAAAAATGACTACACGAGCTCCTAGTGAGCCCTTGCCAGAGACCGTTTCTTTGATGATTGTAGGTGATAACCAATATACGGTCGCCCTTGATTTGAAATCAGACGTTGGAACTATTCAACGGATTAGTAATGCCATTGACCATATCCTGGATGACCAAGAAAAGACAGAAGAGCTGGTAAAGGAT
The DNA here is from genome assembly GCA_019794795.1 of Streptococcus gallolyticus. Classification (GTDB taxonomy): domain Bacteria; phylum Bacillota; class Bacilli; order Lactobacillales; family Streptococcaceae; genus Streptococcus; species Streptococcus hepaticus. Next base: position 84,112 of record JAIMFC010000006.1, read on the forward strand.
TTAAAAGATAAGCTACGAGTAGCCAAAGTAGAAGTTGAAAAAGTCTTTCCCAAGGAAGAAGATTATCAACTTGTAAAGGCTAAGTATGACGTTTTGGCTCCCTTGGTTGAAAAAGAAGCAGAGATTGAAATGATAGATGCAGCTTTGGCCAAGTTTAGTGAAGAGACAACAGCCCAAATGAAGCAACAAATAGCACTCGAGATATAAGAAAAAAGGCTGACAAATATTTTTGAACGCGGTAAAATGAAGTCAAGAAATCACAAAAGGAGAATAGATCATGACCCAAACACTAGAAGAAATGCGTTATCAACTTGAAGAATGGTTGGCACAAGGCTATACAAGTCCAGAAGATAGGGCAAACTACCAAACTTTAAAGGAACAGTATGAAGATGAAACTCTTGATTATAGCTTTTCAAGGCGTGAAATCACTGGACAGCTGGAACTCATCATCACAAGTCGTGAGAATGATTTTCCAAACTTAGATGAGGTGACGAAGGCAGAATACCTTGATTTGGTTGCCCAACTTGATGATTTAGATAAGAGACAGGCTGACTATTATCGCAAGCAATTAGCCTAGAAAGAGGTGTAAGATGTTGGAGCAATTTCTACAAAGCCTTCTGATTATTATAGCAATAGGACTGATGTTGCTTGTCCTTTATCAGATTGTGAAAGTTTCAGGTGCTTTATTTCTTATCGGACTCATAAGTGGATTAGTCTTTATAGAAATCTATGGAATTTACCTCTTCTTTACTGAGAGATACCTTTATACAGAAGATTTAGCAACTAATGGAGTTTGGAGTTTTACAGGATTTTTTATTGCTTTGAATCTATTTCTCGTTTTAAGCTTTATTATAAAGTGGTGGAGAACTAGAATAGTTTAACACGGAGGATTACCGATTGGTAGTCCTTTTTCTTGTGATAAATTTTCCAAGATAATCTTGTTATGATTTGGCTATCACTAATAAAGGAGTAAGCCATGTTAAATAAAGTGAAAGCTCGATTTCTGATTGGAGTAGGAGGTTTAATCGCAGTCAGTTTTATGGTCATGATTGGCTATACGATTGGCTCACAATCCGTTTCAAAACAAACTGAGCACCAAATACGAGCAGAAGCCAATAAACTTGTGACAAAGGAAAAGCAGGAGGAAAGAGCGACAGTCCTATCAGATGAGCTTGTCAAAGAATTTCTCACACAATATTTCACCAAGGTCCAACTAGGAGAAAATAACACTCGTATCAAGCCCTACATGACGGACTCGGCATTTTCAGAAGAGGAAACAAATCAGAATAAAGCGATTAATCAAGTTTATAAAGATTATATGCTTGACTACCGATTTGAATCAGCCAGTATATTTGTCAATACAGAAAGCAATGTTGCACTTGCGGAAGTTTCCTATCAAGTGACCTATGTTTCTGATTTGAGTGAGCAACAACAGCGAACTACTCAGACAGAAACCAAGACGGTTATGTTATCCTACTCCAAAGTTTCCGACAAGCTCCTGGTTAATCAGTTGACCATTTGGAATGGGAAACTGGAGGACATGAAAGAAGCAACAGATGGAGCCAATTCCAGCATACCAACGATCCAAGGAACTACAACAAGCGAGAACAACTAGCAGGAGACAGTCTTCTGCTTTTTTTGATAGGGAGACAAAATGACACGAATTAAAGCAGTAAAACAAAAGGCCATTTTAGATGTGGCGGAAAGTCTGGGTTATTCCTTCAGACGTTTATCAGGACACATTTATGAACACCCAGACCATGATTCCTTTCGGATTTTTGCGGATACCAATACTTTCAAATGGTTTTCAAGAGATATACAAGGGGATGTGATAGACTTTGTTCAATTAGTAGCAGGCGTTACTTTCAAAGAGGCTGTATCTTATCTTGAAACTGGGGATTTTGAACAAGCTAAGTTGATAGTAGAAACGTATCAACCGTTTCAATATTATTTGCATGAAGAACCCTTTCAGAAAGCACGTACTTTCTTGAAAGATGTCCGTAGCCTAAGTGATCAGACTATCAATTCCTTTGGCAGACAAGGATTGCTTGCCGAAGCTACTTATCAAGCGGAGTCAGTTTTAGTGTTTAAAAGCTATGACCATAATGGTATCTTACAGGCCGCAAGCCTTCAAGGTCTCGTCAAAAATGAAGAAAAACACGATCGAGGTTATCTCAAAAAAATCATGAAAGGATCTCATGGCCATGTCGGTATTAGTTTCGATATTGGGAATCCTAAGCGACTCATTTTTTGTGAATCAGTTATCGATATGATGAGTTATTATCAGCTTTACCAAAAGCAATTATCCGATGTTCGCCTGATTTCAATGGAAGGTTTAAAACTTTCTGTGATTGCTTATCAGAACTTGCGTCTAGCAGCAGAGGAACAGGGGAAATTGGAATTTCTAGATACAGTAAATCCAAGCAGACTTAGTCATTATCTTCAGGCAATACAAGAGACGACTACCTTTTTTCAAACTCATTCAAACGTCATAACAATGGCTGTTGATAACGATGAAGCAGGAAGAGAATTTTGTCAGAAACTGTCAGATAAAGGACTTCCGATTTTTCAAGATTTACCACCATTGCAAAGACTTGAAACAAAGTCAGATTGGAATGATATTGTGAAACAGCAGAGTGAACTATCTTTAAGTGATTTTATCCAAACAGCCCAAGCACAAGTCAATAAGAATCATCCTCCACCTAAACGAGAGCACGCTTTGGAATTGTGATAACAAAATCAAGTCCGCTATCATAATCTATAAAGTGACAAGGAGGACACCCTATGAGTGTGATTGAACGTCTGGCTGAAAAAGTAGCTAGGCAAGAAGAAAAGGTCTCACGTGAGACGGAGAAATTGGAACACTATCGTGAACAACTACAAACTGTAATGTACAGTACCTTTATCAAACGGCAACAATCTAGTCAGTTGTCATTTCATGAAGCACTAGAGCAAGCCTTTGGTAAAGAAACCACACTACACCCAAATTACAGAAATGAGGATACAGAATGAGTAAAACATGGAATTTTGATCAGCCACTAGACGATGTGAAACCAACATCGTCCCATGAAGAACGAGCTAAAATCGCAGCACTTTTTCATAAACAGGATCAAAAACCAATTGAAGAAGTAGATTATGTGGCTGCTTTTGAACAGCAACAAAAGGAGTCAGAATCTAAAGATGTACAAACGCTCGCATCAACCGTTAAACAAAATCAGCCGAAGAAGGTAAATATCACAAGTGACTATAAACAACACTTGGCAGATACCATTACACAAAATAACAAGGATATTTCAGCCTGTCAAAAGCAAATTGAAGAACTTCATCAATTGATTGATGAAAAGAAAATCCAAAATAAAAAGTTACAGGCTATTTCAGTAGCCATTGATGATTTATAAATCAGGTAGTCCTATGCGGGCTACCTTTTTACAATGTAAGGAGAAGATAATGAAATTTTTTCAAAAGGAAACCCAGAATCAGGATAAATTTAAACGACTGATTCATCGACTATCTGAGATGTCAGATATTGAACTAACCAAAGTATTACAACTCCTAGATGTGGTCTTTGATTCTAGTTTCAAGTCTAGTGAGAGAGTGGAAATATCTAGGGACATTATAACCGATGAGGAACAAAGTCTTGATAAGTCAATCCAAGAAGCGAAAAATAAACTTAACATGGAACAATTGGAGAAGCGAATAGAGCAGTTTAAGCAATCGAAGAAACCTAAAAACGGATAACGCACCATATTTGGTGCGTTATCCGTTTTTTATGGTATAATGAAAGCAAATATGAGGAGGTCTTTATCTATGATTGGAGACAATATCAAATCACTACGCCGAACACACGATTTAACACAGCCAGAATTTGCGAAAATGGTTGGGATTTCACGCAATAGCCTAAGTCGTTATGAAAATGGAACCAGCACTGTTTCAACAGAACTCATTGACCGCATTTGTCAGAAATTTAACGTTTCTTATGTCGATATTGTAGGGGAGGATAAGATGCTAACACCTGTTGAAGATTACCAACTGACTTTAAGAATAGAAGTGATCAAAGAACGTGGAGCAGCCATATTATCACAGCTTTATAGATACCAGGATAGTCAAGATATTGCTTTTGATGATGAATCCAACCCTTGGATTTTGATGAGTGATGATTTGGCTGAATTGATCAATACAAAGATTTACCTTGTCGATACTTTCGATGAGATTGAGCGTTACAATGGTTATTTAGACGGTATTGAGCGGATGTTAGAGATGGTGCATCATCGGGTGGTGGCTTAATGAGGTTGGAAGAATTTAGTGAAGCTGAGTTTCAGAAGGCTTTACAGCGAACCATTCGGGCTTTAACCCGAGGAAAGACGATTCCAGATCGACCAAAAGCTATCTTGCTTGGAGGACAAAGCGGGGCAGGTAAGACGACTATTCATCGTATCAAGCAAAAAGAATTTCAAGGTAATATCATTATCATCGATGGTGATAGCTACCGTTCTCAGCATCCCAACTACTTAGCCCTGCAAGAAAAGTATGGTAAGGACAGCGTGGACTATACCAAGGGATTTGCAGGAAAAATGGTAGAGCATCTGATTGACGAACTCAGCACGCAGGGTTATCACTTGCTGATTGAGGGAACCTTACGAACTACTCAAGTTCCTCGTCAGACTGCTCAATTATTATCTTCTAAAGGTTACCAAGTTTCCTTAGCAGTGATTGGCACCAAACCAGAATTGTCATATCTCAGCACCTTAATTCGTTACGAGGAACTTTATGCCATAGATCCGACTCAGGCTAGAGCAACACCAAAAGAACACCATGATGGGATTGTAGAGAACTTGGTTGATAACCTAAAGGAGTTAGAAAGTGATAAACTCTTTGACCGCATTCAAATTTATCAAAGAGATAGGAGTTGTATCTACGATTCTGAAACAGATGAAGGTTCCGCAGCAGAAGTGTTACAAGACTGCCTCTTCGGAAAATGGAGTAAAGTTGAGGAAGGGATGTTGCAAATAGAGAAAGATAGATTAAAAAGGCTATATAAAGTTAAGGAGAATGGAAATAGTTTATGAAAGAATATTTTTATAAGTCTGCAAATGTTACCTACTATATGGAAAATAATGAGTTCTTTAAAAACAGTGAACAGCTGACTTTGATTGAAGAGGATAAAACTTTTGATATTACTGATTTTAAAAAGTTAATTCAACAAGATTTGAACGCTATTCTTCATACAAAGTTTGACAATATAGTACTGTTAGCTGGTGCTGGAGCTTCAGTTGTAGTTGAAAACGATGTAATAAATAACGCATTTGGAAAGACTGTAGCAATGATTGCTCAAGATGTTTTTGAACAACTGAATGAACGGAGTGACATATATTCGCTGGTCCAATTATCAAAAATTATTGATTTTGGTAATATCACTAAAAAAATTACTGATGATAATAATGTTGAAATAGAGATTTTAAGTGAAGATTTTAATTTAGAGGACTTTTTATCCAGCTTACAACACTATGCTCCATATGTAAAAAGAGGAAAGGTAAAATATGAAAAGTCGCTCAATACTATTCTTAAAATTATAAAGAAAAATACTGACTATAGCTATGATAGGAATAAGTTAAAACATGGTGCTATTTTAAACATATTGATTAAAAAAATTAAGTCTCCCAATAAGCTTTCAGTAGTTACAACAAATTATGATACTTTATTTGAGGAGGCAGGGGCGAAATTGAATTATATAATATTTGATGGTTTTAATTTTGTTGAAGATCCAAAATTTGAGAGTGATATTTTTGATTGGAATCTTATTAGAGAAGTGCCAATAATGAAAACGAGCGAGTTAGAGTACAGGGACAAAGTGTTTAATCTAATTAAGATTCACGGTTCTCTGACTTGGGAAAGAGGTGAAGACGGAAATATTTATAGGAAAAAGAAAAATGCAATTAACAATATCAATAATACGGTGATGATTTTTCCAAGTTCTGATAAATATGCTCAGAGCTATCAGGAACCATATTTTGAACTATTTACTAAATTCCAGGAATTATTAAAAAAGCAAAATACACTACTGATTACGACGGGATTTAGCTTTTCGGACAATCACATTTCTAAAATGATTACACAAGCGATCAAAAATAACTCTGGTTTAACGGTAGTAGTTTCTGACTTTAACATTGATCAACAAAATGATAATTGGAAAGAAATAACGCATCTAATGGAAGTACATAATCCAATTGTCTTTTTAAAGGCTACATTAAATGATGGATTAACAGAGTATTTAGGTGGTAAATATGCGGATTGAAGATTTTTATGATGAGTTAGATAAGAGTAATTTTTATTTAGGTATGGTGTCGCAAGTATACCGTAGTAATATAGTTATTCAAGTTGAGAATCTTACATTATTAGCTTTTAAAAAGCTAAAGAATACAGCTATAATTCCTAATACAATAAATTATTTTGTAGCTATAGATTCAAATGATGGAATTTACTTTGGAGAATTATTTCAGTCAAAGATACAAAATGGAGTGAATTCTCATGAAATGGTAGCAAAGGGATTTCAAGAAAATGTTTATCCAGAATTAAATATTGATATTTTAGGTTTTATACCAATCGGTGATAAATTTTTCAAGTTACCTGGGACTCATACTGTAGGATTAACTGATAAAGTCTACATAGCAGATAGAAATATAATTGAACATTTCGTATCCTCGATAGAAGTTAAACCAAATTCGGAGAAAAAATTATCATCCTTTTCAAATCTATCGTTAAATTCTCAAAATTACCCTATTTCCTTTCAGCCTAGAACTTTATTTGACAGACATTTATTAACCATTGGTACAACTAATAGTGGAAAATCAACATCTGCATTGTCGATATTAGATAAATTAATAAGTAATAATATACGTACTTTGATTATTGATCCTACCGGTGAATATAGCTTATCTTTTTCAGAAGATGAAGTTGATAAATACGTTTTAGGAGAAAAAGCGTTTGTTCCTGTATCTGAATTGTCAATGCAGCAATGGTCAATATTATTTGAAACCAATGATGGTACTCAACCTGCTGTTTTAGCAGAAGCAATTAGAGGCTTAAGATATCAATTGAAGCAGGGATTAACAGGACCATATGTAAAAATTGGTAAGTCAGTAAACGTTGTAGAAAGAGAATTAAATCAGCTAACATCTAATGATAAAGATTTCGATTTATCACTTTTAAGTGAGCAGATAGCTAATGAAACAACTCAACAAACAAATTCTGGTGTGTATAGGGCAGATGCATTTAATTTTGGTATAAATCAATATCTGATACAAAAGGTAAATTATAAATTAGCTAATACAAATTTTAAAACATTCTTTAGTTCTCAAAAAGAGAACTTATTAGATATTATTAAAAATTTTGCAACCACATCGAAAAAATCTCTTTATATAGATGCATCAAGAATTGGTACTACAGATGGTATTGGTGGGATGATAATTGATTTGGTAACAAATTTTTTATTAAACATCCCCAAAAATGAGATCAATTCATTCGTAATTTTTATTGATGAGGTACACCGATATACAAAATCTAATAACATAGGAGAGACATCATTTTATACGGGGTTAACAGGAATTGCAAGAGAAGGTCGTAAAAAAGGTATATTTCTTTTTTTAACGACACAGAATCCTAATGATGTTGATAAAATTCTATTAGGTCAAATTGGTACGTTACTTATTCACCGTTTAACAGCTATTGATGAAATTAGAGCAATTAGTAATCATTTATCTGAGCAGCAGATTGCACAAGTCAGGAAATTGAATACTGGTGAAGCAGTATTAACTAGTATAAATTTACTCAAAGATTTATATCTTGAGATTGAAAAATGTGATAGAGTACATATGAATGATACTCCAAGTCTATGGCAAGATTGAAAATCTAGTTGGAGAGTTATATTTATTGATTTTGTTACATCTTCATTTCTGAGAGCTTAGGCTCTCTTTTTTCTTACCCTCTATTTCATGTTGTGATACCTTTTCCAAATCATCATTGCTATTCTTTTGTTATTCCTAAGAAAATCAAACCTTGATTTTTCACTGGGGGTTTGGGGGCGGAGCCACCAAGTTATCTTATCGTTGGCTGTCAAAACTGGAAGGTTTTCGTCAGCTGGCGATATGATTTTTGGGATATTGTGTCCACAATATCTGAGCTCGCAAAAGCCGAAAAGGGAAGATTTGAGGCTTTTAGGGAGCCCCCGTATCAGATATGGTATCGGTGCTAACCCGCTAGAGGGAAATGTGAGAAGGAGTGTATCATCATGACAGAAAGTTATCGGACAATTCGTAAGGAAATCAACTTGACGCTTGAGGAATTTGAGCAGATTCAACTACTGATGAGAAAGGAGAATGCGGAGCAGTTTTCTCCCTTTGTTAGACAAAAACTATTGGACATTGTCAATAACAAGGATGACATCAGAGATTGGTTTATTCTGTGGCAATCTCAAAAAATAGAACAAATCAGTAGAGATATTTTACAGGTAGCAACTCTAGCGGAACGAGGCCATCAGGTCACGTCAGAACACTTAAGAATTATATTGACTTGTGTTCAAGAACTGATGACAGAAGTAGAGAAGGCAGTACCACTCAGTTCAGAATTTCGAGATAAGTATATGGGAGGTTAGATATGGAAAATCGTTATCGAACCAATCTCAAAAAAGTCTTTTTAACAGACCAGGAACTTGCGAACCTGAACAATCATATTAGCCAAAGTTCTTGTCAAAATTTTTCTGCTTATGCCAGAAAGGTTTTGCTTAATCCAAATATGACCTTTTTAACAATTGATACCAGTAACTACCAAGACTTGGTTTTTGAATTACGTCGAATTGGCAATAACATTAACCAGATAGCTAAAACAGTCAATCAGACAAAACTTCTGACAGTAGAGCAGCGAGATAATTTGAAAACGGGCATAGGTCAGCTGATTGCGGAAGTTGATAAGGACTTCTATGTCAAGTGTCAAAAGTTGAGAGAATTTTATGGTAGTCACTAAACATTTTGCGGTTCATGGCAACAAATACCGTAAAAGTCTTATCAAGTATATTCTAAATCCAGCTAAGACTGACCAACTCAAATTGGTTTCAGATTTTGGAATGAGCAATTACCTCGACTTCCCTAATTATGAAGAAATAGTTGAGATGTATCAGGCAAACTTTGTCAATAATGATAGGCTTTATGATTCGAGAAATGACCGGCAACAAATCAAGCAAAATAAAATTCATGCTCATCATCTTATCCAGTCATTCTCACCTGAGGATAATCTTACACCTGAAGAAATCAATCGTATTGGTTATGAGACGATAAAGGAGTTGACTGGCGGAAACTTTCGCTTTATTGTGACAACCCATACGGATAGGTTGCATGTTCATAACCATATCCTCATCAATTCTGTTGACCTCAATTCTCATAAGAAACTCAAATGGGATTATGCTCAGGAGAGAAATTTACGGATGATTTCTGACCGTCTTTCCAAAGAAGCAGGTGCCAAAATTATCACACCGAACCGTTATTCTCATGAGAAGTTTGTGACCTATCGCAAAAGTAATCACAAATTTGAATTGAAGCAACGTCTTTATTTTCTGATGGAGAATAGTAAGGATTTTGACGACTTTTTATCCAAGGCAGAAGCATTGAATGTTCAGATTGATTTTTCAAGAAAATACGCTCGTTTTTTGATGACGGATATGCCCATGAAGCGAGTTATTCGAGGCAAGCAACTAGATAAACGTCAACCCTATACCGAGGAATACTTTCGAGAGCACTTTGCCAAGCGAGCGATTGAGCAATGTTTAGATTTTCTCTTACCCAGAGTTCGTGACCTTTCACAACTTTTGGAGTTTGCAAGAGAACTCAACCTTGCTATGTCTCTAAAACAAAAGAATGTGGCGTTTACTCTAACAAAAAATAGTCAGAGCATTACAGTCAATAATCAAAAAGTCAGTTCCAAAAATCTCTACGATGTTCAATTTTTCGAAACTTACTTTGAGAAACGTGGAGAAGTTCCTGATATTGACCAGTCGCAACTTATTTCCGACTTTGAGGGATATTGTGAGGAACAAGATAAGGAAAAGCTAGCTTATGAAGACTTGCAAGAGGCTTATCAGGCATTTAAGGAGAAAAGAGACCAGGTTCAAGAGTTTGATGTCGTCTTAGCTGACCATCAGATTGATAAGTTAGTCAAAGATGGTCTCTTTATCAGAATGAACTACGGCGTTAAAAAAGATGGCTTGGTCTTTATCCCAAACCGTCATTTAGATATTAAAGAGACAGAGAGTGGTAAACACTACCATGCCTTTATCCGTGAGACCGCACAATTTTTCATTTACAATAAGGAGGCGTCCGAACTCAATCGCTATATGCGAGGGCGTGAACTCATTCGTCAGTTAACCAATGATAGCCAGACTATCTCTAAAAGAAAAAGACCGACCATTGACACACTTAAGAAAAAGATTGAAGAGATTAATCTTCTTATTGAGTTGGGTACGGAGAATAAGTCTTATCAAGATATTAAAGACGAGATTATTAAGGATATTGCTCAATTAGATTTGACCATTACAGAGATTCAGGAACACATAGATCATCTCAACAAGGTTGCGGAAGTCTTGCTTAACCTGGACAATAACGATATAGAGAACCGCCGCTTGGCCAAATATGACTATGCCAAGATGAATCTAACTGCGGCTATAAAACTGGAACAAGTTGAGAAAGAAATCGAAATCTATCAAATTAAGTTAGATAAGTCAATAGATGATTATGAGTATTTAATAAGGAGGTTGGAAAAGTTTGTCAAAATTTTAAATGAAATAGACTCAAGCAAGGATGAACTAAAATTTGAACACAGTGAAAAAAATGTGAAAGAATAGCATTTTTCGGATTTATTGATACCAAATATTGAGTACTCTGAAGAAATTCTGAAATAAAATTGATAAAAAGGAATAAAAAACTAAGGAGATGATATTATGAAAAAGATAGGCTTATTGTCGAATGTTTTTATATCATTGTTTATTGTTATATTAGCTAGCGGTTCTGTGTCATCAGGAGTAAGTGCTAATGAAAATAAGGAAATTAGTTATAATGTTTTAGTTAGTGAAAATAAATCTATTGAGGATGTAGAAGATGTTTTACAAAGTCAAGGAATTAAAGTTACTGATAAAATACCTGAAATAAATTTTTTAACTATTTCTACCGAAAAAAGTGAAGATACAATAAAAAAAGAAAACTCTAATTATATTGATGACATAGTTATAGATAATACTATGACTGTAAAGCCTAATATTACTTATTTGTATGGGGACAAGGTTTATACAAATACTAATTTAGATTTTTGGGGAAATCAGTGGGATATGCAAAAGAGTATTAGTACTGGAAGTAAATTTCAACATAAGTCTTCTGGTAAAGCAACAATTGGTGTAATAGATTCTGGTATTACATATGATAATCCAGATATTTATTCATACATTATTTCAGTACAAAATTTCACATCAGATTTGGAAACAGGAATAGTTGATAACCAAAATGTTGTAGATAAAATTGGCCATGGGACCTCTGTTGTGGGACAAATTTCATCAAGTGGAGAATATTTAGGGATAGCACCTGACATGAAAATACGAATGTATCGTGTTTTTGATGAAGGGAATGCTCAAGACCAATGGATTCTCAAAGCGCTCATTCAAGCAGCAAAAGATGATGTTGATGTTATTAACCTTAGTTTAGGAGAATATTTGTTAAGAGATTCCACTGATGAAGATGATGATACAGCTTTGATCAATATCTATCAACGGGCAATTAATTATGCTCATAATCAAGGTTCCGTTGTCGTTGCTTCAGTAGGTGATGAAGGGATGGATTTACAGAATCAAGATGAATTAAAAAACTATCTTGGTAGTTTAAGAGGAAAAGATTATAGTCAAGTTGATGGAACTGTACAAGATATTCCGGCTGAATTAGACAATGTTGTTACAGTTGGTTCAGTAGATGATAATGATCTTGTATCTAGTTTCTCAAATCAAGGGAATGGCGACATTGATATCTATGCAACAGGAGGTGGAAGTCAAGCGCTTTCTAAAGTAGGATATGATAAATGGGTAGCTGATAAATTATATGAAAAAGAATGGATTCTTGTTCCAACGCTTGAAGGAAAGTATACATATGCATATGGGACTTCAATTTCGACTCCTAAAGTCTCTGCAGCTTTAGGATTGATTATAGAAAAGTATAATTTGAAGGACCAACCAGATGAAGCTATTCGAATTTTATATGATAATTGTTTTCTTAGTAATAATGGAAACAATGGACAAATTAGGCTACTAAATATTACAAATTTTGTGCAATAATAGTGTAAAATAGTAGTATGAGATAAAAGAGGTACCTAGTATGTATAAGATTTTGGTAGTTGATGATGATTTTGAAATTGTAAAACTGATGCGAACAATTTTAGAAATGAAAAACTATAATGTGACGACTTATCAAGAAGTTAGGCTTCCTATAAAAATAAGTGATTTTGATGGATTTGATTTAATATTGCTTGATGTTATGATGCCAAATGTTGATGGTCTGCAAATCTGTAAACAGATTCGTAAATCAGTATCCTCTCCGATTATTTTTGTCAGTGCAAAAGATTCTGAAGATGATATTGTATCTGGCTTAAATCTCGGTGGTGACGATTATATCACAAAGCCATTTAGTGTTAATCAACTAGTTGCTAAGGTTGCAGCGCATTTAAAACGAGAAGAACGTTATAGAAATGCTGAATCTAATGAATCTGTTATTCGAGAATTACTTCCACTAACATTTTACCTTCAAGAAAAACTCGTGTGTGTTAATGGTGAAGCTATTTCTCTTACTAAAAGGGAATATGATATTTTAGAGCTATTATCTAGTAAGACAAATAAGGTTTATACAAGAGAAGAAATCTATGAATGTGTCTATGATGATGAAGCAGATGCATTATTTCGTTCAATTTCGGAATACATTTATCAAATTAGAGTCAAGTTTGGTCCCTATGGAATTAATCCCATTAAAACAATAAGGGGGATGGGATATAAGTGGAATGATGAAAAGGTATTCAATTAATAAGCGGATTTTAAGGACAGTTCTTGAAATAGTGATTGGTACAGTTGCAAATGTTATTATGTTGCTTGTATTGAGCTACGTTCTTATTTTTACAGGTCAGTTGAACACATATGGAACAGACTATCATATTTCAATTAGTGATAGTAAATCTGCTAACGGTATTAAGAATCAAATGGATTATTCTGTCTTTGATTATGTATTGTTTGATAGCGATAATGGCGAATTGGTCTCTGGAAATTATCAAAAACAGGATTTACAACATTATAAAGAAGTTTTTGATACTGGAAGTTCGGTTAGCGAGGGTTCTATATTGTTTACAAAATATGAAAACTCAGATTTTATTTTGGTTATTAGAAGACCAACAATGCCCGAATTTGTAAATCGAAACTTTCGACATATTTCCTATAATTTAGTCTCTTATTTGTTTTTTATAGTGCTAGAATTATTACTCATCTCTATCTCTGTTATTAGGCTCTTAAGAGAATTTACAAAAAATTTTCGTCTAATTGAAAAAATATCTCTGAATATGGGAATACCAGGAATGGATATTGGACGTAAAGAAACTGCAATCTTAGAATGTAATAACATTTTATTGACGCTTTATCAAAAAGACGAAGAGTTGACAAAGTTATTAGAAATGGAGAAAAAAGATAAAGAAGATTTGTCATTTCAAGTTGCTGCATTAGCACATGATATTAAAACACCATTAACTGTTTTAAAGGGGAATATCGAGTTGCTTGAGATGACTAATCTAGATGAAAAACAATTAGATTTTATGTCCTCAATGAATCATAGTGTTGGTATATTTGAAAAGTATTTTAATTCAATGGTTAATTACTCAAGATTGCTAATTGAGGATAAGAATTATCAGGAAGATATTGAATTATCAAAATTTCTTGATGAATTATCATTAGAATGTCGAGATATTATGTCTTCAAAAAAAATTAATTTTCAAATAGTTAATGAATCCCATACCAGAGTGATTAAAGGAAATCGTCTCAACTTAGATCGAGCTTTGATAAATATCTTATCTAATGCGACTAGATTTTGTTCAGAAGAGGGCAAGGTGGTACTGACTATATCTGAAAGTTCCAACTTTATCAGTTTTGAGATTTGGAATAATGGTTTACCATTTACAGAAGAGTCTCTTAAAGATGGAGGAAAACTTTTTTACACAGAGAATAAAGGAAGAAATGATAAGCATTACGGAATAGGACTTTCATTTGCTCAAAAGATAGCTATGAGACATCAAGGTCAATTAATACTCTCAAATCCACAAAATGGTGGTGCACAGGTCACTTTATTAATTAAAAAATTTTAGGGGCTGGTCAAAAAGCCTAATATAAACAAAACCGCATGAAATCTTTCATTTAAAAACGTTGATTTTATGCGATTTTTTATAATAAAAATTTGAAAAAATCAAAGAGATATCGACTTTTTGCTCAATTTTTTTCTGAACAAATACTGAAATTTCTTTTGTATTATAATAAAAGAAATGGAGGCAGAAAAAATGGAAGTTATCATTCAAAATCTAAGAAAAAGCTATAAAGACAAAGAGGTTTTAAAAGACGTTTCATTTAAAATTGAAGAAGGTACTATTTGTGGTCTTCTGGGAGTAAATGGGGCTGGGAAATCCACCATTATGAAAATTCTTTTTGGGTTAGAAAGAGCTGATAGTGGAGAAGTCATTTTCAATGGAAAGCATAAGGATATTGTAGAAGAAAATAGATTTGATATTGGAGCGTTGATAGAATCTCCTGCTATCTATTTGAATCTTTCTGCATTTGACAATTTAAAAACACGAGCATTGCTACATGATATTCCAGATGAAAGAATTTATGAGGTACTTCAGTTGGTTGGTTTATCTGATACTGGAAAAAAGAAGGCAGGGCACTTTTCATTAGGAATGAAGCAACGACTTGGTTTAGGAATGGCAATTATTACCAATCCTGATTTATTAATTTTAGATGAGCCAACTAATGGTCTAGATCCAGATGGGATAAAAGAATTGCTAAATTTAATTAGGGATCTAAAAAAATCTGGAATGACAGTCCTCTTGTCCAGCCATCAACTAAGTGAAGTCAGCAAAATTGCGGATCAAATCGTTATACTGAATCAGGGCAAGATTTTTTACGATGATATTAATAAGAATTCAAATGATTTAGAAAAACTATTCTTTAGAATTGTCCATGGAGGTGATGGAAATGACTAATATTTTTAAATCTGAGTGGCTGAAGCAAAAATCTAGTTCTGATAAAAAATTACTAATCCTTATTCCTTTGCTAGCAATTTTTATAGCTTTCATACTAGCAGGACCTCTCAATTTAGAAAGTTTTTCAATTTATTGGTGGGAGGGAGGATTCCTTTTCACTCTCCTTGGGTTATTGTTTTTAGCTGATTATAGCGCGGAGGAGAATGCAGGTGCGTTTCAAAATATTAGCTTGGGTAGATATACGTTTACTATTTATTTAGCGAAGATACTGTTGAAGTTTAAGGATGTTTTGATTTCAACCTTTATTTTTACGATAATATTTTATGGCATCTCATTTCTTTTTTCAGGTGTGATATCAGTAGACATTGGTAAAGATTTGATTTGTTTATTACTTATTGGTGTTTCTTCTGCTTGGGTATTACCACTATTATATTTTCTAGCAAAGTGGATAAATCCCTACTTGTTGTTGGCTACAAATTCTCTTATTTGCTTATTAGTTGCTCCTCTAATAGCTCAGACATCGGTTTGGTTCATATTTCCTTATACTTATCACTATAAAATTGCTTATGCTCTTTTACATTTAAAACCCTCAGGTGATTTAGAGGCAGCATTAAGTGGAGTTGAAATATCGACAATTTTAATATCAGTATCTCTTTCAATCTTAGTTTTTGTGAGTTTCCTTAGTTTGTTGAAGTGGAGGATAACTAATGAACAAAATTCTAAAAAGTGAGTTGCTAAAGTTGAAAGGCTCTCTTACTTTAAATCTTATTTTAATTTTATCAATTATTCAATTATTCACAATTCCTCTTTATTTACAGTTTACAAATAATTCAGTTGTAATTGAAAATATCATTTTTTTACCTATGTTAGGATATTGTATATTAGCATCAATTTTCTCTATTTTTCTTCATGAACAAGAGGAAAAAGCAAATTTCTTTCAAAATATTAAAAGCGAAAAAAATAGTGGAATTATTTGGGGAATAAAGCTTATTTCGACAGACTTACTTATGGTTTTATTGGGAGTTCCAGTTTGGATAGTGGTAGGAGTTGAATTTAATAGACTCTCTTACTTTGCGTATGTTGGTGTGATTACTTGGTTATTATTAGTCTTACTTAACCATTTCCATATGTTACTTAGTCTTATCATGGGAAAGGGAGGGAATCTAGTAATTTCTTTTATCGAATGTCTGTTTATTATATTTGCAACCAATAAAGTATTTTTAAATAACTTCTGGTTGCCTATCGTTTTACCTGTTAATATGATCCTAGAAATTGGGAAAAATGAAATTTTTATGATTCTAGTATACTTAATTGGTTTTATCATATTATCGTATTTTTGTAATTTAGCTGTTATGAATAATGTTGAAATTCAAAAAATATGTAAAAAGAGGTAAATTGGTTAGAGGTCACTAAAAGAGTATTATTTGATGATGTTATAAAGGAGGTGAAGTAGCATGAGGAAAATTTTATTTAGCTTAGTTGTTCTTATTGGAATTTGTACTTTAGTTGCATGTAGATTGGTAGACAATAAAACAATAGAGTTTCATGATCAATCATTTAATCAATTTACATATAAAGGAAATGATTATACAATCATGAATCAAATTGTTGATGAAAATGATCTAGGTACTGTGAAGGAATCTTTTTTTAAAACATTAGTAATTGATAGAAATAGCCAGAAAGTTGTTACTAAAAGTAATAGTGATACAGTATCATTAGCATATAGTGGGCTCTATAATTTTAGTGATGGTTTAGCTATTTCTATAAATGATTCTTATTATAAGGTTTCTTTGAGTTCGGATGTGCAATCCAATAATGAAATGCTGAGCTTGGAAGAGTTCAATAATAATTCAGCAGGTGGGGAACTTGCAATTGATCCATCTGATTGTAGGATAGTTAAATTTAATAATAAAAAATTTCGTATTTCATCTGATATTGTATCTGATGATAAACTAAAAGAATTTCTAGGAGTAATAGCAGATTCAAAAACATTTATTTTGAATACGGGACAAGAAATTTCTAAATCGGAACTAAATAAAATAGATTATTCTGGTTCTAATTCTAATGAAAAAAGAGAAGTTTGGGATTACGGAGAAGTTTATTTGTTAGCAGAAGAAGGAACCATAGCTGTTGAGATTAATAATGAATTTAGAATAGCGCGCATAGAATAAATTATAGATTATCTAGGTATTACATTGCTTATATAGCAAAATATCTTATTGTTACCTACTAAACAGAAACTTATTAAAATATAGATCAGCAAGTTCAGAAGAGCTTGCTGTTTTTTGGTACATATAATTTTTTTTGGAACAAGAGCACCATATTTTCACTCTTATAGTGAGGAGAACTCCTTGATTTGATAAAAGTGAGAAATAGCTATGGTTGAGATAAGGAGCCCTCCTTTTATGACTAAGAAAAAATCATAAACGGAGGCTGAAATGAAATATTATATTCACGTTAGAGGTAGTAAAATCCCCGTAACAGAAACGGTTTATAAAAGCTACTGGCAATTGGTCAATCACGAGAAGTATCTGAATAGAAAAGATAGGAAATTTGGAGTATTACCTTTTTCATCATTTGAAGTAGATGGGTTACTGCTAGCAAATGTACTGCCTGATACAACTGTTGATGTTGAACGTTTTATAGAAAACAAGCTCCTTATTGAGCAACTAAATGAGGCTTTATTAACCTTATCTGATAAAGAGTTTAAAATCATTGATGCTCTGTATTTTAGAGAGCATACCATCAGAGAAGTAGCAATAGAGCATGAGATGTCTGCGACTAGTCTATTTCGGATGAGAAATACAATTTTGGACAACCTACGAAAATTTTTTGAAAAATAAGGAAACAGGAGACTAAAAAATTCACTCTTTATAGTGAGAGGAATTTTTAGTCTCTTTTTGCCCTTTGACAATTGAATAATTCTAGGTGGGACTTTATTTATTTGTTGAGCAATAGAATGTAATGCGCCAGGAAATGAGCGGAAATCATTTATTCAAAAATAGGATGGTGACCTATCTGCCATGACACAAATAATGATAATGATACTTCTGACCGTTCAGGCTGCCAACGTAAAAGGACAGCGGGTGAAATTCCCATGATTGATATAACCAGTCATACCCACAGAGAATAACTAAGAGTAACATGTTATCAGGAGGGTAAGTTTTGGAACAATCAGTAGTAAAATATAGTATGCAACTTTCAATGCTTAATTTTTTATATTCCAGAAATATGTTGACTAAAAAGGAATATGAAAAAATTAAAAATAGACTGCGCATTAAGTACACAAATTAGCTGACCTTTTGATTTGAACGCGGTAATATAGAATCAAAAGGAGGAATTTCAGTATGAAAAAAAATAATGTTGAAATAATAAAAGCTGATTCTTTAGTTCGTCGTAGAGGCGACAATTTCGAAAGAGAGTCAAAAAGGGTTGCTGCTTATTGCCGAGTTAGTTCTGATAGCGAAGATCAGAAGAACAGCTATGAATCTCAGGTGAGACATTATAAAGATTATATCTCTCAGCGGTCGGATTGGGAACTGGCAGGTATCTATGCAGATGAGGGGATTTCAGGAACACAAGTAGGAAAGAGACAAGATTTTCAACGATTAATAAATGATTGTGTAAATGGAGAAATAGATTACATTGTCACAAAGGCAATTGCTAGATTTGCCAGGAATACCCTAGATACTTTGAAATATGTCAGAATGTTAAAAGATATGCAAATTGGAGTATATTTTGAGGAAGAAAATATAGATACCCTAACAATGGATGGAGAATTGCTTTTGACTATTCTAAGCTCCGTTGCACAGCAAGAAGTAGAAAATACATCTGCTCATGTGAAAAAAGGATTAAAAATGAAGATGCAACGTGGTGAATTGATAGGGTTTCAAGGATGCTTGGGGTATGACTATGATGTAGAAACCAAGCAACTTTCAATCAATAAAAAAGAAGCCAAAATAGTTCGCTATATCTTTGAAAGGTACTTAGAAGGTATTGGAGGAAAAGTAATTGCAAGGGAACTTGATGAACTAGGTTACAAATCGCCGAGAGGATTAGATCATTGGAATGATACAACAGTCTTAGGAATCATAAAGAATGAAAAATATAAAGGCGATATTCTAATGGGCAAAACTTTTACAGTGGATCCAATAAGCAAGAGACGTTTAAGTAATTTTGGTGAAGAAGATAAGTACTACATCAAAGATAATCATGAACCTATAATATCTAAAGAAGACTTTGAGAAAGCTCAGGAGATAAGACTTCGTCGAGCAGGAAATAAGAAGACTGCTGCAAATGTAAATGGCAAGCGTGAACGCTATTCAAAAATGTATGCTTTTAGTAGCATGTTAGAATGTGGTTTTTGTGGTTCAATATTATCTAGAAGAAGTTGGCACTGCCGTTCAGATTATCGCAAGGTTGTGTGGCACTGTGTTACATCGATAAAGAAAGGAAAGAAATTTTGTAAGCATAGTAAAGGATTAGAAGAGCTCGCTATTGAGGGGGCTTTCATGGAAGCTTACAGACAACTTTATCATTCAAATGAAAACTTAATGACAGACTTACTTGAAACGATTGAATCTGAATTGAATGACAATAGCCTTAATAAGGAACTAAAAAGGATTACAAACAAACTTCGAACATTACTAAAAAAAGAGGAAAATCTTGTAAATCTAAGGCTCGAAGGGAAAATTAGCGATACCATATACAATGAAAAGTACAATGAAATTTCCTCAGAAAAAGTGTTTCTAGCAGAAGAGAAGGTAAATATTGAAACAACCTTAAAATCAGAAATCGATGTAAAGAAAAGACTAACTGAGTTTAAGCACTTGCTATCTTCGCAGAAAATGCTTACGGAGTTTGATCGTGCAGTTTTTGAAAGTATTGTTGAGAAAATTATTGTAGGTGGAGTTAATAGCGACGGAGAAATTGATCCTGCAATGTTAACCATAATATTCAAAACAGGTGAAACTCAAAACAAGGATGGAAAACAATTCAAAAGTAAACGTAAAAATGCTAAACTAGAAACAGATAAATTGTGTCCTCAAAACAGTGACGAGGATAAAAAAATGTATTCTCAAGGACCAGACAACACACGTTGAGGTAGTTGGTTTGCTGGTAAAATCCTAGAAACGGTTGAACGAAAGCATTATTAAAAGCCTTGGAGACAAGGCTTTTTACTTTGGGGTGGGAAAGTATCAAAGTGACTACCTCAGTTGAGGTAATTGAAGTACTAGGGACTAATTCGTTAATTTATTTCCATAGACGCATGGAGGGGATATTTTAAGAAACGTTTGAGGAAATAGATGTCCCCTCCTAATTTGTAAAATCAGGTTAAGTTTTGTCAAAGACAATATTTTGAAGAGTTTGAAAGTAAAGAGCTTATATTATCTATATTTTTTGATGAATACTGTATACGAATGTATTGTATTAATTTAGCAAATGATTCTGTGTTGGTACGATCACTATCATGAAGAATGAGAAACTCATCTAAAGAAATGTTTAATTTGTCTAGAATATTGATGAGTCGAGCACAAGATATTTCTGATTCTCCACGTTCGAAACGAGATATTTGTGACTTAGAGAGATGTTCATCTGCTACAGAATGTAAACTGATTTGTTTTCCTTGTCTTACTTTTCTCAATGTGTTTCCAAGATTTGACTTCATTTAATTTCCCACTTTCCCAACCAAAAATTTATCTAATTTTATTTATTGTATAATAAATAAAAACGGAAAGGAAGTCTAAGATGAAAAAAATTTCAAAACTTATTCCGATTCTGGTATTAGTTATGGATATCATTATCATCGTCGGTGGGTGAATCGTTTAGGTGTACACTAAGTCTTTAGAGCACTCTAAAGACTTAGTGTTTTTTTATTAGTTAGAATGGAAAATTATGAAAGTTGTAGTAATTACTGGTGGCAAAAGTGGGATCGGAAATGCCACAGTTGATATTTTTATTAAAAATAATTACCAAGTTGTTGTTCTTGATAAGGAAGGTATAGAGAGAAGGCACCCCAAATTATACTACTATTATTGTGATATATCTGATGAATATATGGTTGAACGTGTATTTAAGTTAATTTATAATAAATTTCTTCAAATTGATGTTTTGGTTAATTGTGCTGGAATTCAGATTTTAGAAAAATGGCAAACAATTAATCTAGACAGTTGGAATAAAGTAATTAAAAATAATTTGTATGGTACATTTTATTGTTTGTATCAAGCGACTAAATACTTAAAATCGGGAGGAGTAGTAGTAAATGTTACTTCAATTCATGCAAAATCTCCTATATTATATAATGAAAGACTACTGCTTTGAGTAGGTGAAAATCATGAAAGTTCAATGTATTATATATTTTGTTTGATTGTATGGCAGATACAGAAGCTGTATATCTCCATTATTTTGCAACTGCAGATTCTGGATTAGCTGAGGTACTTCGAGCTAATCCTATTAAAATGCTAGTTTATTATGATAAAAATCTTATACCTATACGTAGATATAGTGGTTTAGATTTTTTCAATCAGGATGAGTTAGATTCTTATAATGCTCAATCAAAAGTAAAATGGCGCTTGGAAGCAGTTCAGAGTATTGATTTCGGTTCTGTAAAGGAGCGGTTGATTGGTGAACTAGAGGATTTACTTACGAAATAATTTTTTTATAACTTCCGTTCCACAGTATTATTCCAAAATCACCTTAACTCTCTTTCGTCTATTAGTATAGAAGGAAGCTCTCAGCACATGTGGAGACGGTATCACTGCTTGTACGAGATGATTCATCATCGAAGTAAAAGCAGATGTTCTGCCCATGCGATAGCTGTCGCAGAACATAGTGATGCGGTAACAGCGAACCGTCGAGTGTGTTGCTCTATTGTCCAAACTGGATGTCGATCATCATATTAACATTGAAATTGATGAAGAAGATCTCAAAGAGATCAATGTAAAAAAGGAAGCAACTTATCCAGAAATCAAAGACTATGTTTTGAAAAAGTATGGATTTAAAGTTTCTAGTCTCTATATTGCACAAGTAAAACGTCAGTTTGGTTTGGTTGAGCGAGAGAGTTTAATAAAGTAGAAGGTGAGCAACGTGTTCCAACTTGTCCACCTGAAAAGGCCAAGGCAATTAATAAATAGTGTTGCTAGTTATTGCTAGCAACACTATTTTTAGAAGGAGAAAAAATCAAATGTTATTGAAATTAAATTCTAATTCACCGATTTTTCGATATATTGCGCCGATTAAAAAAGATGAATATGAATTCTGAATAGAAATGTTGAAAATAAGCGTCGTGTAAAAATGTGATTGACTATGGAAAAAGTCCCTAAAAACTTGACACCATCTGAGCTGTGTTCGCTCATTGACAATTTCATATGAGAGATGTATAATGCAATTGATAGGGGATACCGGGTACTATGAATAAGAATTTAACAAATTTAAGGTATTTACTTTAGTTATGTTACTAACTGTAATCATGGTTTTTGTTAATGTGATGCAAGTAAATGCAGAAGGAATTTTGTGTGCTAAAGGTGAAGAGGTTAACAACAAAATAGAGGGGGTTATTGTTTCTCACACGAAGAAAGATTATAATGGTGCGTCTGACAATTGACAGGTCAACAATTATCAATATGTATTTTGGGCAATGTCAGGCACAATTAACAACGAAGTGGGAGACATTAGAGAAGGCGATTATTTCACTGTAAAACTGGATGAGAGACTTCGACCTAACGGAATTGTAGATGAGGATATTGTTTCTGCGCCAATACTGTATTTGACATGTGAGGATGGTGGAAATGAATTTTTGCTCGCTGTTCCTGATTATAACAAATCAACAAAAACGATACGATATATTTTTACCAAAAATATTGAGAACGTGAAAAAGACGGATTTTAAGTTGACTTTTGCGGATTATCCTGATCTTAATAAGGCAACTGATAACGGCACTTATACTTTTACGAGTTCATATGCCGGTAAGGAGTATTCATACAGCAGGAGCAATAGGTAAAAAAGATGTAAATAGTCTTACCATGAACAAATGTGAATATAAAAGAAGACGGTGTAAACGCTAACTATGTTCACAGGGTATATGCAAGATTTTATAATTTAGAAAATGACGATGAGATTAAAATTTCATGGACAGGAAGCTCAGTTTTTACTGATTCAACCAGCTTTAAAATTTACGGCGTGTCTGAAGCCTTTGTGGATAGTTACGGAGTGGATGTAAATAAGCTGGAGGATGTAACTGATAAATTCGTAAAAAAGTATAAGGCAAAGTTCGGTGAATTGGGATATGAGAATTTCCTGGTCAAACTGAAAAACGATTTTAAAGTTGAAGAAGGAACCACATCTCACGTAGGATTTAACCTTAACGAAAAAGGGAGCGGAGTTACAACCAGTCTGTTAAAAGACTACTTGACTGCTGCGGCTAATGCGGTAAAGAATAAGGAACCGATTCCGTGTAGAGAGGTACGTCAACTCGAAATTACAAAAGTGGATTCTAAAAGTAATATGGGATTGGCAAATGCAACATTTGATTTATTCTTGGTAAAAGACGGCTCTGCTCAGGATAAACCTATAAAAACTGTGACAACAGGGACTGACGGTAAGGCTATAATTGATGAGCAGGATTATGACAAAGAGTATATATTGGTTGAAACAAAGGCTCCTAACGGATATGTTTTAAATAAGGAACCTGTAAAAGTTAATGTAAAAGATTTGGATGAGGGTGAAGCCGTTATAAAGCTTTCTGTTAAAAATGATAAGGATAACAAAACTAATCCTCCTGCAAATGTTCCTACGGGAGTTAAGAAATATAAAGCTCCGGAAACCGGAGATAGCTCCAACATTAGTTTTTACTTGGTGACAGGCGTTGTTGTCTTGATTAGGTTGCTTGGATTGATTAGTAAGAACCATAGAAAGAATAATTGATTAGTCAGATGAATTAGAATGGCTTACATATAGCTATCTCTATATTGTAGTGTAGTTAGAGACAAAATCAAAGCACTTCAAGCAAATACTTGGAGTACTTTTTGATAGATGAAAGCAGGAGGTTGTATATGAAGAAGAACTATATTTTATTAACAGCGTATATGATTATAATGGGAGTAGGACTTTTTATCAGTAATCATTTCTTAAATACTCCATATAATTCAACGGAGTTCAGCAGGAAGTTTTTGCCGTTTATGTTTATATTAGCGGTATTGGTTTTGTACTACGGCATAAAAAATAAAAATGAAGTAACCTTGCACTCAGAAAGCAAGCCGAGCTATGTATTTTCAGCACTTTTGTTCATCCCTGTAGTAGGGTTTGGACTATATTCAATTGTCAGAGGATTTAGTCCGGATTTAGCATTTGTTATATTGATAATAGATACTGCTTTGATTGGAATAGCTGAAGAAGGCATGTACAGAGGGATATTGCTTGGTGCAATGGCGAAGAAGATGAATCCGGCTCTTGCCATACTGCTGTCTTCAGTGCTATTTTGTGCATTACATTTAATAAATGTTATAGGAGGTCTATCAGTCTCCGAGCTAATGGGACAACTTGGCTCAACCTTTGTTATGGGAGTGTTCTTAGGAGCTATGTATTTGGACACACGAAAAATACTGTTCCCTATAATTTTCCATTCTCTTTGGGATTACATATTGCTCAGCGGTAGCCTTGCAGAAGTTCAAATTCTGCCTATAGTATTGATAGGGATATATGTTTTAGAGGTGGTTATTTCCCTTGTAATAATAATTAAACTTCTAAGGAAAAAAGAAAGGTTTTTCAGCTAGTAAGGGAATACAATTTTATATGCTTCTCCGACATTCAGATTGGTCGAGGTGAACGAAACTTAATAAAACTGAATTCAAAGATATGAGGCGATAGAAATGGAGTATCATACCCCAAAATCTATCGTCTTTTCTGGTGTCCGAAGTTAAAAAGAGAGGGATGCGAAAGCGGAATGTGATTGTTTTTACCACCAATCCTCCTTATGAGGTAGTCGCTCTGCTAGTGAAAGCCTAGAAACCTTTGAACGAAAGCATATTGAAAAGCCTTGGAGACAAGGCTTTTTAGCTTAGGGTGGGGAAGTATCAGAGTGAGAGTAAACGCTGAACGAGTAAGTTTTATAGCAGATTGCAATGAAACTCGTGGAATCGGAATTATGGAATACTCAAAGTCGATGGTACTAGAACGGGTGACCAGGCTAGTGAAACTGCATATAACAATTTATACTTTTGTTTGTTATAGCAATTGTACTAATTAGAAATTTAACTTTTCAGTCATTTTCGATTAATAACCTAGCGATATCAGGGTGTAGCTGTCCACTGTTAACTTGTTCAATCCAACTGTTAACAGGCTTCTGAGATGAATTGTGTTCAAACCAATTAAAGGACACGAATTCATCAATAAGTTGTTCGTGTGATTCAAGAGCGTTAAGCCTGCGTTTTAAGGATATGAGTTGTTTAAGCTGATTCTCAATGTGGAATTTTTGGTCATTAATTAACTCTAGAATCAGTGTTTTTGTTAGGGGTTTCTCAGTCATTTTTCTCAATATTGTCCCGATTTGTTCAAGAGTTAAGCCCAAGCCTGAAAAGTACAAAATGAGATGGAGTGTTTTGACGCTTTGGTCTGAGTAATTACGGTAGTTATTGGGTAAATGGTCAGGTTCAGGCAGAAGTCCTCTTCGCTCGTAATATCGGATGGTGGAGACAGGTAGCCCCGTTGCTTTTGCTAATTCTTTGAACAGGTTACACTAAACTAGACAGAATTTATAAAGTGTTCTACACTAAAGAAAATAGGAGAAAAATTATGTCTAGAAAAATACGTCGCCAATTCTCAGATGAATTTAAACAACAAATCGTTGACCTTCACAAGGCAGGTATGAAACGAAGTGAGCTTATCAAAGAATATGAGTTAACCCCATCAACCTTCGATAAGTGGGTACGTCAGGCAAAAACAACTGGTTCCTTTAAAACTATTGATAATCTTACAGATGAGTAGCGTGAGCTGATTGAGCTCCGAAAGCGTAATAAAGAACTCGAAATGCAGCTAGATATCCTAAAGCAAGCGGCAGTGATTATGGCACGAAAAGAGAAGTAATCACTGCTAACAAAGACAAATATAGTATTTCAGCCATGTGTCGGTGGTTGGGTATTCCTCGTTCTAGCTATTACTACAAAGCTGTGGAATCCGTATCTGATACCGATCTCGAGGATAGGAGAAGATAGGAGAAGATAGGATTAGAACTCTTTTCAAAGAAAATAAATCCAGATACGGTGCCAGGAAACTCAAACAGCTTCTTGGATTAGAGGGAGCTACTGTCTCTCGTCGTCGGATTCGCCATATCATGAAGATTTCTGTTTACCAAAAGGCTGCCTTCAAACCGCATGCTAAAGGGAAGAATGAAGCACCAGTTCCGAATTTCCTAGAGAGACAGTTTAACCAGCAAAAACCATTGGAAACCCTTGTGACAGACTTAACCTATGTTCGTGTTGCCAACCGTTGGGCTTATGTTTGTTGGATTCTTGACCTCTTCAATCGTGAAACCATTGGCCTTTCCCTTGGTTGGCACAAGACTGCTGACTTGGTCAAAGAAGCCATTCAAAGCATTCCCTACGCTCTGACCAAGGTCAAACTCTTCCATTCTGATCGTGGTAAGGAGTTTGATAATGCCTTGATTGATGAGATGTTAGAAGCCTTTGGTATCACACGTTTGCTGAGTCAAGCGGGTTGTCCTTATGACAATGCGGTCGCTGAGAACACTTACAAAGCCTTTAAACTGGAATTTATCAACCAAGAAACATTTCATTCACTGGAAGAACTGACCATCAAAACAAAAGAGTATGTCCATTGGTGGAACTATCATCGAATCCATGGCAGTCTTAACTACCAAACGCAAATGACTCTTTGATGGATTGCCTAACGAAATACACTTTATAAATTTTGTTCAGAAAAGTATTGCCTTTTCACTTTCTTCCTTGGCACAGGATGAGTCACGTTCCATTTCAGAGAATGCGACGTGGGGAATTCGTAAGAAGTTTGAACGTGGTGAGGTTCGTGTTAATACCACAAAGTTCATGTGTTATGACAAGGATGAGAATGGTAAGCTTATCGTTAATCCTCAGCAAGCTGAAACGGTTAAATTCATATACGAGAAATTCTTAGAAGGATATAGTCCTGAATCCATTGCTAAGGATTTGAATGACAATGAAATACCTGGTTGGACAGGAAAGGCAAATTGGTATCCAAGTGCTATACAGAAAATGCTTCAAAATGAAAAGTACAAGGGTGATGCCTTATTACAAAAGACTTTTACCGTTGATTTTCTGACTAAGAAACGAGTTCAAAATGATGGTCAGGTTAACCAATACTATGTAGAAAATAGCCATGAAGCTATTATTGACAAAGACAAATGGGAATTAGTACAGTTGGAATTGACAAGGAGGAAAGACTTTCGAGAAGAACATCAACTGAAAGCTTACATCATGCAAAATGACGATAATCCTTTTACAACTAAGGTGTTCTGTGCAGAATGTGGTTCAGCCTTTGGACGAAAGAACTGGACCACAAGTTGAGGTAAACGCAAGGTTTGGCAATGTAACAACCGATATAGGGTCAAAGGACAGATTGGCTGTCAGAATAACCATATTGATGAAGAGACGTTAGAGAAAGCCGTAGTAATGGCTGTAGAACTATTGAGTGAGAACGTAGATCTATTGCATGGGAAGTGGAATAAGATTATAGACGAAAATCGTCTTGTGATATAAAATAGCAAAGGAATTGATTTGTATGAACGCAATCACAGCTCACAGCTCACGCTGATTATGTAATCGGACGTGTTTTTTGTCAACCCCTAAAACAGGCTTTTTCACGTTTTTGTGAGGAGGCTATTTATTTTATCAATAATTTCGAGGTGCTATGATGGAGCGTTTTGAAATTATTGATAAAATAGGGAGTTCCTTCTATTCTTCTAATCTTGAAAATGGGGAATTTAGCTATTCTAAAGGCTTGAAATCTATAGGTAAATCTATCTCTGATTATAGAAACAGCAATCCAAAGAAAAAACACAACTACTTAGATATTCGTTTTGAGAATGACCGACTAATTATTTTAGTAGAAACTAAAAATAGATTTGATAATTGGGATAAGACTGAAATTCAACAACAACTACAAGAGTACGTAAAGTATGAAAAGGTATATTCTGATAGAAAAATCGTTGCTATTTTAGCTGAAACAGAAGGTAATAATGTTTGGACATGGTACGGTCAATCAGTTATTATTGATGACGAACACGTAGCTACCAACTTATCAACAATTCTGTCATTTGAAGAATATGAAGAATTATGCTTTGGCAAAGTAAATGACAAGCTAAAAGTGGTAGATTCAATTAAAGTATTGAATGAGTTACTGCATTCTGATGGAATCACTGAGAAATTACGTAGCCAATTTGTAGGAACTTGTTTATGAAGGAATTAAACCAACTAAAGATAAATCTGGAAAAGAGTTAAAACCAGAACAAGTTATACTAAAAAATATCAAAGAAATTTTGGAAGGCTTACTTTCTCAAGGAGGAGACTTAAATAAAGTTGGGAAATTAGCAATACTCAATAACAAAGTTTTGGAAGACCAAGATGTAACAAGTCTTAGCTATCAGGAATTAAAATCCTTATTAGCTTATATAGACAACAACATTGTTCCGTATATCAATGACAAAAATACAGCAGGTCAGGATTTATTAAATCTATTCTTTACAACTTTTAACAAATATGTAGGAAAATCAGATAAAAATCAAGCTTTTACCCCAGACCATATTTGTGATTTTATGAGTAAAGTTGTCAATGTTAATAAAAATTCTCGTGTACTTGACCCCTGTTGCGGTAGCGGTGCTTTCCTAGTTAGAGCCATGACAGATGCTATGGATGATTGCAACACAGAGAACGAACGTGATACTGTTAAGAAAAGTCAAATTTTTGGTATAGAATATGAAGATGGAGCATTCGGTCTATCTTCAACAAATATGTTGATACATGGAGATGGTAACTCAAATATTATTCAGGATTCTATGTTTAATAAGGGGAAATGGATTACAGATGCAAACATAGATGTTATTCTTATGAACCCGCCATATAATGCTACCAAAAAGAGTTGTGACCCTGAATATACAAAAAAATGGGCTTCCAAAGTTACACAAGACCCTTCAAAAGGACTTCATTTTGTCGAGTGGGTCGCTCGGCAAGTAACTGGTCAAGGCGAAGATAAGACCGTTAAGAATAAAACTGCCAAAATCGCTGTTTTACTTCCCATGCAAGCTGCTATTGGCAATAGCAAAGAAACTAAATTATTTAAGAAAAAGATGCTTGAAAAATATACTTTAGAGGCTGTCTTTTCTTTACCTGATGAAATGTTCTATCCCGGTGCTTCAGCTGTTGCTTGCTGTATGATATTTGATTTATCTCAAAATCATACTAAATCTGATAAGGATACCTTCTTTGGGTATTTTAAAGATGATAATTTTATCAAAAGGAAAGGCTTAGGTCGTGTTGAGAAAGTTGATAGCAACGGTGATAGCTTATGGGAACAAGTAAAATCCAATTGGCTATCATTGTATAGAAATAAGCGTGAAGTGGCTGGTCTATCTGTTATGAAAAAAGTTGGATATGAAGATGAATGGCTTGCAGAAGCCTATATGGAAACCGATTATTCAACACTTAACTCTGATGATTTTCAACGAACTATAAATCATTATCTATCTTTCTTGGTTAAAGAAGGAGAATGTGGCAATGATTGATACTCGAGATTGGGAATTTTTTGATTTTTCTGATGGCTCTGTGGGATTTGCTTATTACCAAGATAAACCATTTACTTGTAGCCATAGTGTTAACCCTCTATATCGAATAGATGGAGATTTCAATAAATTTACAGCCCTATTCATTGCAACAGTAATAATGCACGATAGGTACAGATGGGGATATGGACGAAAATGGCGTCCAAAAAGAATGAAATACTCCAGATTAAAACTTCCTATTCAAAAAGAGGCCAATGGAGAACCTATTCTTGATGTAAGTAAACGATACTCCGATTCTGGTTTTATACCAGATTGGGATTTTATGGAAAACTTCATCAAATCACTAAAGTATAAACTGCCTGAAACTAAAAGAAACACTTATGTTGATATTTCTTCCCAAAACTGGGTTTCATTTACATTAGAAGAACTAGGTATTGAGATATACAAAGCTAAAGCCCATACAAAAATTGATATGGATTTTTCTAAAAATCGAAAACCAAGTAAATTACCATTTGTCAGTAGAACAGAATTAAATAATTCTATAGATGGCTGGATTTCAAAAGATGAGGAAAATGGTATCGAAAAAGGCAATGCACTTGTGATAGGCGATACGACATCAACTGTTTCTTATCAACCTAATCCTTTTGTTGCGGGTGACCACATTGTTGTAATTAGGGCAAATTGGTTAAATAAATATACGGGGCTATTTATTCAAACTCTACTGAATCAAGAAAGATATAGATATTCATACGGAAGAGCATTTAAGATGGATTTAATTAAAAAAAACAAAATTATTGTTACCAGTAAATCACAATAAAGAAGTTGATTGGAGATGGATTGAAAATTATACCCAAACTTTACCATATTCAGAAAATATCTAAATACCAAAAGACGATTTCCTAGTTTGGAAGTCGCCTTTTTTGATGTTGTCGAAATACTACATATTGTGGTTGGTGTAAACTGATATATAGTTCCCAAACCAAATATGCCATCTTTCATCTCAAAACGGAGCAGTTATATCAATGTGATGTGACCGCTTTTTCCTTGTTCTGTGGTATAATGATGACAATATGTTCGAGTGGTTGCAGCTACTTTTGACCCCTTTTGCTCCCATGCACTCATTAGCGACAGTCAGATAATAGAGCCGATAATGCTTTATTATCTGACTTAGTGAGAAGTTTAGGCAATCCACCCGTGGTGGTTGCCGTAGAAAATGGCGCAATTTTCTTGCCCATTTTCTTAACTTATTGAAAGGAAAATGAAAATTGTATTATAAATATCTCCTATTCGACCTAGACCACACCCTCCTCGATTTTGAGAAGGCGGAAGATATTGCGCTGACGCAATTGTTAGAAGAAGCAGCAGTTGATGATATTTCTGCTTACAAGGCTCACTATGTACCGATGAATCAATCATTGTGGGAGGACTTAGCGCATAAGCGAATTAGTAAGGCGGAATTGATCAATACCCGTTTTGCCCGACTTTTTGCGAATTTTGGGCAGGAGGTGGATGGTGCCCATTTTGCAGAACGCTATCAGCATTTTTTGAGTCAACAGGGTCAAACATTTGATGGTGCAAAGGACTTGTTGGATAGCTTGAAAGCGCGTGGTTGTCGGCTTTTTGCAGCGACGAATGGCGTGACCTTTATCCAGAAAGGACGCTTAGCAGCTTCCAGTATCGGTGCTGACTTTGAAAAGGTCTTTATCTCGGATGAAATGGGTGCCCAGAAGCCGGACAAGGATTTTTATGATGTGATTGCGCAAGCTATTCCTGACTTTGATAAAAAACTGGCGCTCATGATTGGCGATAGTCTGATTGCGGATATCCAAGGGGGAAATTATGCGGGGATTGACACTGTTTGGTTTAACCCAGATGGGAAGGAAAATACTAGTTCGGCAGTTCCTACCTATACAGTGATAAATTATAGAGAGTTGCTGGATTTGTTACTATGAAGCAGACAGAACATGCGCGTGCTCAACGTTCACAGGAGTTGTCTATTCGAGCTCTTCTCAGTTTGATGTATCGTTTTCCCTATGATGAAATTACTGTCAAGGAGATTGTAGCAGAGGCGGGGATTACTCGTCAGACATTCTACCGTAATTTTACTTCTAAAGAAGACGTATTGCGTTCCTACTTTAGTTATCTTTATGAGGAGTGCGCTCATTATTTGGCCAACAAAGAGGGAGTTTGTTTACAGGACGTTTTTACCAGTTATTTTGAATTTTGGGACCAATATCGCCAAGGAATTCAGACTTTTTATGAGCAGAATTCGCCCAGTAAGATGAACAATTTGACGCTTCCATATTTGTATCAGCTTTATCCCTATTTTTCTAACTATCTTTTATCGGATTTTGATGAGAACTACTTGCAGGATTTTATTTTTGGAGGTTTGGTACAAGTCAAAAGTTCTTGGATACAGCGGGGCTGTGATATTTCTGCTATAGAAATGGCTCAACAATTAGGGAAATTAGTAGCTTTTGTTGAAAAAAAGTGACAATTTTTAAAATCTGTCACTTT
The DNA here is from genome assembly GCA_019794795.1 of Streptococcus gallolyticus. Taxonomy (GTDB): domain Bacteria; phylum Bacillota; class Bacilli; order Lactobacillales; family Streptococcaceae; genus Streptococcus; species Streptococcus hepaticus. Next base: position 116,699 of record JAIMFC010000006.1, read on the forward strand.
TAAGTTGCCGTTCTTGTTTTTCCGATTCTCAGTTGCTAAAATAATCGTGACAAGTGTAACGAAAAAAGGAGTACAAAATGAAACCTATTGTTATGGTAGCGACGAATCAAGAGCAATACGAAGGGCATAATTTACCAACAGGCCTCTGGTTAGGGGAAATCACACATTTTTATCATGTTATGAAGAAACTAGGAATTCCGCTTCAATTAGCTAGTCTCAAAGGTGGTAAGATTCCGTTGGATCCATTGAGTGTGCAGGAGCAATTCATGGATGAGGCAACAAAACCTTATTATCAAGATTCTACCTTTATGCAGCAATTAGAAAATAGTCCTCGTCTAGCAGATTTACATTCAGATGATTTTTCAGCTATTTACTTTGCGGGTGGGCATGGTGCCATGTATGATTTTACAAGAGATGCCCAAGTTGCAAGCTGGATTTTACAGATGTTGGAGGCAGATAAGTTTGTAGCAGCTGTTTGTCACGGTGTGGCCGCTCTCATTCATCCGGACCTAGCGAAAGTGAAATTCCTAGACGGGAAAACAATCACAGGCTATACTAATGTAGAAGAAGCATATGTGCAGCATACAGACCATGTGCCATTCTTGTTGGAATCTCGTTTGCAAGAGTTGGGTGGAAATTTCTTGCAGGTTGCTCCATTTCAGTCGCATGTCCAGGTTTCTGGTCATCTCATCACTGGACAAAATCCACAGTCAACTCTTGCCCTAGCAGAAACTGTAGCAGAGTTATTGGAGAAAAATGAGCGATGAAAAAATGGTGGTACCGTTCTTTGCTTTGTTTACTGGGAATTATTGGTATAGCGATTCAACTGGCCAAATATAGCCTTGCAATGTTGCTTTACTACACGATATTGTCCAATCTGTTGGTTGTTGCTTTCCTTGCCTATATGATTTATCAGTGGTGGACAGGTGACACCACCAAGGTAGATAGTTCGTTCACTCTAAGGATAAAGGGGGGGCTGAGCCTCACTATTCTGCTTACATTCTTGGTTTATCACATTTTCTTAGCCCCACTCGTTTCTGCAAGAGACTATTGGAATATTGAAAATTTCTTAGTGCACTATATTGTTCCGATTGGTTTTGTAGCTGATACCTTGTGGAATGATAGACGAGCAGTCTATGCTATTAGGTACCCGTTTTGGTGGTTATTGCCTCAATTTGCCTATTCTTTTTTGGCTTTGTTCAATGGTTTTGTGACTAAAATTCCTATACCGGGTTCGCCAGACAGTCCCTTTGCTTATTTTTTCTTGAATATTCCGAAGTATGGCTGGGGATTTGTACTGTCGAGTAGTGTCTTGCTCTTTGTATCCTATCTATTCATGGGTTATATCTTTCTATTTCTAAAAAAGTGGATTGGACGACCTTCATAAGCAATGCAAAACATGGCTTTGGCTATGTTTTTTTGGTAAAATAATCCTATGAACGAACTCATCAAGCACAAATTGGAGTTGTTGCCAGATAGTCCTGGCTGCTATCTCCATAAAAATCAATATGGTCAAATTATCTATGTAGGGAAGGCCAAAAATCTGAAAAATCGGGTGCGGTCTTATTTTCGAGGAAGTCATGATACCAAGACAGAGGCTTTGGTGTCAGAGATTGCCGACTTCGAGTTTATCGTGACCGAGTCCAATATTGAGGCTCTGCTCTTGGAGATTAACCTCATTCAAGAAAACAAGCCTCGCTACAATATCATGCTCAAGGATGACAAGTCCTATCCTTTTATAAAAATCACTGCAGAGCGCCATCCAAGGCTGATCATTACCCGTCAGGTGCGGAAAGATATGGGGCAATATTTCGGTCCTTATCCCGATGTCAATGCGGCTAATCAAACCTTGAAACTCTTGGAACGCCTCTATCCATTTCGTAAGTGCAAGGTACCTGAAGATAAGTACTGTCTTTATTACCATCTGGGGCAATGTTTGGCTCACGGAGACCACATGCTCAGTCGAGAGGATTATGCAAAAATGGCTACGGAAGTCAGCCAGTTTTTGACGGGGCATGATGATAAGATCGTCAAGGAATTGCAAGCTAAGATGAAGGCTGCGTCAGATAATTGGGAGTTTGAAAAAGCAGCAGAATACCGTGATTTGCTGGACTCGATTGCCACTCTGCGGACTAAGCAACGGGTCATGGCTAAGGACATGCAGAATAGAGATGTTTTTGGTTACTATGTGGACAAGGGCTGGATGTGTGTGCAGGTTTTCTTTGTGCGACAGGGGAAACTTATTGAGCGCAATGTCAATCTTTTTCCTTACTATGACGATGCGGAAGAGGACTTTTTGACGTATATTGGTCAATTTTATCTTGACCAGCAGCACTTGATTCCCAGTGAAATTCTCATTCCTCAGGATATTGATGAAGAGGCTGTCGCGGCATTGGTAGATGCAAAAGTCGTCAAACCTCAGCGTGGGGAGAAGAAGCAGTTGGTCAATCTAGCTATCAAGAATGCTCGTGTCAGTTTGGAGCAGAAATTTGACTTGCTGGAAAAAGACCTTAAGAAAACTCACGGTGCTACCAAGGAATTGGGTGCCAAGCTTGGTCTGGGACGATTACGTCGTATTGAAGCCTTTGATAACTCCAATATTATGGGAACTAGTCCAGTTTCTGCCATGATACTGTTTGTGGATGGTAAGCCTAGCAAGAACAATTACCGTAAGTACAAGATTAAGACAGTGAAAGGTCCAGATGACTATGCCAGCATGCGGGAAGTGATTTATCGGCGCTATAGTCGGGTCAAGCGGGAGCATCTGCCAGAGCCGGATTTGATTATCATTGATGGTGGACAAGGGCAGGTCAATGCTGCGTTGGATAGCTTGAAGCGCTTGAAGATGGACTACATCCCAGTTGCGGGTTTGCAGAAAAATGACAAACACCAGACGCATGAATTACTCTTTGGTAATCCTTTACAGGTCGTTGAATTGGAACGGAATTCACAGGAATTTTTCCTATTGCAACGTATTCAGGATGAGGTCCACCGCTTTGCCATTAGTTTCCACAAACAGGTACGGTCCAAGAATAGCTTTGCCTCCAAATTGGACGGCATTGAGGGACTTGGTCCTAAGCGCAAACATGCTTTACTCAAACATTTTCGCTCTATTCCTAAAATTCAAGCTGCCAGTCTACAGGAAATTGCTGATCTGGGAGTTCCTTATCAGGTAGCTGAACGGGTCAAGGAAAAATTGGCACTGAGAGAGAACGAGACATCTTCTAAATCAGAATAGCGAAAGAAGCCGAGAGGTTTCTTTTTTGTATGCCTTTCTCAAAGTTAGTCCTAAGGGGAAGGTTTGAAAAGAGGAAAAACGAGCTAATAATTCAGAAAATTCTGTCCGACTAATATTTCATTAGAAAAAAATGATTTAAAATTGTCCATTTGTAACAGAATTCACAAAAAAATATTTTTTTAAAAGAATGTTGACTTTATCGCAATGGAAAGGCTTACAATCTAGTTGTGATGAATATTTATCTATCATTCATACGAAAAATAATCTGTTTTACCTAGTCAATAAGCGCTTTCAAACATAAGAAACAGATACTAAATTGCTTACAAAAAATAAAAATAAAACAAAAAGGAGGTTTGTATCATGAGTTCTGAAGCATTAGGAATGATTGAAACAAAAGGGTTAATCGGTGCAATTGAAGCAGCCGATGCAATGGTCAAGGCGGCCAATGTGACCTTGGTCGGCAAGGAATTGGTCGGTGGCGGTCTCGTCACGGTCTTGGTTCGAGGTGATGTAGGAGCAGTGAAGGCTTCTACAGATGCAGGTGCAGCTGCTGCACAACGAGTTGGGGAATTGATTTCAGTGCATGTGATTCCACGCCCTCATACAGAGGTGGAAACAATCTTACCAACAAAATAAAAAGAAATAAGGAGTTATTTTTCCATGGGACAAAATATGAATAATGGAAGTCAAGCGACAGCTCATCAACAAATGGTTGAATTGACCAAGAAATTCCATGCCATTGGAATTCGGAGTGGTATCATTTCAGGCTTATTTTATGGTCTCTATTCTTTTGTTGTCATGATTATCAGTGGCTTTGATCCGATAAAATCAGCTGTTGGCATTTTTGCAGCTCCCTTTGTTATGGGAGGTATCAATGACTTTCTTGGTGGTTGTGTTCTGTTGCTCAATGTTATTCGGACAGGTAAATTTAAAGAACTGGGCAGAAGCTTAGCGACCAAGCCTGGGAAAATTATGCTATTGGGATTTATCTTAGGAGGGCCAATTGCCAACGGTGCTTATCTGATTGGTTTGTCACTTGCAGGAGCCTTTGCGATTCCAGTATCTGCTACAACGGCCGCTTTCGGTGCCTTATTTGCAGCAATCTTCTTAAAACAAAAAATTACTCCACGTGTTGGACTGGGAATGGTACTCTGCGTAGCAGGTGCAGTCATCTTAAATTTGGTCAAACCAGAAGGGGCCACAAACTTTACCTTGGGAATTATTCTGGCAGTCTTTGCAGCGATTTGTTGGGGGCTTGAAGGATGTATCTCTAGCTTCGGTGGAGCTATGTTGGACTCAGAAGTAGCTGTTACCATTCGTCAAATTGTATCTGGCTTGATTCAAATGATTATCATTGTACCAATGGTTGGTGCGACTGGCCTCTTTACAAAAATGATTGCAGCTCCACTTCCAATGTTCCTCTTGCTCGTATCTGGCACACTGGTAGGTATTTCTTATACCACTTGGTACCAATCAAATGCTATGGTCGGTACAGCAATTGGTATGTCTCTCAATATCACTTATGCTTTCTGGGGAGTCTTCTTCAGTATCCTCTTCTTGGGACAAGCATTGACACCAACCATTACCATTGGTTCTATCATTGTTATCTTGGGGGCTATCATCGTAACGACCAATCCATTGGATTTATTTAGAAAGAGTGAGGTATAAAAATGGGACTTTTACCAGCAAGAACGGCTGTATTGAATTATTTAAGTACTGTTGAAAAAGCTGATGTACACCAAGTCATGGAAGCTTTAAAATCACAATACGGAAGCGAAAAACAATTCACAGTTCCACTCTTCCTTGAACATCTCATGTCTTTGGAATGTAACTGCTATGTGGAACAAGTGGGCTATGATTTGGACGAACATCAAAAACTTAGAATCTTGTATAAAATCACTGCTGATGGCCTAGATGCCGTTGACAAATATGTTGCAGCAGAATACAAAAGATAATCGGAGGAATTATCAATGAGATATTATGGTGGACAAGCCTTGGGCTTGGTCGAAACATTAGGACTGGTACCTGCTATGGAAGCATGCGACAAGATGCTCAAAGCAAGTGATGTAAAACTCGTGTCCTATGAAAATGTCGGCTCAACTCTCGTGACTGTTATGGTAGTGGGAGATGTAGCTGCTGTGCGTGCCGCTGTTGAAGCAGGTGCTGCAGCCGCTGCAGCAATTGGTAAATTGACTGCTCACAATGTGATGCCAAGACCAATTCCAACCGTCGGTGACATTGTGTCAGTACATGATATTGACAACTAGACATAAAGGAGAATACCGTGAAAAGATATCAAGCAATTGGGGCAATTGAAACATTTGGCTTAGTCTTTGCTTTAGAAGCAGCAGATGCCATGGTAAAAGCCTCTGAAGTAGATGTTATTGGTTATGAAAATGTGGCTTCTGGTTATATCTCTGTCATCGTTCAAGGTGAGACAGAAGCCTGCAACACTGCTGTTGAAGCAGGTGTTCGTGCAGTAGAAGCAATGGGAGCTGAAGTATACAGCCATGTTGTCATCCCTGGCCCACACGAAGATCTTCGTAAAATTATTGACCGTTACTCCTTATCTGTTCTCTTGCCAGAAAGCTCAGAAGTTCAATCATAAGAAAGTGTGTAGAGTATGTTGTATATTGACAAAGATTTAGCATCCATCCAAGAAATTAGAAATTTACTCTTGAATGCTCAAACTACTTTTGCTCAATTACAAAAACTAACTCAGGCTGATTTAGATCAGTATAGTGCCACTTTGATTCAGAACCTGCAAAAAGATGGGGCATCTTCTATCCGTGAATTTGTAGCTCAAAATCAATACGGTCAAGAAGAGGATGAAATTTTTCTCTGTCAAGAATTTCTCAAACGATTTGACCAAACCTTGCAGAGAGAGTCCTATACAGGCATTATCGGAGGAAGTAGTCAAGAAAAGGTCATCGAAATTGGTGTACCGCTTGGTGTGATCGGTGTCTTATTACCAGCTTATCCAACCTATACACTGATTGTCAATCTCTTGTTATTAGCTATTAAGTCTGGGAATGCCATGGTCTTGGTTGCTCATAAGCTGACCAAGCCAGCAACGATTCATGCGATTGGGCAGTTATTGGACCAACTCGATGAGATGGGTTATCCAGCAGGAGCCTTGAGTTTAGCAGAGATCGCAAATGATGCAGGAATTTCCGAGTTGCTTCTCAGTGATAAATTGTCTTTGCTGATCAATATTGGTTGTCCAGAATATATCACGACTGATTTTAGGACCAATACGCCTCTCATTTATGGAGGTGAATCTTCTGGTCCCGTCTTCATTGAAAGGACGGCAGATTTGGAAAAAGCAGTCAAAGATGTCATTCACTCTAGAAGTTTTGACAACGGCATCCTACCAGGTTCGGAGCAATTCCTAGTAACGGAAAACATCATTGCAGACCAGATTACCCACATAATGGCAGCTAATGGTGGCTATATTTTGACTCAAGATGATACGGAGAAATTGATCACCTTTTTAAAAGCATCTGAGAAGAATGTTACCAATAGCTACAATGGAAAATCTGCTGCTTGGCTAGCGAAAATGGCAGGATTCAGTGTTCCGAAAGATACTCAAGTCCTTATTTCAGTGCAAGAGTATATGAACGATGAGGATTATTTTAATAAAAAATTACTTTGTCCAATTATTATCCTCTATCGGGAACCTGACTGGACACTTGCCTGTGTCAAATGCATGAGCATTTTGTCTGAATTGAAAATGGGGCATACACTGACCATTCACTCGGCAGATTGGAAAATCATCAAGGAATTTGCCATGGTGAAAGCTGTCGGAAGAATCGTGGTCAATGCACCAACAGCCTGTACTGCGACGGGTATCAAATCCAGTTTTGCACCGTCACTGATACTGGGCGGTATTACCACAGGACGTGGCTACCGTTCAGAAAATATTACTCCAAGACACCTAACCTATACTCGACAAGTTGGATTTGAATAAGGAAAATAGGAACAAAATGATAGTGGACTAGCAGATAGAAAGAATGGACATCAGAAATCTGCTAGCTACATGTTGAAAGAGAGGAAATCATACATATGGATATGAATGAATTTACAGCCAAATTAGAAGAGGCTACTAAAAAATTAAGCGAGGCAGAACGTGCATCGCTGGTTAAAATTTTCCAAAGTGTTTCAGAAGATATTACAAAACCAGAAGTAAAAGCGGCACCAGTACTTGCGAGTGAAGGAACAGAGGTTCCAGATGGTATCACACCTCGTTTGCAAGCTCTGAAAAATCAATATTTAAGTGCCCGTCCAACTATTTCCTTGATTCGTGCCATTAACTTAACACGCGTTTCAAAAGAAAATGAAGGAATGCCAAAAGCTGTTCTTCGTGGTACTGCCTTTAAAGAATTCTGTAAGATTGCACCGCTGGTCATCCAAGATCATGAGCTCTTGGTTGGTGCGCCTAATGGTGGTGCTCGTTGGGGTGCCTTCTCACCAGATATTTCTTGGCGTTGGCTCCGTGATGAATTGGACACTGTTTCAACTCGTCCACAAGACCCATATGATTTGTCAGAAGAAGACAAGAAAATCTTGGTAGAAGAAATCTTCCCATACTGGACAGGTAAATCTGTTGACGAAGCTTGTGAATCACAATACCGTGAAGCAGGTGCTTGGGAATTGTCAGGCGAATCCTTCGTTTCTGACTGTTCTTACCACGCACAATCTGGTGGTGGGGATTCTAACCCAGGTTACGACGTTGTCGGTATGAAAAAAGGGATGCTGGATATCATCGCAGAAGCTCAAGCTCACTTGGAAGAGTTGGATTATGCCAACCCAGATGACCTTGAAAAGATTTACTTCTATAAAGGACAAATCTTAACAGCAGAAGGTGTGGTTATTTACGCCAAACGTATGTCAGAATACGCAGCACAACTAGCAAGCAAAGAAACCAATCCAAAACGAAAAGCTGAGTTGGAAATGATTTCTAAGGTCAATGCCAATGTTCCTGCCCACAAACCAGAAACATTCTGGGAAGCAATGCAGTACTTGGTAACTATCCAACACTTGCTTCTTTGTGAAGAAAACCAAACTGGTCTATCCATTGGTCGTGTCGATCAATACATGTATCCACTTTACAAGAAAGATCTTGAAGAAGGTCGTATGAACGATTTCCAAGCCTTTGAACTTGCTGGATCTATGTTTATCAAGATGTCAGAAATGATGTGGTTGACTTCAGAAGGTTCTTCTAAATTCTTCGCAGGTTACCAACCATTCGTAAATATGTGTGTGGGCGGGGTGACTCGTGCTGGTAGTGATGCTACAAATGACTTGACCTACCTCTTGATGGATGCTGTTCGCCATGTCAAAGTATACCAACCAACCTTGGCAACTCGTATCAATAACAAATCACCACGTAAATACTTGCAAAAGATTGTAGATGTTGTTCGTGCAGGTGTTGGCTTCCCAGCTTGTCACTTTGATGATAGCCATATCAAGATGATGCTTGCTAAAGGTGTATCAATGGAAGATGCACGTGACTACTGTCTCATGGGATGTGTAGAACCACAAAAAGCTGGTCGCCTCTATCAATGGACATCAACAGCGTATACACAATGGCCAATCTTGATTGAGACCACATTGAACCGTGGAGTTCCACTCTGGTATGGCAAACCAGTTACACCAGATATGGGACCACTTGACCAATACAAGACATTTGAAGAATTTGAGGCAGCAGTCAAAGAAACCATTAAATACGTGACAAAATGGACTTCTGTTATGACTGTTATTTCTCAACGTGTTCACCGTGAATTGGCACCAGTACCACTCATGTCTATGATGTACGAAGGAACTATGGAACATGGTCGCGGTGTTAAATCTGGTGGTGCTATGTACAACTTTGGTCCAGGTGTTGTCTGGTCAGGACTTGCCAACTATGCGGACTCAATGGCCGCTATTAAGAAACTAGTCTTTGAAGATAAGAAATACACCTTGGAAGAATTGAACAAAGCCTTGGTAGCTGACTTTGAAGGCTATGATCAGATTCGAGCAGACTGTCTTGCAGCACCAAAATATGGTAATGATGATGATTATGTAGACAGATTTGCGGCAGACATTATCGAATTCACAGAAGAAGAACATCGTAAATACCATACACTTTACTCCGTATTGAGTCATGGTACCTTATCTATCTCAAACAACACTCCATTGGGACAAATTACAGGTGCGTCAGCATCAGGCCGTCGTGCTTGGAAGCCATTGTCAGATGGTATCTCACCAGACCATGGCATGGATGTCAAAGGCCCAACAGCTATTATCAAGTCTGTATCTAAGATGGCCAATGAAAACATGAACATCGGTATGGTACACAATTTCAAGATTATGGCTGGTTTGCTGGATACACCACAAGGAGAAGAAAGTTTGATTACCCTCTTGCGGACAGCAAGTGTACTTGGAAATGGCGAAATGCAGTTCAACTATTTGGATAATTCAGTGCTGATTGATGCACAGAAACATCCTGAAAATTACCGTGACTTGATTGTGCGCGTGGCTGGATACAGTGCCTTCTTCGTTGAATTGTGTAAAGATGTACAGGATGAAATTATTTCACGTACAGTATTGACAAAGATTTAGTAAGAGAACAAGGTTTCCTAACGGAAAATGTTAGGAAGCGGTGGTTAGGAAGTAGTGATGGGAATGCAGAAGAAAAAACACGAGACACGAATAAATGTATTCAATGTCCAAAAATACAATCTATATGACGGTCCTGGTATCCGAACAATTGTATTTTTCAAGGGTTGTCCAATGCGTTGCAAGTGGTGTGCCAATCCCGAAGGTCTGGAATTTGGGTCAAATGTCATGTACAAGGAAACCTTGTGCAAACCCTATAATTCTTGCGCAGCCACTTGTCCGCTAGGTCAGATTTGCTTCTCATATAAAAATCCAGAAAGTCCTAGTCCTTTTGATTACGCAGACAAAGAGCATCCAATCGATATCCGTAAGTACAAAAAACGCCTTCCAACTAAGGAAGATATCAAGGATTGTCCAGAGGGTGCTCTGACTGTCGCGGGTGAATCAAAAACCATTTCTGAACTCATGTCAATCATTCATGAAGACGATGCTTTTTATGAAATGTCGGGTGGAGGAGTTACTTTATCAGGTGGGGAATGTTTGGCTCAGCCAGAAGGAGCGATTGCTCTTCTCCAAGCTTGTAAACAAGATGGGCTCAATACGGCTGTTGAAACAGCTGGGCATGTCCCAAACAAGGTTTTCCAGGCTGCAGCTCCCTATGTGGACCTCTTCCTCTTTGACATGAAGCATATGGATTCCAAAAAACATAATGAATGGACAGGGGTTGGAAATGAACGCATTCTGACCAATCTCAAATATGTCATCGAATCAGGCTACAATATCAAAATTCGCATGCCCATGCTGAAAGGAATTAACGATAGTCAGGAAGAAATTCAAGCTATTATTGAGTTTCTTCTGCCATACAAGGACTACAGTAATTTCCAAGGGATTGACCTTCTACCTTATCATAAATTAGGGGTCAACAAGTATCATCAGCTAGGGTTGGAATACAAGATTGAAGGAGATCCTTCTCTGAGTGACTATGATTTAGACAGGATTGAATCCTATATCTTAGGCTATGATTTTCCGGTGACAGTTGTCAAACACTAATCTTGAATAAAAGGAGGTGCAGTCGTGCTAGAGGGAATGGGGAAAATTGATCGGATTATTCAAGAATCCGTTCCTGGAAAACAGATTACCCTGGCTCATATGATTGCTGCGCCTATCCAATCTGTTTACCAATGTTTAGGAGTTGACGAGTCGGGAGCGATTGGCATTCTTGCCTTAACGCCGTATGAGACAGCCATCATTGCTGCAGATATTGCAGGTAAGTCAGCTAATGTCGATATTTGCTTTGTAGACCGTTTTACGGGTTCGCTCATGTTTAGTGGAGATGTGCAAAGTGTCAAAACAGCCTTGCAATCTATCTTGGAATATTTTGAAGAACAACTGGATTTTACAGTTGTCAAAGTGACTCAATCATGAAGAAGCGAATCATGGTTATCGGTCCAAATGATAAGGACAAGGAAAAAATCATTGAATTGATCGAAGGTGAGAGCAATCTTCCTCATGTCCAGTCCATGGTCTACCTGGACAAAACCATTCAAGTGCCGAGTTCCTATCTTAGAGGATCTGGAATGATGAAACACATCATTGCAACACAACAAAATGCAAGCGCTATCCTAATGATACTATCTGCTGATCGTGCCTTTCCAGTCTATTCTCCCAATTTTGCCAAAGTCTTTCGTATCCCGACAATCGGACTTGTTTTAACAAGAAATGACCCGTCTCAGGAAATCGGAAGACTCCCGTGCAGGAGAGAATTAGAGGAAGCAAAAGTAGATATTATTCTGGTGTTAGACTTGGAAAATGATGAACAATGTCAACAACTCTTACACACAATAACCTTATTAAAGAAGGAATGATATGAAAACACAAGAATTTAGCGTAGGACCTAAATTTGTAATGGGACATCATTCCACAGAAGAGCTTTCCAAGTTATCTGTCAAGAGAGCCTACATCATTTGCGATCCCTACATGGATCAAAGCCATATGGTGGACGCAGTCTTGCAGGAATTGAAGAAAGCTGGCGCGGAGACAAAAGTCTTTTCAAAAGTTGTCCCAAATCCTACGATTGAAGTGATTACTGAAAGTATTTCAGAAATCAAAACCTATAAACCGGACCTCGTCATCGCCCTTGGTGGCGGATCAGCTCTTGATACGACCAAGGCAGTGATCAAGGTCTATACGGAATCTGAAAAGGTTGAAAAGCCGAAGATGATTGCTATTCCGACAACTAGTGGGAGTGGTAGTGAGATTACAGCTTTCGCCGTGATTTCAGATCCTAGTAAAAATGAAAAATTTGTCATTATTGACGATTCAATGGTACCAGATTTAGCCATTTTGGATACCTACTTTACCATGACAGTGCCTCCAGCTGTAACAGCAGATGCAGGGATGGATGTGCTGACCCATGGTTTAGAAGCTTATGTTGCAAATGGCGCTACTGATTTTTCAGACGCCTGTGCAGAAAAAGCCATTACCTTAGCTTATAAGTTCCTTTACGAAACTTATAAAAATGGGGACAATCAATTTGCCCGTGAAAAAATGCACAATGCTTCAGCTATTGCTGGTATTGCCTTTAACAATGCGGGTCTTGGTATCTGTCATAGCCTCTCACACGCTATTGGCGCCTTCTTCCATTCTCCACATGGTCGCATCAACACTCTCCTGTTACCTCATGTGATTGCATTTAACGCATCATTGGAAGAAAAGGGAGAGACAGCTATTGCTAAACGTTATGCGCAAGCAGCCAACCTACTTGGCCTATATGGCTCAACTCCAAAACAAGGAGTACGGGCTCTCATTTACTCCATCACACGCATGGCAAAACAAATGAAGATGCCGACCACCATTGAGGAGTTAGGAATTGATCGTCAAGAATTTGAAAAAATGATTCCTGAAATGGCAGAACGTGCCCTTGCAGATGCTTGTACAGCTGGCAATCCACGATCTGTTACCATCGAGGATCTCGAGGCTATCTATCGAGCCTTGTAAACAATGGAAAACTTGAAGGAATCATCTGAAGTCGTTAAAAAGAAAGAAGTCATTTTATGAAATTTTTAACCGAAGATGATTTGCGCGTCGAGTATCATCAATTTCCATTTGACACCTTTACCATCAAAAAGGAAGAACGGTTGACGCCCGGGGCACGGACTTTTCTAGTCGATCGAAAAATTAAGATTATCAATGAAAATGAAGTCAAACCACTAGGGAAACTTCCACAGAAACTTCAAAAAATAGCAGTTAATCCTATCGAAAGTCCAGTTGAAACCAGTTGGCAATCCCAGTCCATCTGGCTGGATATTCGGTGTCAGTTCTTGGAAATAGCTTTTGACCTAGCACCAGTTGACTTGGTCTTGGCACAAGAATTGAATGGACTAGAGCGCTATTTGGCGACAATTCTGGCTGGTGGGGAATGTATCCTGCCACCGACTGCCAATGGAATGGCATCAACCGAAAAAATTGGCAAATCCTTTATTCATGGAAACTTATCAAATGTTGGTATGTTTCTGCAAACCAGCAATGGTCGTATCCTAACCAAGCTATATCCACTCTATTTCCATTTGGAAAGAGAGGTAGAGCGCCTACAGTTACAAGACCATGAGAAACTAGTAGCCTTGCTAAACCGTCTCGGGCAAGACATTGCCTATTACTTTCAACCAAGAGAGGAACTGAACAATGATGGCACAAACCTTACCTAAAACTTGCGACCAATACGTTGAAGAGTTTGAACGTGTTGAGAAACAACCTGTCAAAGGAACGAGCAAGGTTTATTTGACGGGTGTAGATTTAGGGACAGCCTACATTGTGCTCGTTGTCTTGGACGAAGATAAAAATATTGTGGCTGGTGCCCATCGTCCAGCTTCAGTCATCAAAGATGGTATGGTCGTGGACTACATTGGAGCCATTCGCATTGTTCGAGAATTGAAAGAATCGCTCGAAGGCCAATTAGGTACAGAATTGCTCTATGCAGCCGCTGCCATTCCACCAGGGACAGATGCTTTGGATGGAGGGGCTATTAAAAATGTGGTGCAAGGAGCTGGTTTTGAACTCACTGCTGTACTGGATGAACCTACAGCGGCCAATACCATTGTTGGCTTGCAAAATGGCGCTATCGTGGATATTGGTGGTGGCACAACGGGAATTTCTATCTTGAAAGATGGAAAAGTGGTCACGTCTGTTGATGAAGCAACGGGTGGAACACACTTCTCACTAGTCGTGGCTGGAGCCTATAAGCTGAGCTTTGATGAAGCGGATGCCTACAAGCGGGATCCCAAGCACCATAAGGAATTGCTCAGTGTCCTGAAACCAGTCATTGAAAAGGTGGCGTCCATTGTCAAGCGCAGTATTGAAGGAATGGATGTGGATGTGATTTACCTAGTTGGTGGCACAAGTTGTCTTGCAGGAATAGAAACTATCATTGAAAAAGAAACAAAGATAAAAACCATCAAACCGAAAAATCCAATGTTTGTGACGCCGATTGGCATTGCCATGAATTGCAGTCAAGACATAATCTATTAGAAAAGAGGCACATATGCTAGTTGCAGAATTAGTCGATACAATTTGGGCAACAAGGAAGTCCGACGCCTTAAATGGCGTGAAATTTCTACTTGCTGAAGTAAAAGGTGGTAGTCGAGCTGGTGAGCTTCTGGTCGTTGTAGATATGATTGGGGCAGGTATTGGTGACCGAGTGATCATTGCGACTGGATCTGCAGCGCGCCGTATGATGGGTGACGATCAGATGCCTGTCGATGCCGCTGTTATCGGAATTATTGATGAGAACTATGACCAAGTCAAAAAACAAAATGGAAAAATAGAACGATTCTCGTAACGGAAGTCGGGTGATCAGATGTCAAGTGATGTTAAGTATGGATTACTTGAACACGCTTGATTCACGAAAACCCTCTATCTTAGAAAAGGAGAAAACATGGCAAAATTAATTACAGCAAAAGATGTATTGGCCTGTCATCAAGCTGGTAAAACAATCTGCTATTTAGAAGCAGGTACTATTGTTACACCAGCTGCGCGTGATGAAGCTAAAAAATATGGCATTTGCTTTGAAGAAGGTACAGAAGTTGTTTGTCAACCTCAAGTCGCTACAGAAAAAGGATTAGACGGCATTACAACTGACGAAATATTGTGTTTATTGAAGAAAATGTTGCTGGCAGGCGACAGTGAGCCTGCTAAGGAAGTTCCACCCTACCGTTGTGTATCCCATGCAAATGGCTTGAAAGTGGTCAAAGGTGGCACTGTTCGTATGGACGAATTTGACACAGGTACTCCAGGTGCTAAGGTTGGTTTCCAAGAGTTGGTCAGCCAACACGAATCAAAAATGAGCGCTGGTTTCTTGACCATTGATCACTCTAATTTCGCTTGGAAATTACCATATGAAGAAATTGACTATGTTATTTCTGGAACAGTTTCCATTGAAATTGATGGACAAACCTATGTCGGTCGTGCAGGAGATGTCCTCTTCGTACCATCTGGTTCAGATGTTGTCTGGGGGTCACCGGATAATGCCAAAATTTTCTATACAACCTATCCTTCAAACTGGGCTGACTTAATGTAGTGAGAGGGCTCTGAAATGAAGGCGTTAGGAATGATTGAAACCTACGGTTTTATCGGTTCCGTAGAAGCAGCTGATGTGATGCTAAAGTGTGCAGATGTGACTCTTTTAGGAACCGAAAAAGTTAGCGGAGGCTTATACTATATTAGTATCACTGGTGATGTTGGAGCTGTCAAAACAGCTGTTGATGCAGGGGCTGAAGCTGTTCGTCGTCTTGGAGAGAATTGTCTCCAAGGTGCCCACGTTATTCCACGTCCAGACGATCAATTAGCAGGCCTCCACCACCCAGTTGTTGCGTCTTTGTCAATAGCAGAAGAAGAGCCAGCTAGCCAAGCAGAGGCAGTTTCAGAAGGTCCAATTCTGGAAGAACAGACGAAGCTTCTACCAGAAACAGAGGAACCAAGTGTTCCAACTTCAGACAATTCAGCTGAAACCGGGATGACTTTTAAGGAATACAAAAGAAAGCTAGACCGAACACGAGCGTCTGAACTGCGTGAGCTGGTATCGGTAAATCCTCATCTTGAGATAGCTGAAGATACACTGACCAGCTTAGTTAGACGAGAAATGATTGCTCTACTTCTAGAAGATTTCAAAGCACAGCACAAACAGAAACAGTAAAAGAAAATTTTTGGGGGTCGGATGATGAAGACATTAGACGTTGATCTCTG
Organism: Streptococcus gallolyticus; assembly: GCA_019794795.1. GTDB lineage: Bacteria > Bacillota > Bacilli > Lactobacillales > Streptococcaceae > Streptococcus > Streptococcus hepaticus. The sequence continues at coordinate 132,777 of JAIMFC010000006.1, forward strand.
TTCAATCCAAGAAGCACGAGATCTTGTAAGAGCTGGGAAACAAGCTGCTAATATTATAGCGACTTTCTCAGACCAACAAATTGATGCCATACTGAAAAATATTGTCAAGGCAGTCGGAGCAAATGCCTACTACCTTGCAGATATGGCAGTTGAAGAAACTGGCTTTGGCAAGGTAACAGACAAAGCCTATAAAAATTATGCCGCGGCACACCTACTTTATAAAGAAATCAAGGATATGCAAACTTCTGGTATTTTTGATTTTGATGAAGCAAATAAAGTATTTAGTGTTGCAGAACCAATGGGACTCTTGTTGGGGATTACTCCTTCAACAAACCCAACTTCAACCGTGATTTTTAAATCAATGATTGCCATTAAATCACGGAATGCCATCGTATTTGCCCCACACCCATCTGCGAAACGTTGCAGCAATGAGGCTGTGGAAATTGTGCGCAAAGCGGCAGTTGAAGCAGGAGCGCCAGAACATATAGTCGGCTCCGTTTCAAGCCCATCACTGGCTGCGACCAATGAATTGATGAATGCCAAAGACATTTCCATGATTATCGCAACGGGTGGTCCTGGCATGGTGAAAGCAGCCTATAGTTGTGGAAAACCTGCTATCGGTGTCGGAGCTGGAAATTCCCCAGCCTACATTGAACGGACTGCTAATGTGGAAAAGGCTATTCGTGCCATTGTCGCATCAAAAACATTTGACAACGGAACCATCTGTGCTTCTGAGCAATCAATCATCTGTGAAGAGGTCAATAAAGATGCAGTGGTTCGTGAGTTGACCAAGCAAGGTTGCTACATGATGAGCAAAGAAGAGACTGATAAGGTCTGTGAGTTGCTCTTCCGTGGAAATTCGCATGGTTGCAACCCAGCTATGAATCCCAAATTTGTTGGACGTCCAGCCACTGAAATAGCTGAAGCAGCTGGAATTGTTGTACCAAAAGACACCAAGATTCTCGTTGGACCACAAGCAGGTGTTGGAGCAGGAAATCCACTTTCTTTCGAAAAGTTGACAACTGTGATTGGTTTTTATGTCGTGAAAAATTGGGAAGAAGCCTGTGCACTCAGCATTCGACTCTTGCAAAATGGTATCGGTCATACCATGAGTATGCATACTGAGGACCCAGATATGATTTTGCGTTTCTCATCTAAGCCTGCTTCACGCATTCTAATTAACACTGGCGGAAGCCAAGGTGGTACAGGAATTTCAACTGGATTACCGGTTTCCTTCACCTTGGGGTGTGGAACAGGTGGTGGAAGTTCCGTATCTGAAAATCTTTCACCAAAACATTTGGTTAATGTAAAAACAGTGGCCTACGGTATCAAGGATGTGGCGACATTGGCAGATGATGCGGAGTTCCAATCTTTACCAAAACTTGCTGTGAAAACAGAAGTCCAACCAGATGCAGTTTGTTCAGCTAGTGTTCATATTCATCATGAAACAGAAACCCCGACAAATACTGATTTCTTGAAACAAACGCCACAGTCTATCCAAGCAAAGTTTGAACAAGAGCAAGAGAGCAGTTGTCAACAAGAAGCGCAATCCACTGTGACTAGCGTTGATAATGAAGCCATCGTACGGGAAATCCTATCCGCACTGAGACAAAAATAAGGGGCGGTCATATGGAAGAATTAGAAGAGTTATTTTATCGTGTGATTGATCACTTAGGAGGTCAACCGAGTGAGGAAGTTCCTACAGTCCATGCAGCAGAGCCTGCAAAAAGGGATGCAACAGACTTTGTCATTCCAGTGGGTGTTTCCAACCACCACATTCATCTATCTCAGGCAGATGCGGATGCCTTATTTGGACCGGACTACCAGTTTCAAAAATTAAAAGACCTTTCTCAAACAGGGCAATATGCCATGCAGGAATGTCTCTTTGTAGCAGGACCAAAGGGCGTTTTGGAAAAAGTACGGATACTGGGTCCCGTCCGCAGTCAGAGTCAGGTTGAACTGACAGTAGCGGATTGCTTCAAACTAGGGATTAAGGCTCCTCTTCGCTTATCAGGAGATTTGGCAGGATCACCGGGCTGTACCTTGATCGGACCAAAAGGATCTGTTCAATTAACCAAGGGCTGTATTGTTGCCAAACGGCATATTCATATGTCACCTATTGATGCCAAGGAATTTGGTGTGATAGATGGTCAAGAAGTTTCCCTAGAATGCCCTGGAGAACGTGGTGGTACCCTAAAAAATGTGACCATTCGTGTCCATGAAAGTTTCACACTAGAGTGTCATTTAGACACAGAAGAAGCCAATGCTTTGGGAATATCGGCAAAAAATAAATTAAAATTATTGAAGTAAAGGTAGGTAAAACTTATGCACTCAGAAGCGCTAGGAATGATTGAAACAAAAGGCTTGATTGGCTCTATCGAAGCCGCTGATGCTATGGTCAAGGCAGCTAATGTAACCCTTATCGGAAAAGAACATGTAGGTGGCGGACTTGTGACTGTTATGGTACGTGGAGATGTTGGTGCCGTTAAAGCTGCAACCGATGCAGGTGCAGCGGCAGCACAACGTGTAGGCGAACTCGTATCTGTACACGTTATTCCACGTCCACATACAGAAGTGGAAACCATTTTAGCTCATAAATAAAGTAAAGGCAGGTAAGATTCATGCACTCAGAAGCACTAGGAATGATTGAAACAAAAGGCTTGATTGGCTCAATTGAAGCCGCTGATGCCATGGTTAAGGCGGCTAATGTGACCTTGATTGGTAAGGAACATGTAGGTGGCGGTCTTGTGACTGTTATGGTACGTGGGGATGTTGGTGCCGTTAAAGCCGCAACCGATGCAGGTGCAGCGGCAGCGCAACGTGTTGGTGAACTTGTATCTGTGCACGTTATCCCACGTCCACACAGTGAAGTAGAAACTATTTTAGCTCATAAATAAAGAAAAGGTAGGTAAAGACTCATGCATTCAGAAGCACTAGGAATGATTGAAACAAAAGGCTTGATTGGCTCAATTGAAGCAGCCGATGCCATGGTCAAGGCAGCCAATGTTGTCTTGGTAGGAAAAGAACATATTGGTGGCGGTCTTGTGACTGTTATGGTACGTGGAGATGTTGGTGCTGTCAAAGCTGCAACCGATGCAGGTGCAGCAGCAGCGCAACGCGTTGGTGAATTGATTTCAGTCCACGTGATTCCACGTCCACATACAGAAGTGGAAACAATTTTGCCAAAACACAACTAAAACAAGGCTGATTGAAATGAGGGATAATGCCTATCCTAGAAAGAGGGTGGGCGTTTGACCTCATACTTTTTACTATTTAAACTCTATTTAGCAGTTGTCGCGCTATTATGACAGCTTGAATAGTAAAGAGGAGTTGATAAGTTGATAAGGAGGAGGCTATGGTACATCAAGCAATCATAGATGGCAATACAGCTGCAGCTCATATTGCGTATGCATTTAGCGAGGTAGCAGGTATTTATCCGATTACGCCAAGCTCAACGATGGGAGAAAGTGTCGATGTTTGGCAAACGCAAGGTCGGACAAATCTCTTTGGTCAGCCCTTACAAATTATTGAAATGCAGTCGGAAGCTGGAGTTGCTGGTTTTGTCCACGGCTCGCTTAAGACAGGGGCTTTGACGACAACCTTTACTTCCTCTCAAGGTCTCCTGCTCATGCTTCCAAATATGTACAAGATTGCTGGAGAATTATTGCCAACCGTTTTCCACGTAGCAGCCCGCTCTGTTTCGACAAATGCTCTCAGCATCTACGGGGACCATAGCGACGTCATGGCTGTACGGCAAGCAGGATTTGGCATGCTAGCTGAAAGTTCTGTTCAGGAGGTCATGGATTTATCGGCTGTCGCGCATTTGGCGAGTTTGGAAACCAGCCTACCATTTTTGAGCTTTTTTGATGGATTTCGGACTAGCCACGAATTGCAAAAAGTAACTGTCTTGGACGATGAGGATTTGAAAGGATTGGTCAATCAAGAAGCGCTGGATACTTTTCGGAGTCGGGCCATGAATCCGAATCATCCAAGAGTTTCAGGTACTAACCAAGGACCAGATATTTATTTTCAACAACGGGAAACAGTTAACCGCAACTACCAAGTGACGCCTTATGTTGTCAAAAAATATATGGATAAAATCAATCACATTCAGGGCACTAATTATGATGTGGTCAACTATTATGGACATCCAGAGGCTGAACAGGTCATAGTTGCTATGGGATCTGTCTCACAAACCATTGAGCAGACGGTTGACTATCTCAACAAATCTGGCCGTAAAGTGGGTTTCTTACAGATTCATCTGTATCGTCCTTTCCCAGCGGAGATTTTCTTAGAAAAAGTACCAGAGACGGTTACTTCTATAGCTGTCTTGGACCGTACAAAAGAGCCTGGTTCTATCGGAGAGCCCCTCTTATTAGACGTTCAAGCAGCCTTTTATGACAGTCAATTGCATCCGCGGATTTGCGGTGGACGGTATGGAATTGGTTCAAAAGATACCAGCCCAGAGCAGATTGTTACTGTTTTTGATGAATTGAAAAAAGATCAGCCAAAGAGCCGGTTTACAGTTGGTATCGAAGATGACCTGACCAATTTATCCTTGCCTGTAGGAGAAAAATTAGATTTAACCCCAACAAGCACCTATCAAGCTAAATTTTGGGGCTTGGGTGGTGATGGGACTATTGGTGCCAGCAAATCCATTATCAAGATGATTGGTGATCATACTGACCAAGAAATTCAAGGGTATTTTTACTACGATTCACGCAAACAAAGAGGCCTGACCATCTCGCAACTTCGCTTTGGTTCGGAAAAGATTCGGTCTACCTATTCCATCCAAGAAATGGATTTTGTGGCAGTTGCTACACCGGCTTATCTAAGGAAATATGACCTGGTCAAGGGTCTAAAAAAAGGTGGTATTTTCTTGCTAAATACCCCTGATAGTGCAGAAGTAGCCTGCCGTAAATTACCAGCAGGTCTCAAAAAATATTTGGCGGAGAACCAGATTCAATTGTACATGATGGATGCCTTTCAGATTGCCCAAGATGCGGATATTTTTCCGCGAATGAGTGTTTGCTTGGAAGTTGCTTTTTTTGACATCATGGGAATAGTGCCAGATAGTCAGCAGTTATTAGCAGATGAAATCAAGGCGCATTATGGCAAAACCTCCCCTGAAAAGATGAACAAGTACCTCAAAGCCATTCAAGGCTCAAAAGGGGCTGTTCAGCAGGTTCCTGTTCCCCACGAATGGGCAAATCTTGTCGTCAAGGAAACAAGACATTATGGTGAACTCAGTCAGTTCTCTTGCCAAATTCAGTTACCAATGAACCGTTTGGAAGGGGACAAGCTTTCAGTTGGAACCTTGGTCAATAATGGCATGGTAGCTGGTGATATTCCTCTCGGTCTAACTCCACAAGAAAAACGTAATATCACTTGGGAAGTACCGATTTGGGATGCCAGTCACTGTGTACAGTGCAACCGTTGTTCATTTGTTTGTCCCCATGCAGCTATTCGGCCATTTTTAGTGGAAGAAGATGAACTCCAAGTGGCTCCTGAAGGATATCGTGTCATGGATTTCAAAGGGAAGAATGGCCTGTATTACCGTATTCAAGTTTCGGTGGAAAATTGTACAGGTTGTGGACTCTGTGTCAATGCTTGTCCAAAAACAGGTAAGGCTCTGAAAATGGTAACTGTCAGCCAATCTGACCCAGAAGAAATTAGCCAAGAAGCAGTAAATTGGGCCTTTTCACAAACTCTGCGTGCCAAGGGAAATCCAGCAAAACCAGGAACGCTGGCGCACAGTCAATTTGAACAACCACTCTTAGAATTTTCAGGAGCTTGTGCAGGTTGCGGAGAAACACCTTATGTGAAATTACTGACTCAGTTGTTTGGTGACCGAATGATGATTGCCAATGCAACAGGTTGTTCTTCTATTTGGGGCGGCATGGCGCCCACAAGTCCTTACAGTAAAAATTGCCATGGTCAAGGACCTGCATGGAGCAATTCCTTACTGGAAGATTCGGCAGAATTTGGCTACGGAATGCTTGTTGCCAATCAATCCCAACGGCAAGCCCTAGTTCCGCTCATGCAAGAAGCGATGAGGCTAGCTGGTCCTGAATTAAACCTTCTCATGCAAGACTGGATAGACCACATGGATGAAGGAAAGGGATCAAGAACACGCTCCAACAAGTTAACACAGGCCTTACAAGAAGTTCAGCACCAACATCCTCTTTTACAAAAATTATATGATAAACGAGATTTGTTCGTTAAATCTTGCCAATGGATTATTGGTGGGGATGGTTGGGCCTACGACATTGGTTACGGTGGCCTAGATCATGTTCTTGCTAGCGGAGCAGACGTTAATATTTTGGTATTAGACAATGAAGTCTATTCCAATACGGGTGGGCATTTATCAAAAGGTACACCGACCTCTGCCATCACTAAATTTTCAGCATCTGGAAATAGTAGCGCTAAAAAAGACTTAGGGATGATGGCTATGACCTATGGCAATGTCTACGTTGCCCAAGTAGCAAGTGGAGCCAATCCAGTACAGGTCATCAAGGCCTTTGAAGAAGCAGCAAGCTACCCTGGACCATCGCTTGTCATTGCCTATGTACCTTGTATCACACATGGTCTGCAAGGAGGGATGAGTCAAACACTTACCGAAGCGAAGGAAGCTGTAGACTGTGGCTATTGGTCGCTCTATCGTTATAACCCACTCTTGACAGAGCAAGACAAAAATCCGATGGTATTGGATTTCAAACGACCAGATTTTGATCAGATGATTGACTTTATGATGAAGCAAGAACGCTTTTCGGCGTTAAAAGAAGTCAATCCGAACCAAGCAGATAAATTATTTGAAAAAACGGTTTATCAAGCCAAACGACGCTTCCGACATTATGCCAGTCTATCAGGGGATTTGGAGGCCTTTACCAACCGCCAAGAAAAAAGAAGGAACAAGAAAGTAGTCGTTGTTCCACAGGAAACAGAAGATAGTTTTCACAGTATTTTCAAATACTTGGAACAGTAATCTCTACGATTTACAAAGGGATAAATCCAACCCACTTCAATGATTACCCAGCGTTTGTACAGTAGTTTGTTTCTTGGATTAAAATGTTACATGTAAGAGAATCTGGAGTTTTCTACCTTGCTCCAGACTCTTTTCTTATGGAGAAAGATAAAGGAATAACATGTATATTTATAGTGAATTATATAATTACCAAACCTTCCAGTGGGGGAAAAGTTTTGCTTTCTAATATTCGAAAAATTGATAGAAAATTCACTTGGAGGCTAAAAAATAGTACGTAAAAAACTACTAAAAATCAGTATTTTTTAGCAAAAAAATCATTGAAATACGACTAAAACCAATTGATGTTTCATCCGGAAATAGCTTGACATTACAACTATGGAAAGGTTTACAATTTTAGTGTATAATGAAATCGTTGAATAAAAATATAAAAATATTAAAGTATACGAGAGGAGAGCTATGGTAGAAGAAGGACTTTTTCCTATCGGTAAGGCAGCTAGTATGAGCGGAGTTTCCGCGAAGACATTGCGCTATTATGAGAGTTTGGGTCTCATCCTCCCCAAGTACATAGCAGAGGATACCAATTATCGTTACTATGATAAAGCAACCCTGCTCTTGATTCCCATGATCAAGTATTACCAACAAATTGGATTGAGCCTGAAACGAATCAAAGAATTGATTTCTTTCAATGGCTGTTCCAATCACTACAAATATTTACAGCAAAGACGAGATGAATTAGAGGCAGAACGTCAGCAATTATTGATTTCAATGACATCAATCGATGACTGGTTACAGATGATTATTGAAGGAGAGATTTGCCTACAAAATAGTTTGACAGCTACCAACGGACCAACAGTTAGCCTAAAATATTATCAGGAAGAGACCTCCTATTATTGTGTGGAACAACCTTACAAATACTGTCATAAAGAGTCTATTATCAACCTTGAGTGGACCAAATTTTTGGAAGAAAAGAAACTAGAAGTATCTGGTCCAGTGATCTTAAAATATGATTCTTATGAGAAAAAAATGGCGGGGGAGATTCAATCCTCTACCATACTGCAGCATGTTTTCCCAGAGTCAGAAGATTTTGGAAGGTTCGGTGGTTTCATGGCATTGAGTTGCTACCATATTGGATCTCTCAATGCTATTCATGAAACCTATCAGAACATGATTAATTTTGCCCATACAAATCACTATAGTCTCAAAGACGAATGTTACGAGCGCCATGTGATTGATTACTGGGTAACACAAAACGAGGATGAGTTTGTGACAGAAATTATCGTTCCTATCATGACCAAGGATGAACTACGCGTCGGCTGTCTGAGGTGACGTCTTTTTCTTCGTAGCGAAATAGATTGAAAACAGTCTTTCTTATTAGAATTAGGAGGACTGTTTTTTATGGAACTTTTATAAGAAGAATAGAGAAAGATTGGAAAAAATAGAGTCTTTATGATAGAATAGAGAGAAAATGATTTAGTGATAAAAGGAGAAGCTATGGCTTTCGGAGAAGAAAAACACAAAAAAACAAGATTTGAAAAAGTAACCATGGTCATCGTCATTTTGATGGTCATCGCGACCGTCGCAGGATTACTCCTCCCAGCAATCAGTGCGATTCTCTAAAGTAATCATTTTATAGAAAAAATATGGGAGTGGCAGTTGCCTTTCAAGGCAAAAGACCACTCTTTTTTAGGAAAGATAGGTAAAATATGAGTATGTTTTTAGATACTGCCAAAATCAAGGTCAAGGCAGGCAAGGGAGGCGACGGGATGGTGGCCTTCCGTCGTGAAAAATATGTGCCAAATGGCGGTCCTTGGGGCGGTGATGGCGGTAAAGGTGGCTCAGTTATCTTTCGTGTAGACGAAGGCTTGCGGACCCTCATGGATTTCCGTTACAACCGTGTTTTTAAGGCTGAAGTCGGTGAAAAGGGGATGACCAAAGGTATGCACGGTCGTGGTTCAGATGATTTGATTGTGCGCGTGCCTCAAGGAACCACTGTTCGTGATGCCGATACAGGCAAGATTATTACTGACTTGGTTGAAAACGGGCAAGAATTTGTGATCGCCAAAGGTGGCCGTGGCGGTCGTGGCAATATCCGTTTTGCAACGCCTAAAAATCCCGCACCAGAGATTTCTGAAAATGGTGAACCAGGTGAAGAACGCAACTTGGAGTTAGAATTGAAAGTCCTTGCCGATGTTGGTTTGGTTGGATTTCCATCTGTTGGGAAATCAACTCTGCTTAGCGTTATCACATCAGCAAAACCAAAAATTGGCGCCTACCATTTCACCACGATTGTGCCAAATCTGGGGATGGTCCGCACGAAGTCAGGTGAATCCTTTGCTGTCGCTGACCTCCCAGGCTTGATTGAAGGAGCTAGTCAAGGTGTCGGTCTTGGAACACAATTCCTCCGTCATATCGAGCGGACACGGGTTATTTTGCATGTTATTGACATGTCAGCTAGTGAAGGTCGTAATCCTTATGAAGATTATGTTTCTATTAATAACGAACTAGAAACCTACAATCTTCGCCTCATGGAACGTCCACAAATCATTGTTGCCAACAAGATGGATATGCCTGAATCTCAAGAAAATCTTGCAGAATTCAAGAAAAAATTGGCAGCCAACTACGATGAATTTGACGAACTGCCAATGATTTTCCCTATTTCAAGTTTAGCTCATCAAGGTTTGGAAAATCTCTTAGAAGCGACAGCAGAGCTCTTAGATAAAACAGATGAATTCTTGCTCTATGATGAGTCAGAATTCCAAGAAGAGGAAGTTTATTACGGCTTCAATCCTGATGAGCCAGAGTTTGACATTACCCGCGATGATGATGCTAGCTGGGTTCTTTCAGGCGATAAACTTGAAAAACTCTTCACCATGACCAATTTTGACCGTGACGAATCTGTCATGAAATTTGCCCGTCAATTGCGTGGAATGGGTGTGGATGAAGCCCTTCGTGCGCGTGGAGCTAAGGACGGAGACATCGTTCGTATCGGTAAGTTTGAATTTGAGTTTGTGGATTAACATTGGAAGTTTTCTTTCATCACTGAAGTGATGAGAAAACTACGGAAAGTCCTATAGGACCTTTCCTACCAACCTTACAAACTGCATAAAATCAGCATTGTCGGCTCATGTTATTCCGTGTCGTAACGTGGGGAGTTTTTTGCCAGAGTTAATACTGTCATCGTAGTTGCCGCTAATACGGTTAGTCTAACCATCTTACTACCATTTAGTAGTTAACTTGGATATTTTTGAAAGGAGTGTGCAATGGGAGATAAACCGATATCTTTTAAGGATAAGAATGGGAACTTTGTGTCTGCAGCCGATGTTTGGAATGCGGAAAAATTAGAAGAGCTCTTTAATTTGCTCAACCCTAATCGAAAATTTCGATTGGAAAGAGAACGATTGGCCAAAGAAGAAGCTGAAAAGTAGATGTATTACGAATTAATGGTTTAGATAAAAAGAAGGGTTGAAAGCAATTTCAGCCTTTTTGTTTATAAAAAATTAAGAATATCTTAAGAATGCTTTGGAAAGCAGAAGAACTATTGTATTCAAAGGTGAAATTTGTTATCTTATTTAAGATTCTAAATAGAGGAGCAAGAGATGAAAAAGAATATTTTTAGTTTACGTAAGAAAAAGACAGGTTTGGTCTCTTTAGCAATTGCAGCGGCATTTTTGGGAACAGTAGCCAGTGCAGAAGAGCAAGTTCAACCGGGCCAACAAAGTCCTTCTGCAGTCCTACCTGTCAAAGAGGATGAGTCTCCAGATATGAAGGAGACATCACTGGAATCACTAGAGCAACCTACAGGGGAACCTGTAGCTGTAGAGAAAGCGGATGATAAGGAAGTTGAACAACCTGTCGAACAGCCATCAGAAGAGTCTGAGCCCATCAAGGAAGAACAAGCGCTCTACTTGGAAGTAAATCCTGTAAAAGCAGGTGACCAGGTTATTTCAGGTAAGGCTACTCCAGGAAGTCTTGTGATGTTGGAAGTGGATAACCCCATAGGTGTGGAAGAAGATGGCCAATTTAGTTTGCCTTTGTCTGAACCAGCAACTTATGGTCAAACTTTTACTGTACTTATGACTATTCTGAGTGAGTCAGAAGATGATGAAGAGGAAGGGGAACCTATGGAAAAAACTGTAGAAGTTCCGCGTCATCCTCAGGCTTACGAGCTTCCAAAGGAGACATTAACCAAATCAGAAAATGGACATCAAGTTTTGGTGGAGCCGATTATTGAAGGGACAGGGGTTATCAAGGGACATACTTCTGTTCAGGGAAGTGTCTTCTTGACAGTTAATGACATGTACTATGCACCTGAAACGAAGATCAGGGAAGATGGTTCGTTTGAAATTCAACTTTCGCCTGATCTCATGAAATACGACGTTCGATTTAAATTGGGGATGAATATCAACCTACAGTTTGTATCAAATGATGGAGAAAGTGTGCTGGTACGTCCTTTGGTCTATAAGATGGCAGATGAGTTAGAAAGCTCTCAGAAAGGACACCAAGTTAATCCTATTCTTTCCTCAGGTCAAGAAAGTCATGGCAGAGCAGATTCTTATGGTAAAGTTTTTGTTTATGATGCTGTTTCCAAAACAGTCTTGGTAAAAGTAGATGCTGATGAAAATGGCTATTATAGCTTAAAACTAGACAAACTGACAACTGGACAAAAATTGTACCGTTTTGTATTTGATGCCTTCAGTAAGCTACAAGAAATTGTCGAAGATACAGTTGACCAATCTAGCCAAGTCTTGCCAGATGATCAACTGATTGAACGTCATGCAAGTATGAATATCTACAGCAAGGACAATACAAATACCATTTCGCAAGCAGAACCACTAACATTCCAGCTTCTTCATACTCGCAGGACTCAATTTGTAGGGCGTACTTATTTTCCAAATACCTATATCCAATTAATTTCTGATAGTGGTAACAAGTTTCCAACGCTGATGGCAGATAAATTAGGAAACTGGGGAACGGATTTTGAAGATTTGAAACGCACTCTGCATTCCGGAGAAAACATTACTATTCAAGTAATTGATCCGTTGACAAAAGAAGTCCTGACAAGTAAGACTGTAACGGTCATTGATTTGTATGAGATTGATCCAGTAACACATCGTCCAAAATGGGTAGCACCAGATGAAATTCCTGCTGTATTATCTCATCCATTGACGACAGACTATGGCTATTTGAAAGGGCATACTGTTCCAAATGCGGTGATGGAAGTGTACCTAAGAGGTGAATTAGTTGCTCAGGGTGAATCAGATGGCCTAGGCCGTTTCAATCTTGATTTGGGTGAGACAATCTTAAAAGAAAAAGATATGCTGACCATTTATGCCTTTCATAAAATCAGCAAAGCGCAAGTTGTCTACGATAAGCTTTATGCTACAAAAGGTACAGGGAGTCGCCTAGCATATCAGGCTGACGTGGTTGAAGACCTTGCCTTTGTAGATACCGTATCAAAGATTAAAGTGGTTGGCGATAGTCAGGTCATGCCAACAGTTGCGTCAATCAGTGTGGAAGCCATTTCTGCTCCTGTTTTAGCTTTATTTGATGCGGACAGCTACGATATTGTACCTCTGGATAAAAATGGCAATCCCGCAGAACTGTTCGGCGAAGTAACGGTTATCATTTCAGTACGTGCCAAAGTGGCTCACGTTTATCATGTTAAAGGGAATCAGTTAGAAAATCTGGACTTTCAGGACAATGGTGACGGAACTATTAGTTTTAAAACAAACCATTTCAGTCAGTACGCTGTTGTTTACCAGTCAAAAGCTGCAAATGAGGCACAGGCTCCTTCCACACCAGAAGTCAATCGCTCATCCCTAACATTTGAACTTTTGAAAACTGAAGGAACCTCTCTCGCAGCAAAAACGGAGAAAGGGGTGGCACAACAACATGCGCGTGTGGCAGAACAAATGCTCACTGCACCTGCTAAACAGTCACTTCCAAAGGCAGGAGAAAAATCATCATCAGCCATTTGGTCCATTTTGGGATTACTTGGTTTAGCAGCAAGTCTCTTCTATTGGTTTAAGAAAATCAAAAAAAGTAGTTGCTAGTGTGTCGATGGTTTCTGTACGGATTCCTGCAACTAGATTTATGAGAGATTAGAAAAGAAAAAATATGCTCTATCGTTTGGTTATTATTATTGCTGTATTCATCATTCGACTCTACTACTTGCGAATTTCAAAGAGAAATGAGGCACGTATTTTAGCTGAGGGTGGTGTTGAATACGGTCAAGCCGTTAGTAAATGGATTACCATTTTACATATTCTCTTTTATCTAGGTTGTTTCCTAGAAGCCTGTTTTGGGACAAGTTCTTTTGATGGAATTAGCTTGCTTGGTCTTGTCTTATTAGGCTGTGCCATGTGGATGTTGCATCTGGTAGTTCATCTTCTGGATGGTATCTGGACTGTAAAATTGATGATTGCAAAGAATCATTTGTACAATCCGCATTGGCTCTTTAAGACCGTAAAACATCCTAATTATTTCTTGAATATTTTACCGGAGTTACTTGGTTTAGTCCTTTTGAGTCATGCATGGTGGACCTTGATGCTTGTTTCACCGTTCTATATTTATGTGCTTTTCCTACGAATTAAGGAAGAAAATCACTTGATTCAAACCGTTCTCCTTCAAAATGGGGTAAAAAAATAGTTTTCCATACACATAGGTAGTCACTCCAAGCCCGAAGAGTGGTAAAATAGATGAGATGAGGTTTGTTTTAAATTTGTAACGAAATGATAAACAAGCCAAATAGACAGATTATCCTATTACCATGAAAGAGGGACAGAGAATGCACCGAATACTCATTGCAGAAGACGATAAAGATATTGCGAGCTTGCTCCAACTATACCTAGAAGGCTCCTCCTTTGAAGTCATTTTAGCGGGAAATGGAGAGGAAGCCTATCATGTCTTCAAAGAAGGAAATATTGATTTAGCCATTGTTGATATCATGATGCCAAAAGTAGATGGATATGCCCTCACACGGATGATGCGTCAAGAAAGCACGATTCCGATTATCATTTTATCAGCTAAGTCAGAGGATGCAGATAAGATTTTAGGGCTCAATATTGGAGCAGATGACTACATTAGTAAGCCCTTTAATTCACTTGAAGTTGTTGCTCGTGTTCAGGCGCAGTTGCGTCGCTCCTATACCTTAAATACGCCTCAAGAAGTTGATTTGACACAGCTTGTAGTGGGTGAATTGATCTTGGATACCAAGGGAGCAACTCTAACCAAAAACGGTGAGCTGATAAAATTAACCGCTACGGAATTCAAGTTGCTTCAAACCTTGATGAGTGCACCAGGGACTATTTTTACCAAAATTGAATTATATGAAATGATTAACGGAGAGTATATTGAAGGAGATGACTCGACAATTATTGTCCACATCTCTAATCTTCGGGATAAGATTGAAGATGATAGTAAAAATCCTCTCTATATAAAGACCCTTCGTGGAATAGGATACAAAATTGAAAAAGACCACTAAAAAATCTTCGTCAACCCTGATAAAAATCCTCTTAAGCCATTTTATAATTTATACCTTTCTAATACTATTAGGAACCATTGTGTGGTTAGGTGGATCTGTCTATCTACTAGCGAATTTAAATCATGGTGTCGGTGTTCAAGGCATCCAAAAAATCCAACCGAGTCTTGAGGATGAAAAATTTTCGGGTTCCCTTTTTACTTCCTTCACACAACATGGTCGCTACTATGAAGTTTTTGAAGAAAAAAAGGGGTTAGTTTATACCAGTAATTCAGACCAGGAGCAAATTTTTTCAGATGATGAATTGGATGTCATGTTGCCTTACTCGGCTTATTACTACTATTCATCGCAAAAGTACCAAGATGAGCTAGGTCATACCAGATATTTGATACAAAAGAATAAAGATGCTGGTGGAAAATACTTAGCAGGAGAAATTGCGCTAGAAAAGGAAGAGTTTTCTTATTTACTGGATGAAAATTTTAAAGTTCTGCGATCTGCTGACAAAAATGGGCCCACGCAATTTACTCAGCGCCAATTGAATATTATGACGCAGGAATTGCTTTCGGACTACCATTTGTATAAGTATCATTTTATGACGAAACAAGGAAAAAAGATGACTATTGTTTTCTTTGTTCCCTATGATGATGACGCTGAGACAGAAGCCTTTCTACAAAAAAATTATATAGCAATCGGCTCATTGTTGGTTCTCTTTATTCTCATTCTTATTCTCTTTACGATTCGTATTCATCGGAAAATAGCAGGCCCTTTGTCTCTTTTGCAAGAAGCAATCCAACAGTTTCCTTATTCAAGAGAGAATCGCCTGAGTGAAAACCGTTATGTTCCAAGAGAATTTGAGGAAATCCTTGCAACCTTTGATAAGGTTTCTTCGGAATTGCAGGAAAGCGAAATGAAGCGCCAAGAATTGGAAAGAAGTAAGCAAAAAATGTTGGCTGCGATTTCTCATGATTTGAAGACACCGATTACAGTTATTCTTGGCTACACCAAGGCGATTTGTGACAATCTTGTCGCCGAAAGTAAACGTGCCCAGTACATGCAGGTCATTTATTACAAGGCGAGCGTGTTAAACGAATTGATTGATTCCTTCCACGAATTCAGTAAAGCAGAGCATCCTGATTTCAAACTAAAATTAGAGAGAACTGATTTTTGTGAGTACCTTCGTCATTACCTAGCGCAGCGCTATGACGAACTGACTCTCCAAGGCTATCATTTAGAAGTAGATATTCCAGAAAAATCCTACTTCGTTGAGCTAGATATGTTGAAATACAACCGTATTTTGGACAATCTCCTAGGTAATTTTATCCGCTATAATCCACCAGGGACAACTCTTTTTCTAAGTATTCGAAACGAAGAAAATACGCTGAAGTTTATATTGGCTGATGATGGTGTGGAAATTGCAGAAGAATTGATTGATACTATTTTCCAACCATTTATTACTGGCGATACGGCACGCTCATCGGATAAGAGTGGAACGGGGCTTGGACTCGCAATCGTGCAACGTTTTGTCACTATGCATGGTGGAAGTATCCATTTGGAAGTTAAAAATGTTCAGCCCTATAAGAAGATTTTTATCTTGATTTTGCCACTCTCTGAAGGAGCTTAAAAACAATAGCAAGATAGCCATCTTTTCTACCAGTTTGGGGGGAGTAGGCTACTAACTTATATAAAACAAGGAGAGCTTGGAAGGACTATTCCAAGCTCTTTTTTGGCTTCAGAAAACCACTAGCTATGCTAGTGGTTCCGGATAGCTTATAGCGTGGTATCAAAAAACCTCCCCAAATGATAAGATAAAAGTGGTTTCCCCGCCACCCCATCACATC
>JAIMFC010000007.1 GCA_019794795.1 Streptococcus gallolyticus
AAAATTGAAACTGAGATGAAGAGTTTATCCCAAGATATGGAAAATATAAATACAATAAATAAGTATCGTGAAATATATAAATACCACAAGAAAAATCCTGAAGATAAGCAATTTGCAGATGAGTATTATAGTGAGCTTTCCGTATATAAAATAGCCGCTAAAGAGATATTAGAAAACTATAGAAAACTACCAAATACGAAAGAAATATTAACCAAACTCGATAAATTGCAAGAAAAAAAGAACACCCTTATGCAAGAGTATTCTTTGAATAAAGAACAATTTTCTGACCTTGTTCAATATAGAAAAAACTATGAAAATTATTATGGAAAGGAAGTAGAGAGGTAACTACTTCCTATCCTAATATCTTCTTTGAATTAGCTTGAATTTGAATGGTAACATCCTCTAAGTTACTTTTTTTTATTTTTGCTATTTGAGTAATAGTATCTTCTAAGATTTTATAACCATATCTTTTTTTACTTTCTTTTGTAAAAGGAGCATCTGTTTCTAAAACAATTCTATCTATAGGTACACTGTGAATTAAATCAGCACCTTTTTTTGTTGTTGTCATATCTAAATTGACAGATATATATATGTTGTGATTTTTCATCATACCATCTAGTAGTCTTTTAAGAGTTCCTGTGTACCAATGTAGAATATATATATTATTGTTGTTAATTAGTTCTTCAAATATAGAACTTTCAGCTTTTCTTGAATGAATTGATATAATCTTACCATCACTTTTATTACACTCATCCATTATTTCTCGAAATATTCTTAGTTGTTTTTCAAAAGATTCTTTATTTCTTTCAGAATTATCTAGACCTATTTCCCCTACGAACCTTGTCTTATACAAATTTCGTTTAAATTTTTCAAAATAATTAGGGTACTCTTCAATCAATTCTGGATGATAGCCTAAAGCTAAAAAATTATTTTTAGAATTTTTATATTTTGGATAGTATCTTTCAAACAAAACTGGTAAATTTGTCATAAAAACTATTTTATTACCATTGTTTAACATTTTAAAATTGTCATTATATAAATCTGGATGGCAATGAAAATCAATCAACTTCATTCAAATCTACCTCATTAAATACTTTATTTAATTCTTCTATACTCCTATTATAAACGCCTGCAAACTCTAATAAGTTATCTGTTAACGGACCAGATTTCTGTATCTCAAATACCGCTCTTTTTGGATTATGCTTTTCAAGCATTTGTAAAAAAGCATTTCTGTTTAAGATTCCAGCTTCAGATTTTTCTAAGTTTTTATGTCTATACTCCGTTTCATCTTTCCCATAAGCTGATATTATAGCTGCTTTTCTAACTATGCAAGGGATGCAATCTCCACAGTGTTTTGATGTCTTTTCTTTTTTAAATCTACCATTATCTGGGTGTGAGCAAGACATAGTATTAACATACTGCTCTTTTAGGAAGCTGCTATTTTTACACTCTTTCATCATCTCACCTTTAGTCTTGAATTGATATGGATTAATGATTTTAATATCTAAATTCATATTATTTATTAAAGTTTGTAATTTTTTCATGTAGTATGGATGTGTAGTTCTTGTACTGCTGCTCCCAAACCTTGATCCGGATAAGGGAACATTTAAGGAGATGTAACCATTTTCAGGGATATATAGCTGAGTTTTTCTACCAAAAGCTGAGCCATATACAATTGCATGAGAAAAAAACATAAAAGATCTTGTTCTAGTTGTATCTTCTTTACCATTCCTAGCAACAACATATGATTGAACCTGATCTCTATCATCTAACTTATATTTATTCTTTATAGCTTTAAAAATATCATCTTGATAGCTTTTGGTTCCTTTTCCTCCACCGTAATGACTGACTAGTAATGTTGAAGAGGTTGAATCTTCAAGTAAGTCTACTGCTCCTATAAAAGAGTCTAAACCACCTGAGAACATACAAATTTTGTCATAGCTCCTCTTATCCAGCTCTTGATACTTTTTAGATGAATAGTATATTTGCTCTTGATACACAGTTTTAGGTCTAAATTCAAAAGTCCAATTGTCACCACTTAAAAAATTCAACATATCAGTTACTAATACTTTTTGAGAGTTCCAAAAATCAATGTCAGATACAGGAACATTTAGTTTGATAGTCCTAGTCCAACCATCATTTTGAGTATCTCTTTTTACTATTCGATCAGATACAAAAACAAAAATAGATAAATATAATAAATCAATAGCTAATTTTGAAAATTCTTTCTCTAACTTAATGTAATTATCCCAAAAATTAAAACCAATATCTTTTTTATTTGTTATATCTAGTTTTTCATCAAATCCTTCAGGAATATTATCAATTGATTCATTTGTACAATATATTCTCATTTTATTCCTCCATAATCTCTAAGCAAGAAGTTAAAATCTTATTAAATGAATCTTCGGTAAAATAGTCATCTTTATATGAGTTAAATCCCACCTCAACGCAAGCTTGAATATATTCCTTAAGATCTCTTTCAATCCTAATAGCTTCTTGAATATTGCTACCCTTTTTTTCAAATGAGTATCCGTAATCAACTAACATTAATTGCCAAATTAATTCCCTAGTAAAATACTGAAGTAAGTATTTTGATTCAATTTCAGTTAAAGAATTTTTATCACCCAACAATAAACTCATTTCTTCCAAAGTGTTTACTGTAGCACTCCTTATAGCTATATCATCTTTTGATATAGAATTTTCTAAAACATAATTTACCAAAAGCGATATAGACTCTTCGGTGGATTTATTTTTAAATTGATTCCCTAATGAAACAATCGTAGTAGTAAATCCATTTTTTGTTATACTACTCAATAAATTAGAAAAATTACTCCCTGCGGAACCTATCCCTTGCCTTGATGAGAAAGCTTTAGCTCCACCATTTGCCCCAATATAATTACTGACAACTTTCTTCGAACTTCCAATGTTCCCACCAGAAGAAATATATTTACTCATGGATGTTTTGGCTGATGTCCAATTCGGCTTATCTAAATCTTTTTTATTGTCTTTGTCATCGTTATTTTCATCTTCTTGTAAAAAGTCATTTGGTAATAATGTATTCCCTTTTTTTCCCTTAAAAGAACTTGATGTACCCAATACATACCTCCATCTTTATTTATCATTCCAACTATTAACAACTTTGCTCATTTCGCTACTTGCTAGTATTTCTAAATCTATTAGATTATTAGCGTACATCTTCATTGGTTTAGTCATATAGTTTATAGGCAACTCAGATATTTTTCTTACTACAAAATCTGCACACTCATTTCTTTTAGTGCTTAAATCGATTAAACCTTTAAATACGCCTAACCTCTTATCTTCAGGCTGTTTAATAAACTCTTCAGAAAGTTGCTCAACCATTAAGTTAAGATCGACAGAAGAAAGATTATTAATATTTTCCTCAGCGTTTAATTTAGCAATGTCATTCCCTGATAAATAAGCTCTAATAACTTGAACAGCATCGTTAGATAATGCTTTTCCGAATGTAATTGAGTCTAACCCTTTATTACGTGATAAGTAGAAATAAGGTTTGAGATCATGATCTATAAGATTGGGCTCTATTCTAACCCATTGCTCAAACCATTCATCTTTCCATTTTTTATCTATCTTTTTCTCTTTTCTTAGATTGTTTGCTTTAGATTTAATATTTTGATCTTCATCAGATTCTTTTTCATTATCAATCTCTTGGTAATAGCTCAAAATCTCATCTAATTTATTCTCTTGTTGTAGCTGAACAAAATCTGTAAATATTGATGGTTTGACATATTGTAAGACCATTACCTTAACTAAAACCTGATCATCAATCTCAATGTTTTTTAATTCAGCAGTTCTTTTTCTTAATTCAAATTCATTTAAAAATCTTTTAAACTGTCTAGGATTACCATTTAAACCTGAATTTAAAAGTTCTGCTATCCTTTTTGCTAATGTAAAATTTTTAACTATAAGTACATTGTCTTTGCTTTCTTTCGGTAAAGATACACTTGATAATTTTTCTCTATATTGTTTGATTAAATCCACTTTTAATGATGAAAACTCATCTTCATCTACTGTATTCTCGCTTAATAATAGTGTTATATAAATCTCTGTTTCAGCAACATTCATTCTTGGAATACGCACTGGATATTGAATGATTTTTTCTAAATATTCTTTACCAATATCTATTTTTGAACCACTATCCGATATATCTTCCGAGTATTTTTGTTTTATTGCATAAGCAATTTGTCTTTCATCTGCTCCATAGATAAAAGCTACTTTACCAGAAAACATAAATAGTCTCATCGCCTCAAAAAGTTCTAAAATCGTATCAGTGGAACATCTATCAATTTCATCTATATAAATTGCTAAACGTGTAATGTCTGTTGTATCAATTAATTCTCCAAACTTTTCTCTGAACATTGAGATTTCATTTCTAATTTTCTCATCAGATGTTGCCTCAATATAATTATCTTTAACCGTGTTAATAAACTCTTTTATATTCTCAGACTGTCCAAGGATTAATTCTGATTTACTTGCAGATGGATTTGAACTAAATGTAGATAGTGCAGCAAAAAAACCTTTTGATATGACTGGTATTAAGTTTATATTTAACAAACTTTTCCTCAATCCTTGCAAGATTTCTTTTGCTTTATCCCCCAACTTTTTCTTTTCTTCTATTGAGTCTAAAAGATAGTTGATGATTGTTGTTTTAATATCATCGTAACCCTCAAACAACCATGCGTTGAAATTAACAATCAAAGCCTTATCATCTTTATCTTGCAACCTTTTTTGGCTTATTGACATAATGCTTGATTTTCCACTACCCCAATCACCATACACCCCAATACTTGCTGGTAGTAAACCGTCTTCTAAAATTATATAATTTACTAAGTCTGCTATATATTCAAAATCTATATAGTCAATTTTTGATTCACTATCTTTCCACATTATATTTTTCACCTCCAAACCTTTTTGGTAACGGTTATTTAAATTCTATAATCAGTTTGTTCTTCTGCTACCATTTTAAAATCAATAGAATTTTCCAAATACTGTTGATTTCTATCTAACTTGTTATCGTTTATTAATTTATAATATTTATTGTTACTAATATTGTCTATATAGTAATAGTCAATCTTTTCAATTATGCTTGCAAAGTCTAAATAACTTATAGAAGTAAAATCTTCTGTCTCAAGACCAGTATTTAATACAAATTTATAGTCGTCAAAGTCATAGAACTTATCCTCTTTCTCAGAGGTTAGATCTAGATATATTTTTGTTGATTTTGCAATAAGACATATGTATTGAAAATCTTTATCTACATATTGTGTATTATTATTAGGATGAGCCATTGAATAATGTTGGTTTGGTGTTAGCATTATTAAATTTTCAACATAGTCTGCAATAGTTGGATAGTCTGATTGAGTAAAAATATGGTGTGCTTGAGTTGCATTTACCATCTCAGTTGATTGATATATTTCAGATTTTCCATTATACATACTATCATTAAATTTACGCATTGCTTTTTTAGCCTTATTGACCGTGTAACTAGCCATAGCTCTGGCTTGCAATTGTGCAACTGTTGGTTCATGTTCAGCTCTAGTAATTGATTTATCTTTGCCACTTAGCTCATCTCTCCAGTTAGCACGATTATATTGTAAATCACTTAATGTAATGGTATTTTTTGAAATTCTACCTCTCTCAGTACCTTGTTTTTTTAATTTAAAAGCGAGAGGATTTATAACCTTTGTAAAAATCCTACCACACTCTGTTTCTCCATTTATTTTTGTATTGTTTATAGTGAATCTTATAAAGGTGTCCCTAACATCTTTATAAGACTCTTTAGTCTGTATTTTAAAGAACTCTTCAAAAGAATCCCATATTCCACTGTCTTTTAAAACCTTAACTATATATTCATACAAAAAGTTCAAAGCATTTGTCGGTCTTAAAGCAATTTTCTCTAATAACTCCCTATTATTTATAGAATAGTAATATCTGTTTTTCTCTTTTCTTACATTAAGAATCTTACTATAACCTAATAATTTTATAGGTTGTCCAAAATACTTGTCATATTCATTCCCAGCTTTTAATTCCGGATCAGGCTTTGAAAAGATAGAAATTACATTTTCTCTAGCATATTCACTATGCCATATATCAGAAACAGTAAATTCTTTAACATCATTCTCATCCACATACTCTATTATGCAGTCTGCAATAATTGAAACTACGTCATAAGTACACTTCTGATCAATCCATCTTGCATCACCAGTTTTTCTAACATCGTAGTCATATTTTTCTAAAAAGTCACTAATTATGTTTCCTCTCATTTTATTTTTCTCCCAAACCAAAACACACTTGTTTTGTCAATGTTTAATGATCGTGTTTGCTTGTTTCTAGCTATTTTATAAAATTCTCTATACTCATCTGTTGAGAAATATCTCATTTGTTCATCATTAAGATGTTCATTATTTTTTGGTATTAATAATGCAATAGATCCATTTACAACATATCCCTTTTCTTTTTTCATTACTCTTGGCTTATAAGTCATATTAGGTGTCATATATACATCATCTCTATCCATAAATTTCTTTACTGTTAAATTTTCTAAGTCTTCCACATTTATATAAGAATCATAAGAATCAATATTAATAATTTCACTTCCGTCATCGCTAATATTCCTGGATTTTAATACTCTTACATACTCATTAGAATCTTGCATATTCTCCAATGTAGAATTTTTAGTTGTAATTTGTCTATCTCTAAATACATCAAATATATCAAATTCCATATTTTCAAATATATTATCAAAAAACTCATTTCTATAGATTACCCAATAAGGAAGTTTTTCGTCTGAAACATAAGATAGCTTTTGTTTGAAAATAATGCTATCAGTAATTGACTTTACTATTGTATTTTGTTTTTTTAACCTCGTATCTACCATCAAGTTTATAGTTTCAACAAGAACACCCTTAAAACCTAGCTCACCAAAGTCATGTATATAGTCTATAGAATTCTCTTTTAACAATTTCCTTGTTTCTATAAACTCAGGTGTGTTTAAAATGTTTTTAGGTAATATTAAAGAAACATAATCAGAAATTCTCATTGCCTTTTCTAAAAACATTTCAGCCAAATTCTTTGTATCCTTATTATAATTGTTTTCTAAATATTTCTTTAATACTTTGCCACTAACTTTAGAAAATGGAGGATTTCCAATTACTAAATCTATATTTATATTATCAAAATCATAATTCAAAAAATCATCACAGATATAGCTAACATTAAAGTTTTCTGGAACATTGTTTAACGATTCTAAGATCCTTAATATATCCCCGTCTATATCAATTAGTATAAGATTTACTCGTTTTTTATCTTCATATTTCTTATAAAGAAGTTTTAAGAAGTTTCCAGCACCAACTGATGGTTCTACTATAGTTATTTCATCTTTTTCGAATTCTGGCAAATCCTCAATTATATGTTCTACTATAAATCTATTCGTATAAAAAGCTGAATGTGTTTGCCTTTTAGTATTTGCCATTTCGATTATTCTTAAAATTGTAGATTCTGTATATGTGTCTATATTATCTTTTAAAAAATTAGTTAGATTTCTAATATCTTCTAGTTTTTTGCTTTCTATAACTTCCAGAATCTCCTTATCCTTTAAACTTTTTCTAGAAATATTTTTCTTTATCTTTTTAGCTATTTGCCTAAAAATACTTGTAGGAACAGCCTCTCCTATACTTTGTCTGATATTCATTTCATTTTTCTTGGACATTTTTTTCTTGTCTTCTATGCTTAATGAATTTAATTCTTCTAAAGACTCTACTGTCCATTTAAAATCACTTGGTATTGTCATCATTTTCATAAGTTCTCTAATAGAGAATACTCTGTCATCGATAGGATGAACAGTATTTTGACTAGCCAATTGATCATTTCTTGTGTGTATACATGGAGCTACCTTATTAAATTCTTGTCTAGTGTATTTATCAGCGTTTTTAGCTTTATTAAATACAATTTCTCCATCTATAACTCTATGAGGTATCTTCTCAGGATCGTTGTTTTCAAACGCTCCCTCTCCAGGTTTAAGATCTGATATCCATTTTCTCATCCTTTTAGGATATTCTCTAAAACTATGGAAAAAGTCATTGTCATCATATTCTCCCCAATTTAAACTTTTCATATCTCCAACAACTTCATACAAAGTTTTTTCTGTTTGATAATCTGGATATAGTTCAATAGGCACTACAATATCTGACAAATCTTTTCTAACACCAATAACTAATGTTCTAGTCCTCGATGAATTTGACCCATAGTTTTTAAAATTTATTACTCGCTTTGAAATTAAATAATTATTTGAAAGTTTACTTTCAATCATTTCACCTATCGGTAGAATAGTCCCATCTTTTAAAGTACAACCTGTTTTCCAAAATGCAGCAACATTTTCAAAAATAAAAAATCTAGGATTAATATCTTTAACAATCTCTACGCTTTCAACTATTAAACTATTTCTTTGTAAATCGCTCTTATTTTTCTTGTGATTAGCCACACTCATTCCCTGGCAAGGTGGAGTTGCAATAATAACATCAATGTTATCATTACCAAGCTTTTCCCATTTTTTTATTTCATCTGAAATTTTATTTTTAGTTTCCTGCTTCTGGATGTCTCCGCTTATATATCCACTATCGAATTTGCACTTTTTATTTATTCTCTGGATTTCTAAACGTCTATCAATAATTTCATTAGTTGCTACACATTCAAATCCCTCTTGTTTAAATCCATAGCAACCAACTCCTGCTGATGAAAATAAAGAAATATAAGTAAAAGTATTATTTATCATTTATCTTAACTCCATTTTTATATTCAATAATATCTCCAATATCGCATTGAAAATACTCACAAATCTTTCCTAATGTTTCCAAACTTACATTTTCGTCTCTTCCCATTTTTGCTATTGTCTTGGGTGTTGTTGCTATTGCACATTGTAAGTCTGTCTTTTTCATATTTTTATCTATTAATAACTTCCATAATTTATTATATGAAAATCCCATATCATTCTCCAATTCTATATTTTACCTTTCTAAATGTATAGATTAACTACCTAATTATAGCATATAACGCAGATTCCTTTCAATCGTATGATTTACTGCATTAAATTAAGTAAAAAAATAGAGGCAGTCCGAAGACTGCCGATATTTATCTCTCTGTACCTTTGCTATGGTCTTTCTTATTTGATTTAGCTTTGTCATCTGTCTTAAAGCTTTTTATTTGCCCTAATATGGACTTTTTATCTTTATCTTGACTCTTTACTTGTTCTTTTGCTTTTAAGAGCTTAGAAGACAAAATACGAACATTTTTATGTTCCTTTCCGTTGTTATCAATGCTTGTTTTTACTTGTCCGAAGATTTTAACAAAATCTCCTTGTTTTAGGTTCTCTAAATCTTTTGTCTTGTCTCCATATGCTGAACAATTGGTATAAACTTTATTCCCATCCTCATCTTTAGAGACAATAGAAAAATTAATTACTTTAAACTTTTTTCCATTGGCATTTTCTCTTTCAAGATTTTCTACTTTGCCAACTATATTACCCACAAGATTTATGAGGTCGTCTTTCTCTTCAATATCACTGATATTTTCAACAATCTTTCCTTGTTCTTTCATATCATCAATCATATAGTCAAAGTCATCACTTAGTAAACCTGTTGTGTCATTGTTCATATATAAAACATAGACTTCTTCAAGTGCCTTTTCATCATTAACACCTTTTTCTATGCTCACAAGTGCTTTTATAAAATCCTTGTAATTATCATTCATCATTTCTTCTAAGTTTTCTCTAATATCTTTGTATTCCATAATTTCCTCCTTGTACTAAATAAGGAGAGCCTTTCGCTCTCCTCTATCTTTCTTGTCCTTTTTCATTTTTTTCTTGATTTTTATCTTTTTCTTCTTCTGATTTGAATTTTGATATTTGTCCCAATATTGATGGTTTCTCTTCCCTTGCTTGAAAGTTATCCTCTACATCATAAGTTGATTCAAAGTAATCACTATCCTTAAAATCATTGTCATACCTATCTGGTATTCCATCATTATCAAGATCTTTTGCAAGTGGATCATAGAAGTTTCCGTCATCATCTATTTCTAATCCTAGAGCTTGTTTTAAATCTTCTTCATCTACTGATACCAGATTATCAAAACTAGACATCTTTATGGATTCAGTCATATCTTTAAGAGCTTGTGAATTTGATATATCTTCTCCTACAAAAGATTCTGTTCTAATAGCAACATTATCTACATACTGAGTCCATGTTTTTTCTTCCAAATTTACCTCATATTGAATAGAGTGCTTACCATCTGGTGTTTCTGTATAGGCAAGCCCTATATGGCTTAAATCAGGGTATAGTTTGTCAAAGTCTTCATAGCTATTAGATTCTGAAAACTCATAGTTTGAATAATCAACTATTGCCCTCTTTAAATCTTCTAATAGTGGTGATTGGTTTTCTAACTCTTCTACTTCTCCCATATCTAAAAGTTTATTAATTTCAGCTAGTCTTAGTGTCTTATCCCTTAACTCATCTGCTTTTTCAAATGGTTTGGTTGATTCTACTTTGGCATTTTCTAAAGACTCTTTATAGTTTTCAAGGTTTTGATTTAACCTTTCAAGTCTTGAAGGCATTTTTTCAATTGCATTATCAAGCCTTGTTATATTACCATCAGTAGAGTTTGAAAACTCTCCGAAGTATTCTGCTTTTCCTAAAAGTTTAAAAGTATGAGTATTAGTCATAAAGTTATATGAAACTTGTAAGTCTAAATTTCTATATTTACCAATAACATTACTATCATTTATCTTTACCTTTTTTATTTCTTCTAATAGCTTCTCTCCCGCTTCTTTCTTATCTAAAATTTTATTTTCTCCAAGACTAATTGAAGTAAATTTGCTATCTCCTGCTCCTAATTTCTCAACACTTGCAATATCTTCTTTAACTGCTTGTATTTCCATTTCAGTTTTTAAAATACTTTGAGGATAAATTTTATTTACCTTATCTTCGAGCTTATATTTATTAGATTTATAGTTTGCTTCCAGCATTTTTAGTTTTGTAACTTCGTTATCTAAATCCATTTTTTCTTTAATCAGAGGATTGCCAGTAGCTAAAGCCTTAATTTCTGAATAAGATAGACTTGCTTCATCAATATCTTCTGCAACTCTTACTGGAGTCTTTGAAGTCATAATTTGAGAAATAAATTTCTGCTTATTCTCTATTGTCTGCCATAAATAAGCATCAAATGTATTTTCTGTTACATACCTAAAGATATTTACCTTATCATTTTCATTACCTTGACGAACAATTCTACCACTTCTTTGCTCTAGGTCAGATGGTCTCCAAGGGACGTCTAAATCATGTAAGGCTATTAATTTGTTCTGTACATTTGTACCTGCTCCCATTTTTTGAGTAGAGCCTAATAATACTCTTACTTCTCCTCTTCTTACTTCTGAGAATAATTCATCTTTTTGTTTGTCTGTATCTGCTTCGTGGATAAAGGCTATTTCTTCTTTAGGTATTCCCATATTCACTAACTTATTTCTAATATCATCATAAATATTAAATTCTCCATCTCCTTTTGGTGTGGACATATCTGAAAACACTAATTGGGTCGATGAATTTTCTTTTGTCTTATCCCAGATCGAAAAGATATTTTTTACACATACATTTACCTTTGAATTAGGATCATCTGGAAGTAGTGGATTTATTAATCTTTGGTCTAGGGCAAGTTTTTTACCATCATTTGTAATCTTTAGCATATTATCTTCTGTTGGCTCGACTTGATTATTTCTAACTGCGTCAGCTCTTTCTGAAATAGCTTCTAATATATCTTTTTGTTCCTCAGTAGGTTTTGTTTTAATAACTTCAAAGTTTGCTTCTGGCACTGGCAAATTTAACATATCTGAAGTCTTTATATCTGCTACTTCTTTAAACATAGACATCAATTCTGGCAAGTTATAAAACTTTGAAAATCTTGTCTTTTGCCTATATCCTGTGCCTTCTGGAGATAATTCAAAGGTGTTTTCTGTTTCTCCAAAAGTAGAAGCCCAAGCGTCAAAATGTTCTAATCCTCTTGCCTTTAAATCGTCATATTGAAGGTATCTTTGCATGGTATAAAGCTCTGTCATTGAATTTGATATTGGTGTACCAGTAGCAAATACAACTCCTTTTCCATCTGTCATTTCATCCATATACCTACATTTCATATACATATCAGAAGACTTAAAGGCTTCACTCTGACCGATACCCGCAACATTTCTCATCTTTGTATGCAAAAATAAGTTTTTGTAATTATGAGCTTCGTCTATAAATAACTTATCTACTCCTAGTTCTTCAAAGGTTATTACATCATCTTTTTTAAAGTCATCATTTAGTTTTTCAAGTCTTACCAAGAGTTTCTTCTTTGTCTTTTCTAGTTGTTTTACTGTGAAATTTTCCCCTCTATTTCTTTTATTATCATCAATAAAGGAAACTATATCATCTATTTGGTCTTGTATATGCCTTACATGGTATTCCTTAGACATTGGTATTTTTTCAAATTGAGAGTGTCCTATGATGACCGCATCATATTCTCCCGTTGCAATCCTACCAATAAATCTTTTTCTATTTTTGGGTTGAAAGTCTTTTTTATCGGCCACCATAATGTTTGCTGACGGATATAACTGCATAAACTCTCTACCAATTTGAGTGGTTAGATGGTTAGGAACTACAAATAATGATTTACTTGCAAGTCCTAACTTTTTAGATTCCATAGCAGAAGCTACCATTTCAAAAGTTTTTCCTGCTCCTACTACATGGGCAAGTAGTGTGTTTCCACCATATAAAGTCCTTGCTATGGCGTTTTTCTGATGTTCTCTAAGTCTGATTTCAGTATTCATTCCATCAAAAGTTAAGTTAGAACCATCAAATTCTCTATTTCTAATTGAATTGAATTTTTCATTATAAATCTTTTCTAGCCTATATCTTCTATCAGGATCTTCAAATATCCAATTCTTAAATTCTTCTTTAATCAGTTCTTGCTTCTGACTTGCAAGCATAGTTTCTTTTTTGTTTAATACAGAAGTCTTAGAACCATCATCATTTATTACTTGGTCAAATACCTTTGTATCTTTTAGATTAAGGGCATTTTCAATTAGCTTATAGGCATTCACTCTACTTGTACCATAAGTCATGTTAGCAAGGTCATTAGCTGAGTCGACACTCTTACCTTCAATGTTCCATTCACTTGTATGTGGTGAGAACCTAACATTTATATTCCACCTATCATAACCTGGCGTTTTTAAAAGATTAAAAGTAAAGTCTTCTATATCTTTTTGAGGTATCCATGTTGCTCCTAACCTTACATTTATATCAGAAGCAGTGAGTTCTTCAGGCATAACTTCTTGTAATTTTTCTCTTTGATATTTGAGTTTGCCTAACTCGTTTAATAATGTGTCTTTCTTTTCAGAAGGTGCTAAATCTATTACATTTTCAATTTCTCCTATATATAAATTGAGGTAGCCAATCTTTTCTCTAATATTGCCACTTAGATACTCATCAGCCGATACATATGAAAAGTGAAAGGGATCGTCATTATTAAAGTTTTCAAAGGGCATTCTGTTATTTATTAGGTCTGTGTCCTTAATATCTAAAAAAATCTCGCCCTCAAGCTCACCAATTAAAGTATCGCTATCTTTATTAGTGATAGATTCCATATATTCAAAATCTACATATCCTTTTTGTGAAACTGATAAAACTAAAGCTTCAAGAGAAGTATCTACATGGTCTACTACCTTTGCCTTTGTTATTGTTCTTTTTGAGAATATATCACTCTTAGCTTTGAAATTATCCTCATCATCAAGTATTTCTATTGATGAAACCAAAGAAAAGTTTGAGTCTTCCTTTAAGGCTCTAGTGTTTGATAAGGAATTAATAAAGCCATGTTTCTTTGAAAAGTTATCATAGACCTCATTTAACTTTGCTTGTGACTCTTCTATTTCTTCGTCTGAAAAATCGTCCTTTTGCTTTTCTATTACATCTTTTAAAGCATTCATTACATCAAGATAATCTTTTATCTTTTCTTTATTTTTATCTGATATATTCTGCTTAATTAATACTGAGTTTTCTCTTAGGTAGACTTCTTCATCAATGATGGTATAGGAAAAATTCTTAACATCATCTGTTGCTGGAAGACTTAATTCTTCATCTTCCAATAGCTCGACTTCTTCATATTTTGAATTTGAAGATATTTCCTTACTTGCAAGATCCATTAAATCCTTTAGATTTTCGTCTTCTTTTTCATCACAAGTAATTGTATTTCCAAATCTTCCAGATACTTCTTTCATATCCCCTAATACCATTTGAGGATTATCTACAAAGTATTTATTATAGGTCAAACCCTTTTTATCAGTTGATAGGTGTATCCAATCATCATCTCTTTCTATAACTGAATCTCTCTTCTTTAAGAAAATAATATCTGAAGTAACTTCTGTACCAGAAAGTCCTTTAAATGTTGTATTAGGTAGCCTCATAGCTCCTAAAAATTCACATCTTGCATTAATATATTTTCTAACAGATTCATCTTTTTTATCCATAGTTCCAGATGAAGTTATGAAGGCGATAATTCCTCCATTTCTTACCTTATCTATTGACTTTGCAAAAAAATAATCGTGAATCAGAAAGTTATTTCTGTTATATTCACGATCGTTTACTTTAAAATCGCCAAAGGGAACATTTCCTATAACTAAATCAAAAAAGTTATTTGAGAAGTTTGTTTCTTCAAAGCCTTTAATTTGAATGTTAGCTTCAGGATAAAGTTCTCTTGCTATTCTTCCGCTTAGACTATCTTTTTCTACTCCATAGACTTTAGAACTTCGTATTTCACTTGGCATATTGCCAATAAAGTTACCGACTCCTGTAGATGGTTCAAGAATATTTCCAGTCTTAAATCCCATATCTGTTAAAGTCTTATATATTCCATCCATTACCTCTCTAGGTGTATAAAACGATGTTAAGGTAGACTCTTTAGCATTCAAATACTCATCATTTGTTAAATTTTCTTTTAAAATATTTCTTGATTCTAGCCATTGTCCTCCCTTTTCTTCATCAAAGACATCGGCGAGACCTCCCCAACCCAGATAATCAGCCAGATATGCTTGTTCATACTCTCTTGGACTCCTATTTTCATTTTCAAGTCTTTTGAGCATTTTAATAGCTTTGATATTTTTATCTAGCTTTTCTGATGGTGTTAGGTATTCTGAGTAAATATGATTTTTTAAGTCATAATTTCTAGCAAAACTTAGTCTTTCCTTATTAGATTCATAGCCTAGATTCTTTAAATCTTCTTTACCCCTCAATAAGTTTTCGGCTGCTTCTCTTGGAACATTGTATCTATCCATCATTTGATCAATTTCAGGATTGAACTTATCAATAAAGCTTTCTTGCTCTACTTGTCTTTCAATTTGATTTTCATGCTCAGGTAATTTGTATATCTCATAATTTCCACTATCTAAAAGGTCATCAATCTTTCTACTTTCTTCAAATGTTTCGCCCTTATATAAAGGAATTTCTTCCCCATTAACTTCTACTTTAGTTCCAGTTTCAATTAAGTTAATTCCATCAAAGGTATTTTCATCTTCTAAAATAAATTCTTTTCCAACTTTTACTGCTAGTTTTTCTGATGTTTGACTTAGATTTTCAAAGATTTCTTCAAGGTATGAATCGTTTCTATATGGAATTACTTCCGAACCCCTAATCATACCTCGCATATACTCCATATTATCTCTGATAGTGACAGTTTTAAGTCCTCCACTTAGTTCATCAAAATCTGTAATGGTAAAGTCCTTATCTTTATATCTAACTTGATCGCCTATCTTAAATTTAGGTTCTATCTTTTCCTTAACTTCTTCTTGTAAAGATTTTTCCTCGCTTAGTTCAACTTGCTCTTCTAAATATGAAAATTCACGCTCATTTACTTCTTCACCATCACCAAGGTCAATCCTATAGTGTTCGACAACTTCACCGTCTACATAGTGGTCAAAATAGAATTTGAAATATCCGATATAATTATCAGTAATTTCTCCAAATTCATTTTCTCCAAGAGTTTGATTATGGTCTTTAACATCAATATCCTTTTGTCTAAGGATATTGATTAAGTCTTTAGTTACTATCTGCCCACTATAATCGGGAACTAATTCGTGGTTTTCATTAAATTCTACAATCCAGTAGTCTTTTCTTTTTTCAATGTTTTTGTCATCAAAAAAAGAAGCTTCATCAGCTTCCTTTTCTTGACTTATTTCATTTTCTAAGCTTCCACGTATTCCTTGATTGCCATTTTCTTCACTGTTGCCATCAAGTTGTTCATCTGTCCTTGGTATTCCTCTGGATTTTCTCTCATCATCTTCTCTGTCAATCCTTGTACTTTCATCATCTTGACTTTCTCTCTCTTGATAAAGTCCATTGCCTGATTCTGGATTTCCTTCAGATGGTTCAAAAGTGTTTTCTCCTCGTACATTTTCTGAAGTTTCTTCCAGTTCTCCATGTCCTCGCTCCCTACTAGGTAAGATAGTCTTAGAACTGCGTAAGTCGGATTCGGAAATTTCTCCATAAATTCCAGATCCTTCTCCATCATGTCCAAGGTTTTCTCTTCGATCTTCATTGCTATTTCCTCTGTCGCTTCCATCTGTGAAAACTCGTCCATCTCTACTTCTTGACCTATCATCTCGTCTATATAAATCATCTTGACCTCCTCTATCTTCGTTTATATTTTCTATATCTTTATTATAGTCGGCAGCGGCCCTTTCTGTCAGCAGCCTAGCTCGATCCATATCCTTAGATTTTTCTATTGTTCTATCTATAATATCTTCGCTAACCCTTGATATTACAAGACCTATCTGTTCTAAAGAAATAGTATTAATCCTCGAAAAATTATTTTTTAAATTTTCCATATCCATAGGATAGGCTGTATTAAACCTATTAGCTACCGCATAGGATATTGAGTCTCTCATAAACTTTTCAAAACTCAGTCTATCCTCTATATCTATTCTCAAATCAGCAAGAGCCAAATTAATATATTCATCTCCATAAATTCGACTCAAAGAAAATATATTTTCATTGAGTGAATCACTAGCTTCAAATGAAAAATCTCTTATTATTTCTTTTAAAGCCTCGTTATGGTTTTCGTGGTCAAACTGCCATAAGCTAACCTCATTAATATTCCTATCCATTGATGTGGTCTGGCTAATATCAAAGATGTATGAAACTCTTTGATTTATATCACTTCCAACTAAAATTGGAGTACCCTTTTGACCTCTCATAACAACTCGACCAAAATATTTTTTCCACATATCAAAGGTTGCACAAGCTCTAGCTTCGGGTTCCTTGTTATATATACTTAATTGGCTTGAAAAATCATATTTCTGATTATTGCCTATAACTTTTAAGAGTTTTAAATATTCTTTTTCATCTTGCAGAACTTCATACTTAATTGCTTCTTGTATATTCTTAAAATCATTTACTTGCATTTCCTACCTCCATTCTATGAATTTCTTTTATAATAACCATTAAAATATCAACCACAATAGAATTTCCAGCTTGCTTATATAGTTTGCTTGAAGTGCAATTTTTTCTTCTTGGATGTACTTCCTCTAATTTATCTATATCACTATCATCAAAACCCATGAGTCTTAAACATTCTCTTTCTGTTAAATACCTATACTGACCGTTTCCAATATCTATTATCCCAGAATTGGGTACTCTCATCTGTTTTGTAGAAATAGTATAAGAAAAATCTTTAATCACTTTTAGTCGCCCTCTAAAACTGTTATCTATGCCTTTATTTAAAAATTTCAGCATATAAGGTTGGGTCATTGTGTAAAGTTCACTTACATCTTTTTCTAAAAATTCACTTAGTGGTCTTGTTTCTTTCCTCTCCAATTTATTAAAAGAAAAATTATTTGCTCCAAGACATGAAACAACAAATATCCTCTCCCTTTTTTGAGGTATCCCAAAGTCCATTGCATTTAAGATTTCATACTTGCTTTCATATCCAAGGTTTTCTAGCTCCTTTAGATAAATAAAAAAGGAGTCCCTCATATTTCTATCAAGGACTCCCTTTACATTTTCCCAAATTATCCATTTAGGTTTATCTTTCATTTCTTTGATTAATCTAATTGTTTCAAATAGTAAGCTTGATCTAGTGCCTGAGTTTTTCACTCCTCCCTGCTTTTTTCCTATCCTTGAAAAGTCTTGGCAAGGACTTCCATGCATAACTAAGTCTATCTTCTCATTAGGTGCTTTATATCCTACTACTGATTTTGGCTTATAATCTTCTCCATAAAGTGCGTTGTACGATTTAACACAAGCCTTATCTATTTCTACATAATCAACTACTTCATAAGGTATCTTCAAATTAATAAAAGCCTTTCTAATAGCACCTATGCCACCAAAAAGCTCCAATATTTTTACCTTATTCATTTAGATTATTCTTGTACCTATCTAGAAGCTCCCTTATACTATCTTCTATTTCTCTTAAGAAGTCTTCTTTATCTACGTCGCCAGAGCTAATCTTTGCAAATTTCATTTCCCATTCAGATGTTGTTTCTGCCGACTTAAATTTATCCTCTACAATCGATACAAGTCTATTGCCTTTTTCTGTTACAAGTAAGTTTTTCTTATCTCTTCTTATAAGATCCTTATGGATAAGATTTTCAATAATTCCTGCTCTTGTAGCTGGTGTTCCTAAGCCTTTTCTCTCTACTTCTATGTCTTTATCCAAGGATTCTACTCCTGCATTCTCCATAGCCTTTAAAAGTGTATCTTCATTATAATGACTTGGAGCTTTTGTAAATTTCTCTGATATATTTTTAGAAGTTAGCTTAATTTTATCTCCAGTCTTTACATCTGGTAATTCATTTTCTTGTCTTTCCTTCCTATAAGTCTTTAGATACTTTGTATAACCTTCATCTATTACAGTCTTGCCACTTGCATTGAAATTAAATTTATCATATTCATATCTGATTTTTCTACTAGATTCCTTTAAGTTATCCGAGCATGAAGCAAGTAATTTATCCTTAATTAGATTATAGATTTTGCTTTCTTTATCAGATATATCTTTAGCTTTTCCAATACCTGATATAGTAGGAATAATTGCATAGTGGTCTGTAACCTTAGATGAGTTAAAAATAGACTTAAAGTTTGATTCATTGATTTTAAAATCTTCTTCAAGTCCTTCTAATAATTCTTTCATAGTATTAACCATATCATCGGTTAAATACCTGCTATCCGTTCTTGGGTATGTAATTAGCTTTTTTTCATACAAACCTTGTGCCAGATTTAAAGTATCATTTGCTGAATATCCAAAATATTTATTTGCTTCTCTTTGTAAGGTAGTGAGATCATAAGGGTTATCTGGTTTTGTGCTTATTTCTTTATCCTCTACCTCTGTAATAACTATTTCATCTTCTAGTAGATTTAATAGTTGTTCTGCAACTTCAATTTTATCAATTCTATCTGATACAAGTTTCAATCCTCCATAAGATAGGTCAACTGTATAATATTTTTGCTTCTTAAATAGGTTTATTTCACTATCCCTTTTAGCTATTAAATATAGAGTTGGAGTTTGTACTCTACCAACTGAATATGTTTCCTTGTAAATGCAAGAATAAAGCCTGCTTAGATTCATTCCTACTAACCAATCCGCAATAGATCTTGCACTTGCCGATCTATATAAGTCTTCAAAGTTTTCTCCGTCTTTAAGATTTCTAAAGCCATCTTCAATAGCTTTGTTTTCCATTGAAGATATCCAAAGTCTTTGAATCTTCTTTTTACATTTAGCTTGATTATATACAAGTCTAAAAATAAGCTCTCCTTCTCGTCCAGCATCACAAGCATTTATAACTGTGTCGATGTTCTTATCGTTTAAAAGTTTCTTTAAAACTCCATATTGTTTCTTAGTGCTTTTAGATACTTCATAAATATATTCTTCTGGGATTATAGGAAGAGTGTCTATTGTCCATTTCTTCCATTTTTCGTCTATCTTATCTGGACTTGCCATTTGAATTAAATGACCTACACACCAAGAAACAATATATCCATTCCCCTCATAATATCCGTTTTTTCTTGTTCTTGATCCAATTACTTTTGCAATTGTAACTGCTACACTTGGCTTTTCTGCTATTACTAACTTCATTAATACCTCCATAAATAAAAAAAGAGCGAAAGATTTCTCTCTCGCTCAAGCTCTTAAAAATTATTATAATAGTTCATCATCTTCATCGTCTTCATCTAAAGATTCTTCATGACTTTCTTCATTGTCAGTTTCATCTTCTGACTCACTAATATAATCCTCATCATCTTCTTCAAAGTCTTCCAACATTTTATCTTCTTTTGCTTTAACTACCTTAAAATAGTATCCTGCTCCTACAACTCCTCCAATTACAAGTGCAACAATTAGAAATGAACCTATCCCGCTTTTCTTTTCTTCTTTTACTGGAACAACAGTAGGTTCTTCTTTTTTTACTTCTTCTTTCTTAGGCTCTTCAACCTTTATAGTATTTTTATCTTCTGATTCAATCATATTAAGTAGGTCTTGCTCTCCTACTTCTGTTAATAACCTTACATTATCTTGATTTGATGAGTGATCTACTATTAGGTGCATAGTTTTTCCACTTTTAGTTTGAAATGTTAAAAATTGTCTTACATCTACTGGATTTTCTTTATCTTTTTCTGTGTCTCCACTTGGTGTAATATCTTTTCCATTCCTATCTACATTTTCAATTACTGAACCTCTTGCCTTATTTTCTTGTGTCGCAAGATTATTTACTGCCTTTGTATTACCACCTTTTACAAGTGGTGTTTTCTTAGGAATATTACTTGAAGGCTTATTTGCTTCACTTGTATTTTTTGGTATTCTTGGAACATCTTGATAAGGAATCTCTTCTTTTGATGGTGTAAAAACATCATCTCTCAACATTTTTTCAAATTCTTCCTTTTGTGGTTCATAGATTGATTCGTTTTGACTTTCTATCTGTCCTTCATTTGTCATTGCAAATGTAGTTGCTGGTACTGTAAATGTAAAAAGGAGTAACGCTATGGCTACTCCTCGTTTAATGCTCTTATTCATTTTTCTATCCTTTCTTATTTTACATTTTTAAATACATAGACTGCTTTTCTCGCATTGTCCCATTCTATTGTTTGGTTTTTACCATCTTTAATATCTCCATGACTTGCTCCAAAAGCTTTAGCAATATTTGAAATTGATGCATGAATTCTTCCATTTATAATTACTGGCTTAACATCTGAATTGTAGACCTTTCCATCTGAATCTTTCATAACACCAGTATCAATATTTAGTCTTAATGTCTTTTTAGCTAAGATATTATTCTCTTTATTTGAGAAAATAGCTTCACGAGTAGAGTTGTCATATTCAACATTAAAACCTAAAGTATAAGCAATATATCTTACTGGAATCATAGTTCTTCCTTGGTCTACATAAGTTTTTACATCCATGTAGACTGTTGTCTTACCATCTTTGTTAATAATGTTATAGAAGTTTTTGTCTACTTGGAAAACTGCAAATTCTTTTTCATCTTTAACTTGTTTTTTACCTTGTTGTTCCTCTTGTTCTTTCATCTTATTAAGATCAACTTGATTTAGGATGTTCTTATCATCAGCTTTCAAAATTTCGTCCCACTTCTTATCTTCTTTCTTCTCTTTGTTTTCTTTTTGGAGTTTTAGAAGTTCATCTAGTTTCTTAGATAAGTCTTGGTTTAGATTTTTGTCTTTTTCATCTTTAGCTTGTTTTTCAAGTTCTTCTTTAGCTTTTTTATTTGCTTCCTCGATTAACTTCTTTGCTTCTTCAATTTTCTTATCTAATTCTTCTTTTAGCTTTTTAATTTCTTCTTCAGAAGCTTTTTGTTTTTCTTCTAGTTCTTTAATCTTATCTTCTAATTCCTTATTTGTATTTTCAGAAGATTCTTTTAAGCTATCAATAGCCTTTTGAAGCTCTTCAATTTTCTTAAAGCATTCTGACTTAGAATTTTCTGTTTCTTTCTTTTTAGACTCTAGTTCTTTTATCTTAGTATCTTTTTCATCAAGAACTTTTTCTAAGTCCTTAATTCTATTATCTTTATACTCAATTTCTTTAGTCTTCTTTTCAAGTTCCCCTTCTAAAGATTCAAGCTTTTCTTGCATTTCTTTGATTTTATTTTCGTTTTTGTCGGTCTTTTCTTTCTCAGCTTCTAACTCCCATTTTGTTGATGAATAATCTTCTTTTAGTTTTGCATTTTCATCTTGTAATCTTTTTAATTCATCTTTAAGCTGAGTAATTTCTGCTATTAGTTCATCATTATTGGAGTTTTTATGATCCTCAATTTCTTTATTCAATTGAGCAATCTTATTGTCTTTATCTCTAATTTCTTCTTCTAGCTTAGCTTTTTCTTGTTTTAGTTTCTCTCCATTATCTTTGCAAGATTCTAACTTTTCCTTTAATTCATCTATCTTTGATTGGTCTTCTTGTTTCTTATCATTTAAGTCTTTGATCTGATTTTCTAAATCATTAATTTTACTTATTGAACTTTCTATCACTTTTTTACTACCATCTGTATCATCAGCTTTAGCTAGTACATTAGTAGTTGAGGTTGATGTTAAAACTAATAAAAGAGCCATAAAAAAGGCTCTTAGTCTTTTCGTGTTAAATTTCTTCATTATGAATATTCTCCTTTTCTTCTAATTTTTCTTCTCTTTTTCTATCATTAATTTTCTCCATTAATTCTTCCAAGCTAATATTGTTCCTCCTAAGAGTTACAATTATTTCTTCATTTTCAACTTGTATTTCTTCATCGCAAATTTCCTTGTATTTTGCATTTAAATCTTTCAATTTCTCTTCTATTTTTTTCTTTTTGTTCCTAATACTTATAAGTTTTCTGTTCACATAATATCTCCCTTCTATCTTGGTCTTCCAAAACCATAAAAGTGTGATTTCCAATATTTTGAATTTATTGATGTGTATTGAATTGGATCTCCTGCGTGAATCATCATTCCGTTACCTGCGTATATTCCCACGTGAGATATTGGTGTTCCACTGTTATATGTTGAGTGGAAAAATATAATATCTCCAGGTTGAGCTTCACTTGGACTTACTGGATTACAATAGTCTTTGTATATTCTCCATGCAGTTGTTCTTGGCATACTCTTTACACCAGACTTTGTAAATGACCAACATACAAATCCTGAGCAGTCAAAGTTAGATGGTCCACTTGCTCCAAACACATATCTTTTGCCTATATGTTTTTCTGCTTCATTAAAAAGAGCCTTGGTAGTAGCTGAATCAAAAGCAAGACCAGGATTTCCAAAGTTTGGATTATCTACTATTTCTCCTAAGTCCCCATTACCTGATCCAAAAACATTTCCCATATTTCCCTTAGCTTCAAGAAGAGCTTCATAATGAACTACATTGTCTGGATAATCTTTAAATATTTCCCTAACAACTTCATCCATTTCTTTTTTCTTTAAAGTTACAATTAACTTTTTATATTCGTACTCTTCTTTTTCATAGCTTGTATAAGGATTGCCACGACTATCATATCTAGTTCTTGCTACTGTTCTTGTTCTAATTTCAATTTCTTCCTTAAAATCAAGCTTATACATCTTGTCAAAAAGTTCTTTTAAAATTCCTTTTACTTCAGATGCTGATTTTACTTCTCCACATCTTGAAGTTATATAGGATAAAAGTTCATGGGTATTATGACCAATTTCTCCTTCTTTGTTTATGATATATTCGTCATATCCAGGATGACTAGTTTTTACACTTTCAATTTGTGATTGTAGGTCATATTCCATTGAAGAAAATTCTTGATTAACTTCACTTAGAACTGTATCTTGTGATAGGTATGTTGTTGTCATTACTGAGTTTACTGAATTACTTAGTCCACTCATACCAACACTTCCGCCACCAATCATGATTGATAGCATAAGACCTAGTCCTATTACTAGAAATAGAATCCTCTTACTTTTTCTTACGATTAGTTCTTTAGAAGCCTTACCTAAACTTAAAATAGCTTTTTTAACCCTATCTACAAGTCTTGTTTCGTGTTTTTTAGCTATCATGCTTTTCATTTGTTTTCTTTGGTAAAACTTCTTAAATCTATTTTTCTTTATATAGGATTCTGACTTTTTTAAATCTTCCAAGCCGCTTTTAAACTCCAACTTGCTTTTTCTCTTTCTTATTTTCTTATCAAGTTTAGATAGCTTTTTTAAGGACTTTTCCTTTTTGTCTAGCTTATACTTCCTTATTCCATGCTGGAGTTTAGAGCTTACATTAGCGGCCTTTTCTCCAGATTCTACGCCAGTATTATCAGACCCTGAACTTAAATAATCTCTCACTAACTCTGAAGACTTAGCTCCAGATAATAAAACCCCAGAAGATAGACTTCCTTTAGTTTTATTCTTTAAAATATTATCCTTTAGCTTACTTTTAGACTTTTCAAGCTCTCCAATCTTTTTGTCTGAGATAAAATCTTTAACATCTTGTAATTTCTTAGAATCTTTCGGTGTACCTTTCTTAGATTCATTTTTTAAGTCATCGATTTTCTTGCGAGTGAATTTATCACTCTCATAATTTTTTCTTTTGTAGTAGGTCTTCTTTTTATTAACTTTCTTTTGTTCTGAAGGTTTAAGGCTTGTTTCCTTTTCATCTTTTATAAATTCTTGATTATTGTCTTTAAACTCAGGATTATCAAATGTTTTATCTGTATCAACTTCGCTTAGCTTACTTTCTTTATCTTTTTCTTTAGAAATTTTTTCCTTATCCCTAAACTTCTTTTCTTGATAAAGTTTCTGCTTTTGCTTTTTATCTATATTAGCATTACTCTCGTTCTTGCTTACTTCATCTTTAGCAAGCTTTTCTTTTCTATATATTCTCTTGCTTTTCTTTGCTTCGATAGGTTTATCTTCACTTGTGTGGATTCGCTTAGACTCTTTCTCGTTGATTTTGTCTTGGAATTTATCCTTGCTATGGATAAGTTTATCCTCATAATTTTTGAGAACATGTCTTTTACTTGATGTCTTCTTATTGCTTATTACTTCAGTGTTAGCTGAAATATCATCTGTTGTTAGTTTATTAGAATTAATATTTCTACTATTTTTACTATTAAAATTTACCTTTTTGTAGTCTACATCTAACTCTTCATCAAGTTTAAAGCTTTCATCTGTCTTTATTTCAAAATTAGCTTGATTTATTTCTTCAGCCTTATTCTTATTATCTAAAACTTCTTTTCTAATTCTTTCCTTGTTTTTAGACTTCTGAAAATCTTTTAGTTTATCTTGTTTTTGATCTTTAGATAATACATTCTCATGAATAAGTTTAGATTCTTTTTCTGAAATTTTATCTCCGAACCTATCCTTAGTCCTAATAATCTTATTGGTATAATCATCTGAATGAACAAGTTTACTATCAATATTCTTTTCAGGAGCGTCCCTATTTCGTATAATTTTCTTTTGAAAATCTTTTTTTAGTTTTTTATCCATATCACACCTACTTAGCTTCTTCTGGTTTTGTTGTCATTAGCTTATATAGCATGGTGTCTTTAGGGAATTTATCTATAAATGGAACAATAGTATTTCCGAAGAATAATAGTCCCTCACCTGCATTTGAATTAGTAATATAGTTTAACTGATAAGGCGATATTTTTAATTTCTTAGCAAGAATATCTCTATCTCCAGATGCTTGATTTAACATTAGAACAAAGTCTGTATTGTCAAAGATATTTTCAATTTCCTGACTTGTTAAAAGGTCTTTTACGTTTTGAGTTATGCCTGTTGGAATACCTCCCCATTTTCTGAATCTTTTCCAGATTTCTACTGAATATGAAGCAGTTTGTGGGTCTTTTAATAAAAGGTGGAACTCATCTATATAGTATCTTGTAGACTTACTCCCTCTATTTAGGGAAACCTTGTTCCAAACCTGGTCTTGAATTACAAGCATTCCTATTTTTTTAAGTTGTGTTCCTAGCTCTTTTATATCAAAGCAGAGCAATTGCCTATTTAGGTCAACATTTGACCTATTATTAAAGACATTAAGACTTCCCTTAACATAAATTTCCATTTCTGTTGCGAGTTTTCTACCAACTCCCTCTTCTTGAGATAGGAGCATATCGTATAAATCTCCTAATATTGGCATATTTTCTGGTTTTGGGTCTTCAAAATATTTTTGATATATCTTTGGTAAACACCTATCTATAACAGATTTTTCTGCAGCAGTAAGACCAGATCCTCCTACTACAAGTTCAAGCATAGACATTATAAAGTTTGCCTTATCCTTTAAAGGTGCGTCCCCATCTCCATAGTTCATATTAATATCTAATGGATTTAGGTAGTCCTTTGATTTTGCCGAAACTTTAATAACTTCTCCATTAAATTGTTTTACAAGGTTTGAATACTCACCTTCAGGATCACAAATAATTACATCATCATCTGTGACAAGAATTGCATTTGCCATCTCTCTCTTTGCTGAGAAAGATTTACCAGAACCTGGTGTACCTAATATTAGTCCGTTAGGGTTCTTTAGTTTCTTCCTATCTGCCATAATCAAGTTTTGGCTAAGGGCATTTAAGCCATAATACAAAGAATTTGCCGAATCAATAAATAGCTCTTCTGTTGTAAAAGGCATAAATACTGCCGTTGATGATGAAGTTAAAAATCTTTTTATCTCGACTTGATTAACTCCTAAAGGTAAGACAGAAACAAGTCCTTGCTCTTGTTGATGAGATAATCTTTTTACCTGACAATTATGTCTATTAGCAATTGATGAAATCTGAGCAATGGTGTTTTCTAATTTTTGATTAGTTCTAGAAAAATTCATCATTACTATGGTAACTACAAAGAGCCTTTCATCTCTATTTTGTAAGTCAGATAGCATGGACTTAACATCAGCACCAAAAGTATTTATATCTGATGGAATAATATCCATATCATATCCAGCACGAACTGCTTTCTTTTGTTCTTCAATTTTCATTCTGTCTAGGTCTGTGTTTTTTCTCTTAATGAGTTTAATAGCTTCTGCTTGTTCAACTACATCTATATGAAAAGCTACATAAATATTGTCATCAATATCTAAAAACTCAGATAACATTCTGTCTGATAACTCGCTTGCTAGTATTTGAAAATGGCTTACTGCTCCAATGAATTTACCAAATTTAAAATTATTTGCTGGTGCAAAATTAAATATATTGGGAGTTACATGTGATTTTGTAGACTCTTTCTTCTTCAAATCTTTATATGAAAAATCAAAATTTTTGTCTGGATTTAACATATCGTGAACAAGTCTTAGTCTTTCTTCTCCATCAAGGCTTTCTGCTCTTACCCCCATTGATTTAAAGTTAGATAAAATATCTACTTCAAGTCTATTTAACTTTGCTCTTGCTTGCTCTAGATTATCGGCTTCTGTAGTAAAGGTTATATACTTCATCTTTTTAAGTCCGTTATTTCCCTTTGCAAGTTGAAGCTTTAACATCTCCCTAAACTCTTTTCTTACATCGTCATAAAAGTCTCCCTTATCAGCAATTTTAATTGCGTCTTGTAGGTCTCTATTTCTTCCTAATTGATTTACATATGAAAGTTCAATGTGGACACTTGGATCAAAAGAATTTAAAAAGTTGGCAAATTGGTTAAAGATTAAATCTCTATCTTCTTCCAATGCCAACTGGTAATTTATATCTTGAAATGAAATTGTCTTTGAATAATTTTTTTCATCTAACTGGCAAATGCCCTCTGGTAACATTCTTATATATGGAATTGTATCCTCAACAGTAAATCTCTTTTTCTCTTTCTTTAAAAGTACACTTAGAAGACTATTTGTTGAATCTTTCTTTGTTTTTAGTCTTTTTACTTCCTTTCTGTCTTTTTTTAATTGTTTTTCCCTTAGATTTAAGTCGCTGATTTGCTTTTTTCTTTGCTTCAAGGTATGCCTCCTTTCTTATTCTCTTAGTTGGTTGATAAAACTTATGAAGATAGAAAAATTTAAAATACTTTTCAAAAGTTAAAGTGTCTTTTTCATATAAGGTTATAAAAAAGATTGGCAGGGTTACTATTAGCATTACAATGATTGAAACATCATTAGGTAGATATTTCTTCATAAATAAATA
Source organism: Streptococcus gallolyticus (assembly GCA_019794795.1). Classification (GTDB taxonomy): domain Bacteria; phylum Bacillota; class Bacilli; order Lactobacillales; family Streptococcaceae; genus Streptococcus; species Streptococcus hepaticus. The sequence continues at coordinate 28,124 of JAIMFC010000007.1, forward strand.
GGTTGGTATGCCAATTAGTCCTGCCACAGAAAAACCTATTAGTTGTCTTTTAGTTAAGTTAAAGGCAACCTTCGTTTTAATCTTGTCCAAATCTTTTGGTATTGGTACATACGCCATTTTAATCTCCCTCTACTTCTTCTTTGGAAAGTTCAAGTATATGGTCATAATTAGATGTTGTTTCCTCTTCCAAGTAGCTAATTCTTTCTTCTAATTCTTCTTGTTTTTCTTCATTTTTGTCATTGTATTCTCCTTGATACATAACAAATTCATTGTGACATCTTCCTAGTATATTTATTCTCCTCTTTAAGTTTCTAATCTCTTCATTTCTTTTTTTCTCTTTTAAGATCTCATAAGTTCCTCCCAATAAAATTCCAAGTCCCAATAAAGCACAATTTTTCTTTTTTAACATTTATTCCTCCTAGTGGGTATTCATAATACTTTTTGCAACTGTTCCACTCTTAAACATCATAAGTCCAAGTAGTAGAGCATATCCTAATATACTAAACAAGCTTGCGTGAATATCTGTAATCTGTACCGTCCTTATTAAAACGGTGTAGATACCTAAACATACCATCAAAAACAAACCTTGTAGTCCCAAGGCAAAAAGTCCCTTGATATAATTTGTTCCAATCTGACCCCATTCTTTATTTCCCATAGTCGCAAATGGTATGGATGATACTGATGAGTAGACATATATTTCAAACATACGCCCATATACTATTAATGTTATAACTAGTGATATACCTTGAATTGCAATCCTTACAAGGCTTGTTTCAACTAGTATCATTAAAAGCTCACCTATTTCTTTTTCTTTTAATGAATCAACCATAGCAACTATCTGATCTCCTGAAACAGTGGCAGAAGTAGTGATTACCCCTGCCGCTTTGTTTACAAGATTTTGTGCCACATCAAAGACTGCCATTGAAAATTCAAAGGCATGGCTTGCAAGGTAGACTGCTATAAACATCTTTATAATGTATTTGAAAAACTCAAAAGTATCTGTATCATGCATATTATTCTTTTGCATAACCATATTTATGAGTTCAATACATAATACTGCTGTTATGATAAGACCTGCTATTGGAACAATTACATTGTCATTAATGTTTTTTATGAAGTTATATACTTCTCCATTCCAACCCATTGGTGTTTTACCAACATCAGTTGCAATAATTCCTACCTTGTCATTTATATCTAAGAACATGGACTCAAGATTTGCTTTGATACCTCCGAGTAGCATATCCTTAAAAAATTCAGTTAGCTTGTCAAAGATACCAAACATAGACTTTCTCCTAATTTAAAACATTTGCAAGTAGTGGAATTAATTTAATACCAATTAGTACAATTCCCCCACCAGCCATAAGCTGCTTAATACCTTGAGATTTAGCACCAGGGTTATCATTACCATAACCTTCCATTAAGTTAATAACTCCCCATGCTCCTAAACCTGCACCAATTGCAGTTACAAGTGTCTTTAAAACTCCAACTCCAGCTGTAAAAAATTCCATATTATTCCTCCTCGTTTTCTTTCTTATTTTCTATTTTGTTTAGTGACTTAACTATAAAATTCTTGTAGACCTTATCTCCTTTTTTGTTTTCTTTGAAATATCCAAAGACATGGATAAGATCTCCTTTTTCAAATTCTTTTACAATTTCTACCTTTTCTCCATATACTGAGCAATTTGTATATTCTTTTCCCTTTCCATATTTTTTAACAAGAGCAAAATTTGCTACTTGAACATTTTCTCCATCTTTTTCAAATTCTGAAAATTCAGCTTCCTTAACTAAATTTGCATTTATATTTATCATTTCTCTATCCATTAATTTCTTCTCCTTAATCTATAAATTTAATTAAAAAAGCGACTGAAATTATATTTCAATCGCTAAATGTCTTATATATTAAATTGTTTTAGTGGGACTTCTTATCCTTACCATTTTAACCTCCTCGTATATTATAGTTGTAGTAATAAATACTACATTCTGTTCTCAATCCCACTTTCTTATGGGATAATAATTGTATAGATAGAGGTCGTAGTTAACCTCCTTGAAGCTAGTCTTCCTAAATTAGGGTTACGCCTCTTCTTTACGTCTTTATCAGTATGAGCTGGATAGCACATTTCGTTGCTGTATGTCTAACGAGGTTTGATTGGCGTAAAGTTCTTGAGGGTTCTTTCTCTATCTAAATTTATATTAAAGCTAGGTGATTTTATGTTTTACATTGGTGTTGATATTGCAAAATCTAACCACGAAGCCTCAATAATTGATTCTGATGGGAAACTTGTTTCTGAGTCTTTTTCTTTTTCTAATTCTATTAGAGGTTTAGAGAAGTTTCAGAAATTTATTTCCTCTTTTTCGATTGATTCTAACAATTGTATTATTGGTATGGAAGCTACAGGGCATTATTGGCTTTCTCTTTATTCTTTCTTGATTGATTTAGGTTTTTCTTGTATTGTTATTAATCCTATTCAGTCTGATGCTTTTAGAAAGATGTATATTAGACAGACTAAGAATGATTCTGTTGATTCTTTTGTTATTGCTCAAATTCTTAGGTTTGGAGAGTTTTCTGTTTCTCATTTTTCTGATGAGGATACTTTTGCTCTTAGAAATCTTTCTAGGTTCAGGTTTGCTCTTGTTGATGAAGCTTCTGATTGGAAGAGAAAGCTTGTTGCTATTTTAGATCAGGTTTTTCCTGAGTATTCTTCGCTTTTTTCTAATATTTATGGTGTAGCTTCTAGAGAGCTTTTGAGTAAGTATCCATTACCTGAGGATATGATTTCTATTCCTGCTGATGAGCTTGCTAAGATGTTGTCTAAGTGTAGTAAGGGCCACTTTGGTATTGATAAGGCTAAAGAAATTCAAGAGAAGGCTTCTAATTCTTTTGGTGTTAAGTTTGCTTTGAAGTCTTTTTCTTTTCAAATTAAACAGATTATTGCTCAAATTTCTTTTCTTGAAGATCAGATTCTTGAGCTTGAAGATGAAATTTCTTCTATGATTAATTCTTTATGCCCTGTTATTACTTCTATCACCGGTATTGGTGATGTCTTAGGTGCTGCTATTTTCTCAGAAATCGGTGATATTTCTCGTTTTGAGAGAGCTAATCAGTTGGTTGCTTATGCTGGTTTAGATGTTGCTGTTAAGCAATCTGGTAATTTTAATGCTACCGACACTAAAATTTCTAAGCGTGGTTCTCCTTATCTTAGACGTGCTATTTGGCTTGCTGCTAGTGTTGCTGCTTTTAAGGATCCTGCTTTGTCTGTGTATTATCAAAAACTTAGACAAAGGGGTAAGGCTCATGGTACAGCTATTGGTGCTGTTGCCAGAAAACTTACTAACATAATTTTTGCTGTTTTGAGAGATAACAAAGCTTACATACCTAATATTTAGTTGTTATTTTACTGTTATTAATTTTTCTAAGCCTAAACCTTAGGCTTATTTGACGTGCCATAAATTACAAGATTAATTATTTTTTATTTTCTCTTGACATTTGATAGCTGGTCTAATTTTGAGTATAAAAAAAGGCGATAGAGTTTTTAATTTCTATCGTCCCATTATATAAAACTATTTTTCTTTTATTCTTCTTCATAACTGTTCATAATTTCTCTCCAATTATCAAACAAAACTTTTCTATCTTCAAATTTCATTTCAAAAATTTCAGGAACATCTGATCCTATAACTTTTACCGGTCCTATAGATGTCATAATATAACCTGGATCACCCTCTACTTCTATCAAGTTAAAACTACTGCCACACCCTTTGCAGTATATCTCAGCTAAGTCATGAGGTGGTTCCCATTTCTTTACTACACCACACATACACTGTAACTCAATAATTTCATCCGAATCTTTTAAACCTTCTTTAATGAAAAAATAATAGGAGTTATTTCTGGTCTGTAGGAAATGATTTACCTCTGTTATATAATCGTTTATCTGTTTAGATAATCGAGTAGCGTATTCACGCTTATAAACTTTATTTACCATAAAAGAGATTGATTTAAGATATATCGCTGATATAAATCTCATCATAGTCGATAAGATTTCATACTTTAATTCATTAAAATTTTCAGTGCTTAATAAATATGGTCCAATATCACTACCAAAAATAATATCTGAACTGTCTAAGCTAGTGAATAAAGTTGATGTATATCCAATATGTGTGAATTCAGATGAAAATCTAAATAAATTTTTCAATTCTTCTTTTAAAGCTTCTTGATTATCTAAATTTAACTCAGTAAAAATATAATCAATTTTGTCACCAAAATTCTTCTTTGTACATTTTGTGATATCTGACTCAACCCCTCTTACACGTTGATTATAATTTAAATTATCAAATTCACTTAACGCATCTTCTATTTCTTGGTTAAATAAAGAATGCCTGATTGATTTAGTTGCATATAGTTCAAAGCTTTTTAAAGATGTAAGAACATGAAAATTTAGCTCTTTTGCATCTAATATTATTAGTTGATAAGCATCTGAAACCATGCTGTCAAGTGTCTGTCTAGTTGTGGTTACTAAGTTACTGTAATCAATAAATCCTTTTCTTAATTTACCAACATTGTTACTATCTATCTTATCTATCTCATCGCTCTCAAAAACAATTAAAAATTTTTTTAATATTTCGAAATCATTTTTCAATATCCTAGGAATAATTTTCTTAAAATATTGTTTTGAGCTTGTTACTTCATTAAACTCATCATTCACCATATCTGTTTCAATAATCAACTGTTCGATTTCTTTATTCAAAACATCTAGCTTAATTGTTAAATCATAAAACAATTGGTTTACGTAAACTATATTGTTAAATAACACCTCATAGTTATTTAGAGCGGCTGCGTTTTTCCTCTCAGAAAAATTAAGTGCCAAGCTTTTTAAAATATCTTTTTCATTCATTATCTACAACCTCTTTCTTAACAATAATTATATAATGTATTAATCTAATTTAAACTAAATTCTTATAATGAAAGTATTTGACTTCAAACTAGGCTTATCTCTCCTCTTCATATATATCTCAATATCAAAAGTATTTCTCTTGTCATAGTCTTCCAGTAACTTATAGTTCTTGTGCTTTGTAATGTCATACTTCTCAGATAGAAAAGGTCTCACTCCTCTTAGTTGGTATATACACTTACCACCATCCATTACAGTTATTTCATCTTGGCTCATAAGTTCCTTGCCAGTCTTTTGGTAATTTAGTCCAAAAGATTTTTGATTTGATCTTGTTTCAGATGTGTTATATAGGTCTATGGTTTCTTTTCCTAAGGTTTCAGATAATTCTTTTACTGTTGTTTTTTCTTTTCCTCCTAAAAAGAGTGTAGAGTCGCAGTTTCCAACTATTGTATCTGCATGGTCTTTATAGATTGCTTTTAATTGAGATTGTGCTTGCAGTATTATACTTGCTGATATTTCTCTTGAACGAATTGTTGCAATCAATTTTTCAAATTTAGGAATCGAACCGATATTTGCAAACTCATCCAGTAGACATCTTACATGAACTGGAAGCCTTCCACCATACACATCATCTGCCTTATCACATAGTAGATTAAATAATTGAGAATACATTATTGAAACTACAAAGTTAAAGGTATCATCAGTATCTGATATTATTACAAATAAAGCAGTTTTTCTATCTCCAATTTTATCAAGCTCTAGTTCATCTTCGCTCATTAGTTCTCTAAGCTCTCTTATATCAAAAGGTGCAAGTCTAGCTCCACAAGAAATTAGAATTGACTTGGCAGTTTTTCCTGCTGCCAGCTTATATTTCTTATATTGCTTAACTGCAAAATGACTTGGATCTTTCTTTTCAAGAGCTTCAAAGAGCCTATCAATTGGGTTCATATAGGTTTCGTCATCTTCTCTGACTTCACTTGCGTCAATCATATCTAAAAGTGTCTTAAAATTCTTTTCTTCTTCTGGTGCTTCATAATAGATATAACCGATGAGGGCAGTGTAATATAACTTTTCAGCCTTTACCCAAAAATCTTCTCCTGCCTTTTCTCCATCTCCCTTAGTATTAGCAATTATGGTTTGAACAAGCTTTAAAATATCTTTTTCACTTCTCAAATATGCAAATGGATTGTATTTCATAGATTTTTTAAAGTTTATTGTGTTTAATATCTTTATGTCATATCCATTTTCATAAAGCATTTTTCCACACTCTAACACAAGTGTCCCCTTAGGGTCTGTTACTACATAGGAAGAATGCATTTGCATTAGATTTGGCTTTACATAAAATCTTGTTTTACCTGATCCAGAACCACCTATTACTAATACATTTTTATTTCTAGCATATTTAGGATTTTTAGGTCTTGAGTTCATTGTAAGTCTTTCAGTATTAGTTATAAGAACATTATTTTCAAACTTCGGATCAATATATGGAGCAATGTCCTTACTTTCTCCCCATCTTGCAGATCCATATTCCTTGCCTTGCCTATATTTCTTTTTATTTTTACCTTTACTATAAACAATTATCTTAACAAGAGCAGCAACTGAAATACCTACTAACAAATCCCTTGGATTAAGGCTTGGTATATAAGATAAAGTTCCTATATCAGAAATTCCCACCATTATTCTATCAATAATATCTCCTCCTACATAAGAATTGATGTGCTTAGAAAAGATATTTCCAATGTAGAAGAATGATAAGTAAGGAATGTTTGATAATATAAATTTCTTAGGGTTGTCTATTTTAATTAAGTTTTTAATATCAGAAAGAATGGCTTCTAATATCTTATTCATCGTAGAAACCTTCACTATCTAATAAAATTAGTAGGTAGTGCCTTCCCTTTGGCGTTATAAATGTTTGTATTCCTACAAGTGTACCTAGTGGATCAACCCATTCCTTTACTTCAAAATATCCCTTGTTCTTATCTGCATAAGGTAAGAGTTTCTTTTTCTTATCTCTATAAATTAATCCCTTATCCATTAGAAAGTTTATAAACTGGTTTTGTGGTATTCCTAACTCCTTGGCAGTATTTCTAAAGTTTGTAAGTAGGTTATAATCTACTAATTTGTCATAATAGTCTGCCTTTGGTCTTAATTCTTCAATCTCTTCTTCTCTTTCAGCAATAATTCTATTGGCTACAAGAATTGCATCTGCAAGTAGCTCTTCGTTAGTTTTCTTTTCTTGCCCTACTATATATCCTCCATTTTTTCTAATGCTCGGTAAGACTTCTCTAGTTACCCAAGCTTTGAATATTTTTGCTTGTGGTAGTTTTGATGAGAGGATAAGTGAATACAATCCTGATTCGTTAATTATTGAAATATTCTGTATTCCTCCAGGGGTGTTCCATTTCGTTACACCCTTATCTTCTTCATCTACATGGTCATAAGCAGCTTTTCTTGGATTAACATATCCCAACATAGTTGCTACTTCATTTGCTATAAAGAAAAACTCACCGTCTTTTTCTATAACAGTGAGTTTCCCAAAATTCTTATTTTCAAATGTTTTTAAATTACTTATCATAAGCTTTGCTCCTTATGTTTATTTTTAACTTTATCTTTACTAATGGTATCCTTCGCCATATCTTTAAACTTATTTATAGTCTTCGTTATTGAATCTTTTCTATCGGTCTTTCTTTCAGAAACCTTAACTGCTTTTTTAAAGGCATGTTCCATTACCTTTATATCCTTAGATTGAAAAAACACAGAGTGGTTACCAGTTTCCTTATCTTTCATAACAGAAAACTTCACTCCGTGTTTATTTAAAATTTTCTTTAATTCTTTTAACTCAGGATCCTTTAGATTAATTTCTTCTAACTGTCCCTTTTTAACCATATCTTTTAGTTTTACTTCTTCTCCATTATTTTTTATTACATTTTTCAAGCCTCCTTGTTCCTCTATTTGCTTGTGAACTTTCTTTAAGGCATCAAGAATTGCTTTACTTGTTGCTTTTGCAAGTCTTACTTCAAGATTAAGACTTGACCTAGATACTTCTTCATTAATCATCTATTCCACCTCCATATAAAAGTAACTCTTTGTATTTTCTTAACTTCTCTTGATGGATTTTTCTTCTAAAATCTTCTCCCGTAACTTTAACTGGTATTGTCATTTCAAGTATTCTTGAATATATCCTCTGATACTCAAGGTCAATATTAGGATTTTGAATAATTTCCAATGATAAGTTTGTAGTAAAAATTGTCGGCCTACCCTTTAAGTATCTTGAGTTTATAATGTTATATACCTGTTCTCTTGCATAAGATGTATCCCTTTCAATTCCAAGGTCATCTAAGATTAACAATGGAATATTAGATAGGTTATCTATAATTTCGTTTGAATCTAGCCTAAATGCAGATTTTTGTATTTGATTTATAACCTGGGATAAATTCATGATTTTAACTCTAACTTGTTTTCTTTCAATTAATTCATTTGCAATTGAACAAGCAAGATAAGTTTTTCCACTACCAACATCTCCATAAAATAAAAGTCCAACATTGTCTTCTTTCATTTGTTCAAAGCTTTTGGCATAATTATAGGCAACCTTATAGGCTTGACCTTTTTCATTTAAGAATTTCTCAAAAGTATACTGGTGTTGGATTGGCGATGAGAAGCAATCTCTTTTCAATAACGATATTTTCATAAGTCTTTCTCTTTCTTCATTTTCCTTATCTCTTTTTATTTCACACTTACATTTAATTCTAGGAATAAACTTTGTAAATCCAAGGTCAACTAATTCTCCATCTACTCTTTTACCACAGACCTTGCAATAAATATGTCCATTTCTTTCAATATCATTTTCTCTTAATACAAAATCTTTTAAGTTCTTCATAAACTCTCTCCTATATCGTAATTCATTTTTCTTGTTGAATTGTCATTAATGTTTTTTGCCTGATCATTAAGATACCAATTAATTATCGTTGCCTTGTGGTCTTGATATTCTCTGTTATTTGCTTTCATATATGACGACAACCTATCAATGTATTCATTAATTCTAATTCCTAACTCATTTGTTAAGTCCTTGTATTCTTCATCAGTCAAAAATATATTTTTATATATTCCATAAGGCTTTTGTCCCTTACTAAAATCATTCTTTCTTAACTCATTATTACTAATATTGTTATAGTTACTTTCCGATTTTCGAAAATCTTGACTTTCGATATTCGAATCTCTTGAATTTCGATTATCGAATTTCTGGAATTTTGTTTTACGAACTTCTTGATTTTTTAATTCCATATTATTAAATATGCTCATAAAATCTTTAACATAAATTCTGTTAGGCTTTCCCAGTCCTTGTCTTTTCTTTTCAATTAGTCCTATCCCTGATTTAATATCAAGTTCAGCTATTAATTTGTTTGCTTTTTCACTGGCACAATTAAATTGATCTTTTATACTTTCAATTGTGTAGTAAATAAAGACTTTTCCATCTTCATCTATCCAGCCATTTTTATATGAAAGACCCATTCGATTAAGCATATATGAATACAAAACTTTTGCTTCAATAGAAATGCTCTCAAAAATTTCATCTTCCATTAATACCATAGGTAACCTAATGAAGTTATACATCTCAGATTGCCTATTATAAAAATAATCAAAATTCATCCTTACCTCCTTTCTTTGAAATAAAAAAAGAGCAGCCTTGTTTAAGCTACTCTTGTAGAAAGTATAAAATGGGTTTTATCTTATTATATTTTTCTTTGTGTCTCCTCATACCAGTTGCAAAACTACTCTTACGTCCATGTAGTTTTTTTGGTTCTTTTTGACGTATCCTTCTTCATCTTTATCGAAGACAAAATGCTTATAAAACTGCTTAAAATGCAGGATTTCTAATTTTATATCTTTTGTATCAACGCTATAGTCTCCACATGATGCGTATTCGGAAATAGGTCAACAGGCTGCACCTTAGTCAACTTATAGCCCAATTCCTCAAATAAGGCAATATCACGCGCCATGGTTGCTGGGTTACATGAGATATAGGTCACCTTATCAGCCCCAGTTTCAGCTGCGGAACGGATAAAGCTTTCGGTCAAACCTTTACGCGGTGGGTCCACCATGATAACTGTTGGTTTGATGCCGTCTTTGACCCATTGTGCCATAGCATTTTCAGCGCTATCAGCGACATAGGTGCTGTTGATAATACCGTTTCGCTCAGCATTTTTCTTGGCATCTATGACAGCTTTTTCAATGACTTCAACGCCATAGACGTGCTTAACCTGCTTAGCCACAGACAGGCCGATAGTCCCAATCCCAGAGTAGGCATCAATCACTACATCATCAGCCGTCAATTCTGAAAAATCAATAGCTGTTTGATAGAGTTTTTCAGCCATGTCAGTATTGACTTGGTAGAAAGATTGGGCTGAAATCTCGTAAGTATTACCAAGCATTTGGTCCTCAATCACATCCTTGCCGTAAAGGGTGTGGAACTCTGGCCCCAAAATGGCATTGGTGTTCTTATCATTGATGTTCTGAATAACAGAAACCACTGCTGGAAAGGCTTCGACGATTTTGGCAATCATTTGCTCGACGCGGAAAATCTTAGGACGTGTGGTCACGAGGACAAGCATCATTTGACCCGTATAGTGCCCGCGACGGACAACAAAATTACGGATAAGACCTGATTGCTCTTTTTCATCATAAGGTTTGATATCAAAGCGGCAAAATAAATCACGCGTGAAATTGATCAGCGCATCAATGTCTTTTTCTTGAATCAAGAAATCATCAATAGGCATGAGGTCATGCGAATTCTTACGGAAGAAACCTGTTTCCAACTGACCATTAACACGACGAACAGGAACTTGCGCCTTGTTACGGTAGGCAAATGGGTGCTCCATTCCAAGCGTTGGTAAGACCTCCACATCTGAAATGTGTGCTGTCTTATACAAATTATCTACCACTTGTTTTTGTTTGAACTTGAGTTGCTCTTCATAAGCAAGATGTCCCAAATCCGCAATCCCCGTACGCAAATAAGCCGCATCCAAACTATCATTGCGGTAAGGAGAAATTTCGATGTATTCTTCAACCTTACCGTAACCAATATTCTTACGCAATTTCAGCACGCGCATCTTTATGACTTCATTTGGCAGAGCATTTTCCACAAAGAAAACAAAACCATCTACCTTGGCAATCCCCATGCCTTCATGGCTCAAATCAACAATTTCTACTTCTACAATGTCGTTTTTCTGTAACATATTTCTACTTTCTATATGGGCCAATAGAATAAAAAAAGAAGAGACCCAAGTCCCTTCTAGTATATCATAAATTTAAGAGTGGTGTTGATTAGCGGAAGCCCATCTTGGCAAGCTTTTCCTTGTATTTTTCAAAGTCAATCTTAAGACCTGAACCACCGTAGACATCATACTCGTCTATCCAGTCATTGTTCTCTGGAATTGTCACTTGTTCCACTCCATTTGATCCATCAACAGTAGCACCAAGACCATTTGTCAAAATAAAGCTAAAGGGAACGCTGGTAGAGGTCAATGAATAAACTTTCCCTAGCGCTTCTGATCCTGTAAAGAGTTTGGTTGGATTCTTGACCTGCGTCAAGACAGCACTGAGAACCTGCTGTTGACGGCGAGTCCGACCGTAGTCACCCTCATCATCCTTACGGAAGCGCGCATAATTGAGCAAGGTACGACCATCCATCTGTTGCTTGCCCTCTGTAATGGTCTGGCTTGGTACCACACCATCCTTCATATTCAAATCGTCTGGCACATCTACTGCTGTCACATCTACGCCATCAATAGTTGAAAACTGTGCATCGATGGTAACCCCCTCAGGAAAAATGGTGTCAATGGCTGTCGCAAAGGTTGAAAAGTCAACCAAGGCATAGTGCTTGATGTCAATATCAAAATTCTCTTTCATGACCTCACGAACATTTTCCGCACCTTGGTGATTGTTCTGCTCACCAAAAGTATAGGCCACATTCAACTTGTAGTCATATCCGTCGATATTAATCAGGGTATCACGCATGAAGCTGACCAATTTCACTTTTTTATCAGAGTTATTGATATTGGCTACCATTACAGAGTCCGTCCGAGTCATATCAGAAGTTTCTCCAACACGGCCATCTGTACCAAGTATCAGGATATTGACTCCGTCTTTTGTATTTTGTCCATGGAAAACTTCAGTCTCTGCGGCTTTAGCATTTGGACTGTCTTGGATTGCCTTCATTCCCTTATAGAACATGAAGGCCATTCCAGCTAAAACTGCTACTAAAATCAGAGCTACCCAAGTAAAGAAGCGCTTGATACGTCCTTTTTTACGTGGCTTTTTTTCTTTCTTAGGAATAAGGGGTTCTGCATCCAGAGGAAGTGGAACTCCCTTGATTGTTTTTTTCTTACTAGCCTTACGAGCACGAGAACGGCTTGGTTTTTCTCGAGGGTATTCTGGTAGATCATCTATCTCGTCTTCCATGTATCTCTCAGATCTATAAGGAGGAAGTTCCGCATCTCCACGACGGATAACTTTTTCAGACTGAAGAGGGGCACTAACTGCCCCATGTTGATCTTTATAAGTTAAAAAGGCTAATTCGCGCTTTTCTTTATCATTCAAAAAATGGATATTCTTTTGCAGATAATCCAATCTGAGCTCCTCATGATGACTGAGGAAACTTTTTTCATTTCTCATCGGTATTCCTTCCTATTTGACAGTGTATACCAAATAGTACCCTAGTATTTTATAAGAAATGCCGAGACTTGTCAATTCTTTCAAGGCATAGTCCACCAGTTGAATCTCTTCGTGAACCGCATCCAAGATAAAATAATACTCTCCCAAAGCTGTTTTTAACGGACGACTTTCTATCTTAGTCAAGTCAATTCCTCGCCAAGCAAAAACAGACATGGCCTTATACAGAGCCCCCGGAAGATTGTCTGGCAGAGTGAGAGCAAGAGAGATTTTATTGACCTGACTTTCCAAGGGAAGACGGACCTGTTCATTTCCCAAAATCCAAAAACGTGTAAAGTTCTCATCCATTTCCTGGATATCCTGGGCAATGACTTCCAAACCATACTCACTTGCCGCTGCTTGAGGGGCAATGGCAGCATAGGGCTGGTCGGGATTATCCGCAACCAGACGGGCTGCATAGGCTGTGCTAGCTGTCATCTCAATCTTCGCCTGTGGATAATGCTCTAAAATATACTGCTTTCCTTGGGCAATAGCTTGAGGATGAGAATAAATCACATCAATTTTCTTCTGAGACGAAGTCGCCATTAGTTGCTGAGCAATGGGCTGAATGACCTCTGCAACCGCATGAATAGGAGCTTGATGAAAAAGATAGTCCAACGTTTCATGGACAGAGCCTTCTATAGAATTTTCAACAGGAACCACCGAATAATCCACCTCTCCCTGCTCAAAAGCCTTGATGACTTCCGTAATGGTCTGAAAGGGAACCAATTCATCTTGGGAAAAGGCCTGACTGGCAACGTGGTGGGTAAAGGAACCACGCGGTCCAAGATAAGCTATACGCATCTGATAATCCTTGCTACTTCTTCTGGACTACGATGGTCCGTATTGATAATCAAGTCTGACAATCCTTCATAGAGCATCATCCGACGCTCATAAATCCCGTGGAAGTCTTCTTTTGAGTTATTGAGAAAGAGAGGGCGCTGGAAAATTTTATCATTGGCAATGCGGTCATAGAGCACTTCAAAAGAAGCTGAGAGGAGCACATTGTGCTTACGATTTGCACGGAGCAAGTCCCGATTTTTTTCCGAAATAACTACACCGCCACCAGTTGAGATAATGACATCACCTGATGTTTGAAGGAGTTCTTCAAGCGTTTCAGATTCAATCTTACGAAAGGCAGCTTCGCCTTCCTTAGCAAAGAAATCAGTAATAGATATGCCAATCTTTTCTTCAATAATAATGTCCATATCCAGAAATTGGTCGTAATGTTCCTGCAAGTAAGAAGCAACTGTTGTCTTACCTGCACCCATAAATCCAAGTAGTAAAATTGCCATAATCTGTCTCCCTTCTAAAGTAAACTATCTAGGTCTGCAAAAAAGCTTGGATAGCTAGTGTTGATAGCTTCAGCCCGGTCCAGATAAACCTCCCCATCTTGGACCAAGAGAGCCGCAATAGCCGTCATCATGCCGATACGGTGGTCGCCGAAGGTATTGACATTGGCACCATGAAGAGCTGTTTTTCCTTCAATAATCATACCGTCATATGTCGGAGTGATATTGGCTCCCATGCTATTTAAAGCATCCGCCACCACCTGAATGCGATCTGTTTCTTTTACTTTGAGCTCTTCTGCGTCACGGATAATAGTTGTGCCATTTGCCTGCGTTGCCAAAAGCGTGATAATAGGCAATTCATCAATCAGTCGTGGAATGAGTTCACCTGCAATTTCTGTACCATGCAGATCAGATATCTCAACCGTCAACGTAGCAGACTTAGCAATCTCATCATGATTACTGATGGTCAATTTTCCACCCATGGCTCTAATCACATCTAAAATACCTGTCCGAGTTTCGTTAATGCCGACATTTTCAAGGACAATACGGCTATTTGGCACAATAAGACCTGCTACTAGCCAGAAAGCTGCACTGGAAATATCCCCAGGAACGACCACTTCTTGTGCTGTGAATTCCTGCTTGCCCTTAATTCGAATTTCCTTGCCGTCCATAGAAATTTCTCCACCAAACTGACGAATCATGTCCTCTGTATGATTGCGAGTCAATTCTTTTTCAAGGATGACGGACTCACCTTCGGCTTGTAAGGCTGCAAAGATTAAGGCAGACTTGACTTGGGCAGAAGCTACTGGTAATTGATAGGAAATAGGTTGCAGATTTTTGTTACCTTTAATGGTCAAAGGCGGCAAATCACGTTCCGTTTGACCTGAAATATCCACACCCATTTTCTTCAAGGGAATGGTCACACGATCCATGGGCCGCTTCGATAAGGAGTCATCCCCGAACATGGTAGCTGAAAAATCTTGTCCTGCCAAAACGCCTGAAATCAAGCGAATAGAGGTCCCTGAATTCCCCATATCAAGAGGTTTTTGTGGTGCCTGAAGACCATCAAAACCAAGACCGTGCACCTCCACAACAGAGCCCTTGTCTTCAATATGCACACCCAACTCACGAAATACCTGCATAGTAGATAAGACATCCTCGCCACGCAAAATATCGTAAACTTTGGTCACTCCTTTAGCCAAACTACCAAACATGATAGACCGATGACTAATAGACTTGTCTCCAGGAACTCGAATAGTCCCTGAAAGGCATTCAACACCTGTTTTTAACAGCATACACACCAACCTCTCCCTTTAAAACTTATCACCATTTTATCATACTTTTCTACTATTTATGTAAATTTTATGAAAAAATACTCAAAAAACCTTGCTTATCATTCTTTGTATTTAGAGTATCTAAAAAAGAAGCTGGAAATGATTCCAACTTCTCCTAGATTAGTTTTTAGCTTGAATATTTTCTGCTGCCAATTTACCTGATGTAAGAGCCCAAGCATTGTTGGCACCTGAAGGTGAGTCTGTCCCCATGACACCACCGACAACTTCACCGGCTGCATAAAGACCGCCGATTGTTTTACCAGAGTTATTTTGGACTTCCAGTTTATCATTGACAACCAGACCACCCATCGTTGTTGCAAAACGTGGTTTTTGCTCAATCAAGTAGTATGGTCCTTTTCCAACTGGTGTTTGCAAGAACTCAATTTGACGACCGAAGTCTTCATCTTTACCGTTTGCGACAAACTCATTAAAGCGTGATACGGTGTTCGCAAGTGCTTGTGTATCCATACCCGCCAAGTCAGCCAAGGCTTCCAAGTTATCCGCATGGAAGAGGAATGGGGTCTTGCTTCCGTTTGCTTCCAACCAACTGTCAACTTCCTTAGCAGAAATACCACCTTCAGCGATTTCTTTACGGAAAATATCGAATGTTTCTTGGTCCATCAAGAGGTAAAGAAGTTTTGGATCTTGTTCCATAAGGACATCCAAAATTTCGTGGTTACTTGCGCGTTCGTTGATGACACGATGACCGTTGGTGTTGACCAAGATACCGTTGCGACGGAGAATGGCAATGTTACCCCCGATAGTTGATTTGGCAGTACCTGGTGAGACTTCCACACCGTTAGGGTAGATTTTCCCAAGTTCCATCATGCGAGTTGCCGCATCCACTTCTGGCGCTTGCGCCATTTGTACACCTTCACCCATAGATGAACGAGTTCCGTAGAAGAGAACGTCTTTGAGCTCGTCTGACAACATAGCCTTGTTGTTACCATAACCACCTGTTGTAAGGACAACTGCTTTGGCTGAGATACGGTGAGTTGTACCATTTTCCTCAACGGCAACCAAGCCAGTCACGTTTCCTTGGCCGTCTGTCAAGAGTTTTTCAGCCTTGGTTTGAAGAAGAAGGTTGACATTTGAAGCAGCCATTTTTTCACGAACAGAAGCTGCAAAGCCATGTCCACCATGGGCATAAGCCAATTCACGGTTCTTACGGTATTCAGCAAGAACGTGCAAACCGCCAGCCATATCATATTCAACACCGACATAGTCATGTACCCAGTCAGTCGCTGTACCAACATTGTTGGCCAGGAGATTCAAGAGTTCCATAACGTTTTGGTTGTTCCCATTTTTAAGGAAGTCTTCTGCCATTAATTCAGGAGTATCATCTGCAACTCCTTCTTCAATCTGCAAACGAGAACCCGTAACGACTTGGTTACCACCTGAAACGGAAATCGCACCACCGATAAAGCTGAGTTTTTCAACCAAGGTAGCCTTGAGACCCAGTTCGTCCGCACGGAGCGAAGCTGCGATACCAGCCGCACCACCGCCAACGATGACAACGTCTATTTCTTCTTCTAAAACTTCTGTTGAGCGCTCAATAACTGGTTTCTGACGTGCTTTCAAGACATCAACTGCATCTTGTCCACTTGCCAAACGAACTGCGTCAGACACACCATCAATGACCCCTTTACTTGTAGAAGATGCCCCTGAAACGGCGTCCACATTCAAGGTTTGGAATTCGATGATTTGTTTTGGCATGCGTTCAAATACCAAGTCAGACAGGCCAGCTGATTCGCCTTCACTGTCAATTTCAACAGCTGTAATACGAGATTCGTCAAAGGTTACTACCATTGGCAATTCACTATTGTGACCGTGAGCTGTGACATGGTATTGACCTGGGTTGAATTCAAGCGGTTTGCTCATGAGTTCTTGCAGGCGTTCTGCTTTTGCTTTTTCAGCCTCAATGTCTTTTACAAGACCAAAAGCATCATCCATATAGTGCCACAATGGCGTTGGAACAACCAATTCTTCACGTTCAGATACATCTGCAAATGGACGAACTTCTTGATTGTCACGGATTTTTTCAACCCAGTTTGGCTCAATCAAGAAACCTTGACCAACAGCAATCACATCATAACCAGCTTCCAAGGCACCTTCTGCGTCAGCCGTTTGACGAATATTCCCTACACCGATGATTGGAGTTTCAGCCAATTTACCTGATTTAAGTTTGTTGAATTTGCTGATAAGCATTTCTGGATTATCAGGATTAACAATCGAACCGCGTGTGTAGAGCCCCATTGAGAAGTGGAAATAATCCAAGTCATACTCTGCCAAGGTATTGAGTAAGTACATCGTATCTTCAAAGCGGATACCCGGCTCTTCCAATTCTTCTGGTGAGAAGCGGTAACCAAGGACAAAGTTTTCAGCACCTTCTTCAGCCATGACACGTTTGGCTGCTTTGACAACTTCTATTGCAAATTTAGCACGTTTTTCACGGCTACCACCCCAAGCATCTGTACGACGGTTTGAGTGTGGTGAGAAGAATTGTTGCAAGAGGAAGGTGTTAGCACCGTGGAGTTCGACCCCATCAAAACCAGCCTTGATAGCACGACGAACACCTTCTGCGAAGTTGTCAATCATAGTCAAGACTTCTTGGTGAGTCATTTCTGTCGGAACAGGCGCATTTGGACGAAGGGCTGCTACTGGAGAAGCTGAAACTGGGTTGCGACCTTCATTCATATTTGGAAAGGCCATACGTCCTGCATGGTAGATTTGGATAAAGGCTTTTGAACCTTTTTCTTGAATAGCTTTGGCTACACGTGACAAACCTTCAATCTTGTCATCTGTATCAATACCAACAGCTCCAAAGAAACCACGACCATAGTTTTCAACGAAGGCTGACTCCACAATAACCGCACCAACTTCACCTGAACGATGAGCATAGTATTCAATCAATTCTTCTGTCATGCTACCGTCAAAGTAGGCAGATTGGGTTGTCATTGGAGAGATGACGATACGATTTTTCAAGCTGACGCCTGATTTGAAGTCAATCGTTTCAAAAAGTTCTTTTGTCATGTATCTTAGTCCTCGTTTGTTAATTTCAATGTTGAGAGAATGTTGCGCAATTCTGCGACTGGTACTTGACCTGGTGCTGAAGCTTTCGCCGCTGCACCAAAAGTTGCGGATGAACCAAACACTTCACCACTAACACGGCTGACCATACCAAGCGCCCCCATTGACATAGTGATGAGTGGACGAGTAGAAGTCGCATAAACCGCTGCAGTCGCTTGAAGAAGAGTCAAGACATCCGCATTCGACTGTGGCATGACCGCAATCTTACAAATATCTGCATTCTTTTCTTCCATGAGACGGAGACGGCGTTCAATCTCTTCTTGGCTTGGTGTTGCATCAAAATCATGGTTACACATGATAATTTTTGTTCCTTTTTCATGAGCCAAGGCAATGGTATCTTGCACTTCTTGGTCAGACATGAAAAGTTCCAAGTCAATCAAGTCCGCATGACCATCATTCAATACGGCTGCATAAATGTCAAAGTAGAGTTGGTCTGAAATTTCCAACACACCACCTTCTTTGGCAGTACGGAATGTCACCAAAACTGGCTTACCAGTTGCTGCAGTCACTTCTTTTGACAAGGCAGCTACATCTGCTGGTGTCGTAACATTTTCATAAAAGTCAATACGCCATTCAATCAAGTCACAGTCTAATTCCTTGGCTTGACGTGCACCTGCAAGAATTTCTTCAGCTGTTTTCCCAACCAAAGGGACGATAATTTTTGGACGACCTTGTCCAAATGTTACATTTCCAATTGTAACAGGTTTGAAATTTTCTACCATATTTTCACCTTTTTTCATTTTGTGAGATTTTTCACTAAAATTATATCATAGGGAAATACATAAATCTAATAGATATATTTTATCCAATCTATCAATAATATTTATCTTTTCTGTCAAAATTTAGAGTATAATAGAATAAAGACAAGGAGTCGATTATGAACTTACAACACTTGGAATATTTTATCGCTTTGGCGAAAACTGAGCATATGACCCGCACAGCCCAAGAACTCAATACCTCCCAGCCCAATCTTAGTTATATGATTTCCGAATTGGAAAAAGAGCTAGGTGTCCCGCTTTTCAAAAAGACTGGGCGCAATATCCGTTTAACTCGCTATGGAAAGATTTTCTATGACGCTGCCGCCCAGTCCTTGAATGCACTTGAAGAAGGAAGTCATCGTATCCTGGCAGAAATTGACCCCAACCGTGGCAATATTCATCTGGGCTTTATCTACACCATGGGAATTGAAAAGTCTCCCACTCTTCTCAAGCAGTTTTTGGCTGATTATCCAGAGGTCCATTTTGACTTTGAACAAAATAATTCTAAGCACTTGCTGGAACTCTTGAAGGATGAAAAGTTAGACCTAGCCTTCGTTTCCAAAGTGGAAGAATTTGACTCCATTCACTTTGAACCACTCACGACAGAAAACTTGGTCCTAGTAGTGCCTGAGCAGCATCCACTTGCCGCCTTTGAACAAGTCAGCCTCGAGGAGAGCTTGAGCTACGACTACGTCTACTACAATCAAAGTAGTGGCCTCCGACCATACTTGGACCAGACCTTTGCCAATCTTGACCTGCAACCAAAAATAAAACTGGAATTAGAAAGCGACCTCAGTATTCTAGGCTTCGTCGCACAAGATTTTGGTATTGCTATCATGCCAGATATCCCTAGTATCGCCTCCTTCCCTGTCAAAAAACTCAAAATACGCAACCCTCTATCTCAACGAATCATTTACTTGGCAATCCGCCAAAAGGATTACATTTCGCCGCTCACACAGAAATTTTGTGATTACTGTTTAGCCTTTTTTGAACAAACGAAAAACTAGGTTTCGTCCAACGGAACCTAGTTTTCTTTTAGAAGTGCAATAATCCAAAGAGAATGGCGGTCAAGATAACCACGATATTTGTCACAAACATGATTGGTGCTGCATGACGTGTATATGGTCCTACTTCTTCCTCAATCAAAGAACAACCGACAAAAGTCGCCGAGTTCATTGGGGTAACAGAAGTTGCCAAGGCAAGATTACATACAAACGGTGCAATAATCATAATTGGTGACAATCCAAAGGTTGCCCCTACTGAAATAAAGAGTGGGTAGAGGGCATTGTACAATTGATAAGGTACAAAGTAAATGATTGGCACGGCCAACAAAAGGAAGATGATGTGCATGTATTTGAGCAAGAAGGCTGGGAAAATACTTTCTAATAATTGTGCCAAA
The DNA here is from genome assembly GCA_019794795.1 of Streptococcus gallolyticus. Lineage (GTDB taxonomy): Bacteria > Bacillota > Bacilli > Lactobacillales > Streptococcaceae > Streptococcus > Streptococcus hepaticus. Next base: position 48,587 of record JAIMFC010000007.1, read on the forward strand.
GATGCAACCATTGACATTTTGCTGCCGTCTTCAGGTGCTGCATTAAAAATAGCAAGATAGAAACAAATGGCAAGAAGCATGATTAAAACGTTAAAGAATGTCATACCAGCCTTGTTCCAAATTTGTCCAAAATTCTTAGGATAGTTGATCAAAGCTGTTACCATTGAAGCTGCCACAAAGACGAGATAAGATGGAACCTTAAATACCGCTAAGCCCACGATGACCAAGATAAAGACAAGGAAATTTACCCAGAATAAGTCAGGACGCGCGAATTCTTTTTCTTTTGCCCCTTCTGCATGATCTGCTTCCGCTTCTGCACCTTCTGGTAATCCTAGGGTACCGTGTTCTTTTTTATGGCGCCATGCAAAGTAGACGTATTGCAAGATAATGGTTGGAATAAAGCACAATCCCCAAGGAATTGAAGCTGCTGCCAAGGTTTCTGCATCTGTCCCTGCCATTCAATCCCCCAAGGCAACCAACACATGGCTGCAACTGCTGTTTGACAAATGATAAAGGCAAAGTCACGGTCAATCTTGAATTTTTTATAAAGAGGAATCACAATTGGAAAGACGATCAGATAGGTTGTTGACATATTGGCTGTCAAGTAAGCAATGGATCCTAAGACCGTTGTCAAAATCATGACACCAACCACATTGAGACGATTGCCAATGATTTTCATGACAGCATTGACCATCACATCAAACATGCCTGTCTCTGTCAGCATCACAAAGTAAATCAAACCAAACAAGAGCATGTAGCCTGTTTGATTCATCACTGTGCTCAACTGCGTTAAGATAAAGTTACTCGTTTGCGTCAAGTCATAGCCCATGAGGAAGCTAAAGATGACTGGAACGGTGAACAGGACAAAATTCATTGGAATTTTGAGCTGTTTTTCAAATAAGATAAAGACAACAATAATGGCTAGCATGATCAATGCAAGAATAGCTGGGCTCATAATTTCTTCTCCTAAATAGTTTCTCTATTATTTATTTTTTCAAATCATCTAGCAGACCAAACTCACGTTTGAAGGACCAGGCCATCATTTCGTGAACAAAGTCTGTGTATGGGTGAGGCGCTGCTGTAAAGGTATGTCCTAAGCGAGGGGCTAGGAAAAATTCCATCGGAACACCTGCGCGGAGAAGGCGTTGACCATAATTCCAAGCTGAATCACGAAGGGTATCGTATTCTCCAGCAATAATCATAGTTGGTCCAAGGCCACCAATATCGTGACAAAAGGCTGGGAAGGCGTAGTAAGAAGGTTGTTGACCATTGTAACCACCAAGGTAGGCAGCTTCTGCACCGAAGGCTTTATTAGCTGGTCCCATTTTCACCTGTGTTAGCTGTTGGAAGGAGTAAGTTTCTTCAATCGCTGTATCAAAAGTTGGGCAATTGAGAACTGTCAAAGATGGTGCAGGTTCATTGTGGTCGCGGAGGTAAAGTGCCAATCCTTCCGCTAGGGTCGCACCCGCACTTGATCCATGGAGACCAAGGCGCTCAGGGTCTCCACCAAATTCTTCCGCATGATCATGCATGTACATATAAGCTGCATGACAGTCATCAAGTGGTACTGGGAAACTGTAACCTGTTGCACCGCAGAGACGATACTCTACTGCCACTACAATGGCTGGCACGCGCGACGCAATTCCAATACAGCGAGCATTGTCAAAAGCAACTGTACCAGCTACAAAGGCGCCACCATGAATATCCAAAATCATCGGTGCTTTTTCTGGCAAACCTGCTGGTGTGAAGACACGGATTAAGAGTTCCTGACCTTCTTCTGGACCAGGAATCATACGATCTTCCATGGTCATTCCTTCAGGAAGTTCGTAGGCCATCATAGCTTGACCTTGTGCCTTTTTACGAGCCAAGGTTTCCTCACTACCATCTGTCAAATAAGAAAACAGGTGATCCTCATAACCTGGAAAAGATTTCAATTTCATAGATAAACTTCCTTTCAAATCCATTGTTTTAACTGCCTTTATTTTATCACCGTTTGAGAAGTTTTTCACATGTCTTTTTTATAAAACTTATAAATCGATTTCATAAATTTTCTTTATAGATTACCAAACTTTTCCTATAAAATTTTCCATGGAATTTTGATAAAAAGAGATTATAATCATAAAAAAGGAGGTTCTTATGAACTAACCATTGATTACTCTAGGTATTGACAAGGGCTTAAAGGACTGCCACCATTGGCAAATTACAGAGCGTATTTACGCTATTCAATGCCCAGGTTTTCTCCCTGAACCTGGTCGACTGCCTGGCTGGGGAGATTGTATTTCTTATTTGATTATTGGACAAGAAAAAGCTTTACTAATCGACACGGATTTCGGTATTTCAGATCTAAAATCCTATGTGGAAAAGCTGACTTCGCTCCCGCTCTTGGTGGTTAACAGCCATGTCCTTCCCGATCATTCTGGGGGAAATCGTCAATTTGATACTGTCTGGATTGGACAGGATGAATGGCCCAGTCATGAAGGTTTTGTCTTTCCGATTGAAACGGTTCCCGGGCAAAAAGTTTGTCCTCAAGTGGAAAATGATGGTCCCTACCGCTTTGAATTTCTAACTGATGGGCAAGTCATTGACCTAAGAAATCAACAGCTACAGATTATCGCTATTCCCGGTCATACCAAAGGTTTCATTGGATTTTTCGATCTTGAAAGTCACTATTTCTTCAGCGGAGATGCTATTGTCAAACGAATTTTCTATGGACCAGGAGTTCCACTTAGTCGCTACCGAGCAGCCATTGAATCAGTAAAGAAGCTACCTATCCGAGACATTCTCTACGCCCACTGGCCTGAACCACTTCCACCGACTTTTTTGGATAAAGTTCTACATCTGATTGATACATTCAACCCTGACCAGTCAGAGGCTGCAGAATGGGATACTCCTGACGCACCTGACTTGCGCATGTTTCATTACGGACAAGATTTTGACGACCCAGAATTTTGTGCCATGAGTTTTCGTATGGATCAATTAGAGGATATTTGTCAATAAAAAAAAAAAAACGGAGCTGGACTCATTTCCAACTTCTAAATTTTTCTTCGTTAGAATTCGTAGCTCATATCTACATTAGGCTGCCCTGGCGCAACTGGTAAGTCACTCACTTCTGATTTCAGTAATAAGTCATAGTGAACTTGACTACCGTCTGGCTTCGTGATTGTCACCATGTGCTGGTCTTTATCATAAAGTAGTTATTCTCTGGCAACATTGTATGTTTGAGCAAGTTCATCCAACTCTTTCTCAATCTGTTCTTGGTCATCTACTGTAGGAAGCAACTCTGGATCTGGACTGAGAAGGTCATCCCATATAGTATTTCCTGGTTGGCTTGGAAGGTTTAGATCTGGCTTCAACAAATCTTCTTCTTCATCTTCTGGATAGGTTGATCTGGTTGAACAGGCTTATCTTCTTCACCAGCAGGACTAAAGTTTACTGCGTAGACTTCAGCTTCTTGAGCGATGGCACCTACTTCCATATCCCATGAACCTGCTTTATAACCTTATTGAGCCACTGGGGTTGGCAAACTGATTTGAGATAAATGAGTTCCTTTACATACCAAGGCTACAAAGACTTGGCTTGATTGTAGGTTGGAAGCTAGTTGTCCATGCTCACCCTACAAAAGCGATTGGAACATAATTCTGCGAGTCATAAGGATGTTGCAAATCGTAGACTGATGGCCGATGTGAATCATTTGGATCCAATGAATTTGCTGGATTGCTTTGGATATACGTTCCAATCACTGGACTAGTCGTACCAAAACGTACTTGGAAAATACTGGTTTGAATTTGTTGGATCAATAAGCTACCTTGACAAAGTTTTTCAATATCAAAGGTTCCCTTAACAACTTCAAATCCTGGTTTTGCAATCACTATTGGTAATTCCAAACCTGCGGCAAATACTTTTTCCCAAGATTGGTCATCACGAATATAATAGATGAAATGCTCACTTCTTTCCCCTTTATACTCCAAGTAGCCATTGTCCAACGTATGGAAGTCTACACGGACATAGTCCATCTGACGAAGATGTGGGTATTTTGCACGGTCAAATATGGTAGAAGGCTGTGGTTCCAAATAAATTTGGAAAGATTCAAAATGATTTGGCTTGAAAACAGTATAGAAACTTCTATGGCGGTCTACTTGACCCGGCTCTTGCTTGTAATCATAGCTCCAATGGTGGAAGTAATAGCCATTTTTAACTTCGTTGACAATATCTTCCTGCTTCAAATGATAACTAGAATCCGTCATCAATAAGCTTTCGCTAATAATGGCATTGTAGGGCACCTTCCCATTATAAACATGATAGTGTTCCCCGTGAAAGGGCACATAGCCATCTGCTGTAATTTTGATGACAATCTGCTCTACTGTAATCCCCTCTTTTTTAGAAACTTCCTCTGGACTCAGTTTTTCTTTCTGAATCTGGTCTGAACCTTTTTGGGCCTTGGACGTTGATTTATTTCCACCAAAAACATATGAAACTGTATTTTCTGCCTTACTATCAATCTTAGCATTCCCCTGTTTGGACAAAATATAGGCAGATGATAAGCCTAAAATCGCTGTAGTTGCTAATGATAGAGCAACTATTTTTTCTTTTCTATTTTCCTCCTTTTGATTAACCATTTAATTAATTGGTTGATTTTTTTACTAAATTATCAACTTTTGTCAACCAGTAAGGTACATTTCCCCGCAAAAAAGGAGCCAAAATGAGATTTCAGCTCCTTTCTTAAACTATTTCCTGTCAAATAGAAGATCACGAATATAGTCAACTGGCATATCCTGACCTGTGTGCAATTTGAAGGCTGCTGCTCCTTGATACAACATCATGGCAAGTCCATTAAAGACTTTTTGACAACCATTTTCTCGGGCAAATTTCAAGAGTTGTGTTTCAGCAGGACTATAAACCACATCTAAAATTACCAAATCAGGACGAATCACTGCTGGATCATTAATCAGCTTCATATCTTCAAACGGCTTCATCCCAATACCAGTTGCATCGATATAGATCGAACTCTCTCCGATTGATTTGTAGAAATTCTCTGTATCTGCTAAATCTTCCAAGGTTACTTTTGTGCTGGTCTCCTTGTTAATCGTATCGATAATACCAGCCGCAGCTTCGAAAGCCTTGTCTTTGATATTAAAAATGCGTACCTCCTTAGCACCTTCCAAGCCAAGTTGAACAGCAATAGCTGTACCAGCACCACCGATACCTGCCAGTGTAATCACTTGGTCTTTCACATCCACACCTTCTGCTTCCAAGGAGCGCACGGCACCGACACCGTCTGTATTATGCCCCACTAGATGACCATCTTGATTCACAAAAGTATTGACCGCACCAATCATCTTAGCCGCTGGAGATAGTTCATCCATGTAAGGAACAATAGCCTGCTTATTTGGCATGGAAACATTTCCGCCGACAATTCCCAAAGCACGAATAGCCTTAATAGTAGCTGGCAATTCTTCTTGACCAACTTCAAAGGCAAGATAAGCTAGGTCAAGACCAAGTTTAGCGTAAGTCTCATTGTACATTTTTGGAGACAAACTGTGACGAATAGGGGTTGCAATAAGAGCCAACATCAAGGTGTGGCCTGATAAACGTTCTGTCATAAGACACTTCCTTCTAAGATTTTCAATATAAACACTTTCACACATGAAAAGAGAGTGGGACAAAAATTGTGATTTCGCAGAAATCGATTTTGTCGTCCCACCTCCGCACAGTTGACTAGCACCAAAGGTCTGGGGGACCTTTGGTGGCTATAAATATAGCTAGTGAAACTAGCTTCAATTATTCGAAATTACTTGCGTAGCAAGGGAAGAGAACATTCAGTCAACCACTGCGTCAAACTGTTAAAGCAGTTAAAGTGAAAGAACCTGAGACTTTTATCTCAAGTTCTGGTCAATCAATACCGCTTATTTAGCGTCGCTAAAGAATGTATCGCGGATGTATTCCACCGGCATATCTTCACCTGTGTGGAGTTTGAAGGCTTCTGCACCTTGGTAGAGCATCATGCCGATACCATTGAGGGCTTTTTTAGCACCATGTGCCTTAGCAAATTTAAGCAATTTTGTTTCAAGTGGGCTGTAGACAACATCAAAGACAACCAAGTCAGGACGGATAACAGCTGGATCATCAATCAATGAGACATCTTCTTGAGGTTTCATACCTGCACTTGTTGCGTCAATATAGATGCTTGATTCAGCGATTGACTGTTTGAAGGCAGCTTGGTCGGCCAAGTCTGTCAAGGTAGCTGAAGATTCTGTACGAGTATTAATTTTTTCAACAGTTGTTTCAGCATTTGCATAGAAATCATCTTTACGGTTAAAGATACGGATTTCTTTTGCACCATCAAGGGCCAATTGGATAGCAATAGCTGTACCAGCACCACCAGCACCTGTCAAAGTGATGATTTGGTCTTTCACGTCAACACCTTCTTCAGCCAAGGCACGAACAGCACCAGTACCGTCTGTCACGTGCCCAACCAAGTGACCTTTACCGTCTTTATTTACGACAGTGTTAACGGCACCGACCAATTCAGCAGCTGGTGACAATTCATCAAGGTAAGGAATGATGGCTTGTTTGTTTGGCATTGAAACATTTGAACCACGGATACCCAAAGCACGGATACCTTGGACAGCATCAGCCAATTCTTCTTGACCGACTTCAAATGCAAGATAGGCATAGTCCAAGCCCAATTTTGCATAAGCTTCATTGTGCATTTTTGGTGACAAGCTGTGACGGATAGGTGTAGCAATCAAGCTAACCAAGAGTGTGTGACCTGATAAACGTTCTGTCATAATAGAACCTCTTTCTTATTTGTAAAAAATTGTTTGATACCGCTTGTGAACAAGGACGAGACAAGCCGCCCCTAGAAAAGCTAGTCCAGCATTTAGGACAAAAATATAGCGCATATTTTGCTCAGCCAGAACTCCTGTCAAATAAGGAATTCCCATAACTGAAATAGATGTTGCCAGTGAATAAAAACTTGTAATCACCCCACGTTTGAAGGGAAAAAATTCCAGCAAGACCGCCAGCCCTAGTTGCCAAATTCCTCCTGCTGAGAAGAAACCGACACAGAAGGTTGCCAACATAACTGTCGCAAAACTTGGATTGAACAGCATATAGGCTAAAGCCAAGCCTGTAATGCTCGTACAGAAAATCATAAATTTTGGAATATTGATACCTCGATTGACGATAAAAGAGGTCACAAAGACAGAAATAAATGAAAAAATACTGTAATAGCTGACCAAGACCAAACTATCTGCTTCTTTCATCCGTAAAACTTCTTGTGCAAATGAAGGAATCCAAGTGATGAAAATGTTAAATAAGGATACGGACACGAATGAGAAAATCAACAAAGCTACGCCCTCAATCTTAAAATTCGCACCTGTTTCTTGCAAGGAATGCTCCGCCTTTTCCTCCAAATCTTCTTGACTTATCTGCACCACTTTTCCATCTTGAACAGCAGGAAAAGACAGACGAAGGGTCAAGAAGAGATTAAGCCCCATACAGAGAGCAGAGACGATGAAGGTCCAGCCAAAATAATAATCATTTTGCAGAATAAAGCGGGTAATGATAGGGAAGATAAACTGCCCCATAGAGATAAAGGCTTTATTTAGCACACTGAGAGCACTATTTCGTGAAGGATTTTCAAAGGCTTCAACGACTACTGGATAGGTACCAGTGTCCAGAAAGGCATTTCCAAAACCTGCAAAAATTGAGAAGACAAAGGCCCAAAGATAGTTGGGAGATAAGAGCAGACCGATAAAGAAGACAATGTAGGAAAAAATTCCCAGCAAAATCGACCGACGTCGGCCTAACTTATCAGATAAAATACCTGCGAAGTTCACACTCAAAATGCGTCCAACTCCAATGGCACTCAGTACTAGAGAGACTTCCTTGAAAGAAGCACCCCAGTTCTCCCGAAGAACCGACATATTTTGCGAAACAATGATTGCTGCAATCCCTTGGAAAACATAGTTTACATACAAACTTCCAATGGTGGGGATGTATTTATTTTTTGCCACTAAGCTATCGCCTTTCAAAGATAATACAGGTGCAAGACCGAGGAAACTCCTCAGTCCTGCACCTTATTTTTAGACATTAGAACCTGTATTCACGGTTCTTAGCCTTTTTTAGAGTTTGAGAAGATAGATACGCCGAAGATATGGCTGTAACGTGTACCTGCAAAGAACATAAGAGCCGCTGAAGCAAGACCTGTACCTGCCATGATCAACATAATCAATTCACCTTTACCTGCTGCAATCAAGCTACCAGCTGCTTTAGGAATGATGATTGAACCAAGCGCCATAACGAAGTAATAAACTGACGTATTACGACCTTTGTTTGTATCGAAGAATTGGTTAAGGACACCGTTCCCCATTTGAAGAAGACCACCAGCAGCACAGAAACCAACGATGATACCTGCAATGGTCAAGGTAGCTGGTGATGGGGCAAAGAAGACCATAAGACCTGCCAAACCTGCAAATACTGGGCTGATTGCAAGGATAGACATATCACGCACACCACGCGCCATCATGATGGAGAAGACAAAGGTTGCAACCAAACCACCCAATTGGTAGAGAGAAGTTACAGATGCCGCAGCACCTTCTGACATATTCAATACGCTTGTTGCATAGATTTTTGAAGCTTGTTGGAAAAGGTAGAAGTTTGAGTAGATGGTCAAAGCAAAGATTGACAAGACCGTACCGTCAAGAGCGAAATTACCGTGATTTGCTTTTTCAACTGAACCAACAGTTGCAACGTTTTGACGTTTTTCAAGTTCTTTGATGGCTGCTGAAGCCGACAAACCTTCTTCTTTTTGCAAATCCAAGTCTGGGAATTTGGCAAAGAGAACACCTGCAAATACAACTGCACTGAGCACGAGTGGAATCCAGATACCAATTTCAGGAGCAAGACCATTTGTCGCTACAAAGGCAACAACCAATGGGTACAAGATAGATGAAACGGAGATGAATGTTTTACCAAGAACAGATGCTGTTGACTTGTTCTCTGGGTACATTTCAAAGAGGGCTGGGTTGATAGCTCCGTCGTAGAATGATGTCATAGCACCACCGATGAAGGCCAAGAAGTTTACGAAGACAATATCTGTTGCAAACAAGAAGGATGCAAACATCAACACGTAACCAAGCAAACCAGCAACAATCAATGGTTTACGACCAATTTTATCAGATAATGGACCTGAGAAAGCTAGGAAGGACAATTTACCCCAACCAGTCCAAGCAACTGCAGCCAATACTGTACCAGTTGCAACTGCCAATTTCTTAGGATCAGTCAAATCAGCTTGTGAAATCAAGTTCCATTTGACTGCAAAGAATTTTGCATTTTGTGAAATCAAGAGAGCTTGAATCCCGTGACAGAAGTAAGCTGACCACAGCAAGAAGGCTGTAAAGTTGTATTTATTATTCTTAAACATTAATTCATAATTCCTTTCGTTATGGGTCAAAGGAGATGAGCTCTCCTCTGGCTATACGTTTGTGATTAGTTGTTTCCTTTGATACGCTCAAGGTAGGCATTGTGTTCTTTTTCAGCAAATTCACGGCGTCCACCTGGTTTTGGTGTTTGGTCACCCATCATGATACCAAACCCACCTTCTACACGAAGCTCATGGCCGTTTGTGTAGTCAGAACGGTCACTTGCCAAGTAGAGAACTGCATTAGCGATATCCATTGTGTTACCAATCCGTTTGTTGGCTGTCAATGCTTTACGACCTTCTTCAACGACTGGGTCAGCGTAGAAGCTTTCTGACAATGGTGTTTTTACAAAACATGGTTGGATACAGTTTGAACGAACACCAAATTGTCCCCATTCTGCAGCCATTTGACGTGACATCATGTTAACACCAGCTTTTGTTGAACTGTAAGCAGCTGAATACGTTTCTGGAAAGACAGATGCGATTGTTGAGATGTGCACCATGTTTCCTTTTCCTTGTTTGATAAATTGACGACCAAAGCGTTGAGATACCAAGAAGTATCCTGTCAAGTTGATATCAACTGTTTGGCGCCATTCTTCAAGTGGAAGGTCTTCCAATGGACAAGCACGAAGCATAGCTGCTGTGTTAACCAAAATATCAACTGTACCAAATTTTTCAACAGCCTTGGCAACTGCATTATCTACATCTGCTTCTACAGTTGAGTTGGTTACAACTGCAAGTGTTCCGACACCATATTCTTTTGCGATTTCTTCAGCGTATGCCACCAAAGCTTCTTCACGGATATCCATTAAGACAACATTAGCACCTTGTTTCGCAAATTCTTGAACGATGGTACGTCCCATACCACCAACGGCACCTGTTACTGCTGCAGTTTTTCCTTCAAGGCCTAACCATTTATCTGACATTTATTTGTTCTCCTCTATCATTTAATTTCTATTATAGCAAAATTCATCAGCTATAAAAACCGTTTTCATTATTTAGCTGGTACTTGTTCTGGCCATGCTTCTTCCAAGACTTTAATAGTGTTGTCAAATGTATGAGCTGAAGCTTCTGCCAGACCACGACCAAGAATTTCGTCTGAGATAACTTCTACACCGATTACTTTTGGTGAAATACCTGCATTTTTGATCATGCGCACAAAACCAGCTGTGTCTTTTGCACCAGTACCTGGAGCCAAGCGGTCGTGCATAGATTCATCACGCAAGATAGATGCTGCGTATGGACGTTCGTAAGCATCGTTGATTTGGATTGAAATCACCTTAGCTGCTTGATCTGGTGTCAAGTCAATGTAAGGTTGGTCTGCACGAACCCAGTGCCATGTGTCCAAAATCAACATCGCATTGTCACAACCTGATGCTTCAACAACTGCGTATGCTTTTTCAAATGTAGGGAGACCTGAGTATGGCATTGGCTCAACACCGATGATCAATTCACCAGCACGTCCACACAATTCTTTCAATTTTTGTGCTGTGTACTCTACTGAGTAGTTTTCCATGAGACCACAGTTGATGTGACCAACATTGAATAATTTACACATGTGGAAGCACATTTGTTCTTTGTATTTTTGTTCGTAGCTACGATGCTCTTCAGCCCATTGAACGATGTATTCAACTTCTGTTACTTTGATATCGTATTTAGCAAGAATATCCAAAATATCTTGATCCGTCAAGCCTTCTTGAAGGGCATCAACATAAGTTTCTGCACGAAGACCAATTCCTTCGTAACCTGCTTCTTTAGCCGCTTTTACACGGTCTTCAAATTTGCATTGGTCACCGAGTGTCCAAGAGCTGATTGTAATTGGTGAAAGTTCTGACATAATCCATGTCCCCCTTAGTTTGTTAATTTTTTCACTTTCTACATTTCCCATTATAATCTAGCTATATAAGAAAAACAAATCAATATTTTTACGACTATTTATAGATAAAATCTATCAATTATGCTACACTAAAAGCAAGGATAATTTGGTGATTATTATGAATTTACAACATTTACGTTATTTTCTAACCTTGGCCGACTTAGAGCACTACACTGATGCTGCACGTCAGCTTCATATTACTCAGCCTACCCTTAGCCATGCCATTATGATGCTGGAAGAGGAGCTGACCGTTTCACTTTTTACCAAGCAAGGGCGGAATATCGTCTTGACCAAGGCCGGTCGGGAATTTTACGCTACTGTCCAATCCTCTTTGGCAATCCTCGACAATGGGGTCAAGCAGTTACAAAAAAATAATAGCAGTCGCACAACACTCAACTTGACACTCCTGCGTGTGCTGGGTCGCAAGGCGATACCAAACCTAGTTCGTCGTTTCCTTGATGAACACCCAGATTCCAATATCAACTTTGACTTCCACAACGATAGTGGCATGTCCAGTGATTTGATTGATGGCGTCGTAGCAGACAAGTACGATGTGGCTTTCTGTTCGAAGCTGGATCATCATCCCACTATTTCTTATCTTCCTGTTTTTGCCCAAGACCTTGTCGTTATTGTTCCTAAGAATCACCCACTAGCGCATCAGGAAAGTATTACTTTAGAGGATACTCTACTCTTTCCACAAGTCTGGTTCTCAAAACGAAGCGGGATTCGTCCTATTATTGAGCAAATTTACGAGAAAGCAAATAGTAAACCACAAATTGCCTTTGAAGTCAGTGAAGATGAAACAGTTGCGGGCCTAGTTGCCCAGGGATTTGGTTTAGCTATCATTCCAAAATTTGACTTCTTAGATAATCTCGAGGATATCAATATTATCCCAGTAGAATCTTTGAAAAAAGCGCGTATTTACTATGCCGCTTACCGTAATGATGTTCTACCAAGTCCTGAACTGTCTACTTTCCTTGATTTTATCCGCGAGACCTCTTCTGACTTACCTGATATACGTTAAACACCGATTCAACTGAATCGGTGTTTTTTCAATTTACTAACTCAGAATCAGTTCATCGCTGGTTAAAACTTGACCGCTATTTTTGTGGAAGAGATTCATCAAATCTTGAACCGTCAGATTTTTCTTTTCCTCGCCACGGACATCAACAACAATCTTGCCTTGGTGAAGCATGACCAAACGATTCCCATACTCAATGGCATTCTCCATATTGTGGGTAATCATCAGCGTGGTCAATCCGTGATTTTCAACGATTTTCTTGGTTAATTCCATAACCATATCACTGGTTTTTGGATCAAGTGCCGCTGTATGTTCGTCTAAAAGCAAAACTTTGGGTTTGACGAGAGAAGCCATGAGGAGGGTCAAAGCTTGACGTTGTCCACCTGATAAGAACTGGGTATCCACCTTCATCCGATTTTCCAAGTTGAGCCCCAATTCCTTAAGCGCTTCAGCAAAAATCTTACGTTCACTGTCCTTGACACCCCAGCCCAAGCCACGCTTAAGACCACGACGGTAGGCAATAGCCATATTTTCCTCAATGGTCAAGCGAGAGGCTGTTCCCATTTTAGGATCTTGAAAAACACGACTAATATCTTTGGCACGTTTGGCAGCTGGGACATGCTTGATGGACTTCCCATCCAAAAGAATATCCCCCTTGTCCACCTTCAAGGCACCTGCTAAAGAGTTCATGAGTGTTGATTTACCAGCCCCATTTCCTCCGATGATGGAAATGAAATCCCCTTCTTCTACATCTAAAGTCAAGCCTTTCAGTACATGGTTTTCATTGATGGTTCCTGCTTCAAAGGTTTTATGAATTTCTTGAATTGATAATATTGTTGACATGATTTCTCCTATCCTAGATTCAATTTACGAATTTTCAATTTCTTTTGCAATTCTGGCACAAAGAGAACTGTCGCCAAGAGGATCGCTGAGAAGAGTTTCACCAAGTCAGCATCCATACCTGGAATTTCCAAAATCGCTAAAATAATCAAGCGGTACAAGATAGAGCCTAGTACAACGGAAGCCAAACGCCAACCGATACTGAGATTACGGATGATGACTTCCGCAATGATAACAGAAGCTAGTCCGATAACAATCGTTCCTGTTCCTGAGTTCAAATCCGCATAGCCATTATTTTGCGTTAATAGGGCACCACAGAGAGAAATCAAGCCATTTGATAGCATATAGCCGTAAATTTTCATGCGATCTACATTGATACCATTGGCCTCACTCATGGGAATATTATCCCCCGTTGAACGCAAAGCCAAACCAACTTGAGTCTTCATCAAGAGAGTCAAAAGACAGATAACAGCAGTAACAAAGATCGCTCCAATGACTAGAACCGCTCCCGTTTTGTCCAATCCCAAATCACGTAATTGCGTCACTAATGTCGTTTGACGTAGCAAGGCAACATTGGCCTTACCCATGACTTTCAAGTTGATAGAATAGAGTCCAGTCAAAGTGACAATCCCTGTCAGCAAGGCTGGAATTTTTAATTTAGTGTGTAAGCAACCTGAGATCAAGCCTGCTCCCATACCGCCTAGAAAGGCAAGTCCTGTTGATAGAAGAGGATTGAGTCCATTGACAATTCCTATTGCGCAAATAGCAGCCCCCAAAGGATAAGCTCCTTCTGCTGTCATATCTGCAATGTCTAAAATACGAAACGTTAAATACACACCGATAGCCATAATTGACCATAACAAACCTTGTGATAAGCTTGATAAAATAAGATCCACAATATACTCCTTAAGATACAAGTCTGTAAAAACTCAAAGCAAAAATAGGGAAACTGACGAAGTGCCAATAGACACTAGGAAGGCTCTTCTTTTTTGCAAAAAGTTTCAGACGAGTTCAATTCTAAGATACGAGGGCGTATAGAAATCCGTATGAAAATAGGAAAACTGACGAAGAAACAAGGTTTCTAGGAAGTTTTATCTTTTTCACTAGGATTCTAGCCCGAGTTCAGTTACATAAGATACAAGGGCATATAACCCGATTACAATTCACCTGGAGCTGGGCTCAAGTCCAACTCCTAAATTTATTTAAGCTAGAATTGCAAGACGCAGTGGTTGATTGGTATCTTTGTTCGCTTTTCAAGCTTCAAAGATAGCCTAATCAACTGTGCGGGGGTGGGAAAACGAACTCTTTGCTAATTGCTATGAGTTCTTTCCCACTCCCTTATTTCTATTTATTTGTCTACAGAGATGCTGGATACATCAACGCCCAGTTTTTCTGCCATGTCTTTGTTGACATGTAACTCTACCATTTCAGGATATTCAACAGCTAATGTAGCTGGGTCTTGCCCTTTCAAAACTTTAACAGCCATTTTAGCTGTTTGGCGACCAAGTGCCTCATAGTTAGTGCCGTAAGTCAAGAGACCTCCTGCATCTACCATATCTGTCGAACCGCCAATAACAGGTACCTTGCTGGCAATGGACAATTCGCCAATCATGGTCATAGTTGAAGCCACTGTATTGTCTGTCGGAACAAAGACTGCGTCTACGTCCTTCATCAAACTACTAGCCGCATCCTGTACATCATTGGTTGAGTTAATCCCCTTCCTCTCAACAGTGTAACCAGCTTTTTTCAAGAGTTTTTCAGCCTCTGCTACCTGCACTTCTGAATTGCGTTCACTGGTTGTATACAAAATGCCAACTTTTTTAGCATTTGGAAGAGCTTGTCCTAGTAGCTCTACTTGCTTATCAATTGGTGCCTGGTCACTCGTACCTGTCAAAAGACCACCTGGTTTTTTAATGGAATTAACTAAGTCTGCTGAAACAGGATCTGTCACAGCTGTGAAGAGAATTGGAACTTCCGTTGAAGCCGTTGCTAAACTCTGAGCAGACGGTGTCGCAATCGCCAAGACCATGTCATTATCTCCTACCAATTGCTCCGAAATGGTTTGCAAGTTAGCTTGGTCACCTTGCGCATTTTGATAATCTAAAATTAAGTTATCCCCTTCTTTGTAGCCTGCTTTTTCTAATTCTGCTACAAAGCCTTTGCGTGCAGCTGAGAGAGAATCATGCTCCATATATTGCAAAATCCCAACTTTAACAGAGTTTGAATCTGCCTTTTTCTCACCTGAAGAACAAGCAACCAATGCCAGACCGCTGATCGCTACAAGACTCGTTACTGCTAATTTTTTTACCCATTTATTCATCTATTTTCTCCTACATTTACTGATTCAAAGCCTTGATTGTTTCTACATCGTAACCAAGTGCTTTCGCCATATCTTCATTGACAGCAATTGCTGCTACTTTGGGTTCTTGGACTGGCAAGTCCGCTGCCTTATAACCCTTGAGCATTTTGACAGCCATTTCTCCTGCTTGGACACCAATACCGTGAAAGTCAACACCGTAAGTGAAGAGGACACCTTCAAGGTAGGCTTCATCACTTCCGATAGCTGGAATCTTTTTAGCCTTCAAGATTTCTCCAATGGTGGAAGCCGTTGAGGCAACCGTATTATCTGTTGGTAAGTAAAGGGCATCTACTTGACCTGCTAGAGATGTCATAACCTGCTGTACATCATTGGTAGTGGTAACGGTCTTGACGACTACTTTGATACCAGCTTTTTCCAAGGCTTTTTGTGCTGCTTCTGCCTGTACTTGTGAGTTCACTTCGCTTGAATTGTAGAAGATTCCTACCGTCTTGGCATTTGGCACCACTTTTAAGAGCATATCAATCTGTCCAGTCACATTTGTCGCATCAATGGAACCTGTCATATTGCCACCAGGTTTTTCCATAGAATCTACTAAGCCCGCCGATATAGGATCTGTCACGGCTGTAAAAACTGTTGGCGTATCCGCATCTACATTGAGAAGGGCCTGCGCTGCTGGTGTCGCAATCGCAAAGTTAACATCATGTTCACCTGCCAATTGCTCTACCATAGTTTGGAGATTGGCTTGGTCGCCTTGAGAATTTTGATAGTCAACTGTTAAATTTTTACCTTCCTTGTAACCTGCATCTTCCAAAGCTTCTAAAAATCCCTCACGCGCTGCTGTCAGAGCACCGTGTTCTGCGTACTGGATAATTCCAACGCTAACTTTATCAGACTTCTCCTTGGAAGAAGAACAGGCAGCTAAAGAAAATGCTGACAAAAGTGCAAAAGTAGCAAGAGTAAACTTTTTAAATTTCATAGTAAAATCTCCATTTCTATTTTCAAAATGTGAAAAATCCATTTCAGAAGAAGAATTGTATAAAAATAAGGACCGTTAGATAAAATCTAAACGGTCCTATGATTTCACTGTAAACGAAAAACAGAAAAATAATCTCAGTGCCCATTTAGATTTCATCTAGTGGGCACAGCTTAAATAACCACAGCCACATAGATACAAACTTTCGTTTCTGTGTTTGCATCCATGTAAACATGTCTACAAACACTATCTAAAGTAGCTGTAGTAATAAGAATGCTTGGCTATTTTAAGCTGACAATTCTGACTCATCTGAGTTTCTCTCTTTCTCATTTTTATTAGGTTAGTAAAATAATAAAACTTTTCAATAGCTTTGTCAAGGAATTTTATGAATAAATTTACTTTTTTTGAATAGAGGTGCTAGATAATGCATAAAATCCCCATGCTATTCGGCATGAGGACTTTGTTTCTGGGAAATCTTACCAGTTGTATTGGTCAACATTGTCTTTAGTAACAAGATAAATCGGAGACACTGTTACTTTTTCTACTTTTTTACCTTGATAGTGATCAATGGCTGCCTGGATAGCAATTTCACCCATTTTTGCTGGTTGTTGGGCAATTGTTGCAGAAATGTCGCCTTTTTTAATGGCTTCATGGGCATCTGGTTGTCCATCAATTCCTACAATCAAGACATTTTGTAAACCTGCAGATTTAACAGCTTGAGCAGCACCCAACGCCATTTCATCATTTTGAGCAAAGATAACTTGAACATCTTTATTTCCTTGAATCATGTTTTGAGCAGTATTCAAGGCTTTTGCACGGTCAAAGTTGGCAGATTGACTTGAAAGGACGTCTAATTTTGCTTTAGCAATTTCGTTGAAACCTTTACCACGGTCAACTGTTGCAGATGCTCCTGGTACACCTGACAATTCAAAGGCTTTGGCCTTTTCACCAAGTTCTTTGACAACGTATTCTGCCGCCATTTTTCCTGCTTCTACGTTATCTGAAGCAACTGTTGTCAAGACTTCGCCACCTTCACTACCACGGTCAATCAGAATAACTGGAATATTGGCACTGTTGGCTGATTTGATAGCTGTAACAATAGCTTTAGAGTCAACTGGGTTGATCAAGATGGCATCCACATTTTGACTGATAAAGTTTTGAACATCATCTGCTTGACGAGCAGCATCATCTTGGGCATCTGTTACTTTGACAGTAACGGATTCTTGACTAGCAAATGTATCAATCCCATCTTTCATGGCTACAAAATAAGGGTTATTTGTCGTTGATAGGGATACACCTAACTTCAAATCCTTAGCTTCTTTTTGAGGAACTTCCTTGTTTGATTGATTGGATGAATTGCCAAGTCCTGTTTTACCACAGGCACCGAGAGTAAGAACAAGTGACATACCGAGGGCTAAAACGCCTAATTTTTTTCCAAATTTCATTGGGAACTCCTTTATGATAAATTCTATTAGATACTGAATATGAGTGATTTCTCATATTGCTGCCTAGTTTATTTTGCTACCTTCAAACGGTCAAGTAAGACGGCTATTAAAATCACAATCCCTTTGACAACCTGTTGCCAGAAAGCTGAAACTCCGATGATGTTCAAACCATTATTCAACACACCAATAATCAGGGCACCAATCAAGGTACCGAGAATGCGCCCCTTCCCTCCTGAAAGGGATGTTCCACCAAGTACAACTGCTGCAATGGCATCCATTTCATAACTAGCACCTGCTGTTGGCTGCGCTGAATTCAAACGTGACGTGATAATCAAACCTGAAATAGAAGCCATCATACCAGAAATAGTATAGATAATAATTTTAACCTTGTTTAACTTAACACCTGAGATATACGCCGCTTTTTCATTACCTCCTAAAGCGTAAATAGATTTCCCAAAGGCTGTTTTGTGTAACAAAATATACAAAATAACAAAAGTAAGGAACATGAGAATGACGGGAAATGGAATCCCCACAACATAGCCCTGTCCCAAAAATTGGAAGAGGAAGCTATCTGACAAACCTGCTGTGATTGGATTTCCGTTAGAATAAACCAGGGTCGCTCCTCGGAAAATAGTCATGGTAGCCAAGGTTACAATGAAGGGAGCCAATTTCCCAAAAGAAATAAAGAGTCCATTCAGCATTCCAAAGATACCACCCATGCAGACGGCAAGGACAATAGCAATGCCTACTGGCATCCCTTGGCCAATCAAACCTGCACTAAGAGCACTAGACAGAGCCAAGATTGAACCAACTGACAAGTCAATTCCTCCCGTCAAGATAACAAAGGTCATTCCAAAGGCAATGAAGCCATTTGCAGTTACCTGCAAGAGCAAGTTGAGCAGATTATTGGTCGTTAAGAAATTTGGATTGATAAAGGTAATCACCATCATCAAGCCAATCAAGGCAATCAGAGTGGTCAACTCTGGCATATTTTTTACGATATTTTTCAACTTATTTTCCTCCTGTTGCTAGCTGCATGACTTTTTCTTGACTAGCTTCTGCGCGACTCAATTCACCATTGATTTTCCCTTCATGCATGACCATGATACGGTCGCTGACTCCCAGCACTTCTGGCAAATCAGATGATACCATGATAATCGGTACACCTCTGTCAGTCAACTCATTCATTAATTGATAAATTTCACGTTTGGCTCCGACATCCACACCCCGAGTAGGTTCATCTAAAATCAATACTCTTGGTGCGATGCCAATCCATTTAGCTAGCACTACTTTTTGTTGGTTGCCTCCCGATAAATTCCCCACTTCCAAATCAGGTGTCCCAGATTTGATAGCTAGGCGATCAATCAATTTTTGTACAAAAACGCGACTTGTCTTTTCATCAAAAATCCCATTCTTGCTAAAGTCTTTGGTAGATGGCAAGGTCATATTATCCTTAATACTAAAATCTAGTACCAAGCCCTCATCTTTTCTATCTTCTGTCAAAAACCCAATTCCCTGCTGAATAGCCTGATAGGGACTTGCAATATTGACTTCCTTTCCGTCAATCTTAATCGTGCCAGCCGCCTTCTTGTCAATGCCAAAAATAGTTCGCATGACTTCAGTTCTTCCAGCTCCCATTAGACCAGAAAAACCAAGAATTTCTCCTTTTCTTACCTGGAAGGAAACATCTGTAAAGCCCTGTCCACTGAGTCCCTCCACTTCAAAAGCCACTTCTCCAATTTCAGATGTTTTTTCAGGATAGTAATCTTCTAATTCCCGACCAACCATTTTTCTGACTAGTTCATCTGTGTCCGTCAAGGCTGTCACCTTGGTGTCCACTACAATACCGTCTCGCATAACGGTGATTAAGTCTGTAATCTTAAAAATTTCTTCCATACGGTGAGAAATATACACAATTCCCACACCTTCTTTTTTCAAACTATCAACAACTTGGAAAAGGTGCTCTGTTTCTCTATCTGTCAAGGCAGCCGTTGGCTCATCCATGATAAGAATAGACAGTTGATTAAGCAAGCTTTTGGCAATCTCAATCATTTGCTGCTGACCAACCGAAAGTGTTCCAATAGCGACATCAAGCGGAATAGTTACTCCCAAGCGGCGGAAAACTTCTTCTGCCTTTGCCCGCATTTTTTTCTCTTGCAATAAGCCAAACTTATTCTTCATTTCACGTCCCAAGAAAAGATTTTCCAAGACTGTCATATCTGACCATGTATTCATCTCTTGGTGGATAAAACTAATCCCAAATTCTTCAGCCTCTTGAGGATTTGAAAAGGTTCGCTCAACTCCATCAATCAAAATAATACCTGAACTAGCTGGAAATAGCCCCGTCAAAATATTCATCAGAGTTGACTTACCAGCACCATTCTCCCCCATTAGCGCGTGGACTTGACCAGATTCTAAGGTCAAATCAATCTTTTCCAGCACATGGTTAGAACCAAAGGATTTGGAAATATCCTTCATATCAATTTTCATGAATACGTGTCCTTTCTAGAGGATGACTCCTGATTGTAGAATAATATTTGAATACGGTGTATTTTCACCAGTTCGAATGACTGCTTTTACTCCGTGATTCATGGCTTTCAAGGTTTCGTGACTAACAAATTCAATATCTACTGTATCGTCTAATTTCTCAAGAATTGCTGCTAATTGTTCTGGATTGGCTGTTTTAATTTCTTCCGCCAAGACGACTTTTTCCACTAGAATATGTTCTAAGTAAACATCCAAAACTTCTTGGAAATTCGGATGACCTGCTTTCAAAGCCAAGTCAATTTTTGGAGTTTCTGTTGGTACAGGTAAGCCCAAATCACCAATGCAAACCTGATCTGTATGTCCTAAATCATCCGCCAATTTAGCTAAATTACTATTCAAAATCCCATGTTTTTTCATAATACGAACTCTCTTTCATTTCCTTCATTGTTGGCATGCCGCCTTGGGCACCAAATTTTTGTACTGACAAGTGAGCAGCCAGCGTTGCAAACCGTAAGGCTTCAAACACTGAAATCCCATGTGACAAGGCATACCCAAATGCTCCATTAAAGGTATCACCTGCACCAGTTGTATCAACAGGTTGGGTCTTCAAGGCAGGAATATGATGCACTTGATGTCCATCTGAATAAATGGAACCTCTTGTTCCCAGCGTCACAATTAACTTCTCTGGATAATCATTCAGTAAGTCCTCCAGTTCCCTCTCCGGGAACAGCTCCTGGCACTCATGTTCATTCGGTGTAAAGTAATCCACCCAGTCTAGCATTTCCATATCGGTTGAACGGGCTGGAGCTGGGTTATAGAGAATCTTGATTCCCTGCTCTTTGCAGAATTTTGCAATGGCTACATTAGCTTGATGGGGAATCTCATTTTGCAGAACAACTAGATCTGCATTTTCAAAGGATTTCCACTCATCCGTCCAGCTATCTGGATTGACTTCCCCATTTGCACCAGGACAATAAATAATGCGATTATCATCTTGATACAGTGTAATTTGAGCAATACCTGAAAATTGTGGTACCGTTCCCACATTGTCCACAAAAATATGATTTTCTCTTAGATTCTCTAATAAAATCGAACCAAAGGAATCTTGGCCAACCGCTCCTAACATGATAATCTCATCCTCTGGCTGACTCAAACGACCAATAGCAACTGCCTGATTGGCCCCCTTGCCACCTGGAAACATGGAGAAACGGTTACCAAATACCGTCTCTCCCTCCAGTGCAATGCGATCTGTTTCCATGACTAGATCCATAGAAACGCTTCCAATCACAATAATCTTACTCATCCTTTTTCCTCCTAAGTGTTTCTCGTTCAACATAGTGAACAGGTAATTTAATGCGATTTTCCTGAACTGGCAGCTGATTGGTAATCTTGTAAATCAACTCGGCTGCCTTTTGCCCCATGAGATAAGACGACTGATGAATCGTTGATAGGGCAGGATAAATAAAGCGGCTCATCAAAATATCATCGTAACCAACAATTTGAATATCTTCTGGAATTCGTTTGCCACAATTCAACACTTCGTGAATGTATGCAATCGCGTGAATATCTGAAGGTGCAATAATACTATCAATTTCTGGATAACTAGCTAATTGTTGCCTAGCTTCCAACTGAATTTGATCAAAGTCAAAACTACGGCTATCCCCAATCGAGAATTGAGCTTGCTTCATCTCCAGAAAATCATAACTCCCTTGAAAACGTTGGTTCAAATTTTCCGCTTTGTCCAAAGGACCTCGTACTAGAAGAATATTTTTTGCTCCAGCTTTCCAAACTAACTGGGCTGCCAAACGACCACCTTCCTCATTGTCCGAAAATACTCCATACTGTGTATCCTGTGTGACCCGATCCACTACCACTACTGGAATCGAAATTTCAGGATGGTCCTTGGTAAAATCATGGGTTGTGATAATACCAGCAGCATTACACTGCATCAAAACATTCAGATATTCTTCTTCTAAGTGCCCCTTATTATTAGTATTCCCCAGCATGACTCGATAGCCTTTTTCCTTAAGGAATTCTTCTACACCACGCGCCAATCTAGGAAAGAAAGGATTGGAAATATCTGGCAAGAGTAGTCCCACTAACTGATTTTTTTTGGTCTTCAATGACTGGGCCATAAAATTTGGAACGTAATTTAATTCTCGGATGGCTCGTTCGATGTCTTGAGCTGCCTTCTGACTAACGTAGCCTTTTTGAGAAATATATCTGGAAACTGTTGAGGTTGAAACCCCCGCTTTTTCTGCAACTTGTCGTATCGTAGTCATATCTGCTCTTTTCTAAAAATGTGAAACCGTTCTCACAGTTTGAATTGTAATCGTTTTCTAGATTTTTGTCAAGTATTTTTTTAAAATTTTTTTACTAACTTTTGCGAGAAATATAAAAGAAAGTATAAAAAATCGAGATTTGACCAAATCAATTTTCCTTCACTACTATATTTCACTCACACCTGATACAGTTCGGTATGGAAGAATTTTTATGATTACTCTCAATTATTCGAGATCGCTTATGTGCAAGAGAATGAGACTGTGCAACCAACTGTTACACCAAACTAGCATCTCTATAAATATCAAAAAACTTGAGACTTTCGTCCCAAGTTCAATTCATTTTTATAACAAATCCTGCAACGGTTTGAAAATTAATTTCTCCAAATCTGAGATATAAAGAGATAATTGCTGTTGCTTCGTAAAGTAGTCTGTCAAGATTGGATTGCCCTGAACTTGCCGACTAAAATCTTGCATTTTAGCCTGTACATCATCTTCTAGCATTTGACCAGATTGTAATTTAGCCTGAATATCCTTTTGATAGTCCATGTAGGCATCAAAAATTTTCTTGGCTTCTGGATTGCTCTCCACTGCCACTTTGGCAACTTCTGCTGCCTTGTACTCTGGCAAATGGCGGATTGCACGCTCTAATTCGTTGGCAATATCGTAAATATTTATTGACATATTGGTTCCTCCTAACTAATGAAAACTTGGTAGTCTGTATTTTCACGGATGACACGCGCCGCCCGTTCCAAGTCCTCTTTATTTTTAAATGTAATTTGTAAAATACCGTGAATATCCTCACGATTTTCCTCATTAATCCGAAGATTAACCACTGAAGTTCCACGTAGCAATTCCAAAATCATGAGAATAACGTCTTCTTCATCGGGAACATTGATGAAAATATCGTAGAATGAGTCCACACCCGCTCGCTTATGAATTTCCATTTCCTTGCGAGTACGACTTCCTTGATCAAAAAATTCCCAAATAGCAGTTTCATCACCATTAGCAATCTTTTCAGCAACTTCTGACAAACGCGACTGAAATTCCGAAATCCGCTCCAAAATCGCTACCTGATTGGTCATGAGGATACTGGTCCACATACCTGGCTCACTCTCGGCAATTCGTGTCATATCCCGAAAACCACCTGCCGCAAAATTATTGGTAAATGGGTGCTCATCCGCATAGTCCCCAGCTTGATTCATGAGGCTTGACGCTAAAACATGAGGAAAATGTGAAATCTGACTGGTCACACGGTCATGCTCTGCCGCATCAATCTCAATAAACCGCGCCTTGAGTCCTGATAAAAGATCCGTCAACCGAGGAATCGCATCTTTCTTGGTCAACCGACTCGGTGTGAAAATAAAGTAGGCATTTTCAAAGAGTAAAACGTCCGCAGCACTCGCTCCTGTCTTATGGCTACCTGCCATTGGATGACTGCCAATGAAGTTAGCTGTATCGGGTAAGTACCGCTCTGCCGCTGCCACAATCTCTGCCTTGGTCGAACCAGCATCTGTAATCAGAGCCTTTTCCTTGAGCTCCATCTGTCCCAATTCTTTCAAAAAGGCAATGGTCTGCTTGATCGGTACCGCTAAAATGATAACATCTGCTTCAGGTACAAATCTTGCAAAATCATCTGTCACCTCATCTACAATACCTCGTTCCAGAGCGATATTCCGTGAATTTTCTCCACGATTATAGCCTAGCAACCGATAATCTGGATGATCACGACGAATTCCAAGAGCCATAGATGAACCAATCAGCCCTAAACCTGCAATAAAAATAGTCTTTGTCATCCTACCTCCTTTTATTTTCATGTTCGTCTGATAGTAGAACACTCCGAGTAGGTTCTACCCAGAGTGTGTTTAGAAATTCTTGACATAGTCACGGTAACGCGCGACTGCTTCTTTTAACTCTTCCATATTGTCTGAAGAGAATTTTTCTAAGATTTCCGTCGCAATAACCGTTGCCACTACTGACTCCATGACCACACCAGCAGCTGGTAAAGCTGTTGGGTCTGAGCGTTCCACCGTTGCCTTGTATGGCTCATGTGTCTCAATATCAACAGACATAAGTGGTTTGTAAAGAGTTGGAATAGGCTTCATAACTCCACGAATAACCAGCGGTTGACCGTTAGACATACCGCCTTCAAAACCACCCAAATGATTGGTACGACGAGTATAGCCATCTGCCTCATTCCAAAGAATTTCATCCATGACTTCTGAGCCTTTACGGTAACCCGCTTGGAAGCCAACACCAAATTCTACACCCTTGAAGGCATTGATAGACACAACAGCTTGAGCCAGTTTACTATCTAACTTTTTATCCCATTGGACAAATGAACCCAAACCTGCTGGAACTCCACCGATAATCGTCTCAACGATACCGCCGATAGTATCTCCTTCGCGCTTGATTTGGTCAATGTAATCCTTGATTTCCTGCTCGCGTTCTTGATTAACCACCGAAATCTCAGACTTTTTAGCCAATTCTTTGATTTGTGCAACGGTCAACTTGTCTGGAACATCAATTTCCTTGCCTCCAAAGACAACTACATGGTTGGCAATGTCAATGTCCAACTCTGCTAAAATCCGTTTGGCAACAGCACCGATTGCAACACGCATGGTTGTCTCACGAGCAGATGATCGTTCCAAAGAATTCCGCAAATCATCAAAGCGGTATTTCATGCCCCCTACCAAATCGGCATGTCCTGGACGCGGATGAGTGATGCGACGCTTACTTTTGAGCTTTTCTTCAATGTCTTCAACAGACATGATTTCAAGCCATTTTTGGTGATCTTTATTGGTGACATTGAGTGTAATTGGCGCGCCAGTCGTTTTTCCATGGCGCACACCTGCTGTAATCTCAACCTGGTCTGTTTCAATCTTCATACGTCCACCACGACCATAGCCGCCTTGGCGTCGTTTCAAATCTTCATTGATATCTTGAGCAGTCAGAGAAAGCCCTGCTGGAACTCCTTCAATAATAGCCGTTAAACGTGGTCCATGGGATTCACCCGCTGTCAAATACCTCATCTACTTCTCCAATTCTTCTAAGAATTTTTTCATGTTGGCAAGAGAAATTTGCCCTGGCGCACTAGCTTCGTCCAGACTAGCAAAGGTCCAGCAAGAACCTGTCAACACGCCAGATAAGCGAGATAATTTCCCTAAATCTCCCATAGACATAGTGGCATAAGCTTGCTCCATATTGAGTGTCTTGAAACCGCGCGTATAGTTCATGACATCCAATACATCCTGCTCTGTCTTTGGCATAACAGCCATCTTAACAACTGCTGGGGATAAACTGGTCAATTCTGACATGATTTCCATGTAGTTTTCTGGTGTTTCTTGGAAATTATGATAACTCAAGACCAAATTAGGAAACTCCATCATTTCTTCAAAAATTTCCTTATGAGAATAATATTCAAAATCAATAAATTCAGGCTGATAGAGACTAGCAACTTCTTTAATCAAAGCCACATATTCCGCATCTGTCACTTCCAATAAGCCACCTTCACAACTAGTTCGAAGTGTAAAAATAACTTCACGCCCCACCAACTTTTCAAAGACAGCTGGCGCAACTCGTAAAATCTCATCTTTTGGAAGATAGTCAGCACGCCATTCAATCAAGTCTGCTGCTGCCAAGCGCTCTATGTCTAGCAACTCAACATCTTCCATACTTCGTGGCATAATCGGTACGACTATTTTCATTTCTCTACCTGTATCGTAAATACCTTGAGGTAATTACTACTTTCATCATTTTTATTATGAGCAAAATCAGCTGGTAAGCGATTGGTTGCTAGATAACGGAACTTGGTCTGCCCAAATCCTTTTTTCAATTCTTTTTTAAATTTTTCAGCCGTCAGATTAGAAGCATTGGTTGAAGCAATGATGATTCCATGAGGATTCAAGATTTCCAAAGCCTCCGCAATCAATCGATGATAATCTTTGGCAACTGAAAAAGTTTGTTTTTTATTTCGTGCAAAACTCGGCGGGTCAATCACGATAACATCATAAGAAAGACCTTTTCGCTTAGCATAACGGAAGTATTCAAACACATCCATGACCACAAAACGATGGTTTTCTAAAGGAAGTCCGTTGGCAATAAAATGCGCCTCCGACAATTCTCGAGACCGTTTGGCTAGGTCAACAGAAGTCGTCTCAAGGGCGCCTCCCATAGCAGCGGCCACTGAGAAGGCGGCTGTGTAGGAGAACATATTGAGCAAGGATTTCCCCATTGCTAAGCCATCTACTAAGCTACCACGAACTTCATGTTGATCTAGAAAAATTCCTGTCATGAGACCATCATTGAGGAAGACTTGGTAATTGA
This sequence comes from Streptococcus gallolyticus, assembly GCA_019794795.1. Taxonomy (GTDB): domain Bacteria; phylum Bacillota; class Bacilli; order Lactobacillales; family Streptococcaceae; genus Streptococcus; species Streptococcus hepaticus. The sequence continues at coordinate 75,578 of JAIMFC010000007.1, forward strand.
CTCCATTTTCCTTCACAATAAAGGTAGCTGGGGCTTCTTGCTTGTATAAATGTGCAGATTCAAGGTCCAAGCCCTTAAAGCGAATTTTCTCGTAAGCTCCTTTGATATCAGGAAAAATAGAAATAAAAGCTTCTACGATGATCTCTTTTTGGGAGTATATAAATTCATTATACCATGTAAAGAGTGCATAGTCCTCATAAAAGTCAATTGTCAAACCACCAAATCCATCTCCATCTTGATTAAAGAGACGGTAGGCTGTCGTTACATCTGATTGAGCATAGGAAGAACGCTTGTTTTTCGCTTTCGTAAACAGGCTCTTAAAAAATGCACTATCTGCTTTAAAAGGTTCCTGAGAAACCAACCATCCGATTCCTTTATTTTGCTGTGAAAGGTAGCCTTGTCCCAGCACTTTTCCAGCTTCATCAGCCAATAAAACATAGCGATTATTACCCGAAAAAGACTGTACATCAGTCTCTTCTAAAAGACAGATTCCCTGCCTAACTTTTCTTTGACCAGTTCGATTGAGTTTTACTGTTTCCATAAACAGTATTATAACAAATTCACCTTCATATCTCAAAAAAACTTTTGTAGTCCATGGTCCAATCAAAAGTGTGGTATAATAGTCAGTGATTTTATAGATATTGTATGAGGAAATTTCTGTGAAAAAAATACAAAACCAAATCAATGAAGTACTGAGAACCCGACTAGGCTTTGTGTTCAGTCTGGTTCTTCTCTATTGGATAAAAACCCTAGTTGCCTATGCAACAAATTTTAACTTGGATACGGAAGGTTTCTACCAGAACCTGATTGCCTTTATCAATCCTCTCCCCTTAGCTCTTCTGCTAATTGGGGCAGCACTCTACGTTAAAGGTACGAAAGCTTTCTACACCGTAGCCTGCACAATTTATTTTTTATTATTTGCTTGGCTATTTTCAAATGCTATTTACTACCGTGAATTTTCAGATTATATTTCCATCTCAACCATCATGGCTAGTAAAAGTGTGGCAGGTGGCTTAGGAGAATCAGCCTTCAAACTCTTTACTCCGTGGGATATTCTCTACTTTGTAGACTTCTTTTACTTCTTTTATTTACGTTTCAAGAAAAAATTTATCATGGATCAACGTCCCTTCAATAAACGAGCGAGTTTTGCAGTCACTGCTCTTTCGACCATGCTCTTTTCAGCCAATCTTTTCCTAGCTGAAATTGATCGACCTGAACTCTTGACCCGTGGTTTTTCAAACACTTATATCGTTCGTGGGCTGGGACTTCCAGCCTTTCTAGCCTATAATGCCAACCAGACATACAATGCCCACAAGGACCGTTCAGAAGCGACAGCCCAAGACCTGGTTGCAGTACAAGATTATGTCAAGGCTCACTACGCAGCACCGAATCCAAGTCTCTTTGGAATTGCCAAAGGACGTAATGTCATCTATCTTCATTTGGAAAGTTTCCAACAATTTCTGATTGACTACAAATTAAAGGTCAATAATTCTGAATACGAGGTTACACCATTCCTCAATTCTCTCTACCATTCACCTGAAACCTTTGCTTTCTCAAACTTTTTCCACCAAGTCAAGGCAGGTAAAACTTCTGATGCTGAAACAACCATGGAAAACTCATTGTTTGGACTTGCGCAAGGTTCCTTCATGGTACAATACGGTGGCAGCAATACTGCCCAAGCAGCCCCACACATCTTGAATGTTGAAGGTGGCTATACTTCAGCTGTTTTCCACGGAAATTCAGCGACCTTCTGGAATCGAAATAACACCTATAAACAATGGGGTTATAATTACTTCTTTGATTCATCTTACTTTCGTAAACAAACCGAAGACAACTCCTTCCAATACGGTCTCAACGATAAAAATATGTTTGCTGACTCCATTCAATATTTAGAACAAATGCAGCAACCATTCTATGCTAAATTTATCACTGTATCTAACCACTATCCATATATGTCTAACCTTAAAGGGGATGAACTTGGTTTCCCATTCGCAGAAACCAAAGACGAAACCATCAATGGATATTTTGCTACCGCTAACTACCTAGATACCTCTGTTAAGTCATTCTTTGACTATCTAAAAGCAGTTGGTATTTATGACAATTCGATCATTGTTCTCTACGGAGATCACTACGGTATTTCTAATTCACGAAATACGGATTTGGCTCCTCTTCTTGGCAAAGATGCTGAGACTTGGACTGATTATGACAATATGATGCTCCAACGTGTCCCATATATGATTGTCATCCCCGGTATGAAACAAGGAAAAATCGTTCATACCTATGGAGGCGATGTAGACAACTTACCAACTCTTGAGCATTTGCTTGGTATTGACACTAGCAAATATATCCAAGTTGGACAGGACCTGTTATCATCTGGACATAACCAAGTAGTAGCAACACGTACTTCTGGCGCATTTGTAACACCAAAATTTACAAGTTATGGTGGCAAGGTCTACTATACGGAAACAGGACAAGAAATCACGAATCCTGACGAATCTACACAAAAAGAAATTGATGTTGCCAAAGCAGCTGCGGACTCTCAATTAGCAGCTAGCGATGCTGTTCAAACAGGAGATCTCCTCCGCTTCCTTGACAACGGCCTGCCTAGAGTAGATACCAGTCAATTCAGCTACAAAGATTCAATGGACGTTTTAAAAGCTATTGAAGACAAACTAGCTGACAAATCTACTAGCATTTATAATAAAAATGGAGATAAATCAACTGTTGATCTCTATCAATCACCAAGTTATAAAGAATTGCATGAGGAGCTTACAACCACCTCAAGCAGCAGTTCTTCTCCAAGTAAGTAAACAGAAACTGAGACTCGTTCTCAGTTTTTTTATCTCCTTTACTTTTCCATTATCACTCTTGACTAAGCATGTTACATGTATTGTGACCCATACTAGTTCACGGTTAGCATCTACATGATGACAACTAAAAACTTAGAACACTTCTAAACTTTACTCAAAAACACAAAAAAACTAGCCTAGGCTAGTTTTTTTGATTATAAGCTTATTTTGCCAAAGCTGATTTAGCAGCTTCTGCAAGTGCTGAGAATGCTGCAGCATCGTTTACTGCCAAGTCAGCAAGCATTTTACGGTTAACATCGATTTCAGCTTTTTTCAAACCGTTCATTAATTTAGAGTATGACAAACCATTCATACGAGCAGCCGCGTTGATACGAGTGATCCACAATTTACGGAAATCACGTTTTTTCTGACGACGGTCACGGTATGCATAGTAGTAAGAGTTCATTACTTGTTCTTTCGCAGTGCGGAACAAGAGATGTTTTGAACCGTAGTAACCTTTAGCTAATTTTAAAATACGTTTACGACGTTTGCGTGAAACAACGCCACCTTTAACACGTGCCATTTATTTTTCCTCCGAATAATTCTCTAATTTCAAGTCTTGTCTTATTTAAGACGAGTAAGCATAGCTTTGATACGTTTGAAGTCACCAGCATGTACCATACCTGCTTTACGAAGGTGACGACGTTGTTTTTTAGTTTTACCGTGGAAACGGTGTGATGTGAAGGCGCGGAAGCGTTTCAAGCCACCAGAACCTGTACGTTTGAAACGTTTAGCTGATGCGCGGTGAGTTTTTTGTTTTGGCATGATTTTTCTCCTTTAGCTTTCTGAGCTTATTTTTTTTCTGAAATTGGGGCAAGTTGCATGAACATTTGGCGTCCATCCATCTTAGCACGTTGTTCGATAATCGCTACATCTTGAGTAGCTTCAGCGAACTCTGCCAAGACTTTCGCTCCAACTTCCTTGTGCGTAATCATCCGACCCTTAAATCGAATAGATACTTTGACCTTGTTTCCTTTTTCAAGGAATTTGCGGGCATTACGAAGTTTGGTATCAAAGTCACCCTTATCAATCGTTGGACTCAAGCGAACTTCTTTAACAGTAACAACGGTTTGTTTCTTACGTTGTTCTTTCTGTTTCTTCTGATACTCAAATTTGAACTTGCCATAGTCCATAATCTTCGCAACAGGTGGTTTAGCTTGCGGTTGGATCAGAACCAAGTCAACATTAGCCGCGTCAGCCAAAGCTTGCGCTTCGTTGAGTGGTTTGATACCTAACTGTTCACCCTCGATACCGATAAGACGAACTTCACGCACACGAATTTCATCATTGATGAACAAATCTTGCTTTGCTATGGTATTCACCTCTTTATAATTTTTTAGAGAAAAACGAAACGGACTTGCTCACAAGTCCGTCCCTACATTATCATTTCAAAAGAAATTGTAACCGTAGAGCCAGACAACGTTAGTCGCAAGGCGAGAAGCTCTCACTTCTGCTTTTCTCATTGTTACTAGTATATCAGTAGATTTTCTACTTGTCAAGAATTTCTTTTGCTTTTTCTGAAATAAATTGAACCACACCTTCAATAGACACACCTGTCGTATCAAAAGTAATGGAGTCATCAGCTGGTTTCAAGGGAGAAACTTCACGGTGACTGTCCTTATAATCACGCGCTGCAATTTCTTCCTTAAGCGTTTCTAAGTCTGTTGGAATCCCTTTTTCTTGATTTTCCTTAAAGCGACGTAGGGCCCGTTCTTCCACAGAAGCCACCAAGAAAATCTTCAATTGTGCTTCTGGCAGGACAACCGTACCGATATCACGACCATCCATGACAATGCCACCTTGAGCAGCAATCCGACGTTGTTGTGCAACCAATTCCTCTCGAATTTCTGGAATGGCTGAAACCCAAGAAACATTATTAGTCACATCATTTTGACGAATAGCCAAGCTGACATCACAATCTCCAAGAAAAACTAGTGCAGTACCGTCTGCTGCTTTCCCGAAGCTAATAGGATGAGTCGATAACTCTTCTAACATTTGAGGCACTTGTTCTCGGCTCAAGTTATTTTTGAGAGCCAAATAAGTGGCACAACGATACATAGCCCCTGTATCTAGATAGGTATATCCTAAGTTTTTAGCAATAATTTTTGCAACTGTACTTTTACCGCTTGAAGCAGGTCCGTCAATTGCGATTTGAATAGATTTCATGTGACTCCTTATTTAATACGGACAATGTCACCTGGGTTGGCAAACCAAGAACCTGTTGACATTTTGTCTGGATTGAGGCTTTCCAATTCTGCAATCGAAATACCAGCACGTGCAGCAATAGAAGCTTCTCCCTCACCAGCATTCACTGTTAAAGTTGAACCATCCGCTGCGGACGTAGTTGTTGAACTAGAACTTGTCTCCTCTGTTGAAGCTTCTGTGCTACTTTCTTCCGTACTTGTAGAAGACTCAGTGGTCGTTGACGAACTTGATTTGGCTGCATTGCTCGCATTGTAAAACTCTTGACTTGAATTGGTTTTACTACCTCCGCTTGAAAGGTAGATTGATAAAGCAATAATAGCAATCACTAGCACGACAAAAATACTCATCAAAATTGTAAAAATGGTTGTACTAGCTTTTTTACGACCGCTACGGCTCCGACGAGAAGCCTCTCCATTATCAACTGTTTCGTAAATTTCTTCATTCCATGGTTCTTGTGACATTTGACGATTTCTCCTTGTGTTTTCTATAAATATTGATTACAATAGCAGTATGAACATTAAATTATTTCCTGAAAAATGTATTGCCTGTGGGCTCTGCCAAACTTATTCACCTGCTTTTGACTACGATGATGAGGGAATTGTTGTTTTCTCTAATCATCCAGATAGACGTGAAGCAGTATTGTCGGATGACTCTGACCTGCTCTTAGCTAGCAAATCTTGCCCGACAAAAGCTATTCAGATTGACTAATTTTTAGGCGCATAATATTCTTCAAAATAATCTTGTTTGATGAGATGGTCTGATAATTCTACTTCTCCAGCAAAATATGGATTCAACGCCAAAGCATTGACAAAGTATTTTTTAGGCCATTTTCTCATATAAAAAATCTTACCATTTGGGTATTGGCGACAAAACAGTTCAATAGACAAATAAGTCACTGAAATTTTTTCAATCTCTGCAATAGGGATTTTTTTTATTGCCAAAGGATTAACCGACGCAATCTCCAAATTCTCATCTTCAATGACAAAGTATCTGTGTAGCCCAACTAAAGCCAGTAGGATAAAGACCCCGAACATGGCTAAAATAGAACGCGATACCTGTAATTTTTCAAAGAGCATAGAAAGTCCAATAAAAAAAAGTGACAGCACTGCTGACCAGTAAATAATGGACCAGGACAACTCGGGTTGCCAATGATAGCGCATCTTACCAAATATTTTTATCATGGTCTTCCTCCTCCCTATTATTTTAGCATAAAGAGGGGAATTTTACCATGCAATTCTTTTGGAGAAAGAGATTTTTCTAACAAAAAAAGTGTCAGCTAATAATCACGATAGACCATCATCAGAACACCTAAACTTTTCAAATTTATACGGTCAATTCGATCAACCTCAAAAAAAGAGAGAAAATGGAGAAAGATGTGCTATTAAACTGGAAAAGCTTTTTAACAACATAAATTTAGGAGTTGGACTTTTGCCCAGCTCCTAATTGGTATTATGAGACAGCTACTAAGGTTGACAGACAACCCTAACTAGCCTACAAATTGAATAATGCTGGAAACAATTCCATACGCGTTATCCCAATCTTGTGATGGGTTTAAACCAGTAACACTACCACTGATTACCACTTGATTAATATTCCCTGTTGCTACAATACCTGGATTCGTTCGAAATTCATGTGTTCCCCAAGTCTTATTAGCTTGGTACACACCATTTGCTTTGAGCTTAATATTGGAGAAGACTGCCTTTAGACTATCTCCATTTTTACGACCTGCCCCCTCTACTCGTAGAGCAATATCTGTCCGATTAGCCATTGCTGCATTGCGTCCTTGTGCAACGGCTGCACCATTTATGTAGGCTGTATAATTTCCATCTTTTTGGACAGCTAACATTAAATGATAGGTTGCTCCTTTATTTTGGGCATAGAGATTAGTCCACTGATAAGTTTGCCCACCTGCATTATTATTACCGATGTTTTCAACCATAAAGGACGTTTTTCCTGTATGTGGAGCACGGGCAGCTACATCATATTGTAAGCCAAAGCTGATAGCAGAAACTGGACTAACAGCTAAAATCTTTGCATGATAACCTGTTCCAGATCCCGTTAAAGAGACATCTGCTTCTATAGTGTATTGTGAACCTGTATTTTCAATAGTGTTATTCCCTGAGGGAAGTGCTTCATAATATTGTGTGCGAATAGGAACTCCCACTTGGATAGCGTTTAGTTTAACACCTTCTTGCTTCCAACCATGTTGTGGCAACACATTATATTCATTTGTATCTGTTGTCAAATGATGAAGTCCACGTAGCCCTTTGTTGTACACACGGTAAATAGCAGCATCACCGCCTGAATAAAAGACAGGTCTTCCCCCATTATCCTTTTTCCAACCATGCTTGCTTGTTAATACATTCACCTCATTGGTATCAGTTGTATACAAATGATTTTGCAACCCAGGATTATAAAGGTGATATACAGGAGAACCTTGACCTGCATCAGGAGCATACCATGACTCTCCCTCATATCCCCATCCGTGCTGTCTAAATAGGACCTCTTTTTCATTTGCATCTGCAGTGTACAGATGCTCTCCATTACGATTATTATATAGACGATAAATAGTCGTATTAGCTTGTACTTCTATTGATAAAAACATTGCAAATACAACTGACAAGCAGAGCAATAGTTTGATTAATTTTATATTTTTCATAAAACCCCTTTTTTATTTAAGCTTACACAAAAAGAAAGTCTATATCAATGAATTTTCTTACCGTTACTGAGGCATTCGCTTGTATAACTTATCAAATCCAACCCCAGCTATCGGAATCAACAAGTAGACATACGGATAGACATATTGACTTTTGGTTTCCCAAATGAGATGGAAGAGAAAACCTGCTGATAAATAGATAAGGATTGCTAAGAATACATTCCGACCCTGATATTTTCCAAATAACTCTATTGTCCCTAAAAGGCTCAATCCATAAAGAATTGGTAAAAGACTGGCTGAATAGACATAAAGGATGTCTAATAACCTCCCTCCCTCATAAACAGAAGTCATGATCGAGCCTTCCACCTTTTGTCCCTCAACTTTAGAGCGAGGTAAGGGACCAGACCATACTGATTGAAATAGCCCGTCTGTCCATGTCGAAACCAATTTATTTTTGAAAAATTTAATCGTATAAGCAGGGTTATTTTTCATATACTGGAGACGCTCACCAAGTTTCTTCTGACTTGCTTGCGTGATTTGTTCTGCATTTCCTTCGTTCTCCGTATAAACATTTTCCACATAAGCATCATACCAACCTGGGATACGATTATAGACTGGATTATCATCTAATCCCATAGCAATCCATGCTATTTTAGGCTCCCCTTGCAGTTTCGCTCCTGTCAAATCTTTATAATAAGTAATCAGTCCCCAATTAGTCCCCATTGGTACGACGATGACAAGAATAGTCAGCAACAAACTCCTATGATAATGATTTTGAAGAAAATCCAAAAAGAGTAATAAACAAATGGATAGTAGCAAAAGTAGATTATTACTACGAATTAGATAGGCCATTGACAAACTAGATAGGGTCAAAACAGAAGCCAGCAAACTTCGATGTTGAAGATAAGCCTGCAAACCTAGCAAAGCTAGTAAAACAAAAAATAAGCTATAGGTTAAACCATAAACAAATAAAATATAGAAAATTTGCGGCAAAAACAAGAAGGATAGCACAATCGTTGCTTGAGCCACCTTGGTTTTTGGAAACTGTCTACGGACCAACCAATAAAGCAGGAGGTTATCTAACATGGCAAATACTAAATTTATATAGAAAAATATTTGAACATTTTTTTCGCCAAAGAAATGCAGAAAAATCCTTTCAAATGTAACCAACCCTAGCTGGTGGGGATATTTAAAAATATATCCATAAACCGATGTAAGAGGAGAATATTCATTCCGATTGATGGCTCTAGCCGCCTCCAAAACAGCCAAAGCATCATGACGCAAGATATTATTTTGATGAATAATCAAAATAATCCCCATTGCTAGATAGAACAAAAATCCGCCTAAAAGTAAATATGCCGCATCTAACTTTATTAAAGCGCAAAGAATCAAAAATAAAACTAGCCCAAACAGAGAGAGCCCCAGCCAAAACCAGAGGTTATTCTTTTCGATGATTGCCATCTCTGACCCATCCATTGGTAACCGTGTATGATAAAAAATGGAAGCTAAAGTTAGGCAGGATAAGAGCCCAACAGACCAGATCAAAACACTGTTTCCCAATAATTTACCTAAATACTTCATATCACTCTTTTCCTAAATAAACCCTTTCTTCCCTCATATTTTTTTGGCATAGGAAGATATAAATCATAAGAAATAGAAAACTCATATACAATAAGAAATATGTCCGTTTTCCAGAAGCAAATACTGTTGGAGAAAAACCAATCATTAGGCGTGTGCAAATTCCTATCGTTAATACTAAGATAGCAAATAAAGACTGTAGCTTATCTGAAAATAAGGCATATAGAACCCCTAGCACACAGAGAATTCCTACCATAAAAACAACTACATTATCTAGTAAGAAGATTCCTTGTGAAGCCGCCATATCTGCTCGATGACGATAAGCAAGAACTGAAGCAAACGGAAACCATGTTCCTACAACAGGAATTAGAGGAAGGACTATTAGCAAGGATAACTTCTTTCTTCCATGATATAGACATATCATAAGTAAAAATAATAGGAAGACTAAATATGGTAAATTCGCTTCAAAAAATAAGGTATTCATCGTATCAGTGAACCCAAGTTTGATTTTTGTCAATGTCGATAATTCTTTAAATTGAGGGAAAAATCGTTTTATTTCAATGGCTGTTCGAACTTTATTTCCCGGTGAAATAAAAATATTTACAAAACTTAAAAAAGAAAGGGACAAGGGGATGAGGGCAAATCGAAGCTTAGAATCTTCTTTTTTATAAACTCTAAAAAATACTCCCCAAAGAAATAGGCTCCCTAGTATGACACAAGCGAGCTGTTCCTGATTGGCTGCATAGATTAAACTAAGTAACCCCAATAGATAGAGCTTAATAGAAAATTTTTCTCCTCGGAAGCGTTTGGAAAATAGATAAACTACTATTAAAAAAGCTGCATACGGAAATATATAATTTGTCGTCGTCGCAATCCAACCGGCATCTTTGTAAACCTCTTTAGGTACTATCCACAAAAATCCAAAAGATAGTAGCAGTGTCCGATAATCTAACTTATGAAGTGGGCTGAATATCATACTTGGAAGAATACTTGCTGTACTGAATGCCAGTGCGACTAAGCATTTCCATAAAACTGGAAACTGAACAAGGATAATTAGGACCACTTCGATTAGAGTCCGAGAGGTCCATTCTTGATAACGTTTTACTGAAAATGCAAATACATCATGATGATAAATATTGCGTATACAATGCAAGAACCAAGCGTCATCATTTTGATAGTCAAACTTTATGAGTAAAAAATATAGAAACCAAGTGATGACAATCATTCCCATCACTTGTAGAGATTTCTTATCTAGGCTATTATTTTTCATATTTCCTCCACTAATTTATATTCTTCTCTTTCTTTATGTTACAGTTTAGTAGAAAAAAGAAGGCTTGTCAACGCCTTCTTTTTTCTGGTTCTTGAGGTACCTGTGTTTTAGCTGCAAAATATTGATCTAACAAGGTTCGAATAGTTGCATCATTCGTTTCTGAAAGTGGCGCAATAGCAGAATGGTCTGTACTCAAAAGATAAGCATTATCATAAAAAACTGTATCAAATGAGTTATTATTTTCTTTATAGAAGAATAATGATTGCCCCAAGAAGTAATTTGGCTCACTAATATCTAAATAATCGAGCACCGTAGGCGCCATACTGAGAGAATTACGTCCTTCTACATCTCGGTCATAATCCAGGACTCCCTTGTGATAAATAAAAAGTGGCATGCGATCAAGATCTGAATTTGCTCGTTGATAATTAGGGTAGGCTTTGATAAAATCCTTATCTTGGAAGGTAGCATGATCTGCTGTGAAAACCAAGATTGTATTCTCTGACAAACCACTTTCGTCAAATTTCTTGATAAATTCATTGAAATAGTAATCAAAATTGTAGAAACGGTCTAACAGATTCAGACTCCCATCTCCAAAACTCTTATCAGCTGTATCAAAACTCATATGAGTACCATATGTATACATGGCTGTAAAAAATGGTTGATTGGATTTACTTTGTTTGGAAATTTTCTTAAAGAGCTCTTCAAATGCTGTCTTATCTGTTAAACTGCCGTTCACACCATCTGCTCGCTTGGTATCGTTGACCAATTCCTGAAATTTCAGATTCTCTAAATAAGTAGTAAATTGTGTATTAGAAGGCTCTGTATTGATAAATGTTGTTTGATAACCTTGATCTGCAAGAATATCCTGCATAGAAATCAAGGTATTCGTATCATAATTGTTCAATTGATATCCAGAATATAACTGTCCAATCAAACCACGATAGGTTGCAAAAGTGTGATTATAGTAATTGGTGAAATTCAATGACTTTTCTTGTAAAGCTTTTAAATGCGGCATCACATTGCGCTCATCATCAATAATATTTTGAGAAAGACCTTCTGCAAAAATCAATACAACATTTGGTTTTTCTGGTAAATTTTTTGGTTTTTCAATTGAAGATTGAATTTCTCTTCGATAAAAGTTTTTTGTCTGATCTGGTTGATCTGCTATAGCCGCAAGCTGCTGCTGATAGACTCTAGCATCTAAACCTAAGCGGTAAACTGCAAAAATAGGGGAGTTGCTATTGCCATACAGAGCAGTCATTGCCAACTCTAACAAGAGTGCTCCTGATAAAATCCAACTCGTCCGCACTACCTTAAAGTTCAAAAGGTGAATAGGTAGGAGGGTAAAAATAAGAAGAGCGACAACTCCCACTCCAATGGGCAGTGCATTTCCTTTTAGTGATTCCAAGGACTCCAAGTTTGTCACCATTACTAGGGTAGTAAAGGAACGTCCAAAAAACATCACTAAATTTTGGGCATTGTAAAGAAAAAGCATAACAACATTGAACAAATAAGCTAGCCATTTTGTCCATTTATGTTTTAATTTTAAGAGAGAATTTGTCAACATTGCAATGATGATCAATTCTATCAAGCCCACAATAAAAAATTTCCTACCTCCATTTGAGGTATAAGCTAAACATAAAAGAACCAGTGAAAAAACGTACTTACTTAGAGTAATTAGTAACACGGTCCTATTTCCTAAACGTTTCAATATATCTTCCTCCTTATTCGTTTCAAAATATACTTAATCGCCCGAGCTGGCCCTACAAATATGTATTTGAGTGCTCCTTTGATTCCTCCTAGATGGTCAAAGTTAGCAAAGGTACTTACTTAGAGCATTAGTAACACGGTTCTATTTCCTAAACATTTCAATGTATCTTCCTCCTTATTCGTTTCAAAATATACTTAATCGCCCGAGCTGGCCCTACAAATATGTATTTGAGTGCTCCTTTGATTCCTCCTAGATGGTCAAAGTTAACATATGTGCGAGGAAGAGCATCCCCTCTTTCATTGAGCAATTTATTATCAATAAATGCTGTTAGTGGAACTGGATTCGGTACAATTCGAAAATCGTACTGATTTGCCCAACCAATGTAAATCAAGAGGCGTTCAATGGCATGAAGGATCGAATTTTGAGGCAAGGGTTCTGCTGGAACATCCTTATCTGTCAAATCAAGTTCAAACAAAGGCTTCAAAGCATCATACTTAAACCAGACGTAGGTACCATAGGACATGACAAAAGTATGGAGATGATTAAAATCAATTGATTTTTCCAATCTCATTTTTTCCCACAAATCATTCATGGCTGGTGCAATTTGATGTTCGTTGTAGGCATCTACAATTTTATTATAACGGAAGAAGGTTGGAATATCTGCAATAACCATTCCTAATCCATTCTGATTGATAAGATTTGCTAAAATCATATCTGCTGGCACCACCAACATATCAATCAATTCTTTTCGCCAAGACTCACCTGCCCAAAAATCTGCCTCTTTGGACTTCTTAGTATGGAAATGACCAACAAAATCATAGTCTTGCAAGTGTTCTTTGAGCTTCAACATCGGTAAGACATCACGTCCAATATTACCCGTTACAAAAATTCGTGCTACTTGCTGGTTTATATCCAAGATCGTTTGAATCTCTGCTTCTTTACTAGACACATCTGTCGTAATAAATAAATCGTAATCAAAGTGGAAATGATCAAAAGCATCCAAAAACTCCTGCAATAAATCTACATAAAAGACATGCAAATGAACTGCAATTTTTTGACCTGCAAAATTTGCTTGTGCTGGTTTCAAAAGCTTCCTACCAAGAAGATACTTGAAATCTGGATAGTTAATGTTGGACATATGTTCGACAATCAAATCCACTGGGTAATCCGATGTACGCTCGATTTCATCCAAAATATATGGAGTAATATGTTGATTAGCATCAATGGTTTTAACCTTAATAAAAGGAACTTTATGCTTTAGAATCGCTGTAGGATTATAGTAAGAAAAATCTGGATGCAACATCCCCGTTGTGTCCAAATCAACAGTATCTAAAACCGTTTTATAACGAAAACCTGCATCTGTCAGAACTGTCGTTACACGTGTTTCGTAGTTATCGATCACATCCTGAACAGCTGTAAAATTCTGTACCGTCATCCAAAATTCTTGGAAAACTTGTGATTTCAAGACAGGATTTTTAAAAGACAGATAGTAACTTTGAATATGTTCACGGAATTGAGCATTTGCACGGAAATTAGTCATTCCCCAAAAATCCACATCGACATTCTCTTCAAATTGACGGTATACTTCTCCCGTATCCCAAAGCGGGCCAAAACAAGTGTCATTCATCAGAGTTATAGAGTCATAATCTTGAAGACGATCAAAACCAACAAAGCTCATCCCATCGCGCCAAGCCGCAAAATCAAATCCGACATTCTCTCGACGGAAACAATCATCAATCAAGGATGCCTGCCGCAATTCTTGTTCCAATTTTTCTGAAAAAGAACTATTTGAAATAAAAACAACCTTTGAAAAGAGCGGTCGCATATGTTCTAGTTGATACTTAACGTGCGAACTGAGTGAATGAAATTTATTAAAATGCACGTATAAAAGTAGGCGCTTCATTATTTTCTCCTAAAGAAATTGATAATTTTTGTTGGGATCGTCCAACGGCGAGAATGGATGACAGAATTATAAAGACGAGTAATCTCTTCTAAGTCTGCTTGTTGCTGTTGAGTTACCTCACGAAGTGTCAGTAATTCTTGGATATTTTCAACTTTTTCATGAGTCAAATTGTGGACCAAGAGTTTTTCATTTTCCCAGCCTCTAGCTAGCACTTTTCCAATATAGTCTTCAGAATAAATATCATTCATTTCCGCAACTTCATAGGACAATATAAAATCTTGCCCATACATATCCGTATTGATTTCATAAATCATCTGGGGATCAGGATTCGGAAAGACAATATTCCCACTGAGAAGAAGACCATTCATATAATGAGGCAACAATCTTGTCCCAGAAGATTTCATCTGTAATTTTACGAACGAATAAAAACTAGGTCTCTCAGATAAATCTATCCGAATACGTTGGCAATTATCTGGTAAGTGAATAGCAACCGTACCCTTTTTTTCTAATGGCACTTGAAAGATATTCTCTTGCGTAAAACCATGATGATCACAATCAAAGTAAATCGTTACACGTTCAAATCCTAGTTGTTCCAGTCCTGCAGATTGTTGCGTTAAGGTCAATTCATAGCGGTTATTTCTATCCAATAAAATCCTAAGCATTTCACGATAATCACTACTTGGATACTTGTCTAGATAGTTATTTTGAGTAGCAAGTAATTTATTAAAGCGATTTTCTAATTTTAAGAAATCTTTTGGACGAGAATCTGATCCCTGGTTGACACGATAGGCAACTGTGGCATCTTCTACATAGGATAACTTAGTTTCTTGAAATAGTTCTAATTGTAAGTCAAACGTGTCATCAGCTGTATCCAAATCTATGCGATGATTAACTTCGCGCATTAAGGCTGTTTCAACCAACCAAGTTGAAGGAGCCATAAATCCTCTTGTCGCCAACATGGTTTCAAAACTATGAACCTTTGGCATCTGCCCACTTTCAAAAATAGCTTGTCCAATACTATTTCCAGTCTCATTCACAAAATCAATATCTGTAGAAGACCATTTAGATTCTGGACGCTCTTGCAACACATCAAATTGCTTTTGCAATTTAAAAACATCGATCCAATAATCATCGCCGTCACATCGGGCGATGTAGTCTCCTGAAACCATATCGCAAACTTTTACCCAAGTCCTTGCAATGCCAAGATTCTTTTCATTGTAAAATGCTTTAATTAAATGAGGATATTTTTCTTGATAAGATGCAATGATTTCCCGTGAAGTATCTGTTGAACAATCATCAATCAAAACGATTTCAATAGGAAAGTCTGTTTTTTGGTTCAAAAAACTGTCTATGGTCTGTTGCAACCATGGAGCCTTATTATAAACTGTACAAACAATTGAAACGACAGGCTTCATATCAGCTCTTCCTCACTTATTCTGTAATAGTCCATGTACCATTGCGCTTAATCAAACCTGCTGCCGAGTCTACTGCTGAAAAATCATCTGGATCAATGTCTGTTCTATTCACCATAATTAAAGGAGCATTTTCAGCATTTGCATAGGCTAACATTTCTCGTTCAGCACCTAATATGGTCACCTGTAGCTGCAACTTGATATCATTTACTTGAGCCAAACTACATGAATAATGCAATACTTTATGACCCTTACCAGTCGTAGGCCGATCATAGGCATTATCATTGTAAATCCAGATATTCCGATCAATGTCTGTCATTGAAAAGACAGGATGAGTCGCAATATTTTCTAGCACATCATAAGAAATTTCAAACTCGACTAAATCTTTCTGATTTATGCGATTGGGTGACAATAACTTAACTTGAAGATTCTCTACTAAAACTCTAGCATCTTGAGCATGTTCTTCAGTAGTCTCTTGACCTTCTTCATCCGGTTCTTCAAAATGAACAGGATGTGCATTGTCCATACTGTACTGATTGGCTACATCACTTGGGTTCCCCAAAGCTTTTACCAAACCATACTCAATCAAAACGGCCTTGTTACAATATTTCTTAACAGCCCCCATGTCGTGGGTTACCAAAATAGTGGTTTTACCACTTCTTTTACGTTCCATGAAGTAGTCATTACATTTACGCTGGAAAGCTTCATCTCCAACTGCTAAAACTTCATCCAAAATCAAAATATCTCCCTGTGCCTTAATCGCAACAGAGAATGCCAAACGCACCTGCATTCCACTAGAATAATTCTTGAGTTTTTGGTTCATGAAGTCCTTCAACTCAGCAAATTCCACAATATCATCGTACATGGCATCAACTTCTTCTGTCGTAAAGCCAAGCATGGCTCCATTCATATAAACATTTTCCCGACCGGTCAATTCAGGATTGAAACCGACACCCAATTCAATGAAAGAAACTAACTTCCCATCAATTTCAACAGAACCTTTTTCTGGAACATAAATTTGAGAAATGATTTTTAAAAGGGTTGATTTACCTGAACCGTTTCGACCAACAATCCCAAAAAAATCTCCTTTTTCAACTTCAAAAGAAATATCTTTTAAGACATGCTGCTCGCGGTAACCTTTGATGCCCTTGAAACGGTTAACCATAGCTGTGCGCAAACTATGAGTTTGTTCTGTCGGCAAGCGGAAAAACTTGCTAACATGATCTACTTTTACTGCAATATTTTTGTCCATCATTAAATAATCTCCGCAAATCTCTTAGCATTACGATTGAACACTGTCAAACCAAGGGCAAATACAAGAACTGGAATAATATATGGAATAACAATGTACCACCAGTGATTTGATAATTGCCAAATCGGAATATTCGCACGATCCATTAAAATATAACGTGAATCTTGGATAATCTGCGCTAAGGGATTGAGCATAATCAATTTGGCCGCAACTTCACTGCGTTCTCGCACAAATCCAATAGAATAAATAATCGGTGTCGCATAAAGTCCAGCCTGCATAACTACTTCCCAAATTTGCCCCAAATCTCGAAATTTCACAAACAGTGAGGACAACAAAAGGGCAATACCAAAAGCCAACAAAAAGAGCTCAAGGAAAAGAACTGGGATGAAAATCACACCATTCCAAGCAACATGAACCCCATTGATCGCTGCAAAAATCAAAACGACAACTAGGTTAATCGCAAAGTTAATCATGGCTCCACAAATAGCAGACATCACGATAATATGCTTGGAAAAATTTAGCTTACGGAGTAAGTCCCCACGGCTAACAATCGAAACCATTCCCATGTTGGTTGCCTCTGAAAAGAAAGACCAAATGACATTTCCTAGCAATAAAGCAACTGCAAAATGAGGCACATCGTTCCCCATACGAAGGAAACGAACAAAAACGGTATACATAATCGCAAACATCATAAGTGGCTTCAAAATAGACCACATATAGCCAACAACACTACCTTGGTAGCGCAATTTAAAATCTGTTTTAATCAATTCTTTCAAAAGAATTCGATTTTTCTTGGAAAAAATATCCATGTTTACTCCTTATAAGCAAATTTTGTCAATATCAAAATGGTAAATACAAAAGTATGAAAGGCCTTATTTTTCTTAAAACTATACTTTTTCAATATCCGTACCCGCTCAATCAGTCCTTTGTCCATAATGGTTACATAGGCTTGCACTAAGTCTCGTTTGTCAGGCGTCAAGGGCAGCTGTAAAAGATGACTGGCCTGAAGTTGACTATCTTTTATGAGTTGCCAATACTTAGCAAATAGTAGGTGTGGGCGGATCCAATGTTGCATACGCTTAGATAACGTCCTCGCCCCCAACACATTACTATCATGCTGGCGATAGAGTTCACCTGCTTGATCAATGTAGACTAGTTTGCCAAAAGCTGTGGCTAAAAGAGCTAGGTACCAGTCATGCATCAGAATATTATCTGGACGAGTCCATAATTCTGCCAAAGAATGGTTAATCATCATGGTTCCACCTGTGACGGTATTTTCGGTCAATTCTTGAATGAGACTAGTATTGGCGTGGTAGGATTGACTTCGAATCATGCTCTCTGACAGAACTTCCAGCTCCTGATTGACCACTTTTAAGTCTGTGTAGATAAGCAAGGGCTGGTCAGCAGGATAATGCTCTGCTTCTGCCAAGGTCATGGCCATTTTTTCTGGCAACCAAATATCATCTTGGTCCGAAAAGAAATAGACATCTGCCTTTTCATATTTGAGCAAAGTATAAAAATTCTTGATGACACCAAGATTTGTCCTGTCTTCCGTATTCATAAAGTGAATACGACTGTCCTTTTCAACAAACTCTTGAATAATTTCTGGTGTTCTATCATTAGAGCCATCATCGCGAATTAACAACTTCCAATTCGTGAAGGTCTGGTCTTGAATACTTCGAATCTGCTCTGCTAGAAACCGTTCACCGTTATAGGTGGACATGAGAATAGTAACTTTCATCTTAAAAACAAGTCCTCATATTGGCTGACAATTTTCTCCCACGTGTACTGTTCTTGCATGTGTATTTTAGCTTTCTGTCCCAATTCTACATTTTCAGGAGTTTTGTCAACTTGGTCAATCAAACCTGCTAAGTCGCCAGCTTTTTTTGTCCAATAATGTGCGGTGCTCTGGGCCACTTTCTGGTTAAAATCTACACCTAAAACAAGATTTTCATTGGTCTGAGAAAGAGCTTCAAGCAATCCCGGATTGGTGCCACCGACTTCATGACCGTGCAAGTAAGCACGCGCTTCCTGACGAATATACTTGAGCAAATCTTGGTCATAAACTGTTCCGACAAACTTGATGCGTACATCCTTATCAAAGTTCGTTTCAGCTTTCAATTGGTCAAAATAGACAGAACCATCATGATTGCAGATAATCACCAAATCCCGCTTAGTCTGCGATTTCATAAACTCACGGATAATCGTCGCATAGTTATTTTCAGGAACAAAACGACCAACAATCAAGAAATACTCCTTTTCCGTCATCTTCCATTTATCAAAGAAGGTCCGCACCTTGTAGTCTTGGTAGCTCAAACTAGTCTTCGCTAAATCTGTCCCATAAGCGATAAAGGTGGTCTTAGACCAAGGATAGATCCGACGGATATAATCTTCAATTCCTTCGTTATCAGACACAACCAGGTCTGCATAGCGCGTCATGACTTTTTCAGAATACTTGAGATAGGCTTGTACAGGCTTGGTCCACTTACTCCGCTTCCACTCTAATCCGTCTGGATTGATAAAAAGCTGTCCACCCACCTTGTGGATTTTTCTTGCAAAAGGCGCGATGAAAGCACCGATGGTATTGCCTAAAATGTAAAAAATGGGTTCCTGTATTTGTTGCTGTTTCACCATTTCCAAGGCATAGCTGATAGCCTGCATATCATAAGCAATGACGCGAGCTGGTCCTAGCTTTGGTGGATTAATTGTAAAACAATCCACCCCCTTGTAGTCGCTGTGCACATGATGACTATCGTCTGATAAACAGGCAACATGATAAGTAATATCTTTTGATACTTGGTGGGAAACCAGCTGTTCAACAAAGGTTTCAAAGCCACCATATTTGGCTGGTAATCCACGACTACCAATAATAAATACGTCTTTCATAGTCCTAACTTCTAAAAAGTATAATCAGATTATTATACCATAATCTAGCTTAAATAGACAGAAAAAACAGGCTGACGCCTGTTTGCTTACTTGTCTTGACCTTGTTTGTAGAAGGCTTGCAGAGCTTCTTGCCAAGTTGGAATTTGGAAACCTGTTGCCTTAGCTTTTGCCAAACTCATAGTTGAGTTGAGCGGACGTTTTGCCTTGGCTGGGAATTGGTCTGAAGAAACTGGGTTGACAGTGACAGCCTTATCTTTCAAGATTTCAACTGCAAAATCATACCAGCTAATCCCTTTTTCAGAATCATTTGACAGATGATAATAACCATATTCTTCCTTGTTATCCACCAAGTAGGTCATGAATTCTGCCAAGGTACGAGTCCAAGTTGGGCGACCAAATTGGTCATTGACCACACCCAGTGTGTCGCGAGTTTCTGCCAAGCTTTGCATGGTAAAGACAAAGTTTTTACCGTAGTTTCCGAATACCCATGCTGTACGAACTGTGTAGAATTTTGGTGCGTATTTTTCAACTGCTTCTTCACCCAAACGTTTTGTACGACCGTACTCTGTTTGAGGGTTGGCTGGTTCATCAACTTCCAACTCCAAACCAACTGGCTTTTGTCCTTCAAAGACATAATCCGTTGAGATATAGACCAAGGTTGCATCGTACTTAGCTGCAGCTTTAGCAACATTTTCTGTACCAGTTACGTTAATCTTATAGTTGAGCTCTTTTCCTTCATCTTCAGCTGCATCAACTGCTGTGTAGGCCGCACAGTGGTAAACAATTGTTGGCTTCACTTCTGCAAAGAGAGCATCTACTTTGTCAGCATCCGTAATATCCATTTCTGCTACATCTGCTGCTACATAGTCAATGCCACGCTCATCAAGAAGGTAGCGCATTTCTGTACCAAGTTGACCATTTGCTCCTGTAATTAAAATCATGAATCTTCTCCTTTTACTTGTATCAGTCATCACTCATTATACCAAAAAAGAACAAGGTTTGTGATATTTTAGTCTAGGATTCTTAATTTTGTGACGACCATTCCAGACAGAGCTAACAGAAGAACACCTCCTCCAATCCAGAGGAAACTACTTAATTGAATCGCGTTTGGCATAACAGATATGAGCCAGGTCCCCAGAGGCATAAATAGGATAGCCACTGTAAAAACTGCTGAAAATACTCGTCCCATCAATTCGTTTGAAACTCGCATCTGAATTTGACTCAAAAAATGAATATTAAACATCGTCATAAAAAATTCAGAAAATAAATTTCCACTATAGGTAAACCAGGTTGGTAGTAAGAGAACCGACGATATTCCTAAAATCATGACTCCAACACCACTCAGTCCAAGACTAATCAGTAAATTGCTCATCTTCCCCTTCATTTTTCCTGAGACAAGAGCAGCCAGTATTGATCCGATTGCTCCTAAAGTCAACAGACTTGCGTATGCCCCTTCTTGCTTATACAATTGATCTGCAAAAGGAAGTAAATAGGCGAAACCAGCCAATAAAAAATTGACCAAAGCTGCTAGAACCAATAAGAACAAGACTTGTTTTTCCCGATAGATATAGCGCAACCCTTCAAAAATGTCCTCTATTATCCCTCCAACAGTCAATCCTGCCTTAGCTTGAATTTGGTAATGACTTTCTTCTGGTTTGATCGCATAAATCAAGAAAAATGACACTAGAAAACTAATCGCATCCACCAGCAAGGTTACTCGTAAACTAGTAAAATGAATAACCAAGAAGGAAAAGATGGGAGAAGCAACGCCTATCACCTGCAAAACAGTTTCTAGTTGAGCATTGTACCGAATAATCTCACCCTTCTCCACCAGCTCCGTAATATAAGATTTATTGGCAATTCGGGAAAATGAAGTTGAAATCGTGAGTACAATATTGACAATCACTAGAGCATAGAGCATGAGTCTGTCATTTGAAACTAGGGCTGCTAATAGACAGGCTATCGCGCAAAGCAACGAGGTCGTTAACAAAATTTTGCGGCGCTTAAAACGGTCAACAATGGCACCGCTTATAGGATTAAAGAGAATAGATGTGACCGTATCAGACATTTGGTAAAAAGCTAAAAATTGCTGACCAACTGCTCCCATAGAAGCTAGCCAAACACTATTTCCATAGTCATAAAAAATATTCCCGATCTTATTGATGGCACGGCTGGTTAATAATTTAACGATTGTTTTATTCATAAAAAACCTCCTAGATAATAGACAGTATTATAGTCTAAAATATCTAAGAGATTTTATTTTTTGCATATATGAGAATTAAAACACCATCTTATAACATGTGGCTTCAGTTAGAGTCGAAAAACCAAGTTGCTGGGTAAGCAAATGATCCTCTTGATCGGTGAAAAAATACAGAAAGTCAGCATGCTTGTCTTTTGCAGCTTGGATAGAAGCTTGAAGCAAGGCCTCTTTAATCGTAACAGATAGAGATTCTTCCAAAGAAATCAATCCAAAAATTTCATGGATTTGCTCATTTTTTTGGCTAGTAAAAACGACTTCAATCGCCACACCTGCTTCTACTGCTACAAAGATCGACCACCTATCCAGCTGTCCACGAAACTGCTCTATATCCCAACCAGTTTCTGGCACCTTGCCTAACAATTGAGCAAAAAGGGAAACATTTTCTTCTGTAATCGGAACAATTTTCTCAGATAAAAGACTATCAACCGTATTGTTTAGAGAAAGCACATCAACAAATGATTGATCAATGCAGGGATAGGACTCACTTAGGAATCTGTGGGCACTTCTATTTTCTTTGGGAAAATAGAGTCGGAATTCATAAGCTGGGTACCGCGCCGTCAAATAATCAATCCATGTTCTTAGCATGTGGAGATTTTCCTCGCTAAACACAAAACTGCATAGTCCCAACTGTTGCGCTTCTTCCACTACAAAATAATGG
Source organism: Streptococcus gallolyticus (assembly GCA_019794795.1). Taxonomy (GTDB): domain Bacteria; phylum Bacillota; class Bacilli; order Lactobacillales; family Streptococcaceae; genus Streptococcus; species Streptococcus hepaticus. Next base: position 98,218 of record JAIMFC010000007.1, read on the forward strand.
CACCAAGCTTGCGCAACTCCCTGGTCTTGATAGACTATGATATGCTCCTCCTCTCGACTCATTCCCTCTTCTGCCCAACGGAAAAAGTCAGCCTTTGTTTTCATCCCATCGCAAAAGAGAGGTAAGGCTGTTTTTTGTAAATCTTGCTCCTACATGCTTTTTAAAATGTTTTCTATAGGTACGAGCATGGTGCTGATTACCAATCCAATCCATCGCTTGAATAGCATGAAGCATATCTTCTTGACCGGTTTCATCATGCATTTTAAACTTGAGAAATCCTTTAACATAGAGATAAATTAAGCGATGATAGGCATTGCGCTCATTGGATAAGAGAGGACGCAGTAATGTATCATACTGAACCGCCTTAGACACTTCCTCCCTCTCAGCCAAAGTTAGAATGATATTTAGAAGCGTCACTTCAACAAGATTCTTATGTGTGGGAATATCAAGGTAAAAATCACGCCTTGCCACCACTTCATCTACCAAGCGACACATCAAATCAGTGGGATAATACTGATAAAGATTACCAATCAGAATCAACTCATCAATTTGCCAATCTTCTGTACAGAAAAGATGATCAGACACAAAAGCTAAATCTTCCTCCATCATCTGACGGGTAGAATCCAAATCACACAAGGCTCCCTGGAGCAATATGGCATTGAGATGGGCTCGCTTGTTTTGAGGATTTTCGATAAATAGCTTCTCTTGACTAGATTTCAATTGCTCTAAGGTCTCTGAATCTTCTTGGTAATGCGCACGCGCCATCTGCGACATAAGGTGAATTTGATCATTCCTACGATAGTCATTCACTCGGTTCATAAATTGGGTGGGAGTTAATTTTAGCTTTTCCAAAACATAAAAAAATTTTGTAATAGACAGATCTGAATCCCCACGTTCAAATCGAGATAGTTGAGAGACTGATAGTTGTTCATCTGCCAAGTCTGTCAAGGTCAACTGCTTGTTGAGACGAAACTCTCGAAAAATTTCTCCGTAATGACTCATCCCTCTACCTGCTCGCTCAGTTCTTCCCATTCTTCCATGAGGTCAACCTGCTCGTTTTGGATGGTTTCCAACTCTTTTTGCAAATCGGATAGTAGACCAAGTTCATTGATTGTCAGCATTTCTTGGGTAATCTCAGCTTCACGCGCTTCAATGATGTCTAGTCTTTCTTCGATTTCAGTGATACGGCGCGTGAGTTTGCGGAGTTCTTTCTGGTTGGCCTTTTGAGTAGCATAATCGTTGACTGGCTGGATCTGATTGACAGCCTCAACTGGCTGATTCTGAGCTTGAGCCATAACTTCTAGCTCTGCCTTTTTCTCCACATAATAATCATAGTCGCCAAGATATAGGGTAGAGCCTTCCTCCGAAATCTCCAGCACTTTTGTAGCTACGCGGTTGATGAAGTAACGGTCGTGACTGACGAAGAGCAGGGTACCGTCAAAGTTAATGAGAGCATTTTCCAAGACTTCTTTACTATCAATATCCAAGTGGTTGGTCGGCTCATCCAGAATCAGGAAATTATTGTTTTCCATGGACAACTTTGCCAGTAACAGACGCGCTCGTTCACCACCAGACAACATGGCTACAGACTTCTTGACCTCATCGCCTGAGAAGAGAAAGGCGCCTAGACGATTGCGAATCTCCTCTTCTGGCGTGGTTGGAAAGGCATTCCAGAGCTCATCAAGTACAGTGTTAGTCCGCGTCAAATTGGTCTGATTTTGGTCATAGTAGCCCGCTTCAACATTTGCGCCGTAGCTTGAAGTTCCCTTGATAAAGGGAATTTGTCCTACAACAGACTTGATAAAAGTTGATTTTCCGATACCATTTGGACCGACAATGGCAATGGCATCCAATTTTTTAACGTCAAGAGAAATAGGCTCAGCCAAAACTTGGCCATCGTAACCAATGGCGGTATCTGTTACTGTCAGGACAACATTGCCAGAAACCTTATCGGCCTGAAAGGTCATATTGGCTGACTTTTGACCAGTTGTCGGCTTATCCAAACGATCCATTTTTTCCAACTGTTTGCGACGAGCTTGGGCGCGTTTTGTGGTGGAAGCACGGACGATGTTGCGGTTGACAAAGTCTTCTAACTTAGCAATTTCTTTCTGCTGTTTCTCAAAATTCTTTTCCTCTGTCGCCAATTTCTCCGCCTTGAGGTCCATGAATTTGGAGTAATTTCCCACATAGCGATCCAAAGAATGCGTAGTCAAGTCATAGGTAATGGTCGCTACCTTGTCCAAGAAATAGCGGTCATGACTAACGATAATGAGGGCGCCTTGGTAGTTGACCAAGTAAGTTTCTAGCCAAGCAATGGTTTCAATGTCCAAATGGTTGGTTGGCTCGTCCAAGACCAAGAGTTCTGGTTTTTCAAGCAGCATTTTAGCCAGAGCCAGACGGGTATTTTGCCCACCAGACAAATCAGAAATGGGCATGCCCCACATGGTTTGGTCGAACTTAAATCCATTCAAAATAGCACGAATATCACTTTCATAGGTGAACCCACCACGTAGACGAAATTCCTCAGACAACAGGTCATAGGTCTTCATGAGTTGGTCAAGTTCCTCACCTGACAGCTCCCCCATTTGCAACTCCATATCCCGTAGCTTTTTCTCAGTCTGACGTAGATCATCAAAGACATGAAGCATTTCATCGTAAATCGTATTTTCTGATAAAAAACGGCTATCCTGTGCCAAATAAGACAAGGTGAGGTCGCGTTTGGTATTGAGTTCACCAGAAGTTGGCGCTTCTTCTCCCACCAAAATTTTCAAAAGAGTTGACTTACCAGCCCCATTTCGCCCTACTAAGGCAATCCGGTCTCGCTCATCCACTTGAATGTTAATATTGTCAAATAAGACATCGCCCGAAAATGAGCGCTCAATTTTATTTCCACTAAGTATAATCATGTTTTTATTTTATCAAAAATAGGCCCATCTAGCTATATAAAGAGAGCAAAAAAAGACGGCTGAAAACCGTCTTCTTATCTATCTTTTCGAAAAAGCGAAATAGAATTTATTAGAATCAAAGCAACCGTGCAGCCCCATAATGCCGTAGACATTGTTGGCATAATATCCATGAGGCCACTCCAGTCTTCTTGAAGAACCCGTCTACTACTATCCGCGTAAAAGGCATACAGAGTCAGGGCTGTCAGTGATAGACTGACAAAACTATAGTAAAGTCCTCGCTTCTGATTTAACAGATTTAAAAAGCAAAGATGATGGCTCCAAATGCAAAAATCATCCACATAATGCATTTCTACCTTGATTCTAAATATTTAACCAGATAAATCTTTTCAACACCCTTAAAAGGCATATCTTTTAAGCGTCCGAATTCTTGATAGCCAAATTTCTCATAGAAGGCCTGCGCTTGATAGGATTCCGTCGAAATTGTGATAACGTGGACTCCCTTTTGCCGTGCCCAGTCTTCCATTTCATTCATCAAGCGCGTGCCAATCCCTTCTTTTCGGTGGTTCAACTTCACTGCCAACTCTGATAAATGCAGACTATCAAACAATTTCTTGGCGATCAATCCAGCCACGACTTTTTCTTCTCTAATCGCCTGCAAAACCAGTTGGTCTGAATGTTTTTCAATTTCCAACTTATGCCCTAAAACTTGTTCATCATATTGGTCGAGAAAGCGTTGAATATGTGCCTGTGTTGTGCCCGCATCAGCATAGTGAATTTCCATTAGGACAACCTTTCTTCTTTTACATAATGAATCGGCAGCATTTCTAGAAAGATTTCAATTTGTTTTTCCCAATAATACCAATCGTGTGTCCCGTGGTCCGTGCGATAGGTAATATCCAGTCCCTGGTCTTCAAAATGCTTGACTGCTTGATTGTTAGCAGAGTAAAGAAAGTCCTCCTTGCCACACCAGGCATAAAACTTGGTTTTGCCATCCGCATGCTCAACCATATTCAAGAGATTATCTTGACTAGCATCGAACTCCTCTATATTACCAAAAATCCCTTCCCAATAAGGGCGATTATTCTCAATCTCCACCAAACGCTGATCATCAAACATGAGGGCGCCTGAGAATGAACCAGCGTAGGCAAAGCGATTGCTGAGAAAAGCTAGCTTAAAGGCACCGTAACCGCCCATGGACAGACCCGCAATAAAGGTTTTCTCCCGTTTTTGCGTCATGTTTGGGAAAAATCGTTTGAGCACCGCAGGCAGTTCTTCTACTACCGCATCGTAATACTTAACGCCATACTTGGTATTGGTATACCAGCCATTTTGTGTATCAGGCATAACGATGATCAGGTTGGTCTTGCGCACCAAGCGCTCCAAGTTTGTCCGTGAACGCCATGAATTGTGATTGCCCCCCATACCGTGTAAAAGGTAGAGAACCGGAATGTCTGTATCTGTCACTTCTGCCAGATCCAACTGGTCTGCATCTGGGTAGATGACGGATACTTGACGATATTGTCCCAAAACCGCAGACGAATACTCTATTTCAAAAACTGCCATAAAAACTCCTTTTACGTATGTGAAAAGCTGGAACTTGGTCCCAGCCTTTGATTAAATGATTACTTGACTTCCATAATGACTGGAAGGACTGCTGGACGACGTTTGGTTTGGTCATAGAGATACTTAGACAAGTCATCGCGTACAGCTGACTTGAGCTCTCCCCAGTCAAAGCTATCTTTGGTAAAGTATTTTTCCACAGCACTGTTCACCACATCCGCTGCTTCACGCAAGATATCCTTGCTCTTCTTGACATAGACAAATCCACGAGTGTGGACACGCGCTTTAGAAATAATCTTCTTCTCACGCTTGTTAACTGTGAGTGCCACGATAAAGATACCATCTTCTGAGAGGATTTTACGATCCCGAAGGACTATATTGCCCACATCGCCCATGGCATTTCCGTCAATCATGACATCCCCAGCTGGTACAGAACCATTGTGGACAAAGTCGCCTTGTTCGTAACTCATGACATCGCCACGTTTGACAATGAAAATATTCTCTGGGAACATACCGATTTCAAGAGCTGCATTAGCATGGGCATCCAATTGACGGTACTCACCTTGAATTGGAAAGAGGAATTTTGGTCGAAGAATATTGAGCATGAGCTGCAAATCACGGGCATTCCCATGACCAGACACGCGTAAGTTTTTCGTGATAGACTTGACCACACCGCCCGCTTGGTAGACCATATTTTCCACACGAGCGACAACAGCTTCTTTAGAAATACTTGGTGTGGTAACGATATAAACCAAGTCTCCGTCTTTGATTTCCACATAGCGGTGACGGCCGATAGACATCTTGCGCAGACCGTTCAAAGGCTCGCCCATACGACCTGTTTCTAAGATAATGAGTTCATTATCTTCAAACTTAGACATTTCTTTTGGCTTGATAAGTAACCGCTCGCTGACCAGACGTAATTTTTTCAAGTTAATAGCTGTGCGGACAATGTTTTCCACATCATGACCTGTCAAAACTACACGACGACCAGTCGCCTCTGCTGCATCAAAAATCTGTTGGATACGAGCAATATTACTGGCAACTGCAGCAACAATCACACGACCATCCCAATCTGCAATAGTATCTAAAATTTCATTGGCTTCCTCATGCATGCTAGCAACTTGGATATGGCTTTCTGCATTTGCTGAAGCGGATAAAAGCGCAAGCACACCTTCACGACCAATTTCAGCCAAGCGTGAAAAGTCTGTCTTGTAGAATGGATCTGCTGCTTGGTCAAACTTGAAATCGCCTGTGTAGACGATATTGCCCTCGTCCGTCTTCACCACAATTCCCAAACTTTCTGGAATAGAGTGGGTTGTCTTGAAAAATGATACTTGAGTGGCTCCAAAGTCAATCTCAGCCTTGGCATTGATAACGTGGAAATCGTTGAACTTCTTAGTAGCTGGGTAGTTTTTGACGAAAAGTTTGGCCAACTCAATGGTCAAATGTGAACCGAAAACAGGTACCTTCACTTTTTCAAGCAAGTAAGGCAGAGCTCCGATAGCATCGGCGTGTCCGTGGGTCAAGAAGACACCTGCAACACGGTTTTTATTTTCAATCAAGTAATCAAAGTTTGGCACGATGACATCCACACCCAATTGTTCATTTTCAGGGTATTTGAGACCAGCGTCCAAGACAAAAATCTGTTCATTGACCTCAGCGATGTAGAGATTTTTTCCGTTTTCTCTGACACCACCCAGGGCAACAATTTTTATTTCACTCATGTGAACTCCTTTTTGAGTTTATTTTTTTACAAACGGTCCTTGCGTCCAATTTTTTCTGGTTGGCAAGTCGAATTACAGCCTGCGATTGCTCGCATATCAGCTATATTATACACTGTTTTCATCATTTTTTCAAAAAATCAAGCAGCTTGCTATCACAAAAATATATCCATTCTTAAAAACAGCGAATCCGTATTTGAAAAATCTCTAGGTAACGAAACTAATAAAACTTTAACCTAACATCCTTGTATAGAAAAAACAACCCACTGACAGGTTGCATTTTCATTTCTACTCAAAAAATTGGTAATAATCTTCTAATTTCATCTGTGATTTTTGATCATGTGCCATGTCCTGCACAATTTTTCCATCTTTCATGACAATGAGACGATTGCCATATTTGAGAGCATCCTCCATATGATGGGTAATCATGAGGGCCGTCAACTGACTGGCTTCAATCAACTCTTGGCTCAAATTCATGAGCGACACACTGGTTTTAGGGTCAAGGGCCGCTGTATGTTCATCCAAAAGCAGTAAATCTGGCTGGGTCAAGGTAGACATGAGGAGACTGAGGGCTTGACGTTGTCCGCCCGACAAGAGACCCGCAGGTGTTTCCACATGTTTTTCCAGACCGTTACCAATTCGGCTGACTAACTGGGTAAATCCCTCAGTATATTTGTGCAGATTTCGTGAAACAAGACCTCGTTTTTGACCGCGGAACTTAGCAATCAAGAGATTTTCTGCTACCGTCATGCGAGGAGCTGTTCCCATTTTAGGATCTTGGAAGACACGCGCCAGATACTTAGCACGCTTTTCAGCCGGCCAATTGGTCACGTCCTCACCCAAAATGTAGACAGATCCACTCGTCAAGGTCAAGGTCCCCGCAATCACATTGAAGAGAGTCGATTTACCAGCACCATTTCCACCGAGAATGGTAATAAAATCTTGCTCGTAAATGGTCAAATTGACATTGTTCAGAATGACTTTATCCTCATCAAAGCCATTGTTGACAATCTTTGTTGCATTTTTTAATTCGACAATTGCTTTCATCGTGATAAGGTCACCCCCTTAAAGAATTTTTCCTTGAGAACTGGAATCAAGAGACAGAATGCCAAGACAAGAGCACTAAAGAGCTTGAGGTAGTTGGTATTGAAACCAAGGACAATCACAGCCGTAATCAAGAATTGGTAGAAGATGGAGCCAACTACAATGGCAATCAGGCGTTCCAAGAGGGTTAAGCCTGTTGAATAAAGAACTTCCCCCACGATAATACTAGCAAGTCCGATAACGATGACCCCAATTCCCTTTGAAATGTCCGCATAGCCATCCTGTTGACTGACCAAGGCACCTGCAAGGGCAATGAGACCGTTTGACAAGACCAAGCCCATGACCTCCATACGGTCCGTGTTAATGCCAAAACTCTTAGCCATATCTCGGTTATCCCCCGTTGCGATATAGGCCTGCCCAATACGGGTATAAAGGAAATAAATCAAGCCACCGATGACTAAGAACACCGCAATCAAGCCCAGCGCCAGCAGATTGACATCCGCCTTAAATGGAAAAAAGTCTGGTAAGGTTTTAATGTCAAGAAGACCGAGATTGGCCCGTCCCATGAGCATAAGCATGATGGAGTTACAAGATGTCATGACCAAAATTCCAGCCAAAATCGTCGGAATTTTTCCCTTTGTATAGAGAAGTCCTGTTGCCAAACCAGCCACACAGCCTGCCAAGGCACCAGCCAAGGTTGATAAAAGTGGGTCTAGTCCCTGATTCATAAGGGTAACAGCCACGGCTCCTCCTAGTGGAAAGGAGCCCTCTGTCGTCATGTCTGGAAAGTTCAAAATGCGGAAGGTCAGGTAGATTCCTAGTCCTAGAATCCCCCATAATAAACCTTGTGATACAGATGAAATAATCATAATCGTCTCTTTCTAACATTATTTTGCTTCAACAGCAATGTCGGCTGTATTCAGCAAATCTGATGGAATTACAATTCCTAAGTCTTTTGCTGCTTGCAAATTCAAGGTTGGTGTACCAGTGTCTACCACATTTACAGGGACATCTGCTACTTTTTTACCAGCCAAGATTTTAACAGCAATTTTTGCGGTCTCTGTTCCCAAGCCATATTGGCTTTGAGCAACGGAAGCAATTGACCCTTGTTTGACCATGGTATCTACGCTTGAATAGACTGGAACTTTAGCTGGAGTTGCTGCTGAGATAACTGTTGGAAATGCGCTAGCAATGATATTGTCCTGCGGTACGAAGATCGCGTCAACTTTTCCAGTCATAATCCCAACAGTTGTCTTGATTTCATTGGTTGATGGAACTGCAAATTCTTCCACTGTCAGGCCTGCCGCCTCAGCGTATTCCTTGAAGGTTTTCACTTGTGAAACGGAGTTATCTTCACTACTTGAGTAAAGAACACCGATTTTCTTAACACTTGGTGTCACTTGTTGGATCAATTCCACCGTTTGTTTGAGGGGAACTTGGTTGGAAACACCTGTGATATTGGCTTCTGGTTTATCCAAATTTTTAACCAATTTGGCACCAACTGGGTCTGAAATGGCACCCATCACAACCGGAATGTCTGAAGTTGCTGCTGCCAATCCTTGAGCGGCTGGAGTTGCAATACCGATCACCACATCATTTTGATCGCTGACCAATTTTTTACTCATAGTCTGAATCTTACTTTGGTCACCTTCTGCATTGAGAACAGTCAGCTCCACATTGTTCCCATCGTAACCAGCATCCGACAAGCCATCTTCAATCCCTTTTTCAATCTCATCCAAGGCATCATGGGTTACAAACTGTAAAATCCCAATCTTAACAATCTTATTTTCAGCTGTCTCTGTAGACTTTTTACCATCAAAATACAGGGCACCCGCCACCAGAACAACCAAACTAATCAATGTTGCAATCAAGGCTTTATTTTTCATCTCTTTACTCCTAAAATCAATCTATTATGTCTTATATTCTTCCAATGTCCATCTAATTTTTCCTAAGCTACGCCATCGTTTGTTCATGATTTTCCCCTTTTAACTAATGACTACTTTCAATCCAAAATGAGACTAGGAAGCAACAGCAATTTCTATCAAGTAAACTGGATGAAATTGCACGCCAGTCGCTATCCTGCGAACTGGCTAGTGACTTCGTTAAGTCATCTCATAAAGGATTTTACACTAAGGAACGTAGTTTTCCAAAGGAAAACTGCGTCAATATCTCTAAGTTCAGATACGTCATACTGACTTTCCTCACTAAGAGCTATAGAAAAAGCCCCCGCAGGAAAAAACTTCCTGCGAGGGCGTCAATGACACGGTGCCACCTCACTTATGGGAATTGTCTAGAATCCTCCCATATCTCATCTCCTCTAACAAGGAGTTGCACTGTAAGGTGTGCCAACCGAACTATCATTGTTTTAAGTTCATTTGCGTGATTGTTTTGGTCGATTACTGAAAGTAAGTTATGCCAAACAATCCTTGTGAATTTAGGACATTTTAGGACTAGGCAGTCGGGCGAAGGCAGTACTGGTGGTACGGCAAGCACGACTAACGACGTCATAAAATAGACATAAATGCACATCAGCCCATTTCATAAAACTCCGCCACCCGTTCTCAGTACCACAGGCTCCCTGAAGACTTCTGCTTTACTACTTCTTCTGATTACAGACGATTATACGGCATCCATCAATCTTTGTCAATACTTTTGATTAAATTTTCTGAAAACTTTTTAATACCTTAAGAGTCTATTTTGAGCTATTGCCCAGGATACTGCCATTGGATTGAATAACTTCTTTATACCAGTAAAACGATTTCTTTCTATATCTAGTTAGACTGCCGCTTCCATCATCATTTCTATCAACATAAATTAGTCCATATCTTTTAGATAATTGTGCAGTAGACATAGATACACAATCAATACAGCCCCAAGAAGTATAACCCATGACTTCTACGCCATCCTGTATCGCCTCCGTAACTTGTAAAAGGTGTTCTTGCATGTATTGAATTCGATAATCGTCATGAACAGTCAAACCACCAGCCTCATCCTTGACTAGCTGATCTTTAGCTCCCAAACCATTTTCAACAATGAATAAAGGAATCTGGTATCGATCATAATAACGATTTAGTGTCAATCTTAAACCAATTGGATCAATCTGCCAACCCCAATCAGAAGCTTCTAAATAAGGATTGACCAAACCACCCAAGATATTTCCTCTTCCAGATGAATATTTTGATGGATCTGCTGCCTGAGTAATACTCATATAATAACTGAAGGAGAGAAAATCAACCGTATTATTTTTTAATAACTCTTCATCACCTTCCACGAAAGTAATCTTTATGCCATTTTCTTTAAAGTATCTTTTGGCATAATTAGGATAATATCCTCTAACATGTATATCCGAAAATAAATAGTTCAAATTTTCATAGGCATGAGCCGCCCAAACATCTTCAGGATTGGGTGTCATTGGATAGGTCGGCATAGCTAAGACCATACAGCCAACCTTACAGTCAGGAATAATTTCATGAGCAATTTTGGTAACAAGACTAGAAGCTACAAGTTCATGGTGAATGGCCTGATATAAATCTTGTTTTGAAAGTTCTTCATTCGGCAAGTCAATTCCACCACTTGTAAAAGGCAGTTCTAAGACAGAATTGACCTCGTTAAATGTCAACCAGTACTTAACCTTATCTTTGTATCGTTCAAAAACTGTACGAGCAAATTTTTCAAAAAATTGAATCATTTTTCTATCCACCCAGCCATGATATTTCCTTGCAAGATACAGGGGAGTTTCATAGTGAGAAAGAGTTACAAGAGGCTCTATACCATTCTTTAGAAGTTCATCAAAAAGTTCATCATAAAACTGTAGCCCTTCTTCATTTGGAAATTCTTCATCTCCATTCGGAAATATTCTACTCCAAGCAATTGATGTTCTAAATACCTTAAATCCCAACTCTGAAAACAGGGCTATATCTTCCTTGTATCGATGGTAAAAATCAATAGCTTGTAATTTCAAATTATCTTCCGTTGGTTCTTGGGTAGCTTCACCCAGTCCACCATTGGGAAGAACATCTTGAACGGATAATCCTTTTCCTCCCTCATTATATGCACCTTCTACTTGGTTTGCAGCTACTGCTCCTCCCCATAAGAAATTGTCTGGAAAAATTGACATATACCCTCCTCGAATTATAAGACTGCTAATAAATCATCAGCATAGTTGACTTCCTCTTTTGTCGAAAGCAAGAGAACATCCAGATATTCCTGTGTATTTGTAACAACTACAGGAGTCACTATATCGTACCCTTCTGCGACAAGCATTTCTACATCCACTTCCAGCATGAGTTGACCCTTTTCAATTTTTTCCCCATCTGAAACATGGCTTACAAAACCTCTTCCTTTTAGCTCGACAGTTTCTAATCCAAAGTGGATAAGCAACTCTACCCCTTCATCACTTGTTAAACCGATTGCATGTTTTGTTGGAAAAAGACTGGTAACAGCCCCGTCAAATGGAGCATAGACTTTTCCATCCTTAGGGATAATTGCAACTCCTTCTCCAAGCATTTTTTTTGAAAACGTTGCATCATTTACTTTTTCTAAAGGGAGAATTTGACCTGAAAGAGGAGAGAAGACATTTTTTCTACTTGAAATGCCAGGTGCTACTTTTTCTAAATTAACTGTTGACGTTTCTCCATCGATACCTAGGAAATAGGCCAAAATAAATGTGACAATAATTGAAATTGCCGCAGCAATCATAGCGTTAGTAATGTTTGAAGCTGCTTCAGAGTAAATAAATTGTGGCAAAGCAATGAGAGAAGGTACTGCAAAAAGGTATGCTTTTACACCTGTCAAACCAACAAATAATCCTGCTAGACCACCACCAATCATTGCTGCATACAATGGTTTTTTATACTTTAGAGTAACACCATATAAAGCAGGCTCAGTGACACCAGCAAATAAAGCTGAAAATCCAGCTGCAAAGGCTATTTGTTTCGTGTTACTATTTTTACTCTTAAATGCAACTGCCATAGAAGCGGCACCTTGTGCCAAGTTAGAACCTAACATCGCTGGTAGAATCAATACATCAGGTGTCGCGATTGAAGCTGCCAAGAAAATCGGTGCAAAAGCCCAGTGCATACCGGTCATAACGATAAATGGCATGATTGCTCCAAGAACTGCTAAAGTTAACCAACCAGCTACACCATGCATTTGTTCAACCAATTGCGATAATCCTTCACCAACAATAACGCCGAGAGGTCCAACAAGAACTAAAGCTATGAAACCTGAAACAAGCAGGACCAAGGTTGGCTGTAAGAAACTTTTCGTTACAGCTGGAGTGACCTTGTTGAAAACAGCTTCAATATACTTCATTAGCCAAACCATAATAAGAATTGGAATAACTGATGAACCATAGCTAGCAGGTGTAACAGGGGCACCTAAAAAATGAAGTGGATCACCTGAAGATACCATTTGAACAAAATTAGGATGTAGCAAAATACCAGCAACCGACATGGCTAAAGCAGGTGTAACTTTGAGTTTTTGTGAAGCTGAGTAGGCCAAAAAAATCGGCATAAAGTGATATGGTGCATCTCCAAAAAAGGCTAAAAATGAAATAGATTGGGAATCCGCTTTTAAAAGCCCCAGCATCGGTAAGACAATGACTAGAACTTTTATCATACCTCCACCAAGCATAGCTGGAATAAGTGGTGTCATAGAGCCAGCGATATACTCGATGACTTGTTCTAAGACATTTGCTTTTTTAACCTGTTGAACTGAATCAGAATCAAATTTTCCTAATGCAGTAAATTCTTTATAGTAATTAGCTACATCATTACCTAAGATAATTTGATACTGTCCATTTTTCTTCATAATACCGAGTACTCCAGAAATGGATTTAACACGTTCATCGGACACGATATTCTCATCTTTCAATTCCAGTCGCAATCTAGTAACGCAGTGGGTTGCACGAAGAACATTCTTTTCTCCTCCGACTGCCTCTAGGATTGCCAATGCAGTATTCTTGTACTTCATAATAGACTCCTTATGATAAATTTTTTGTTAAACGCCGAATGTGAGCAATTAAATAGACTAATTCACTTGGACTCAGTAGATAATCATATTCTAACCGAATAAAGTCCGCTACTCGAGTTCCACATTGGTACTCTCTTGGATACTTCTTTTTCATTAACTCTAAAAGATCCACATCATCTTCATCATGGTATTCATTCCCCTCTACCAAACGATGAGCAAATAATTTAACATGTGTGATGAATCGGTAGTAATCAATAGAATCCTGATTGAATTCTGTAGAATAATAGTCTTGAATAATTTGTTCAATCTTCATGATAATTCCAGTAATACGATAAGATTCTTGAAAAATATTTTCCAAATTCGCATTGACAAAATGCAAAGCGATGAAGGCTGCTTCATCAACTGGGAGTTCGACATGTAAATCTTTTTTTATGATGGATAATGCTTTTTTCCCCAGTTCAAACTCCTCTTTATAATATTTGGCAATTTCCCATCTAAGAGGGTTCGTAACGACTACTCCTTCCTTATGTCTTTCTATACTAGAATTGATATGATCTGTCAAATTGATGTAAATAATCTCATCAAAATGATTTCCAAGTGTTATCTTTCCTAAATTTATTATTTTCTCACAAATATAAACCAACTCAATAGGAACATCGATAAATAGTTCCGTAAAGCGATTCATATTATCGCTATTCTTGAGCAATAAACTTTTTTCTATCGAAGAAGGTGGGATCGCATCTCCGACCTTCTTTCCAAATGCAATTCCTTTACCAAACAACAAGATATCAACGTTCTTATTATTTTGTGCTATGACTGCATTATGATTTAATACACGCTTTATGATCATAAATTTTCCTTTAAACTTAAAATAAAAGAACCTACTTAAAAGAAATCGACATATATCGTATCGATTCATTTAAATAGGTTCCTGCTCGCCTTAAAGCGATAACATCCTTTTATTTCAATTATTAGTTGGTACTTCTAGCTTAAAAAATTTAATAACTCTGTAACCATTTTCAATTTTAATATAAATTAAAGAATTTGTCAATAATTTATAAAATATAAGAATACTTCTTTTAGTCCCCTTCGTTAAAAAGTCACTGATTTATGATATACTAGACTGAGTTATAGCTATTAGAAAGAGGAAAACCATGTCTTTTGACGGATTTTTTTTACATCACATGACGGCTGAGTTAAGGGCCAATTTAGAAGGTGGGCGGATTCAGAAAATCAACCAGCCCTTTGAGCAAGAAATTGTCCTCAATATCCGTAGCAACCGTCAGAGCCATAAGTTGCTCCTGTCCGCCCATTCGGTTTTCGGTCGGGTTCAGCTGACTCAGTCGGACTTTACCAATCCAAAAGTGCCCAATACCTTTACCATGATTCTGCGGAAATACTTGCAGGGTGCCATTATCGAGGAAATTCGTCAGTTGGACAATGACCGCATCTTAGAATTTTCGGTGTCCAACAAGGACGAGATTGGCGACCATATCCAAGCAACCTTGATTGTGGAAATCATGGGCAAGCACAGCAATATCATCTTGGTAGATAAGTCTGAACAGAAGATTATTGAGGCTATCAAGCACGTTGGTTTCTCGCAAAACTCCTACCGAACCATCTTGCCAGGCTCAACCTACATTCGTCCACCGGAGACGCATTCTCTCAATCCTTATACGGTGTCTGACGAGAAATTGTTTGAAATCTTATCGACTCAGGAACTGAGTCCAAAAAATCTCCAACAGGTCTTTCAAGGTTTGGGGCGGGATACGGCTTCTGAACTGGCCAGTCATTTGCAGACAGACCGCCTGAAGAACTTCCGTGCCTTTTTTGACCAGGCTACACAGCCTAGCCTGACAGACAAATCCTATGCTGCTCTGCCATTTGCCAATAGCCCTGAAAACCAGCCACACTTTGAGAGCCTGAGCAGTCTGCTGGACTTCTACTATCAGGACAAGGCGGAGCGGGATCGGGTGGCCCAGCAGGCCAATGAGCTGATCAAGCGGGTAGCCAGTGAGTTGGAGAAAAATCGCAAGAAACTGGTCAAGCAGGAGCAGGAATTGGCGGATACGGAGACGGCGGAGTTGGTGCGGCAAAAGGGTGAGCTCTTGACCACCTATCTGCATCAGGTGCCCAATGACCAGGCTAGTGTGACCTTAGACAACTACTATACGGGAGAGGAACTGGAGATTGAGTTGGACGTGGCTTTGACTCCTAGCCAGAATGCCCAGCGTTACTTCAAAAAGTACCAGAAACTCAAGGAGGCGGTCAAGCACCTGACCAACTTGATTGAGGAGACCAAGGCAACCATTGTCTATCTGGAGTCCGTTGACACCATGCTGGGACAGGCAAATCTATCTGAAATCGATGAGATTCGCGAAGAGTTGATTGAAACAGGGTATCTCAAACGCCGTCATCGTGAAAAAATCGCCAAACGTCAAAAGCCTGAACGTTATTTGGCTAGTGATGGCAAGACCATTATCCTAGTTGGGAAGAATAATCTACAAAATGATGAACTTTCCTTCAAAATAGCCAAGAAAGGCGAGCTTTGGTTCCATGCCAAGGATATTCCAGGAAGTCATGTCATCATCACTGAAAACCTTGACCCCAGCGATGAAGTCAAGACCGACGCAGCCGAACTAGCCGCCTACTTCTCCAAGGCACGCCTATCCAATCTAGTCCAGGTCGATATGATTGAAGCCAAAAAGCTGAATAAACCAAGCGGTGGCAAACCAGGTTTTGTTACTTACCGAGGCCAGAAAACCCTCCGCGTTACCCCAACTGAAGAAAAAATAAAATCCATGAAAATGTAATGCATGCAAAGCTAAAAACTCCTAGATTTGGACAAAACCGTCCTCCTAGGAGTTTTTTCTTTATTTTGCTGCAAGTTGCTGACACCAACCCAACCACTTTTCTTGGTATTCCACAGAAGATAATTTCCGATTTTCCAAATCAGCAATGCTATAGACTCCGCGGTCTTGGCAGGCTTGGACACATTTCCAGTAGAAATCCCAATCCAAGTCGTCTTCATCCCAATAAACTGAAATTCCTGATTTGTAAGCCATATAAGCCCGACTATGACCGTCTGTCAGAAAGATTCTTCCATTCATTTCCTTTACAGATAAAGGGGCTAGTTGCTGGTCCGCAATCCATTCTCCAACCGCTCTTAGTTTATCTTTAGATAGGTAAAATTGACTCGGTTGCAAGGACAAAATCTCTATTTCCATCTCACTCCGCCTTTTCAATATCCTCACAGATTTCTTTGGCATTGAATTTGGCAAAAAGGTATTCGCGATCCTGAACTGGGAAGCGTTGGTCTAACTGGTCAACGGCACCAATTTCCACACGACCATGGTCAATGATATAGTCCATAACATGACCACCAAAACTATGGTCATCCGAAATAAAATGCAAATGGTATCCAGCTACACTGACTCCATGAAAGATTTCTGGCGTCCAAATCCCCACAATGGTCCCTGAGATATTTTCCGCATGAAATTCGGGTTGATGCGTAGCCACTTCCACAAACTTCTTGTCTGAACTGGACTTGGGAATCATACGAACATGCATGTGCTTAAATTCCCCTTGAATTTTAATGGAACGGAAGAGATTTTCTCCGTCATAATAAGACTCAATTCGTTGGTGTAACTCCTGATCCGTCATTTCAAAACGTTGCTTAAAAATAACTTCAGGCTGATGAAAAATAACTGCTGCATAGGGAACCTTGGTATCTGCACTGACTTCCACTACTTGGGGCTTATCTGCCATCCCTGTAGCCTGATAAGCCTTACCATCTAAAACAATCAACTCTCCGTCAATAGAATCCAGTGTTCCTAGCCCCAGATCACCATGTTCTAACAATTCTCCAACCGTCAAGGAACCACCATAAAGTCCCGCCATGAGGGCACCCAAGGTATTGTACTGAAATAATTTTTGTGTTTCCATGCTAGTCCATTACCTCATTGTAAAATTCCTGCATAGCGACATCATCTGGTACCAAATGCAAATAGCGGTGAGCCAAGTCTTTCGCCAACTGTAAATCGCCTTCTAAGCGTAACAGGCTGATATAGTCTGCCAAAAATTCTGGATTATCTGCCAAATCTTCTCGTAATTGGTCGTATATATCTAAGGCTGTTTCATCTTCCTCCAAGGCTTGGTAGGCTTTAGCAATGTTCCAACACGCCAGCACATTGTCCAAATCCTCATGGTTCAAATTAACAACTTCTTGGAATCGTTCTTGCTCCAGATAGAGATTGCTCAAGCGCAGAGTCACTTCATTTTGGTCATCCGCCACTTCTTGCGCCTTCAATAGATATTCCTCAGCCGCTCGATTATCATGCAATTCATAAGCATACTGAGATGCCAAGAGCAAGAGGACAGCATCAAAATCATTTTTAGCTAGCCCTTTTTGAACCATTTCTAAGGCTTCTTCAATCTTGTGCTCCGCATGAAGAGACTGGGCGTAGGCATACTCGTAGCCCTCAAAGTCTGGATTAATGGTATCTAGCTGCTTGTAATAAAGATTAGCCTTTTGGTACTCTTCTTGGTCGTATAAAATGGTTGCCAACTCAAACACAGTCTGGTCATCATACTCTAGCTCGACAGCTTTTTCCAAGAATTCAATAGCGGCTTCAAATTTTCCTAGACTTGCATAGGCAATTCCAATTCGTTGATAAGTCGAAATACCTGTCATTTCATAGATTTCGCGATTGTCCAATTGAGCATAATGGGCAACAGCTTCCTTGAAATCCCCTAGCTCCATTTCCAACTCAGCTAAGCCAAATAGAATAATTGGTTCATCTGACAAATCAGCCGCTTCCAGTAATTTCTCACGAGCAACATCCACCAAACCTTCTGACTGATAAAGATCCGCTTTAACCACCAAAGCTTCTAAGTAAAATGGACTGTCTGGACGGATGGCTTCCAAGTATTCAAAAGCCTCTTCAACATCGCCGTCTTCGTTGGCAATTTGGGCCAAATTCAAATTCACCTCTGGAAATTCCTCGCATAAACGTAGATAAATTTCCTTTGCCTGTGGAAAAAATCCAATGAATTCCAAATAAGCTGCCAAATCAAGCAAGGTGTCCGAATCATCCTGTTCCAAGGCTCGTTTGAAATATTTATTGGCACGCGCTAAGTCTTGCTGGCCTAGTGATACCAGCATTTTTTCACTATTTTTCATTTTCTACTTCAACAACTTTCTCTTCAGCATATAAACCGCTATACTCCTTGTACCATTCAAAAATAGCTGTTACGACTACCTTGATAGAGGCATAAATCGGAATCCCCAAAAGAACACCTAAAACTCCGTACATTTGCCCCGCGGTCAAGAGGACAAACAAAATGGTAATCGGATGAATACTAAGGGAAGAACCAATCACAAGTGGTGTCACAAAACGCCCTTCAATGGTCTGCTCTACCATAAAAACAATCAAGACCTTGACCAACATAAAGGGTCCTGCAATCACTCCTAAAATCACTGCTGGAATCATGGCTAAAAAGGAACCCAAGTAAGGAATCAAGTTCAGAAAACCAGCCATCACCCCTAAAGTAATGGGATACTTCAGACCGATAATCGAAAATAAAATTGAAAACATGAGCGCCACAATCGCAGCCACCGTCACCTGACCACGTACATAATTGGACAACTGATTATTGACATCCGTCAAGACCGTCCCAACCGAAATGCGCCATTTAATCGGTAAAAACTTGGTAATCTGATCATTCAGCTGCTTACCATCCCGCAAGAGATAAAAAAGGATGAAGGGCATAATCAAAATAGCGACAATAATATGCGAAGCTGTAGAAATCAAATTACCGGCCCAGTTAACTGCGCTCGACGAAAACTTCTGAGCATAGGAAATAATCTGCGTATTCAAATTATCCATAACCTGCGTCACCGTTGGACGCAGAGCTTCAAATCGCTGATCTTTCAAAAGAGAGTTGACCTGTGACTCAATCGTCTTGATGTAATTGGGAACATTTTGCGCAAAAGAAACAACCTGTTCTTGGATATTTGGCACAGCTACTCCAATTCCCCAGACCAACAAGAGAACAATCAAAATAAAAAGAATAGAAATAGCGACCGTTCTCGAAATCTTATATTTTTCCAACCAATCCACAATAGGATTCAACAAGTAAAAAAGAAGACCTGTTAAAATCATTGGTAACAGAATGATACTCAAAAAATCCGCAATGGGGTGCAGAACAAAACTCACCTTGGTAAACATCCAAATCGTCAATAACACCAAAATCGTTACCAAGAAAAAAGTCACAATCTGATTATTGACAAACCATTGAAAAAACCAAGAATCCACAAATCTTTGCCGTTTCTCTTTCATGTTATCCTCCACAATTCATTTCTTCTATTGTACCATTTTCACTGTCTATTTTATCAGAAAAGCCCAGCATTCGAGCGACTTTCTAATAAATTTATGATATAATCATAAAAAATTACAGTGAGGAAAATCTTATGACCTTGTATTTTGGTAGCTACACACGACGCCTTTCAGCAGGAATTCAATCTGCAGATTTCGATGAAAAAACTGGAAAATTAAGTAACTTAAAACTACTTGCAACAGAAGAAAATCCAACCTATCTTGCATTTTCAAAAGCAGGAAACCTTTACTCTGTGGGAGCTGAAAACAGCTTAGGAGGCATCGCAGCTTTTACGGCTGATTTCCAGCCTCTCAACCACGTAGTTGCTGAAGGAGCTCCCCTCTGCTATGTGGCGGTGGATGACGAACGCAATTTGGTTTATGGCGCCAACTACCACAAAGGACAAATTCTTTCTTACAAAATTGAAGAAGACGGATCACTCAGCTTGGCTGATACTGTACAACACCTAGGCTCTGGTCCCCACACAAATCAAATAGCTGCCCATGCCCATTTCGCAGACCTGACACCTGACAAATACCTAGTTACCTGCGACCTAGGAACAGACTCCATCATCACTTACGATGTATCTGAAGATGGAAAATTAACTCAAATTGGTCACTACACATCTACTGCTGGTGCTGGTCCGCGTCACATTGTCTTCCACCCAACAGTCAAAATTGCCTACCTGATCTGTGAGCTAAATGCCACTATCGAAGTGCTCATTTATGATGGCGTAGGACAATTTGAACGCCTACAAACCATTTCCACTCTTCCTGATGACTATACAGGGGCTAATAATACCGCCGCTATTCGTATTTCCAAAGACGGAAAATTCGTCTACGCTTCTAATCGTGGCCATGACTCGATTGCCATCTATCGTACATTGGGCGATGCTACACTTGAACTAGTCACTATTCAGCCAAGTCTGGGACAAATCCCTCGTGATTTCAACCTAGTTGCTGATGACCGCTACCTCATCGTCGTCCATCAAGACTCTGACAATGCTGTTGTGTTTGAACGAAATTCAGAAACTGGACTGTTGACTGAAATCCCTCAAGATTTCAAAGTACCTGAAGCGGTTTGTATCCTTGAAAAATAAAGCATTTTACTTGCAACTTTCTACAATTTAGTGTTAAATGAAATTATCAATAATAAAGGAGATTCCCTATGAATCCAACAGAACTTTTCAATGAAGTAAAAGACCTTATTGCAAACAAAGACCTTGATGGTGCTAAAAAATTCATCGAAGATCATAAAGATGAACTCGGTGACTATGTAGAACAAGCACAAGATTTACTGAAAGGCAACGATTTTGTAAACGATGCTCTTGATAAAGTAAAAGGCTTGTTTGGGAAATAATAGACAGAGGCTAGGAGTCGTTCCTAGTCTCTATTTTTTTATTGACAACTACTTTATCAACACATCTACTACTTCAGTCAAGGAGGAAACCACCCAATCTACCTTGTAAAGCGAATCTTCTTGATTGTATTTTCCCAAACCAGCTTGTAACCAAATAGTTGTCATCCCTAATTTCTTTGCCGGTATCATATCATTGTCAATTCGATCTCCAATATAGATTGCTTCTTGGGGTAAGATACCTGCTAACTCCAAGGCACTTGAAAATATTCTCACATCTGGCTTACTGTAGCCAACTGCTGAAGAACTCAGTACAAGTTGGAAATAATCAGCAATCCCCCAATTTTCCAACCGTTCCGCTAAATTCTCTTTCTGATTTGCGATGACTCCCAGCCGATAGTCGCGCTGCAACTGTTCTAAAACAGCCTTAGTATCCGGGTATAAATAATCCGTGCTATGGGTCCCACTGTGGCCGTTCAACACCTGCAATGGTAAAATAAGACCAAGTCTCCCGTATTGGATCTTGATTTTTTCGGGAATACTCGACCAACTTTTCTTCAAATTCATCTAATGTTACCACCCTACCTGCACTACTGAGCGTCTTGACGCACCTTTTACTAAAAAGTCGATAAGTCTCCCTTTCATCAACTAAAGTTGAACCCACATCAAAAAATATCCATTTTTTCATTCAAATCTTCCTTTTTCAAAATTGTTCTATAAAGTACTCACTTTAGTGTAACAGATAAATCTTCATAAAAGCAAAAAAGCTAGGAAATTTCCTAGCTTTTCTTTTCTAAACCTTATTTTTTAAGGTTGTAGAATGATTGAAGACCTTTGTATTGAGCAACTTCACCAAGTTGATCTTCGATACGAAGCAATTGGTTGTATTTAGCAATACGGTCTGTACGTGACAATGAACCTGTCTTGATTTGGCCAGCGTTAGTTGCAACTGCGATGTCAGCGATTGTTGAATCTTCAGTTTCACCTGAACGGTGTGATACAACTGCAGTGTAACCAGCTTCTTTAGCCATTTCGATAGCTTCAAAAGTTTCAGTCAAAGTACCGATTTGGTTCACTTTGATAAGGATTGAGTTAGCAGCATTTTCTTTGATACCACGTGCAAGATAGTCAGTGTTTGTAACGAAGAAGTCGTCACCAACCAATTGAACACGTCCACCAAGACGTTCAGTAAGAGCTTTCCAACCGTCCCAGTCGTTTTCATCCATACCATCTTCGATAGTGATGATTGGGTATTTGTTAACCAATTCTTCAAGGTAGTCGATTTGTTCTGCAGATGTACGAACAGCAGCACCTTCACCTTCGAATTTAGTGTAGTCGTAAAGACCTTTTTCTTTGTCGTAGAATTCTGATGATGCACAGTCAAAACCGATCATGATGCCATTTTCGCCAGCTACATAACCTGCTGCTTCGATTGCTTCGATGATTGTTTCAACGCCGTCTTCAGTTCCTTCAAACTTAGGAGCGAAACCACCTTCGTCACCAACAGCTGTTACCAAACCACGAGCTTTAAGGATTTTCTTCAAAGCATGGAATACTTCAGCACCCCAACGAAGACCTTCTTTGAATGTTGGAGCACCAACTGGTACGATCATGAATTCTTGGAAAGCGATTGGAGCATCTGAGTGAGAACCACCGTTGATGATGTTCATCATTGGAGTTGGCAATACTTTAGCGTTGAATCCGCCAAGGTAGTTGTAAAGTGGCACTTCAAGGTAGTCAGCTGCAGCGCGAGCAACGGCGATAGACACACCAAGGATAGCGTTGGCACCAAGTTTACCTTTGTTAGGAGTACCGTCAAGTGCGATCATAGCACGATCGATTGCTTGTTGATCACGTACGTCGTAACCGATGATTGCATCAGCAATTACGTTGTTTACGTTATCAACAGCTTTTTGTGTACCAAGACCAAGGTAACGAGATTTATCACCATCGCGAAGTTCAACTGCTTCGTGTTCACCAGTAGAAGCTCCTGAAGGAACCATACCACGTCCGAAAGCACCTGATTCAGTATAAACTTCTACTTCAAGTGTTGGGTTACCGCGTGAGTCAAGGACTTCGCGAGCGTAAACATCAGTAATAATTGACATTATATTACTCTCCTTTGAGTTTTAATTTGTTACATTACTATCATACTGTAAAAGCGCCTTTTTTTCAAGGAAAAATCGTTGAAAAGCCTTATTTCTAGCATGTAAACGTTTGCCTTTTCAGGCTTTTTCAATTATGTTATAATCAACTTATGACTGACTTAAATAATCTTATTTTACAAAAATCAAGCGGTGAAAATCGTATCAATCCAGATGAGCAACGTTACTATATGGGAACCTTCCGTGAGAGGGTTGTTTTAGTTGTGGAGTTTGCTGATGCTACAGAAACAAATTTTCAAAAACAATTCACGACCATTTGTGACCACTACTTGGCGGACTATTCACCTTTAACACTGAAACTCTCTCCCAAGTTGACAGATCGTCTACAGATTAGCTATATAAAAATTGCCCAAGAAAAGGGGCTGACTGTCAGTATCATTGATGAGAAAATTGCAGACTCTCCTTTTGCATTGCTCTTGCACACAGACCATGCTGTAAATCTTGAAAATATTGACCTGGCAAACAAATTCATCGCTGAAGCGAGTGCTATCCAGTCCCCTGAAAAAGTTCCCTTATGGAAAAAACTATTTTCAAAATAGGAGCAGCCATGTACCAAACTATCTTATTTGACTTAGACGGAACTCTGACGGACTCTAGTGAAGGAATCGTGAAGTCTGTCCTCTATGCTCTCGATAAATTAGGTTATCCCCTTCCTCCTCGCCAAACTCTGCTACCTTTTATCGGACCACCACTCCTAGAATCCTTCCAAAAAGTATGCCAGATAACTGAAAAAGAAGCCCAGCTGGCCATCCAATATTACCGAGAATATTTTTCCAAAAAAGGACTCTTTGAAAATCAAGTCTATCTAGGTATTGAAGAACTGCTCTCACAATTACAAAAGAATGGAAAAAATCTGATCTTGGTTACCTCAAAACCTGAAATATTTGCTAAAGAGATTTTAAAGCATTTTCAGCTAGACCATTATTTTACACTTATTGCCGGTGCTAGTTTGGACGAAAGTCGGAATAAAAAGGGGGAGGTCATCCGCTATGCCTTAGCGCAATTGGATAATTTCGAAAACTCGACCACCATTATGATTGGTGACCGTCTGCATGATATTGTAGGTGCAAAAGAGAATCGCTTGAACTCTATGGGAGTTCTCTACGGATTTGGTAGCCGAGATGAATTAGAAACGGCTGGTGCGACCTATATTGCAGACACTACTCAACAAATCATTTCTATCCTATCAAGTTAAAAGAAGCTGAATCTACAATCAGCCTCTTTTCTGCTTACTCTTAAAAAATGAACCTTTAATTTCCTATTTTTCGTCTAAAATCTCTATTAATTTATAGAGATTTTTTTCAATGATACTGTATGGCGCCTCTGCTTGAACAATGGGTTTGGCACAAAAGGCAACCCCTATTCCAGCAGCCTGTATCATAGGAAGATCATTAGCACCGTCTCCCATGGCTATGGTTTGGCTCAGTTCCAAATTATTTTCTTTTGCCCACGTTTCGAGCATAGCCTTCTTGACATCCTTGGTCACGATATCCCCTAGGACACGACCGGTCAACTGACCATCAACTACCTCCAGATGATTGGCCTTCACATAGTCCAAGCCAAGTTCTGCTGCTAATACATCCACTGTTTCATGAAATCCACCAGAGACTACTGCTACCTTGTAGCCACGCGCATGCAATTCATCCACTAATTCTTTTGCTCCTGGTGTAAAATGAATTTTCTTCAGTATTTCTTGAAAAACAGTCTCAGGCAAGCCTTTCAAGAGAGAAACTCGTTCATCTAAGGCTTGACGAAAATCCAGTTCTCCCCTCATAGCACGCTCGGTAATATCAGCCACCTGGCTACCAACACCTGCGACCTCCCCTAATAAATCAATTCCTTCTTCTAAGATTAAGGTCGAATCAACATCCATCACTAATAAGCCTTTTACATTCTCCATACAAAACCTCATTTTTTTCTTTTCTTAAATTGTACCAAAATTTCCAGACTATGCAAGAATATACAAAAAACTGGATAAATCCAGTTTTTAATAACGAATGGCTTCGCGTGTTTTTTCATAAGAATTGACAAAACGCTCTGTCACACCTGGTTCAACCGTCTCCAATGCAAATGAAATCTCTTCAAATGAAGCTTGATAATCAAAGTCCTTTTCAAAGATAGCCAAGGCACGAGTGAAGGCTTTTTGAATTGCAGGGTCAAATGAACGATAGCGATTTGAATATTGGAGCAATTGCTCTGTCAAGGTGGCATTTTGAACAATCAGATAAGCAGTATCTTCCAAGTTATGAATGTCAAAGGTTGCGTTTTCAAGCAAGCGATTCACAACTTCAATATTGATACGTTTGTAATCCAACTCTGCTAGAAGTGCTTCAACATGATCACTCGTACGGAAGAAAATGTTGAGGAACTCTTCAGGAATACCTGGCAAATTGCGTTTTTCCATGTAACGTTTCAAGGTATGCAATTGGTTGATGTAAGTAGCAGCCTTGTTACGCGCATTTGTTTCAGAAGTTTCTTGTGATTGCAAGTACTCTGCCAAAATCAACTGCTCTTCTTCCATTTCTGTCAAGGTTACATTGGCATGTTCCAGGCGCTCTTCCAAGATAGAATAAGCAACTTGTGGAGCATCCAATTCTTCAACACTTTCATCAACTACTTGTTCAATCGTAGCAATGCGATTTGACAACTGCTGAATACGAGACAGCTTGCTTTCAGCCAAGAGGTACGAGTGGTTCAAGCGTTCTGCTTCTGCTGCCAAAGTCTGAGTGTTTTGAACGGCATGTTCTACAAATTTTGGAAGTGTCTTGCTCAACTTGCTTGTCGCACGGTGTGAATCAATTTCTTTCGTAAATAGTTGATAGAGATGATTGATATGCTCTTGAATCTGTTGATTTTCAACTTCAGCTGCATCCAAATCAAAAGACACAATCAAAGCTGTATTTTCGCGGATAGCAACTCGGATATCTTGGAATTGAGTTTCAATATCACCTTCGGTGAAGAGGTAATTCTGCTCAATCAATTTACGGTAACCTGTTTCCAAGTCATCCAACTGATCAGGAAAGGAAGTTTCCACTTTTTCAATTAAGTCAGGAATACGATCCATGATTTGGTTGAGGGCAATCATATGTTCTTCCGTCTTATCCAAGATTTCAGAAGCTTCAATCGGATCACCTGATGAATTAAGCATCACAAATTCTGAAAATTCAACTTCAATATTCTTGAGTTGTTTTTCCAATTCAGGAAGCGTTTCGCCATAAGCATCTGTGTTTTCACGAACAGACTCTTGCAAGCTATCAAAGAGATCAAGAGCATGTTTGACACGACCTGAATTTTTCTCTTCTTGCTCTTTCAAATCTTGAAGACCGTTGCGGATCGAAGCAATATCTTCTTCCACCAAGTCAATCTGACTCTCAATGCTAGCAATAGCATTTTTAGCACTCATGAAACGGAAAGAATTATTGTAACCTTCTGCTTCAAAAATGTGATTTTCAATATCTGCAAAGGAATTAAGCGAAAGGTCAACCCATTTTTGATTCCATTCACGGAAGCTAACTTGACTTTGACCAATCAAATGCAGATTTTTCACTGCTTCCACTTCATCATTGACAGGTAGGTTGAACAAATCTTCTTTACGTTCTTCCAAAGCAACCAGACGGTTATCATTGTGCTTGCGTACAATAAGTCCCGCTACATAAACAATAAGTAATATAACAACAATCGTAATGATTAAAAAGATTGTTCCACTAGACATGTAAATCTCCTTAGATATTAGTATTTACTAGACAATATCGCTTTATTATACCATACTTTTCTAGCATATGCACTTGATTTTTTAAGAATATTAAACGTCAAGTGTGGAATAGACGGCATTTTCTTCGATAAATTCACGGCGAGGTTCTACCTTATCTCCCATGAGCATATCAAAAATCTTATCTGCTTCAGCTGCATCGTCTACAGATACACGTGCCATGAGGCGATTTTCTGGATTCATGGTAGTCTCCCACAATTGGTGATCATCCATTTCTCCCAAACCTTTATAACGCTGAATAGTTGGTTTTGAACGTCCTTCACTATATTTATCTAAGGCTGCCTGCAATTCCTCCTCTTGGTTAACACCTGGTTGAATGTACTGCTTGATTTCTGAGCCAACCTTTACTCCATAAATAGGTGGTTGGGCAATGTAGACATATCCTGCTTCTACGATTGGACGCATATAACGATAGAAGAGCGTCAATAATAGAGTGCGAATGTGGGCACCGTCAACATCCGCATCGGTCATGATGACTAGCTTTTGGTAACGAGCTTTGTCTACATCAAATTCTGCACCAAATCCTGTTCCCATAGCTGTAAATAGACTACGGATTTCTTCATTGGCAAGAATCTTGTCCATACTAGCTTTTTCAACGTTGAGGATTTTACCACGAATCGGAAGAATGGCTTGGAATTCACGGTTACGACCTGATTTAGCAGAACCACCAGCTGAGTCTCCTTCGACGATAAACAATTCTGTTTGAGTCGGATCATTTGAGGCACAATCTGCTAATTTCCCTGGTAGGTTAGAGATTTCAAGACCTGATTTTTTACGGGTCACTTCACGCGCACGTTTGGCTGCGATACGCGCCTTGCTGGCTAAAATTCCTTTTTCTACGATACGACGAGCTACCTGCGGATTTTCTAAAAGAAATTCTGAAAAGGCTTCTGAGAAGAGACGATTGGTGATTTTCACCACTTCACTGTTCCCAAGCTTGGTCTTCGTCTGTCCTTCAAATTGCGGATTTGGATGTTTAACAGAGATAACTGCTGTCAATCCTTCACGAACATCCTCACCTGTCAGATTATCTTCATTTTCCTTAAGGATTTTATTCTTCTTCGCGTAGTCATTGATAACACGGGTCAAGGCTGTACGGAAACCTTGCTCATGCGTTCCACCTTCATGTGTGTGGATGTTATTAGCAAAGCTGACAACATTTTCATGATAGCTAGTCGTATACTGAATAGCAACCTCAACAGTAATATCATCCATTTCACCGTCCGTATAAATCGGTGTTTCAAAGATGACGTCCTTGTTTTCATTGAGGTACTCGACGTAGGAAGCAATCCCGCCTTCGTAATGGTACTCTTTACTCTGCTCCAAGCCTTCACGTTTGTCCGTGATAGACAATCGCAGACCACGGTTCAAGAAGGCTAATTCTTGAATCCGTTTATTGAGTTTGGCAAATTCGAATTCAGTTGTTTCTGTAAATATTTCTGGGTCTGGTGTAAAGTGAACAGTTGTTCCTGTGCGGTCTGTTTCTCCAATAACCGTCAAATCAGCAACAACTACCCCACGTTTGTATTCTTGATAATGAATCTGACCATTTTTATGGACATTAACATCTAACTGTGTAGACAGGGCATTTACAACTGAAGATCCTACACCGTGAAGACCACCGGATACCTTGTACCCGCCACCGCCGAATTTACCACCAGCGTGAAGCACGGTAAAGACGGTCTCTACTGCAGGACGACCTGTTTTTTCTTGAATATCGACAGGAATCCCACGTCCGTTATCGACAACTGTAATGGAGTTATCTGGTTCAATGTAGACCTCGATATGGCTCGCAAAACCAGCCAAGGCCTCGTCAATTGAATTGTCCACGATTTCCCAAACGAGATGGTGAAGTCCCTCTTTTGAAGTGGAGCCGATATACATCCCTGGGCGCAAACGAACCGCTTCAAGTCCTTCTAGGACCTGAATCTGACTGGCATCATACTCCTGTGCTTTTTCTTGTAAATCTTTGATTTCTTCTGTCATTACTCTTCCTTTTTGGGCGACAAACGCCGATAGATATTACCCTTTATTATATCACAATTTATCAAAAATTCCCAGCTAGACATAGTAAAAGAGAGTGAGATAAAAATCAATCATTTCGCAGAAATTTGATTTTCCCTCACTACTGAATTTCAAGATTCAATGAGTCTTTTGAGGTTGTAAATGAAGCGAGCTTTGTTCGCAACCCTAATCTTGATTTAGCGATGTATTAGAACCTACTCAGCAGTGGTTTTTCGGGAAAAGCTAAACTAGTCAAATGGCAAATCTTTCTCCCAACCACTGCTTTAAACTAAAAGCAAAAGAACTCGAGATTTTCATCCCAAGCTCTTTTTATCAATTACTTAAATAATTCTGTGTAAACCATACGATCTGCTTGCTCTTGACCATTTCCACCAAGTAAGTCAACCAACTGATAAGCAAATGCCAAACTAGTCCCTGCTCCACGACTGGTTACAATAGGGCCATCGACAACTACCAAATCTGTCTGGTGCTTGCCACTCTGAATCGTTTCTTCTTGACCTGGGAAACAGGTATAGCTTCTATTTTCCAACAAGCCTGCTCTGTCTAAAACGATCGGTGCCGCACAAATGGCAGCAACAAACTTCTCTGCAGCAACTGCAGCTTGCAACTGTGAAATCAAGACATTATGGTCACGAAGATTTGTTGAACCGGGCATTCCTCCCGGCAAGACAATCATGTCATATTCAGATAAATCTCCTGCAAAAACCTTATCTGCTTCTACGGTAATGCCATGAGAACCCGTAACGGATCGATCAACTAGACCAATCATTTGGCAATCAATCGTTGCCCGACGAAGGACATCAACTGGTGTCAAGGCTTCAATTTCTTCAAAGCCTGGTGCTAGGATTACTGCTACTTTTGCCATAATTTCCTCCTTATTTTTCAACACGTTTTATGGTAATTTTTTGATAAGCACGCGATTTATTACGGCGACGGTCATCCAAAAGATTGTGCTGATAGGACATCGACATAATCAACCCAACTCCTAAAAGATTGGAAATAATAGACGACCCCCCTTGTGAAATAAAGGGAAGAGGAATACCCGTCAAGGGTAATAAACCAGTTGCAGCTCCGATATTTTCAAAAACATGGAAAAGCAACATCATAATATAGCCTGTCGAAATGTAAGTGTAGAAGCGATTATTTGACTCCAGAGTAATACGCAACATACGATAAATAAGAAGCAAATAGAGAACGATAACCGTTGCGCCCCCGATAAAACCAAAATCTTCACCGATAACGGTAAAAATCATGTCACTCTCACGTACAGGAATCAAGAGATTTGTCTTATTAAAGCCAATTCCTGACAGTCCGCCACTCCCAATCGCAATCAAACTCTGAGCCTGCTGATAGGTCGTTGATTGGGCATTTTTGAAGGGATCTAACCAAGCTGTAATCCGATTGATTTTATAAGTGTCCATTCCAAGATTGTGTAGAAGGGCAGTTCCACCAGGTGCCGTAAACAAGATGATAAAAGCAAGACCTGCAAGCAAGACAAGACCTACAATTGGCAATAAAATCTTCCAAGAAATTCCTGAAATCAATACCATACCGGCAAAGATAGCCATGAAAACCAGCGCTGTCCCCAAATCACTTTGCAAGTAAAGAAGGACTAAAACAGGCAAGGTACAGAGTAAAAGATAAGCAATCAAGAGAAAATCTTCCTTAATTGTCCGCTCAGGATGCCGTTTATGAAAACCGACTGTCAGCCTAGCCATCATAACGATATAGGATATTTTCATGAACTCTGACGGCTGAAAAAGAGTAACTCCACCAATGGTTACCCAGTTCTGTGCCCCAGTCGTAGCCACCAAACTTGGGCTGTAGAAATACAGCGGCAAAACCATTAGGCCTAATCCCAAGATGTATAAAAAGGGAGTTACCTTCCATAAAAACTTGGTATTAAAAAACATCACTAAGGTTGCTAAACAGACACCAATCAGCATCCAAACAATTTGTTGCCCCACAACGGTTGCTACTTTCGCAGGATAATCCTGACTAACCGCTATGTAAATAGCTAATACACCAATCATTAATAAAAAAAAGACTGGTACCAACAAAGGGTAATCAATTCGATCTACAACCGATCCCTTGGTTCTATTCATATCACTTCCTCGTACTTTCAAGATTCCTTGTCTACATTATAGCAAAATCAAACCCAAATTTGAACTCCAAGACTGTGAAACTGATGTAATCTTTTTCTGATTGTTTCACTCCTTTTTCAGCATTTTCACTATGAATCAAGAAGAATGACACTTATTCTTGATATTCTCGCTAGGACAATCATTTGACTTCTTTGTTTTCAGTATAAAGAACGACGAAAAAACAACCCGTTGGGGTTGTCGTTTGCGAATCGCATTTTCGGCGCAAAGAAAAAATGGTCTAGTGGACCATTTTTTTATTTGAGACCGTATTTTTTGTTGAAACGATCCACACGTCCATCTGCTTGAGTGAACTTTTGACGTCCAGTGTAGAATGGGTGTGAGTCTGATGAAATTTCCACACGGATAAGTGGGTAAGTTTCACCTTCAAATTCAACAGTTTCGTTAGTGCGTTTTGTAGAACCACTAAGGAACTGGTAACCAGTAGTTGTGTCTAAGAAGACAACAGGACGATATTCTGGATGGATATCTTTTTTCATGTTAAAAATTCCTTTCTGCCATGGACTCTTTTTCGAGCCATAGATTATAACTCTGCTAGTATACCACAATACGAGATAGAGTTCAAGCCTTTTTGCTTATTTATTTTTAGGTTGCTGAAGCGCCTGTATCTGCATCAGTTGCTGCGTGTTCAGCAGGTGCATCGGCACCAGATGCTCCTGAATCTGCATCTGTATGTCCGTGTCCACCGTGACCAGCTGCTGGTGCATTTCCGCCAACCAATCGTTGACCTGTCGTTTCAAGATACCAATCCAACCATGGTTTGAAGTTGAAGATGATTTCATTGATACCAGCATAAGAACCGTCTGGATAGTACATAGCTTGGTAATTGTGAGTGTTGATGATTTCTGGTGGTGTACCTGGAACGATTGTCCGTACATATTCTTGGTTACCGTTACGAAGGGTCCCAATCACCCATTCCACATTTTTCATGCGGGCTGGTGGCAAGGTACCGTGAACGGTCGCCATGCGGTTTCCAACTTGCTCAGGAACACGTTTACCAAGCATTGTGTCTGGGTCTGGATGCTTGTCATTATAGTAGAGGAATTGGTTGTTGTCGTCGGCATATGTCAATTCGAATGGCATAGCTTTCAAGAACATATTGAGCTGGTTGACTGTCAAGAGACCGTTGTCCAATTTGACATAAGCATCCCCTTCGACTGCTCCTACTTGAGCTGCGGCCTTATCCAACCATTGCGGATCATCAGGGTCAATCCCTTTAATTGTGGTAGCAATAGAACCTTGGCAATGCAAGTCTTCCTGTTCAATTGGTCTTGGTTTTTGTAATTTCGAGACAACTTTTACATATTTGATAAAGTTGTCTAAGCAGGTTTCAAGGAATTTCACTGTACCCTCGTTTATAATATTTCCATTGTCATCAAAGGCTTCTTTCGCTTTTCCAAGTAAAAATTCATTTCCTGGCAAGGTATAGGCATTGACACCTGGCGCGTCTAAAATCTTGCGCAAATGAACTTGGGCACGTGACGTACCTTGGTCATAATAAGAAGCGCCGACAATCATCACTGGTTTGTCTTGGAAAGGATGCACGGCAAATGAAAGCCATTCAAGCACGCTCTTCAAGGCTGCTGTAATCGTGTGGTTGTGTTCTGGTGTTGCAATAATCACACCGTCTGCACGGGTAATTTTATTGTAGAGGAGACGGAGTTGGAAAGACTCTTCCCAATTTTCATCCTGATTAAACATTGGAACTTGGTCAATTTCTAACAATTCCAATTCAAATTTGGTTTTGAATTTACGACCGATAAATTGCAAGAGCTTACGGTTGTATGATTCCTCGGCATTTGAGCCTACAATTCCGACAAATTTCATAGTCTTTCTTCCTCCTTACAAGCTTTCCCAGTCAAAGTTTTCAGCTTCTTTGTGCAAAAGATCTTGTGCATTTGACAATTTTCCAGTAATTTTCACAAAGAGACGGAAATCGTCAAAAATAGCTTCCAACTTGCTAATGGTATCTAAATCAACCAACTCACCTTGGCCGTTAAATGCCTGCAAGGCATGAGAAAGTAAAAATTCATCTGGTAAAACAGTCGCCTTGATCTCAGGTGCATTCAAAATTTGACGCAATTGCAATTGTGCACGTGATGAACCAAGAGTTCCGTAAGAGGCACCCGTAATCATTACTGGCTTGTTGAGGAGTGGATAAATGCCGTAAGACAACCAAGCCAAGGCACTCA
This sequence comes from Streptococcus gallolyticus, assembly GCA_019794795.1. Taxonomy (GTDB): domain Bacteria; phylum Bacillota; class Bacilli; order Lactobacillales; family Streptococcaceae; genus Streptococcus; species Streptococcus hepaticus. Next base: position 131,469 of record JAIMFC010000007.1, read on the forward strand.
TGAGTACCGCTGGGATAGAATGGTCGTATTCAGGTGTTCCGATAATCACTCCATCTGCGGCGCTGATTTTCGCAGCGATTTCCAAAATAGCTTCTGGAACTTTCTTATCGGCTGGTTTATTGAAAATTGGTAGATCCTTGATCTCAATCACTTCAATATCCGCTTTATCAGAAAAGTGCTGTTGAATATAGTGTAGCAATGTACGATTCGTAGATTTGGCAGAGTTTGTGCCAACCAAAGCAATCAATTTCATAATAGTATCCTTTCCTCCTACATTCGCAAAGTATACATATCATATTACTATTTTTCATTGAAAATGTAAAGGCTTTCTAAAATTTATCCGCCACTCCATCGGTAGAGATTATTTCGTCGTTAACCGTGATAATAATAGCTTCTATGCCTTGTTGTGCATTGACTTCATCATAAATTTCTCGGATAGGACGACCAAACAAGCGCGTAGTCCAAATTTCTCCATCCACTGATTTTTCAGAAACAATGGTCAAGCTAGCCACATCTGTCGCAACCGGATAACCTGTCTGACTGTCAAAAATATGGTGGTAGGTTTTCCCCTCATAGGTAAATGTTCGCTCGTAGATGCCGGAAGTCACCACCGATTCCTCGCCTATTTTCAAGATAGCAATATTGTTACCGCGCGGCAATTTTGGATGCTGCACACCAATCCGCCACATACCATCAGGGTTGTGCTCTGCTCGTCCAAAGGTCAAGACATTGCCTCCCAAATTGATGAGACCTCTCTCCACACCGACGCGTTTGAGGTGCTCGACGATTTTGTCCGCAATGTAGCCCTTGGCAAGAGCGCCCAAATCAATGGCCATCCCTTCTTTTTTTAAGTAAACTTGACGATATTCTGGCTCTAAAACGATATCCTCTGGGTTGATAATACGCAACTTGTCCTTGATTGTCGCCTCATCAGGCACCTTGGCATCGTCAAATCCTATTCTCCATGCCTGAATAAGGGGACCAATGGTAATATTGAGGCGACTACCAGCTGCACAACTATGTTCCTTGCCCATTTCAATCAATTCATACAAGTCTGGAGCAACCGGAACTGGCTGGACACCCGCATTAAGGTTAACTTCCATGAGTTCAGAGGTCAGGTCATTTGCTGAAAAGCGGTCTTTGTAAAGATAGAGTAATTCCTCCACTTGATCGAGGACGGGTTCTGGATCCTCATGCCAAATCTTAGTATCAATAAAGGTTCCCATGAGGTAAATACGACGACTAGCCTCTTGCATACCGAACCGCCTCCTTGATTTCTTGGAAAATTTGCTCATTTTCTTCTAATGAGTAGGAATTTGCTCCGCTGGCAAGAGGATGTCCTCCTCCTTCATGATGCTTGGCAATTTCGTTGATGACCACAACTTTGCTACGGAGACGGACACGATAAGAACCATTTTCTTGTTCTACAAAGATTGCCCAAGCTTTTACATCTGCAATGCGCCCTGGCGCACTCACGATAGCAGCTGTTTCTGCATCTGTCACGTTGTATTCTGCCATGATTTGACGCGTCAAGACGACACGCGCCGCACCATTTTCATCTACTTCCATATGATCGTAGACAAAGCCCGTCAACTTAGCAATCTTAGCATCCATTTCCTCCATTTTCCGAGAAATCCCCGAAAAATCAATGTCAAATTGACGTAAGAAAGCAGCAACTTCAAAGGTTTTGGTAGTTGTAGCAGGATAGAGGAAGCGCCCTGTGTCTCCTACGATTCCTACATATAAGCACGCAGCAATTTCTTCATCTACAGCCAATCCTTGCTCCATGGCAAAACGGCTAATCAACTCACAAGCAGAGCTAGACTTGGTATCAACCCAGAGTACATCTCCATAGACATCATCATTTGGATGGTGGTCGATTTTAATCAAAAATTCTCCACTAGCATAGCGCTCATCGTCAATACGAGCTGTATTTGCCGTATCCACAACGATGACCAAGGCACCGTCAAAATCGTGATCGGCTACCTCATCCATAGTTCCAATCCATGTCAGGGTTGGCTCTTGAAAACCAGTTGCCAAGACCCTTTTTCCAGGAAAATTCTTTTGAATTAGCCCCTTCAACCCCAGCTGGCTACCAATCGCATCTGGATCTGGACGTTGATGGCGATGAATGATAATGGTTTGGTAGGCTTTTATTTTTTCTAAAATGTGCTCTTGAACTGACATAGTCTCTCCTTTTTCTACTTCCTATTAGTGTAGCATAAAAAATAGGCTTTTGAAAATGTTTAGAATATGATATAATGGCTCTACTATCTACATTTGGAGGAAATTATGGCACTGGCAAAAATTGTCTATGCGAGTATGACCGGCAATACAGAGGAGATTGCGGACATCGTCGCAAGTAAACTGGAAGAACTGGGATTGGAAGTACACAATGACGAATGTACAACTGTGGAAACCGAAGAAATTCTTGATGCCGATATTATCGTAGTTGCAACCTACACCTACTCTTATGGAGGAGATGGGGAATTGCCAGACGAAATCGTTGACTTCTATACAGACTTAGCAGATTTAGACTTAGCTGGCAAAATCTACGGTGTCTGTGGTTCGGGCGATACCTTCTACGATGACTTCTGTAAATCAGTTGATGATTTCGATATCATGTTGGCCTCTCGTGGTGCCACTAAAGGTGCCGAAAATGTCAAAGTCGACTTGGCAGCTGAAGATGAAGACATCGCAAATTTGGAAAAATTCGCCGAAGACTTGGTTGCAAAACTTGGTTAAGCCTAAAGTTGAGAGAAATCTCAACTTTTTTCTTGCAAAAATTTTTGAAAAAGATTATACTTAACTGGTTAATCATAATTAAAGGAGAAATTTATGGCTAAAAAATCAAAAATTGCCCGCCATCAAAAACAACTAAAACTCATTGCACAATATGCTGATCTTCGCCGTGAATTAAAGGAAAAAGGGGATTACGAAGCACTCCGTAAATTGCCAAGAGATTCTAATCCAAATCGTCTCAAAAACCGTGATATGACTGATGGTCGTCCACATGCCTATATGCGTAAATTCGGTGTTAGTCGGATTACCTTCCGCGAATTAGCTCATAAAGGACAGCTTCCGGGTGTCAAAAAAGCAAGTTGGTAGCAATAAGAGAGGTAGAAAAAACCTCTCTTTTTTGCTATACTTATCTAAAAATGGAGGAATTTATGGATTTAAATCTGATTCGAGAAGAAATTGATGCCCTTGACCAAGAGCTGGTCGCCCTATTAGAAAAACGGATGGACTTAGTTACCCAGGTCATAGCCTATAAAAAAGAAAACGGCAAAACTGTTCTAGATAGTAAGCGGGAAGAAATGGTTCTACAAAAAGTAGCTAACCGTGTACAAAATAGCGACTACACTTCGACGATTCAAGCTACCTTTGCAGACATCATGGCGCAATCACGTCGTTACCAAAGTCAGAAACTCAACCGCCATGAAGACAATTAGACTCACTCTTAAAATCGGACTCATTAGCCTACTGATTGGGATCTCCGTCGGCGCAGTGAATACCCTCTTCGGTCGTACCTTACTGGCTATCGGTGAAATTCGTTCCCACTACTTTCTCTATCTAATCCCTTTTCTTGCTCTTGCCGGTGCTACTATCATCTGGGCCTATCACTACTTTGGAAAAGAGCTGCAAAAAGGGATGGGATTGGTCTTACAAGTAGGAAAGGGACAGGCAGAGGATATTCCTAAAAGATTGATTCCGCTCGTTATGGTCTCTACTTGGATAACCCATTTATTTGGTGGTTCTGCAGGACGTGAAGGCGTCGCCATTCAAATTGGGGCCACCATTTCCCATAACTTTGGAAAAAAGTGGCTAACGCTTGAAGACAAGACTTTATTTCTGACAACTGGTATTGCTGCTGGCTTTGCTGGCCTTTTCCAGACACCACTTGCTGCTAGCTTTTTTGCTTTAAAAGTCCTCCACAAAAGAACTCCCTCTTGGCACCAAGTCCTATCTATTTTCATTGCCGCCTTTAGCGCTAGTACCACTTCTCATCTCTTAGGACTAGAAAAATTCACTCACCACATCGGTCCACAAATCCTAACAGGAAAAGAATGGTTGGGTCTACTAGTGGCTGGTTTAACTTATGGTTTAATCGGTAATAGCTTCGCCCTGTTACTTCAGAAAAGCAAAGTAGGTATTGCGAAACTTTGGGAAAATCCCTACCAGAGAATCATCTTTGGTAGTCTCATCCTATCTATCATTTTCTTTATTGCTCACCAAGGGCGCTACTCTGGGCTAGGAACCAATCTGATTGAAGCCAGTCTAACAGGACAAGTGATCTACAATTACGATTGGCTTTTGAAAATAGTACTGACAGTAGCAACCTTATCCATTGGTTTCCAAGGTGGTGAAGTGACTCCACTTTTTGCCATTGGGGCCAGCAGTGGTATTGTCTTAGCAAATCTACTAGGCTTACCGCTCGAACTAACAGCTGCATTAGGCTACGCTTCCGTTTTTGCTGCCGCCACCAATACATGGCTAGCACCGATTCTCATCGGCTGTGAAGTTTTTGGATTTACAAATCTACCGGCCTTCCTATTGGTTACTAGTCTGGCAACCTTAATTTATAGAAAAATTTCAATTTATCAGTAAGAAAAATTGTCCTAAATGGACTTTTTCTTCAAGCTGTTTTTGCTCTTAGAAAAAAGAAAAACTCCTGAAATACGATAAAATAAACGTTTCAAGAGTTAGTTAAATCATGGTAATTAAATAATTTACACCTTCTAAAAATAGAGTTTGTCTACGTTCTGAAACAAGTCTACATATTTTCTAAACTTGTTTTTTTATTATTATTCAAATACCTCTTCATACTCTCCATACCAAGCAGTGCCCTCGTATCTCCAACCTCTAGTCTGAAGAACTCTGACCTCATTTTCGCTCATTGTATAATGATGAGAACCTGATGTTAACCCTTGATGGAAAAGGCGATAAACAGGGCGACTACCTTCCGAATACCAAGCAACACCTTCATTACGCCAATTATGCTTAGCTGTTAAGATATTCACCTCATTTTGATCCATTGTATAATGATGATCTTTTAAAATCGGATTGTAAAGTCGATAAACTTCTTTTCCTTTCTTAGGCGCTCTCCATGCGACACCTTCGTATTTTCCCCAACCAATACGAACCAATGTATCTCTTTCATTTTTACTTGCTGTATAAAAATGTTCTTTATTATTAGGATTGTAGAGGCGGTACATCGGAATTGTCGAGTTGCTAGAAACTGTGACTGTAAATATTTTTGGTGCATAAGCTACTGTTGTTTCATTTGGAGCGCGTTTAATTCCTAATTGATCCAATTCCTCTTCAAAATTGGGAAAATTACCATCTTGATAAGGAACACGAATCGTAATTGTTATCGTCCCTTCTTTCAAAGCTTGCCAATTTCCTCGTTCATCTACAGAGAGGACAGATGGATCCGATACCTTATAAAGGAACGCATACTGCATATCTTTAATCAAACTATCCTGTTTAGGACGAATTTGACCCGTTGTACCCATCATAATCTGTCCATTTGGAACAGTTGTTTCATCCAAATAGTAACCACCATTATTATATTGATAGTATATCCCTTCTTCTGTATTAGCATTGACAATTCTTTCAGTATGGCATAAACCAAACGAAAGAAAAAGTACTAATATAAGAATTATTTTTTTCATGATAATCTCCTTACTGTTCTACTGTCCAAGCTATACCTTCATAGCGCCAACCATGCTTAGAAATTAGTGTATTTCTTTCATTCAAATTTGATGTATAATGGTGTCTCTTTAAGCCCTTATGATATAAACGATAAACAGGTGATGATGCGGTAGGCTCAGATTTAGTAAATGATACAACTCCTGAAGAAGGATTCACTGAATTAATAAGTTCAAGCATGCTTGGTGTAACTCTAGCTGCATGATTAGTAATATCTCGGTTAAACCACTATGAACACCAACAATTTCATTATCAGCGTTCAAAATAGGACTACCACTTTGTCCCCCCTTGTATCAATTTTATAATTCAATTCGCTATCTGAAAGAGTGTCTATATTTCCTGAAGCAAACACCATTTGACCCGGACGATCTCTTGGATACCCCGCTGTTTGAGCATAATCTCCTGATTGAATATTAGTTGATAACGTTAGATAACCTGTTTTGTACTAAGTGGTTTTGATAACTTAATAACTGCATAATCATTCTGATGACTTGGATTAGAAGAATATGCTGGATTTATTTTAATTACAGTAGCAGTACTTACACCAAACGGCACACTTCCATCAGAAGTTGCTGGTGTAACTTTAATATCTGTAAAATATTCATTTTTATCAACTGAATATACGACATGAGCAGAAGTCAACACAACGTCACTAGCAACCAATGTACCTGTACCCGTAAGAGGCACATCGCTACCGCTTGCAGAATAATATCCTACCCCTTCAATTTTAACAATTTTAGGGAAAAACCTTTAGTTGTATCAGTAATATTTACCCTATTATCACCTCCAAAAACTCGTTCAAAAACTTCATTTTCTACTACCTGTTCTTGATCGGCAACATTTACTGGTGTTTCTTCTGCTTTTATAACAGTACCCACGCAAGTCGCAATAGCTAACAAAAGCAATCCAGAATATAAGTATTTCTTTAACATATATCCACCTCTTTTATAATCTCTAAAGAAATTGTAGCACACTTTGGAAGCCGTTTCAACATGAATTAATTTTGTAATTTGTTATAAAAAATATAAAACTTACTCGAAGTAACCTTCTAAAATGAAGTTAGCTACTTAAGGGTATTAAAGAGTCTTATACACCTTTTTACTAAAGAACAATATCTGCTCATTCCAAGTTTAAATACACAGTCATAACCACCCGTGAAAACGGGTGGCTTGTACACCGGCTGTAAGCCGTTAGTCTCCAGCAGCGTCTAAAGACGCTAGCTGAACGTTGTTCAGGTTATGCTTCTATTACTTGACTAT
>JAIMFC010000008.1 GCA_019794795.1 Streptococcus gallolyticus
CATCTGCTCGGGAAAGTGGTGCGCGAGGAAGCTATTTCAGTGGGCCTTTGGCCCTGGCCGGTAAGAGCGGCTTACAGCCGCAGAGCAAACCACCAGTTCACACTGGTGGTTTTGATTTAGTGCAATTTTTCTAGCTTACTTGCAGTTAGCCGATAAGTAGATGAACAGACGTTTTCAATAAAATGACGATCATGGGAAACGGTGATGAGACAACCTGAGAAATTTTCTAGTAAGCGATAAATTTCTGGCATAGCTGTCGGAGAGAAGTGGCGACTAGGTTCGTCTAGGATGATGACATTATTTTTTTGATAGACCATTTTTGCCAGAAAAAGTTTTGCTTTTTGCCCACCGGACAGTTGTGAAATGGGATGCTCCACTTCTTGACGGGTAAATTTGATACTGGCTAAGAGTGTGCGTGCTCGTTCAGGATTATCCTGTTGTGCTAGAAATTCAAGTGTAGAACAATCTGGCTTTAGTTCCTCTACATAATCCTGAGGCATATAGCCCAGTGAAATGTGAGGATTTTGCGACAGTTTGTCTTTGATTTTCTTCAATAACAAGGTTTTTCCTACTCCGTTTTGTCCTGTGATAGCTAACTTTTCTTGTCCTAAAATGGTCAGAGAGATTTCTTGCCCTGTTATGAGCGGTTCTTGGTAGAAATCTAGTAAAACCTTCTGCGCAGGAAGAGCATCAATTTGATCAAAAAACAAGCCAATGGTATCCGGATTATCAGGCAGTTCGGTAAATTGTTCCGCTTCACGTAAGTAACGATTTTCTCGGGAGAGAAGATTTTTCATTTTCTTAGCAAGAAGGCGACCTTCTGAGTCATTTTTGGTTTTAACAAGCGCATCGCGGACGGCAGATTTGGTTCGATGCAGGGTTTGAAGGCGGTCAGCCTGTTCTTCTCTTTCCTTGCGCGCCAGCTGTTCTTGTCTGATGAGACCTGCCTGCCTTTCCTCTTGGTAGCTTTGATAATCTTGTGCAATAAAGCGAGAACGTGCTTGGCTCCCTTTCTTGATTTGTTCTAGATGAATGAGTTTGGTGGCTGTTTTCTTTAGCAATTCCTCATCGTGTGAGATAAAGATGATGGTCAGGGGACTCTGCTGAATGAAGTCTTCTAACCAAATAATGGTCTCCATATCTAGGTCGCTAGACGGCTCATCAAGCAGTAGCAAATCAGATTGCCCAGCCAGCACTTTGAGGAGTTGGATTTTGATTTTTTCGCCACCAGATAATTGACAGACAGTTTGTTCTTGATTATCCAAGCGCTGGCTATCAAATTGCAACTGTCCAGCAAGTTGATAGAGGAGATTAAAGTCAAAAGTAGTGTAATCAAGATCATCAAATATAAAGTCAGACAGAGATTTATTGGCCTCTTCAGCAGGCAATAGTTGAGGAAGATAAGCCATGGAAGAGAAGTGGTTGATGATTTCTCCTTCGATTTTTAGATAATCTGTCACCAAGTTTGGATTGTAAATGGCTTGAAGGAGACTAGATTTTCCTGTGCCTTCCTCGCCAATAATAGCTAATTTGTCTCCGATTTGTATGGTGGCAGATAAATTCTCCACCAGAGTATGCAAATCCTTTTCTTGAATCATCGTAATATGTTTTAGTTGTAGCATAAGAGCCTCCTTGATGCGTAAAAAGAACCCTACTGTCTAGTAGAGTTCGCTTACATGCACAAAAAGACCGATGAATCGACAGATACAGCGCACACAAATAAGTCTCTCTAGACAGTTTCCTACTAGAAAGTCATCCTTTTTACAAAGAGAATGACAAAGACTTACTTGATCACTGCACCGTACCTCCGTGTTTTTTCTAGTTTTAGTATAGCAAAAATGATTGAAAATGCAATTGGGAGATGATAAAATGGTAGCGGAGGAAAGCAATGAAACGTGTGATCGTGATTGGCTGTCCAGGTTCGGGCAAGTCAACTTTTTCTAGAAAATTAGCAGCAGTTACAAAACTTCCTTTGTTCCACTTAGATATGCTCAATTGGAATGCAAATAAGACGACTGTTTCTAGTGACCTCTTTTTTGAGCGACAAGAAAGTGTGTTGAAGCAAGAGGAGTGGATTATCGACGGGAACTACGGTTCGACCTTAGAAATGCGGTTTGCAGCTTGTGATACTATTATTTTTCTGGACTATCCAGTTGTGGTTTGTCTGGCTGGAATTAGAGATAGGGTAGGGCAAGCTCGTCCAGATATGCCTTGGATTGAAGAAGAGTTGGATCAGGATTTGTTAGCATTTGTGAGAGATTTTCCCAAAAATAGCCGTCCGCAAATTATGACCTTACTGAGCAGTCATGCTGACAAAGATATGTATCAATTTACCAACCGAGAAGAAGCGATACAATTTTTAGAACAAATCAAAAAGCCCAATTAAGGGCTTTTTCTCGTGTATTAGACATTCAAGATCTTGTCTAAGAATTCCTTGAGACGTGGGTGTTGTGGGTTGTCAAAAATTTGTTCTGGAGTGCCGTCTTCTAGGAACTCACCGCCGTCTGTAAAGATAACGCGGTTAGCTACCTTGCGGGCAAATCCCATTTCATGTGTTACGATCAACATGGTCATACCTTGCTCAGCCAAGTCCTTCATAACGTTGAGAACGTCGCCGACCATTTCTGGGTCAAGGGCTGAAGTTGGCTCATCAAAGAGCATGATGTCAGGGTTCATGGCAAGAGCGCGTGCAATGGCTACACGTTGTTTTTGACCACCTGAGAGGCTGTCTGGCATGGCGTTTCGCTTGTCAGCGAGACCAACCTTTTCTAGCAATTCCATACCGACTTTTTCAGCCTCAGCCTTGTCCATGAGTTTGTGTTCAATTGGAGCAAAAGTGATATTTTCCAAAACAGTCATGTGAGGGAAGAGGTTGAAATGTTGGAATACCATGCCGACATTGGCACGGAAAGTGTCCACATCTGTCTTAGGATCTGTCAAGTCAAATCCGTCTACCATGACATGACCACTTGTAATGGTTTCAAGCAAGTTCATGGTACGAAGGAAGGTTGACTTACCAGAACCAGAAGGACCGATGATACAAACCACATCGCCTTCATAGAATTTTGTAGAAATACCTTTCAAGACTTCATTTTTTCCGTAAGCCTTGTGCAAGTCTTCTACATTAATTTTTAATTGAGCCATTATTTGCCTCCTTTTTCAAGTTTACGTGCCAAGCGAGTCAAGAGGGTAATGACCACAAGGTAGATAATCGCCAAGATTGCATACATACGGAAGGATTGGTAGTTGCGGGCGATGATGATTTTACCTGCTTGGAAAAGTTCAACCAAACCAATAGCAGAGATGATCGTTGTATCTTTCAAAGTGATAACGAATTGGTTGATAAAGTTAGGGAGCATGAGCTTTGCTGCTTGTGGCAAGATAATCTTACGCATGGTTGTATTGTAAGAAATACCCAGACTACGTGAAGCTTCCATTTGTCCAGCTGGTACGGCTTGAATACCACCACGAACAATTTCAGCAATGTAGGCACCTGAGTTGAGTGAGAGGGCAATAGTACCTGCTACGAAGTCGTTGATTGGGGATTGGTTACCAGTCATAGATTCAATCAAGTTTGGAATACCCCAGAATATGAAGGCTGCTACAATCATCAATGGAACACCACGTACTACATCAACAAAAACAGAAGAGATAACTCGGAGTGACTTGAATGGGCTAACAGCGAACATACCGAAAATAACCCCGATGACAATGGCAATGGCAAATGAGAGAAGGGCCAAACCAACTGTAATACCAAGACCTGAGAGAAGTTGTCCATGGTTATTTTTCAAGAGTCCGAGAATAGTTGACTCGTCAACTGTTGAACTTGATTTGCTTGATGAACCGGCATCGCTTGAATCGTTGAAGTATTTATTCAGAATTTCATCGTATTTGCCAGATTTTACAAGAGCAGCAAGACCGTTGTTGAACATTTGGATTAATTCAGGATTGCTTCCTTTTTTAACAGCAAATCCATATTCACCAGATTTTTCACCTGCAAGTGGTGTATCAAAGTTGCGACCTTGTTGGATAGCATAACGGAGAACAGCTTCATCATCCATGAGGGCGTCAATTGAACCAGAATTTAAGCTGTCATACATCGATGAAGCTTCATCAAATGGTTTCAAATTATAGCCATATTTCTCTTTGTTTTTTTCAAAGAATACGTAAGATGCAGTGCCGTTTTTAGCACCAACAGTCAAACCCTTAAGGTCTTCGTAAGAAGTAATCTTGCTATTTTTCTTAACAGCTAATAAGATGTTTGATGTGTAGTAAGAGTCAGAGAAATCAAAGATTTTTTGACGTTCCTCTGTCACAGACATGCCAGCGATGACCGCATCGGCTTGACCAGCTTGAACAGCGTTAAGAGCTGCATCAAAACCTGGGTTTTGGATGGTAATAGTGAAGCCTTGCTCTTCAGCGATGGCTTTCAAGAGTTCCATGTCAATTCCGACATATTTACCAGATTCATCTTGAAATTCAAATGGGGCAAATGATGAGTCGGATGCAACGACATAAGCAGCTTTTACAGGAGTCGCTTTTGCAATAGCATCACCTGATAGGCTCAATGCTGAACCGTATCCAGTTTTAGTTGCACTTTCTGTGACAGCACTTCCCAACCATTTTTTCATGATCTTATCGTAAGTGCCGTCTTCTTTCATAGCTGCTAAGGCTTTGTTGAAATCTTTTACAAGATACTCATACTTACTGCCTTTTTTGACAGAAAATCCAAATGAACCAATTGCTTCACCAGCCATATTGATAGCTAAGTCTTGGTTTTGTTGGATAGCGTACTGGATAACGGCTTCATCATCCATAACCGCATCGACAGCGCCGGCAGAAAGACTATTGTACATAGTATCGCCAGTGTCGAATGTCTTGACAGAATAGCCGTATTTTTCTTTATGTTCATCAAGGAAAGCTTGGGCAGCAGTTCCATTTTTAACACCGACTGTTTTTCCGCTCAATTCTTTGTATTTAGAAACAGTGTCAGATTCACGTGTTGCGACAACAATTTTTGTGTCAAAGTAAGGATCTGAGAAGGTAAATACCTTTTTGCGAGCAGGCGTGATCGTTGTACCAGCCATGAGTGCATCTGCTTGTCCAGATTGGACGGCATTGACTGCCGCATCAAAGCCAGGGAAGGTTTGGTTAGTTTTCCAGCCTGAGCGATTTGCGACTTCATTGATAATATCAACGTCTAAGCCTTTGTATACTTGATCTGAGTCCTTGAACTCGAATGGTGCATAGGTTGAATCAAATGCGATATCGATGGTATCGTCTGCCTTTACACCGGTGAAAAGAAAGAATGCTGGCAGAATAGTTGCCAAAAGCATAAATAATTTTTTCTTCATTTCAAATCTCCTTCTGATGATATGTTTATTAGTATAGCAGAATTTTCAGACAAATGCAAATCACGCGTGTTAGAAAATATAACATGAAAAATAATGTTGACAACTTATTTGTATAGTTATATTATTTGTTCAATTCAAAAGTATGTAAAACTAGGAGGTTAAAAATGAAAAAGAAAATGTTAGCTGCACCGACTGCCTTGTATGATAGGCTACCGAGCTGGTTGTTTGTAATCTTAGCCTGCCTTATGGTGGAAGTGTTCTTTATGGCTGGAAATATGGTTGGAGGAATTCTGATAGGGATTTTGTCAGTAGTTTTGGTAACAGCAGAGATTGTAAATGGCCTAGATCTTATGGGGATTTTATCCAGCCCTCATGTCCAGTTGATTCTTTTTGCCTTCGTGGCAGCAGGACTCATGCTCTGGGTCAAATTTGTGGAAGGTCGTCCACTATCTAGCCTAGGATTTTTCAAGATGAAGAGAGGGCTTCTGAAAGAAATCCGCATGGGCTGGCTAGTCGGGACTGGTCTGTTTTCAGCAGCAATGCTCCTATCATTTGCTTTTGGTGGCTTGACCTTTACTGGTGTTGATGTTAGCGCTGCTAGCCTAGGATTTGTCTTGTCTCTTGTTCCTTTGTGGTTTATTCAAGGAGGGACCGAGGAACTTCTGACACGTGGTTGGTTGCTTCCCTTAATCTATCGTCGAACCAATTTGGCAGTAGCTATAGGGGTGTCTAGTTCTGTATTTGGTTTCATGCATTTGGGAAATAGCCATGTTACTCTTTTGTCGCTAGTGGGTTTGATATTATCTGGTATCATGATGGCGCTCTATATGTTGAAAACAGACAATATCTGGGGTGTGGCTGCTCTGCATGCTGCTTGGAATTTCACCCAAGGTAATCTTTACGGAATCGCCGTCAGTGGTGGTGAAACTGGAAAGAGCATTTTGCATTTTGCGGTCAATACAAGCAGTCCCGAATGGATTTCCGGCGGTGGCTTTGGGACGGAAGGCAGTTTATTTTCCTGCCTTGTTGAACTTCTAGCCATTCTTTATTTGTGGTGGGCATTAAAAAAGGAAAAATCTAGTTTATAATATAGAAAGGAAATCGGTTTTCATAGCCGATTTTTTTAATTATTCAACCCCTGTGGTACAATAGTGCTAATGATATGCAAGAATAAAGAGGAACATTATGATTGATAGACGAACAGACCAGCCTTTCAAGCTGGTGTCAAAATATGAACCATCAGGCGACCAACCTCAAGCTATTGCCCAGTTGGTGGACAATATTGAGGGCGGAGAGAAGGCGCAAATCCTCCTTGGAGCAACAGGGACAGGTAAGACCTATACCATGAGTCAGGTTATCAGCAAGGTCAATAAACCAACCCTAGTCATCGCCCACAATAAAACTTTGGCAGGTCAGCTTTATGGTGAGTTCAAGGAATTTTTCCCTGACAATGCGGTAGAGTACTTTGTATCCTACTACGATTACTACCAGCCAGAAGCCTATGTGCCATCGTCAGATACCTATATCGAAAAAGATAGTTCGGTCAATGATGAGATTGACAAATTGCGCCATTCGGCGACCTCGTCCTTGTTAGAACGCAATGATGTGATCGTGGTAGCTTCTGTTTCTTGTATCTACGGTTTGGGTTCTCCGAAAGAATATGCGGATTCAGCAGTCAGTCTTCGTCCAGGTCAGGAAATTTCTCGAGACCAATTGCTCAACCAACTGGTCGATATTCAGTTTGAGCGCAATGACATTGACTTCCAGCGTGGACGTTTCCGTGTTCGAGGAGATGTAGTGGAAATCTTCCCAGCTTCTCGTGACGAACACGCCTTTCGTGTGGAGTTTTTTGGCGATGAAATCGACCGTATCCGTGAAATTGAAAGTCTGACAGGAAAAAATCTTGGTGAAGTAGAGCACTTGGTTCTCTTCCCTGCTACCCACTTCATGACCAATGATGAGCATATGGAAGCCGCCATTCAGAAGATTGTGACGGAAATGGAAGAGCAGGTCAAACTTTTTGAGTCAGAAGGTAAGTTGATTGAAGCGCAGCGCATTCGCCAAAGAACAGAGTATGATGTGGAAATGCTGCGTGAGATGGGCTACACCAATGGAGTTGAAAACTATTCTCGTCACATGGATGGACGTTCTGAAGGAGAATCACCTTATACCCTTCTGGACTTCTTCCCAGAAGATTTCCTTATTATGATTGACGAGAGCCACATGACCATGGGACAGATTAAGGGCATGTACAATGGAGATCGAGCCCGCAAGGAAATGCTAGTCAACTACGGTTTCCGCCTACCGTCAGCCTTGGACAATCGTCCGCTGCGCCGTGAAGAATTTGAAAGCCATGTCCACCAGATTGTCTATGTATCAGCGACTCCGGGCGACTATGAAAATGAGCAAACAGACACTGTCATTGAGCAGATTATCCGCCCAACAGGTCTTTTGGATCCTGAAGTGGAAGTTCGTCCGACTATGGGACAAATGGATGATTTGCTGGGTGAGATTACGGAACGGAGCCTCAAGGGTGAGCGGACCTTTATTACGACTCTGACCAAGAAAATGGCTGAGGACTTGACCGACTACCTCAAAGAAATGGGGGTCAAGGTCAAGTATATGCACAGCGATATCAAGACCTTGGAGCGGACCGAGATTATCCGCGACCTGCGCTTGGGTGTCTTTGATGTCTTAATTGGGATTAACTTGTTGCGTGAGGGCATTGATGTGCCAGAAGTTTCTCTGGTTGCCATTTTGGACGCTGACAAGGAAGGTTTCCTGCGAAATGAACGTGGCCTTATCCAGACCATTGGTCGGGCAGCTCGCAACAGTGAGGGACATGTGATTATGTATGCGGACAAGATTACTGATTCTATGCGTCGTGCCATGGATGAGACGGCTCGCCGTCGGGAAATTCAGATGGCCTATAATGCGGAGCACGGCATTGTTCCACAAACCATTAAAAAGGAAATTCGGGACCTCATCTCTGTTACCAAGGCAGCAAGCAAGGACAGCGAAGAAGAAGTGGTGGACTACTCAGCTCTCAACAAATCCGAGCGCAAGGAAGCTATCAAAAAACTCCAAAAACAAATGCAGGAAGCCGCCGAGTTGCTTGACTTTGAACTGGCTGCCCAAATCCGTGACCTGGTCTTGGGATTGAAGGCCATGGATTGAGAGTGTGTTTACAGAGGAAGAGACTGAAATAAAACTTAAAGGAGACAGCTTATGTCACAAATCTGAGTATCACCTGAAACCCTTCAATCTCGAGCGCGTGAGTATGGAAAAGGATCTAACGACATTACAACAATTTTAAATAACTTACAAAGATTGCAAGATCCCCTTCGTTCTGAATGGGAAGGTGTAGCTTTCCAAGGTTTTGATAATCAGTTTAATGAGCTGAAACCAAAAGTTCAAAATTTTGCAGAGTTGATGCAACAAATCAATACACAACTTGATAAAACTGCTCAAGCAATGCAACAAAATGACCAAGACCTTTCTCGCAGCTTTGGTCTAAATTAATGATTTAATGAAGTTGGGGAGTTTCCCAGCTTCATTTTTTTGATACACAAATATACTTTTGAAAAAATGTGTTTTAATTTTTATTTAACAAAAATATTAAAATTAATCATTGACTTAAATTAAAAATGCTGTATAATGTTTTTATAAATTAAGCAAATACTTAAAATGTTAGATGAAAGAGGTTGAAAATGAAAAGTGTACTTAAGAATAAGTTGTATCTAGCAACTTTTACTGCAGACATGATTTCGAATTTTGGGGACTCGCTCTATTATTTAGCTTTGATGAATTATGTTTTACTGTTACCAAATCCAAGTTTAGGTATCAGCTTAGTAACCTCATCAGAGTCGCTTCCATTGTTAACGCGGTTTCTCATGGGGATGCTGGCAGATAAGACGGAGAAGAAAATTCAAACTATCTTAGGAACTCAGCTTTTCCGAGCAGTTTTATATGTCATCGTCGGTCTATCAATGGGATTTACTCCGGCTTTGTGGATTGTCATTGTGGCAGTGGTGGCTAATCTGTTTGCGGATATTTCGGGGCAGTATGAGTCTTACTTGTTTACTCCGCTTAGTCTACGCATTGTATTAGATGAAGATCGTGAAGGGGCTATGGCTTTTCGTCAAGCTGCGGGTTCTATTTTGCAAATTGGTTTTCAAGCTAGTGGGGCGATGTTAATTGGCTTGATGACCTATCAACATTTAGCGTTTTTCAACGCAGGAACATTTGTAATTTGTGTTTTGATTACTCTTGGCATTCGTCCAGCCTTGAATAAATTATTGCAAGACAATCCTCTGAAGATAACTCAACAAGAAGAGGCTGCCAAAGGTTTAGTTGACAACTTGCGCCGCTCTCTTAAGGATACTTTGACTACAATTAAAAATGTGCCGGTCCTTCAATCTAGTGTCTTTGTCATCATGGGAATTAATGCCGTTGGATCGACCTTGGATATCTTGGTGTTGGCAACGATTAAAGATTTTAGCGACTTTATTTTCATCAATCCGTCAGCCACTATTGCAACGATTTCAATTATCTTTCTTGTGGGAAATATTTTGGGCTCTCTCTTGTGTACAAGTCTTTTCA
Organism: Streptococcus gallolyticus; assembly: GCA_019794795.1. GTDB lineage: Bacteria > Bacillota > Bacilli > Lactobacillales > Streptococcaceae > Streptococcus > Streptococcus hepaticus. The sequence continues at coordinate 9,957 of JAIMFC010000008.1, forward strand.
AACATTTTGAAATTCTACCAATGCTTAATATGACCTTGGTTTTATTAGTAGTATTTTTCACTGCCTTGTTTTTCCATCAATTTTATGTTGCAGTTCTGGTTATATTTCCGGCGGCCTTTGTCTTAGGTGGGGGAAATCCAAAATTTGCGGCCTTGATGTATCGTGTCATTCCTGAAGAAAAATTGGCAACAGTTGGCTCTGGCATTGACACAGTTTTGACCATGGGAATGGTGATTAGTAAGACAGTTTTATCTGGACTTGTCTTGGTGCTCACTGCCCAACAGATTTCCTTGCTCTATCTCTTGCTTTCTGTAGGACTTTTGGCGTATACTATTAAAAACACAGCAAAAAGTTAAATAATCATTGAAATTTGAGAAAAGGAGTCTATGATGACCTACCATTATCAAGCTATTCGGAGCGAAATTTTTGAGAAGACTATGCTTCCAACTCTGTCTTATGCACCTGAGGATAGGGAGTGGGATTTTACTCAGAAGGAGTCTTCTATTTTAGCTGATGATTTTGCAATCTTGGATGAACTTTATCAACTTTTTCTTCCTTATCAAGGGGAGTTGCGTACCTATCATTTTATGGGGGAAGGCATCGGTATTCTGACGACTGCCTATCTTTACCTGTTAAATCAAGGACATGATCCACAGAGCATGGAAGATTTCCATGAGTTGGTGCTGGCTATGACGGAGGAAGATATTGACTATTGCCTGCGCTTTATGCTTAGAGGAAGTGGTGTCAGCGAGGACTTGGGCAAGTCATTTTTAGAATTACTGGAAGAAGTGCCTTGGAAACCAGAAACTAAATGGCGATTTTTGATTTACACACAAGCTCCATTGGAAAATCTTAGAAAAACGGTGAACTTATCGCGCGAATTACAGCCTTTGTATCAGCCTTATTTTGAAAAAGCTGCAGCCGAGCGCCAGTTTTTTGCCAATCATCTTTCGATGGATAAGTTATTTGCAGAGGCGGATGTTCTCAAGGCGATTCAGCATGAGCAGTTGCAAACAGATGCGCAGCTGATCATTTTAAGTTCTTGGTTTATCCGTCTTATGCTGATTCCTATTGATGAGTTTTCAGAGGGGTTCAAAACTTTTGTGGTGCTTTCTTGTAAGATAGACCAAGTCCTGTTGTCGCATAGGGAATTGGACGAGGATAATTTTAATTCAGTATTGAAAAGTTTGAGCGATTTGACCCGCTACAAGGTTCTAGTAGCCTTGACTCAGCCCCATGTCAAGGGGAAAGATATTGCGGCAGAACTGGGAATTAGCAGCGCGGCCGTTTCCTTTCATCGGCAAAAACTCATGAACGCTATGCTTTTAATGGTTAACGATAGTGATAAGGCTGTTAAATATGATGCCAATAAGGATTTGCTGCGTTCAGTCATTGAAAAGTTGAAAGTAGATTTTTCTCTTTGAGACAGAACATAGTACACGACTTCGATCGTGTTTTTTTACTGATCAAATAAAGGAAGTGAGGCAGATTTGTGGTATAATAAGGAGACTGACAGCATGGCTGTCGGGCGAAACTTTTCAGGAAAAAGCATGTGTTTACGAGTTAGTGCTACTTAGTGCTAGCTAGCTTGTTTTTGCCTAAAAAGTTGTACATGTCCTCGTCTGAATAAAGGAGTTTTTATGGAAAACTTACGAGAAAATTTAGCAAAGAATTTTGGGATTCATGTCCAAGATTTGAGTCTTTTTGAGACAGCTTTTACCCACACCTCTTACGCAAATGAGCACCGCCTTCTAAAAATTTCACATAATGAACGCTTGGAATTTTTAGGAGACGCTGTTCTACAACTGATCATATCTCAATACCTGTACAAACGGTATCCGCAAAAGCCAGAGGGCGAAATGTCCAAAATGCGCTCTAGCTTTGTGCGTGAGGAAAGTTTGGCAGGCTTTTCGCGTTCTTGTGGCTTTGATACTTACCTTCTCTTGGGAAAAGGGGAGGAAAAATCAGGTGGTCGCAATCGTGAAACCATTTTAGGGGATGCCTTTGAAGCATTTTTAGGTGCCCTTCTTTTGGATCAAGGTGTTGAAGTAGTGGAAAAATTCCTCTACCAAGTCATGATTCCCCATCTTGAAAATGGGACTTTTGAGCGTGTCACAGACTATAAGACTATTTTGCAGGAATTATTGCAGGTTAACGGCGAGATTGATATTGTCTACAAAGTTGTTACGGAGACAGGACCTGCTCATGAAAAGACCTTTGAAGTGGAAGTTTCTGCAGATCATCAGGTCATCGGTCACGGTAGCGGACGCTCTAAAAAATTGGCAGAGCAAGCTGCCGCTAAGAATGCTGTGGAGGCTCGTTCTTAATGTATTTGAAATCAATTGAAATGCAGGGATTTAAGTCCTTTGCTGACAAGACCAAGGTGGTTTTTGACCAAGGTGTTACAGCTGTTGTAGGTCCAAATGGCTCGGGTAAATCAAACATCACAGAGAGTCTGCGTTGGGCCTTGGGCGAATCATCTGCTAAGAGTCTTCGTGGTGGAAAAATGCCTGATGTCATCTTTGCTGGTACCCAAAATCGTAAGCCACTGAACTATGCTTCTGTAGCAGTAACTTTGGATAATAGCAAGGGCTTCATTGCCAATCGTTCCAAGGAAATCAAAGTAGAACGTCATATTTATCGCTCAGGAGATAGTGAATATCTGATTGATGGGCAAAAGGTAAGGTTGCGCGATATTCATGATCTCTTTATGGATACAGGTTTAGGGCGTGATTCTTTCTCGATTATTTCCCAAGGTCGAGTGGAAGCGATTTTCAACTCCAAGCCAGAGGAACGTCGTGCTATTTTTGAAGAAGCGGCGGGTGTCTTGAAATACAAGACGCGCAAGAAAGAAACAGAAACAAAATTAGCGCAGACGCAGGATAATTTGGATCGTTTAGAAGATATTATCTATGAATTAGATAACCAGGTGAAGCCATTGGAAAAACAAGCTCAGATTGCCAAGCGGTTTCTAGACTTAGACGGGAAGCGTAGTGAACTCTACTTGGATGTTTTGGTAGAGCAAATTCGTCGTGGTCGTGCTGATTTAACCGAAAAAGAAGAAAAATTGGCGGCGATAAAGGCTGAGTTGGCTGAATACTATGCCCAGCGTGATCAATTGGAACAGGAAAATCAAGCGCTCAAAGGGAAACGCCATCAGTTGTCGGAAACCATTAATCAGCAACAGGTCAGCCTCTTAGATGTGACCCGCTTAGTCAGCGATTTGGAGCGGAAAATTGAAGTTCACAAGCTAGAATCAAGCCAAAATGAGTCTAGCAAACAAGATGCTCAAGCACGTTTGGATAATTTGTCGGAAAAACTGGCAACATTACGCCAAGAGGTGATAGAAAAGCAGTCGCAGGAAGTGATTTTGGAAAAAGACTTGCAGGTTGTGAGAGAAAAGTTGGTTCAAGTTTCGCAAGAAATTGCTCATTTTTCAGAAGACCCAGACCAAGTGATCGAGCATTTGCGGGAACAATTTGTCAAGGTCATGCAGACCGAAGCGGACAAATCCAATGCCTTAACCAAGCTGGAGCAGGACATTGCCAATCAAATTCACCAGTCTGAGAGTCAGTCTCAGGAGTTAGCCAAATTAGAAGAGGATAGACGGACGACTGAGCAGGCCTTGCAGGAGAGTCAGCGTCATGTGACGGAAGCGGAAGATAATCTCAAGTCACTTTTGGCAAACTATGAAGCTTGTCGCAGAGAAGTAGCTGAAGCAGAAAATCGTTACCAGCAGGAGCAAGCAAGGATGTTTGACTTGCTGGATCAGGTTAAAGCAAAACGTGCTCGCCAAACGAGTTTGGAAGCTATTTTGAAAAATCACTCAAACTTCTATGCGGGTGTCAAGGCAGTCTTACAGGCTAAGGACCAACTTAGCGGGATTATCGGAGCTGTCAGTGAGAATCTGACCTTTGATACTCAGTACCAAATGGCCTTGGAAATTGCTCTTGGTGGTGCTAGTCAGAATATCATTGTAGAAGATGAAGCGACAGCTAAAGATGCTATTTCTTTCCTTAAGAGGAATCGTCAAGGGCGGGCGACCTTCCTACCTTTGACCACTATTAAGCCACGTCACATGACGGCTCAGTCTTTGCAGGCTTTGGAAGCGATAGCGGGTTATTTAGGGACGGCGGCAGATTTGGTGACTTACCAACCTCGTTTGGCAACAATTTTCCAGAATTTATTGGGAGCGGTAGCAATTTTTGATACCATTGACCATGCCAATGAAGCTGCGCGTGCAACACGCTTTCAGGTTAGAATTGTGACCTTGGATGGCTCAGAGATTCGTCCCGGCGGAGCTTTCGCAGGTGGTGCCAATCGTAATCAGAATACCACTTTTATCAAGCCAGAACTAGATGAGTTAGTGTCGGAAATTGACAGTTTATCCACTGAACTTCGCCGTCAAGAAATGGCGGTGGCAGATGTAAAAGAGAATTTGGATGAACTACGCAACCGCTTAGAAAATATCAAATCAGAGGGCGAAGAAGCTCGTCTAACTGAACAAAAAGTACGTATTTCTCACGAGCAAATTCAAGAGCGCATGTCAGATTTAGATCGCCTTTATAACTTGCAAGTTGGACAAATTTCCGGTGGAAATCTGACTGAAATGCAGAGCTTGCAAACTCAAATCCAGGCTGATTTGGCTGATTTGGCACAAAAGAAATTGGACCTCAACCAACAAATCGATGAGGTCAAGAACAACCGTGATGCCATTCAAGAGCAATTGCAAAGCTTACAAGCTAGCCAGTCTCAGTTGAGGGTCGAAGAAAATCAACTGGCAGGTGAAATTCGTTTTACTCAAATGGAAGCCAAACGTTTGCGTGACGAGATTACAAGTGCTGAGCAGGAGACCTCCCTCTTACAAGCAGTGATTGACCAAAAAATGGAAGCCTTGGATGATACAAATTTGGAGGTCTTGGAAGAACAGTTGGTTCAAGCCCAGACCAAAAAAGAAGAAATTAGCCAAGCTCTTGTTCGTTTTAAATTTGAAATGGACGATATTGAAGGCCAATTAGATGACTTGGAAGGGCGCTTGGAGCAGGCTCGACTAAAAAATGATGACTTTATTCGCAGCCAGGCTAAGTTAGAGGCGGATGTAGAGCAAGTCGGACAAAAATTGCGTGGTCTCGTTTTGAACTTGACAGAGAACTTCAAGATGAGTTTTGATGAAGCCAGTCAGACAGCTAAGCAGTTGGAAGATTTGGTCCGTGCAGAAAAAGAATTGAAAGACTTAGAGCGAGCTATCCGCGCCTTGGGACCAGTCAATTTAGATGCCATTGAGCAATATGATGAAGTTCACAGTCGTTTGGAATTTTTATCTAGTCAGCGTGAAGATGTCTTGTCTGCGCGTGATTTGCTTTTGGCGACCATCAATGACATGGACGATGAAGTCAAGGAGCGTTTCAAAGTGACCTTTGATGCTATTCGTGAGTCCTTCCAGCTGACCTTCAAGCAGATGTTTGGTGGCGGTTCGGCGGATTTGATCTTGACTTCTAGTGATCTGTTGACAGCAGGTGTAGAGATTTCTGTTCAGCCTCCTGGCAAGAAAATTCAGTCTCTCAATCTGATGTCTGGTGGGGAGAAGGCTCTCTCGGCTTTGGCTCTGCTATTTTCGATTATCCGTGTCAAGACGATTCCATTTGTGATTTTGGATGAAGTTGAAGCAGCCTTGGATGAAGCCAATGTCAAGCGTTTTGGGGACTATCTCAATCGTTTTGATAAGTCAAGTCAATTTATCGTTGTGACCCACCGTAAGGGAACAATGGCAGCTGCAGATGCGATTTACGGAGTAACTATGCAAGAATCAGGTGTCTCTAAAATCGTTTCTGTTAAACTAAAAGATGTAGAAAAATTATAAGATGAAAAAAATTCTAGCAAGTGATATGGACGGTACTTTCTTGAAATCCGACCATACTTTTGACAAGGAGTCCTTCCGTGTATTTTTAGACAGCTGCAAAGAAAAAAATATCCTCTTTGTAGCAGCCAGCGGTCGTCCTCTGCTTAGTTTGGAGAAATTATTTGCCGGTTTTGAAGAAGATATGGCCTTTGTAGCAGAAAATGGTTCAATTATTTCCTACCAAGGTCAGATTATTTTTGAGGATCAGCCGATTCCTCAAGAAACCTATCTTGACATTGTGAGAGGAATTGAAGAGGGGCCCTATGGAAGTCAAGGTTTAACAGTCTTGTCTGGTCGCAAAGGGGCCTATATGCTGAAAGAAAGCCATCCAGAATATTTTAAATTGATTTCTCAGTTTTATGTCAATACCCAACGTGTGGCTTCTTTTGATGAAGTGACGGAACCCATTGTCAAAATGGTAGCTGCTTTTCCAGATGAAGATATGGCTCAAGCACAAGCTTGGCTCAATCAAACATTTCCGGAAGTTGTCGCTGTCACGACAGGTGGAGATTCAGTGGATATTATCTTATCTGGTATCCATAAAGCAGTTGGTTTACAAAAATTATGTGATTATCTTGGAACAACTGCGAAGCAGGTTGTTGCTTTCGGAGATAATCAAAACGACCTAGAAATGCTAGACTTTGCAGGATTGGCTATTGCGACTGAAAATGCAAAAGAAGAAGTGAAATTACGGGCAGATTGCATTATCGGCCATTGTGACGATGGTGCTGTTCTGACATTTATGAAGGAGTATGTAAATGAGTATTAAACTAATTGCAACAGACCTAGACGGGACTTTTTTGGACGATCACAGCCAGTTTGACCGCGATCGTTTAGCCAAAGTATTACCTGCTCTTCGTGAAAAAGGCATTCAGTTTGTTGCAGCTAGCGGACGCGCCATTGCTTCGCTGGAAAAAGAATTTGCTGGTTTTGAAGACCAGATGATTTTCTTGGGGGAAAACGGGACAGTCGTTCGTTCAAAAGATAAGATTTACTATGAAGAAATTATGTCGCGGGACCTTTATCTTACGATTATTCAGAAAATTATTGATAGCCATTTTCAAAATGTAGACACCATTCATGCTTCTGGTAAGAAAGGAGCTTATGCTCTGAAAACGATTGGACCCGAATATTTAGCTTTTATGGAACACTATTATCCACAATTAATGCTAGTAGATGATTTTGAAAATATTGATGACGAGATTTATAAGGTTGGTGCTAATTTTGTTCCAGAAGAGCTAAAAGCAGCCGCTGAGTGGATTACAGAGACCATTCCAGGGGTAGTTTCTGTGACCAGTGGTTTTGAATGTTTAGATGTCATGTTGGATCATGTGGATAAGGGAAATGGCTTGTCCCACTTGTGTGATGCCTTAGGAATTTCCGCAGATCAGGTGTTAGCTTTTGGTGATAATTTCAATGATGTGGGGATGCTTCAGTTTGCAGGTACAGCTGTTGTTCCTGAAAATGCACATCCAGAAATCAAAGCACTAGCTGATGAGATTATTGGAGATCATGATACTGGGGCTGTTATGGCCTATATGGAGGAAATAGCATGTCAATCAAATTAATTGCTCTAGATTTAGATGGTACACTTTTAAATAGTCAGAAACAAATTTCTTCTGCTAACAAAAAAGCTCTAAAAAAAGCGAGCCAAGCAGGTGTTAAGGTCGTTATTACGACTGGTCGTCCCCTACCTGCTGTAGAAGGATTTTTGAAGGAATTAGACCTTATCGGTGACGACCAATACTCTTTAACCTTTAATGGAGGTCTCATTCAGACCAATACTGGAAAAATCATTGACCAGATTGGCTTTGGGATAGAAGAAGTGGTGAAATTGCGTCAGATTACACAGGAATTAGACCTGCCACTGGACGTTATTTGTGGTGGTGAGGTCTATGTTTTACCGTCAGCAATTGAGTCTCTCTATCCAAGTCTCAACAATCTTTTGAATTTTCTACCGACACCATTTGAAAATCTTCCAAAAGATATTTTCTTCAATAAAGCAGTTTCAGCTGCCAGTGCTGAATACCTAGACCAACGCATTCCAACAATTCCTGTAGCATTGTATGACCAGTTTGAAATTTTCAAATCGCGTGACATTCTTTTGGAATGGAGTCCAAAGGGGGTCCACAAGGCAAGTGGTCTCGAAAAACTCATTGCCCATCTAGGCTTGACAACTGAGGAAGTGATGACTTGTGGCGATGAGGAAAATGACCTGTCTATGATTGAATGGGCAGGCTTAGGAGTCTGCATGGCAAATGGTTCGGATAAGGTCAAGGCGCTTGCAAATGTTGTTACCCCCATGACCAACGATGAAGATGCCGTTGCTTGGGCTGTCAACAAATATGTATTAAGCGAGGAATAGTATGGGATTATTTGATCGACTATTTGGTCGGAAAAAAGAAGAGAAAGAAGAAGTAGCTTCTCAGGAAAGTTCAGAAGTCATTGTTGACGACCTATCAGAAGATGAAGCAGAGAGTTCAAATCAGGCTTCTCCTTTAGAAGAAGAACTCCTTCAAACATCTGAGAAGGAAGCTGAGGCAGAATTGTCAGAACAAGAAATGATTGTTCGAGGCTCGGAAGAAGTGGTCACAAAGATACCAACTGAGATTTTAGAGGAACAGCCTGAGACAAGTCATCCTGAAGAAATGAATGAACAAGAAGTTTCAGAAACACCACAAGGCTCTGATGCCATAGCTGCCTATTATGCTGCCAAGGAAGCAGCGGCGCAACGAGTTGCGCAAGCTGCTGAAACGGATGAGCGTGTTGCTATTCAAACCAAATCAGAAGCTGGACTTGTCGAGCCTCCGACAGAAGCAGCAGTCCAAACCGAAACTCAAGAAGAAAAATACAGCCGTAGTCTCAAAAAAACGCGGACTGGTTTCGGTGCCAAACTCAACGAATTTTTTGCTAATTTCCGTACGGTGGATGAGGATTTCTTTGAAGAATTGGAAGAATTGCTCATTTTATCAGATGTTGGGGTCAAGGTAGCATCTACCTTGACAGAGGATCTTCGCTATGAAGCCAAGTTAGAAAATGCTAAGTCATCAGCGGATTTGCACCGTGTTGTGATTGAAAAATTAGTAGATATCTACGAAAAAGATGGTTTTGATAATGAAAAAATCAACCTGCAAAATGGGTTGACAGTCATGCTTTTTGTCGGTGTAAACGGCGTCGGGAAAACGACTTCTATTGGTAAATTAGCCTACAAATACAAGCAGGCTGGTAAAAAGGTGATGTTGGTAGCAGCGGATACCTTCCGTGCAGGAGCAGTTGCCCAGTTAGCTGAATGGGGACGTCGTGTAGATGTACCAGTTGTGATAGGCCCAGAAAAATCAGACCCAGCTAGTGTTGTCTTTGATGGGATGGAACGTGCGGTGGCAGAAGGTATCGATATTCTGATGATTGATACGGCAGGTCGCTTGCAGAACAAGGATAATCTCATGGCCGAACTTGAAAAAATTGGTCGGATTATTAAGCGCGTTGTTCCTGAAGCGCCACATGAAACTCTCCTAGCAGTAGACGCATCAACTGGACAAAATGCTCTTAGTCAAGCGAAAGAATTTTCAAAGATCACTCCACTGACAGGATTGGTTTTGACCAAGATTGACGGAACTGCTCGTGGTGGTGTCGTTTTAGCTGTCCGCGAAGAATTAGATATTCCAGTAAAATTCATTGGTTTTGGTGAAAAAATGGATGACATTGGAGAATTCCGTTCGGAAGACTTCATGAAAGGTCTTTTAGAGGGTTTAATTTAAGAACGTAAAAAACGATTGGAAGTCCAATCGTTTTTTGTATGTTATAAGAGCCCACGTTCACGGTACCAAGTATCTGGTTTCCAGTGCCAGTTAGTTCCATAACCTTCCAGAAGATCAAAGGCGGCTTGTGGCCCCATACTACCAGCCGGGTAGAGGTGGAGTGGGACTTGATTTTCTTGCCAAATGCGGACCACTTGGTCAATAACAGTCCAACTTGCCTTAACTTCTTCCCAATGACTAAAGTTAGTGGAATCGCCATTTAGGACATCAAAGAAGAGTTTCTCATAAGCCTCAGGTGAGTTTCCAAGTGCATCGGCATTGTGACGGAAGCTCAATTTGGCAGGTGTCAGTGAGAAGGTCGCACCAACTTCTTTGCCATTGATAAATAGGGAGAAACCTTCAGTTGGCTGAATGTAAATGGTCAGGATATTTTGCTCAGCGTGTTGTCCAAAAATATCAGCTGCTTTCTTAAAGAGAATGGTGACACGCGTTCCTTTTTCGGTCAAGCGTTTCCCGGTTCGGAAGAAGAATGGGACGTCACGGAAGCGGTCTGTATCCACGAAGAAAACGCCCCCTGCGAAAGTCTCTGTCTGTGAATTCTCTGCAATATTGGGTTCATCAAGGTAAGCAGCGTAGGTATGACCGTCGATTTGTCCATCTGAATACTGTCCACGGATGAAATTGCGCTTGATTTCTTCATCAGTTTGTTTCTTGAGATTGTGGAAGACCTTGATTTTTTCAGCGCGGACATCTGCTTCATTGAAACTTTTTGGTGTATCCATAGCCAAGATAGACAAAACCTGAAGAGCATGGTTCTGAATCATGTCTTTCAGAGCACCAGAGTGGTCATAGTAACCACCGCGGTCTTCTACACCGATAGATTCTGCGAAACTAATCTGGACATTATCAATAAAATCGCGGTTCCAGATATGTTCAAAAATGATATTGGCAAAGCGGACAGCAAAGATATTTTGCACCATTTCCTTACCTAAGTAGTGGTCAATGCGGTAAATTTGGTCTTCTTCAAATGTTTCAGACAATTCAGCATTGAGCTTTTCAGCAGTAGCCAAGCTGGTTCCAAAAGGTTTCTCAATAATGAGACGCTCAAATCCTTTGCCGTTGACAATTTCTTCGGACTTAAGGTGTTTGGCAATAGTTCCGAAAAATTCAGGAGCCATTGATAAGAAGAAGACTTTGTTGTCCTGGGTTTGGTACTGGTCGCCTAATTTAGTCTGCAATTCACGAAGGGCAACATAGTGCTCTGTATCATTGACATCGTGGCTTTGGTAGTAGAAGTGGCTAGCAAATTCATGAGCTTGACGCGGATTATCAGGAAGGTCACCTAAGGATTCGATAACTGTCTGTTCAAAGAATTCCTTGGTCCAAGGGCGACGCGCAGTACCGATAACAGCAAAATTTTCAGCGATATGTCCAGCCTTGTAAAGACGGAAAAGTGACGGGTAGAGTTTGCGCTTGGCAAGGTCTCCACTAGCTCCAAAAATTGTAAATAATACTGGTGTTGTCATAGTTTCATTCCAATTCTAAATGTGTTCTCTTTAGTATACCACAAATTTTCAGAAAATTCACTTTTATTTCGTTTTTCTTAGAAGACGCGGTAGACATAGGGATTTTTTGGTTCTTGGATTTCTTGAATAGAAGTGAGTTCCAAGCTCGGAAGAGATTGCTTCAGTGAGTTATGATAAGTCAGAGTCAGTTTGCCGCTCGCCTTGACCCAAGTATTATCTGCAAAAGTTTGCTGACTACCTGTAGTTAAGAGCCCATAGACCCCCGAATCAGCAATGCAGTGAATGATACCAAAGCGGAAGAGAAATTGTTGGTTAGCATTGTCGGGATCGTTGTAGACAAATCCGGTTAATTCAATTGTTTTCCCAACAAATTCTTCAGGATAGTCATAAATCACTTCCATGACAGCCATGTAATTGTCCTGAGTGATAACAATTTTGTCTTTTTTGATAAATTGGTCAGCTACAGCGCGCATTTCCTTGGTATAGGCAGTCTTGGTAAAGTAGGAAGAGGTGTCAGGCTTCAGGTACTGAACAGAGGTACCCTCTTGGTCTTGTGTACCTGCATCAACTCCCGCAGCCAGTGGGAAGTGATAGCCCTTGGCAGCCACTGTTGCAGAGTCTAGATTGACCGTCGGAAAAGTCCAAGCAATGACAAGTGGCAAGGTTAAGAGAGCGATACTAGCAAATTTTGCAGATTTTTTTGTTAAATGGCTAAGCGTTTCCAGATTTTTCATCCAGACTACCAGTTGCACAATGGCTAAAATGAAAGCCAGAGCCATAGATAAAAATGCTAAATAAGAGTAGTGCAAATTGATATACTGGTCTAATTTCCCAGAAACATAGAGGTACATGGTCATCTCAAAATAGCCAGCTAAAATCAGAAATCGTTTCATTTACAAGCCTCCTACTACTAGGCTATAGCCTAAAATGACAATGGAAATAATCAACATGAATTCCACAATAAAGCGATTTTTGAAGTAATGCTTCATCATGAGAAGATTTTTAATGTCAATCATAGGACCAATCACTAAAAATGCCATGACGGGTGCTAGGCCAAAACTGGATAGGAAAGAGGCGCCAATAAAGGCGTCCGCTTCTGAGCAGAGCGAGAGCAAGAAAGCCATAAGCATCATGACTAAGATGGCTGAAAGCGGACTTTGCCCCAAATTTGTCAATAGTCGAGTCGGAACATAGACTTGAACCAGGCTAGCAAAAAGACAGCCAAAGACCAGATAGCGCCCTGTATCAAAAAACTCATCAATGGCGTGTACCAAGGCAAAGCCGACTTTTTTCCAGCCTCTATGGTGGTGATGAGCATGTTTTTCTTCTAACTCAATTGATTCTTTGAGGATAGCAGAAGTATCCAAAAATCCTAGAAAAATCCCCAATACAAGAGCAACTAGTACGGAACCCAAGGCTCGCAAAAAAGCAAAGCGGAATGAATTTCCAAAAGCTGTAAAGGTAGAAAAGAGGACGATAGGATTGATGACAGGAGCAGTTGCTAAAAATGGGACAGCCGTGTAGGTCGGTACTTTTTTCTCCAAAAAGCGATGGACAATAGGAACAATCCCACATTCGCAAGAAGGGAAGAAGAAGCCGATAAAAGTCCCGAATAGGATTCGCAAAAATTTATTTCTAGGAAGATAACGATGGACCATTTCTGGTGAAATATAGACCTCGATAAATCCCGATACAATGGCACCAATCAAAACAAAGGGCAGGGCTTCAATCATAATCGAGAGAAAAATGGCTCCCGCCTGTAAGAGACTAGTCGGTAATTGGCTGAACACGTTCATTATTTTTTGTCTTTTTTAGTTGATTTTTCGGTGGTCTTTGGCTCAGGAAATTCAACGTTTTCCAATTTGTCAAAGGACGCAAATTCTTCCAACATTTTTTCTAAATCGTCTTGTTTTTTATAGGTAATGGCCATGTCGGCACCTCCTTTTTATTTTCTATCATTATACCTTTTCTTAGAAAAATTTTCACGAGGAAAGTCGAGTTGTAACAAAGGAAAGTTTGAGAAATCGTGATATAATATGTATATGGAAAATCGAATGAATGAACTTGTTGAACGATTAAATCAATACGCAAAAGAATACTATGAATTAGACAATCCTAGCGTTTCTGATGCTGAATACGACAAACTCTACCGTGAGTTAGTTGACTTGGAAACTGCCAATCCTGAGGCTGTTTTGCCCAATAGCCCAACCCATCGTGTCGGTGGGAAAATTTTATCAGGATTTGAGAAATACCAGCACCAGTATCCTCTCTATAGCTTGCAGGATGCTTTTTCGCGTGAGGAACTAGAAGCATTTGATACCCGTGTGCGTAAGGAATTCCCGCATGCGACTTACATCTGTGAGTTGAAAATTGATGGTCTTTCTATCTCTCTAACTTATGAAAATGGTCATCTGGTAGTGGGGGCAACGCGTGGTGATGGTTCTGTCGGAGAAAATATCACAGAAAATCTCAAACGTGTCCAGGATATTCCTCTAACGCTGAGTGCTCCAGAGAATATCACAGTTCGTGGAGAATGCTATATGCCACGTGCTTCTTTTGACCGAGTCAACCAAGCTCGTCAAGAGGCAGGAGAGGCTGAGTTTGCTAATCCCCGAAATGCTGCAGCAGGAACTTTACGCCAACTAGACACGGGAGTGGTTGCCAGTCGTGGTCTCGCTACTTTTCTTTACCAGGTAGCCAGTCCAACTGTAAATGATAGCCAGTCACATGTTTTGCAACATTTGGACGAACTCGGCTTTGTGACCAATCATGAATACCATTTTGCAAAAAGCATTGATGATGTTTGGGAGTTTATTGAGAAGGTAGCAGCTATGCGTGATAGCCTTCCCTATGATATCGATGGCGTAGTCATCAAGGTCAATGATTTGGCTATGCAGGACGAACTTGGCTTTACTGTCAAAGCGCCTCGTTGGGCAGTCGCTTATAAATTTCCAGCAGAGGAAAAACAAGCGCAAATCCTCTCTGTTGACTGGACGGTAGGGCGTACAGGTGTCGTCACTCCGACAGCTAATCTCAGTCCTGTTCAGCTGGCAGGAACGACGGTTAGTCGAGCTACCTTACATAATGTGGACTACATTGCTGAAAAAGACATTCGCATTGGAGATACAGTTATTGTCTATAAAGCAGGTGATATTATTCCAGCAGTTTTGCGAGTGGTAGAAGAGAAGCGGACAGATCAGCTTGTCATAGAGACTCCACAAACTTGTCCATCTTGTGGCAGCCAGCTCCTGCATTATGAAGATGAAGTTGCTCTTCGCTGTATCAATCCAATCTGTTCTGCCCAGATTATGAGCCGTTTGGAACATTTTGCCAGTCGTGATGCTATGAATATCGCTGGACTTGGAAGTTCGATTGTAGAAAAACTCTATAGGGCAGAACTGGTCAAGGATGTAGCGGATATTTATCGTTTGGAAAAATCCGACTTACTGAAAGTAGAGGGGTTCCAAGATAAGTCAGCTGAAAAACTCCATCAGGCTATCCAAATTTCTAAGGAAAATTCAGCAGAACGGCTCTTGTTTGGCTTGGGAATTCGTCATGTTGGTAGCAAGGCAAGTAAGATTTTGCTGGAGAAATTCAGTAATTTAGAAAATTTAGCTCAAACTGGTGCAGAAGAGATTGCCAGCATAGACGGTCTTGGTCAGGTGATTGCCAAGTCGTTGAATAGCTTCTTTTCTTCTGAAGGTGCCCAGCAATTGTTGACAGAACTGAAAGAAGCAGGAGTTAACTTGGCTTATCTAGGGCAAGTAGCTCAGGAAGGAGCAGTCTTGTCAGGGATGACGGTCGTTTTAACAGGAAAATTGGAACGGCTGAAGCGCAGTGAAGCCAAGGCAAAATTAGAGAGCCTGGGAGCCAATGTGGCTGGTTCTGTTTCTAAAAAAACCAGCTTAGTCGTTGCTGGAGCAGACGCAGGTAGCAAATTGGCTAAAGCGCAAGAATTGGGCATCGAAATCAGAGATGAAGCTTGGTTAGAAAGTTTATAAGGTATGAAGATGAGGCAGAGAAAAAGAGCGAGATTGATTTATAATCCAACTTCAGGTCAAGAAATCATGAAGAAAAATGTAGCCGAGGTCCTAGATATATTAGAGGGATTTGGCTATGAAACATCAGCTTTTCAGACGACTCCTGAAAAAGATTCTGCAAAAAATGAGGCCACTCGTGCCGCTAAAGCGGGATTTGACTTGGTCATTGCAGCTGGTGGTGACGGGACTATTAATGAAGTCGTCAACGGCATTGCACCTTTGGAAAAACGACCTAAAATGGCCATTATTCCAACTGGGACAACCAATGATTATGCGCGTGCTTTAAAGGTTCCTCGTAGCAATCCTGTTGCAGCAGCCCGTATGATTGGCAAAAACCAGACCGTTCTGATGGATATTGGTCACGCCCGTACTGTAAAAGATAAACAGCCGTTTGAAAGCTACTTTATCAATATTGCAGCCGCAGGGACCCTGACCGAGTTGACTTATAGCGTGCCTAGTCAGTTGAAAACCATGTTTGGCTATTTGGCTTATGTTGTCAAAGGAGCAGAGCTCTTACCGCGTGTTCAATTTACACCAGTTCGTATTACCCACGATAATGGTGTCTTTGAAGGGAAGACCTCTATGGTATTTGCTGCGCTAACAAACTCAATCGGTGGCTTTGAGCAAATTGTTCCAGATGCTAAGTTGGATGATGGACTTTTCACTCTTATCATTGTTAAGACGGGAAATCTCTTCGAAATCCTTCACTTGATTCGTCAGGTTTTGGATGGTGGCAAGCATGTGGAGAGTGATAAGATTGAATATCTTAAAACTAAGAAAATACAAATTGAGTCTTTGGACAAGAAAAATCGTCTCATGCTGAACTTGGACGGGGAGTATGGAGGTGATGCACCTGTAGAACTTGTCAATCTAACCAATCATATCGAATTCTTTGCTGACACAGATAAGGTTTCAGATGATGCAATCACGATTGACACGATGGATAAAAATATTGAAGATATGGCAAGACATTTTGTGGAAGAAATTTCGCAAATTGAGGATGCTATATAATAGGTAGAGAATGAGAAAATGGTTTTCATTCTCTTTCTTTCATGGTTTACATAAAACGCTTACATCTCCTGTCTTTCCTTGACAAACGTCATTTTTAGGAGTATGCTAACTAGGTATTAAATTTTAAAGGAGAATTTCAAAATGGATTTGTCTGCATTGGCATTAGGTATGGCTACATTGGGCGTAAGTATCGGTGAAGGTTTGTTGGTTTCAGCATATTTGAACTCAACAGCTCGTCAACCAGAACTGCAAAGTAAATTGCTAACAGGGGTATTCCTCGGAGTAGCCTTTATCGAAGGTACATTCTTCGTTACCTTGGGTATGACCTTCTTGTTCCGTGGCTAATAAGAGCTAAATAAACAGAAGGGGGAACTTCAATGGAAGAGAGTGTAAATCCTACCCTTGACCTTGGACCAGTTAGTTTTGATCTAACACTTGTGTTAGTATCTGCTGTTACAATCGTAACAATCTTTTTCTTGGTATTTTGGGCTAGTCGCAGTATGCAACTCAAGCCTAAGGGAAAGCAAAATGTCTTAGAATTCTTTTATGAACTGGCTGTTAACTTCACTAAGGGAAATCTTGGTGAAAAAGAAGCCAAACATTATAGCTTGTTCTTCTTTACCTTGTTAACCTTCCTCTTGGTTGCTAATAACCTAGGTCTGATGACCAAGATTGAAATCAATGGTTACAATCTATGGATGTCACCAACTGCCAATATGGCTTATGACTTTGGTTTAGCATTTATGGCAGTCATTTTCTGTCATATTGAAGGAATTCGCCGCCGAGGTTTTCTTGGGTATTTGAAAGGTTTTGTAACGCCAGCTGCTATGACACCAATGAATATTTTGGAAGAGGTAACCAATACAGCTTCCTTGACATTGCGTCTTTACGGTAATATTTTTGCAGGGGAAGTCTTGGTTTCTTTATTGCTTCAAATGGCCAATTATAAACCCTATGCTTATCCAATCGCTTTGTTGTTAAATGTCATTTGGACCGCTTTTTCTGCATTTATTTCTTGCTTGCAAGCATATGTGTATGTCATGTTGGTTTCGATGTATTTGGACAAAAAAATCTCAGGTGAAGGTTAGAAGGAAAGGAAAGATTATTCATGTTTACAGTATTGAATACAGCTGCAGTACTTGGTAACTTTATCTTGGTCACTGCATCATTCTTGATTCTGTTAGTGTTGATCCGTGGCTTTGCTTGGGATGCCATTACAGGAATCTTTGAAAAACGTGCAGAAACAATTGCGAAGGACCTAGATGAAGCTGCTGAAAAAAATCAAACAGCAGAAGAATTAGTAAAACAACGCGAAAAAGAATTGACAGAAGGTCGAATTGAAGCAAAACGCATCGTAGAAGATGCTATTGAACGTGGTAAAATCGAGAAAAAACATTTGGTTGAGCAAGCCAATCTCGAAGTGACTACTCTGAAAGAAAAAGCTCAATTAGAAATCGCTGCAGAACAACGTGAAGCACAAGAAGCGCTCCGTGTGCAAGTGGCTCATTTGGCAGTAGACTTGGCTGGAAAAATTATTCTTGAAGATCTTGGGGAGCAAGCACATAGCGATTTGATTGATCGTTATATTGATAAATTGGGAGACAAATAATGGCAGCAAGAGAAGATGCACTTGTGCAAAAAATTGCTCAGACATTTGTTGAACAGGTTTATGATCGAGAAGATATTTGGCATATTTATGATGAAGTAGAACATATTCTTGATATTATCAAGGAAACACGTTTGAGTCGTATTTTGAATTTATCAACCGTTTCTTTGGAAGATAAGGAAGAATTTTTACGGACTCTTCGTCAGTCAGAATATCGTTTTGTCAACGACTTGGTAGAAGTGGTCATTCAAAATGGCCAAGCTGGTTTGCTAAAAGAGATTTTAGAAACTGTCTTATTCAAGATTAGCAAACATAAAAATGCTTTTGATGCTGTCGTGACATCGGTTCAACCCTTGACGACTGAGCAGAAAGAACGCATTGCTGCCTTGACGGAAAAACGTTTTGACATCCGGGTACGCAATGTTGTCGAACATATTGATCGAGAGATACTTGGTGGCTTTATTGTCAATATTAACCACCATGTTATTGACGCTAGTGTCCGTTCACAATTGAAAGACATTAGAAAGAAACTGTAGAAATAGAAAGTGGTGTTCTTTTGGTGATTAATGCACAAGAAATAAGCGCTTTACTAAAAAAACAAATTGAAGATTATCAGCCTGATTTCGACTACACAGAAACAGGTGTTGTAACCTATATTGGTGATGGGATTGCTCGTGCCCATGGTCTTGATAATGCCATGAGTGGTGAGCTTCTTGTTTTTGATAATGCCACAATCGGTATGGCTCAAAACTTGGAGTCAAACGATGTCGGTATCATTATCCTTGGTGAATTTACAGATATCCGTGAGGGTTCTATTGTCCGCCGTACAGGGAAAATCATGGAAGTTCCAGTCGGAAATGCTCTGATTGGACGCGTTATTGACCCGCTTGGACAACCTGTCGATGGTCTTGGAGAAATCCGTACGACGAAGACACGTCCGATTGAAGCGCCAGCTCCTGGTGTTATGCAACGGAAGTCTGTTAACCAACCTTTGCAAACAGGTCTTAAGGCTATTGATGCCTTGGTACCAATTGGTCGTGGACAACGTGAGTTGATTATTGGTGACCGTCAAACAGGTAAAACATCTGTAGCCATTGATGCGATTCTCAACCAAAAAGATCAAGATATGATTTGTATCTACGTGGCGATTGGTCAAAAAGAATCAACTGTCCGTACACAGGTTGAAACCTTGCGCCAATACGGGGCCTTAGATTATACAATTGTTGTGACTGCCTCAGCTTCACAGCCTTCTCCATTGCTTTTTTTGGCACCTTATGCCGGTGTTGCGATGGCAGAAGAGTTTATGTATGAAGGTAAGCATGTCTTGATTGTCTATGATGATTTGTCAAAACAAGCTGTGGCTTATCGTGAATTGTCTCTCTTGCTTCGTCGTCCACCAGGTCGTGAAGCCTATCCAGGGGATGTATTCTACCTTCACAGCCGTTTGCTTGAGCGTTCAGCTAAGGTTTCTGATGAATTAGGTGGAGGGTCTATTACAGCTCTGCCATTTATCGAAACGCAAGCAGGAGACATCTCAGCCTATATCGCAACCAACGTTATCTCTATCACAGATGGACAAATCTTCCTCAAAGATGACTTGTTCAACTCAGGGATCCGTCCAGCCATTGATGCAGGCTCTTCTGTATCGCGGGTTGGTGGTTCAGCGCAAATCAAGGCTATGAAAAAAGTCGCGGGTACTCTCCGTATTGACTTGGCATCCTTCCGTGAACTAGAAGCTTTTACGCAATTTGGTTCAGATTTGGATGCAGCAACTCAGGCAAAATTGAACCGTGGTCGCCGTACAGTAGAAGTGTTGAAGCAACCACTTCACAAGCCATTGCCTGTTGAAAAACAAGTTTTGATCCTGTATGCCTTGACTCATGGCTTCCTTGACTCAGTACCAATTGCAGATGTTTTGCCATTTGAGCAAGAACTCTATGCTTACTTTGACATGCATCACAATGATTTATTGGATACAATTCGAGTGACAAAAGACTTGCCAGAAGAGAGTTTGTTGGATGCTGCTATCCAAGAATTCAAAGACCAGTCTATTTTCAAGTAAGGGAGTGTGAGGAATGGCAGGTTCTCTAAACGAAATTAAAAATAAAATCGCATCAACAAAGAAAACCAGTCAAATCACCGGTGCCATGCAGATGGTTTCTGCTGCAAAATTAGCTAAGTCTGAACAGGCTGCTAAGTCTTTTCAGATTTATGCGGATAAGGTGCGGAATATCACAACAGATTTGCTTCGTGCAGAATTGATGAAAGGGTCAACCAATCCGATGTTGATTCGTCGCGAAGAGATTAAGAAGACAGGCTACATTGTCATTACTTCAGATAGTGGACTCAAGGGCGCTTATAATTCAACCATTTTGAAGGCAGTTATGGGGATGATTGATCAGGACCATACGAGTAAAGATGAGTTTGAAATTATTGCTATCGGTGGTATGGGAGCTGATTTCTTCAAGAATCGTGGTATGACACCAATCTTTGAACTACGTGGGATTGCGGACAATCCGAACTTTGAAGAAGTGCAAAAAATCATTTACAAGTCTGTTGAGATGTATAAAAATGAGATTTTTGACGAGTTATATGTGTGTTACAATCACCATGTCAATAGCTTGACCAGTCAAGTTCGTGTCCAGCAGATGTTGCCAATCGAGGATTTGGACCACAATGAAGCGGATGGTTACACAGCCAGCTTTGAATTGGAACCAAGTCGTAGTGCTATTCTGGAACAGCTTTTGCCACAGTACGCAGAATCAATGATTTACGGTGCGCTTCTTGATGCGAAAACGGCTGAAAGTGCGGCAGGTATGACCGCCATGCAGACGGCCACTGATAATGCAAAAAATGTTATTTCTGATTTGACAATCCAGTACAACCGAGCTCGTCAAGCAGCCATTACGCAAGAAATTACGGAAATTGTTGCCGGAGCTTCGGCCTTGGAATAGAAATGACCAACTAGGATAATTTCTAGTTACTTATCTTATGAAGGGAGAATAGATGAGTTCAGGCAAAATTACTCAGGTAGTTGGACCTGTCGTAGACGTTGCATTTGCAGCCGAAGACAAGTTACCTGAGATTAACAATGCACTTGTCGTTTACAAAAACGATGAATCAAAACAAAAAGTTGTTCTTGAAGTTGCGCTAGAACTTGGTGACGGTGTTGTGCGCACCATTGCCATGGAATCAACAGATGGATTGACTCGTGGAATGGAAGTATTGGACACAGGTCGTCCAATCTCAGTTCCTGTTGGTAAAGACACTCTAGGACGTGTCTTCAATGTCTTAGGTGATACTATTGACTTGGAAGAACCATTTGCAGAAGACGCTGAACGTGAGCCAATTCATAAAAAAGCTCCAACCTTCGATGAACTGTCAACATCAACTGAAATCTTGGAAACAGGTATCAAAGTTATTGACTTGCTTGCCCCTTACTTAAAAGGTGGTAAGGTCGGTCTCTTTGGTGGTGCCGGGGTTGGTAAAACCGTTCTTATCCAAGAATTGATTCACAACATTGCCCAAGAACACGGTGGTATCTCTGTATTTACTGGTGTTGGGGAGCGTACTCGTGAAGGTAATGACCTTTACTGGGAAATGAAAGAATCAGGTGTTATCGAAAAAACAGCCATGGTCTTCGGTCAGATGAATGAGCCACCTGGAGCACGTATGCGTGTTGCTTTGACTGGTTTGACAATTGCCGAATACTTCCGTGATGTAGAAGGACAAGACGTGCTTCTTTTCATCGACAATATCTTCCGTTTCACGCAAGCAGGTTCTGAAGTATCAGCCCTTCTTGGTCGTATGCCGTCAGCCGTTGGTTACCAACCAACCTTGGCGACTGAAATGGGTCAATTGCAAGAGCGTATCACATCAACGAAAAAAGGTTCTGTTACCTCTATCCAAGCGATCTACGTGCCAGCCGATGACTATACTGACCCAGCGCCAGCTACAGCCTTCGCTCACTTGGATTCAACCACTAACTTGGAACGTAAGTTGACGCAACTTGGTATCTATCCAGCCGTTGACCCACTTGCTTCAAGTTCACGTGCCTTGGCACCTGAGATTGTTGGAGAAGAGCACTATGCGGTCGCTATGGAAGTTAAACGTGTCTTGCAACGTTACCAAGAATTACAAGATATCATTGCCATCCTTGGTATGGACGAATTGTCTGATGATGAAAAGACCTTGGTAGGACGTGCTCGTCGTATTCAGTTCTTCTTGTCACAAAACTTCAACGTTGCTGAGACCTTCACTGGTCAACCAGGTTCTTACGTGCCAGTAGCGGAAACAATTCGTGGCTTCAAGGAAATTCTTGATGGTAAACATGATACAGTTCCAGAAGATGCCTTCCGTATGGTAGGTGGTATTGAGGATGTTCTTGAAAAAGCTTCTAAGATGAAGTTTTAGAGGTGTACTATGGCTGAAATGACAGTACAAATTGTAACACCAGATGGCATTCGTTATGATCACCACGCCTCCTTCCTACTTTGCAAAACGCAAGAAGGAGAGTTGGGGATTCTTCCAGGACATATTAACATGGTGGCTGTGCTTGCTATTGATGAAATTAAAGTGCGTCGAATTGATGACGAAAACCACGTGGACTGGATTGCGGTGAATGGCGGGATTTTGGAAGTTGCAAATGACCGTGTTACCATTATTTCTGACTCAGCTGAGCGCGCTCGAGATATTGATGTCAGTCGTGCCGAACGTGCCAAACTACGTGCTGAACGTGCGATGGAAGAAGCGCAAAAAGCACAAAATATTGATATGGAACGCCGTGCAGCTGTTGCCTTGCAACGTGCCATTAACCGGATCCGTGTTGGAACAAAATAAATAAAAAAAGGTCTAGTGGACCTTTTTTTCGTGAGTCAAAAAATAAGAAAGTGAGCTACGGTTCGGTGGACCTCTTTTCGTGTACCCAAAGGCAGGAAACTGAGCCGATAGACCAGTTGTTGAGACGCTTTTTCTGTGTCAAAATGGGGCGACTTGTCTAAATTTTTGGTATAATACTTTTATGATTGCAAATATTTTGAGATTGTTGAGTCATTTGTTGTTTATCTATCTGGCTCATGATTTGCTGGCAACTGTCGTAGACTGGTCAAGAATTCTACGAGGGACAGCAGAAAATAAAATGAAAATTCAGTTCCTGCTCTTGTTTATGGCTATTGGTTTAGGCTATTTGGTGTCAACATTCTTTCTAGACCTGTTGGCTATCAGCCGTTCCTTGGCACTAGCAGCAACCAATTAATAGAGATGAAATGAGGAAGAAAATTTGGATTCGATTATTGTAAAAGGTGGCGATAATCGCCTGGTCGGTGAAGTGACAATTGAAGGAGCAAAAAATGCAGTTTTGCCACTCTTAGCTGCGACCATTTTAGCTGATCAAGGGCAGACTGTTTTGACCAATGTCCCTATCCTATCAGATGTATTTACCATGAACAATGTGGTGCGTGGTTTGGATATTGCCGTTGACTTTGACGAGGAAAAGAATACCGTCCGTATCGATGCAAGTGGAGAAATCGGCAGTAAAGCACCTTATAAGTATGTCAATCAAATGCGGGCTTCAATCGTGGTTCTAGGTCCTATTTTAGCGCGAAATGGTCACGCTATTGTTTCCATGCCAGGTGGTTGTACTATCGGTAGTCGTCCGATTGATCTTCACCTTAAAGGTTTGGAAGCTATGGGGGCGACCATTACCCAAAAGGCTGGGAATATTGAAGCTCGTGCTGAAAAGCTGAAGGGAGCTACTATTTACATGGACTTCCCAAGCGTAGGAGCCACGCAGAATCTCATGATGGAAGCGACCTTGGCAGAAGGTACGACTGTTATTGAAAATGCTGCGCGTGAGCCTGAAATCGTAGATTTGGCGATTTTGCTTAATAAAATGGGGGCTGATGTCAAAGGCGCAGGTACCGAAACACTGGCTATTAAAGGGGTAGATAAACTCCACGGAGCAGAGCACCAAGTGGTGCAAGATCGTATTGAAGCTGGAACCTTCATGGTCGCTGCAGCGATGACAGGTGGTAATGTTTTGGTCAAGGATGCGGTTTGGGAGCACAATCGTCCTCTTATTTCCAAAATGATGGAAATGGGTGTCTCCGTGACGGAAGAAGATGCAGGAATTCGTGTCCAATCAGAGGTGTCTAAACTGAAGCCGGTAACGGTTAAAACCTTACCACATCCTGGGTTCCCAACGGATATGCAGGCTCAATTTACAGCGTTGATGGCAGTTGCTAAAGGCGAGTCAACCATGGTGGAGACCGTCTTTGAGAATCGCTTCCAACATTTGGAAGAAATGCGTCGGATGGATGTGCACTCAGAAATCATACGCGATACAGCCATCATTACAGGTGGAAATCCTTTGCAAGGCGCAAAAGTCATGTCAACAGACCTTCGTGCGAGTGCGGCCTTGATTTTGACAGGTTTGGTTGCAGAAGGTGAGACCTTGGTTGGCAAATTAACACATTTGGACCGTGGATACTACAAATTCCACGAGAAATTAGCAGCCCTTGGTGCTGACATTGCGCGTGTGGACAGTGAGGACTACGATGGATAAGGAAAATTTGACCTATATCGGAAAACAGTTGTTGTTTATTTTGGTCATTGTCATTTTAGGTTTGATTCTCTTTGCTGCTGGAATGATGATTGGCTATGCAGTGATTGGTGATGGTAGCAATCCGTGGGCAATCTTGCACCCAGATAAATGGCAGGAAATTATTAGCAAATTTACAGGAAAGTAGTAGGGCAACCTACTCTTTTCATTAGGAAACAGGATGAAAAATAAAAAAATAAAGAAACAGTCAGCCAGCTGGATGAGTATTCTAGTAGCAATTATTGCAGTTGCAGGCTCTTATCTCTATAAAGAAATCGGTCCAAGTCAGTCAGGTTTATCTGGTCAAGCGACTTACTTGGTAAACCAGTCTAGGGCTAATCAGTCTGTTCCCTCAGAGGAATTGGCTTCAAGTGTTCTATTGGATAGTGTAACTACATCACTGGGAGCGGACTTGAAGTGGAATGGTGCGGGGGCTTATCTGGTAAATGGGAATAAAACAACATTGGATGCATCTGTATCGAGTGCGCCTTATGCGAATACCAAAACCAAAGAAGTCAATGGCGAAATTCTTCCGACAGTGGCGAATGCACTCTTGACCAAAGCTACTCGTCAATACCAAGACCGAAATGCAACTGGAAATGGTTCTACTTCATGGACGCCAGTTGGTTGGCATCAGGTACATGATTTGGCGGGAGAATACGACCATGCGGTGGACCGTGGACATTTATTAGGCTATGCGATTACAGGTGGCTTAAAGGGCTTTGATGCATCTGCTAGTAATCCTAAAAATATAGCTACTCAAACGGCCTGGTCCAATCAAGCAGATGATTCCTATTCGACAGGACAAAATTACTATGAAACTTTAATCCGTCGTGCGCTGGATAAGAACAAAAAAGTCCGTTATCGCGTGACGCTCATTTATGCAACAGACTATGACTTGGTAGCAGTAGGGCGCCAGTTGGAGGCAAAATCTTCTGATGGTAGTTTAGAATTCAATGTTTTTGTGCCCAATGTTCAGTCAGGACTTAGTTTGAATTATACTACTGGAGAGGTGACGGTCAATGATTAAGGACAATCAAGTCCGCCTTCGTCCTTATCAAGCTGGTGAAGACTTGCTCTTTGCCCTGCCTTGGTATCAGGATGTGGAGATGGTTTATTTGGTGGACGGCGTTAAAGAAGCCTATACAGAAGAAAAATTGCTGCGCATGTACCATTATCTAGCCAATCATGGTCAACTCTACTTTATTGAAATTGTAGAAAATGGCCATTGGAGAGCGATTGGTGATGTGACTCTGAGTGAGGAAGACCTGCCTATTGTGATTGGGGAAGCTGCTTATCGTGGTCAAGGTTTGGGAAGTCAGGTTCTGGCTTTGATGATTGAGGAAGCGCAAGCTAAGGGCTGGACAGAACTCCATGTTCGTGAGATTTACGACTATAACTTAGCTTCCAAAAAATGCTTTGAAGCCTATGGCTTTGTCCCAGAGAAAAAGACGGAAAAGGGTTGGTCTTATCGGCTTAAACTGTCTAATTTTCTTGCAAAATAGTGGAAAATTTGCTAGAATAAGTAGTAATTGAATAGAAGTCTGTGAGACTAGTAACCTTGTGGAACTCTTGTAGGGAATGCTGACCGTGACTGGAAGTCAGCTAGAGGAAAGCCTGGCCAATTCACTCACCAAAGGACTTAGAATTGAGATTTACTTAGGTAAATGAAAACGGATGGTACCGCGTGTCAACGCTCCGCTATGGAGGGACACGTGTTTTTGTTTGCACAAATGGAGGAATTATGGATTTACAAACACAATTAGAAGAGTTGAAAACATCAACTCTGGTACAGTTGAAAGAGATGACAGGCAATCACAGCAAGGAATTGCAAGACTTGCGCGTGGCTGTTTTGGGTAAAAAAGGCTCCTTGACAGATCTTCTCAAGGGACTTAAAGACTTGTCAAATGACTTGAAACCAATCGTCGGAAAACAGGTCAATGAAGTGCGTGATATTTTGACATCTGCCTTTGAAGAGCAGGTGAAGATTGTAGAAGCAGCGAAAATTCAAGCCCAATTAGAATCAGAATCAATCGATGTAACCTTGCCAGGTCGTGCTGTCAAAATAGGTTATCGTCATGTATTGACACAGACATCTGAAGAAATTGAAGACATTTTCTTAGGCATGGGCTTCCAGATTGTGGATGGTTTTGAGGTTGAAAAAGATTACTACAACTTTGAGCGTATGAATTTGCCAAAAGATCACCCAGCCCGTGATATGCAGGATACCTTCTATATCACGGAAGAAATCCTCATGCGTACACACACGAGTCCTGTACAGGCTCGTACCATGGACCAGCATGATTTTTCAAAAGGTGCCCTTAAGATGATTTCTCCGGGCCGTGTCTTCCGTCGTGATACGGACGATGCAACTCACAGCCACCAATTCCACCAAATCGAAGGTTTGGTTGTTGGGAAAAATGTTTCTATGGGTGACCTCAAGGGAACGCTTGAAATGATTATTAAGAAAATGTTTGGTGAAGAGCGTCAGATTCGTCTTCGGCCATCTTATTTCCCATTCACAGAGCCTTCTGTTGAGGTAGACGTTTCTTGCTTCAAGTGTGGTGGTGATGGCTGTAACGTATGCAAAAAGACAGGCTGGATTGAGATTTTGGGTGCCGGTATGGTTCACCCACGTGTGCTTGAAATGTCTGGTGTTGATGCAACACAATATTCAGGTTTTGCTTTTGGTTTAGGACAAGAACGGATTGCCATGTTGCGCTACGGAATCAATGACATCCGTGGTTTCTACCAAGGGGATGTCCGTTTCTCAGAGCAGTTTAAATAGTATAGGCTGATAGAGCTAGATAGGACAAAATATGGTTAGAACAATTGGAATTCGGAAAGCCTACGAGACAGAGTTTGCACGGTGCAGTGCTGAGAAGGAAAGCTATTTGACAGGACTGGGTCTCTCAGAAGCAGCAACCAATGCCTATATGGGACAAATCTTTCACTTGCCAAGTCAAGAAAGTCCTGAATTTACAGTTATGTTATTGAATAATGAACTAGCAGGCTGCATGTTCTTGCCAGATTCTGAGGGGTCTGTATTGGCTATTCAACATTTCTTGGTCTTTACAGAAGCTAGAAATCAAGGATTAGAACAATTCTATCTAGACTATGCAGTAGAAGAAGCGAGAGAGCTGGGGAAAGAGTGGTTGGCTTTCAAAGTGCTATCCAAGGATTCTTACTTGCTTCAACTAGCACTTGCGACTGGCTTTGAGATTCATGCTGATAGAGAAATTGAAACTCAGTCAGGACAAATTGGCTTAGAATTGGAACTGAGAAAAAAAGTATAAAGAGGAAATTATGTTAGTATCTTATAAATGGTTAAAAGAATTAGTAGACTTTGATGCGACTAGTCACGACTTATCAGAAAAAATGTCTACAACTGGTATCGAAGTGGAAGGCGTTGAACAAATCAGTGCAGGCCTTTCAAAACTGGTTGTCGGAGAAGTGCTTTCAACAGAAGCTATTCCAGAAACGCATCTCAATATCTGTCAGGTAAATGTTGGTGACGAGACAACGCAGATTGTCTGCGGTGCACCTAATGTCAAACCTGGTATCAAGGTGATTGTGGCGCTGCCAGGTGCACGTATTGCGGGCAACCACAAAATTAAAAAAGGTAAAATCCGTGGCGTTGAGTCATTGGGGATGATTTGTTCGTTAGCTGAAATTGGCGTTTCTGACTCAGTTGTGCCAAAAGAGTATGCGGATGGTATTTATTACTTGCCTGAAAATGCAGTGGTAGGTGAGCCTATTTTCCCATATTTAGACTTGGATGATGAGATTATCGAATTGTCTATTACGCCAAACCGTGCGGATGCCTTATCTATGCGTGGTGTGGCCCATGAAGTCGCAGCAATCTACGATAGCAAGCCACATTTTCCAAGCTACAATTTGGTGGAAGTGGACAAAAAGGCTAGTGATGTGATTGAAGTAGCTATTGATTCTGACCGTGTAGTAACTTATCAGGCGCGCGTGCTAGAAAATGTAACAGTAGCACCAAGTCCACAGTGGTTGCAAAATCTGCTCATGAATGCTGGAATCCGCCCTATCAATAATGTGGTGGACGTGACCAACTATATTTTGCTTTACTTTGGTCAACCTATGCATGCCTTTGATTTGAATAAATTTGAAGATAAGAAAATTGTTGCACGTCAAGCTAAGGCAGCTGAAACATTAGTGACCTTGGATGATGTGGAACGTGAATTGACAGAAGAAGACATCGTCATCACTGTTGCTGACAAACCAGTTGCTCTTGGTGGTGTCATGGGTGGTGCTTCAACAGAAATCGACAATCACTCAACCAGTGTTGTCCTAGAAGCAGCCCTCTTTAACGGAAAATCAATTCGTAAAACTTCTGGTCGCCTTAACTTGCGTTCAGAATCTTCATCTCGTTTTGAAAAAGGTATCAATGTGGCGGACCTTGCCTTGGCTCTGGATACAGCAGCGGCTATGATTGCTGAATTGGCTGGCGGTCAAGTCTTGGCAGGTAGCCTAGTCGCTGGTCAAGTGGACACAGCAGCCCTTCCAGTTACTGCTCAAGTAGACTATGTCAACCGTTCATTGGGAACAAGTTTGACTTATGCTGAAATTGCTGACATCTTCCGTCGTTTGGGCATGGAAATTTCTGGTGACGATACTATCTTCACTGTTCAAGTGCCTCGTCGCCGTTGGGATATTACCATTCCAGCTGACTTGGTGGAAGAAATTGCACGGATCTATGGCTACAACAATCTGCCAACAACGCTTCCACAAGAAGATGGCACTGCAGGTGAATTGACAGTCAGCCAAAAACTTCGCCGTCAAGTACGTAGCTTGGCAGAAGGTGCTGGCTTGACAGAAATTATTTCCTACGCTTTGACGACACCTGAAAAAGCAGTTGAATTTGCAGTTCATCCGACGACAGTCACAGAACTCATGTGGCCAATGACAGTAGACCGCTCAGCTCTCCGTCAAAACATGGTGTCAGGAATGTTGGAAACGGTGGCCTACAATGTAGCCCGTAAGAATAAAAACTTGGCTTTCTATGAAATCGGAAAAGTCTTTGAACAGTCTGGTAATCTAAAAGAAGACCTGCCACAAGAAATCAGTAAATTTGCCCTTGTCTTGACTGGCTTAGTAGCAGAAAAAGACTTCCAAACGGTAGCAGTGCCAGTTGATTTCTTCCATGCTAAGGGGATTGTAGAAAGTCTGTTGGCTAAATATGGTTTGACAGCTGAATTCCGTGCGACTAGTCAAGTTGCAGCCCTCCACCCAGGTCGTACAGCAGCCATTTATTTGGGTGAAGACTTGCTTGGTTTTGTTGGACAAGTGCATCCACAGACAGCCAAAGATTATGCTATCCCAGAAACTTACGTCGCAGAACTCAACTTGGATGTCATCGAAGCATCCTTGCAAGCAGCGCAGCCATTTACCGAAATCAGTAAATTCCCAGCTGTTAGCCGTGATATTGCCCTCTTGGTCAAAGCGGATATCAAGCACCAAGACATCTTGGAAGCTATTGAGAAGAGCAATGTAAAACGCTTGACGGATGTGACTCTCTTTGACGTCTATGCTGGTGCCAATATTGAAGCTGGCTACAAGTCAATGGCCTATAGTTTAACTTTCCAAAATCCACTTGACAGCCTGACAGACGAAGAAGTGGCAAACTACATGGATAAAATTAGCAAATCCCTTCTTGAATTAGGAGCTGAGATTCGTTAAGGATAAATAAAACAAGTTTCTGTATGGAAATTTGTTTTATTTTATAAAAAATGATTAAATATTTAAAAAATCCTTAAATTAAGAGATAAAAGAAACAACTTGTATGATAGAATAATTCTTGTCTTACTGAAACTGCAGTTAAAGAGGACAACATTTAACTATTGCTTTAACAAGATATTCCACTAAGTGCACTGGGTGAAATGGATGATCTGTTTACGAAAGGAAAGATCGTGATTTCCAAAAATAGAATAATGACATTCGCTGTCCTAGCCCTTGCTTCAGTCAGTCTAAGCTAGTCTTTTTCGGTGAAAGCTTCTGACTATGATTGTGAAGATCCATACGGTACGAATATTGAAGG
Source organism: Streptococcus gallolyticus (assembly GCA_019794795.1). Taxonomy (GTDB): domain Bacteria; phylum Bacillota; class Bacilli; order Lactobacillales; family Streptococcaceae; genus Streptococcus; species Streptococcus hepaticus. The sequence goes on from JAIMFC010000008.1 coordinate 40,459, forward strand.
TGAGGCCTACGCACTACTGGTATTCGAAAATTTACATGACCGTAACTCGGCATTTTCACAATTAAAAAATCGTGGTGGAGATGTTTACAAAAACATATTTGGAGTACAGATTTCTGTTCTGAAGCCGCGTGATAAAGAACGTTTATTTTATCCTTCTGAAGAAAAAGTAGATCCTTTAGCGCATACATATGGAGCGAAAAGTAGATTCACTTCAAGTGTTAAACTTGTAGAAACTTCGGAAAAAGATGATATTCGTTTATTGATTTCAAAAGGTTATATGCCTACGCTAGAAGAAATTGAATCAAAATTGGAATATGTTCATCCAAAAACTGGAGAGAAAGAACAAACAAACAACTTTATCTGTCTCTGCTGCGCTTCAAGTGATTGACCCAGAAGAGTGTGATGCACTTTATGAGTTTGACTTGGCAAATGGGAAAAAATTAACATTAGCAGTTGAAGGCGATAGCCCAGCTTACTTCAATTATAAGCATGCGGTTCTTCATGTTAATGTAGGTACGAAACTTGATTTGCGTCAAAATTTAACAGGTATCGACTATGCATTTGATAAGAATTTGATGGACGTTTTAGAAGTGGTTGTAGAAGAAAACTTCAATACCAATCATGCAGGGACTTATCATTATTTTTACAAAACAGTCAGTCGCTACCGCGATATGGAGCTGATTTCTAAATTCTTTACTGTAGTGGTTCATGAAGAGTCTGAGCATTATCCAGTAACTCAATTGGAAAGTCAATTTTACACAGAATCTCCAACTTATGAGGAATTGAATAAAAAATGGACTTACCATGTCGATATTGAGAACAAACAGGAAATTGCTCTTCCGACAGCAGAACGTCAAAATCCAATTATGGACGAAGAATATATTTTTGTAAAAGGTGTAGATAATGGTTATTCAATTACCTATTATTACCAAAAAGCACCGAGAGAGGCTTACTTGACGAATGATCAAATTTTAGGATATGATCCTAAAATGGGCTTGTATAACAATGTCTATTCTACAGAAAATGGAAAATTTGATGTCAGTGATTCACTGCATCCAGAGAAATAAAGAAAGAGAACTTGAGACTTTTGTCTCAGGTTCTTTGACTTTTTATAGAGATTAGAGCCTAACGCAGTAGTTAGGAGAGTGAAATAGTCTGGGAAGAGACTGTTTCAGCCAGCACTCGTACACTCACTTTTCTATAGGATAAACTCTTCAACCATGATTTTTTCTCGGTCGCCGTATTTTTCTAGGACTTCTTTGCTTAGTTGGTCATAGAGTGGTCGGAGTTGGTCGATTTTTTCGGGAAATTCTTGCCCAATATAGTCGAACTTACATTCAATAGTGATAAACAGTTCATGAAAAAGAGAGTTCATTTCTTGCAGGCGTGCAATCAAGGTGCTATCTTCTTTCATAAATTCGGGGATGGTTTCTTTGGTAAGGAAGAAGCCGTTCCGTTCTTTGACGGGAAATGTCCCATACTCCAAGCAAAATTCGTAAACCATAGTTGACCTCACTTTCTTGACTTCATTGTAACAAAATAAGGAGAAAACCCCAAGGAAATAGTTTTAAGTTCTCTTTAAACAGTAAGGTGGTAATTGTTAAATAGAAACCCCCTCTATCATAGGATAGGGGAGGTTTTGCAGTGGTTGACTGAAAGCTCTTCTAGAGGTGAAGTCGATCACTCTAGTCAGCTGTGCGGGGATGAGACGTTAAAATCGATTTCTGAGAAATCACGATTGTTGTCTCATTCCCTATTTCCAGAATTTAGCTGCGATGTCTTGTCCTTGTTTGATTTTTGCCCATTGTTGTGGGATGGCCAATTCATTTCCTGAGTCACATGAGGCAAAGCCACATTGATGTGAGAGGAGGAGGCGTTCTTTTGGCAAGATATGGCTGGCTTGTTCTAGCAAGCTGAGGACACGTTCTTCGTCATCCAAGTCAGTTGTTTTTGATGAGAGAAGTCCCAATACTACTTCGGCCTCCTTGTCTTTTAAGACTTCCAAGGCTTTAATATCGCCTGCACGTTCATCATCCCATTCGAGGAAGAAACGGTCGTAGTGTTGGTCTGCCAAAAATTTCTTGGCAATCGCTTCATAAGTTCCCCCAGCAGCATGTCGACTTTCGTAGTTTCCGCGGCAGTTATGCGTCCAAACTTTTAGGCCGATAGAATGAGCGTAATCAATCACTTCGTTATTAATGGCAATGAATTCATCTGCTAATTGTTCTAGGCTAGTGATTTGTTCTTGACCTGAGTTACCACCAGCAACATCAAAGAAGTTGACTGGTTGAGATTCGTCAAAAAGCTCCCAAAGACAGTCGTCAAATTGAACAATTTTACCACCAATTTCTTTGTACTCAGCCAAAAATTCCTTGTAAGCATTGATAAGGCCAGCTTTTAAGTCAGCGTTTGTCTTGTAGACTTGGTCTTCCCCAGCAAGTCTATCAAAGATAGCCAGTTCAGTATAGGCATGAGCAGGTCCCCAAATGGTTTGTTTGGTATCTTGACCATCCGCTTCGGCAACGACTTGCTTGTAAATGTCGAGGAAGTGGTGGTTTTTACCAGAAAGGGGAGCAGTGATACGGATACCGATATCCTTTCGTGTCTCATAGTAACTACCGTCATGATCCTTAAATGTGTAACCATGGTCAGCAATGTAGTGTTCAATTCCTTGTAGACCCCAAACGAAGTCAAGGTGCCACATAGAGCGACCAAATTCACCATCCGTCAAGATGTCAATGCCATTTGCTTTTTGGTCTGCAACAGATTGCTTGATGTCAGCAGTTTCTGTTTCTTGATAGCCTGGAAGTGCGTCGTAGAAAGGATATTGGATATCGTCGCGGTGCTCTATTTCTGTTTTAAATTCACGAAGATTTGCAGGACGTAACAATGAGCCAACTAATTGAAATTTTGATTTTGTCATAATGTTTTACCTCTTTACTTGATGAAACTATCATACACTAGGAAATCCCATTTGAAAAATAGTTAAAAACGGGCAAAAGACATAGGTGAAGACTATAACAGACAAAAAAGAAAATGAATCCAAAACTATTTAGGATGAGATGGGGCCTTATTTTAGAAGTAACTATGTTATTTCATAGACATCGGTGCAATAGATTTTTAAACGGATAATTTTGTCATATTTCAAAAGGTTTGTTTATAGAGAAAAAGAAAAAAGATTGAAGAAGTAGCCCTCAGATAGGACATTTCTTCAATCTGCATTAGCCATTAGGCTGTTTTTTAGTGTGCTACACGTTTGCGAGCTGCTTTTTTACGATTTTCTTCGATGAATGCTTCTTTCTTTTCTTCTGGTTCAATGATAGTTTTTTGAACTGCGAAAGCTGCACCTGCTACAGCAGCAACAGTAGCTACAACACCTGTGAAGAAACCTTTACCAAAACTCTTAGCCATATTAGACCTCTTTTCTCTTTAGTGGAGTGCGATAACCGATCGATACAAGTTTTAGCTCGGTCTTTGGCATGCACTCAGTGACTTATGTTATAATAATCTTAGCGAAAAAATCAGAAATTTTCAAGGAAAAAAGATGAAAACAAAGATAATTGTGGTCTTGGGGCCAACAGCTGTGGGCAAGACTGTTTTAGGGATTGAACTTGCTAGGAAATACAATGGAGAAATCATCAGTGGGGATAGCCAGCAGGTTTACCGTAAGCTGGATATCGGGACAGCAAAGGCTAGCCCAGAGGAGCAGGCGGCAGCGGTTCATCATTTGTTAGATGTACGTGAGGTGACCCAAAGCTATTCAGCCTTTGATTTTGTGCAGGAGGCTTCAGATTTGATTGCAGACATTGCCAGTCGAGGAAAACTTCCTATTATTGTGGGAGGAACGGGGCTTTATTTGCAGTCTTTACTGGAAGGCTATCACTTGGGCGGAGACATTGACCAGGAGGCGGTCTTGGATTATCGGTCGGAGCTGGAGTCTTTGTCAGATGAGACTTTGTTTCAAATGGCAGAGCTGGAAAATTTGGTCATTCCTCAACTCAATCGCCGCCGTGCCATTCGTGGTTTGGAATTAAAGAAATTTGGCAAAGATTTGGAAAATCAAGAACCGTCTTATGAGGCGCTTTTGGTAAGTTTATCAGATGACCGTCAGCTGCTCTACAATCGTATCAATGAGCGTGTGGATAAGATGATGGACATGGGATTATTGGACGAAGCTAAGTGGCTTTATGAAACCTATCCTAACTGTCAGGCGGCTATGGGAATTGGCTACAAGGAACTCTTTCCCTATTTTTCAGGTCAGCAATCTTTGGAGGAAGCCCTTGAAAAACTCAAACAAAACACGCGCAGATTTGCCAAGCGCCAGCTGACTTGGTTCCGTAATCGGATGAAAGTAGACTTTTACCAAGTGTCGGAAGCTGGCAGTCAAGGTCGAATTTTAGCAGATGTAGAAAGATTTTTACATGATTGAAACAAAAAAAGAACAAGAACGCGCCCTCTTAGTTGGGGTGGAATTGCAGCAGACGGAAAATTTTGTCATGTCCATGGAGGAGTTGGCTAGTCTGACTAAGACGGCTGGGGCAGAAGTTGTCGGAAGCTACACTCAGAAACGGGAAAAGTATGACAGTAAGACCTTTGTCGGCTCAGGAAAGTTAGAAGAAATCGCTGAAATTGTTGAAGCAGAAGAAGTGGACACCGTCATCGTCAACAATCGCTTGACGCCTCGTCAAAATACCAATTTGGAAAGCATTTTGGGTGTTAAGGTGATCGACCGGATGCAGTTGATTCTGGATATTTTTGCTATGCGAGCGCGGAGCCATGAGGGGAAATTGCAGGTTCATCTGGCCCAGCTCAAATACATGTTGCCACGTTTGGTTGGACAGGGAATTATGCTCAGTCGTCAGGCAGGAGGAATTGGTTCTCGTGGTCCTGGTGAAAGTCAGCTGGAACTCAATCGCCGTAGTATTCGGAACCAGATTCATGACATCGAGCGTCAGCTGAAAGTGGTGGAGAAAAATCGATCTACGGTGCGCGAACGTCGGCTGCAGTCTGGTGTTTTCAAGATCGGCTTGATTGGCTATACCAACGCCGGTAAATCAACCATTATGAATGCCATGACTGACAAGACTCAGTACGAGGCTGACGAACTTTTTGCGACGCTGGATGCGACAACTAAGCAAATCACCTTGTCAGATACTTTCCAAGTGACCTTGACGGATACGGTTGGTTTCATCCAAGACTTACCGACGGAGCTTATTTCAGCCTTCAAGTCTACTTTGGAAGAATCCATGAATGTGGACCTCTTGCTCCATGTGATTGATGCCAGCGACCCTAATCATGCCGAAGAAGAGGCGGTTGTACTGGATATTCTCAAAGATTTGGATATGCTGGATATTCCGAGGTTGGCAGTTTACAACAAGCTGGACAAGACAGATGATAGTTTTACACCGAGTCAATTTCCGCATGTCATGATTTCGGCCAAGGATGAAAAGGCTAAGGCGCACATTCAGATGATGGTTCTAGCAAAAATCAAGACCATGTTTGAACGGTTTGACCTGCGTGTGCCCTTGGCTCAATCTTATCGTTTACATGAATTAGGAAAAATTGCTCTCATTGATAAAAGGGAATATGAGGAAGATGTCGAAGTTATCTCAGGTTATATTTCCCCAGATAATAAATGGAAGTTGGAAGAATTTTATGACGGATTATCTTGATTTAGCTCTAAAATACGGTGGATTTACCAGTCTTGACAAGGTTTATTTGGAAAAGAAATTGGCTTCCATGTCAGACCAAGAGAAGCTGGATTTTATTACACCGCCTCCTTCTGTTATCAATGCCTACTTTGCAGAGCTTTATCAAAAGAAGGCACCTCAGGCTGCAACGGATTATTATTTTGACTTGTCACAGGCACTTAAGCTGTTTGACTCAGCTCCATCTTTTGAGGAAAACAAGCCCTTTATCCGCTTGAATTTATCTGGAAAATCTTTTGGTTTTGCCTATGTGTCAGACAAGGAAGTTGCCCAAGTTTTTGCGGAAGCGGACTTCCAAGTAACGTCAGACTTGCTCTTTGATCTTGCCCAGATTTTTCCTCAGTATGGTATTTTTGCGGAAAATGGTCAGATTTTTATGCAAAAATTGACAGTTGATTCAGAATTTGAAACGGTAGAACAGACACAGTTTTTACTGACTGAGATTGGTCAGAATGCGGACTACGTCAAGATTTCTGGTTTCAATCAAGAAGAAGTGGAACTGGCAGGTCAAGATTTTCCTGGTCAGAAATTCTATGCTTGGTCAGGTCGCTCTGCCATTCTTTATATAAAAAAATAGAAAGTTAAGATAGTCATGTATTTACAATTTTTAGGAACCAGTGCGGGGCAACCTTCAAAGTCTCGCAATGTTTCCAGTCTTGCCCTGAAACTGTTGGATGAGCTCAATGAAATTTGGCTCTTTGATTGCGGAGAAGGGACTCAACACCAGATTTTGGAGACGACTATTCGTCCTCGAAAAGTGAGCAAGATTTTCATTACGCACTTGCACGGAGATCATATTTTTGGTCTACCAGGTTTTTTGTCCAGCCGTTCTTTTCAAAGTAATGATGAGCAGACGGATTTGGAAATTTATGGTCCAGTTGGGATTCAGAATTTTGTTCTGTCTACCCTTAAGGCGTCTGGTTCACGCTTGCCTTACAAGATTTTCTTCCATGAATTTGACCGAGATAACTTAGGATTGATGTTTGAAAATGATAAGTTTAAGGTCTATGCGGAAGAGTTGGACCATACCATTTTCTGTGTGGGTTACCGTGTCATTCAGAAAGATTTGGATGGTGTCTTGGATGCGGAAGCGCTCAAGGCAGCAGGCGTTCCATTTGGTCCGCTTTTTGGAAAAGTGAAGAACGGTCAGGATATTGTCTTGGAAGATGGAACAGAAATCAAGGCGAGCGACTTTTTATCGGCTCCGCGCCCAGGTAAGGTTGTGACCATTCTAGGAGATACTCGCAAGTGTCATGCTAGTGTTCGTCTGGCAGTTAATGCGGATATTTTGGTGCACGAGTCTACTTATGGCAAAGGAGATGAGCGGATTGCACGCAAGCATGGACACTCAACCAACATGGAGGCTGCGCGTGTGGCCAGTGATGCTGGAGTCAAACGTCTCTTGCTCAATCACATCAGTCCTCGTTTTTTATCACGTGATATCAGTCAGCTTCGCCGTGATGCAGCGACTATTTTCGAAAATGTGTCCATTGTCAAAGATTTAGAAGAGGTTGAAGTATGAGAAAAATCTTGATAACAGGTGCTTCTGGTGGTATTGCTCAAGAAATTGTTAAACTCTTGCCAGATGATTTTTTGATTTTGCTGGGACGTGATATGCAAAAATTAGACCAGCTATATGCCTATCATGAAAATAAAGCTGTTTTTTCACTGGACATTCGAGATGAAGCCGCTGTGGCAGGGCTATTGGCTCATATTTATCAAGAGTATGGGCAACTGGATATTCTTATTAATAATGCTGGCTATGCCATTTACAATGATTTTGAAAACTTTACGGCACAAGAAGTGGAAGATATGTTTGCTGTGAATGCTTTTGCAACCATGACATTTTGTCGTCAGGTTGGCAAGCGGATGAAGGCCATTCGTGCAGGGCATATTATCAATATTGTCAGCATGTCCGGCTTGGTTGCCTCTGCTAAGTCATCTGTATATTCAGCGACCAAGTTTGCCCTGATTGGCTTTTCAAACACCATTCGTCTGGAATTGGCAGCCTATAATGTGGCTGTAACGACTGTCAATCCTGGTCCTGTTGCTACCCACTTTTTTGACCTTGCAGATCCAGATGGTTCTTACCAAGAAAGTGTTAAAGCCTTCACCATGCAACCGCAAGTTGTTGCTAAAAAGATTGTTAAGGCCATGAAAACACGGAAACGTGAGCTCAATATGCCTTTTTCACTGGCAGCAACAGCCAAGTTTTATAGTCTATTTCCAGGTATAGCTGACTTTCTTGCTCGAACTTTTTTTAACTTTAAATAATGATAGGACTCTTAGAAAAATTCTAGGAGTTTTTTGCTATTGCTTGATTTTGTCCTAAAGGTAAGAGTAGAGAAAGAGTGACACTGTGATTTAATTGTTTATCTTCTTTATCGGGGTGTAGAAGGAAATGAAAGAAGAAATTATTTTTGGAAAGTCTTGCATGACATCAGTTATGTTCCTTACTTTAGGAGAATCAGGGGTACTTTTCTTTACTAGAATTTATGCTCAAAATCTGCTATAATAGTCAAAAATTATCTTAAGGGAGATGTTATGAGAAAGCTTTGGCGCTTGGTGTATAGTCGTACTTTTATTGTGTTTATTCTCTTATCTGTCACTATCTATGCCATTCTTTGGGCGGTTTCATTTGCTGCGACAGCAGTGCCTTGGGTGGTGGTGCTGCTCCAGATTTTCTCCATTATTATTGGTATTCATATTATCAATCGTCCTATGAATGCTAGTTTTAAACTAGCTTGGATGATTTTTGTCATGGGGGTTCCTATCTTTGGTGCGCTTTTTTACTTCATTCTCCAGTCCAATATTGAAACCCGTCGTTATAGGAAAAACTTTTTGGCACAGGCAAAAAAATTGCGAGAGTATGGGCACACTTCTAAAAAGATTTTGCATCGTCTTGAGAAGGAAGATAAGGACCAACTTAAATTAGCACATTATATGAATCAGCATGTTGGCTATGCCTTGCATAGCAACACCGATGCCGTCTATTTTTCATCTGGGGAAGCCAAGTTTGAGGCGCTATTGACAGAGCTTCGTAAGGCTGAAAAATACATTTTTATGGAATATTTCATTGTAGATTTTGGCTACATGTGGGATGAGATTTTGGAGATTTTGAAGGAAAAAGCTGCGCAAGGAGTGGAAGTCCGTTTCATGTATGATGGCATGAATTCCCTCACCCTGCTACCATATAATTACTATAGGACTTTGCAGTCTTATGGGATTAAGGCCAAGGTTTTTTCTCAGATTATTCCCGCTCTTTCAACTGTACAAAACAATCGTGACCACCGTAAAATTGCTGTTATTGACGGGAAAGTTGCCTTTACAGGTGGCGTCAATATTGCAGATGAGTACATCAATAAAAAAGAACGTTTTGGTTATTGGAAGGATGCGGCTATCATGGTCAAGGGAGAAGCTGTTGCTAACTTTACGCTCATGTTCTTGCAGATGTGGAATTTCAATGAGAAATCGGAGAACGAGGATTTTCATTACTTGGAAGAGCATATTGAGTTGGAAAAAGAAACAGTGGAGACGGATTCCTTCTTCCTACCTTACGGAGAGAATCCTTTTGACGGTGACGATGTGGCTAAACGAGTCTACCTAGATATGATTCAGTCGGCAACGGACTACATTTATATCATGACCCCTTATCTAGTCTTAGATGATGAGATGTTGGATAATCTGACCTATGCGGCCAAGCGTGGGGTAGAGGTTAAGATTCTCCTGCCACATATTTATGACAAGCTGACAGCTTATCTGGCGGCGCGGACTAATTTTGATACTTATTTAGCAGCGGGAATTCAGATTTACGAATACACACCCGGCTTTGTTCATTCCAAGGTTGTTCTAGTAGATGGGACTAAGGCCTGCGTTGGTACGGTCAATATGGACTTCCGTAGCTTCTACCTAAACTTTGAATGTGGTGTTTATCTCTACAACCACAAGCAGGTTGCAGCGGATATCTTATTAGATTTCCAAGAATCATTTGAAAAATCACAAGCCGTTACCCTTTTTGACTTCCGATCAAACTATCCATGGTATAAGCGCGTGGCAGGTTCTGTCCTAGCTATGTTTGCACCTTTATTTTAAGAAAAAGACGACTGTCGTAAGGCAGCCGTTTTCCTTTTCAGTATGGTATAATGGGAATGTTTGAAAAAAGGAGTCAAAGAGTGATTAGTTCGAATTATGACTGGCAGTTGGTGACAGATACTGCTGATGAGACATTTATTAAGGCAGCTAAAAAAGAAGGCTTAGACAAGCTAGCTGCCAATCTTTTATATGAAAGAGGGATTCAGACTGTGGAGGCCTTGCAGGCATTTTTACAGCCAAGTTTGGATGATTTGCATGATCCTTATCTGCTTCATAACATGGACAAGGCAGTGGGACGGATTCGTGCAGCGATTGAAAATTATGAGCAGATTTTGATTTATGGAGACTATGATGCAGACGGTATGACCTCGGCTTCCATTCTTAAGGAAACCTTGGAGGAACTGGGAGCAGAGTGTCAGGTATATTTACCTAATCGCTTCACAGACGGTTACGGTCCTAATGCTTCGGTCTACAAATATTTTATTGAGCAACAGGGTGTCTCGCTCATCGTGACGGTGGACAATGGGGTAGCTGGGAATGAAGCCATTGCCTACGCCCAGTCAGTAGGAGTTGATGTGGTCGTGACAGACCACCATTCTATGCCAGAGATCTTGCCGGAGGCCTATGCCATTGTTCACCCAGAGCATCCTGATGCGGATTACCCTTTTCAACATTTAGCAGGCTGTGGAGTAGCTTTTAAGCTGGCTTGTGCCCTCTTGGAAAATGTACAGGTCGAACTGCTGGATTTGGTCGCTATCGGAACCATTGCGGATATGGTTTCGCTGACAGATGAGAATCGGATTATGGTCAAATATGGTCTTTCTCTTTTGAAACAAAGCGAACGTATTGGTCTGCAAGAGCTCATGAAAATTGCAGGAGTTGATGTGGATACGCTTGATGAGGAAACAGTTGGTTTCCAGCTTGCTCCTCGTCTCAATGCACTTGGGCGTCTAGATGACCCCAATCCAGCTATTGAACTCTTGACAGGTTTTGACGAGGAAGAAGCGCAAGCCATTGCTCTTATGATTGACCAAAAGAATATCGAGCGCAAAGATATTGTTCAGGCTATTTACGATGAAGCCAAGACCATGATAGATCTGTCTAAGCCTGCTCAAGTCTTGGCAAAAGAAGGATGGAATCCTGGTGTGCTGGGCATAGTAGCGGGACGTCTTTTGGAAGAATTGGGGCAGACCGTGGTAGTCCTCAATATCGAAGATGGTAAGGCGAAAGGCTCGGCTCGCTCGGTTGAAGCAATCAATATTTTTGAGGCTTTGAATGACCACCGAGATATTTTTCTTGCCTTTGGTGGACACGCTGGTGCAGCGGGTATGACTCTACCAGTGGAGAATCTGATGGCTTTATCGGATATTCTTTCTCAGTATATCATCGATAACAATTTAGATAAGGCAAGTAAACCCAGTCTGCGTCTGGATGAAGAGCTAGACTTGGAAGACTTGACACTGGATACCCTTAAATCTTTTGATAAGCTAAAACCCTACGGTATGGACTATCCAAAACCAATCTTCTATATCAAGGATTTTCAAGTGGAGTCAGCTCGCACCATGGGACAAAATAATGCCCACCTTAAATTCCGTATCAGCAAAGGAAGTGCGGCTTTTGATGTGGTTGCCTTTGGTAAAGGGAATTTAGCGACTGAATTTTCTCAGGTCAAAGGTATGGAACTTGCAGTCAGTCTCTCTGTCAATCAATGGAATGGTAACACGACCCTTCAGCTTATGCTAGAAGATGCCCGTGTAAATGGTGTTCAGCTTTATAATATTCGTGGGAAAAATGCTGCGCTACCAAAAGGAGTTCCAGTTTTGGACATGAATCAGGATCTGTCTGAACTAATAGAGCAATCTGCTGTTGTGATAAACCAGCTTCCTACGGACAAGACAGCTTTAAAGCAAGTTTTTAAAGAACACGATTTCCAAGCAATTTACTTCAAAAACACCATTGACCAGCCTTATTATCTGGACGGTTACGGTAGTCGGGAACAATTTGCTAAGCTCTACAAGACTATTTACCAATTCCCAGAATTTGATGTCCGCTACAAATTAGCTGAATTAAGCCAATACTTGAAAATCAAGAAACCACTTTTGATCAAAATGATTCAAATTTTCCAAGAGCTTGGTTTTGTGACCATAAACGAAGGCGTTATGACGGTCAACAAAGAAGCAGAGAAACGGGAAATTGCTGAAAGTCAGATTTACCAAGACCTCAAAGAAGAAGTCATCTACCAAGAACTCATGGCCTTGGGCACCGTCCAAGAAATCTATGACTGGTTGATGGGAGAATAGCTAGAGAAAATCGTACAATAGGTTTAAAATGTGCTATAATAGACTGTAAAAACTATTTTAAGAAGTGAGAAAAACATGAAACTTGAAGATTATATTGCATCCATTGAGAACTATCCAAAAGAAGGAATTACCTTCCGTGATATCTCACCCTTGATGGCAGACGGAAATGCCTACAGCTACGCTGTTCGTGAAATCGTTCAGTATGCAACAGACAAGAAGATTGACATGATTGTCGGTCCTGAAGCACGCGGATTTATCGTGGGTTGTCCTGTAGCTTTTGAGTTGGGAATTGGCTTTGCTCCAGTTCGTAAACCAGGTAAATTACCACGCGAAGTAATCTCAGCTGACTACGAAAAAGAGTACGGTGTAGATACTTTGACCATGCATGCTGATGCTATCCAACCAGGACAACGTGTCTTGATTGTTGATGACCTTTTGGCAACAGGTGGTACGGTGAAAGCAACCATTGAAATGATCGAACGCCTTGGTGGTGTGGTTGCAGGTTGTGCCTTCTTGATAGAATTGGACGGTCTTGGTGGACGCGAAGCCGTAGGTGACTACGACATGAAAGTATTGATGAATTTCCCAGGCTAGTATAGTTAATAACTATATCTTGTCCTAAAATCTAGCAAATTGAATTGCTAGTCTCACTACTATATACTAGTAATAACTAGAATAGGAGTGAGTGTATGCCAATTAAGATAGATAGAGGATTGCCAGCGGTTGATATTTTACGGACGGAAAATATCTTTGTAATGGATGATAACCGTGCCCAACATCAGGATATTCGCCCGATGAATATCCTCATTCTCAACCTCATGCCTCAGAAAATTGTAACAGAGACCCAGCTTTTGAGACTCTTGGCCAATACCCCTTTGCAGCTGGAAGTTGAATTTCTGCATATGGCAAGTCATCAGTCAAAGAATACTGGTTCAGAGCATTTGGAGACATTTTACAAAACCTTTGCTCAAGTCAAGGACCGTTATTTTGATGGTTTGATTGTGACAGGGGCTCCTGTTGAAAATCTGCCCTTTGAGGAAGTGGATTACTGGTCTGAGTTGAAGCAAGTTTTTGACTGGTCTAAGGATCATGTTTACTCCACCTTGCACATCTGTTGGGGGGCTCAGGCGGGGCTCTATGCCCGTTATGGTATTCAAAAGCAGGGCAAATCGCACAAATTGTCAGGCGTCTACAGCCAGGAAGTAGTCAAGGTAGACAGTCCACTCATGCGTGGTTTTGATGATGAATTTTTAGCACCCCATTCCCGTTATACGGAAGTCTTGGCAGAAGATATTAGGAGATTTCATAATCTAGAAATTCTATCGGATGGTCAAGATGTTGGTCTGTCGATTATTGCTAGTCGAGACATGCGTGAAGTGTATAGCTTTGGACATTTGGAATATGACCGCGATACGCTTCAAAAAGAGTATGAGCGAGATTTGTCTGCTGGGAAAAATCCACGTGTACCCGAGCATTATTTCAAACAGGATGATCCGACAACGAGACCGGCTCTATCTTGGAATTTGGCAGCAGCTCAATTTTTCAATAACTGGATTAACTACGCTGTCTATCAAGAGACACCTTATGATTGGGAAAACTTTGAGCAATCGGCTTTTTCAGCCAGTTTATAAGAGGAATTATGACCTATTCACAACAATTTCAAACAGGCAACTTGGTCCTTCCAAGTGCCTTGTTGTTTCATTTTCAAGAATTATTTCCGTCAGCTGATGATTTTTTAGTCTGGCAATTTTTCTTTTTCCAAAATACTAGCCAGTTGGAGAGCATTGCACCTAGTGAGATTGCGCAAGCGACAGGAAAAACAGTTGCAGATATCAATCGTTCCATTGAACGTTTGCAGAAAAATGGTTTATTGGAATTTAAGACCATCAATCTAGCAGGTGAGATTGAGATGATTTTTGATGCCCTACCTGCTTTAGAAAAGCTAGATAATCTTGAAATAGGCGAAGTGAAAACGGTAGAACTGTTAGAAATCAATGATTTGAAGGCCTTGGTTGATGATTTTGAGAGAGAATTAGGCCGCTTCTTATCACCATTTGAAATTGAAGATTTGCAAAAGACAATCTCAGAAGATCGTGTGTCGGTGGACTTAGTGCGGACAGCCTTGCGTGAAGCAGTATTTAACAACAAGACAAACTGGCGCTATATCCAAGCAATTTTGCGCAACTGGAGACGAGAGGGGATTACAACTCCTGCGCAAGTTAAAGCCAAAAATGCAGAAAGAGAAGCGCAACAAGTTTCTAAAAATATAACAGCCTCAGATGATTTTCTGAATGCAATGAATCTTTGGAAAGACTAGGATGGAAAAAACAAAATTATCAAAGCGGCTGGAAAAAGTCGCAAGTTTCGTACCAGAGAGTGCGCGATTAGTTGATGTGGGGAGTGACCATGCTTATCTCCCTCTTTTTTTAGTGGAAGCAGGAAAGATTGATTTTGCAGTGGCTGGTGAGGTGGTCAAAGGACCATTTGAGTCAGCTTTGAAGAATGTTCAAGAAGCGGGACAATCAGATAAGATTCAAGTTCGCTTAGCAAACGGTCTAGCTGCAGTAGAAAGTCAGGACCAGATTAGTACAGTGACCATTGCAGGAATGGGTGGTCGCCTGATTGCAGACATCTTGGAATCTGGTCAGGAAAAATTGGCTGGAGTGGAGCGATTGATTTTACAACCCAATAATCGTGAGGATGATGTCCGTACATGGTTACAGGAACATGATTATCAGCTGATTGCAGAAGTCATCTTGGAAGAAAATGATAAGATGTACGAAATTTTGGTGGCAGAGGCTGGAAAGATGAACTTGTCCGCTAAAGAATTGCGTTTTGGTCCCTACTTACAGGCTGAGTGCTCAGAAACTTTCCAGAAGAAGTGGCAGGCTGAACTCAGTAAATTGACCTGGGCTTTCCAACAAGTTCCAGAAACACATGCTGCTGACCGCTCTGCTATTTCCCAAAAAATGAAAGATATCGAGGAGGTTCTCCATGCTAGCAAGTGATGTCATCGCTAAGTATCAAGAGTTTTGTCCGCCAAGCCTTTCTATGGAAGGTGATGTGTCTGGACTGCAAATTGGCACGCTTCATAAAGCAGTTAAGCGGGTTATGGTGGCACTCGATATCCGGGAAACGACTGTGGTAGAAGCTATTGATAAGCAGGTAGACTTGATTATTGTCAAGCATGCACCGATTTTCCGTCCGGTGAAAAATTTGGTGGCTGATGACTTACAGACGCAGATTTTGCTGAATCTGGTCAAGCATGATATTGCGATCTATGTCAGTCATACGGATATTGATGTGGTTGATGGCGGACTGAATGACTGGTTCTGTGATTTGTTGGGGATTGAAGATGTGGATTATCTGCATGAGACCCAGCCTGGTCATGGAATTGGTCGTATTGGGACAGTCCCTGAGCAAACTTTGGAGGAATTGGCGCTTAAGGTCAAGTCTGTATTTGACTTGGATAGCGTTCGTTTGGTTTCATACCGTCATCAAGCCAAGCAATATGTGTCGCGGGTGGCCATTTGCGGTGGTAGTGGGCAGTCTTTCTATCATGATGCCTTGCAAAAAGGGGCTGATGTCTTGATTACAGGGGATGTTTATTACCATACTGGTCAAGAAATGTTGACACAAGGGCTTTTGGCTATTGACCCGGGTCACCATATTGAAGTTTTATTTGTTAAAAAAATTGCTGAAAAGTTGGAAGAATGGAAGCTGGCAGAAGCGTGGGAGCTGGAAATTATTCCCTCAACTGTCTCAACTAATCCTTTCCGACATCTCTAGAAAGAAGGAATGTATATGGCTTGGTTAGCTCAGCAACCGGTTGTATTGCAGGCATTTATAGCAGGATTATTTACTTGGGGTTGCACTATCTTGGGGTCTGCGATTGTCTTTTTCTTCAAGAATATCAGTCGTAGATTGCTGGATACTATGCAAGGATTTGCGGCAGGTGTCATGATTGCGGCCTCTTTTTGGTCACTTTTGGAGCCCTCTATTCGGTATGCAGAGCCACTTTATGGTCAGTTGGCTTGGGTGCCGGCAGCAGTTGGTTTTTTGGTTGGTGGTGTTTTTTTACGCTTGGTCGATGTTTTAGTACCTCACCTGCATTTGGGCAATGAACGAAAAGACGCAGAGGGTGGTAGTGCTCATGAACGACGCCACTTATCCAAAACAACCCTCTTATTTTTAGCCATTACAATTCACAATATTCCAGAGGGACTGGCAGTTGGAGTGACCTTTGGTGCCTTGGCCAATCATTTCTCACAGGCTGCTTTTATCGGTGCGCTTGGACTGGCAATGGGGATTGGTCTGCAGAATATCCCAGAGGGAGCTGCTCTATCAATCCCTATTCGGACGGACGGAAAATCGCGGAAAGAGGCCTTTTATTGGGGTTCGATTTCAGCGATTGTAGAGCCCATTGGTGCCCTTATCGGTGCTGTTGCAGTGATGTACATGGGACCGATATTACCCTATGCCCTGTCTTTTGCTGCGGGAGCTATGATTTTTGTGGTAGTAGAGGAACTGATTCCAGAGTCTCAGACAAATGGCAATACAGATTTGGCGACACTGGGGCTCATGGTAGGTTTTACCATTATGATGATAATGGATGTTGCATTAGGTTAGGAAGTCCGAATTATCGGGCTTTTTTTGATGTGACAGCCTCTATTCTTTATGTTATAATAAAATGACTATTATATTGGAAGGTATCTAACTATGAAAGGTATTATTTTAGCAGGTGGTTCAGGAACACGCTTGTATCCTTTGACACGTGCAGCATCTAAGCAATTGATGCCAATTTACGACAAACCAATGATTTATTATCCACTTTCAACCTTGATGTTGGCAGGGATTAAAGACATTTTGATTATCTCAACTCCACAAGACCTCCCACGTTTTGAAGATATGTTGGGTGATGGTTTTGAATTGGGGATTTCCCTTTCTTACGCGGTACAACCAAGTCCAGACGGTTTGGCACAAGCCTTTATCATTGGGGAAGAATTTATCGGTGATGATAATGTTGCTTTGATTCTTGGTGATAATATCTATCACGGCGCTGGCTTGACAAAAATGTTGCAACGTGCCGCTGCCAAAGAAACAGGAGCGACTGTTTTTGGTTATCAAGTGAAAGACCCAGAACGCTTTGGTGTGGTTGAATTTGATGCGGATATGAACGCTATTTCAATCGAAGAAAAACCAGAACAACCAAAATCAAACTTTGCGGTTACTGGTCTTTATTTCTATGACAACGATGTGGTTGAGATTGCTAAAAATATCAAACCTAGCCCTCGTGGTGAGTTGGAAATCACAGACGTCAACAAAGCTTACTTGGAACGTGGCGATTTGTCAGTGGAATTGATGGGTCGTGGCTTTGCATGGCTTGATACTGGAACTCACGAAAGCCTTCTTGAAGCTGCGCAATACATTGAAACTGTTCAACGTTTGCAAAATGTGCAAGTAGCTAACCTGGAAGAAATTGCTTACCGTATGGGCTACATCACAAGAGAGCAAGTCTTTGAATTGGCACAACCATTGAAGAAAAATGAATACGGACAATACTTGCTCCGTTTGATTGGAGAAGCATAATGACGGAACAATTTTTTGACAAAGAATTAGCAGGACGCCCAGTTGAAGGCATTCCAGGAATGATGGAATTCGATATTCCAGTTCGTGGTGATAACCGTGGCTGGTTTAAAGAAAACTTCCAAAAAGAAAAAATGCTACCGTTAGGTTTCCCAGAACGCTTCTTTGCAGAAGGCAAATTGCAAAATAATGTTTCATTTAACCACAAACACGCTTTGCGTGGTTTGCATGCGGAGCCATGGGATAAATATGTTTCTATCGTAGATGAAGGAAGAGTTATTGGCTCATGGGTTGACCTTCGTGAGGGTGAAACATTCGGGAACACTTACCAAACGGTGATTGATGCCTCAAAAGGGATTTTTGTACCACGTGGCGTGGCTAATGGTTTCCAAGTTTTGACAGACCAAGCGGTGTACAGTTACTTAGTAAATGATTATTGGGCACTTGAATTGAAACCCAAATATGCCTTTGTTAACTATGCAGATCCAGCTTTGGGACTTAAGTGGGAAAATCTTGAAGAAGCTCAAGTTTCAGAAGCAGATAAAAATCACCCAATGCTGAAAGATGTTAAACCATTGAAAGCAGAAGATCTCTAAAAAAGAAAAAACATTTCATAAGGAAATAACATGTCAGAATTTAAAAATATTATCGTCACAGGTGGAGCTGGTTTCATCGGTTCTAACTTTGTGCACTATGTTTATAACAACCATCCAGATGTTCATGTGACTGTTTTGGATAAATTAACTTACGCTGGTAACCGTGCTAACATTGAAGCGATTCTTGGTGACCGTGTGGAACTTGTTGTTGGTGACATCGCTGACGCTGAGCTTGTTGACGAATTGGCGTCAAAAGCGGATGCTATTGTTCACTATGCGGCTGAAAGTCACAATGATAACTCATTGGAAAATCCAAGTCCATTCATCCACACCAACTTTATCGGTACTTATACTTTGTTGGAAGCGGCTCGTAAATACGATATCCGTTTCCACCATGTGTCAACTGACGAAGTTTATGGAGACCTTCCCTTGCGCGAAGACTTGCCAGGACATGGTGATGGACCAGGTGAAAAATTCACTGCTGAAACAAAATACAACCCATCATCACCTTACTCATCAACAAAAGCTGCCTCAGACTTGATTGTAAAAGCTTGGGTACGTTCATTTGGTGTTAAAGCAACAATTTCAAACTGCTCAAACAACTACGGACCATACCAACACATCGAGAAATTCATTCCTCGTCAAATCACAAATATCTTGTCAGGTATCAAACCAAAACTTTACGGTGAAGGTAAAAACGTTCGTGACTGGATCCACACAAATGACCACTCAACAGGTGTTTGGGCTATCTTGACCAAAGGTCAAATTGGTGAAACTTACCTTATCGGTGCAGATGGTGAGAAAAACAACAAAGAAGTACTTGAATTGATTCTTGAAAAAATGGGTCAACCAAAAGATGCTTATGACCACGTGACAGACCGTGCTGGTCACGATTTACGTTATGCAATCGACTCAACAAAACTTCGTGAAGAGCTCGGTTGGGAACCACAATTCACAAACTTCTCTGAAGGTTTAGAAGAAACTATCGCTTGGTACACTGAAAACCAAGACTGGTGGAAAGCTGAAAAAGAAGCGGTTGAAGCTAAGTACGCGAAAACACAAGAAGTGTTGAAATAGAGTATTTTGAATGAGAACTAAGAGGGCGGGACACCTTTTGGTTCTCAATTTTTACTTTGAAAGGATGTCAATTAGTAAAATTTATGAAAACTATAGGAAAAAAGGTTGTTAATTATTCTACAGGGGTCATACTCTCTTTGGCTATGATTATTCTATTCTATTTGTCATTTATATCTTTTAGTACAAGAGGGTATATCTATATGACAAGTGCAGAGGAGATTACTTTTTTTAAAAATAGTCCTTTATTTTATATTTTCCTAGCTCTGATAATCCTACTATTTTTTATCGCTCACAAACTTCTCGCTAAGGTACCATCTATACTTTTGTTCCTAATAGGAGCAGGTGCATTTGTTATTTTCTCCGCTTATATGGTTCCAAATGTAGACGGTCTTCTTAGGGCAGATCCACACTATTTGTTTAAGGCTGCGATTCAAATGAATATGGGAGATTATTCATCATTTGATAAGATTAGTTCTGCCAACTATATGTCGACTTTTCCAACTCAGATGGGACTATTGTCACTTTTTCGTTTGTATGCTCACTTTACTACTAATACGAGTTACCTTTTTTTTGCGCAGGTAGCGATGGTTATCGTTTGCAACTTTCTTTTATGGTGGATTAGCAATTTACTTTTCAAAAAACAAGAACTAAATAATTTGGTGATTCTGATTTCCTTCTTATTTTTACCGAATTTTTTCCTAATTTTTTGGGTATATGGAGATATTCCTGGTTTACTTTGTCTTCTTTTTGCCTTATATTTTTATATTCAATTTAATCAAACAAATCATATTCTATTTGGGATTGGCCTACTGTTTTTTATTAGTTTAGCCTGCTTTGTTCGGAATAATTATCAGATATTCCTGGTTGTGCTATTTATCTTACAGGGGTTATCATTTCTAAAAGAATTTAATTATAAAAAACTTATTATCTTACTTTTACTCTTTCCAACTGTGAAATTACCTAATGTTGTGGTCCAACGCTACTATGAAGAGAAAATCCAACAGAGTATTACTTACCCTCCACAAGCAGCTTGGGTAGTAATGGGATTGAGTGATAATGTTGCAAATAATGGCTATTTCAATACATATACAACTTTAATTAGGGAATGGAATGATTATGATGACCAACGGGTAGAAGAAGTGGTGAAAAAAGACTTGAAATCTCGTATTGACGCCTTTACTGCTTCACCAACATATGCAAAAGAATTCTTTAGAGAAAAGATTGCTGTTACGTGGAATGAACCAACTTTGCAATCTATTTATGCAGGCCCGCTCTATACAAGAGAACAATACACCCATACAGTTTTTTTGAAAAATCTCTACCAAGA
Source organism: Streptococcus gallolyticus (assembly GCA_019794795.1). Lineage (GTDB taxonomy): Bacteria > Bacillota > Bacilli > Lactobacillales > Streptococcaceae > Streptococcus > Streptococcus hepaticus. Next base: position 61,145 of record JAIMFC010000008.1, read on the forward strand.
AGGTTCATACTATCATATTTACAATAAATATATGAGTGTTTTTTTAACCTCTATTTATCTCCTGTCATTTTTCTATCTTTTCCTGAAATTCATTATTTTTAGGGAGAAATTTGAATTGGTCCAGTTATATCCGTTTCTTTACCTTATTGGTGGATTTATCTTCCATCTATTTTGGGAAACAAAATCACGCTATGTATGGCCATATATCTATCTACTATTGCCAGTTGTAGCAGTCAATATAAATTATATTAGTCAGAAATTAAAATGGAAGAGTAGGAATAAAGCGTGATGCAACCAACACTTTATATCGTTATACCTTGTTACAATGAAGAAGCAGTTCTTCCAGAAACAAATCCTATGTTTTTAGGAAAGTTGCAGCAACTTGTAGCTGATGGTCTTATTTCAAATCAAAGTCGGATTATGTATGTTAACGACGGTAGCAAGGATAAGACTTGGGAATTGATAGAAAACTATGCTGATCAAAGTCACTATGTTATGGGTCTTTCTCAGTCTCGTAACCGTGGACATCAAAGTACAGTTCTTGCTGGTATGATGGAAGCCAAAGAGATGGCCGATATTGTCATTACTATTGACTGTGATGGGCAAGATGATATTAATTGCATGGATGATATGATTTTGGCTTATCAAAATGGGGCAGAAGTTGTCTATGGGGTTCGTAAAAAGCGGACAACCGACACTTTTTTCAAACGTTTTACTGCAGAAGGTTTCTATCATTTGATGGAAAAACTAGGGGTGGAAATTGTCTTTAATCACGCAGATTATCGCCTTATGTCTAAGAAGGCACTAGAGGCGATGGCTGAATTTACAGAAGTTAACTTGTTTCTTCGTGGCCTAGTTCCTCTAGTTGGTTTTAATTATGCCATTGTAGAGTATGATCGCTTTGAAAGAATTGCTGGAGAAAGTCATTATCCACTCAGTAAAATGTTTGGCCTTGCTTTTGACGGGATTACTAGCCTTAGCATTAAGCCGATTCGCTTTATTACGAGTTTAGGGCTTATGACATCCATTATTTCATTTTTGTTCATCGTTTGGACGATTTTCCGTCATTTTACAGGGACTACCGTTTCTGGTTGGGCGAGTACCGTCACAGTAGTCGCCTTTATCGGTGGAATTCAACTTATTTCTATTGGTATTATTGGTGAATATATTGGAAAAATCTACCTAGAAACCAAACGACGTCCTCGCTATATTATTGATAAACGAACACAATAAAGAGAATACTTCGGGATTCTTTTTTCAATACCTTCTAGTTGTTGTACGCACTAATTAGTGATAATATATTACCAATATAGGAGGAAAATAGTATGTATCAATCAGAATTTGAATAGGGTCTGGTGGCCTTGAATGTAAATAATATAGAATTACAAACCATGTTTTATCAGCAAGTTTTAGGTCTGGAAATTGTAGGACAGAGTGAGAGACAGGTGGACTTGGGCGTGGGCCAAAAAGTCTTGGTTAGACTCATTCAGACCCAAGATCAGACCGAGGTGACAGATGCTTATGGGCTCTATCATTTGGCTATTGTTTTGCCAAGTCGTGAGGATTTAGGCCAGATTTTCAAGCATTTCGTGGATAACAAGGTTCCTTTAGTTGGGGCGTCGGATCATGGCTATAGCGAAGCTATTTACTTGGAGGATACGGAAGGGAATGGTATTGAGATTTACCGTGACCTTCCAGTTTCAGACTGGGATATTCGTGAGGATGGTCAGATTGTGGGAATTACGGCTTCTATGGATGCGCAAGCCGTTTACAATTTGGCGCAAAATTCGGACCAAGTTTATAAAATGCCTGTCGGCAGCCGTATGGGTCATGTGCATTTGACGGGGAAAGATAGCCGAGCGACAGCGACTTTTCTGGAGCAACTCTTGAATGTAGAGGTTAAATTCTCTGTTCCAACGGGTTATTGGTTAGCTTCTGGAAATTATCATCATCACCTGGCGGTCAATGAATGGGGAGGAAAATTCTTGAAAACGCGCGAGAAACAAATGCGCGGGTTAGCCTACTTTGTTGTGGAATACAGTAATGCACTTGCCTACCAAGCCAGTCTCAAATGTACTCAAACATTAGGATTAAATCTGGAATTGGGACACCAAGAAGCTAGAGTGACCGATGAAAATGGTATTCAAATTCTCATGAAATTAGTCTAATGAATCAGGTTTCTTCTTTGCTCAATACTGCCAGAAAAGGTATAATGAAAGCAGATAAGAAGGAGGATGTCTATGGTTCGAGTGGGAAAAAATTTGAGTAAAAGTTCAACTAGTAAATTAGGGAAAGTAGCAGGTGCCTTGAACACAGTGCTGTCTGTTATTCCAGATACGGTGGCTATTGTTGGTGATATCACAGATAAGGCTGCTCCTATTGTCGATAAGCATTTGGAATACAATCGTGCCTACAAGAAAAGTTTGATTGCGGTGCCTAATTTGGTAGATGTTCCGGTAGAAAGAGCTAAGGAATTGTTAGAAGAACGAAATTTGGTTGTCTTGATGATTCCAGTTAAACCTGCTGCTAAATATGCTCAGACGGACACAGATGAGGTTTTATATATGGCACCAAAATCAGGGAAAATTCAGCCAGCAAGTATTGTAAAGTTGTATTTCCTAACAGAAGAAGGCAGGGCAGCTAGTCAAGCCATGGCAGATATTGAACAATTGAAAAAAGAAGCTCAGAGTAGAAAATTTCAAGAAGGCCTCAAAAAAGTAACCAATATCTTGCCGAGTAAAAAATAAGAAGTTGAGGGATTCTCAACTTCTTTTCTATTCTTTAAATTCAGCTTTAGATTTCACATCACCGTATTCTTCAGCGACTTCCTTACTGAGAATGTCGTCGTAGCTGGCGAGTTGCAAGTCTTGTCCGTATTTCTTACGGAGGGCTGTTGTCACTAGGCGGTAGGCTAGTTTGGGATTGCGAGATAGGATAGGCCCGTGGAAATAGCTAGCAAAGACATTTTTGTAGTGGAGACCTTCACCGCCGTCTTCTTTATTGTTCCCATTTCCATAAACGACTTGTCCCAGTGGTTTTTGATTTTCAGCTAGGAAAGTGCGTCCTTGGTGATTTTCAAAGCCGTAGTAGGTCTCGTCAAATTCTTGATTGTATATTTTGATATCGCCAATGTAGCGATTGTTGACTTGGTTGAGGGTGTAGTGCCCCATAATCCCCAGACCATCAATTTTTCGTCCGCTGGCTTCGGTATAATACTGTCCAAGAAGTTGGAAGCCACCACAGATAGCCAGCAACACACCTTCATTTTCAATAAAATGGCCGAGACTATCCTTTTTGCTGGGCAGATCTTTAGCCAGGATGGACTGTTCATAGTCTTGTCCGCCACCGAAAAAGGCAATGTCATAAAAGTCAGCATCGAAAGTATCCTTCAGAGAAACGATATCCACTTGAACATTAGCCCCCAGTTTTTCTGCTACATATTTGAGCATGAGAATATTGCCGTTGTCACCGTAGGTATTCATAAGATCCCCGTAGAGGTGAGCGATATTGACTGTCAGTGGAGAGTTACTTTCAGGACTTTTTAGTGAAGTATAGACCATTATTTCATCTCCTTTCCAATGGCGTTTTCTTGGGCTAAAAGCTCACGAAATTCCAGCATAGCAGTATAAGTTGCAAGGATATAGGCATGTTTGCCATCTTGCTGTTTAATAGTTTCAATAACTGATTTGAGGTCAGCTACCTGGCTAATCTTGTCTTCTGGATAGCCTGTTACACGTAAGCGACGAGCGATTTCTGAAGCGCGAACACCACCAGCATTGATCTCAGGAATGTTCATGCTGGTAATCTGCTCAAAATCTGCGTCCCAGATCCAGCTAGTGTCAATTCCGTCAGCATAGTTGGCATTGAGAAGGACAGATAAGCTAAAATCATAAGGCGCTAGCTTCATCATTTCGATGGCTTGACTGGCACCGACAGGATTTTTGATCAGCACTAGGGTACAATCCTTGTCACCGATTTTGAAGGTTTCTTGACGTCCAAACACGGCCTTACTCTTGTCAAATCCAGCCTTAATGACACTTGGTTCAATCCCAAAATAACGGGCAACAGACACGGCGGCTAGAGCATTATAGATGTTATAGAGACCACCGATATTAATGGTATAGTTTTGACCATCAATCACGAAGCTTGAAGATGTATTGGTAATCTCTATCAATTCTGTTAGCTTATAATCCAAGTCAGGACGGTGGAAATCACAGTTGAGGCAGATATAGCTGCCAAGATTAGCATAGGTATTGAGTTTGTAGTGGATAATCTGGTGGCAATGTGGACAGAGAATCCCCTCGGTATTGTAATGTGCAAGCTGTGGTTCATGCTCTTCAGTCGCAAAACCGTAGTACTGGATAGGGTTAACAGTGATCGTTGAATTGAAGAGGGGACTGTCTCCATTTGCCAGAATAGTCGCACTTGGTACCTTAGCTGCGCCATCCAAAATCATCTGGTAGGTCGTGTAGATTTCCCCATAGCGGTCCATCTGGTCACGGAAGATATTGGTAAAGACGATAAGGCTTGGTTTGATATAGTCGGTCACGCGAGCAAGGCTGGCCTCATCAATTTCTAAGACAGCAATTTTCTTACCAGATTTAGCCTTTTTTGCAGAAAGGAAAGTTGCTGTAATGCCAGTAATCATGTTGGCACCGCTGGTATTTGTAGTGACTTGACCAAAAGTTTCTGTCAGAATACCAACTGTTAAGGCAGTGGTCAGAGTTTTTCCATTTGTCCCTGTGACCACTACAATTTCATAATCTTTTGCCAAATGGTCCAAGATATCTTTATCGAATGTAAGAGCAATTTTTCCAGGCAGGGTTGTGCCACGTCCTAATTTTGATAGGATGAATTGTGAAGATTTCCCTGCTAGAATTCCTAGTAAAGTATTTATTTTCATGTTCTCATTTTATCACAAAGAATGGGGATTTTCTAGAATGGAAGTCGGACAAAGGCTTGAAAAAATGATATAATAAAGTGATTGACATTCTATAGAAGAGGACATTGTTAGAAATATGCTGAATTTACACCAACTGCTGGATTCGGGTTACTGGTCTAGCCTGGCATCGAGTCCAGGTGTTGCCTTGATTAACTTACTGGATCTGCTACTGGTTATTTTTCTGATTTATCGGATGAGTAAGGCCATTGCAGGAACGAAAATTATGACCCTGATTCGAGGAGTTTTTCTCTTTTTACTTGCGCAGGTCATTGCAAGTTTGCTGGGGTTGCAGACGATTTCTTGGTTGATGAACCAAGTGATTACCTATGGGGTTATTGCAGGAGTTGTAATTTTTGCCCCAGAATTGCGGTCGGTTCTTGAAAAATTAGGTCGAACGACGCACATCTTTACAGACTCAAGTACCAGTACAGAAGAGTCCTTGATCCAAGCCTGTCTGAAGGCAGTCAAATATATGGCTCCCCGTAAAATTGGTGCTTTGGTAGCCATTGAGCAAGCTAGAACCCTGCAAGAATACAGGTCGACTGGTATTCCCTTAGACGCAACTATTTCTAGTGAACTGTTGATTAATATCTTCATTCCCAATACACCTCTGCATGATGGAGCAGTCGTCATCAATAGCAATAAAGTGGCAGTAGCCTGTGCCTATTTCCCACTGACTGGCAGTGCAGGAATTTCCAAGGAATTTGGGACGCGTCACCGAGCTGCTATTGGTTTGTCTGAAGTCTCCGATGCCTTTGTTTTTGTTGTTTCAGAAGAAACGGGGGGTATTTCCATTGCCCACAACGGGAATTTCAAACACAATTTGAGCTTAGAAAGTTTTGAAGAAGAATTACGCCGTGTCTTGGTTTCGAATGAGCCACAAACTAAACACTGGTGGAAGCGATTTGGAGGGAAGTAAGGAGCATGCAAGATAAGATTAAAAAAATTGGTCAAGTTGCCTTGGCGACCTTAGTAGCAGTCTTCTTGTTCGTCTATGCAACGACCACCAATTATAAAAATGCTAGAATAACATCTGCTGCTGGAACTGCAACGGAGACCTACAGTTACTCGGTTACAGATGTGACGGTTAGCGTGAAGTACAATAAACAAAAGTACTTTGTGACAGGTATTGCTCCGTCGATTACGGTTGAGTTGATAGGCTCCAACAAGGTCGCTCTTCAAAAGGAAGTAGATGAAGCGACTCGTAGTTTTGAAGTAACGGCTGATTTACGAGACCTAGATCCAGGGACGCATTCGGTTCAACTGCAGATTTCTAGTTTACCGTCAGGTATCAATGCCACGATTGTTCCAACTTCCTTCAATGTGAAGATTGGGAATCGAACCAGCAAGACCTTCCCTATTGAAGGAAAAATCACACAGTCTCAGCTAGCAAGTGGCTATGTGGTATCGAAGATTGTGTTAGGAGATAATTCAGTAAAAGTAACTTCTGATGAAGATACGATTCATTCCATTGACCATGTTGAGGCAGTTGTGCCAGATGCAAGTAAGTTAGCGGATTCCTATACCGGAACAGCTACCTTGCAGGCAGTAGACGCAGAAGGAAATATTCTGCCAGTTGTCTTCTCACCTGAAACGACTTCTATTGAAGCAACATTCATTAAAAAATAAAGGAAAGTTAGGAAATCATTATGGGGAAATATTTTGGTACGGACGGTGTTCGTGGCGAAGCAAACGTTGAATTAACACCGGAATTGGCATTTAAGTTGGGCCGTTTTGGAGGCTATGTTCTCAGCCAGCACGAGATAGAGACACCTCGTGTCTTTGTGGCGCGTGATACACGTATTTCTGGTCAACTCTTGGAGTCAGCCTTGGTGGCAGGCCTCTTGTCAGTTGGGATCCATGTTTACAAACTTGGTGTTGTGGCAACTCCAGGGGTAGCGCATTTGGTTCGTACGGAAAATGCTAGCGCTGGTGTTATGATTTCTGCCAGTCACAATCCTGCTCAAGACAATGGCATCAAATTCTTCGGTGGTGACGGCTTCAAATTGGATGACGACAAGGAATTAGAAATTGAAGCCCTGCTTGATGCAGAAGAAGATACCTTGCCACGTCCGTCAGCGACTGGACTTGGTGATGTTGTGGACTATCCAGAAGGATTGCGCAAATACCAAGAATTTTTGGTATCAACTGGTCTGGAATTAGATGGTATGAAAGTCGCCTTGGATACGGCAAATGGTGCTGCTGCGACATCTGCTCGTCAAGTATTTGCCGACTTGGGCGCTGAATTGGCTGTAATGGCTGATCTTCCAGACGGTCTCAACATCAACGACGGCGTTGGTTCAACTCATCCAGAAAGTTTACAAGAATTGGTCAAAGAGTCTGGCAGTCAGATTGGACTTGCCTTTGATGGAGATGCGGACCGCTTGATTGCAGTCGATGAAAATGGTGACTTGGTAGATGGCGACCGTATCATGTATATCATAGGGAAATACCTATCAGATAAGGGACTTTTGGCGCAAAATACCATTGTGACAACGGTTATGTCAAATCTTGGTTTCCATAAAGCACTTGATCGTGAAAATATCAATAAGGCTGTGACAGCCGTTGGTGACCGCTATGTAGTTGAAGAAATGCGCAAATCAGGCTACAACCTTGGTGGTGAACAATCAGGACACGTTATTCTCATGGACTACAACACCACTGGTGATGGTCAGATGACAGCTGTGCAATTGACAAAAATCATGAAAGAAACTGGTAAGAAATTATCAGAATTAGCAGCAGAAGTGACAATCTATCCGCAAAAATTAGTCAATATCCGTGTGGAAAATAGCATGAAAGACAAGGCTATGGAAGTGCCAGCTATTGCAGCTATCATTGAAAAAATGGAAGCAGAAATGGCTGGAAATGGCCGTATCTTAGTCCGTCCAAGTGGAACCGAGCCACTCTTACGCGTCATGGCAGAAGCACCAACAGACGCAGAAGTGGATTACTATGTTGATACGATTGCGGATGTCATTCGTGCAGAAATTGGCTTGGAGTAAATGAGTGAACAATAAGGAGTGGAGAGTATAGTTCTCCCTCTTTTCTAGTGTTAGAACTTGTATTCACTAGTGAATACAGGTTCTTAGAGATGAGTTACTATTCTTTTTAGAGGAATCAAGAAAAAATGAGTATTTTAGAAGTTAAGAATTTGAGTCACGGTTTTGGTGACCGCGCAATTTTTGAAGATGTTTCCTTCCGCTTGCTCAAAGGAGAGCATATCGGGTTGGTCGGTGCAAACGGTGAAGGAAAATCCACCTTCATGTCTATCGTGACGGGACAAATGTTGCCAGATGAAGGGAAAGTGGAATGGTCTCGCTATGTGACAGCTGGTTACTTGGACCAGCATGCAAAATTAGAAAAAGGCCAGTCAGTCCGCGATATTTTGCGTACAGCTTTTGATGAATTGTTCAAGACAGAGGCCCGTATCAACGATATTTATATGTCTATGGCGGAAGAGGGGGCAGATATGGATGCTCTCATGGAAGAAGTTGGCGAACTGCAAGACCGTCTGGAGTCTCGTGATTTTTATACCTTAGATGCAAAAATCGATGAAGTAGCACGTGCACTTGGGGTCATGGATTACGGTATGGATACGGATGTGACCGAGCTGTCTGGTGGGCAACGGACCAAGATTCTCTTGGCCAAGTTGCTCCTAGAAAAACCAGATATCTTGCTTTTGGACGAGCCGACCAACTACTTGGACGCTGAGCATATCGAATGGCTCAAACGCTATCTTCTCAACTATGAAAATGCCTTTGTTCTGATTTCGCATGATATTCCTTTCTTGAATGATGTCATCAATATTGTTTATCATGTTGAAAATCAGCAACTCAATCGCTATTCTGGAAATTACTATCAATTCCAAGAAGTGCATGCCATGAAGCGTGCCCAGTTAGAAGCAGCCTATGAACGTCAACAGAAAGAAATTGCAGACTTGCAAGATTTTGTAAATCGTAACAAGGCTCGTGTGGCAACGCGCAATATGGCCATGTCTCGCCAGAAAAAATTGGATAGGATGGACATTATCGAGTTGCAGGCTGAAAAACCAAAACCAAACTTTGATTTCAAAATGGCTCGCACACCAAGTCGCTTCATCTTCCAAGCTACAGACTTGGAAATTGGTTATGACCGTGTTTTGACCCGCCAACCGCTCAATTTGACCTTTGAACGCAACCAAAAAATTGCCATTGTCGGTGCTAATGGTATTGGTAAGTCGACCCTCTTAAAGAGCTTATTGGGAATTATTCCAGCACTTGGTGGTCAGGTAGAGCGCGGAGAATATCTTGAATTGGGCTATTTTGAACAAGAAGTGCCTGGTGGAAACCGTCAAACGCCTCTTGAAGCGGTCTGGGACGCTTTTCCAGCCCTCAATCAAGCCGAAGTACGTGCAGCGTTAGCACGTTGTGGATTAACGTCTAAGCATATTGAAAGCCAAATTCAGGTCCTTTCAGGTGGTGAACAAGCTAAAGTTCGCTTTTGCCTGCTCATGAACCGTGAAAACAATGTTTTGGTCCTTGACGAGCCGACCAACCACTTGGATGTGGATGCCAAGGATGAGCTCAAACGAGCCCTCAAAGAGTATAAAGGTTCTATTCTCATGGTGTGTCATGAACCAGACTTTTACGAAGGTTGGGTTGATGATGTCTGGGACTTTAATGAATTAGCGTAAAACATAAAATTGCAACAACCAATCCTTAATCGTTTCATACTGAAACTCTCAAGTAGCGGATACATGAGCTATTTGAGAGTTTTTTTGATTTGAAAAAGTGACGATTTTAAACAGGAATGAACATGCAAGTATAAAGATATATAAATTAACTGTTTAATATTATTTGTTTATGTGATATGATAAACAATGCACCTTCGAAGTATTTTATGTCAAATGAAACATATTTAAACATGGTAGAGGGTTGGTTAGAGAGGAGTTACTAGTAGAATTAATATGAATATTTTTGTTTTAGAAGACAGTATTGCACAGCAAAGTATAATGGAAAAAATCCTATTAGAAGTAATCACTAGTAATGGATTGGATTATGATGGTTTAGAAATCTTTGGGCGACCAAGTCAGTTACTAGAGTCTATTGTTGGGAAAGGTGCCCATCAATTATTTTTCTTGGACCTCGAATTGCATTCAGAGGTAGAAAAGGGGATTGAAGTAGCACAGAAAATACGGGCGACAGATCCCTATGCAGTTATTGTATTTGTAACAACGCATTCCGAGTTAATGCCACTTGCATTTCGTAGTCAAGTAGCTGCTTTGGACTATATAGATAAAGACCTTGAAATGGACACATTTAAGCAGAGAATAGAAGAGGTTCTGTTACGAGTCTCAAAAAATCTTGGACAGACTCCCTCCGAACATTTCTTGCAAATTGATTCTCCAAATGCAAAATTTCAAATTCCCATCAAGGATATTTTGTATCTTGAAACCTCTCCTTTACCTCATAGAGTTGTTCTGCATACTGATAAGGAGCGAATTGAATTTTGGGGAAAATTAACAGATATTGCTGCGAAGGAGCCGCGCTTGATTCAATGCCATAGGTCCTATGTTGTTAATCCTCAGAATGTCCGACATCTTGATAAAAAAAATAGAATCCTTTATTTTGACAATGGAGCATCCTGTATTGTTTCTAGAGTCAAGTTAGCAGAAATGCTAGGGGCTCTTCAGGAGTAGTAGGTGAGACAATGGAGTTTTGTTTGTTTTTAAGCTATCTGAGTTTGCTCATCAATGCGATTATTCCCATTTATTTGATTGCAAAAATTATGAAAAAACAGCTGACTCTAAAACATTATCTGATAGGAATCTCTATCAGAGTGTGTGCCAATATTTTATGTGTAGAGTTAGGTGCTTTTATTCCAATAGATTGGTATAATATATATTCTATTCCTCTGGAAATGTCCCTATTTGTGTTTCTTATCGAGCCAGGGATCGATCGAAATTTGATTGTTTTTTCAGCCCTGTTTCCATACACTTTCTATAGTCTAGTATCGCAGATTTTTTACCTTTTTCTCATTCCGGCAGTCTACTTATCAGAACAGGTTTATCTTGATAGTGGTGGGGTTAGTATTCTAGTTTCTCTACTTTCAACTGTATTTTTGCTGAGTTTTTTGCATTGGGGAGGGTATGATTTCTCACTGGTAAGTTCTGTCTTAAAAGAGGAGAAGCAAAATAAATTGTTGCTGCGGATGAATTTATCCATGATTGCTTATTATATGCTAGACCAACATTTGCTTTATGTTTCTTATAAGTACAATCGAGATACCACCATTCACAGTCAACTGGTTGTAGTTGCCTATCTCTTGATTTTTATGTTTTTTGTCAATCAATTGGACCGAACCTATCGGGAACGAATTCAAGAGCAGTTGTCCTTTCAAAAAAAGATTCAAATGGACCAATTACATGTCTACACTCAACAGATTGAAACGCTCTATAAGGAAGTACGGGGCTTTCGTCATGATTATTCAAATATTTTGCGGACCTTGAAACTAGGCATTGTTGAAAAAAATATAGCCATTATAGAAGATGTTTTTGATAGGGTGTTGAAGGACTCTAACAAACCCTTTCAGGAATCAAAATTTGAAGTGGGAAGACTGGTCAACATTCAGGAAAATGCTTTTAAGAGTTTATTGGCTTCTAAATTTATGCAGGCAAGAGAACATGGCGTAGAAATTTCCTTAGAAATTCCAAGAGAAATCCAGCCACGAGGAATGGAGTTGATAGATTTTATACTAGTTGTGGCTAGTTTTTTAGACAATGCTATTGAAGAAGCTGCGTTAACCGAAGAAAAGAAAATTTCTTTTGCATTCTTTCAACAGGGGCAGCAGCAAGTCGTTGCAATTGAAAATTCTTGCCAAATGGAATCTAAACCAATTGCTGAACTTTACAAATACGGTAAGAGCAGTAAGGGGCAAGGTCGCGGAATTGGTCTGGTCAATGTGAAAACTATTTTAGAAAAATACCCTCAAGTCTTTTTGCGGACAACTAGTGAGGATTTTCAGTTTTGTCAGACAGTTGTTATTCATTTAGAAAATTAAGATTTGCTATGTGGAACCGGTATCACTTGATACTGGTTTTTTTATATATTAATAGATAAAAAATAGGAGAAAAAAGAAAACTACTTAACCGTTTAGGAAATGAGAGCTACAATTTAGGAAATAGATAAGCATGAGCTTCTTTATTTGATATAATTCCAATGTCGGGTAAAGATACAAGGTAATGAAAAAATATGACCTGTCTCATTTGAAAATAGAGAATAGGTAGCAGTATCTTTAAACTGGCCATAGATTGGTTCTAGATGTGACAACCTTACTGTTGTACCTATTTTGGGGTTCTAGGTGCTACAGTAAGCTTGTCAACTAGTATTGAAAAGAAAAATAGATTCTAAGCGTTTATTATGCAAAATAAGCTATGGAAGGTATTTTCATACATGGCTAAAGATGAAGGTAGTCGGGATATGACAACTTTACTCATGTACTTGTTTTTGGGGTTACAAGTATAAGAGCAAGGTTGCCAGCTGGCTCAATGTCCTAATTTTATATTCTCCATGGAATTGAGAAGCGTAGTGGTAGCCGTTTTGGTGTACGTGGTGTGTTTAGATGTTTTAGTTTGTTTGGTGAGCTGAAAATTTGTCTAAGGTAAGATGTGTCTATAGTTTGGAGGATTGGCACATCTTACGCACCACAAATAAGATACGTCAGTCAGAGATTTATAAATAGAGCGAGTGGCTTCTGTTCATAGGCGATGAGCAGAAGTTTTTTATATCCATCTGTTTTGAACTTTTACAACTAAATCATGAAAACTCTTTCTGTTTGTGGTAAAATAGTATCAATTACTTGTTAGGAAAAGGAGACTGTATGACAGTTGATTTTAAGGCGGAAGTTGAAAAACGACGTGAAGATTTAATGGCTGATTTGTGTGCGCTTTTGGAGATCAATTCTGAGCGTGATGATAGCAAGGCAGATGCCCAGCATCCATTTGGACCTGGCCCAGTTAAGGCCTTGGAAAAATTCTTGGAAATTGCTGCGCGTGACGGTTATGAAACACGTAATGTTGATAATTACGCTGGTCACTTTACTTTTGGTCAAGGTGAGGAAGAACTTGGTATTTTTGCTCATATGGACGTTGTTCCTGCAGGTTCTGGCTGGGATACAAATCCATACGAGCCAGTTATCAAGGACGGTAAGCTCTTTGCGCGTGGTTCGTCAGATGACAAGGGTCCAACAATGGCTTGTTACTATGGCTTGAAAATTATCAAAGAATTGGGCTTGCCAGTTTCAAAACGCGTCCGCTTTGTTGTGGGAACAGATGAAGAATCAGGCTGGGGTGATATGGATTATTACTTTGCCAATGTTGGTCTTCCAAAACCAGATTTTGGTTTCTCACCAGATGCAGAATTCCCTATCATCAATGGTGAAAAAGGGAATATCACAGAATACCTTCATTTTGGTAATGAAAATGGTGGTAGCTTCACCTTGCATTCTTTCAAAGGTGGCTTACGCGAAAATATGGTTCCAGAATCAGCTACAGCAGTCTTTTCAGCAGATGTGACTACAGCAGATTTGCAGGCTAAATTGGACCAATTTACAGCAGAATACGGTATTTCAGCTAACTTGTCACAAGAAGCAGACCGCTTTAGCTTAACAGTGGTTGGTAAATCAGCCCACGGAGCTCACCCAGAAGCAGGTGTCAACGGTGCGACTTACTTGGCTAAATTCCTCAATCAATTTGACTTTGAAGGATCAGCTAAGGCCTATCTAGTTGTAGCTGCAGATGTTCTCTTTGAAGACCATGCAGGTCAACGCTTGGGTGTCGCTCACACTGATGAGCGTATGGGTTCATTGTCTATGAATGCTGGTGTCTTCAAATTTGATGAAAACCAAGCAGACAACACGATTGCTCTTAACTTCCGTTACCCACAAGGAACAGATGCTCAGGCTATCAAGGCAGAGTTGGTTAAATTGGCTGGCGTCGAGGAAGTAACCTTGTCAGTGCACGAGCACACACCTCACTATGTGCCAATGGAAGATCCACTTGTGAAGACACTTCTTGATGTGTATGAAAAACAAACAGGTCTTCGCGGTTATGAACAGGTTATCGGCGGTGGTACCTTTGGTCGTCTCTTGGAGCGTGGTGTTGCTTATGGGGCGATGTTCCCTGGTTATACCGATACTATGCACCAAGCCAATGAATTTATTGATGTAGAAGATCTTTATCGCGCAGCAGCGATTTATGCGGAAGCAATTTACGAATTAATCAAGTAGGACATGTGCTGGTCATCAGCTAGCCAGACATAGCCTAAGTTTTTACCAACACAAATAAGCTGGGGTTCACCTGGCTTTTTGTGCAAATTGGAGGTGATTCTATGTCAATAGAGACAATCAGACGGGCCATTATGGACGATGCAGACAATCAATCTTTTACGGCAAGAGGGATTGTTCCGCTCTTTGAAGCGCCTAAAACGGCAGGAATAGTGATTGTCGGTCAGGCACCTGGTATTCGGGCGCAGGAGTCTGGACTCTATTTTAGGGATCCTTCTGGTGACAATTTGCGAGATTGGATGGGTGTGACAGAAGAAGAGTTTTATGATTCTGGCTTGATTGCTGTTGTTCCGATGGATTTCTATTTTCCGGGTGCGGGTAAGTCAGGAGATTTACCTCCGCGAAAAGGCTTTGCTGAGAAATGGCATGGGCAAATTTTACAAGAAATGCCTGACATTGAATTGACTATGTTGATTGGACAATATGCCCAGCACTATTATCTTAAGCAGAAAAAGTCTATCAAGGTAACAGACAATGTGCGGCATTTTCATGATTTCTTGCCAGACTATTTTCCCCTTGTTCATCCCTCTCCTCGTAACAATATTTGGCAGGCCAAAAATCCTTGGTTTAAACAAGAGGTGTTGCCAAGTTTGAAAGGGCGAGTTGCAGCGATTCTTAGGGGCTAGGTAAAGGAGGATATGATGAAGAAATGGATATGGTTTTGTAGCCTGTTACTAGGTATATGTTTTCTGTTTGCTGACCTAAGGGTGAGCGCCAGTGTGCCAGAGAGGCCGATTGGAACGACTGTCTTGGATGAAACAGGCATTTTATCGCAGGAGACGATTGACACTATCGACCAAGAAAATCGTAGTTGGGAGGAAACTGACCAACAACTGCAAATTGGTGTTTACATAACAGATCATCTGACAGAGAGCTTGGAAAGTCAGGCCAATGCTACTTTTCGTAAGTGGCAGGTTGGATTTTCAGGTACCAATAATGGTGTCCTCCTCTTTATGGCTTTAGAGGACAGAAAATTTCGTCTTGAGACGTCGGATAATGCAGCCACTATACTGACAGACGTAGAAGCCAAGCGTATTTTAGAAGCCGCTCGCACCTTTTTCCGAGAAGAGGATTACGATGGTGGTATGGGCTTTATTGTAGATGCCATTGGCGATGAGTTTTACGGGACAGATCGAGCCCAAACTCGGTTACAAGAGTTTGAGGAAGAAAATGATGATATCGCTGGCACTATCTTGTTTTTCATTATTATGGGGATTGCTATTGTCATTTACTTTATAGGAAAAGGTGGTGGCCGTGGTGGTGGTTCGGGTTCGGACCTCTTGTGGTGGCTCTTGCTGTCTTCTTCCAATTCCTCTCATTCCTCCTATGACTCAGATCATGATTCTTGGTCTGGTGGCGGAGATTGGTTCGGAGGCGGCGGAGGTGGCGGTGGAGCCTCATCTGGCTGGTAAATATGTGAGACTGCAAGGAAGCAGTTCAGAAAGGAACTTTTATGAATAAAAAATTATGGTATATTTTAATTCCACTTGCTCTTATCCTTTTCTTAGGAATAGGAGCGGTCGGGCAGTACAATGGTTTGGTAGATAGCCAGACAGAAGTAGAAACAGCTCAAGCAAATGTGGATACGCAATTGCAACGTCGTTATGACTTAATTCCAAATGTGGTTTCAGCAGTCAAGGGAGCTATGGAGCATGAGACAGAAGTCTTCACTGCTATTGCAGATGCACGTGCAAAGATTGGTTCTGCGAGCCGCAATTCAGAAGAATACAAAGAAGCTCAAACCCAGTTGGATTCCGCAGTATCTCGTTTGTTGGTCTTGACGGAAAATTATCCGCAGTTAAATTCCAACCAGCAGGTTTCAGAATTGATTACGGAGCTAGAGGGAACGGAAAATCGTATCCTAGTAGCTCGTAAAGACTACAATACCGTTGCCTCTGTCTACAATAAGAAAATTCGTCGCTTCCCAGCTAGCCTTTACGCAGCAGCCTTCGGTTTTGAGAAAGTTGACTTGTTTGAAGCGACCAAAGATGCAGCAACAACCGTACCAAAAGTTGATTTTGGAAAAGACTAATGATATTTATACAGTGAATTTGTTTTACAAAGAAATAGAAAATCATACAAAAAACACTCAAGATAGTGATAAAAAACTATTCTTGGGTGTTCTTTTTTAACTATTGCAAATGTAAATGGAAAGAATCGAGATACGATTTACTATTGGTAACTTGCGTCAAGCAATTCTTGGAATTGTTGTTCCAATTCTTCTAGTGCTTTGATAGAACGTGCTTGGCGAATCAATTTTACAAAGTGTAAGCCAGCTTTTTTAAATTCTGCACGATTTGAGTGAGCACTATACACTTCAAATTCTACTTTTTCAACAAGTTCATCTTGTTTAGCTTTGATGGCTTTAAAATTAGAATTTTTTCTGACATGAATACGAGACCAATCATAGTTATTGTACGGTGCATTAGCGCTTACGACCGTTGATGATACAGTTACTGCAGTCAATACTGCAAGTGCACATGAAAAATAATTTTTTCATGATTTTCCTCCATATTTTTTTCCTAACTAGATAGGTAACCTTATCATAACATAGTCGTGATGGGTCTTCTATGGATGTTTTTATAAAATATTATATCGCTTTTTTCTTAAAAAGGTAAAGAAAACAGTAAGGGAGCATTTTGGGAAGATAAAAAGAGGCTTGTATCTGTGCAAAACGAGCCTCTTTTAAAGGATATTTATAAAAATGTTTATTTCCCAAGACAGAATTGGCTAAAAAGCTGAGTGATGAGTTCGTCAGGGGCAGCATCACCAGTGATTTCGCCCAGTATTTGCCAGCAACGGGTCATATCTACTTGAAGTAGATCAACAGGCATTCCCATTTCGAGGCCGTCATTGACAGCTTGGAGGGCTTGTACGGCTTGTTCAATTAGAGAAATATGACGCGCGTTAGAAAGATAGGTGGCGTCCTGTTCGACTAAGCCAGCATTTTCAAAGAAGAGTTGATTGATGGCCTCTTCGATTTGGTTGATATTTTGATTTTCCAAGACAGAAATACGAATGACTTCTTCTGGCAGTTCATGCACTTCAATCTTTTCTTCAAGGTCTGTCTTATTGAGGAGGACAATGCGACGTGTCATTTCTGAAATGGCCAAGAGTTGGCGGTCTTGCTCGGTCAAGGGCTCTGCTGCATTGAGAACGAGGAGGACCAAGTCAGCATCGGCTAGGGCTTGACGAGAGCGTTCAACACCGATTTTTTCGACAATATCTTCCGTTTCTCGGATACCAGCCGTGTCGATGAGTTTGAGTGGGAACCCATTAATGTTGACGTATTCTTCGATAATATCGCGCGTGGTTCCTTCGATATCTGTTACAATCGCCTTATCTTCGCGGAGAAGATTGTTAAGAAGGCTTGATTTTCCAACATTTGGACGACCGATGATAGCAGTGGAAATACCTTCGCGGAGGATTTTGCCTCGGCGAGCTGTTCGGAGGAGATTTTCCAAAAGAGTCTGGAATTCCATGGTTTTTTCACGCACAATTTCTGTTGTTGCTTCTTCAACATCGTCGTATTCAGGATAGTCAATATTTACTTCGACTTGGGCCAAGGTATTGAGAATTTCCTGACGGGTATCATTGATGAGTTTGGAGAGAGAGCCATCTAGCTGTTTGACAGCATTGTTCATGGCTTTGTCAGTCTTGGCGCGAATGATGTCCATGACTGCCTCAGCTTGGGTCAAGTCTACACGTCCGTTTAGAAAGGCACGCTTGGTAAATTCCCCTGGTTCAGCCATACGTGCTCCTTGGCGAATGAGGAGTTGCAAGATTTCATTGGTGATCGCAATCCCGCCGTGGGTGTTAATCTCGATGACATCTTCACGTGTAAAGGTTTTTGGTGCCTTCATGACAGATACCATAACCTCATCCAAGATCTCGTTTTTATCTGGGTCAATGATATGACCATAATTGATGGTGTGACTAGGAAGAGAATGGATATCTTTGCCTTTAAAAACCTTGTTTGCGATATCGAATGCTTGGCTACCTGATAGTCGGACAATCCCGATTGCTCCCTCACCAAGCGGAGTTGAAATAGCAGTAATTGTGTCAAATTCTTTTGTAATGCTCATAAGTTTTCCTTTATTTTATCCTCTCCATTGTAGCGCAAAAAAGTCTGGTCTGCAAGATTTTGAGGTTGGTGCTGAAAGTACTTTCAGAGAAATACTTGAAGACAAGAAATTGTAAAACTAAAATCTAAACGACTGAAAGCTCTTGCAGAAACAGGAGCTTGTATTTATAATAAAAATGTAAACGCTAACAAATACAAAATAAGGAGGAAGAAATGACAAGATGGACCAAAGAAGCACTGATTGAAGCTGTTCAAGGTGGCATCATCGTTTCTTGTCAAGCTTTACCAGGTGAGCCTTTGTATACTGAGGCTGGTGGTGTCATACCACTCCTTGCAAAGGCGGCAGAAGAAGGAGGGGCAGTCGGTATTCGGGCAAATAGTGTTCGAGACATTAAGGAAATTCAAGCTGTGACAGATTTGCCGATTATCGGAATTATTAAGAAAGATTACCCGCCCCAGGAACCTTTTATCACGGCAACAATGACCGAAGTAGACCAGTTGGCACAACTCAAGCCAGCTGTGATTGCCATGGATTGTACCAAACGGGAACGCTATGATGGCTTGGAAATCGCTGACTTTATCAAACAGGTCAAGGAAAAATATCCAGAACAGCTTCTCATGGCGGATATTTCAACATTTGACGAAGGTCTAGCAGCCTTTGAAGCGGGAGTGGATTTTGTAGGACCGACCTTGTCTGGCTATACTTCCTACAGTCCTCAAGTTGACGGACCAGATATTCCTCTGATTGAACGCCTCTGTCAAGCAGGCGTTGACGTCATCGCAGAAGGAAAAATCCACACGCCAGCACAAGCTAAGCAAATTCAAGACATTGGTGTATGCGGAGTTGTCGTCGGTGGCGCTATTACCCGACCAAAAGAAATTACCCAACGTTTTGTGGCTGGGTTGAAGGGGTAAATAAACAGTTTAACTCAAAAAATGGAGGACAATCTATCGAGAAAATTCTAGGAACTATTACATAACGGTCTATAAACATATTATTCAAAGGAGTTTCACATGAAAACGAAAAAACTTGTTTTATCAATGTTGGCAGGTGTGGCAGCCTTGTCTTTGGCAGCTTGTGGTAGCTCATCAAATGCTACTAAAGATAGCAAATCAAGTCCAGCAGATTCTTCTAAGACAGAAATCACTTGGTGGGCATTCCCAGTCTTTACCCAAGAAAATGCGGATGACGGTGTTGGTACCTATGAAAAATCAATCATCGCAGCATTTGAAAAAGCCAATCCAGACATTACTGTAAAACTGGAAACCATAGACTTTACATCAGGTCCTGAAAAAATTACTACTGCCATTGAAGCAGGTACAGCTCCAGACGTTCTTTTTGATGCACCAGGTCGTATTATTCAATATGGTAAAAATGGCAAGTTAGCAGAATTGAATGATCTCTTTACAGATGACTTTGTCAAAGATGTCAACAATGACAATATCATTCAAGCTTCTAAGGCAGGGGACAAAGCCTATATGTATCCAATCAGTTCGGCTCCATTCTACATGGCCTTGAACAAGAAAATGCTGAAAGATGCTGGTGTTCTTGACCTTGTAAAAGAAGGTTGGACAACTGATGATTTTGAAAAAGTGTTGAAAGCTTTGAAGGATAAAGGTTACACACCAGGTTCCCTCTTCTGTAATGGTCAAGGTGGTGACCAAGGTTCACGTGCCTTCTTAGCAAACCTCTATAGTGGCACAATCACAAACGCAGAAGTTACAAAATATACAACTGACGAATCAAACATGGTCAAAGCCTTGGGAAAAGCTGCTGATTGGATTACAGATGGCATGTTGATGAATGGTTCTCAATTCGATGGTTCTGCTGACATCCAAAACTTTGCAAATGGACAAACTTCATTTACCATTCTTTGGGCTCCTTCATTTATCGGAACTCAAGGACAATTATTGAAAGCGAGTGGAGTGGAAGTTGTTGAAGTACCTTACCCTTCTGATGAAGGCAAACCAGCCCTTGAATATTTGATTAACGGCTTTGCAGTATTTAACAATGGCAAAGAAGAAAAAGTAGCAGCTGCTAAGAAATTTATCCAATTCATCGCAGACGATAAAGAATGGGGTCCAAAAGACGTAGTTCGTACAGGCGCCTTCCCAGTTCGCACTTCATATGGTAAATTGTATGACACTGAACGCATGGAAACAATCAACACTTGGACACAATACTATTCTCCATACTACAATACTGTTGATGGTTTCGCAGAAATGCGTACACTTTGGTTCCCAATGCTTCAATCTGTATCAAATGGTGATGAAAAAGCTGAACCAGCTTTGAAGACCTTTACAGAAAAAGCAAATGAAACCATGAAAGCTAAGTAATCCTATTCCCCCCTTTCTCGGTTCCTAGGGAAAGGGGGCTTTTTCAAAAAAATAAAGCGAGGTGTTCCTTGTGCGCGTAAGCAAGATAAAATTGAGAGAAACACTTGTATCATATGCCTTCTTGGCACCAATCTTACTTTTCTTTACCGTATTTGTCTTAGCTCCTATGATAATGGGATTTATTACTAGCTTTTTCAAATACACGATGACTGAATTTACCTTTATTGGGTTAGATAATTATAGTCGGATGTTTCATGATGAGATTTTCCTTAAATCTTTGAAAAATACGCTGATTATTGTAGTGGGGTCAGTTCCGATTGTAGTCTTTTTCTCACTCTTTGTGGCTTCACAAACGTATGAGAAGAATGTGATTGTTCGTTCCTTTTATCGTTTTGTCTTCTTCCTTCCAGTTGTTACAGGTAGTGTTGCTGTAACAGTTGTTTGGAAATGGATTTACGATCCACTATCAGGTATTTTGAACTTCATTTTGGAGTCTGGTGGTATTATTTCACAAAATATCAGCTGGTTGGGGGATAAACAGTGGGCCTTGATGGCGATTATTCTCATTCTTTTGACGACATCAGTTGGGCAACCGATTATTCTTTATATTGCTGCAATGGGAAATATTGATAATTCCCTCTGTGAAGCAGCGCGCGTGGATGGTGCGACAGAACGTCAAGTATTTTGGAATATTAAGTGGCCAAGTCTTTTGCCTACAACACTTTATATTGCTATTATCACTACCATAAATTCTTTCCAATGTTTTGCCCTTATTCAGCTCTTAACTTCTGGTGGGCCAAACTACTCAACCAGTACCCTCATGTACTACCTTTATGAAAAAGCCTTTAAGTTGTCAGAATACGGCTATGCCAATACTATGGGTGTCTTCCTAGCAGTATTGATTGCCATTATTAGTTTTGCCCAATTCAAGATTTTGGGTAATGATGTTGAATACTAGAAAGGAGCTCGATATGAAGAAAAAAACTTCACTTTTTGATATTGTTTCTTTGATTATTTTGGCTCTTTTGACAGTTTTCTTTATTTTCCCATTTTATTGGATTTTGACGGGGGCTTTTAAGGCACAGCCAGCGACCATTGTCATTCCACCACAATGGTGGCCAGCCCAGCCAACCATGGAAAATTTTGAAAAACTAATTGTACAAAATCCTGCCTGGCAGTGGTTGTGGAATAGTGTCTTCATTTCCTTAGTAACCATGATTTTGGTCTGTGTGACTTCAGCTTTAGCTGGATATGTCTTGGCTAAAAAACGTTTCTACGGTCAAAAACTTCTCTTTTCACTTTTCATTGCAGCTATGGCCTTGCCTAAACAAGTTGTCTTGGTTCCCTTGGTTCGTATTGTGAATTTCATGGGCATTCACGATACACTGGCAGCGGTTATCCTACCATTAGTTGGTTGGCCGTTCGGTGTCTTTCTCATGAAACAGTTTAGTGAAAATATCCCAACTGAGCTCTTGGAATCAGCAAAAATTGATGGTTGTGGTGAATTGAGAACCTTTGTCAGTGTTGCTTTTCCAATTGTTAAACCAGGGTTCGCAGCTCTAGCAATCTTTACCTTTATCAACACTTGGAATGATTACTTTATGCAGTTGGTTATGTTGACTTCACGTCAAAATCTGACTATTTCGCTCGGTGTGGCAACGATGCAGGCTGAAATGGCGACCAACTATGGTTTGATTATGGCGGGTGCAGCTCTGGCAGCAGTGCCAATCGTGACTGTATTCCTTATCTTCCAAAAATCATTTACACAAGGTATTACCATGGGAGCGGTTAAAGGATAGGAAGAGAGAGGAACAGTTTATGATATTTGATAATTTAGAAAATCTGAAGATGTATAAGGGGCTTCATCCTGATTTAGATACAGCTATTGATTATATTGATAGCAATGACTTATCGCTTTTAGATTTTGGTAGCTATCAAGTAGACGGAGATAAAGTTTTCTTCTTTGTACAAAAAAATGTCACTAATACAGAAGTTTCCCATGAATTTGAATACCACGAATCTTATTTGGATCTGCATTTTTTACGGAAGGGAAAAGAGCTTGTCAAATTTGGTATTGGCTTTGAAGAACAGTGCCAAGCTTATGATGGAGATAGGGACTTTGCATCAGCTACTTGCGAATATGCAGTAGATTTTGAATTGGACTCAGAGCATTTTGCCCTCTTTATGCCAGGGGAATTGCATCAACCAAATCTGCGTTTGGATGGTTATGAAAATGTAGAAAAGTGTGTCTTTAAGGTATTATTAGACTAGTCTTGATTGGAGGAAACGATGAAAGTGAAAATAGATAAAATGTTCAAAAAAATATTTTCTGTTGACAATCGCTTTATGCGTTTTTGTGAACGAATATTAGACCTTCTTGTTCTGAATCTTCTTTTCATTTTTACTTGTCTTCCACTTGTGACGATCGGTATTGCTAAGATGAGTCTGTATCAGGTCTTATTAACTCTGAGAGAAGAACAGCATGTGGCAGTGTTGCCGAGTTATATTACAGCAGTTCGAGCCAATAGCAAGCGCGGCTTACTCTTGGGGTTAGGAGAAGTGACGGTCATCTTGGTTTGTCTCCTGGATATGAGGATTTTGGGGCAACTAGGCAACGGACTTGGTCAGGTCTTGCGTTTAGTATGTATTGCCATGCTATTCTTGCTATTGATGACTTCCTTTTACCTTTATCCTCTAGCGCTACGAGACCAGTCACCTTATTTCGTTTTAATAAAGAAAGCCTTTTTGCTAACTTGTCTGAATTTCCCCTGGTCTTTTCTCATGGTGGGAATACTCGGCTTAATTTATTTGATTTTATACAGTTCATTGCTGACATTTCTTTTGGGAATGAGTATCTTAATTCTCATTGGATTTGCAGCCTTGGGCTATGCCTATATGTCTTTCATGGAAAGATTAGTTGAAAAATATTTGACTTTAGGATTTAGAATGGAGTAACAATGAAAAATTTATCTAAATACCACGGCGTATTACCAGCTTTCTACGCTTGTTATGATGAAGCTGGTGAGATTAGTCGCCAAGGTGTTCGTGCCTTGACCCAATATTTTATTGATAAGGGGGTACAGGGGCTTTATGTAAATGGTTCTTCTGGGGAGTGTATCTACCAAAGTGTGGAAGATCGTAAGATTGTTTTGGAAGAAGTGATGACACTTGCCAAGGGGAAATTAACTATTATTGCTCACGTGGCTTGCAACAATACTAAGGATAGTATTGAATTGGCCAAGCATGCAGAAAGTTTAGGTGTAGATGCCATTGCTGCCATTCCGCCGATTTATTTCCGCCTGCCCGAGCATGCCATTGCAGCCTATTGGAATGCGATTTCAGAAGCAGCGCCAAATACAGACTTTGTCATTTACAATATTCCTCAGTTGGCTGGAGTTGCCCTAACCCCTAGTTTGTATAAAGAAATATTGAAAAATCCACGCGTTATCGGTGTGAAAAATTCATCTATGCCTGTGCAAGATATTCAAACTTTTGCCAGCATCGGTGGTCCAGACCATCTAGTCTTTAATGGGCCAGATGAACAATTCTTGGGTGGTCGTCTTATGGGTGCTCAAGCAGGTATTGGTGGTACTTATGGTGCTATGCCAGAGCTTTTCCTCATGTTAAACAAACTCATTGCCGATAAGGACTTGGATAAGGCGCGTGAATTGCAATTTGCGATTAATGATATTATCGCGGTCTTAGTGAGTGGTCATGGCAATATGTACGGCATTATTAAAGCTGTTCTCAAAACAAATGAAGGCTTGGAACTTGGAGGCGTTCGTTCTCCATTAGCGAATCTGATTGACGCGGATCAGGAGATTGTCGAAAAGGCAGCAGCTATGATTCGTCAAGCAAAGGAAACTTTCTGTTAAGTTAGAAAGTGAGGTGTATCATGAAAGTTTACGTCGCAATTGATATCGGCGGTACCAGTATAAAATACGGCCTCATAGATGAAGAAGAAAATCTCGTGGAGGGACATGAAACGCCAACTCAGGCTTACTTGGGTGGTCCTCATATTCTCGAAAAGGTAGCGAGCATTGTTGACTCTTATAGGAAAGTCCATGAAGTTTTGGGGATTTGTATCTCTTCAGCGGGGATGGTAAATCCTGATAAGGGAGAAATTTTCTATGCTGGACCCCAAATTCCAAATTATGCAGGAACTCGTTTCAAGCATGATTTGGAGGAACGTTTTGATTTGCCTTGCGAGATTGAAAATGATGTGAATTGTGCTGGTTTAGCAGAAGTGATGTCAGGAAATGCTATGGGGGCTAAGATCGCAGTGTGTTTGACAGTTGGAACTGGTATCGGTGGCTGTCTGGTCATTGATAAGCAGGTGTTCCATGGTTTTAGCAATTCAGCTTGCGAGGTGGGGTATATGCATTTGCCAGGAGGAGCTTTCCAAGATTTGGCGTCCACATCAGCCTTGGTGAAATACGTTGCAGACAGACATGGGCAAAGTTTGGAACATTGGAATGGCAAGCGCATTTTCCGTGAAGCAACGGAAGGTAATCCTTACTGCATTGAAGGGATTGACCGCATGGTGGATTATTTGGCACAAGGAATTGCCAATATCTGCTATGTAACCAATCCGCAGAAAGTGGTTCTGGGTGGCGGAATTATGGCACAAGAAGCCCTTCTCAAACCCAAAATTCAAGTAGCTGTCAACAAGTATCTGGTATCTAGCCTAGCTGATAAGACAGAACTTACCTTTGCACATCATCGCAATACAGCAGGCATGTTTGGAGCGTATTACCATTTCAAAATGCAGCAGAAAAATAGAAAATGAAGTCCAAATGGGCTTCATTTTCTTGTACGTTTATAGGGTTTGGTCCAGTAGCTATTGAAAATTTCCTCCTTGCGAGGGCGGTCGATTTCACGGAAGTGAGCATAGAGGATATCCAGTAGGATCAGCATAGGGAATTGTGGGGAAATACGATTTCCGTAATTCAGATGGTGAACAGAAGCCAGTTTGACATTTTCTGTTAAAGATTTAGTTTCAAGTGGAGGAGCAGTAGTTAGCAAAACAGTTTTTGCTCTCATCTCTTGGGCAGAAAGGAGGCTATCAATGACGGACTTTGTTTCTCCTGAAAGGGAAAATCCGATGACTAAACACCTCTCATCCAAAATGCTAATGGTCCATGAAAAACTATCTTGATCTGTCAAGGCTTCGCAAACCACCCCTAGTCGCATGAGGCGGAGCTTGAATTCGCGGGCAACGAGACCAGATGATCCAAGACCGAAGAAATAAACTCGTTCGGCGTCTTCCACCATATTGGCAATACGCTGGATTTGATCTTCATCAATCATCTCTTGGGTTTGCGCAATCAGTTCTTCATAATCATAGAAAACGCGACGAGTCAGCTCTTTTTCCATTTGCAGAAGAGAAGTTTTGGCCAAGTCTTCCAATTCTTTTTGGTACTGAAAAAGAAAGGCGCGGTAGCCTGAAAAATCACATTTTTTAGCAAAGCGAGTAAGAGCAGCTTGGGAAATGTGCAAGCGCTCCGCAACAGCCTGTGAGGACAGATCCTTGTCCGATTTGCCCGCTTCTAAAAAATAATCTGCAATACTGGTTTCCAAATCTGTGAAATATTCTTTTTGTCGGTTGATAGTAGAGAAAATACTCTGTGAAAAATTCATTGGTATGCCCTTTTTTCTAGTTTACAAGCAGATTATACCACAAGTTGAGAAAACTTGTAACCGTTTTATTGTCCCGTGGAAATCAATTCAAATTTGTGGTAGAATAAACCTAGCCAAAACAAAAGGAGAATAGAATCTAATGTCAAACTTGAAACAACAAGTCGGAATCAAAGCAGCTGAATTTGTCACAGACGGTATGATTGTTGGTTTGGGAACAGGCTCAACCGCCTACTATTTTGTAGAAGAAATTGGTCGTCGTATCAAGGAAGAAGGCTTGCAAATTACAGCAGTAACGACATCTCATGCAACCTATGCCCAAGCAGAAGGTCTAGGAATTCCGCTGAAAGCCATTGACGAGGTGGAGTTAGTTGACTTGACAGTAGACGGTGCAGATGAAGTGGATGGTCACTTCAATGGTATCAAGGGTGGTGGAGCAGCCCTCCTGATGGAAAAAATTGTAGCCGTTAACAGCAAAGACTGTATCTGGATTGTCGATGAATCCAAGGTTGTAGAAACGCTGGGGACTTTCAAACTGCCAGTTGAAGTGGTACAGTACGGTGCTGCAAATCTTTTCCGCAAGTTTGAAGCTAAAGGCTACAACCCAAGCTTCCGTGAAAAAGATGGACAACGTCTGATCACAGATATGAAGAACTATATCATTGACTTAGATTTGAAAAAAATTGCTGACGCGGAAGCCTTGGCAACAGAATTGGACCACACAGTAGGTGTTGTAGAGCACGGTCTCTTCATTGGATTGATTTCAAAAGTGATTGTCGGCTATCCTGATGGACCAAAGATTTTAGAAAAATAAGCAAATGAACTATCAAGAAAGTTTGGCCTGGATTCACAGTAAATTAAAATTTGGCATGAAGCCGGGTTTGAAGCGGATTAACTGGCTCTTGCAAGAGCTCGGCAATCCTCAAGACCGTATCAAGGCTGTTCATATCGTGGGGACAAATGGTAAAGGCTCTACAGTGGCTAATTTGCAGCATATTTTAACAGCAAGTGGCTACAAAGTGGGAAGTTTTACCTCTCCCTATATTGTCGAATTTCGTGAACGGATTTCTGTTGACGGGCAGATGATTTCAGAGGAAGAGTTGATTGGCCTGGTTGACCGCTTGTATCCTATCGTAGAGCGATTGCCTCTGGAAACTGGACTAGATCCAGCTACTGAGTTTGAGATTATCACCGCCATGATGTTTCTCTATTTTGCGGAAATTCAGCCAGTTGACATCGTTTTGGTGGAAGCAGGACTGGGAGGTCGCTTAGACTCGACCAATGTTTTTCAGCCCCTAGTCGTAGTTTGTCCTTCCATTGGACTTGATCATCAAAATATCTTGGGAGACAGCTACACAGAGATTGCCCGTGAAAAAGCTGCGGTCATCAAAAATGGTGCGCCTTTTATCTTTGCGACAGAGCGGGAAGATGTTGGTCAAGTATTCTTGGAAAAATGCCAGGAAACAGGCAGTGCCATTTATCAGCTATACAAGGATTTTTCTCTAGTTGATCAGACGTATGAAGAGGAAGAACAAGTCCTTTTGACGGATGTCCGTCTTGGGCTTCCGGGACATCATCAGGTGGAAAATGCTGCGCTAGCTATTCGCGTCAGCCGATTATTAGCCGAGAAAGGCTATGAGAAGATTAGCTCAGCCACCATCAAAGAAGGCTTGGCTACCAGTCGCTGGGTGGGACGGACGGAATTGCTCGCTCACAATCTGATGATTGATGGTGCTCATAATAATGAGTCCATTCAGGCACTCTGTGATTTGTTAAAAGCAGACTATGCGGATAAGAAGCTGAAAATCTTGTTTGCTGCGATTGATACTAAGCCGACAGACCAGATGATTGCTCAGTTGGAGCAGGTTGGGCAGGTGACAGTGACGAGCTTTGACTATCCCAATGCAGTGCCCCTAGAAAAATATCCTACTCACGTCAGCCGTGTGGCGGATTTCCATCAGTGGTTAGACCAAGTACAGTCTCTTGCGGACAATGAGTTTGCCATTGTCACAGGCTCGCTCTATTTTATCTCGCAAGTTAGGGCTTATCTGCTTCATGCATAGAAAAAGAAAGAGTGGTAGATATTGTCAGCCACTTTTTAAAATCACCTAAAATTTAATTTATGAAAATGCTACCAATTCAGTCCTGCGTATTGTTCGGATTTATGGTATAATGAAAGTAATTTCACTCAAAGGAGAAGAAAATGTCAACTTTTGATCGTATTCACTTGGTTGTCTTGGATTCAGTCGGAATCGGTGCTGCGCCAGACGCTAATAACTTTGTCAATGCTGGGGTGCCAGATGGAGCTTCAGATACACTAGGCCACATTTCGAAAACAGTCGGTCTTGAAGTGCCAAACATGGCTAAACTTGGTCTTGGAAATATTCCTCGTCCCCAAGCTCTTCAAACCGTTCCAGCCGAGGAAAATCCGACTGGTTACGTGACAAAATTAGAAGAAGTATCATTGGGTAAAGACACCATGACTGGTCACTGGGAAATCATGGGTCTCAATATTACTGAGCCATTTGATACTTTCTGGAATGGATTTCCAGAAGAAATTTTGACTCAAATCGAAGAATTTTCAGGTCGGAAAGTCATTCGTGAAGCCAACAAACCTTACTCAGGAACAGCTGTTATTGATGATTTCGGTCCTCGGCAAATGGAAACAGGCGAGTTGATTATCTATACATCTGCTGACCCTGTTCTGCAAATTGCAGCTCATGAAGAGATTATTCCGCTTGAAGAGCTCTATCGTATTTGTGAGTTTGCGCGCTCCATCACTTTGGAACGTCCAGCTTTACTTGGTCGTATCATTGCGCGTCCGTATGTTGGTACTCCAGGCAATTTCACTCGTACATCAAACCGTCATGACTATGCTGTGTCACCTTTTGAAGACACAGTTCTCAACAAATTGGACCAAGTTGGTATTGATACTTATGCGGTTGGTAAGATCAATGATATTTTCAATGGTTCAGGTATCAACCATGACATGGGACACAATAAAAATAACAACCACGGTGTGGATACACTCTTGAAAACAATGGGACTTGCTGAGTTTGAAAAAGGCTTATCATTTACGAACTTGGTAGACTTTGATGCTAACTTTGGTCACCGTCGTGATGCCCATGGTTACCGTGATTGTTTGCACGAATTTGACAACCGTTTGCCTGAAATTATTGCAGCTATGCGTGAAAATGACTTGCTTTTGATTACAGCTGATCACGGAAATGACCCAACATATGCTGGTACAGACCATACTCGTGAATACATTCCGCTCTTGGCTTACAGCCCAGCCTTCACAGGAAATGGTGTTATTCCACAAGGACATTTTGCAGATATTTCAGCCACTATTGCTGAGAACTTTGGTGTGGACACAGCCATGATTGGTGAGTCATTCTTGAACCAACTACAATAAAATCCGTTTGATAGGAGAGAACCAATTGGAAAAAGTCACTATCTATCACAATCCCAACTGTGGTACATCGCGTAATGTTTTAGCCTTACTTCAAGCATGTGGGCTGGAGGTTGAGGTTATTAACTATTTAGAAACGCCTCCGACAGAAGAAAAACTTAAGGAGTTGCTAGCTCAAATGGAAATAACCGCCAGAGAGTTACTACGTACGAATGTACCACCTTATGAAACCTTAGGTTTATCAGATGAATTAAAGGAAGATGCTATTATTTCCGCCATGATGACAGAGCCGATTTTAATCAATCGTCCCATTGTTGTCACTAGTAAGGGAGTAAAACTTTGTCGTCCATCCGAGGCCGTTCTAGAGATTTTACCTGTACAAATGATGGAAGATTTTGTGAAAGAAGATGGTGAAGTCATTTCAAAACCAGCCTATTGACAGACATTATACATTATAGTAAAAAAGGATATACATAACATGACACTTTTAGAAAAAATTTATGACACACGTGATTTCTTGCAAGTAAAAGGCATTACGGAGCCAGAATTTGGTTTGATTTTGGGGTCAGGCCTTGGTGAATTAGCCGAAGAAATCGAAAATGCTATCGTGGTTGACTATGCCGATATTCCAAACTGGGGCCGTTCAACAGTTGTTGGGCATGCTGGTAAGTTGGTTTATGGTGACTTGGCTGGTCGCAAGGTATTGGCTCTTCAAGGGCGTTTCCATTTCTACGAAGGAAATCCGATGGAAGTTGTAACCTTCCCAGTTCGCATTATGAAAGCACTTGGCTGCCACAGTGTACTTGTAACCAACGCGGCTGGTGGTATCGGCTACGGTCCGGGTACCCTTATGCTCATCAATGACCACATCAACATGACAGGCACCAATCCACTGATCGGTGAAAACTTGGAAGAATTTGGTCCACGTTTCCCAGATATGTCGAAAGCCTATACACCCGAGTACCGTCAAGTTGCCCATGAAGTAGCAGACAAACTCGGTATCAAACTTAGCGACGGTGTCTACCTTGGCTGTTCAGGTCCAACCTATGAAACACCTGCTGAAATTCGTGCCTTCCAAACGCTTGGTGCGGATGCCGTTGGTATGTCAACAGTACCAGAAGTCATCATTGCAGCACATTCTGGCTTGAAAGTGCTTGGCATTTCAGCTATTACCAACCATGCAGCTGGTTTCCAAGAAGAACTCAACCACGAAGAAGTAGTTGAAGTAACTCAACGAATCAAGGAAGATTTCAAAGTTTTAGTAAAAGCTATTCTTGCTGGTTTGTAAGATAAGGAAAACTATGAAACCAAAACAAATGCATTATTTAGCAGCTTTTTTGTTTTTTCTTGCTACTATGTTAATGTTTTTTGCAAAATCAAAACCAATGTGTTTTTCTATGTTAACGCTCTCTTTTGTAAATTTAACGTTGGCTTTACAAAAAAGTTAAGAAAAATTAAAATAAGGAGAATTTATGTCAATTCATATTGAAGCAAAACAAGGTCAAATTGCAGATAAAATCTTGCTTCCAGGAGACCCACTCCGTGCAAAATTTATCGCAGAAAACTTTTTAGAAGATGCAGAGTGCTTTAACACTGTTCGTAACATGTTCGGCTATACTGGTACCTACAAAGGTCACCGTGTATCTGTTATGGGAACTGGTATGGGGATGCCTTCTATCTCAATTTATGCGCGTGAGCTCATCGTTGATTACGGTGTGAAAAAACTCATCCGTGTAGGTACAGCTGGTTCCATCAATCCAGATGTCCATGTCCGTGAATTGGTTCTTGCTCAAGCAGCAGCAACCAACTCAAACATTATTCGTAATGATTGGCCAGAATACGACTTGCCACAGATTGCAGACTTTGCTCTACTTGACAAGGCCTATCATATCGCCAAAGAATTGGGGATGACAACCCACGTCGGAAACGTCCTTTCTTCAGACATCTTCTATTCAAATATGGCTGGCCGCAACATCGCTCTTGGTAAATTGGGGGTTCACGCTATTGAAATGGAAGCTGCTGCATTGTACTATTTGGCAGCCCAACACGGTGTACAAGCTCTTGGAATCATGACTATCTCAGATAGCTTGGTTAATCCAGAAGAAGATACAACGGCAGAAGAACGCCAAAATACCTTTACAGATATGATGAAGGTTGGTCTTGAAACATTGATTGCGGAGTAGAAATCACCTAAATGATAAAAAATTTATTTAAAGTAATCGGTAGCTTAATCGGTTTGATGATTTTAGCTACTCTTCTGTGGTCGTTCATTTTTTCAATGACGACTACACCAGAAGATGCAGAGATGACAGTTGAGCCTTTCAAAGGAGCGATATTCTATTGTGCTTTGGCAACGGCGATTGTCGTCTACATCATCTTGAATTATCAGCATGCTGTTCGTTTAAACTCAGCGATAGACTCTTGTGCGAGCAATATTAAGATTACAGCTGAGCGCAATAAGCAATTATTGGACAAGGCAAATAAATTTGTAGATAAACATTTGAGTTTAGAAAAAGAATCTGTTTTGGAAGTTCAAAAAAATGCTGTGCTACGTGAAAGTAGTAAATCAACTGAACGTGAAACGAATCGAGAAGATAGTACAGATGAAAAATTCTTTAAAAATAAAGGACGCAGAGATCAGCTTTCTAAGGGGGATGACAAGCATAAATCCGTAGAATCTTCCAAGGAATTCGCTCAAATTCTTCATGATATTCCAGAATACAATATGAACAAACATGTGAATCGATTGTTCGAGGAAATATTGAAGAGTGAGGAAGATTTGGCTGCTTATCGTCAACATTATAACTATCTTGTAGAGCAGTTTAATGGGATGATTAAACAGTTTCCACTTAGCTTAATCCGTCGATTGACATCATTAAAAGCACGTGAATATTACAAAATAGATATAGATGAAGAATTTTCAGACCAATTATTAGGTTTGTAAACCAAACAGCAACCGATGCATCATCATGCTTAGTGTCTCAGGAAAGCCAGCCAGTAGGCTAGGAAAACCGATCTATGGATATACAACTGCCTAGTCATTGTCTACATGGCTAAGGTAGGTTTCTTCTCTAGTATCCCTACAATAGGCGGTACAATGAGAATATTTAGCATTTAGAAAAATAGGAGGAATAGGCTATGTTTGCAGTATCACCCATTATTCTAAGATTATTGATAGCATTGGTCTACATTATCTGTGTGGTGGTGAGTGGTTACGGTTTATATAGAGGTATTCGTGCCTCTAGGGCGAGTACTGGCTTGAAAATGGCTCTCTTGCTCCTTTACCTAGTTACTCTCGTTTTACTGACTTATTTTACCCTATTCGCCTTGTTTTTAGGCTATAACTCTTGATGAGGCTGGCGCATGCCAGCCTTTTTCTATTTCTCCTGAATTTGTGCTATACTAAGCTTATGCAAAAAAGACCGACATCCGCTTATATTCATATCCCATTTTGTACTCAGATTTGTTACTATTGTGATTTTTCTAAGGTATTTATCAAAAATCAGCCGGTAGATGATTATCTAGCTGCCCTCATGGAAGAGGTTAAGTTTTATGATTTACCAGCTTTGAAAACTCTCTATATCGGTGGAGGTACGCCGTCTGCGCTTTCTGCTGAACAGCTAAACTATCTCTTGACCAATTTGGAAAAGATTTTGGATTTATCGCAAATTGAAGAGTTTACCATTGAAGCCAATCCTGGTGATTTGACGCCTGAGAAAATCGCTGTGCTGAAAACCTCTAAGTGTAACCGAGTATCCTTGGGCGTACAGACATTTGATGACCGTATGTTGAAAAAAATCGGTCGCAGTCACAATCAGGATCAGATTTACGAGACAATTTCAGAGCTGAAAAAAGCTGATTTTCATAATATTTCCATTGATCTCATTTATGCCCTACCTGGTCAGACCATGGAGCAGGTGGTGGAAAATGTTGCTAAGGCATTGGAACTGGATATTCCTCATATGAGCCTCTACAGCTTGATTCTGGAAAATCATACGGTTTTCATGAATCGTCAGCGCCGTGGCAGTCTTCATCTGCCCAACGAAGATGTGGAGTCAGACATGTTTGACTATATCTTGCAAGAGTTGGAGAAAAATGGCTTTGAGCACTATGAAATTTCCAACTTTACCAAGCCAGGTTTTGAAAGCCGCCACAATCTCATGTACTGGGACAATGCTGAATACTATGGTCTAGGGGCAGGTGCTTCGGGCTATCTCAATGGGATGCGTTACCGTAACCGTGGTCCGATTCAGCACTATCTCAAGTCTATCGCTGAAAAAGGACATGCTCGACTGCACGAGGAAATCTTGTCCAAAGAAGAGCAGATGGAAGAAGAAATGTTTCTCGGCTTGCGCAAGAAGTCAGGTGTGTCCATGCAGAGCTTCAAGGAGAAATTCCAAGTGGACTTTCAAGAGCGTTATGGGACGATTCTGGCTGACTTGGTCGCGCAGGGCTTGCTACAAGTAGAAGGTGATCAGGTTCGTATGACCAAGAAGGGACTTTTCTTGGGAGACACCGTTGCAGAGCGCTTTATAATTGATTAGAAGGAGAAATTATGGGCTTATCGTATCAAGAAGACTACACCATTCCCTTTGACATCGTCGATGTAAAAAGAGAAGTTAAGTTACCGCATTTGATTTTGCGGTGTTTGGAAATTTCAGGACGTCAGTCCAGCAGTTTAGGGCGAAGTGACCGTTATATCTTTGAGACATATGGTCTGGTCTGGGTGGTAACGGATTATGAATTTACCATTCATCGTTTGCCACATTATGGAGAAACAGTGACCATTGCGACAGAAGCCCTATCTCACAATAAATTTTTCTGTTACCGAAAATTTTTCATCTATGATGCAGAGGGAGATCTGCTCATGGATATTCTCTGTTATTTTGTTTTGTTGGGCTTGGAAAGCCGCAAATTAAGTCCAGTTCCAGAAGACTTGGTGGCTCCTTTTGAGTCAGAAATGGTAAAAAAGGTTCAGCGTGCGCCGAAACTTCCGGTACTAGAAGATTTGGCTTCGCAAGAATACCGAATTCGTTATTTTGACATTGATATGAATGGTCATGTTAATAACAGCAAGTACCTTGAGTGGATGTTTGACGTGCTGGATTATGATTTTCTACTGTATCATGTTCCAAAACGCCTGCAGTTGAAATACATCAAAGAAGTGGCACCCGGTGGCATGATTGATTCCCAGTATCGTTTGGACGGATTGACCAGTCAGCATGCTATTGTATCAGAAGGCGAGCTACGTGCCCAAGCACAGATTGAATGGAGAAAAGTAGATGACGAAGGATGAGAAATGGATGAAATGGGCTATTCGCTTGCAGGCACTAGCTCAGAATGGCTTAGCTTACACGACCAATGTATTTGACCGAGAGCGATTTGAGGAAATTCGTCAGATTGCAGCTGAAATGTTAGTGACACCCTCAGGCATGCCCTTGAAAAAGGTGGAAGATCTTTTCTGCTCGGAAACAGGCTACCAAACACCTAAAATTGATACGCGCGCAGCCATTTTCAAAGAAGACAAAATCCTACTGGTCCAAGAAGCTGACGGCCGCTGGGCCCTACCTGGAGGCTGGTGTGACGTAGACCAGTCTGTCATGGACAATACCATAAAAGAGGTCAAGGAAGAAGCGGGGCTGGACGCAGAAGCCGTGCGCCTGATTGCAGTTTTAGACAAGCACAAGAATAACCCAGCCAACTCTGCCATGCGCGTGACCAAAATTTTCATCGAATGCCGAGCATTAGGAGGTCAGTTTGTCGCAAACAGCGAAACCTTGGCGAGTGACTATTTTGCCTTATCCGACCTCCCTCAACTATCAGAAAACAAAACCACTACCAAACAAATTGCTCTGTGCTTTGAAGCACATGCAGCGGAACACTGGGAAGCTAGGTTTGATTAAATATAAACATCAGATGAATAGCTGGTGTTTTTTATTGTTTTACAGAAAAATCCTTTTTATTTTAATCGTTGACAGAAAAGTCATCTGATGATAAAATGATTTTAAGAAAGGGGTTACAAAATGAAAGTAATTGCTTTGGGGGAGGTTTTGTTACGGCTTTCTACGCCTGAGCACCTCTGCTTGTCACAAACTCATCTGCTGGAGTCCCAATTTGGTGGATCGGAGTTAAATGTTCTAGGTGATTTGGCACATTTGGGTCTAGAGACAGCTATGGTAACTCGTTTGCCAGATAACGCCATTGGACAGGTGTGTAAAAATTTCATTGGTTCGCATGGAGTGGGGACAGATTATGTCGAACTCGCTGGGCCGCGTTTAGGTTTGTACTTTTATGAGCGGGGCTTTGCTTTTCGTCCCAATCAGATTACCTATGATCGTGCAGGCTCAGCTTTTTCAGAGCTAGGAGCAGGTCAGATTGACTGGAAAGAGATTTTTTATGGGGCAAATTGGTTTCATGTGAGTGGCATTACACCAGCCCTCAATCAAGATTGCTTTGCCCTGACCTTAGAAGCGATGCAAATGGCTAAAAAAATGGGGCTAACCGTTAGTCTAGATTTGAACTATCGAGAAAGCTTATGGTCGTCTTTTGAGGAAGCAAGGAAATCTTTGTCACAACTTGCTTACCACACAGATATTTGTATCGGATTGGAACCCCTGAGTTTACCTGGGCAGGATGGCCAAGATTGGAAGGATGAGGTTGGTTTTACGTGGCCTTATGATAATAAAGAGCTCTTGCTAGAGGCGCTGGAAAAATTGAGACAGACCTATGGATTTAAGAAGATTGCCTTTACCCAGCGTCAATTGGAAAATAATCTCTACCGATTGAAGGCTTTTCTCTACAGCCAAGAAGGTTTGGAAGAAACAGATGATGTTGAGACCTATGCCCTGGACCGTGTTGGAACAGGAGATGCTTTTACAGCAGGAATTATTTATGGTTATCAGATGGGAAAAATAGATGCCGACATCTTAAAAATAGGCATGGCTTCCTTTGTGTACAAACATACCATTGAAGGTGATATCAGCCTTCTAAATACCTCTCAGTTGGAAAGATTATTGGGAGAGTATTCACAGGAAATTAGTCGATAATATATTTATTAAAAGGAGAAAAATATGTTGTATCCACAATTATCAAACAGTCGAAAATTATTTGATCTCAATGGTCTTTGGGATTTTAAGCAAGGGAATTATCAACCTACAACTGAATCTCGTTTGGCGGATGAAGAAGGTGCGTAATGGATGACAGTACCAACATCTTTCAATGATGTTTTGGTAGAGACGGAGAAACGCCTTTTTGTAGGAGATAACTGGTATGAGCGCCAGGTGGATGTTCCAGCCGTGGGTACTCAAGAAGAATTGGTTTTACGTTTTGGTTCCGTTACTCACCATGCTAAAGTCTATATTAACGGACAATTTTTAGTGGAACACAAGGGTGGCTTCACACCGTTTGAGGCAGTGATTCCGCGTGAATTTTACCAAGAAGATAGCCTTAAAATCTCTATCTGTGCTAATAATGAACTAAATTATACAACCTTGCCAGTCGGAAATTATTTTGAAAAAGTAAATGAAGATGGGACAATTACGAAACAAGTAGCTGAAAACTTTGACTTTTTCAACTATGCAGGTATTCATCGTCCAATCAAGCTCTACACACGTCCGATTCAACATATTGAAGACATCGTAGTGACCTATGAGTTGAATGAAGACTTGACACAGGCTGCTCTATCTATTGCAGTAGAAACGAGTCAGGCTGATGCAGACATTCACATTCAAATCTTAGACCAAGATGGAAAAGTAGTAGCTGAAGCGACGGACGGTCATGCAGAGCTTGAGCAGGTTCAACTCTGGCAACCTCTTGCTGCCTATCTCTATACAGCTCGGGTGGAATTGTTTGAAGATGGTCAGTTGATTGACCGATATGACCAGACTTTTGGTGTGCGTGAAGTGAAAGTAGAAAATAATCAATTTTTGATTAACCGTCAGCCATTTTACTTCAAAGGTTTTGGGAAACACGAAGATACTTTTATCAACGGTCGTGGTCTCAATGAAGCAGCCAACCTGATGGACTTGAATTTGCTGAAGAAAATTGGTGCCAACTCATTCCGCACCTCTCACTATCCATACTCAGAAGAAATGATGCGTTTGGCAGACCGTTTGGGAATTGTGGTCATTGAAGAAGTACCCGCAGTTGGTCTCATGCAAAACTTCACAGCAGCTATCAACAGTATGCTTGGACAAGCAGCTGAAAAAGTCAATACCTGGGATGTCATGAAGACAAAAGAAGCGCATGAACTAGCTATCCGTGAACTGGTAAAACGAGATAAAAATTATGCTTCAGTTGTTATGTGGGTAGTGGCCAACGAGCCTGCTACTAACGAAGAAGGAGCGCGTGAGTACTTTGAGCCACTTATCCAGCTTTATCGTGACTTGGACCCACAAAAACGTCCAGTGACCTTGGTGAATATCATGACAGCGCCACCACAAGTGGAGAAAGTAGCAGACCTCTTGGATGTTATTTGCTTGAACCGTTATTACGGTTGGTATATCAACCATTATGATTTGGAAAGTGCGAAGAAAGCCATGGTGGAGGAACTGGAAGAATGGCACCGTCGCTATCCAGATAAACCAATCATGTTTACAGAATATGGTGCAGATACCATTACTGGCTACCACTCACTTTGGGATGTGCCTTATACAGAAGAATTCCAGTGCGCTTACTATGAAATGAATCATCAAGTATTTGATACTCTGCCTTATTTCGTGGGAGAACAAGTCTGGAATTTTGCAGACTTTGAGACAAATGTGAACTTGATTCGAATCAAAGGAAATCATAAAGGTCTCTTTACGCGTAGCCGCGAACCAAAACAAGTTGTGAAACTTTTCAAAGAGCGTTGGAATGCTATTCCAAACTTTGGCTACAAGTCTTAATGTTAATTGGAGCTGGGAGTATTTCCAGCTCTTTTTAATAACTAGTTGGTAAGGTAGTTGGAGAACAGGCTCTGATATCATTTTCATTTTGAAAAAATGAATGATTTGACTTATAATGGTATAGGATGAAAGAAGGAGGAAGAGAAGATGAGCCAAACATTGACAGATCAAGTAGCAGATAAATTGGTTCAGTATATTTTAGATAATCATGTAGAGGTCGGAGATAAACTGCCTAACGAATACGAATTGGCCTCTATTTTGGCGGTGAGTAGAAGTACGGTACGTGAAGCAGTCCGCCGTTTGACAGCACGTAATATCTTGGAGGTACGACAAGGTTCAGGTACTTATCTTAGTAGTAAACGTGGGGTGGCTGATGATCCGCTAGGTTTTTCCTTTATTAAAGATAGTTATAAATTAACACTTGATCTCTTTGAAATTCGTCTGCTTTTAGAGCCGCAAGTAGCAGCTATGGCAGCACAAAATGGAAGTCCGGAACAATGCCAGCAGTTGAAAGAAATTGTAGAAGAAATTGAAAAATCCTACGATCGTGGAGATACGAATCATATTGAGTTAGATGTTCAACTTCATGCATTGTTAGCGAAAATGAGTGGGAATTTGGCTATTGATAGCCTTTTACCAGTTATCCACCAGTCTATTATCCTGATCAATGATAATATTGCGTCAGAAGAGTTGAAACACGAAAGTCAACTACAGCACCGTAAAATTTTAGAAGCAATCCTAGAACGTGATAGTATCAAGGCTTCGCGTGCCATGTTGACTCATATTCTCCAAGTGAGCTCTGCTTTTGAAAAATAAACCAGTGAATCCTAGAATGCTCTAGGGTTTTTCATTTTGCTAAATCATTAGATGAATCACACATAAATGATAAGATGACTTGATGGATATAGGGACGTATATTGTAAAAAAACACCTTATAATTGAAAAAAAGCTTGACAAGTCATCTGATGAATTATATACTTATAATGTAAAACGTTTTCAAAAAATAAAAGTCATATGATGATTACTAAGGAATCTAATAATACTATTTAGGAGGATACTCAAATGAGTACAAAGACAGATCGTAGCGAGCAAATTAGCTACAACCGTGCTAAGTTATGGCAAATTATTATGTTCGCTGCCAATAACACATCAACTAATATTTATTTGGTGGCTTTTAGTTTTGTAACCTACTTTTCTACCGGTATCTTGGGATTGGCTGCGTTATTTGTTAGTCAGTTAATGGGATACATTCGTATCTTTGATGGAATTATTGATCCGACAATCGGGGTCATTATTGATAAAACAGAAACAAAATTTGGTAAATATCGTCCTATCCTAGTGTTGGGGAATGTGATTACTGCCTTGTCATTTATTTTCCTTTTTAACATTCATCATTTTGGTAAAGGCATGACAATGCCGTTGTTTATCATTGCTCTCATTATCCATAAAATTGGTTATTCACTGCAACAAACCATTACCAAAGCTGGACAAACAGCCTTGACAAATGATCCAAAACAACGTCCAATTTTCAACATTGCTGACGGTGTTATGACAGCTATTCTTTTCTCTGGTAGTCAAATTGCTATTTCTGGATATTTGATTAAAAAACATGGTGGTTTCAATGAAGCTTTCTTCTATGAGTTGACGTGGGCTGTCATCATTATTTCAGCAGTGCTTGCCATCGTTGCTATTATTGGTATCTGGCAAAAAGATAATCCTAAATACTTTGGTCTCGGTGAAGAAAAAACTCAAAAAACCGCTCTTAAGGATTATTGGAAAGTTATCAAGGGTAATAAGCCTTTACAAGTTTTATCTATTTCAGCAGCCTTGGTTAAATTTATTGCTCAATTGATGACGGATGCTGTTGTAACAGTTATGTTGTTCGGTATCTTGTTTGGTAACTATGCCTTGTCAGGTGTCATTTCTCTATTAATGATTGTTCCAAACGTATTAGTCATCACTTTTTTATCAGGTTTGGCTCGACGTAAAGGTTTGCGTAAAGCTTACATCACCGCACTTCAAGTGGGTATTGTGGGTCTTACTGGTCTTGGTCTTCTTTTGAACCAAGCGACACCAGGTAGCCTTGATTTTCAAAAATGGGGTCTCTTCTCAGTAGTATTCGTTGTCTTGTATGCTATCGGACGTTACTTCATCAGTTCACCTTCAGCTTTGGTATTGACAATGGGTGCGGATATCTCTGACTATGAAACATCTGTATCTGGACGCTACGTTTCTGGTATGATTGGAACAATCTTCTCATTCACAGACTCAATTGCTTCATCATTTGCTCCGATGGTTGTTGGTTTTGTATTGGCAGCTATTGGATTTACAAAAGGTTACCCAACTGCTGAGACAGCTCTTACACCATCTCTGAAGATGGCTACATTGGCCTTGGTAGTTATTATCCCAGTTGTTTTTGCTACAATCTCTCTTATCTTGATGAAGTTCTACAAATTGGACCGCGAAGAGATGATTCGTATTCAAGAAAAAATCCAAGTCATGAAAGCAGCGCGTGACGAAGAACGTGTTCGCGATATTGCTAAAAATGTTCCATTGACAGACATGGACTATGTTGATGTAACGAAATACCCTATTAATCATGAGTAAGTAGTAGGTAAAAACAATGTCCGTCCTTGTTTTTACTGCTTTCATTTGATAATCATTCTATGTATGAGAAAAGGAGAACAGATGCTAAATCAATTAAAGAAGAATTATGCTTTTGCAGTTGTGCGTGGGAAAACTGCACAGGATGCTTTGGAAATTTCACGTCATGCCATCCAAGGTGGAATTAAAAATATTGAAATTACGTTTTCAACCCCAAATGCAACCGATGTGATTAAGACCTTGTTGGAAGAATATGCTTCAGATGCAACAGTGGTTATTGGTGCAGGGACAGTGATGACTGTTGATTTGGCGAAAGAGGCGATTTTGGCTGGAGCTCAATTTTTAGTTAGTCCTCACTTTTCTCAAGCTATTCAAGATATTGCACAAAAACATGACTGTCCATATTTCCCGGGTTGTGCAACAGCGACAGAGATTGTAACAGCCATGGAAGCGGGCTGTCCGATTATCAAGCTATTCCCAGGTGGGCAGTTAGGAACTGGTTTTATCAAAGACATTCACGGACCGATTCCAGAGGTTGATCTCATGCCATCAGGTGGCGTTTCTATTGAAAATGTAGCCGAGTGGAAGAAGGTTGGTGCCTGTGCAGTTGGTGTTGGCTCAGCCTTGTCAGCCAAAGTTACAACAGAAGGCTATGAAAGTGTAACAGCATTTGCCAAAGAATTTATGAAAGCAGTGGAGGGATAAAATGGCTTTTAATGATGAACATTTTATGTTGAAAAATGCAGCAGGGAAAGATTTGTACCAAGTAGCTAAGGAACAGCCAATTTATGATTTTCACTGTCACTTGGATCCACAAGCTATTTTTGAAGATAAACCTTATGAAAATATCGTTGATTTGTGGTTGGATGGTGATCATTACAAATGGCGTCTCATGCGTGCAAATGGTGTGCCTGAAAATCTGATTACAGGTGATGCTAGCAAGGAAGACCGTTTCCGTGTTTGGGCTGAAACGGTTGGACGTGCTTGGGGTAATCCTCTTTATCACTGGACAGCTTTGGAATTAAAAAATGTATTTGGTATCAGCCAAGTCTTGACTGGCCAGAACTGGAAGGAAATTTATGACCGTTGTAATGCGGTTTTAGTTGAAAAGAAAATAGGTCCTCGTTACCTCTTGGAATTGTCAAATGTACGTTTTGTTGGCACAACGGACCATCCTTTAGATGACCTAACATGGCACCAAAAAATTGCAGCAGATGACACTATTTCCATCAATGTTGCTCCAACGTTTAGACCAGATGAAGCTTTTGTAGAGCATGCTAACTTTGCTGGATTTACAAAAGCCCTTGCTGCTAAGACAGATACTGAAATTTTACGTTTTGCTGATTTTATTGCTGCCATGCGCCAACGAGTTGCTTATTTTGCTCAACATGGAGCGCAAGCAACGGATATTAGTTTAGGAACGATTTCTTTTGTAGAATACAGTCAGGAAAATTTGGACCGTATTTTAGCAAAAGCTTTACAGGGACAAGTTTTGAGCACTGAGGAAATTGCGGAGTGGCAAACTGGTATTTACCGTGAGCTCTGCAAGGTTTACCATGAGTTTGGTCTGGTCACTCAGATTCACTTTGGTGCGGTGCGCAATGCCCACTCAAAACTCTTTAGTCAGTTAGGACCTGACAGTGGCTTCGACTCGATGGGCGACCAAACTGGTCTGGCTCATAATTTGAACCGATTCTTGGATAGTTTGGCCAAAGAAAATTGCTTACCGAAGATGGTTCTCTTCAATCTTAATCCAGCCTACAATGCTGTTTTAGCCAATACAGTTGCTAATTTCCAAGCGAATGAAGAAGGAATAAAGTCAAAAATCCAATTTGGTGCTGGCTGGTGGTTCAATGATACAAAATTAGGTATGATTGACCAGATGAATCACTATGCAGAACAGGGCATGTTTGCCAATTTTATCGGTATGTTGACAGATTCACGTTCTTTCATGTCTTTCCAACGACATGATTATTTCCGCCGCATTCTATGTAGCCACATTGGTCAATGGATTGAAGACGAAGAAATTCCAAATGATACCGAAGCTCTAGCACAACTGATTGCAGATATTTGCTACAATAACGCAGAAACATTTTTTCAACACAAGTAAGGGAGACTATAAAGATGAAAATGTCCTTTCGTTGGTACGGGAAAAAAGATCCCGTCACATTAGAAGAAATCAAGGCAATTCCAGGAATGCAAGGAATTGTAACAGCCGTGTATGATGTTCCAGTCGGTCAAGCTTGGCCACTTGAAAATATCCTTGAATTGAAACGTATGGTCGAAGAGGCTGGTCTAGAAATTTCAGTGATTGAGTCTATTCCTGTCCATGAAGATATCAAGCAAGGAAAACCAAATCGTGATGAATTGATTGAAAATTATAAGACATCTATTAAAAATGTGGGTGCTGCAGGCATTCCAGTAGTATGTTACAATTTTATGCCTGTTTTTGACTGGACACGGTCAGACCTCAATCATCCATTGCCAGACGGTTCAACATCGCTTGCCTTCCTCAAATCAGATTTGGCAGGAGTTGATCCTGTAGCAGATGACTTGAACTTACCTGGTTGGGATTCTTCTTACTCAAAAGAAGAAATGAAGGCTATTATTGAAAATTATCGCCAAAATATTTCTGAAGAAGATTTGTGGGAAAATCTGGAATATTTCATCAAAGCTATCATGCCAACGGCAGAGGCTGCTGGTGTAAAAATGGCTATTCACCCAGATGACCCACCGTACGGTATCTTCGGACTTCCACGTATCATTACAGATCAGGAAGCTGTTGAGCGTTTCTTGGACATCTATGATTCAGAAAATAACGGTATTACCATGTGTGTTGGTTCCTACGCATCTGATCCTAAAAACGATGTCCTAGCTATGACAGAGTATGCTTTAAAACGCAACCGTATCAACTTTATGCATACACGTAATGTTACGGCTGGTGATTGGGGATTCCAAGAAACAGCGCACTTGTCTTCCGCGGGTGATATTGATATGAATGCGGTAGTGAAGCTCTTGGTTGATTACGATTGGCAAGGTACTTTGCGCCCAGACCATGGACGTCGTATCTGGGGAGATCAGACGAAGACCCCTGGCTATGGCTTATATGATCGTGCTTTAGGAGCGACTTATTTCAATGGCCTCTATGAAGCAAATATGAGAGCCGCTGGGAAAACACCTGATTTTGGTATTAAAGTTAAAACAGTTGGAACAAAATAATCGTTACGGGAAATAAATAGAAGAAAGAGGTTTACAAATGGCAGTAACATATGATTTTAAAGATAAGGTAGTTGTGTTGACAGGTGCAGGTGGTGTCTTGATTGGTCAATTTGCAGAAGAGTATGCTAAAGCAGGGGCTAAAGTGGCACTCTTGGATTTGAACTTGGACGCAGCACAAGCCAAAGCTGATGCGATTGTAGCCACTGGTGGTGTAGCAAAAGCTTACAAGACCAATGTTCTCGATAAGGAAAATCTCGAAGAAGTCAAAGAAGCTGTTGTAGCAGACCTTGGTCCAGTTGATATTTTGATTAACGGTGCAGGTGGAAATTCACCAAAAGCAACTACAGATAATGAAT
Organism: Streptococcus gallolyticus; assembly: GCA_019794795.1. Classification (GTDB taxonomy): domain Bacteria; phylum Bacillota; class Bacilli; order Lactobacillales; family Streptococcaceae; genus Streptococcus; species Streptococcus hepaticus. The sequence goes on from JAIMFC010000008.1 coordinate 105,942, forward strand.
TTCATTTGGTTGATCTGCCAGAAGAAACAAAATCTTTCTTTGATTTGGACGAATCAGGTATTCAGTTTGTTTTCAACTTAAACTTCCTTGGGACCCTGCTTCCAACCCAAGTGTTTGCTAAAGATATGGTGGGGTGTCCAGGTGCCAATATCCTGAACATTTCTTCTATGAATGGCTTTACACCTTTGACAAAAATTCCAGCTTACTCAGGAGCTAAGGCTGCCATTTCAAACTTTACACAATGGTTGGCAGTGCATTTCTCACAAGTTGGAGTACGTGTTAATGCTATTGCACCAGGCTTCCTCGTATCAAATCAAAACCGTGATTTGTTATTTGAAAGCGACCATAAAACTTTGAAACCTCGTGGTGAGAAAATTATTCGCAACACCCCAATGGCGCGTTTCGGTGAAGCAGGCGAATTAATGGGCGGTGTCTTTTATCTGACAGATCAAGAGACTGCAAGCTTTGTGACAGGAGTTGTTCTTCCGATTGACGGTGGCTTCTCAGCCTACTCAGGTGTCTAGCGAGGTCCTTTATGACAAAATATGTATTTTGTGTAGACTCTGACGGTTGTAGTATGGATACCATGACCTACAAGCATGAGCTCTATTTTGGCCCACTGATTCAGAAATATTTCCTGATTGCTGATCCAGAAACCTTTCAAAAAAATTGGGAAGATTTCAATCTCTACACGCGTACGCGCGGGGTCAATCGTTTTCTAGGTTTGGTACATGCTCTTCAAGAAGCAGGAGTGACTGGTATTGACAAATTGGTTGAGTGGTCAGAAACAACAACTTCCTTGTCAAATGCTTCGCTGGAAGCGACTTTGAAAGAACATCCAAGTGCGGACTTACAAGCGGCCTTGGACTGGTCTAATGATGTCAATCGTTCCATTAAGGCGCATCAAGAGCCAGCGCTAGCTTTTCCAGGTGCTAAAGAAGGCTTGGCTGCTTTATCGCAAATTGGCAAGGTTTATGTCGTGAGTTCTGCCAATAAAGAAGCCGTTTTAGAAGAATGGGAGCAACAAGGCTTGGCCCCTTATATCACAGATTTTTACTGTCAAGATCGTGGCAAAAAAGAAGATGTTATTGCTAGTTTGGTCGATGAAGTGGACTCTCCAAGTAATCTCTTGATGATTGGAGATTCACCAGGGGACTTGGTTGCTGCTGAGCAAAATAAAGTTGCCTTCTATCCAATCTTGGTCGGAAAAGAAGTGACATCTTGGGCACAATTAAAGGATGTAGAACTGGCTCGCTTTGTTGCAGGGCAATACGATGAAAACTATTATCGCCAGATCTTCTGGGAAAATCTAAAGTAGTTTATACTCTTTGAAAATCAAAAAATTACCGTTGTTAACTCGTCTTGCCGTACCCGAGTACAGTCTGCGACTCGTTGCCTAGGTAAATTTTGATTTTCTTTGAGTATTAGGGAATCTGAAAATAGAAGAAGGAAGTGTAATATGACAAATTTGGTTGATTTGCGCAAAAAACCATATTATTTGGATGATGAGGCAATTGCTTGGGTTGAAAATACCATTGCCAATATGACCTTGGAAGAAAAGCTAGGCTCTCTCTTTGTCAATATGGGTTCTAGCCGTAGCGAAGAATATTTGACAGAAATGGTCAACAAATATCATATTTCTGCCGTTCGTTATAATCCAGGAAAAGCAGAAGAAGTTTATGACCAAAACTGGATTTTACAAACTAAGAGCAAAATCCCACTTCTGATTGCAGCCAATACAGAGGCAGGAGGAAATGGCGCTTGTACTGACGGTACAGAAATTGGCTTGGAAGTAAAAATCGGTGCCACAGATGATGTGCAATATGCCTATGAAATGGGACGTGTATCTGGTGTGGAAGCAGCGGCTATCGGATGTAACTGGTCATTTGCTCCAATCGTGGACCTCAATCGTAACTGGCGCAATCCGATTATTTCAAGTCGTTCATGGTCTGATGATGCCGACCGTGTATTGAATATGAGCTTAGCTTATATGAAAGGGATTCAAGAGTCAGGTATTCTTCCAGCAGCCAAACATTTCCCAGGTGACGGTGTTGATGAACGCGACCAGCATTTATCCTTCTCTGTTAACTCCTATTCCACAGAAGAGTGGGATGGGACTTATGGCAAGATTTACAAAGGTTTGATTGATGCAGGTTTGCCGTCTATCATGGCAGGGCACATTCATATGCCTGCTTATGAAAAACATTTCCATCCAGAGTTGACAGATCAAGATATCTTACCTGCTACTTTATCAAAACCACTTTTGGATGAACTTCTTCGAGGCAAACTTGGCTTTAATGGAGTTGTTGTAACTGATGCATCGCACATGCTGGGAATGACTTCAATCATGTCTCGTCGCGAAGTGGTCCCTACGGCTATCGAAGCAGGCTGTGACCTTTTTCTCTTCTTTAATGACCCAGATGAAGATTTGCAGTACATGAAAGAAGGCTATGAAAATGGCTTATTGAGTGACGAACGTCTCCACGATGCTCTTCGTCGTTCGCTTGGTTTGAAAGCGAAATTAGGCTTGCATATTACGCCAAAGGAAGAAATTATGCAGCCGAAGGCTGAAGCAATGGCAAAAATTGGTTTGCCAGAAAATAAGGAAATTTTCCGTAAGGTGGCTGATCAAGCCATTACCTTGGTAAAAGACAAACAAAAAGATATCTTCCCAGTCACTCCAGAACGCTATCCACGAGTTCTTTTGGTGCCGATTAAGGGTGTTGAAAGTGGTTTTGGAGCTTTAATCAACTTTGGTAAGCCCAAAGCCGTTGAGGTATTGCGTGATATTTTGGAAGAGAAAGGATTCAAAGTCAGCATTTGGGAAGCGGTTGAAGACAAAATTAATAAACGCCCAGAAGATCAACGTTTCAAAGCCATTCAAAATGTCTATGCTCAAAAGCAGACCATTGCTAGTCTGACTGATAATTATGACCTAATTATCAATTTGGCCGATGTCAATACTGGTGGGACAGTTCAGCGGATTGTTTGGCCTGCTTCAAAAGGCACACCTGATATTCCGTTCTATGTTCATGAAGTACCAACAATCTTTGTTTCAGTCCAATCTCCATTCCACTTAGCAGATGTACCACAAGTTGGTACCTATATCAATGCTTATGACGGTAAAGTGGTAACCTTGGAAGAATTGACTAAGAAGCTGATGGGCGAGTCCGAATTCAAAGGGATTGACCCTGTTGATAGCTATTGTGGTCTTGTTGATACCCATATCTGGCGTGGAAAATAAGTGCCAATTACAACCTCTCTTGTAGTAAGTGACAAGGGAGGTTTTCTTTTTGCAATTTCCGCTACCAACTAGGACTGAGATATTGTATAATAGCTAGTATTGAAATGTTTTGAAACGAAAAGGAGTAGACATGACCTATCAAGGCTATTTGATTGATTTAGACGGAACGATTTATAAGGGGACAGAGCGTATTCCAGCTGGTGAACGTTTTGTTGCTCGCTTGCAGGAGGCAGGACTTCCTTATCTTTTCGTGACCAATAACACCACACGCTCGCCTGAGCAGATTCAGGATATGTTAGCAAGCAAGTTTGATGTGCAGACACCGCTTGAGACCATTTATACAGCGACTCATGCAACGATTGATTACATGAATGACTTGGGCAAGGAAAAGACAGTTTACGTTATCGGAGAGGACGGTTTGAAATCAGCTATCACTGAGGCAGGCTATCAAGTGGATACTGAAAATCCAGCCTATGTTGTAGTCGGATTGGACTGGCAAGTGGATTATGAAAAATTTGTAACGGCTACTCTAGCCATTCAAAAGGGAGCGACCTTTATTGGTACAAATCCTGACCTCAATATCCCGACAGAACGCGGAATGCTGCCAGGTGCTGGCTCCCTCATAGCTCTTTTAGAAGCCTCCACGCGAGTTCAACCTGTTATCATGGGCAAACCTGAGGCGATTATTATGGATAAGGCCTTGGCACATTTAGGGACAGAACGCGCTCAAACTGTTATGGTTGGGGACAATTATTTGACCGATATTCGTGCGGGGATTGACAATGGCTTTCCGACCCTCTTGGTCTTGACAGGTTTTACGAAGAAAGAAGAAGTAGCAGATTTGCCTGTTGCTCCGACTCATGTACTAGATTCGTTAGATGAGTGGGATGTCTATGAAAATTAAACTACAAGTTGCAGGAGTGGTTATCAACCTTCTAGCACTAGCTGTTCTAGTTGCTATTTATGGTGCTTGGCTGGTCTATCCTCTGGAAATTAAATGGCTGGGCTTGGAAGAGATTGTCTACATGAGGGCTGCGGATATTTCCTACAATTTCAATATCCTCATGAATTACCTAACAAATCCTTTTCAGCAGGTTCTAGACATGCCCAATTTCTCTTCTTCAGAAGCGGGGCTTCATCATTTTGAACAGGTCAAATGGCTCTTTCATTTAGCACAGGTCCTCTTTCTTGTCAGTCTTCCATCTCTCTATCTTTTTTGGAAAAATATGGTCAGAAAAGGCTTTGGCAGTCTTTTTCAGAAGACATTTATCTGGGCAGCTATTTTACCTATCTTGCTGGCGCTAGTAGGAGTACTAATCGGTTTTGACCAATTCTTTATCCTCTTCCACAAAGTTCTCTTTGCCGGCGACCAGACATGGCTCTTTGACCCCAATTCAGATCCTGTCATCTATATTCTCCCCCAAGAGTTTTTCCTCCATTGCTTCTTACTATTCTTTGCTGTATATGAAGTAGAGATGGTCAGCATGATTTTTTTAAACCCAAAGCCTAGGTAAGGATGTCAATCGGAAATGGCGTTTTAGATGAATTTTGATATTTATCACGATAACGGGAAAAATACTATACTACTTTACAAGGGTATTAAATCATCTCAAAATTTAGACACATTCTTTTTTAACAAAATCATTGACTTTTATATCAAGATGTAGTAAACTATTAAAGACTTTGAAATTGAGGGGAGTGAAAAATATGTCAAAAACTGTAGTACGCAAGAATGAATCACTTGATGATGCTCTTCGCCGTTTCAAACGTGCGGTTACCAAAGCTGGTACGCTTCAAGAAACACGTAAACGTGAATTCTACGAAAAACCATCTGTAAAACGTAAACGCAAATCAGAAGCAGCTCGTAAGCGTAAAAAATTCTAATAGAATATAAAAAACAGCTGTGAGGCTGTTTTTTTGTCCTCATCAAAATTGTTATAGGAGAATGACATGAGTATTTTGGTCACTGGGGGTGCAGGTTATATTGGTAGCCACACCGTTGTTGAGCTCTTGGAGCTTGGAAAAGATGTTGTCATTGTGGATGACCTTTCAAACGCAAGTGAGAAAGTTGTTGATCGGATTGAAGAAATTACTGGCAAACGCCCAGCTTTTTACCGATTGGATGTGGCAGATAAAGCAGCTCTTCGTCAAGTTTTTGAAAAAGAAAATATTGAATCAGCTATTCACTTTGCAGCCCATAAGGCAGTAGGTGAGTCTGTTCAAAAGCCAACCATGTACTATCGTAATAATCTCATGTCTATCTTATCACTGGTAGAAGTCATGGGTGAGTTTGATGTTAAGAAGATTGTTTTCTCATCAAGCGCAACTGTCTATGGAGAGTTTAATCCATCTCCATACTTGGAGTCAATGCCTGTAGGTGTCCCAACAAGCCCTTATGGACAAACCAAGGTCATGTGTGAGCAAATTTTGCGTGATCTCTATGTTTCAGACAAGGATTGGTCCATCTCCTTGCTTCGCTATTTCAACCCAATTGGAGCTCATGAGTCCGGTTTAATTGGTGAAGATCCTTCAGGTATTCCAAACAACCTCATGCCCTTCATTTCCCAAGTAGCAGTTGGCAAACGTGAGTTCCTTAATATTTTTGGTGGCGACTACGATACGGCTGACGGTACCTGTGTTCGTGACTATATCCACGTGGTTGATTTGGCAAAAGGACATGTGAAGGCTTTGGAAAAATTGGAGCAAGCTCAGCAGGTTTATACTTACAATCTTGGTTCAGGTAAGGGAACAAGTGTGCTTGAGTTGGTCAATACCTTTGTGGAAGTGACAGGTATCAAGGTTCCTTATCAGATTGCACCACGTCGAGCAGGTGATTTACCAGCCTTCTATGCTAATGCAGACAAGGCGCTGGCTGAACTCAATTGGAAAACAGAAAAATCAATTGAAGACATGTGTCGTGATAGCTGGAATTGGCAATCGAAGAATCCAAACGGTTATCAAGGATAAGATGAAAAGAAAAAAGAAGCTGGCGACGGCTTCTTTTACTGTTTTGGGTAACAAAAAAACAGACCGAAGCCTGTTTTCTATGGATTATTTTTTCAACAAGTCGCGGATTTCTGCAAGCAATTCTTCTTGAGTTGGACCTGCAGGAGCAGCTGGTTCTTCAGCTTTTTTAGGCATTGCTTTTTCAGCAGCTTTCACGATGAAGAACAAAGTAGTACCAACAACAAGGAAGTTGATTACAGCGCTCAAGAAGCTACCGTATTTAACACCGTTCCAAGCAAGTTCGGCGATTTGCTCAACTTTAGCAGCTTTCAAAGCTGGGTTAAGAATAAGTGGTGTAATGATGTCCGCAATCAATGAAGTGATGATGGCACCAAATGCACCGGCAAAAATTACAGCAACAGCAAGGTCAAGGACGTTGCCTTTAAACAAGAAAGCTTTCAAATCTTTTAACATATTCTAAATATGCCTCCTAAATATTTATTTTAGACTATTATATATCAATTATATTTTTTTGCAAGTAAACTATCTTGGAAATTTTACATTTACCGAAAAATGTTATAAAATATAAAAATGGTATGTTGTGCATAGTCTGTCTGTAGGAGGGGAAGATGATTTCAAAAGAACTGATCGATGAGATAAAGTCTTCGGTCAATATTGTTGATATTATTGGCGAATCCGTTGCTCTGACTAAGGCAGGTCGCAATTATCTAGGGCTATGTCCTTTTCACGGTGAGAAGACACCGTCATTCAACGTCGTAGAAGACAAGCAATTCTATCACTGTTTTGGTTGTGGTAAATCTGGTGATGTTTTCAAGTTTATCGAGGAAACACAAGGAATTTCCTTTATCGATAGTGTTCAATTTGTAGCGGATAAGGCTGGTTTTCAGCTAGACATTGCTCCCAAGCAACAGGTTCAAGTCCAACAAACTCATCCACATCAGCGGTTGTATGATGTTCACACCGAGGCAACGAAATTCTACCACGCTCTCTTGATGACGACCAAAATGGGAGAGGAAGCGCGTGCTTATCTTCATCAGCGTGGTCTGACGGAGGATATTATTCAGTATTTTCAACTAGGTCTGGCACCTAGTCAGCCGAATATTCTTTATCAGGCCTTGTCCAAGAAGTTCTCGGAAAGAGATTTGCTCAATTCAGGACTCTTCAATACAGCGGATAATAATGTAATTTATGATGCTTTTCAGGGGCGGATTATTTTTCCTCTGTCCGATGAATTTGGACGAGTAGTAGCCTTCTCAGGTCGAAAGTGGACTGAGGCAGATTTAGCGAATAAGCAGGTGGCCAAGTATAAAAATAGTCGCGGGACGGCGATTTTTAACAAGAGCTATGAACTTTATCATCTAGATAAGGCAAAAGCGGTTATTAAAAAACAACGTGAAGTCTATCTCATGGAGGGCTTCATGGATGTGATCGCGGCTTACCGAGCTGGGGTTGAAAATGCAGTAGCTTCTATGGGAACTGCCCTGACACCTGAGCATGTCCAGCACTTGCGCAAGCACTGTAAAAAGGTTGTTTTGACTTATGATGGTGACAAGGCAGGACAAGCTGCGACTGCCAAAGCATTGGAAGAATTACAGGGATTTGATGTAGAAATTATTTCACTGCCAGACGGCATGGATCCGGATGAATTCATCAGTCGTCATTCGGCTGAGGAGTTGCAGCAGGTTCTGACCAAGTCGCGGATTAGTCATGTTGAGTTTCTCATGCATTATCTCAAGCCTGAAAATCCTGATAATTTACAAATGCAGATTGATTTTGTGGATAAGATGGCGCCGATTATCGCTGAGACGACATCCATTACAGCGCAGAATTCCTACATCTACAGACTGGCTGATTTGTTACCTGATTTTGACTACCAGCAGGTAGAATTATCGGTTAACAATGTTCGCTTATCCAAGCGAGTACAGTCGGATGTAAGGCGAGAAAATGTTTCTGCCCAACCTGTTCAGGAGTTACCAAAGCAAGCAAAAATTTCCAGTTTGCTGCGGACGGAAAATCATATTTTTTACCGTCTCATGCAGCATCCCTATCTGCTCAATGAATACCGACTTCGAGAAGATTTTGAGTTTTACACTCCTGAAGTGCAAACTCTCTATCAGCTACTCAAATCTTCTGGTGACATATCTTCCTTCGAACTCAGTCAGCAGTCGGATGCAGTTCAGACGGCCTGGTATCGAATTTTAGAGGAAAAATTACCTGCAGAAGTGGGACAAGAGGAAATGTATGACTTAGAATTAGCCCGCGACCGAGAATGGTTAAAGAGAGACAATCGACAGCGCTCTCGGGTGATCCGTGAACAAAGTCATGTTGGAAATGATGACGCGGCCCTGGATGAATTAACACAACTCATTGCACAAAAAAGAAAATTGGAGTAATTATGGCAACAGCAAAAGATAAAAAGACAGAAGTAACAACTTTTGATGTACAAGTTGCGGACTATATTCGTAACCACAAAAAAGAAGGAACAGCAGTTGATGATGATATCAACGAGAAATTGATTATTCCATTTACCTTGGATGCAGATGGTATTGATGACCTTTTGCAACGTATCCAAGATGCAGGGATTTCTATTGTAGATAAGGACGGGAACCCAAGTTCACGCGTCATGCAAGTAGAAGAAGAGCAAGAATTGACAGATGAGGAGTTGCTAGGTAGTAATTCTGCTAAGGTCAATGACCCTGTTCGCATGTACTTGAAAGAAATTGGTGTCGTACCGCTTTTGACCAACGAAGAAGAGCAAGAATTGGCGCTCTTGGTAGAAGCTGGTGACGTGGAAGCCAAGCAACGTTTGGCAGAAGCCAACTTGCGTTTGGTTGTATCTATTGCAAAGCGCTATGTTGGTCGTGGTATGCAGTTCCTTGACTTGATTCAAGAAGGAAATATGGGTCTTATGAAGGCCGTGGATAAATTTGACTATTCAAAAGGTTTCAAATTCTCAACTTATGCAACATGGTGGATCCGTCAGGCCATCACACGCGCTATTGCTGACCAAGCCCGTACCATTCGTATCCCAGTTCACATGGTTGAAACCATCAATAAATTGGTCCGTGAACAACGTAATCTTCTTCAAGAACTCGGTCAAGATCCAACACCAGAACAAATCGCTGAGCGTATGGATATGACACCTGATAAAGTTCGTGAAATCTTGAAAATCGCACAAGAACCTGTTTCTCTTGAAACACCAATTGGTGAAGAAGATGATAGCCATTTGGGAGATTTCATTGAGGATGAAGTGATTGAAAATCCAGTTGACTACACAACCCGTGTTGTCTTGCGCGAGCAATTGGACGAAGTTCTGGATACCCTCACAGACCGTGAAGAGAATGTTCTTCGCCTCCGCTTTGGACTTGATGACGGAAAAATGCGCACCTTGGAAGATGTGGGTAAAGTCTTCAACGTAACACGCGAACGTATCCGCCAAATCGAAGCCAAAGCCCTCCGCAAACTCCGCCACCCAAGCCGCAGCAAACCACTCCGCGACTTTATGGAGGATTAAAACAGTCCGGTGGACTGTTTTAACCCGAGCCTAGAAATAAAAAAGCGAGGTAAGCTGGGGAGCTTTTTAGAGGTTTTCCTTGGAATAAAAAGTTTGGGTCGTGCTTCGAAAAAAGAACAGCACAAAACTTGAAATAGTCTGGCTTTGGCAAGTAGTGGGCATTGTGTTGGTTATGCGCAATGGAAGAGTAGTCTACTGAAATTGAAGAAATAATACAATTGAAGGAGCGAAAATGTACACAGAAGAACAAGTGAATGACATTAAAGAGCGCATTTTCGTTGCGCTAGAAGAAGTGATTGACCCTGAGTTGGGAATTGATATTATCAATCTTGGATTGATTTACGAAATTCGTTTCGATGAAGGAAAGACTGAGATTGATATGACTTTGACAACGATGGGGTGTCCCTTGGCAGATTTGATTACAGATCAGATTCATGATGTCTTGCAGTCCGTACCAGAAGTGAAGGAAGTAGATGTTCGTCTGGTTTGGTCACCAGCTTGGACAGTCAATAAAATGAGTCGTTATGCCCGTATTGCTTTGGGAATTCGATAAAAATAAGACGCTGGAAAATTTCCAGCGTCTTATTTTTTAATGTAAGATTTGTTGCAACCACTGACTACCATAGATCCAGATATAGCTGTAAGCTACGATAGATAAAGGGCGACAGAGGAGGATGATGGTGATAAAGCGACGATAAGACATACTGGTTAGTCCTGTAATCATCACCAAGATGTCAGCAGGAGAGACCGGCGACAGCATACAGAGGATGAAGAAAATTTCATAACCTTTTTTGTCATCAATCTTGCTTTCGTATTTGATAAAAGTTTCTTCTTTCATGAAAAGGAGACAGAATTTTTTGCCATAGCGGCGTGCCAACCAAAAGAGGATAATACTTCCGATATTGATACCGACATAGTTGACAACTAAGCCCCACCAAAACCCAAAAAGTAGGAAGCCTACGACGGTAGTTACTCCGCCAGGAATAATAGGAAATACAACTTGGATAATTTGGATGCCAATATAACTCAAACTACCCAAGGCCCCCTGTTTTTTGATGAATTCAGAGAGAACGTTTTGATTGTTAAGAATGCCTAGTTTGTAGAGCCAGATAACGAGCACAAAGCTACCTACGAGGGCTAAAAAACTCAGCACCTGTATTAATTTTTGAGATAATTTATACATAGTTCTATTGTACCATAAAGACCTTTGAAAAGTTTGATAATGGAAATAAAATAATTTTGCCTTTTGTTGAAAAATCTGCTATAATGTTTAACATATAACGTAACGCGGGGTCGTTACGGATTCGACAGGCATTATGAGGCTTGTTCTGCAACTCATCGGCAGATGTAAAAATGCCAGTTAAATATAACTGCAAAAAATACAAATTCTTACGCATTAGCAGCCTAAACACCTGCCTGCGTGACTGATGACAGATTGCTTGTGTTTGTTTATCAGTCTTAAAATAACAAGCTACGTTAGGACATTGTCGGGCTGTTCTAAAAGAGATTTACTGACTCGCAAGATTTGGGCTTGAGTTATGTGTCAAGGTCTTGTTAAAGCAATACATAACCTATGGTTGTAGACGAATAAGTTAGCAGGTGTTTGGACGTGGGTTCGACTCCCACCGGCTCCATTGGAAGATTACTCAAGTGGCTTAAGAGGCTGTGTTGGAAACGCAGTAGGCGTGTGATAGCGTGCGTGGGTTCGAATCCCATGTCTTCCGTAGTAAAAAAGAAAGGGTTGGATATATTTCCAACCTTTTCTCGTTCTCAAATCTATTGAAATTCCTTTACTTCTTACTGAATATTCAAACGTTTAGTCATGATATAGTGGGTTCCAAAGTAGAAACCGATAGCTAGTATGATATTGAAAATAATGAATAAAGGAGTTGGAAGGAAAGGATTGAGGAAGGTTTCACTATTTTGCGTTGTAGCCATAGCTGTGCTGGTTACAAAGTAAATCATTTCCCCAGTACCAATTACAAACTGTATTCCGAGATAGAAGCCGATTGCTAATAGTGTTCGGTGGTCTTTGAAAAGTTGGCCGAGAGAAATTGCAAAGTAGGCCAATAGGATGCCCAGAATCATTTCAGTAAAGTAGTAGAATAAAATTTGGAAAATCGTTGGCCAATAAGTGATATTGGTTAGTTCGCTAAAGGCGATGTGCCATTCGATTTCATGGAAAATAGGAACTAGCGCGATAGATGTAATGATAAATCCAGATATTACGAGCATGAGTCCTGCCAAGATATACCAGATGATGGAGGCAAGAAGCTTACTAAGGATAATTTGGTGTCCTGTGACAGGGAGGGTCATTGTTAGATAACCTTGACGACCATAGACACTTTTCTGGAAGCGAGCAACAACCAAGAAGAAAGTGGAAATCAAGAGTCCACCAACCAGTAGCCCGAAAGCGACCCAGGCAAGTACAAACATAGTTCCTTCCATATTCCAGTTGTTGTCGTTAAATGTTGTGATGTGATTTTCAGAACGTCTGATGATCGTCTGAATCCAAGAACCAAGAACGACGGACAGGATGGTTAAGATACCATAAAGGGCTAGGTACCATTTTCCTAAAGATTTAAATTCGTATTTTACTAATTTTCCAAACATAATTTCTCCTCTTTCTAATTAGAACTTAAAGTCATGACGAAATAATTCGTCAATGGACTCACCGCTCTCAATGCGAATATCATCAACATTTCCTTGGCGGATGACACTGCCGTATTGGAGGAAAATTACTTCATCCAAGATTTGCTCCACATCTGAAATCAAGTGGGTTGAAATGATCACAGAAGAAGTTGGGGAGTAGTTGTTGATGATGGTACGTAAGATATAGTCACGAGCAGCAGGATCTACACCACCGATTGGCTCATCTAAGATGTAGAGTTGTGCTTGGCGACTCATGACCAAAATCAATTGAACTTTTTCCTTGTTTCCTTTTGACAAATGCTTCATCCGGCTGCTCAAATCAATGTTGAGGTCTTGCAAGAGGTGAAGAGCACGTTTTTGATCAAAGTCAGAATAAAAATCAGTAAATAATTCAACTGCATCCATAACTTTCATATTTTCATCGAGATAGGTCGTGTCAGGCAGGTAAGAAACGATTTGTTTGGTTTCTGGTGAAGGATGACGGCCATTGATAAGTATTTGTCCATAGTCTGGTTGCAATAAGCCGTTTAACAATTTAATGAAGGTTGTTTTACCAGATCCGTTTGGTCCTAAGAGACCAATGATTTTCCCAGCAGATAATTTGAGATTCACATTGTTAAGGGCAACGAGGCCACCATATGATTTAGATACTTGTTGGAGTTCAACAAGGGTGATATTCTTTTCCATACTATTCTCCTTTAACATAATTGATGATGAGCTCAGCTAGTTCCTCTTTAGCAAAACCGAGACTCAACATATTCTTGGTAAAATGTTCCAATTCTTGCTGTGCTAATTGGACTCGAGTTTGTTTGATGAGTTCAATATTGTTCGTTACAAATCGTCCCGTCGTTCGTTGGGTATAAACAAGCCCTTCTGTCTCTAAGTCTGATAGGGCTCGTTGAACAGTATTGGGATTGACGCCAGCAATATCAGCTAAATCACGAACGGTTGGTAACTTACTACCCGTTTTTAACTGGTTAGTGACGATTTGTAGTTTGATAGTATTTGTAATTTGGATATAAATGGGAATATTGTTGTCAAATTTCCATGCCATGATAAAAATCTCCTTCCTGTATTCTTGTTCTATAAAGATAATACAACTTTTCTATTTTAAATGCAAGTATTAAATTCTATTTTTTTGTATAATAGAATCAAAGAGAAATCAATCAAAGGAGGCTACCATGCTAGCGCAGTTAGATACCAAGACCGTTTATACTTTTATGGATAGCATGGTGACCATTGAAAAATATGTAGCTCGTGCCAAGGAAATGGGTTATCGCTATCTAGGCATCATGGATGTTGATAATCTTTACGGGGCTTATAATTTTATAGAGACCTGTCAGGCTGCAGGTATTCAACCGATTATTGGTTGCGAAATAGAAGTGGTAGTCAATGAAGAACCGCTGCGCCTCTTTTTTATTGCGCGTGATAGTCAAGGCTATCGCAGTCTGTTAAAACTTTCTAGTCATAAGATGATGGGAAAGAAAGAGTTTACAGATTTTGAAGAATATTTAGCTGGTGTTTTAGTGCTTGTTCCGTATTTTTCAGGGATTGATAAGTTGGAACTGGGGCATGATTTTGTGATTGGAGTGTATCCAGATACAGCACCGCAAGAATTTGCACGACCTATTTTACCTCTACATACGGTTCGTTATTTTGATGAAAATCAGATAGAGACCATGCAGGTACTTCATGCTATTCGAGATAATATTTCTCTGAGTCAGGTGACGGATTTACCCAGTCGTCAGAGTCTTTTGACTCCAGAGCAGTTGCGGGAACGTTTTGCAGCTTTTCCGCAAGCACTTGAAAATCTAGAAAAGTTTGTGCAGTCTGTTTTTTATGACCTGGATAAGAATCTCAAACTGCCTCGTTTTAATCGAGAACGATCTGCGGTAGAGGAATTGCGGGAGCGTTCGCAAGTTGGCTTGGCAGAGAGAGGCTTGGTCGGTGATAGTTATCAAAGTCGTCTTCAAGAAGAATTAGCGATTATCCATGAGATGGGGTTTGATGATTATTTCCTCATCGTTTGGGATTTGCTACGATTTGGGCGTAGTCAGGGTTATTATATGGGAATGGGACGTGGGTCGGCAGTTGGGAGCTTGGTGGCTTACAGTCTAGGAATTACGGGCATTGACCCTGTCAAGCACAATCTGCTCTTTGAACGTTTCCTCAATAAAGAACGCTATAGTATGCCGGATATTGATATTGATATTCCAGATATCTATCGTGGGGAATTTATCCGTTATGTGCGGGAGCGTTATGGCACCATGCACACAGCTCAAATTGTAACCTACTCAACCTTTGGTGCCAAGCAGGCTATTCGGGATGTCCTCAAACGGTTCGGCGTACCTGAGTATGAACTGACAAGTATTACAAAGAAAATATCATTTCGAGATAGTTTGGCGACGGCTTTTGAGCGCAATGCTTCATTTCGTCAAATCATCAATAGTAAAATAGAATACCAGAAGGCCTTTGCTATTGCCCAGCAAATCGAAGGTCATCCACGTCAGACTTCTATCCATGCTGCCGGTGTGGTGATGAGTGATGAGGATTTGACGGATACGATTCCGCTGAAAATTGGGGATGATATGCTGGTAACCCAGTATGATGCACATGGAGTAGAAGCGAATGGTCTATTGAAAATGGATTTTCTGGGCTTGCGCAATCTGACCTTTGCCCAGAAGATGAAAGAAGCGGTGCTTGAAAAATACGGTCAAGATATTGCCATTGCCGAGATTGATTTGGAAGATAGGAAGACATTGGCACTCTTTGCTGCTGGTCAGACCAAGGGGATCTTTCAATTTGAGCAACCAGGTGCTATTAGTCTACTCAAGCGGGTTCGTCCGACACGCTTTGAGGATATTGTAGCGACGACCAGTCTCAATCGTCCTGGAGCTAGTGATTATTCGGATAACTTTGTCAAACGGAAGCATGGTCAGGAAAGAGTTGACCTGCTGGATGAGACCATTGCCGAGATTTTAGAGCCGACCTATGGCATTATGCTCTATCAGGAGCAGGTCATGCGGATTGCGCAAGCCTATGCTGGCTTTACACTTGGAAAAGCCGATTTGTTGCGTCGCGCCATGTCCAAGAAAAATGCGGCTAAAATGCAACTCATGGAGGCTGATTTCCTTAGCGGCGCGCAAGCATTGGGACATGACTTAGAAAAAGCAAAGGACATCTTTGGGATGATGGCGAAATTTGCTGGCTATGGGTTTAACCGCAGTCATGCTTACGCCTACTCAGCTTTGGCCTTTCAATTGGCCTATTTCAAGGTGCATTATCCAGATGTGTTCTTCGATGTCATGCTCAATTACTCGAGTAGTGACTACATCAATGATGCCCTTCAGTTTGGTTTTAAAGCGGCGCGCTTGACCATCAACAACATTCCTTTCAATGACAAATTCTCAGAGAGTCAGATTTATATGGGGCTGAAAAATATCAAGGGCTTGCCACGAGATTTCTCTTTCTGGATATTGGAAAATCGTCCTTTTAAGAGTGTGGAGGATTTCATGCTTCGATTGCCGGTCAAGTACCAGAAAAAGGACTTGTTGACGCCGCTGATTCAACTTGGACTCTTTGATGATTTTGAAAAAAATCGTCAGAAAATCATTGCCAATCTGGATAATCTCTTTGTCTTTGTAGAGGCGTTTGGCTCTTTCTTTTCAGAGGAAACTTACTCTTGGGCGGAAGCAGAAGACTATTCGGATAGTGAAAAATTTGAGTTAGAACAGGCGGTGATTGGTGTTGGAATCAGTCCGCATCCACTGCTGAAAATCCGAAAAAATAGTTCACGAGCCTTGGCGGAATTGGCAGATTTGACGGAAAATCAGCGAGCAACTGTTCTGGTACAGATACAAGGTGTGCGCATTATCCGTACGAAAAAAGGGGAGCAAATGGCTTTCTTGCAGGTGACAGATACCAAGCAGAGACTAGATGTGACCCTCTTTCCAGAGTCCTATAAGCAGTATCAAGCTTTTTTGGAAGAAGGAAAAATTCTCTATCTGACTGGTCGAATGCAGGAGCGAGATGGACACCTACAGATGATTTTGGAGAAGTTGGAGATAGCGTCGTCTGAAAAGTGCTGGATTCTCTTGGAAAATCGTTTAGTTGATCAAGAGATTGCCCGCATTTTACAAGCCAACCCAGGGAATATTCCTGTTGTTTTGCATTATCAAGATAGCAATGAAACAGTCCAAGTTGCTAAGTATTTTGTTGCAAAATCGCAACAATTTGAGGAAGAATTGGCAGAATATGCCGTGAAAACGGTTTTTCGCTAAAAAACAACAAAAACACGAGCAAACCCGCAAGAAATGTGGTATAATGAGACAGTTAAAAAGGAAAAAGGAGCATAAGCGAAATGAAACGTATTGCTGTTTTGACTAGTGGCGGTGACGCCCCTGGTATGAACGCTGCCGTTCGTGCAGTTGTTCGTAAAGCAATTTATGAAGGAATGGAAGTTTATGGTATCAGACATGGTTATGCTGGTATGGTAAACGACGAAATCTTCCCAATGGATTCAGCTTCTGTAGGGAATATTTTGAACCGTGGTGGAACATTCTTGTGTTCAGCACGTTACCCAGAATTTGCAACTCTTGAAGGGCAAATGAAAGGGATTGAACAATTGAAAAAACACGGCATAGAAGGTGTCGTTGTTATCGGTGGAGACGGTTCTTACCATGGTGCAATGCGCTTGACAGAACATGGCTTCCCAGCTGTTGGTGTACCTGGAACAATTGATAATGATATCGTTGGTACTGACTTTACAATCGGTTTTGACACTGCGGTTTCAACAGCTATCGATGCTATCGATAAAATCCGTGATACAGCCTTCAGTCATGGCCGTACATTCGTTATCGAATTGATGGGCCGTAACGCTGGTGATATCGCTCTTTGGGCAGGTATGGCTATCGGTGCAGACCAAATCATCATCCCTGAAGAAGAGTTTACATTTGAAGAAGTAGTTGAAAAAGTAAACTATACTTATGATGTATTGAACAAAGGTCACCACATCATCATCTTGGCAGAAGGTGTTATGTCAGCAGAGAAATTTGCTGAAGGCATGAAAGCAGCTGGAAATAAAACAGAAATTCGTGCAGTTAACCCAAGCCACATCTTGCGTGGTGGTAACCCAACCGTTCATGACCGTCTTCTTGCAGCTCGTCTTGGCTCACGCGCCGTTGAGTTGTTGAAAGAAGGTAAAGGTGGTTTGGCTGTTGGTGTTCGTAAAGATCAAGTGGTTGAAAGCCCAATCCTTGGTAGCGCTGAAGAAGGAGCACTCTTCTCACTTGCAGAAGATGGTAGCATCATCGTCAATAATCCTCATAAGGCTGACTTGAAATTGGCAGAACTCAACCGTCAATTGCAACACCGCCTTGAAGTAGAATAGTCAATCTTTTCTAAGTTATTTATATTAAAATAGGAGTTTTCAAAAATGAACAAACGCGTAAAAATCGTTGCAACCCTTGGACCAGCCGTTGAAACACGTGGTGGTAAAAAATTCGGTGAGTCTGGATACTGGGGTGAGTCACTTGATGTTGAAACTTCAGCAAACAAAATTGCTGAATTGATCAAAGCTGGTGCCAACGTATTCCGTTTCAACTTCTCACACGGTGACCACGCTGAGCAAGGTGCTCGTATGGCAACTGTACGTCTTGCAGAAGAAATTGCAGGTCAAAAAGTTGGCTTCCTTTTGGATACAAAAGGTCCTGAAATCCGTACTGAAGTATTTGAAGATGGCGCTGATTTCCACCCATACAAAACTGGTGACCAAATTCGTGTTGCTACAAAACAAGGTATCAAATCAACTCCAGAAGTTATCGCTTTGAACGTTGCTGGTGGTCTTGACATCTTTAACGACGTTGAAGTTGGTAAACAAGTTCTTGTTGACGATGGTAAATTGGGTCTTCGCGTTTTGTCTAAAGACGAAGATACTCGTGAATTCGTAGTAGTTGTTGAAAATGATGGTGTTGTTGGTAAACAAAAAGGTGTAAACATTCCTTACACTAAAATTCCTTTCCCATCACTTGCAGAACGTGACGATGCTGACATCCGCTTCGGTCTTGAAAATGGTTTGAACTTCATCGCGATTTCATTCGTACGTTCAGCTAAAGACGTAGATGCAGTTCGTGCTATCTGTAAAGAAACTGGTAACGAACATGTTCGTTTGTTCGCTAAAATCGAAAACCAACAAGGTATCGACAACTTGGATGAAATCATCGAAGCGGCTGACGGTATCATGATCGCTCGTGGTGACATGGGTATCGAAGTACCATTCGAAATGGTTCCAGTTTACCAAAAACAAATCATCACTAAAGTAAATGCAGCTGGTAAAGCAGTTATCACAGCAACAAACATGCTTGAAACAATGACTGACAAACCACGTGCAACTCGTTCAGAAGTATCTGACGTCTTCAATGCTGTTATCGATGGTACTGATGCAACAATGCTTTCAGGTGAGTCAGCTAATGGTAAATACCCACTTGAGTCAGTTCGTACAATGGCAACTATCGCTACAAACGCACAAACTCTTCTTGGTGAATATGGCCGTTTGGATTCATCTAAATTTGACCGTACTTCTAAAACAGAAGTTATCGCGTCAGCTGTTAAAGATGCTTGTCAATCAATGGATATTAAATTGGTCGTAACTGTAACTGAAACAGGTTTCTCAGCTCGCCAAATTTCTAAATACCGTCCAAATGCAGACATCTTGGCTGTAACATTTACTGAAAATGTTCAAAAATCATTGATGCTTAACTGGGGTGTTATTCCAGTTGTAACTGACAAACCAGCTTCAACAGATGACATGTTTGAATTGGCTGAAAAAGCAGCCCTTGAATCAGGTCTTGTTGAATCAGGTGACAATATCGTTATCGTCGCTGGTGTACCAGTTGGTCAATCAGGTTCTACAAACACAATGCGTGTACGTACAATCGTTTAATCAAAATAGACTTTGCAAGAAAACCAATCCGAAAGGTTGGTTTTCTTTTTGCTTGAGCAAGGAATTTTCGGTTAGAATTTGGTATAATAGATAAGATTATGTGTTAGAAAGTATGAGAATATGAATCCATTATTACAGGGAATGAATGACCGTCAAGCAGAAGCGGTTCAAACAACAGAAGGTCCTCTTTTGATTATGGCGGGAGCTGGTTCGGGGAAAACACGTGTCTTGACGCATCGAATTGCTTATTTAATTGATGAAAAAATGGTCAATCCATGGAATATCTTGGCCATTACCTTTACCAATAAGGCGGCTCGAGAGATGAGAGAACGGGCTATGACTCTCAATCCTGCAACGCAAGATAGTTTGATTGCAACATTTCACTCCATGTGTGTGCGTATTTTGCGCCGAGATGCGGACCATATTGGTTACAACCGCAATTTTACCATTGTTGATCCAGGTGAACAACGCACACTGATGAAACGGATTTTGAAAAATCTCAATCTGGATCCGAAAAAGTGGAGTGAACGGTCTATTTTAGGTACCATTTCCAATGCAAAAAATGACTTAATTGATGAAGTGGCCTATGAAAGTCAAGCTGGAGACATGTACACGCAGATTGTGGCCAAGTGCTATACTGTTTATCAGAAGGAATTGCGCCAGTCAGAGGCAGTGGACTTTGATGACTTGATTATGCTGACCTTGCGCCTTTTTGATCAAAATCCGCAAGTCTTGACCTATTACCAGCAGCGCTACCAGTATATTCACGTAGATGAGTACCAAGATACCAACCACGCTCAGTATCAGTTGGTTAAACTTTTGGCGTCTCGTTTTAAAAATATCTGTGTGGTTGGGGATGCTGACCAGTCTATTTATGGTTGGCGTGGTGCAGATATGCAGAATATTTTGGACTTTGAGAAAGACTATCCAGATGCAAAAGTAGTGCTCTTAGAGGAAAATTATCGCTCTACCAAGACGATTTTGCAGGCTGCCAATGATGTCATCGAGCGCAATAAGAACCGTCGTCCTAAAAAACTCTGGACACAAAATGTTGACGGGGATAGTATTGTTTACCACCGTGCAAATGATGAACAGGCTGAGGCTGTTTTTGTCGCTCAACAGATTGCAGAACTCAATCGAGAAGGTTATAACTACAAGGATTTTGCGGTTCTCTATCGCACGAATGCCCAGTCTCGTACCATTGAGGAAGCTCTGCTCAAGTCCAATATTCCTTATACCATGGTTGGTGGAACCAAGTTCTACAGCCGTAAAGAAATTCGTGATGTCATTTCCTATCTGAACATCATCGCCAATCCAGCAGACAACATTTCCTTTGAGCGAATTGTCAATGAACCCAAGCGTGGTGTGGGGCCAGGGACGGTTGAAAAGATTCGTGACTTTGCTAACTTGCAAAATATGTCTCTTTTAGACGCTTGTTCACAGATTATGCTTTCTCCTATTAAGGGAAAGGCTGCGCAGGAAGTTTGGGATTTGGCCAATATTGTCTTGAATTTGCGTGAGCAACTGGATACATTGACTGTGACAGAATTGGTGGAAAATGTGCTCAACCAGACGGGCTATCTGAATGCTTTAGCTGTACAAGGTACGATTGAAGCCAATGCTCGGATTGAAAATATCCAAGAGTTTCTTTCTGTTACTAAGAATTTTGAGGAGAAGGATGAAATTGTTGAAGGCGAAACAGGGCTGGACAAACTCAGTCGTTTCCTCAATGATTTGGCCCTGATTGCGGATACGGATGATGGTGATATGGAGACAGCAGAAGTAACCCTCATGACCCTTCATGCGGCCAAGGGATTGGAGTTTCCAGTGGTCTTTCTGATTGGGATGGAGGAAAATGTCTTTCCGCTTAGCCGTGCTGCTGAAGAAGAAGCAGAGCTGGAAGAAGAGCGCCGTCTGGCCTATGTGGGGATTACTCGTGCAGAGAAGACTCTTTATCTGACCAATGCCAATTCTCGCCTTCTCTTTGGACGGACCAACTACAATCAGCCTAGTCGCTTTATCCGCGAGATTTCTAGTGACTTGCTGGATTACCAAGGACTAGCTCGTCCTGCTAATACCAGTTTCAAGGCTTCTTGTGTTAATGGCAAAACAGATCAATTTGGTCAAGGAATGAGCCTGTCGCAAGCGCTACAAAACCGTAAAGCTGCTGCCCAACCACGACAAACTTCTCTTGGTGGTTCTCTTCCTTTTGGAAAAAATGCTGGCGCAGTAAGCGCAACAGACTGGTCAGTTGGTGATATTGCTGTCCATAAAAAATGGGGTGAAGGGACCGTTCTAGAAGTTTCTGGAGCAGGTTCTAGTCAAGAACTTAAAATCAATTTCCCTGAAATGGGCCTCAAAAAAGTTTTGGCTTCTATCGCACCAATTAGTAAGAAAGAGTAAGCTATAGCAGATCGCTATAGCTTTTCTTATCTAATAAGTATTGGTAATATGTGAGATTTAGGAGTAGAATAAAAGAAAATTTTTGTAAAAGAGGACTAGATATGAGTAAAGAATGGAGCTTTGAAACCTTGCAATTGCATGCGGGGCAGTCGATTGATAGTGATACCAAGTCTCGTGCCGTACCGATTTACCAGACAACGTCTTATGTTTTTGACAATGCGCAAGAGGCAGAGGATATTTTTGCACTGAGAAAGCCAGCCAATATCTATTCTCGTATTGGAAATCCAACCGTTACTGTATTTGAAGAAAGAATGGCAGCTTTAGAAGGTGGTGTTGGAGCACTAGCCACTTCATCAGGTATGGCGGCGATTACCTATACCATTTTAGCCTTGGCACATGCTGGTGATCATGTTGTCGCAGCGACTACCCTTTATGGTGGCACTTTTAACTTGCTCAAAGAAACCTTACCACGTTATGGTATTACAGCGACTTTTGTCGATATTGATAACTTGGATGAAGTGAATGCAGCGATTACGGACAATACTAAGCTGGTTTGGGTTGAAACGCTGGGAAATCCTCTCATCAATATTCCTGATTTGGAGAAAGTAGCAGAGATTGTTCATGCTCATAAGATTCCACTTGTGGCAGACAATACCTTTGGTACACCTTATTTGATTAATGTCTTTGAGCATGGAGTGGATATTTCGGTTCATTCTGCTACCAAATTTATCGGAGGTCACGGAACGTCTATCGGTGGTGTGATTGTCGATAGCGGTAAATTTGACTGGGAAGCTAGTGGTAAGTTCCCTCAGTTTGTTGAGGAGGATACGACCTATCACAATCTCAGCTATACACGAGATATTGGTCCTGCAGCCTTTGTGACATCGGTGCGGACGCAATTGTTACGAGATATGGGAGCCTGCTTGTCGCCTTTCAATGCATTTTTGCTCCTGCAAGGATTGGAAACCTTATCTCTTCGGATTGACCGGCATTTAGAAAATACCAAGAAAATTGTCGCATTCTTGGAAAATCATCCTCAAGTTGAAGCGGTCAACTACCCAAGCCTACCAAGCAGTCCCTATCATGCCTTAGCAGAAAAATATTTTCCTAAAGGGGCGGGTTCTATCTTTACTTTCCATGTTAAAGGCGGAACCGAGGAAGCTTGTCAGGTCATCGACCACTTGGAAATTTTCTCCAATCTGGCGAACGTGGCAGATGCCAAATCTCTCGTTGTCCATCCTGCCACCACAACGCATTCCCAATTAGGCGAAGAAGACCTCCTTGCTTGTGGCGTAACCCGTAATCAAATTCGTCTCTCTATCGGACTGGAAAATGCAAACGACTTGATTGCCGACTTGGAAGAAGCCTTGGAGAGTTTGGGATAGATTTTTGTGAAGAAGCCCTAGAGGCTTTTTCTTTTTCTGAGTGTGAGCCCAATAAGGGGAAGCAATATATCCTAAAATTTGGTAAAATAAAGTGATAGAAATCTAGAAAGGGTTACCATGTCATCTGCTCTGGTTTATCTGAGTAGGGAGAAAATGCTTTCTTTTGGCATGTTATAATGAAGAATCAATACAATTGAGGTGAGATATTATGGGTGAGTTGCAATTTGAATCGGAGTTAATAGAATATCTTTCAACAGGAACGGTTAATGTGTTAGATAGTTCTGAAATCAGTGAACCAATGGTTGACTATGTTGTTAAAACCAAAATTTGGCAATACGAAAAAGATATTAAAACGACTGAACAACTTTGGCAGAATTTTAAGGTAATTTTGGAAAGTCACAATAAAAATGTATTAGAACATCCGCTTAGCGAAACAGAATTCTACCAAGTTAAAAAGATTATCTCAGATTTGCAGACGCCTTATATGGCTGGTCAATTTCTCTATGGCTTAAATGGTGTTTCTCAAGTTGAAATTGATTTAGATGATGGTCGCCATGTATTCTTAACTGTATTTGATCAAAAGCAAATTGGTGCTGGTGATACCGTTTATCAAATTGTTAATCAGATTTACAGACCTGCCAAAATTACTGGTAAACAGGAGCGCCGCTTTGATACTACTTTATTGATAAATGGTCTACCTATTATTCAAATCGAAGAAAAACGTGATACTCATGATGTTAATGAAGCTCTGAATCAAATGGAGCAGTATATTGCAGAAAAACAATATACAGATATTTTCTCAACAGTACAGATTTTAGTTGCTATGACGCCTAACAACGCTAAATACATGGCTAATACAACTTTGGATAAGTTTAACAAAGATTTTGCTTTTAATTGGCAACGCACGTTGTCAAGTTAAGTGCAACAAGTTCATTGATAGCTAGAGTTCCAGAGGTTAAGCTGTTTGGACTAGCCCAAACAGAAATTTTGAGGCTTGATACTGAAGAAGTCGTCTTGGGCGCTCATTGATGGCAGTGATATAATTTTCCAGTTCTTCAGAGGTTAGTGAATTAAGTGAGACTCCTTTA
>JAIMFC010000009.1:0-26192 GCA_019794795.1 Streptococcus gallolyticus
CTTACGATTTCCATACTTATACTTTAAATTCGCATGTCTATCAAATATCATCAAAGCACTCTTACTTTTTAAATATCCCATAAAATCGGAAATCGCTAGTTTTGGTGGTATCAGCACAAACATGTGAACGTGATCTGACATCATATGCCCTTCTATAATTTCGTACTGACATAGATGACGGAAAATTTCTATTAAATCTTGTCTGATTTTGTAGTAGATGGATTTTCTACGATACTTCGGAGTAAAGACGATGTGATATTTGCACATCCATTTGGTGTGTGATAAACTATAACTGGTTTTAGCCATTTATTTTTCCTTTCTGTATCTAACCTGAACAATTAGATTATACTAGGAAAAATAAATGGAAGCTAGAAGCCTCGGCAGCCACCAGCATAGCTGGTGGTTTTCTCATTTTTCTCTCCGAGAAAAACTGGCTGGAAGCCATAACAAGAAAAAGCACAGGTCTCCCTGCGCTTTAACAACTTATTACAACTCAGCAATCTGGCTCAAGTTAACCTCAGCAATGGTATCATTACCAAACATAGAGATAAGCATCTTAACCTTGTTGTTATCGATTTCTGTAATTTTACCTGTATAGTCTGTGAAGGCACCATCGATGATACGAACAGTGTCGCCAACTTTGACATCAATATCAAATTCTTGAACGGTTTGTCCCATAGACACCAAGATTTGACGGATTTCTTCTTCCAAAAGTGGAGTTGGTTTTGAACGGTTACCGTGTGAACCTACGAAACCTGTAACGTTTGGCGTGTTACGGACAACGAACCACGCTTCGTCAGTCATAACCATTTCCACCAAAACATAACCTGGGAAGCGGTTTTCTTCCACTTCTTTTTTCTCACCATTTTTCTCAACTTGAACCGTTTGAGTTGGAATTTCCACGCGCAAAATATTGTCCAACATGTCATAGGTATGGGCACGTTGAAGAAGATTTTCCTTTACTTTATTTTCGTAACCAGAGTAGGTTTGCAACACAAACCAGCCTTTATCAAATGAATCTAACATCATGCTTCCTTTCGTTTTTAGGAAATTTTTCATAAAAAAAAGCCCGAAGGCTTTCGCTGACTTCATTATATCACGGCAAGAATGCCCATGCAAGTATTTACTAGAAAAGATTCAGCATGGCAATCAGACCTTTTGACAAGACTAAGTCAAAAAGATAGATAATGGTTACAAAGAAGGCAGAGTACTGCAAAACAGAAACAAAGTCTGTCCAGCCTTGCTTTTTCGTTAGCCAAGTCGTGTCTTTTAAAATTTGAATGGTATCTTTCAAAAATTTCACGTCATTCTCCTATCTGGTTTCTTTGTGGGTCGTGTATTGACCGCAATGTTTACAATATTTATTTACTTCTAATCGTGTTGGTTTTGGAGTGCTAGAAAGCTTAATTGAGTAGTTTCTAGAACCGCAAATGGTACACGCTAGGCTTGCTTTTTTTAGTGCCATAGAGCCCTCCGTCCTTGTCATTCTACCATTTTTTTATTTATTTGACAACTAGTTAAACCATGCAGTCACTGTATCCCACAGGGTTTTAGCGCGTCCAGGTAAGTTGGCGTCTTCTATGCCTTTCTTGGTTTGCTCCAGAAGACTTTGCGCCTTGTCTGAGATGTCCTTCAGATTTGCCTCAATGTCCACCTTATTGGTATGACTATTTTGTGACGGATTGGCGACAATACCATTGGCAACGTAGGCATTTTCAACAGTAAAGCTGGTACCAACTGTATTTGGTAACAAGGCTCCCGCAACTGTCTGGAAAACGACTGGTGCCATCCAAGAATTGCTACCGTCGATATAGTGATTCTCATCTGTTTTTTCAAAACCTACCCATTGGGTCATAACCAAATCCGGTGTGTAGGCGATAATCCACTGGTCATTGATCAAATCCGCATTAAAGCTAGTCTCAGTAGTTCCTGTTTTACCAGCTAGATTATAGCCGTAGACATCTGCATTGACTCCCGTACCATTGGTGTAAGTCCCCAACATCATGGAAGTCATCTTGTCTGCTACAGACTTGTCAATCACGCGCTTACTGCTAGACTTGTGTTCTGCTAACACCTGACCGCTAGCTGACTCAATTTTCGTAATCAAGTGAGCATCTTTCATCACACCACCATTGGCAAATGTTGCATAAGCCTGCGCCATTTGAAGTGGATTGGTAGACACACCACTACCGATAGATACTCCTAGTACACGGTCGACTTTATCCATATGCAAGCCAAACTTACTACCATATTCAAAGGCCGTATCTACTCCTAATTGATGGACAATAGAAGCTGCCGGAAGATTGTAAGACATGGCCAAGGCCTGGTACATGGGAATGGTTTCAGATGTACTATAGTCATAGTTATGTAGGGTATAATTCCCATAGGTTTCCGTGTGATTATCCAATTCCTTGTCAATAGCCCAGCCAGCAGTAAGAGCAGGTGTGTAAGCTACCAAAGGCTTAATGGTCGAACCCGGACTTCTGGACGATTGGGTCGCAAAGTTGAAACTGCGGAAGGTCGCATTTTCAGAACTATTGACACGACCAACCAGAGCACGAACGCCACCAGTTGTCGGATCTAGGGCGACACTAGCTGACTCTGCGATTTCTCCATCGTAGGCTGAAGCTGGGAACATGCTCTCATCGTTGTAAATCAACTGCACACTGGCTTGAGAATTTTGGTCCATTTCCGTGTAGATACGATAGCCGTTGTTGATGATATCACCCTCTTTCAGACCATACCTATCGACGGCTTCTGCTACAACAGCATCAAAGTAAGAAGGATAGTTATAGTTGTCCTGCTTGCCTGTATAGGCATCATTGAGCTCACTAGACAAGTCCACAGCCTGCTCTGCCTCTTGCGTTGCCTCGTCAATGTAGCCAGCATCTTTCATGACACCGAGAACCGTATTACGACGGTTGGTTGCATTTTCAAGCGAATAATAGGGATTGTAAATCTCAGGCCCCTTGAGCATTCCTGCAATCAGAGCCGATTGCTCGATAGACAAATCTGCCGCGCTGATGCCGAAATATTTTTTACTAGCATCTTCCACACCCCACACACCATTGCCAAAATAGGCATTGTTGAGATACATGGTTAGAATTTCTTTTTTACTGTATTTTTTATTGATTTCAAGCGCTAGAAAATACTCCTTGGCCTTACGACTAACCGTTTGTTCCTGCGTCAAAAAGGCATTTTTTGCCAGCTGCTGGGTAATGGTTGAACCACCACCTGAACGACCCAGGGTCAAGACAGCCAAAATAGTCCGCTTATAGTTGATTCCTGAATTTTTATAGAAAGTTCGGTCTTCGGTGGCAATAACTGCATTTTCTAAATTGTCAGAAATGGCATCTAACTCGACATAGGTACCCTTTTGACCAGATAAGGTCCCCGCCTCATTGCCGTCTTTATCATAAATCACGGTCGTCGCCTTCAGAGCAGCCTGTAAATCTTCTACGTTAGCTGACTTAGCCAAGTAAAACAGGTAACCTCCTACTGTCAAGATGGTTGCACCAATGATAATCAACAAAATCTTAGTCAGCTGATAACGGCGCCAAAAACGGCGAATGGGTTCTGGAATTTTTGATTTTTTCTTCTGTGTTTCAGGTCGTTCTCCGTGCCGACTTCGACGGCTGCGCGACATCTCTTCTCGGGGAAAATCATTCTCAAAGGTATCAAACTCTTCTCTCATAACAAGTCCTCTCTATCTATTCCCAATATTATACTACAATCCAGCTTTTGATAGAAATATTTACTGGTAAGAAGCGTTCCAGCGGATTTTCCCACGTCAATGATGGACTTTTATGATAAAATGGAGATATTCTGTTTTGAAGGGGAATTTTATGTCTGAAATTTTTGATATCACCATTATCGGAGGAGGTCCTGTTGGACTTTTTGCTGCTTTTTATGCCCATCTGCGCCACGCTAGGGTTAAAATCATAGACTCCTTGCCACAGCTTGGGGGACAACCTGCCATTCTCTATCCTGAAAAGATTATTTTGGATATTCCTGCCTACAGCAAGATTACGGGACAAGAATTGACAGACCGCCTTCTTGAGCAACTCCAAGATGTTGACACGATGATTTGTCTCAATGAAACGGTAACAGCTATCCAGACTGGCGACATTATCACTCTTGAAACGACCAAGGGAAGCCACCAGACTAAGACTGCCATTGTCGCTATGGGAGGCGGTGCCTTCAAGCCACGTCCACTGGAAATTGATAACGCCGACCAATATGAAAATGTTCGTTATCACGTTTCCAACCTGCAACAATATGCGGGACAAGAATTGGTCGTGCTAGGTGGAGGAGACTCTGCTGTTGACTGGTCATTAGCTTTTGAACCAATCGCCAACAAGACCAGCATCGTTCACCGCCGTGATAATTTCCGCGCCTTGGAGCACAGCGTAGAAGCTCTGAAGCAGTCTAAGGTTGACATTTACACACCTTATACACCAAAAGCCCTCATCGGCGACGGCACAAAGGCTACTCACATTGAGTTTAGCAAGGTCAAAAGTGACGAGACACTTACTTTGCCATTTGATCAACTCTTTGTCAACTACGGCTTCAAATCTTCTGTAGGAACCCTCAAAGAATGGGGACTGGACTTGCAGCGCAACCGCATTATCGTCAACAGCAAACAAGAAACTTCTGTAGCCGGTATCTATGCTATCGGAGATTGCTGTTTCTATGAGGGAAAAGTTGACTTGATTGCAACTGGCTTGGGAGAAGCTCCAACTGCTGTTAACAATGCTATGAATTTCATCAATCCTGCTGAAAAAGTTCAACCAAAACACTCAACGAGTCTTTAAAATGAAATACACCATTCCCATTCCGCAAAGTTTTCCACAAATGACCGTCAAGGAATTGTTGGAAGACTACTTTCTCATCCCTCGTAAAATCCGGCATTTTCTACGGACAAAAAAACACGTCCACGTCAACGGACAAGAAATTAACTGGCAGAGCCCCGTCCAAGTCGGCGACCTTCTCGAATTGACTTTCGATGAGGAAGATTATCCTGAAAAAACTATTCCTCTGGGTAAGGCAGAGCTGGTAGACTGTCTCTATGAAGACCGGCATCTGATCATTGTCAATAAGCCCGAGGGTATAAAAACCCACGGAAATGAGCCTAGAGAAATCGCCCTGCTCAACCATGTGTCTGCCTATGCCGGACAGACCTGTTATGTCGTCCATCGCCTGGATATGGAAACTAGTGGTGCCGTTCTCTTTGCTAAAAATCCATTTGTTCTTCCTGTCCTCAATCGACTCTTGGAAGACAAAAAAATCTCCCGCCAATACCTTGCACTCTGTCAAGGAAAATTGGAGAAAGAACACCTAACTTACACTGATAAGATTGGTCGCCACCGCCATGATCGTAGAAAACGGGTTGTGGACCCACGAAATGGCCAGACAGCTACAACCCATGTCAGCCTCGTCCAGCAAATAGGGTGCAACAGCCTTGTGCATTGCAAGTTAGAAACAGGGCGGACGCATCAGATTCGCGTCCACCTATCACATCATGGCCATCCTATCATGGGTGACCCGCTTTACAACCCACAGAAGACAGAGCGTCTCATGCTTCACGCAGAGAAACTGACACTGATACACCCATTTACTCTGGAAAAGATTTCTGTGACCGCCAAGTCAGCTAGTTTTGAAAAAATCTGCCCACCAACACTTCATGAAAAAAATTTTTAAGCCAACTACAAACTCACATTACTGGTTTATCCTAAGCCTCTTTATAGTTTCGATTATTTGGCATTTTATGCTAACGACAATTAGCTGACCGTCCGCAAAATCTAGCCTAGCTAGTTTTTTTGCTGGAATGTTTACGGAACACCAATATACTGACCAGCAAATCTTATACGGTATTGGAGATATCTCCGCCTATCTGTATGGGAGTATCGTCCTTTCAATCTGCATTATCGCTCTACTCACTCATTCGACAGTTCTTAATACCTCGGAAAACTACGAAGAAAATGAAGTCCAAGACAAAGAAAACTTCTCAAAAACGGGTCAAAAAAACCGTTTGGGAACAATTCAAAAATTTTTTATTAACCATTTGGCTATGTCTTATTTTCCTCATTATCTTCCTGCTTCCATTTTTATTTCTTCCATCTGAGTGGGAAAAACTGGCTAG
Organism: Streptococcus gallolyticus; assembly: GCA_019794795.1. GTDB lineage: Bacteria > Bacillota > Bacilli > Lactobacillales > Streptococcaceae > Streptococcus > Streptococcus hepaticus. The sequence continues at coordinate 6,143 of JAIMFC010000009.1, forward strand.
TAGTTGGGAACTGGCTAGCCCAAATCCTGATCACAACTACCAAGTCCGTCCCAAAACTTTATACACAACTCACTCGACTTATCACCATGGCGGAAAACACAAGGATTCCTATACAGAGTATTTTATGGAATTAGAGTCAGATTCCGATGTTTCTACCTGTCAGATTCTCAATGCAGGTGTGCTAGAAAAAAGTTATCATAAATTGAAGACGGACAAAGGATTTATACGATCATTGAAATTAGTCCAGACGGACAAGAAAAGATTCTCTACGCCGACGATAATAAAGTTGACGTAAAAATGTATTAAAGACCTATTTGCAAAAATAGATGATATAAAAAACAGACAAGCCCTGTAGCTCGTCTGTTTTTCTTATTTCATATCATCAAAAATATTACCTAGTTCTACGCTGACTTTATTTTCTTTGACATTAATATCTGTTACAGCTAGAAGGGATTTGTAATTGGCAACTCCGCGATCGCCATTTTGGTTTTCTGCAAAGACGGCTACACCTGCCAGGCTGCTATCAAATTCCTTGAGAAGGCTGATCATCCCGTTGATGGTTCCCCCATTTTTCAAGAAGTCATCAACGATGAGCACACGGCTACCTGCTGGGAGACTGCGTTTTGAAAGAAACATTTTTTCAATACGGTCGCTTGACCCTGACACATAATTGACAGAAACGGTTGAACCTTCTGTGATTTTCAAGTCACGACGGACAATGACAAATGGTACATTCAAAACATTGGCAACAGCATTTGCCAAAGGAACGCCCTTGGTCGCAACCGTCATAACAGCATCAATCTGCTCATCCTTGAAACTTTCAGCAATGATACGACCGATATTTTTCAGGGTAATAGGTGTTGACAAAAAGTCCGAAGAATAAATATAGCCACCAGGCAAGATACGGCTGCTTTCTGCCATTCGACTACGCAAATCCTCAGCAATCTCTAAGGCTTCTTCCTTGGACATAGAAGGTGTGAAAACCACGCCACCACTAGCTCCGGTAATCGTTTCAATATTCCCGATAGAACTTTCTTCAAAAGCTTTCTTAATGATGGCAATGTCTTCTGAAATGGAAGACTTAGCAGACTCATACTTGTCAGCAAAAAGATTCAAACTGGTCAACTGGTAAGGGTGGTTAATCAAATAGTTAGAGATGACAACCATACGCTCACTTCTTCTTAATTTCATACAAACATCCTTTTTTTATTTTTTCTAATTATTATACCACAAAAAACAAAAAAGACGAACTTTTTTATATGAAAAGTTTTTCCTTTTTCGTTATTTTTTAGTCAATATTCGGTTTATAGAAGGAACGATTGTCCATGGCAAAGATTCTATTGGTCATCTCACCTGGTCCAACCTTGTCCAAAGCCGTCATCATCATCATCATTTCCGCATCAATATTGTCAATCATGTGAATGATTTCAGCCTCCATAATTTGTGGACGGACAGGGCTACCGTATTCTAACAATCCATGATGACTGAGGATAACATGGCGCAACACCGTTACTTCTTCCTTGGTATCATCAATTTTCAATTCCATCAATACCTTGGTAATTTCCTCGTCAATCAGAGAAATATGCCCAATCAGATTGCCTCGAACCGTATAGCCCGTATTGTCTGGGCCTGTCAGCTCAATGACCTTAGCCAAATCATGCAACATAATTCCCGCAAACAGCAGACTTTTATTGAGCTGCGGATAAATATCCCCAATCTTGTCTGCCAAGCGGACCATGGTCGCCGTATGGAAGGACAGACCTGAGTAGAAGGCGTGGTGATTGGTCTTAGCTGCTGGATAGGAATAAAATTCCTTATCGTACTTGCTATAAAGCGCCCGCACAATTCGTTGCCAAACAGCATTTTCAATGCGGAAAACGGCTTGACTTAAATACTCACGCGTATCCTTAACATCTACCGGTGGTTTTTCTTTAAAATCTGCTGGATCACTGGGTTCACCATTCATAGGCAAGCGAAGAATAATCTGGTTGACCTGAGGCATGTTATTGTAAACCTCACGACGTCCCTGCATATGCACGACCACACCCGCTACAAAATCCTTGATTTTCCCCGGCTGAGCATCCCAGATATTTCCAGAAATTTCTCCTGTTTCATCTTGAAAGGTTAAGGCTAAAAAATCTTTCCCTGCCCTTGTTTGTCGCAATTCTGCTGACTTGATCAGGTAGAATCCTTCAAAGAATTCATCCTTTTTCATTTGATTAATTTTCATTTTCATTCTCACTTATTTCTGGAATATGGAGGAGGGAACGAGTAGTCTCGTCCTCGTAGAGCTCGATATTTCGGAGCGCGCGCTCAATCGCATTGGTGCGGCGAGTTAAAAGTTCATCCAAGTTACTGCTAGCATTGTTGAGGTGTTTTTGCGCCTTGATCAAGATGCCGCCAAACTTACCAAACTCGGTCTTGACATTGCCCAAGACCTTACTGATATCATCTGCTGACCGTTGAATATTGAGTGTCTTAAAGCCAACCGATAGGGAATTGAGAAGAGCCGACAAGGTCGATGGTCCAGCCACCACAATCTGCTCACTTCTACGCAAATCATCAAAAAATTCAGGATTACGCACTACTTCTGAATACAGTCCCTCTGTTGGCAAAAAGAGAATCCCAAAATTAGTGGTCTCAGGCGGATTGAGGTACTTGGTCTTGATGTCCTTGGCAAAGCGCTTGACACTGGCCAAGAGATTTTTCCGATGGAGGTCGATCTCTTCCTTGCTACCGGACTCATAGGCATCCTCAAGGCGATAGTAGTCCGCCAAGGGAAACTTGGAGTCAATCGGCAGGTAGACTGTTTCATCCTGAGACTGCCCTGGCAACTTGACCGCATACTCGACACGTTCGTTCGAGCCCGCAACTGTCGCAAACTCACGCTCATACTGACTAGGTGTCAAGATATCTTCGATAATCTGCCCCAGCTGCAGCTCACCCATAATGCCTCGCGTCTTGGTATTAGACAGGACCTTGTTGAGTGTCGTCACATCACGCGCCACATTTTGCATTTCTCCTAGACCACGATTGACCGACTCCAACTGCTTGGAAACTGTCTCAAAAGAATCCTGCAAGCGGGTTTGTAAGGTTTTTTCCAGCTTTTCTTCCACTGTCTGACGCATCTCTTCCAGACGTTTTTCATTGGAATCCTGCATGGTTAAGAGACGGCGCTCAGTCACCTCACTAGTCTGCTGTAAACTTTGTTGCATGTCCTGACGCAGGTCAATCAAGTGCTGAAAGAGCTCGCGACGCAGGTCAGTCATTTCCCTATGAATGGCTTGCTCTTGTAACAATTGCTGGCGCTCTAGCTGAAAACTCAACTGATCTGACAGATGATCTGCTGTTTCTTCAGATGCCTCTTCTAGCTGACGCGGTAGCAAATTGAACCGAAGAAAAAGGAAAACCAGTCCGACTAAAATCAAGATCAGCAAGAAGACAATGATGATTTCCATACTAACTCCTGTCCTTACTGTAGATCACGACCACATAACCCGAATCCAATTCGATAAAAAGGTCCTCATCTATAAATTCGTTACTGCTGTAACATTTTTTGAAAAAATAATTTCTAGCATTGAGCGGATATTTTGCCCCTTCAATAGTCAGCAGACTACCATCTGACGGCATAAAGGAGATATAGGTCATCCCCTGAACAGGCTCAATCTGGTGACGACCAGCTGGGTAAAAACACACTCGGTTGAGAGAATCTACTAGCTCAATTTGGCGCATACAGGGTGATAAACTAAGCTCACTAGCTAGAAAAAGATTGGACATCATATGGTCTAAACGACCACCGAAAGCGCCGAAAACCGTAGCTTGGGCATCTGGATAAAGGCTGAAGACCATTTTCAGAGCCAATTCTAAGTCTGTGTCATCTTTCTCGGCAGGTGCCTGAATGCATTTTATCGCGCTAGCTTTTATTCGCTCCAAATCACGTGCAGAGACCGAGTCAAAGTCACCAACGGCTAAGTCCAGTGGTAGACCATTTTCCAAGAGAAAAAGAGAGCCTGCATCTACACCGACAAAGATGTCAAAGTCGCCTGCAAGCACATCTAAATCTCCACCCGCAATCAAGGCAACCTTAATCATTGAGCACCGCTCTCAGGGCGTTCACACCTGTCTGCAAGTCGCTCTTAAAGAGGTAAGAACCTGCTACAAAGACGTTGGCACCCGCATCCTTAGCAGAACGAATGGTCTTGTCGTCAATACCGCCATCTACTTCAATGTCAAAGTCCAACCCCTTCTCTTGGCGCATCTTAGCCAAGGCTGCAATCTTGTCTGCCATTTCTGGAATGTAGGCTTGACCGCCAAAACCAGGATTAACCGTCATAAGCAAGACTTGGTCTGCTAAATTGAGAACATGCTCGATACTTGCTAAAGGTGTCCCTGGATTAATGACCACACCTGCCTTCATACCTGCTGCCTTAATCTTTTGCAGGGCACCATGAATGTGCACAGTTGCTTCCGCATGAATGGTCATGATGTCTGCACCTGCACGCGCAAAGGTTTCGATATGATTTTCAGGATTGGACACCATGAGGTGACAGTCAAAAACCAGCTTGCTGTGCGGACGCATCGCAGCGACCACATCTGCACCAAAGCTGATATTTGGCACAAAATGACCGTCCATAACATCAATATGAACATACTCCACACCTGTTTCTTCCAAGCGTTTGAGCTCTGTTTCAAAATTTGCATAATCTGCGGCTAAGATTGATGGGGCAATTTTGTAATGTGACATGAAGGACCAACTTTCTATGGTTTTTTACTAACTTTTTTATAGGTTTCTCGTGTATTTTGAATTTCACTGAGAAATTGCAGGTAATTCTCATAGCGGCTCTGGGCAATCTCACCAGCTTCCACAGCAGGCTTGACAGCACAAGAAGGCTCGTGGGTATGAGTGCAGGTACGGAATTTACAAGACTGACTGGTTTCAGCGATTTCTGGGAAACAATCCGTTAAAATTTCCGCCTCAGCCACTTCATAGTCTAAAGATGAGAATCCTGGGGTATCCGCAATTTTCCCGCCATTGACATTGTAAAAGCTAACCGCCCGCGTCGTGTGGCGACCACGTCCCAAGCTATCTGAAATCTCACCCGTCTCCAGTGCCAAATCGGGTGCAATCTTATTGAGTAAGGTCGACTTACCGACACCTGTCTGCCCCATAAAGACCGTCACTTGATTGTTCAGGTGAGGCAGGAGTTCATCCAGACTATACAAAAATGGATAACTGATTTTTTCATAAATCGCCTTGAACTTATCCAGTTCAGATCGGTCTTCCAACAAATCTAACTTGGTAATATAAACTAGAGGACGAATGGTTTTCTGTTCTAGCAACACTAAAAACCGATCCAACAAATTTGGATTGAAATCCGGTTCCTTGGCTGACATGATGACCACCGCTTGGTCAATATTGACAACAGGCGGACGCACCAGACTATTTTTTCGCTCCTCAATACTGAGAATATAGCCTTCAGAATTTTCCTCAGCAGAGAACTCGACAAAGTCCCCAACATAAGGCTTCTGCCCCTTTTTTCTAAAATTTCCACGCGCCCGAGTCTGGTAGACAACACCATCTGACTCCACATAGTAAAAACCCGCTAGCGCTTTGATAATTCTTCCTTGCATTTTACTCCCTTGGTCACTTGACCACTTTAATAGCCCTATTATATCAAAATTTTGCTTAAATTTGTGCTGAGCTACTAGTCAAATGCAGAATTTTAGCGTATAATGAAAGAGTTCCGCGGAGGTGGTGGAACGGCAGACACGCATGCTTCAGGCGCATGTGCCCGTACGGGTGTGAGGGTTCAAATCCCTTCCTCCGCATCCTTTAGGACTAGTGACCGCGTTAGCTTTGCTTGATGAACACAAGTTCTATCATCGCTTTGCTGTCTTGTCACTAATCCTAAACTGATTTCAAATCATTTGCCTTGCCTCAGCAGACTTCAGTCTAAACTTTGACTACGTCGCCTTGATTCAATTCACAGACCTTTTTTCTTTTGACAGCCTTAGATTGGTGCGATGGATACAAGTGCAATCTTTGATTGGTTGTCTTATTATTACTTCTGCCATGTTGGAAAGGTGGCCCAGCTTGGTACGGCACCGGACTCGAAATCCGGCAAGTGGACTTCGTTCACACGCGGGTTCAAATCCCGTCCTTTCCTTGATTGCAATATACTAAAAGACGAGCCCTGCGCTCGTCTTTATTTTACTTTTCCGACCAAAATCATAGCTCCAACTGAAATACGATCCACATCTGACCAGTCAATCTGGCTGGTGTCCACATTGAATAAGAGCGGTGTCATATCAATGAAGGCCTGGCGTTCTTCTGCCGAACAGGCCGTCGTTTTCACGATTTCTTTCTGAGTCACAATCTCAAACGATTCTTGGAAATGGGCTACAATTTTCTGATTAGAATATTCCTTTTCCTGCAAATGGTCACGAACTTTGGCTCGCAATTCTTGAACGTGCTCAGCTGTCGGAATGACTTTAATCAAAAGACCGTCCTCAGCCAGCACACGCTTAAATTCTCCATAATTTGCTGGCGAAAAAATATCTAGGATAACATCCATTTTCCCCAATTGAATGGGTAAATTCGCCAAGTCTGACACAAACCATTTCCCACGGTACGTCTGGTCGCTCTTAGCCGCAATCTGCACCGAATCCTTAGAAATATCAAAAGATAGGATTTCCTTGTCCGTCTTTTGCAAAAGCTGGCGCGAATAATAACCCTCACCACAGCCAATATCAAGAAGGGTCTTGACCTGCGGATAGTCAGACAAAATTTCCTCAATCGCCGTCAGAATATGCTCATAAAAACCATTCTCCAAAATCAACTTACGATTTTCAAAGGATTCCTTACTGTAATGGTCATTCACTTTTTTCCCGCCTAGAAGATTGACATAGCCAAACTTGGATAGGTCGTAGGTGTGATTGCTAGCGCACTTGAGACTATTTCCGTCTTTTTCCAAAGCTTGCCGACAAATGGGACAGGCAAAGAAATCTGCGCTATTATCAAAACGCTGGCGCTTGTCAACCATATTACACCCCAACTTCCTTGAGAGCATCCGCTAATTTTCCAAAATCTTCAATGGAAAGCGCCTCACCACGAACAGTCGGTGTCAATCCTGCCTTCTCCAAAGCTGCTTCCAACTGCGCCTTGACCTCCTCGGACTTGCCGAAACGATTTGTCAAGTTGTTCCACAAGGTCTTGCGACGGTGCACAAAGCTAGCCTTTGCCACATCAAAGAGAAAATCTTCATCTTGAACTTCAACCAAAGGTTGGTCACGACGAGTCATTTTTAGAATGGCTGAATCCACATTGGGCGCTGGCACAAAGACAGTGCGTGGCACGATGAAAGCAACTTTGGCAGTCATGTAATATTGCACTGCGATTGACAAGCTACCGTAAGCCTTTGTGTTAGGCTCAGCTGAAATGCGGTCCGCCACTTCTTTTTGCATCATGACGACAAACTCTTGGAAAGGAATCTTGCTCTCAATCAAGTGCATCAAAATCGGCGTTGTGATGTAGTAAGGAAGGTTGGCCACCACCTTGATCGGCAGGTCTGGATTGGCAAATTCCTTGATACGCGCCTGCAAGTCCGTTTTGAGGATATCTTCGTTGATAACCTTGACATTGTCAAAGTCACGAAGCGTATCAGCAAGGATTGGAATAAGACGGTCATCAATTTCAAAAGCCATGACTTCAGCAGCATTCTCCGCCAAAAATTCTGTCAAAGCCCCAATACCAGGACCAATCTCGATGACATTGACAGTCTTGTCAATCTCTGCCGTATCCACAATCTTCTGCAAAATATTCGTGTCGGTCAAAAAGTTCTGACCAAATGATTTCTTAAAAGTAAACCCATGGCGCTCAAGCACCGCCTTGGTTACGCTGTAATCTGCTATTCTCATGTGTGTTTTCTTTCTAGGAAAATCTTATCTAAATTTCTTTTCTGATTTTTTATACTTAATATTTTTGTCCAGAAGTTTGATTAAGGGTGTTACATACTCAGGATTTTTAAACTTAGGACCAAATACTATTCCCTCTAACTTCAGAACATCATCACGTTCAAGGTATAACCGAGCAATCTCTTGGGTGTTGTCTATCCTAATACTAGCATTATTTGGTTCTAAACTAGCATATTTTAATATACGTAATTCTGATTCATACTTATAATCTGAGGATTTGAACAGGTACCGAATTTCTTCAAGACACATATTAATATCATTTTTAAAATTGTGGTCATGATACTGTTCACATTCTTCCAACATTCCCTTCAATTCATCGATATATTTTTTCAATTGTTCTAATTCTTTGTTTTCAAATAATTCTGTCTTAGAAAGACTAACTCTTCCCTCAGAATGACAGTCAATATAACAAATTCGGTATAAATAATCACCTTTTTTGCTAACTAAGTCATTTTCTTCTACAGAAGATTCTTCACTCAAGCTCTTTTTACTTTGACTAATATCAATATTTTCTGCAGTAATTGATTGTTTCCATTCAATGCTTGCTAAATCTTTTGCCAAGGTAAAAGTAGCATTATCTAAAACCAAACAAACACCTTCTGCATCATTTCCATACTGAGACCACATAGCCAAATCGTCTGTTTCAGTTGTAAAGCTCATCAAAAACCATGAACTAGGTTCCAAATCATTTGATTTTATCCCATCTAATATCTTAGAAGCTAAAACCTTGTCTAAAACTTTCCCTTCCTCTGGGTCATTCATATAGTTAGCATTACTTAGACGAGTTTTTCCTTTAATTATATACTTCTTTTCGTCGTATAACTCATTATTTTGCTTCAACAAAATTTGCAACACTTTACCAGAAGTATAGTGACCAACCTTAAGATTTTCTGGAAATTTCTTCATTGCTAGTAAATATTTAACCATTTGAACTTGTAGATAAATATCTAATATTTTTTCTAACTTATCTTTATCATTACTATATTTGTTAATCCAGTCTTTCTGAAGCTCATATTTAGTTCTTCCTACCAGATTATATTTCACAGCATCCGTAATAAGTTTAATCTTATTTTTCTTTGGGACATATTTTGAATAAAAGTGGCTATCTAAGGCTTTGGCTACTGCAATAGATACATCTTTATTATCATTATCAGGATACTCCTTTAATCCCAAATTAGTTAACGCTTTAATGCCATTTTCAAGAATAGAAGCAACTGGATTGTTTTCTAATATACCAAAAATAATATCAATCGATTTTTCAGCAGATTGTGTTGACTGTTTAACAGACAAATTTACCAAGGATACCGCATATTGTTCGGCTATGGAGTCAGATACTTTGTCAGAGTCTTTAAATTTATCATAAATGGCACTAAGCGTATCTACTGTGGCTTGGAGACTTGATTTATCTGTTTGCTGAATTGATAAATTTCTTAATGCAATCGCATACGATTCCCCCATATCGGCTGAGTCATTAAACTTATCGTAAAGTGCCTTTACTTTTTCTGATGTTGAGCGTCTAGCTTCTTCATTAGCTTGTTTAACTGACAAACTCACCAAGGAAGCTGCGTATTGTTGAGTTATGGATTCCGATACGGTGTCAAAATCCTTGAACTTATCATAAATAGCGCCGAGCTTATCTACCGTACTTTGTCGACTTGGTTCATCTAGTTGTTGAATTGATAAATTTCTTAATGCAATCGCATATGATTCTGCTATGTCGGCTGAGTCATTAAACTTATCGTAAAGTGCCTTTACTTTTTCTGATGTTGAGCGTCTAGCTTCTTCATTAGCTTGTTTAGCTGACAAATTTACCAAGGAAGCTGCATATCGTTGAGCTATAAATTCCGATACGGTGTCAAAATCCTTGAACTTATCATAAATAACGCCAAGCCTATCTACCGTGCTTTGTCGACTTGGTTCATCTGTTTGCTGAACTGACAAATTCCTTAATGCTACCACATATTGTTCAGCTATAGATTCCGACACTGTGTCGAAGTCTTTAAATTTATCATAGATAGCACTAAGCTTATCTACTGTGGCTTGTCGACTTGATTCATCTGTTTGCTGATTTGATAAATTTCTTAATGCAATCGCATATGATTCTGCTATGTCGGCTGAGTCATTAAACTTATCGTAAAGTGCCTTTACTTTTTCTGCTGTCGATTGACTTGAGCCTTCCTCAGTTTGTTTAGCTGATAAGTTTAATAGTATCTTCGCATACTGAATAGCGTTATCTATAGATTTCTTATTTTCACATAACTTTTGAGCATCTTCAGATATTCTAGATAGTTCTTCTATAGAGGAACTATTATTAGATTGAGTTACTAGAGAGACTAATTTTTGATTCTCTACTTTTGATTCTTGTTTTAATTGATGTTTTCTATTTTTACTTCCCAAAATAATTATCTCCTAATATCTCCCCATCACATCTTCCAAGTCAGCCAAGGTCACGCCAAACAGTTCCAAGCGTTTTAGGAGTTGCTTGCCATTACAGTAACCAATGCGGAGCGCTTCTCCCAGATACTCACGGCGTTTGCGGCTATCGGCTCCCATAAGCAAGCCAAAACGGATAAGGTCTGCTCGGCTAATGTCAAAATTATTCTGATCATCGTAATTTCCCATGACAGATGACAAGGCTTTTTGCAGATCTTCAAAGCTAGCGTGTTCGATACCAAGTGAACGCCCCTTGGTTTTTGATTTTGGGACTGCTTCGCCTCGGTTGAGGAAGGCGTGTTTTGCGGTGGGAACTGCCTGCATAATCATTTTGCGGATGCGCTCGCCGTTGTAGTCAGGATCCGTGAAGACAATAACACCGCGGAGATCATTGAGCTTTTCAATACGTTCTAGGTCATCATCAGAAATGGCAGACCCTCGGGTTTCGTAGGTATCCACATCGTAGAAACGGCGTAGGTTTGCGGTGTCGTCCTTACCTTCGACGACTACCACTTCTTGAATTTTAATTTTCTCAGTCAAGGTTAAAAATCCTCATAGCATTCTGGTAAGTCGCGTCGGCCACTTCCTCCACGGTCATGCCTCGCAGCTCTGCAATTTTCTCCACCACATAGCGGGTGTAGGCGGTTTTATTCTCGCGGCCACGTTTTGGTACGGGCGCAAGGTAGGGGGCGTCCGTTTCGACTAGGATTTTGTCTAGGGGCAAATACTGCGCTGCTTCCTGAATGTCCAGTGCTTTTTTGAAAGTTACGACACCAGAGAAAGAAATCATCATCCCCAAGTCAACGAATTTCTGTGCCTCGGCCAGACCTCCAGAGAAGGAATGCATGATACCGCCTCGTGGTCCCACACCTGCTTCTTTGATGACTTGGTAGGTATCTTCAAGGGCATCACGGGTGTGAACAACGAAAGGTAGGTCGTGATCCTTTGAGAGCTGAATTTGACGTTTGAAAACTTCAAATTGGACTTCTTTTGGGTCTTCCATCCAGTGGTAATCCAGCCCGATTTCACCGAGAGCGATGACTTTTGGATTTGACAGGTTCTGGACAATCATGTCTTCGATGTCTTGGTTATAAGAGCCAGCCTCTGTCGGGTGCCAGCCGATGGTACTATAAACCTGGTCAAAACGTTCTGCCAGCGCAAGCGATTGGGCAATGGTCTCTTGGTCAAAACCGACCACGTTCATCTTAGTCACACCAAGTTCACGCGCCAAGTCAATCTCTTCTTCTTCTTTTCCTAAAAAAATTTCCACATTAAGGTGGGTATGGGTATCAAAAATTTCTAACATACCACTATTATAGCACAGTTTAGGGGATTTTTAGGGAGTGGGAAAGAACTCATAACAACTTATAGAGAGTTCGTCTTCCCACCCCCGCACAGTTGATTAGGTTATCTTTGGAACTTGAAAAGTGAATAAAGATACCAATCAACCACTGCGTTTTGTTATTCTAACTAACATAAATTTAGGAGCTAGACTTGAGCCTAACTCCTCTTTACTATAAAGCGATGACTAGAGCTTGATAGGGTTGCAAGTCTAGGAGGTTTTCCTGCAGCTCCACTTTCTTGTTATTAGTTCTTTTGGTGCATGTGGTAAAACCACTTGTGCAGCCTGATCTTGGAAATTTACGATAACCTGTACACGCTCTTCGCATATACGCTCATAGACAATGACATTTTCCAGGTTCATATAGGCTGGTTCAAACTGGCCGAAGCGAATGGCTTCTCCGTACACAGGGTGACGATAAAGGGCTGTCAAAGCCTTGTAATAGCATCGTGATTAATACTGCTGGGAAAATCAAATCCCAGGAATTACCATATTGGCCTGACTCCAATTTAGCAAAATAGACCGAGAGCGTCAATGTCTTGATCTCACTGTTCCCAATCACCAAGAATGGCAAGAGATAGTCATTCCAAATCCACATGCCATTCAAAATGATAACTGTCATCGTTGTGGGTTTCAAAAGTGGCATGATGACCTTAAAATAAACCTGCACAGGGCTTGCACCATCAATAATTGCAGCTTCTTCGAGAGAAACTGGAATACTCTTGATAAATCCATGATAGAGGAAAAGTGACATACTGAGCCCAAACCCACCATACATAATCACCAAGCCAGGAACATTTTTCAAACCCATATTATCAAACATGCTAATTAAAGGATACATGATGGCCTGGAAAGGAATCAACATTGATGCTGTGAATAAAAGCAAGAGAACTGTTGAAATCTTTGATTTGAAACGAACCATCATCCAAGCCGCCCCCGATGAGATACGGATAATCAATGCCACTGATAAACTTGTAATGAGCAAAGTTAACAAGAAAGAGCTTCCCAGGTCAATCCGCTCAATCGCTGACTGAAGATATTTGAAAGAAAAGTGCTCTGGCAAAGCCATCGGTTGTTTAACGATTTCCGTTTGTGACCTAAAGAAATTTAAGAGCAAAAATACAATCGGAAAGAGGGTCACCAAGGCCATAACCGTTACGATAACATAGCGGAAGTAAGTATTTGATTTTCTCATTGCGCCTCAATCTCCTCACGTTTCGTAAACCAAACCTGTATCAATGATACCGCTGCAATAATCACAAAGAAGATAACTGCTTGCGCTTGCGCCATACCGTAGTTGTTAGAAGTATCTTTTGTAACTTTCTCTTCATCAATTTTGATGATTGGTAGCTAACTATCCACCAAGCTACGATTGCACAACACAATCTCACCTTTTTTTTACAAGATTTACTACTTCTTCCGTATGAGTTTCTAAGGAAGTAGAATTAAGCCATCCAACTGTTTCCGCTTCAACATCCCAATAAAAACTTCTTCTCGTTGAACATCTTGAAGAGTTTGCAAAACTACAATATTATAGCCGTTTTCGGAAGCATTTTTTTCAATACTATCCACTAAATAGGAAAAGAAGGGGTTTGTAATATAGGATACAATCACACCAATCAACTTGGTCCCTTTACCACGTAGCTGGCGTGCGCCACTATTTGGAAAGTAACCCAGTTCATCCATAGCTGCCTGAATTCGCTGCTTAGTCTTCTCAGATACATACGGATGATCATTCATAGCACGTGATACCGTAGTCGGTGAAACATTGGCTAACTTTGCAACATCTTCAATCCCTACCATCTCTTATCCTCACTCATTTCTTGATATTTACATGCTCATTGTATCACATTTTTCATAACTGCTCTAGACCGATACTCTAAATTTCTAGCACAAAAAAACCAACAGACTCGAGTTTCTGCTGGTTTTCATTTCTTCATCTTATGCTACAGCAAGCACTTTGCGCCCTTTACGGCGACGAGCTGCTAATACGCGACGTCCATTTTTAGTAGACATACGGTTACGGAAACCGTGTTTACGCGCGCGACGGATTTTACTTGGTTGAAAAGTACGTTTCACGATGAATACCTCCTGATAGATTTTCGTATTCGTTTAGCCGGCTAGTTATGATCAGTTACTAAACATACCATACTATTCTACAGTTTTTTCCAGTCATTGTCAAGCACATCTATCTTTTCATGTAAATTTTCAACTGATTTTTTACTCAAAAATAGAAAATTTTAACAAAATACTCTAGCAACAGCTAGTTTATTCTGGTTGCTTCATAATAAGGTCTTAGCAGGTCCACACCATTATGGAGTTGATTAATCAACTCTTGGGTATCCAATCCTTCGCATAAAGGGATATCTGTCTTGATAAGCACTTTACGCAAGTCTCCATTTTCAAGGCGTTTTTTTAGTAGTTGACGATTCTCCTCGGTAGCAGGTAATTTGATACTTGCATCGTTTTCTACATACTGGTAATAGGTTCCCATAATAGGAGCAACCTCTAAAATCCGCGCCTGCTTAGCCAGACTCTCCTCATCCCTCTTGCGCTCAATGATACTCACTTCAACGGAGATACCAAATTCTGTAGCATTTTCATACAAGCGAAAGGCAAACATGGGATCTGATACAGCTTCCTCCTGCCGCAAATAAACCCAGAAATGAGGGCGCGCAATTTGCGCTTGATTGACCCAGTTGCTAACTCGTTCTAAGGTGAAATTCGGATAAACCACTTGAAAATCTTTGGCAATCTGAGAAAAAACGAGACGAGCTTCCTGCCCTTCTCGTTTTAAATCTTTCATGGTTTCTTTCAGATTGCCTGCCTTTTTAGGCATGATATATTTGACTCCCTGAGCAGCCAAATAGGTCGACAAAGCTGAAATATTAATCACGGCTTCCCTCAATATCTACTACCACATAACGGTTTGGTTCATTGCCTTCTGAGTAACTTGTCAAGCCGTCCATTTTAGAAATGATTCGGTGAATGATTTTTCGTTCACTGCTAGACATTGGGTCTGTGTGGTAAGCTTCTTGGTCTTCCAAAACACGCTCAGCCAATTTTTGTGCGTAGCCTTGAAGAACTTCTGCACGGTGTTCTACATAATCATTGACATTGATAGTAATGTAGAAATTACGCTCATAGCGATTGTAGAGAAAGTTTTGCGCCAAAAGTTGCAGAGCTTTCAAAACCTTACCATGGTAGCCGATGACACGGCCTGGTTCATTAGTATCCACTTGGATATTGATAGTACGACGATTATGTGTGGCTTCAAGCTGAGCATCCACATCCATATCATCTAAGATTTCTTGAACATAGTCAGACACTTCTGTCACCACTTGATCAATATCATAGCTTTGTTCCACTTTGATATTCAAGTCTTCAAAACTGTTTGACACAGGTACCCCTTCTGTTACATGCTCATCCTTGATGATTTCAATACGACCTGTTTCTTCCAAGATAGTCTTGGCATCCTTATCATTTTTAAGGATTTCAGCCTTGATGTCATCATCTAATACTTGACCAGATTTTTCAAATTCTTTTACGGCTGCTACAACTTTACCAAGATCAATGGTCGCTTCGGAAACGCTCTTTACTGGTTCATTGAGCTCATTGATTTCACTTGGAACGCCACGAACAGCTTTTTGATTTGCTTTCGCAACGGTTGTTTCATTGATGACATTGATATCTACTTGGGCTGGCTTCTTACCAAAGCCAAAGAAACCACGTTTTTCACGTGCTAAAACTGTAATGTGTGCCTTTTTACGCGGAATATTTAATTCATTCAAACCATTTTGAATGGCTTCTTCCACAGTAGTTCCTGTAAATTTCATACTCTTATCTCCTATTTCAGACTATTTTTTCTTACGAGCTTTCTTTTGAGCACGGCGGATTTTTGCTTCACGCTCTTTCTCTGCATCAATCTTAGCTTGACGTTCTGCAATGATTTTGAAAGGATTGTTCAATAAAAGGGTCTGGAAAACTTGGTAGGCATTTGAAACAACCCAATACAGCGATACCCCACTGGCAGCTGTCAAGGCAAACCAGAAAATCATCACTGGGAAGATAATCATCATGGCTGTCATAGCACCATTTTTTTCAGGTGCAGCCTTATTGGTCAGCCACATACTAAGAAGAGTGAAAACTGCTGCTAATACAGGCAAAACGAAGTATGGGTCTGTCGCCCCTAAATTCAGCCAAAGGAATTGACCAACTTTCAGTTCTGGCACGCGACTGAGGGCTTGAAAAAGGGCAATCAAAATCGGCATCTGAACGAGAATTGGCCACATGGATGCTGTCATGCTAACCCCATTCTCCTTATAGAGCTTAGAAGTTGCTTCACTCAAGGCTTGACGGCTCTCCATATCCGTACCTGGATACTGGGCTTGAAGCTCTTTGAGTTTAGGCTGCAACTCCTGCATTTGCCGCGATGACTTCATTTGAATCTGGAAAAGCGGCAATAAGATTGTCCGAATAATCAACGTAAAGAGGATAATCCCAATTCCGATATGTCCACCAATTGATAAGTGCTGAATAAATTGACCAAACCAATAAACAAGTTGGTTCCATGCCCCCGTGGATTCGCTCGTAACAGCACTCGTTCCACAGGCAGTCAATACGAGAAGTGACAAACTTAACAAGCCTGCCCATTTAACTTTCTTTTTCAAGAGATACACCTTCCTGGTAAATAGTTGCTAATTTTAAAACATGAAGCAGATTTTTTCTTACTTCCTGATAAGGTAAATCCTCTACCCCTTTGCGGGCAATCACCACAAAATCATCCTGGGTCAAATGAGGAGAAAACTCCATCAAAACGTGGCGAATTTTCCGCTTGATACTATTGCGTACTACCGCATTCCCCAGCTTCTTGCTCACCGATAATCCAACACGAAAATGACCTTGTTCTTTCGGCAATCGGTAGACGACAAATCTGCGATTGGCAACGTTTTTTCCTTGTGTAAAAATATCGTTAAAATCGCGTTTTCGCTTGACACGATAGCTTTTTCTCATCGTCCACTCCATCTTTCAAAATTAACACTATTATAACATATTTGTAATCAAAATTTCAAAAAAAGCCAATAAACTGCCTGTTTACCAGCTACTTTTGGCAATATTTTTCTCCAAAATACAAAAAACAGAGGAAGATGATTCCTCTGTTTCTTTAGAAAGAGATATTAGCTATCTTTTCTTTTTTTGCCATAGGCGTAAGCGAGAATGCCCGCAAGTCCCATACCTACAAGTGCCCAAATGTCTGATTTAGTTGAACCAGTACGTGGCAATACCTTCTTAGGTGTTGGCGTTGGTCCTTGTGGTGTAGGAGGTGTTGGCAAGTCACCTTTCGGCTCATCAGGAGTCGTTGGAGGTGGCGTTGGTTTTTCTGGCTTAGGTGGGATAACTGTTACTGTATTTGTCTTCTTCGTCAAATCAGTGTTTGGATTATGATTGAATTGTACTGTTGCAGTATTTTCAATTCCCTTAGTGAAGTGTACATCTGTCAAAGCTTTTACATCCTTGATAGATGAGTAAATGATAACACTTACTGTACGTCCTTTAAGGGCTTCCATTGTGAATTCGTCTGAGAAGTCAACCGTTACAAGTTGTCCTTCAACCTTAATTGTACCACCCAAAGCTACGATAGCTTCAGCTGTCAATTCGCCTTTGTCATTTACTTTTTCAAGTTCAGCAAGTTTAGCTTGGAGCTTAGCTTGTTTTTCTTTCACTTGATCAAGTGCTTTTTGTTTTTCTACAACAACTTTTTCTTGGTTTGCAACTTCCACTCTGACTTCAGCATCTGTCTTAGCAGTTGCCAAGGCTTCTTGTGCTGTTGTCAATGTTGCTTTAGCTGCAGTAACCTTCTTATCAAGTTCTGCAACAACTTTTTCTTGCTCAGCAATGGCAGCAGTATTATCTGTTGCTGGAGCTGTGCCTGATGTCGTTGTAGCATCTATTGATGAAGTTGTTGTATCTGTTGTAGCAGGAGCTTTCAACTCTGCTAATTTAGCTTGTGCTTGTGCCAATGCTGCTTCCAATTCAGTAACGGTTGCTTGCGCTTCTGTTACCTTGTCTTTTGCGGCTGCGGCATTTGAAGAAGTTTTAATTTCTTCAAGCTTAGCAGTTTCAGCATCGAGAGCTGCTTGAGCTTTTTCTACGTCTTCGTCAATATAGTTAGCTGTTGCTGCTGGTGTACCTGATACTTTCACAGCTACTTGTTCTTTCTTCACAGTGAAGAGTGCATCCAAGGTATCTGTTACTGTCAAGCTTGTCAAGTTGATGCGTTTATCATCAGCTTGGTCAGCTGGAACAACCGATTTAATATCGAATCGGAAGGCATCTGTAGATTTAGCCAAGAGCTTGCTCAATGCTTGTTCCTTACCATCTACACCGCTAACCGTCTTCACAGGAGCATCTGGAGTTGGCTCTTGTGGTGTCGGTGGATTTGGTGTGTTTGGTGTTGGAGGAGTTACTGTTACTGGAACAGTGTCTTTATGTTTCTTCACACCATTACTATCTGTAAAGTCAAGGTTAGCTGTATTTGGAATGCTTGCAACATTATTTGTCATATAAGCAGTCAAATCAGCATCTGACTTAATGTAAGCAGGGATGTAAAGTTGGATTTGTTTGTAGCCTGCAAGTTTTGCAAAGTCTACAACAGTTGCGATAACACGATTTCCTTCAACTGTTACCTTCACAGCATCCGTTGTGTAGCCATCTACATAAGCAACAACATCGCCGTTGATTGCCAATGCATCTACCAAGTTATCCGTTACAATAAATTCGCGATATGTAGAGATGTCTGCCGGAATGTCCGCATTGACATTGTACATGTACGATTGGTTAGTTGGAATATCCAAGTGAGTTTCTGTACGATTGATTTTCTTATCAATACCAGGCTCATTTGGTGTTGGTGGAACTACAGGAACTGTATTTGAATCCTTCTTAGTAGCAGGATTATTGTTAATGAGGTAATTTGCTGTATTTGGAATGCTTGTTTGACCATCTACCATATATGGTGTCAAGTCTGCGCCATCTTTCACCTTAGCAGCAAAGACAACTTGCATAGCCTTACCTGCGTAAGCTTTAACTTGTTCTTTTGTCAAAGTAACTCGCAAGTCTTGACCATTTGTTGTAATTTGTGCTGATGGAACCATTTGACCATCAACAGTTGCTTTTACAGCACCCTCGAATGACAATACCTCTTTCAAAGTATCGGTTACTTCAAAGGCAAACGCGCCTGTTGGTACCGTTGTTTCGATACTATATGTAAAGATTTCTGTACGAGCTTTCAGCGTTGCACTGTCCGCATTGTTTACTTTCTTCACAATCGGTGGTTGATTTGGTGTTGGAGGTGTGACGTTAACTGGTGGTGTCTTCGGCGTATTT
Organism: Streptococcus gallolyticus; assembly: GCA_019794795.1. Taxonomy (GTDB): domain Bacteria; phylum Bacillota; class Bacilli; order Lactobacillales; family Streptococcaceae; genus Streptococcus; species Streptococcus hepaticus. Next base: position 25,275 of record JAIMFC010000009.1, read on the forward strand.
GGATCTTCTGGTTTGTTTGGTCTGCCAGGAGTTCCGTCCGCATTTGGATGAGTAGAAATGATGAAGGCATCATTTGGTACTGTATCCAATACTCCTGCTTTCATTTGAGCAGTTACACGGATAACGACTTTGTCTTCGCCTTTCAGCTTAGTAAATTCGCCATCTTTCACGCTTACAACTACATTGTTTTCACCTGATGCAGTCGTTGTGAAGCTTGAGGCATTTGCACTTGTCACTTCAACTTTCTGAACTGCCAAACGAGAATCAACGGTATCCTTGATGTCAAATTGTGTGTAATCTTTGATCGTGCTTGGCAATGTAACGATGATTTCGTAATCGTAATCAGTTTCATTGTCAACTGTCATCTCATCGAGACGATTATCACCATCTACAATTTTCTTCGTGATAGTTGGTTCAGTTGGTGTTGGAGGAGTGACGTTAACTGGTGGTGTCTTCGGCGTGTTTGGATCTTCTGGTTTGTTTGGTACACCTGGTGTGCCATCCTTACCTGGTTTAGATGTAATCAAGAGAGCTGTGTTTGGTACAGTTTCTGTTACACCTGCCTTGATTTCAGCTTTCACACGAACCGTAATGGTTTCGTTAGCTGGCAAGTTCTTAATTTGATCTTTCTTCGCATCAACACGAACAGCGTTCACACCTGCGCCTGTTGTGGTGAATTTATCTGCGTGGTCACCTTGAACTGTTACAGATTTCACTTCGAGACGTTTATCTACATCATCGTAGATTTGGAAGTTGTCGTATTTAGCGATGTCGCTTGGAAGAGTGACTTTGATTTCGTACTCATATGGTTTCTGAGTATCAATGTTCAACTCATCTACCAACTTGTCGCCATCTACGATTTTCTTCTCAATGGTTGGTTGTGTTGGTGGTGGCGTTACATTAACCGGTGGTGTACGT
>JAIMFC010000009.1:26202-73230 GCA_019794795.1 Streptococcus gallolyticus
GATGTTCAACTCATCTACCAACTTGTCGCCATCTACGATTTTCTTCTCAATGGTTGGAGTTGTACCTGGAGGGGTAACCGTTACTGGCTTAGTTTCCTTCGTTCCGTCAGCTCCAACTGTATTGGTGTAATCAATTTTCGCCTTATTCGGAATATCTGGAGTTGTTTCACCAGCCTTGATTTGAGCAGGAATGGTCAACTTCACTGTCTTACCTGCAAGAGCTTTTTCAACTTTCGCATTGTAGGCAGTCAACTCATCGCCTGTCAATTTCTTACGCTCTGACGCAATGTCTTTCATCGTTGCAGTTACTTTGTTTCCTTCAACTACTACTGTGAAGAATTCAGCTGCATCGCCTGCAATAGTAGGTTTAGCATCTGTTGTATTCAGTGCCGTCAATTTGTCATCCAAGGTATCACTGATAACAAATTTCTTATATTCAGCAATATCAACTGGCAAGTCTGTTGTAACAATGTAGTTATACGGAGTAACAGTCTCAATGTTCAAGTCTGTCACAAGTTCCTTAGTCTCTGGCGTCTCAATCTTCTTATCAATAGAAGGTTCACCTTGTGGAGGAGTCACTGTTACTTTTGGAGTTTTCATTTCATGAACTTGATTGTTCGGCTTAACTCCACGTTTTACAGCTTCGTTTGGAATTTCCCGATCTGTTACACCAGCTTTGATGTAAGCAGGAATCTTCAAGCGAATTTGATATTTGTCATGGAGCGTAGTCATCTTACCTTCTGGCACCGTGACAACAATCTTCTTCGTAGCATCTCCATTTTCAGCAGTAGCATCTACAACCTGGACAACGAAATGTTCTTTCACATAAGCAATATCTTCATCTGTCAATGGAGTGCCATCTGAGTGGTATGGCTCAACCGTTGGTGCTTGTGTCTTAGACAAGGCCAAACGTGGATCTAAGGTATCTACCAATTCCCAAGATTTGTACTCAAAGATATTAGAAGGAAGTGTAACATCGATAACATAATTGTAATCTTTTTCATTTTCAACATTCAAGTGATCAACAAGCGCTTTTGTTGCTTCAGTTGAATACACATCTTCAATTTTCTTATCAATCTTAGATTCAGTTGGTGGCGGTGGCGTCACTGTTACAGGTGTTGATTTTTCAATAATCTTGTTATTGATGATGTAAGAAGCTTCATTCGGAATTTCGGCATGATTTTCATCTTTACCATATTTTTCTGAATGATTTTCTTTTACATAACGGTACTTAGTCAAGTCCGCTTCATTACGTACCTGTGCCAAGAACTCAATTACAACATCTTTGTCTTGATTACCCGCAATTTGATCGTTTGTGAAGGTAGCTGTGAAGACTGCATGATTCAGACCGTCAATCTCTTCCGAACCTAGTTTTACGATTTTCGCTAACTCATCACCTTGATATGTCTTATCTCCAACTTTAACCGTCACTTCATGCAACTCTGATTTGAATTGCAAAACAGGTTCAAGAATATCTTTCACAACAAAATCTTTTGTATTGTATGGAATTTTAGTCTTGATTGTATAGAGAATATTTTGGTAACGACCATCTAAGTCACTGTGAGTTTTTCCATCAACAGTCTTCTTGATTTCTGGTTTGTTGATTGGAGGAGTTACAGTAACTGTATTTGAGTCAACCTTAGGATTATTGTTAACTTGAATTTGCGCTGTATTTGGTGCTTTTGGAAGACCATTCGCTGCACTGATGTATTGCGTCAAGTCTGCACCTGCTTTAAACTTAGCACTAAATGTCAACGTGATTGTTCTTTCAGCATATTGCTTAATTTGATCAGCAGTTAGGTCAACTTTAATCGTGTGACGAGCACCAGAAGTATCAACTGTGATTTGTTTTGCAGGAATGTTTACTTCAACACCATCTGCGTTGATAACAGCGCTACGTGGTGTTGTTGGGGTGATTTCATTCACCATATCCATTTCAGGGATGAGTTCATCAGAAATAACAAATGATGTAGCCCCTTTAGGAATAGTTGTATTTACCTTGTAAACATATGGATCATTCCACACAGCAAGCTCGATGTCTTCTCCAGACGTATTGATTTTTGCTTCATAGAATCCTTCTGCAACACCATCGGCAGCACCAGCCATACGACTCTTAACAGCTGGTTCAACTGATTTCGTTACTTTTGGTGGAGGGGTTACAAATACTGGTGGCGTTGGTGGCGTTGTCTTGCCATCATATGTAACAGTAGCTGTATTTTCAATAGTACCTGTCGCATCCTTTTTGACGCGGGCATTGATCACCAAGTGAACGACATCGTCAGCTTTCACACTTGTAAAACTTTCGTCTTTCAATCGCGCGTAAACAACTTTTACTGTCTTACCGTTGATTTCTTCATCTTTTACTTCAACATCAAAATGTTCTGCATCGACATCAACCATCTTAGCAGCAATATCAGAGTTGCTAAAGTTTACTAATTCCAAACGTTCATCTAATTCATCACGAATATAATATTGCTTCAAAGTATTGATATCTTTTGGAAGAGCCGCTGAAATATCATAAGTAAAGACCTCACCAAGACCTGTTTTTGTATCTACTGTCGTGTTCAGACTTTCTTTTTCTTTGTTGATACGTTTGTAAGCAGCTGGTGAATTTGGTGATACCGTAACTTTATTTGACGTAGTTGATTCGTTATTTAAGGTTACAGTTGCATCATTTGGTACCTTAATTTTACCAGTGTTATCCGCATATTTTGCAAGAACAACATTTTCACGAATTTGTGCTTTGATTGCTAACTTGATAATCGCAGGTCCATCGTTTCCCCTATTCAACTTCGTAATTTCGCGGTTAATACGACTCAATTCTGTCGCAGTAAGTGTTGCTTTATCTAATTTAAAGTACACACGATCGCGAATAGAACCATCTGGTTGTTGAACAGATTCTTTTTTAATGTAGTGTTTCAAGACAGTCGACTCTTGTCCATTGACAAAAATCGTATCTTCGCCTTGTTCGTTAAGTGATACCAGTTCTGGCACAAGTAAATCTGAAATTCCATATGTATCAAAAAGACCTGGCCATGTTGACTCTAAACTATAGTAATAGTCGTCTTCACGAGTTGGAAGTTCTAAGTGTGCCCCCCCAGCATCGGTGGGATTTTGCATAACAGATTTTTTAATATCTGTTTGAACCGGTGGTGCAACATATACCGCATTTGAACGACGGATTTTAGCTGTTTTATCAGTGATATTTGACGTTTCACCATTCCAGATAATAGCTGCTTGGTTAGCAAAACCAAGACCGTTATTATCTTGAATCATTTTGTAGTATTCTTTAGCATTGTTCTCTAATGAATACTGGTCTTTTATTTTAGCTGTAATGACAAGTTGATATTTCTTAAACTTGTGACCACCATACTCACCCTCTTTAACAGTATCGTTATTCACACCAGGTAAAGTTGGCACAGTTGCAACAACAGTTGTTGTTGGGTTACCTAATGCATCCGTTGTTTCTTGAGTGGATACTTGAAATCCTGTAGCTTCTTGCCCTGTGGAGGTATCTATCACCCTAGCATTGATAAATTGAACATGATAATTCAACTGGTCTGTCAACATAACATTTTGCTTCATTTCCAACGGAATGTTATACATGCTGTAATCAACAGTATAAGTGAAATTCTCACTTTCAGTTGTCAATGAGGCCGCATATGAAGGGCGCTTGATTGTTTTAGAAGGATCCTCTTCATTAATCAAAAGTGGGTCTTGAGCAATCACACCAGATGTACCATTATCCCCATTCTTATCGTTTGAAGAATCTTGGTCTTTTACATCTTTGGTAACACGTGGGTAACAGTACTTCAAGTCTGTAACTTGTACACTGACTGGTGTAGTAGAACCGATTGGTGCACTTTCAAAACCACCAACTTTAAAGGTACCTACCAATTGACCAACTTCACGTTCAATCTTAGGAGGAGTATAATTAGCTGGCGGCTCTTCTTCATCTGCTTCGTTCAGATTTGCAGCTTCTTCTGTCCGTTTCAACTTGTAGTCAAAGCTGTTTTTACCTGATTTAAATACGCTTTCTGGGACAGAGATTGTGACTTTTTCACCTTCTTGTATAACAGAACCTTCGATTTGAGTGTCTTTATTTGTAAGATTTTTAACAACTGTTTTTCCATTAATTTGAACAGAATCTACAGTATAACCTGGAGTTACAGTAAATTCCCCCTTGACATTTTCTTTCTTAAGGGCATCTGCAACTGATTTCAATATTTTCTCAGAAAATACATTGATGTCACTTTCGTTGACATAGTAAGTTTTCTTCTCACCTGTATTCTCATCCACCTCATCTGGAGAGGCTATGTTTGTGAGGGCTTCATGGAAAACTTTTTGTACCGATCGATTATCTGACAGACGTAATCTTGTTCCAGCTGCTGGACTATTTAAGTCATTGAGGTAAATTTTCCCATATTGTGTATAAGTAGTGAAACTGTCAATATCTTCCCAGAAACCAACAACTACTTTTGAGTTATCCCCTAAAGTTTTCTTAAGCTCTGCCCCTTTATCCGTTAATTCTTTTGCACGAGCCAAGTAGTCTTGAGCTGCTTCGGGCCACTGAGTTGTTCCCCAGTCCTGTTGCAGCATATAGGTGCGTTCTAGACTTCTATCAATGTAGACTCTATTATCATTTGGATCTCTATACCCATTAGCTACACCATCTGTGATTAGCAAGAAGACTGTCTTACGACCGTTTGCCATATCACCTTTAATCCGATTGTATTCTTTGATTGTATCATCGATGGCCGGTACTGTGGGGGTTCCTCCGTCAGGTCTAAATGCATTAATCGCATTTTGAATTTGAGCAATAGAAGTCATCAAAGCACTTGGTTGATATTTATATTGTGCACTTACAGGCTGACTTACCGTTGCTTCAAGATGACCAAAATCATTTCCGTAATAGGTTGAGTAACGACGACCTCCATCAATACCTTGGAAAGTATTCACCATAACGCGATCTGTTGTAGAAGTATCACCTGTGAAAACTAATCGTGGATTATTTTCATCGTACTTCTCTGCATCAACAGGGGTCGTCAAGGTCGTCAAAGCTTGTTGGACTCTACCAATGGTATTTTCAAAAGAACCACTGGTATCCTGCAAGATAACCAAGTCAATTGGTGTACGCGGTATCTTCCATTCAACTTGTTCGACAGTTTCAATTTTGATGGCACAGCCTTCTTGGCTCGCTCGTGTATTAACACTGACCGCACCAAGATCTACAGCATTGGCAAAGATCCCTCCTGTCATACTAAAGCCGAGCGCCGCAACTGTCCCGATGGAAGCTACCCAGCCCGCAAGTTTTTTCAACCTGCTATCCTTATTTTTACTATTCATTATATATCCTATTCTTTTTTCCTTTTATAGCCTACAATTGCTAAAAGTCCCGCCAATAAGATAGCCCCCGCTACAGCTAGGAATGATGTTTGTTCACCTGTTTTTGGCAATACTTTTTCATTGGTTGCTTGTGGTCGGACTTGCTCCTTGACTTGCTCTTTGTTTCCTTCTGCCTGTTTGTCTGCTGATAAAATTGGAGTTGGTTTTGGAGTATTCTTCTTATCTTCTACTTTTGTACCAACTTCAACAATTTCATTAATCGCTGGAGTTGTTGTTTCAGAAGTAAGAATGCGAACTGGTTCTTCACCTTCAATTGTAATCACCTTATAGACTTGTGTGTGAAGTCCTTTTTGACCTTGGCGGACAACACGTGTTTGACCTTTGGCTAACTGGTCGTTTTCAACCATTTCTGTTTCAAAGGCGATTTCCTCTGTTACCGTTTCTTCGGTAATTTTCGCTTCAGGTTTTTCCTCTTCTTCTGGTGCCACAATCGGAACTTCTGTTACCAATGTACCTACTTCAATGACTTCTTCAATAGCTGGCACTGTTGTTTCAGAAGTTACATCACGTTTGACTTCTTTACCATCAACTGTTGTGACTGCATAGACAACTGTGTGAAGACCATCTTGACCAGCTTGGAGAAGACGTGTTTCTCCTTTAGCCAATTTGTCATTTTCAACTGTACGGCTTGTATGTTTGATGACTTCCGTCTTCACTTCTTCTGAAACTGTTGGTATTGAGATTGGTGTCCATGGTTGTTCGACAACCTTTTTTGTACCAATTTCAATCACTTCTTGCACTGGCGCCACTTTCTCAGTTTCACCCGTTTTAACGCGATCTGTTTCCACGCCATCAACTGTTGTCACTGCATAAGTAACCGTCTTAACACCATCCACACCTGTAACTTTTACATTACGTGTGCCTTCTGGATGGTTTGGATTTTCTTCGGTGCGGCTAGTGAATTTTATCGGCTCATCAACTTTGATTTCGGAAATAGCTGTAACTGGTTTTTTCTTCGTGCCGTATTGAACCACTTCGTCGACCACTGGTTTTTCATGTACACGATTTACTTCTTCACGTTTAGTTTCTACACCATTTAGCTTGTAAACCTTGTATGTTACCAAGTCAGTTCCTTCAACACCTGGAGTACGTGTTGTTTCCCCTTCATACATGTCAGGGTTAGCAACACGCTTTTCTGTAGGTTTAACCGTCACACGTTCAACAATGTTTTCAGTTGTTTCTGCCGGTGTTATTGGAGTTACAGGCACTTCTTTTGTACCAATATAGTAGACCGCTTGTGTACCTGGAATAACATTTGATTCGCTTGTTGCGACTGTGACATCTGCAGATGTTGAACTAACAAGAGTGTATGTTGTTGTAACTGTCTTGCGTCCTGGAGTTGCTGCTGTTTTCAGTTGTTTGACACCTTTTTCTAAATTTGGATTGTTTTCTAAGACTTCACCAGTTGGCGCTGGAGTTGCAACTATTTCAACTTTTGTCTTCGTACCAACTTTAACAACAGTAGGCTCCATTTTTTTTACAACTTTTTCTGAGCCCGCATCTTTTACGCCATTTGTTTCAGTCCAAGTCTTTTCACCAGGAGTTCCTTGTGTTGTTGTCTGTTGACCATAGTCCAAGTTTGAATCTGCTTCATAGCGAGTTGTAGCAGGAATAGCTTCTGTCTTTGTCTCAACTGTTGGTGCTGGAGTTGGCGTTGTGCCACCAGCCTTGATCCGTGCCTCCAGAGCAGCAATTTGAGCAAGCAATCCTGGAAATTTCACTTCAACATTTGGAATATTCTTAATTGCAGCTAATGGGATTTGATCATACTGCTCCTGCGCCCATTCATAATCTCCATCTGCAATTGCCAAATCTGCCTCAGCCATCAGTGCTTTAGCTTCATTTACTAGTTGCTTTTCTTCAATAGACGGCACATCTTCATCTGCAGGCGGTTCTTCCGCTCTTACCACACCTGCATGATTGCCGAGGTGAAGATTTTGAAAAGTCGCAGCAGATAGGATATTAGTAGAAAACAAGGTGACTACTGACGCAATTGCGAATTTTTTCATTTTTTTGTTCATAATTTCTCCTTTTAGAATATAAAACATGTAAAACAATGACCATTGGCTCAGACCAACACAACAACTATTTGACGGCCAGAGCAAATTATCTTTTGCCCTCCATCCAGCAACGAAACTTTTGTTCGTAGCCTTATTAACTAAGTTACATTTTTAACTTTCCATGTGCATACTGTAGATGATTTGAAAAATGAAATAATTTTAAACATGCTTTCAATAAAGTAAATGAATTTTTCTTTTATCACAATGCACTAAAAGCACATATACAACCCCTTTCTGCACATTTTTATATATAAACATCTCATATATTATACCATACAAATCTATTTGTAGAAAGAATTTGGCTCTAAAAAGCAGCACGAGACCTCTCTTAAAAATGTATAAAATTCACGAATAACTTAATTTTTAATCACATTATGCACCTTTCCCTACTTTTATGCAGAAATATACTTTATTTCTGCATAAAAACTTTTTTATATTTGTTAAATTTTTATTTGTTTTTATTGGAAAACATCTTAATAATGCGCTTTCACATCCAAAATTCCTGGAATTTTTTTGATATACAGTTTTATAAAAACGCCAATTCTACTCTCCTCCTCTAGCCCCTGTCTTAGTTTTTCCCGCTTCAAATTTAATAGCAATATTTTAAAAGTTGTTCATCTCAAGAAAAAGCCGAGATTTCTCTCGACTTTGTTTTCAATTTTTACAAACTTGCCAACACTTGATCAATATGGGCAATTGATTTTTCTTTACCAAGAAGGTAGATAGTGTCTGGCAATTCTGGTCCTTGCATTTCACCTGAGACAGCGATACGGATTGGCATGAAGAGGTTTTTACCTTTAATACCCGTTTCTTTTTGAACAGCTTTGATTTGTGGGAAGATGTTATCACGATTGAAGTCTTCTTCTGACAAGGCTACTAATTTTTCTTTGAAAGCTGTCAAAACTGTTGATACCGTTTCAGCGGCCATCACTTCTTTTTCAGCGTCTGTTAATTCTGGGAAATCAGCAAAAAAGAGGTCGGTCAGTGGTACGATTTCATCTACAGCTTTCATTTGTGGTTTATAGAGTTCCACCATTTTTTCAGCTTTGTCTGTCAAACGACCAGCTTCTTCCAAGAATGGTTTAGCCATGTCGAAGATGGTTGAAAACTCTGCTACTTTGATGTATTCGTTGCTCATCCAATCCAATTTCTTCTGGTCGAAGGCAGCTGGTGATTTGCTGAGACGATTTTCATCGAAAAGTTCAATCAATTCTTCACGTGAGAAGATTTCATTTTCCCCACCTGGGTTCCATCCAAGAAGAGCGATAAAGTTGAAGACTGCTTCTGGAAGGTAGCCTTTTTTACGGTAGTCTTCGATAAATTGAAGGGTGTTGGTGTCACGTTTAGACAATTTCTTACCAGTTTCAGAGTTGATGATAAGAGTCATGTGACCAAAAGCTGGCGCTTCCCATCCAAGTGCTTCATAAACCATGAGTTGTTTTGGCGTGTTAGCAATGTGGTCATCTCCACGGATAACGTGTGAAATTTGCATATCATGGTCATCAATAACAACGGCAAAATTGTAAGTTGGGTAACCATCACGTTTTTGGATAACCCAGTCACCACCGATGTTGCCACCCTCAAACTCGATATCGCCTTTAACCATATCAGTCCATTTGTAGATACCTGTTTCATTAACAGCGATACGGACGGTTGGAATGATACCAGCGGCTTCACGTTCTGCGATGTAAGCTGCTTTTTCATCTTCTGACATACCAAGGTATTCGTTGATGTAGCGTGGTGTTTCACCAGCTGCTTCTTGACGCTCACGCTCTGCTGCCAATTCTTCCTCAGTGACGTAAGACTTGTAAGCCTTGCCTTCCGCTAATAATTGGTCAATGTATTTTTGGTAAAGCTCTAGACGCTCTGATTGACGGTAGTTCTCGTGAGTTTCTGGACTTTCATCCCAGTCCATTCCCAACCATTTAAGATTTTCAAGCTGAGAGCGTTCACCATCTTCAACATGACGTTTGCGGTCAGTATCTTCGATACGGATGATAAATTCACCACCGTGATGACGCGCGTAAAGATAGTTGAAAAGCGCCGTACGCGCATTACCGATGTGTAGCAATCCTGTTGGACTTGGTGCGTAACGCACACGAATTTTATTAGCCATGATGCATTCTCCTGTAAAATTTACGTTCCTTTCATTATACCAAAAATAGCACCAAGACAAAAGCCTTAGTGCTAGAAACTTGTAATTAGATGTATCGAACGGTCAAACTTGAGAAAGCCAGGTCTCCTCTGATACGCAAAACCTTATCGGTCGGCAATAGACTTGGTTTGCATTTCACAGAGCTAAATGCATTGTCTACGGACACATCTACATACCAAGAGCTTGGAACGTAGAGCGTCAGACCTGAAAAGGCAACGTCAATGTTCAAATCTGCCACATCCCCCAGAATGACCGCATTATCAAAGAAAATAGACAGGCTGCCAAAGGCCACCTCCGCCTTGTCCTGAATGAAGTTGCTATCATTGACATAGCGAGTTGCAGAGCCAAAAACAGTCTCTTTCTCACTTGATAAGCCGTTCACAGTGAGCCATTTATGTTTAGGTTGTGTCAGTAGCTTAATTCCTAGCATGAGAAGGAAGCCAACTAAGACTAGGGTCCAGAAGGAAATTTCTGTCCAATCAAACATTGAATTGGCAGTCGCAAAAGTCAAGATTGCAAAGAAGACTCCACTATACCAACGACTGTTGACCATACCATCAATCGTCAGAACTCCGAAAACAATGATCCATACCATAGGCCAAATTTGCAAGCCAGTCAAGCCCAGCAGATCCTTAAATAATATCAATAAAGCTAATGCAATCAAGCTAATTCCTGCGAGTTTTTTTTTCATATTTCTACCTCATTTCCTGTAGTTTTTCCTTTAAGAGTTGATAATAATGCCTTGAAACATGCACCTGCTTATGGCTGTCATAAAAGCGAATGGTGCTGGTCCCTGAGAAGGATTTATCAATCCCATAAATCTGACGGATATTGACAATGGTGGATTTCGCTACCCGACAAAAATTTGTTGGCAAATAATCTTCCAATTCATAGAGTTTCAAACGAACTTCATAAGCCTTGTCATGAGTGTGACCGAAAATCTTACTACCATCCGTTTCGAAGAAGAGCAGGTCGTCAAGACTAAGGAAAAATTCACTACTGCCCTTGTAAAAAATCAAGGTTTTTCGTTCTAAATTTGCCAACGCTTCTTGGATTTGCTGAATTTGCAGTGTCAGCTGATTCGCCCGAATCACAACTTCCACATCTCTGCAAGCCTCGTCCATTTCAATACGAATCTTCATGTCAACCTCCTTTCATCTTTATGTAAGACCATTATAGCAAGACAGAAATCATTTTCAAGCCTTTTTCAGTAAGCGGTCATTTCTAAGTAGTAAGTGGTAGAAACAAAGTAGCAAAAAAGCTGGACAATTTGTCCAGCCACCTATTACGAATTTCCTGTTGGAATAAAGGGTTTGAGTTGCTCTGCAAATTGGGCTAAATTCAAACTTTGGATGTAAATCTCACCATATCCTCTAAAAGTATTAACAACTCCTTCACCCGTACCGATTGACTGCATAAAACCATTTTCGAGGTGAATATCATAATCCAAACTGGTACTCCAAGCGACCACATGAGCATTATCAATAGTGATGCTGTCACCATAAAGTTTGATTTTCTTGATAGAGCCAAAACTGTTGGCTAAGAGCGTTCCCTCACCCTCTGTTGTCATAACAAAGAATCCCCCCTGACCGCCAAATAGAGCAGTACCAACACTTTGTCTTTCCATTTTATACTGGGCTGAGCCGTCTAGGGCGAGGAAGGCGCCGTCATTGAGACGGTATTGGTTGATTCCCAAGTTAAGGGCAATCACCTGACCAGGAGTGTTGGGTGCTAGCGCAATTTTGCCATTAGCATCATCGGAAAGGGCTTGGGTGATAAACATAGACTCGCCAGAGACCATGGAGCGTCCGATAGCCCCCATCAGTTTCCCAAGACCAGAACCACGTCCATTTAGTTTAGTATTCAACGTCACGCTAGGTGTGTGGTAGACCATGCTTCCTTGCTGGATGTAGGCAGACTCTCCTGCCTCTAACTCAATCTCTACCAACGGAAATTGCATATTGCTATCAATTGTATATTTCATACGATTATCAGACATAGGATTCTCCTTTTCTTTTGAAAATAGCTGGGCTACGAGCGGGCTACTTCTTGTTCTTTGACATAGTCAATCACGATGACCGGTGACAGGACCAAACCACTCAAGTCATCTTGAAAGACGGTAACTTGACAAAGTAGAAGTGAGCGTCATCCATTCCTGAGAAATAGTAGCGAGGGTAGTTCCATTTTTTACCAAGGCAAAATTCACATCCCACCAGTCTCCCTGCACTTCCAAGTCCAAGCCAGAAATCGTGAATTCCTTGAGGAATTTCATAAAGAACCGTTTACTTGATAAGCAGGCATTCCCGACTCATCCGCAACATCAAACTATCCACCTACGGCCCCAATTTTTGCTTGATGAGATATTTTTTCATGGCGCCAACTCACTCTCTCTTTTGTACCGCCTACATAATACAAATATAGCACTCCACCCTGTTCTTGTCAATAAAAAAGTGAGGATTATCTCCCCAGCTCCTTATACTACTTCTATCATACGACCTGTGTCTACATCATAAACAGCCCCGCTGATCTCGACATCATTTGGAATCAAGTCCGACTGGCGCAATTTTGCCATATCTTCTCTCACGCTTTCTTCTACATCTATAAAAGGTAGAAAGTCTTGACCATGTACATCCACTCCCAAATCGCGTTCCAACTGATGAGCAAAGGCTTCATTTGTGAAGGTTTGGGCACCGCAGTCTGTATGGTGGAGGACAACAATTTCTCTCGTACCAAGTTGCTGCTGGGAAATAACGAGTGACCGCAGCATATCATCTGTCACGCGCCCACCTGCATTCCGCAAGATATGCGCATCCCCCAGTGCCAAGCCAAGTGCCTGTGCTACGTGAAGACGCGAGTCCATACAAGTCACGATAGCGACTTTTGTCTTCGGTTTGAGAGGTAAATGCTGTGTGCCGTGCAAGTCAACATAGGCCTGATTAGCCTTCATAAAATTTTGAAAATAGGACATGAGAGATCTCCTTCTAAAAGGGCTGGTAAGTTTGTCTTGTTTGGTTCGTCTTTTTTAGAAAACAACGTCAATAAACCTACATTTATTGGATATAAACCGAACCTTCCTTCCGAAAAATTCTATATAGTCCCATCGTACCATTTTTTATCCTATTTGTCCGAGGTAAGAACTCAAGCAAAGACGAGTTGCAAGACTTCTCCCAGTTTTGTCACTCCGACAACTTGAATTTCCTTAGGAATTTGAATCCCCATCAAAGAGTTTTTAGGAGCGTAGACCTTTGTAAATCCTAGTTTGGCTGCTTCATTGATTCGTTGCTCAATCCGATTGACACGGCGTATTTCACCAGTCAAGCCAATTTCTCCAATAAAACATTCCTGCGGATTGGTTGGCTTATCCTTATAAGAAGAAGCAATGGCTATTGCAACTGCTAGGTCAATGGCCGGTTCATCTAGTCGTACACCACCAGCGGATTTGAGGTAGGCGTCTTGATTTTGCAGTAAAAGCCCTGCCCGTTTTTCCAATACCGCCATGATGAGGCTGGCACGATTAAAATCCAAACCTGTTGTCGTCCGCTTGGCATTTCCAAACATGGTCGGTGTCACCAAGGCTTGTACTTCTGCCAAGATTGGTCGTGTGCCTTCCATGGTTACCACGATCGCTGATCCTGTTGCTCCGTCCAAGCGCTCTTCTAAAAAGACCTCGCTCGGATTGGTGACTTCTACCAATCCTTGAGACTGCATTTCAAAAATCCCAATTTCATTGGTCGAGCCAAAACGGTTCTTAACTGCCCGCAAAATGCGGAAAGTATGCTGGCGTTCCCCTTCAAAATACAAGACCGTATCCACCATGTGTTCCAGTGTTCTTGGGCCAGCCAGCGTTCCTTCCTTGGTCATGTGCCCCACGATAAAGGTGGCAATGTTATTGGTCTTCGCAATCTGCATGAGTTCATTGGTCACTTCACGTACCTGAGAGACAGATCCCTGAACACTAGAGATTTCTGGACTCATAATGGTCTGAATGGAGTCAATCACCAGAAAATCTGGTTGAATCTTCTCAATCTCTGTACGAATGGACTGCATATTGGTCTCTGCATAGAGGTAAAATTCACTATCAATATCGCCCAATCGCTCTGCCCGTAGCTTAATTTGCTGAGCAGACTCTTCTCCTGATACATAGAGAACCGTTCCAATGGTAGATAGCTGAGTAGACACTTGCAAAAGGAGGGTTGATTTTCCGATACCAGGGTCGCCACCAATCAAGACCAAACTCCCTGGTACGACTCCTCCACCCAACACACGGTTAAATTCTTCCATATCTGTCTTGGTACGTGCCACTTGGATGGAGGACACTTCATTGAGCTTCATTGGACGCGTTTTTTCTCCTGTCAAAGAGACGCGTTCATTTTTGACCTCTGCAACTTCCACTTCTTCCACAAAGCTGGACCAAGCACCACAGTTAGGACAGCGTCCCAGATACTTGGGCGAATGGTATTCACAATTTTGGCAGACAAAGGTTGATTTTTTCTTTGCCATGTTTCCCCCGTTTTCTTTCTTAAAACAAGGAGGCATCTCGCCTCCTCTTATCTATTCTATTCGCAATTAGTTCCCAGTCGAACCGAATCCGCCTGTACGCTGACCGCTGGCTTGATCTCCATCCGCTATCAAAAATGGTGCAAAAACTGCTTGCACAATGCGTTCGCCGACTTCCAAGGTGACGGTCTCATCCGTAATATTTTTCATCTGAGCAAAAATATGTCCTTCATTATCCGCATTGCCATAATAATCTCCGTCAATAACCCCTACTGAGTTGATCAAGACCAAGCCTTTTTTCCGAGGATTTGACGAACGGTCATAAAGATAGAGCACTTCGCTAGGCTGCATATAAGCCTTGACCCCTGTCGGCACCAACTTAATCTCTTCTGGCTTAATCACCGTTTCCACTGCCACTTTTAAGTCATAACCTGCTGCATGGGCAGTCTCTCTTTTGGGCAATAAATTTTCATCTGTAAACTGGCTTACTAGCTCAAATCCACGAATTTTCATAACTTCTCCTCAATCTATTTCTTTCATTATACTATAGATAGACTTGATAAAACAGAAAAAAGTCCGTTATCCGAACTTTTCAAAATCTCATAAAAAATCGCATCAAAAGGATTGGAATGAGTTGCCCAAGGGCAAGCCTGCTTCACGTCTAACAGGAGTTAAATTGGGGTTTCTATAAGTTACACGAGAATCATGCCAAGGTACAAGTAAATACTTTACTTGACGACTCCCTTTCATGCGATACCTATATTTTACCACTTTTTCGAATAAATTTACAAATATATATAACTTAATTGAACCATAGAAATTTTTTATCAATACATTTAGTTTATATATGTTTCAACAAATTCAAGTTATACTCCAGATCCCGATAGTTTTTCAGGTATTCTGGGGTCTAATCTAACAAAACATGGGGTGCTACACCCTTGTCGATCATCTCTTTTCCTTGGTCAATGGCGCACCAACGAGAAGTGGGATACATCAGTTGAAAATCATCAAATTCCACAATACAGCAGTTCGAATAATCCAAAATCCCCATGGTTGGTCTACCAACAACTGTTACCCCGGGCATCTATGATTAAATTCTTCACTTCTGCTAACTGAGGAAAAACTTAGTCATAGAGCTGATGGATGGCTTCTTCATCAGAAAAATTGCCCATTTTCATATAATAGGTCTCTGCATCTACAGCATAGTGATCAAAGAGTTTAGTTGGTTGGTTGCTAGGTTCTTGCACCGTCACTTCTACAAGCTGCCCCTGACGTTGAACAGCAACCACCTTCAAATATTTGATAGGTCCAGTCTAAGTAGTGGCGCTCTGCCGTTTTACTGACAAAATAGGCTTGGTGTTCTTGGAAACAATCTGAAATAGACTGACCCGCAATGGCCACAATCTCATCACCTTTTTGCAAACCAGTCGCTTGATCCGCCCACTCTACAAAGAGGCGGCGTCCATAAACACGTAGTCTAAAACCAATTTTTGTACTTTTTTGGAAAAATGAAATATGACTCATTACCCCAAAACTAGCCACATAAGAGTGCATCCGATAAAGAAAATCTTCATCCGACATTTCTTCTGAAATCTCAGCACGAAAATGCGTTACATCTCCACCAGATAAATCTTTCTTGGTAGAAGAATCATCTTTTAAAATCTTCACAACTTGCTCAAAAATCGCTAATTTTCCATAGTAGGCTCCTTTTTTATCAGTATAGCACAAAAACAAAATAGCAAAACAACCGTTGCATATCTGTTACAAGTATTCTACAATAAGCAAACGGAGATTTTCATGACTCATTTAGGTAAACTTTTTCACGATTTACGCCAATCCAAACACATCTCACTCAGACAGGCTGCTGGGGACATTTGCTCAGCCACACAGGTATCCCGATTTGAAAATGGATTACCTGAGATAACTGCCAGCAAGCTCTTTGCCTTGCTGGAAAATATCCATATTAGCCTAGCAGAATTTTCTAGCTTGATGGACAACCGAAGTGCCCACGGAGTGTTTTTGAAACAAATCAACGACTCGCGGGAAACCCTTGATATTACTGGACTAAAAAACTTTATCTCTCAGAAGAAGAAGCTACTCTCCAAACAGGAGAGAACCTTCATCGGGTGAATAATCTCATTGCCAAAGCCTACCTGAAGGCATATGATGAGAATACCCAACTATAGCAGGAAGAAACGGCTTTTCTATACGATTGGCTCTTTCAAATCGAAATATGGGGATCACAAGAGTTAGAGCTTTTCTCCATTTGCGCTGTCCTCCTGCCAATGGATCTCTACACCCTCTATACTAAGGAAATGTTACGACGGGTAAACACGAATCTCATAGACATGCGGAAAATCCATACGATTTTGCTCAATGGCTTTATGGCAAGTGTCCAAGAACAGCAATTTGAATTGGCCACCTTTTTTCAAGAAGCAATTCAGGACTACCCCTATAGTGAGCGCGATGCCTACTATTGCATTCTCTACAAATGGACTTGCGGGCTACTGCTTGCGAAAACTAGTAATTTTGCAGTTGGTGTCGCTCAAATGCAGAAAGCTGTCCATATCCTGCGAGCGCTGGACTGCCAGCAATCTGCTGATTATTATCAAGAAAACCTAAACGAGTTTTTAGCTAAATAGAGACTAGAAGAAAACTTTTATAGTGATTTTAATTTTTGTTAAAGCTATTATAAAACGAAGTTGTAATTAGCCTATAAGGGAGGTAAATCTTGATGTATCTCAAAAAATATCTTGATGGCAATCTGAAAGCTTTATTGATTTTCGGAACCATTTCCATCTTCATATCTCTTTTCTTTCAACAATATCGGTCAGCATTATTTAACGCTCTATTGCTTATCTGTACATGTAGCAGCTACCTCATCTGTAAAAAGTATATCTCCTCGTCTTCTATTCGCATTACAGTGTTTGCCATCAGCGTATTTCTGATGGGTTATCTCCTATTTTACCCCCTCTAATCTTCCATTTTTTCACAGAAAAAGCGCCTGACAACTGTCGGCACCTGATTTTTTATATCCGTCTTATTCAAAAACAAATTGATTGTGGTAGAGTTCTGCGTAGAAGCCACCCAGTTTCAAGAGTTCATGGTGATTTCCTCGCTCAACGACCTCTCCGTCTTTCAAAACGATAATCTGGTCAGCGTTGAGAATCGTTTTGAGGCGGTGGGCAATGACGAAGCTAGTCCGTCCAGCGATAATCGTTTCCATAGCCGCCTGAATCTTGGCTTCTGTCACTGTATCGACATTTGACGTCGCTTCATCCAAAATGAGGACTTGCGGGTCTGTCAAGAGCGTACGCGCAATGGAAATCAACTGCTTCTGACCTGTCGAGAAGACATTTTGCTCATCATCCACATGAGTCGCGTAGCCTTCAGGCAGACTCATGATAAAGTCATGGATATGGGTCGCACGCGCAGCTGTTTCAATCATTTCTTGGCTGATATTTTCACCGCCAAAGGCAATATTTTCAGCAATGGTCCCTGAGAACAGAACTGACTCTTGCAAGACGATTCCCACATTCTGACGCAGACTATTCAAGTCATAATCACGAATATCACGGCCATCAAACTTGATAGCTCCGCCATTGACATCATAGAAACGGTTGATAAGGTTCATGATGGTTGTTTTCCCTGAACCTGTCGGTCCAACAACTGCCGTCATCTGTCCTTTAGGCGCTGTAATGGTCACATCGCGCAAAATCGGCTTGCCTTCCACATAAGAAAAGTCTACATGGTCAATCTCTACCTTGTCGGTCAATTCAGTAAAAGCTGGCGCAGCCTGCGGACGGACTTCTTCAGGCTCATCAAACATTTCCCGAATGCGGTGTGCACCTGTAAAGGCCAACTGCATCTCCGCCCAAGAGGCTGCAATTTGCATCATAGGCTGATAGTATTGTTGTGAATATTGGACAAAGGTCACCACCAGTCCGAGACCTGCCGCAACTGAGAGAGACTTGTCCTGCAAGACCATGCTGGAACCTGCAAAGATGACAATGGCTGTATTGATCAAACTAAGTCCATTCATGACTGGAAAGAGGAGGCCGGAGAAGATTCTTCCTTTAAAGGTAGCCTTGCGCACTTTTTCATTTTGCTCCAAGAAACCTTCTACGACTTGCTCTTGTAACCCCTGAACAATGATGGCTTTCTGCCCGGAAATATTTTCATCCATATAGGCATTGAGTTTGCCGACTTCATTTTGTTGGAGATCGGTGTATTTGCGGGCCGTCTTAATGATGACAAAGAGGAACATCAAAGCAAGCGGAGTTGTAGCTACGGTAATCAACGCTAGCTTTGGACTTTGAATAAACATCATGATGACAATGCCGATATAGAGCACTGCTTGGGTCACCACCGTCACCGCTGACTGGTTAAAGGCATTTTGAATATTGTCCAAGTCTGATGTGAAGCGTGATAAAATTTCCCCATCTTGGTGGCGATCAAAGAAGGAAACGGTCAAACGCTCCAATTTTCCAAAGAGCCCCTTACGCATTTCATTGGTCGAATTGGCAATAATCCGCGTGAAAAGAAGGGAATACATCATAGATGCAGCTGCCATGAGAACCACCGTAATCAAAAGATTATGCAAGGTGGCAAAAAAAGTAGAGGTATCCGCACCACCATCTTCGACAAAGAGAGTCAGCTCGGTCACTGCTCGTCCCATATAAACTGGAGCGAGAACCTGCATAACCACTGAGCAAATGACGGCTAAGACAATCACTAGAAAGTGAAGTTTATAGTGCTTAAAATAAGACCAGAAAAAACGTGCTGTCTGCATTAGTCTTCCTCCTTTCCTTTTTGGGTTTCAAAGATTTCACGGTAAACGGCGTTAGACGCTACCAATTCAGCATGGGTACCTTGCCCAATCAAGCGACCTTCATCCAATACCAAAATCTTATCTGCCTTAGCCACTGAAGAAATCTTCTGAGCGATGATGATGGTAGTCGTATCTTTCAAATCATGAGCTAAGGCTTCCTGCACTAATTTTTCAGACTTGGCATCTAAAGCAGAGGTCGAGTCATCCAAAATCAAGATTTTCGGATTGGATACCAAGCCACGGGCAATGGACATGCGTTGCTTCTGTCCACCGGAGAAATTATTGCCTCGTTCTTCGACCTGGCTGTCATACTGGTCTGGCATGCGAATGATAAATTCACGCGCCTGGGCAATACGAGCTGCACGTTCAATGTCTCTATCGTGGGCATCTAATTTTCCCTGACGAATATTGGAAGCTACTGTCCCTGTAAAGAGAATAGCCTTCTGTAAGACGATTGAAACCGTGTTGCGTAGGCTAGTTTGGCTGATTTGTTTAATATCTACGCCACCAATCTTAATCTGACCTTCTTGGGGGTCAAAGAGACGCGGGATGAGTTGAGCCAGCGTTGATTTACCAGCACCAGTTGCTCCGACTACCCCAACCATTTGCCCTGCTTCAATCTCAAAGCTGATATTTTTCAGGGTCGGCTTGTCATCATGGGGATAGGTGAAGGTAACATTTTCAAAGGAAATGGTCCCATCTACATTCTCAACTCCATTTTCATCAAAGGTCATGACTGGTTCCGTATCCAGCACTTCCTTAATCCGATTGATAGAGACCATAGCACGGGTGATATTGCTCCCCATAAAACCAACCATGATAATGGCAAACATGATTTGCATGAGGTAGGTGTTGAAAGAGGCTAACTTGGTCACTGCCTCTGGCTGACTTCCTGTCATGGTATAGACTACATAGATGGTTGCATAGATTGCCAAGTAGGAAACCAGCATAAAAATCGGTTCCAAGAAGGCAAAACCAGTTCCGATAAAGAGATTTTGCTCCAAGAGTTCATCTGAAACCTTCTGGAACTTGTCAGCTTGAGCTTTCTCCTGCACAAAAGACTTGACGACACGAACTCCACGGAGATTTTCCTTGGCAATACCGTTAATCCGGTCCATGAGTTTTTGGAAAATAGCAAAGCGAGGCCCCATAATTCCCATAATCACCATCATCGTGGTACCAATGAGAGCCACCATCAATACTACAATCCACCAAAGTTGAGGCAAGGTTGTCAGTGCCAAAATAGTTGCTCCGGTAAAGAGAATCGGCATGCGCAGCAGCACTTGGAAACTCATCATTAGCAAGTTTTGAACCTGATTAATATCATTGGTCATTCGGACTACCAGATTTCCTGCATTAAATTCTTCGATATTGGCATAGGAAAAGGTCTGGATTTTCCGAAATACCTTCTCCCGCAAGTCTGCCGCCACCGACTGAGAAGCATAGGCAGCAAGTACTGTGTTGGTCGCACCAGCCACCAGTCCACAAGCTGCGATGACCAAGAGCCAAATTCCCAAGTTCACAATGTCAGACTGATGATTAGCGGATACTGCCACGAGGACATTCTGCAAAAAACGTGGCTGCAAAAGGCTACTGAGAACGTAGACTAGAATCATCAAAACAGACCCCATAGCCTGCCACTTATACTTTTTCAAGGCTTGAAAGAGCATATATTCTCCTTATGTAAATTTTAACTTATTTTTACATAGTATCATAAGATAGGTAGGCTGACAAACACGAGGTATTAATGAAAAGGCTTTAATCTTCTGCATTTTATAAATAAATATGGTAAAATGGATTGAATAGACTATGCTAGGAGAATCCGAATGGAAAAACAAAAAATTGCAGTCTTGGGGCCCGGTTCGTGGGGAACAGCTCTCTCACAAGTATTAAATGATAATGGGCACGAAGTCCGCATCTGGGGCAACGTCCCTGAACAAATTGACGAAATCAACCAACAACACACCAATACTCGTTATTTCAAGGATGTCGTTTTGGATGAAAACATCACAGCCTATGCGGATTTGGCACAGGCTTTAAAGGGAGTAGATGCGGTCCTCTTTGTCGTTCCGACAAAAGTAACTCGTCTGGTTGCTAAGCAAGTTGCTGCTACCTTGGACCACAAGGTAGTCATCATGCACGCCTCAAAAGGCTTGGAACCCGATAGTCACAAACGTTTGTCTCAAGTCTTGGAAGAAGAAATTCCAGTAGAGCTTCGCTCAGAAATCGTTGCTGTATCTGGACCTAGCCATGCCGAAGAAACGATCGTCCGTGATATTACCTTGATTTCAGCCGCTTCAAAAGATTTAGATACTGCTAAATATGTCCAAACTCTTTTCAGCAATCACTACTTCCGTCTCTATACCAACAACGATGTCATTGGCGTAGAAACAGCTGGTGCTCTCAAAAATATCATCGCAGTCGGTGCTGGTGCTCTGCACGGTTTAGGCTATGGTGACAATGCCAAGGCAGCCATTATTGCCCGTGGTTTGACTGAAATCACGCGCCTCGGTGTCAAAATGGGAGCCAATCCTCTGACCTACAGTGGCTTATCTGGTGTGGGAGATTTGATCGTTACCGGAACTTCTGTTCACTCCCGTAACTGGCGTGCGGGTGACCAACTGGGTCGCGGTGAAAAACTAGAAGATATTGAGCGCAATATGGGTATGGTCATTGAAGGGATTTCTACTACAAAAGCAGCCTATGAATTGGCACAAGAGTTGGGTGTTTACATGCCGATTACTCAAGCCATTTACAGCGTCATTTACCAAAGTGCATCCATTGACCAAGCTATCAAAACCATCATGTCTAGCGAATTCCGCGAAGAAAATGAATGGTCTTAATTTCAAACACTACATTTCTCAAAGGAGACATTATGACTAAAAAAGTTAGAAAAGCTATTATCCCTGCTGCTGGTTTGGGAACACGTTTCTTGCCTGCCACAAAAGCATTGGCTAAAGAAATGTTGCCAATCGTGGACAAGCCAACTATTCAATTTATCGTTGAAGAAGCCCTCAAATCAGGTATTGAAGACATCTTGGTGGTGACAGGTAAGTCAAAACGTTCTATCGAAGACCACTTTGACTCAAACTTTGAGTTGGAATACAATTTGGAGCAAAAAGGTAAAACCGACTTGCTCAAATTAGTCAACGATACAACAGCCATCAACTTACACTTTATCCGTCAAAGCCACCCACGTGGACTTGGTGATGCGGTTCTTCAAGCTAAAGCTTTCGTTGGCAATGAACCATTCGTTGTCATGCTTGGTGACGACCTCATGGACATCAATGGTACAGATATTCCATTGACAAAACAGTTAATTAACGACTTCAAGCACACACATGCCTCAACCATTGCTGTTATGCCAGTTCCACACGAAGAAGTTTCAGCTTATGGTGTTATTGCACCACAAGGCGAGGGGGCAAACGGTCTCTACAGCGTTGAAACATTTGTCGAAAAACCAGCACCAGAAGACGCACCGTCTGACCTAGCCATCATCGGTCGCTACCTCTTGACTCCTGAAATTTTTGATATTTTGGAAAAACAAGAGCCAGGTGCTGGAAATGAAATCCAGTTGACAGACGCCATTGATACCCTCAACAAAACTCAACGCGTATTCGCTCGTGAATTCAAGGGCAACCGCTACGATGTGGGTGATAAATTTGGCTACATGAAAACTTCTATCGACTACGGACTCAACCACCCACAAACCAAAGATGATTTGAAAAAATACATCATCGAATTGGGTAAAAAATTAGAAACAAGTGAAGATTAAAAAATAGAACCTAGGACAGAAGTCCTAGGTTTTATACTATGTATTAGGATTAACAGTTTGACGCTGTGGTTGACTGAGCTCTAATAAGTTGATCAATCAACATTTTATTGTCCTACTCAGCTGTTCGGAGGTGTGACTACAAAATCGATTTCTACGAAATCACGATTTTTGTCACACTCTCTATTTGATTGCCAAAAAGATGAGAATGAGAGCCAGACCAACATAAGCTAGCCAGACGAGGAGGCGTTGTCCTTTGGTAAAAAGCCAAGGTTCTCTTGGAAGGACCAGCATAAATGCACAGAAAGCCCCTCCTATCAAGCCGCCGATATGGCCCGCAATACTAATATTTGGACTGATAAATGTCACGATGAGATTGGCAATAAGCAAGCCTACATAGCGTTGCCCTAAAAATCGTACATAGGCACTCCGAGACTGGTAGCGGAGCACAGCCATTACCCCAAAGAGACCAAAAAGAGAAGAGGACGCACCTGCTGCTACGACATCTGGCGTAAAATAGAAGACAAAGACGTTTCCCATTAGCCCCGAAAGCAAGTAGAGGGCCAAAAAACGCCAAGGTCCGAAAATGTCTTCTACTTCGTAACCAAAAATCAAGTGCGTAAAACCGTTGAATAGAAAATGCTCCCAGCCAATATGGACAAAAATAGGGGTTAGCAATCGCCATATCTGCGTTACATCTTGGCGCACAGCCAAGCCAAAAAGCCCACCAAAATCGAAAATAGTCTGAGAACTAGTTGCTTGACCAAATCGTAAAATCTGCATGGCTAAAAAAACAAGAGTCGTTATTCCCAGTAAGCAATTGGTCACTGGATAGTCTCTCTTAAAAACTTGGTTCATCTCTTCCTCCATAAAATACTGTAATAGTAGCACAATTCCAATTGATAAGCAAGTTTACTTTATTTTTACCATTTATTGCAGTAAAATCATGGTATAATGGTGTCTATGAAGGAGAGAGAACGTGCACGATTTAACCAAAGGAAATCCCCTAACAGTCATTTTAACTTTTACCATTCCTTTATTAATAGGAAGCTTTTTCCAGTTAGCCTATAACTTTGCGGACTCCATGATTGTGGGACACACGCTAGGACAGACAGCCTTTGCAGCGGTTGGAGCAACAGGGAGCTTGACCTTTTTAATTATCGGCTTTGCCCAAGGGCTGACGTCAGGACTTTGTATCGTTACCTCTCAAAAATTTGGGGCTGGAGATGATGCCGGCATTCGCGCTAGTTTTGTCCATGGACTCTTCTACTCTTTAGTCGTCAGCATTTTGTTGACAGTTGTTTCCATGGTATGGCTGAAGCCTTTACTGGTTCTCATGCAGACCCCGGAAAATCTTATCCAGCATTCCTATCGTTTCTTACTGGCCATCTTCGGTGGTATGGTTTTTACCATTTTATACAACTATCTTTCTAGCGCTATTCGTGCTTTGGGAAATTCAAAAACGCCTTTAATTGCGCTCATTATCGCTTGCTTTATCAATATCATCCTTGATTTTATCTTCATTCTAAATTTTCACATGGGAGTTTTCGGGGCTGGTCTAGCGACAGTTATTGCCCAAATTTTTTCGGTCATTTACTTGCTGGCTTACATCTATCTCAAGGTTCCGTATTTTCAAGTAAAGGCTAGCGATTTTCATCTGGACAAGGAAAATCTCAAACATCATGCTCGATTAGGGTTTCCTATGGCTTTTCAAGCCAGTATCATTGCTCTTGGAGCCATTACTCTCCAAGTCACCCTTAACAAACTAGGAACAGACGCGGTGGCAGCGCAAGCTATTGCCAGTAAAACAGACCAACTCGCTATGTTGCCCATGGTAAATCTGGGGCTAGCGATTTCCACCTTTAGCGCCCAGAATTACGGCGCTAGAAAATACCAACGTATTTTAGACGGGCTCAAAAAAACCTTGGTCATCAATATTGTTTGGTCTATCTTCTTCGCTATTATTTTAGTCCTTTTTAACCAATTCTTCTCTGGACTTTTCCTGTCCGATGGGAGTCAAACTGTCTTCCACCTGGCTCTGGTCTACTATATTATCAATGGCTCTTGCTACTGGATTTTGGCTATTCTATTTATTCTGCGCAGCTTTATCCAAGGTTTGGGGTATGGATTTGTTCCAACCTTAGCAGGTTTCATGGAACTGGTCATGCGGGCTGGCGTTGCCATTATCGGACTGATCTATTTTGGATTTGAAGGCGTTGCTGCTGCTAACCCAGCTGCCTGGATCGGAAGTGTGCTGGTACTCATTCCAAGTACCTTGATTTTACGGAAAAAATTGAAAAAGGAAGCCTTAGATTAGGCTTCCTTTTCTGCTACCAAGACCTGTTGAACTGCAATATCAAAAGAATCTTGGGTAAAATCTTGCACCTGAAACGGGTAAATCGTACTGACTGTTTGCCCTTGAAAATCAACCAAGTAGCGGTCATAAAAGCCACCACCGTATCCGACACGAAATCCATCCTCATTCCAAGCCAGACCGGGAACATGAATGAGGTCAATGGCGGCTTTATCCACCACTTCTCCTGAAATGGGTTCTGGCACACCAAAGGAAGATAGCTGAATATTATCCGCCCCATAGTCTAGAAAAACCATTTGCCGATCTGGCAAAACCTTGGGAACGACCACTCGTTTTCCATCTGCCAAGGCTTGCTGGATAAAGGGTAAAGTATTGAATTCCAAGGCCGTAGACAAATAGGTGGCAATCGTCGTCGCAGACTCATAGGCTGGTAAACTTGTTAGCTTGAACAACAAGGCTTGGTCCCGACGCCGTTTCACTTTCCCTACTTGCTCTTTCATAAGTGCTAACATGTCCTTACGAAGTTTTTTTTTCTCCATGTAAACCTGCTTTCATCTTCAAAAAGGCACTGATATGCTCTACGCCAAACGGCAGGGCAGCTTCATTTGGGCTCATCATAGGGTGATGAAGAGCGTACAGTGTCTCAATGCCCAACCAGAACATAACGCCTGGTACTTTGTGCAGGAGATAGCCAAAATCTTCTCCCGTCATAGCTGGCAGACAATCGATCAGCTGTACACCTTCTCGCTCATCAAAGAAGTTCATCAAGTCACTAGCCAGTGCTGGATTATTTTCCACAGGGAGATAACCGCCTTGTTTTAAGTCAACCACGACTTCCATGCCAAAGGAAGCAGCCACACCTTCCGCTAAGGTCCGCACACGCTCTTGCATGAGGAGACTCATATCCTGAGTTAAACTACGAATAGTCCCATGAAGAAAGGCTTCATCCGCAATGACATTATTGGTTGTTCCTGCTCGCATGGCACCGAAGGTCACCACACCACCTTGAATGGGGTCAACATTTCGACTGACAACGGTCTGAACTTGGGTCACAAAATGCGCTGCGGCTACTAAGGCATCATTTGCCATATGAGGAAAGGCTGCGTGACCACCTTTTCCTTTAAAGGTGATTTTTACTTCACAAGTTCCTGCGAAGAGAGTCCCTGTATTGGTCGCGATTTCGCCTACTTTTAAATCTGGTCGCACATGAAGGGCGTAAAATTCATCTGGTAACCAATCCCCAAAAGCCTCATCTTCATACATGAGCATGCCACCTGCTTCATTTTCTTCTGCGGGTTGGAAGAGAAAAAGAACACTGTGTTTAGGCTGTGTCTGCACTAGTTCATTGAGCAAACCAAGCGCCACCGTCATGTGCATATCATGCCCACAAGCATGCATGCGACCCTCGTGGGTACTAGAAAATTCCAGACCTGTTTGTTCAACGATAGGAAGTCCATCAATATCCGTGCGCCAGCCAATAGTCTTTTCTGGAGCAGAGCCATTTAAGAAAACAAGGATCCCCGTACGCCACGTGCGTTGCTCTACAAAAGCTTTACCCGCTGTAATGTCAGCGATTTTTTCCAAAAGATAAGCCTGGGTCTTAAACTCCTCCAAACCAATTTCAGGAATTTGGTGGAGGTCACGACGGATAGTCACTAAATCTAAAGTCATAGGTTTCCTTTCAAAGAAAGAGGCTAGGCTAAGTAGCCAACCTCTCTAATGATCAATAGCGCTCAGTCAGTGGCAAAGACAAGGTCAACAAAGAACCCTGACAACACTCGACTAAGGCATTTTTACAAGTTACGAAGAGCATCTTCAAGCGCTGTTTTTTGTTGTATTTTTTCGTCAATTTCTTTGATAACACGTGCTGGTACACCTGCTACAACCACGTTTTCTGGAACGTCTTGGGTCACAATAGCTCCCGCAGCCACAACTGAACCACTGCCAACTTGAACACCTTCGATGACAACAGCATTGGCACCCACCAAAACATTGTCTCCAATACGAACAGGCTCTGCTGAGGCAGGCTCAATGACACCAGCAAGGACAGCACCAGCACCGATATGGCTATTTTTACCAACAGTTGCACGGCCACCGAGGATAGCCCCCATATCAATCATGGTCCCTTCCCCAATTTCAGCACCGATGTTGATAACAGCTCCCATCATGATAACCGCATTATCACCAATCGTTACTTGGTCACGAATGATGGCACCTGGCTCGATACGCGCATTGATGTCGCGTTTATCAAGCAATGGTACCGCTGAATTACGGCCATCTTGCTCAACCACATAATCTTTATTTTCAGTTAAGTTAGCAAGCAATGGCTCAATATCCTTCCAGTCACCAAAAAGTACATTGCCAAGCTTGGTCACAGGTTCAGGAACAGCGCCAGCCAATTCTCCTTCAAAAGTCACCTTAACATTGGTTTTTTTCACCGCATTGCCAATAAAAGCAATAATTTCTTGCGCCGACATTTTTTGAGCTGTCATAAATAGTCCTCTTTCATTGATATTACTGTATAGTATATCAAAAATTCAGAAAATTTGGAAATTTAGTGCTGAAAAAATAGATACTTTCGTACCTACTTTTCTGTCTATTTTTCAAATTGTTGAGCGAATTTTTCCATGAGTTCTAAGACGACGGTTTCGTCATAGTCTTTTTCTGGTTGGTCGCACCAGACTGCGAACATAGCACCCCATTGGCTAACTTCGCCCGCTTCTTGATTTGGTAATTGGTTACTTGGAACTCGATCCATACCCGCTCGGCTTTGGTCAGCATGGTAATAACCGTCCTCTTCCACCAAACGCCCCAAAACATAATACCAGGCGTCGTTAGTATTGAGAAGCGCATGCCCTTGTTCCTGTAAAAATGCAGGTTTGGCAACGTCGTAGCCTTCCCAGCCACCAGTCCAGTAAGAAATCATGACTTCTTTGTCCAATGGATAAGCCGTCTCTCCTGCAAAGTAGAACCCGTCATTAAAGACAATCGGCTTCATGCCAAATGATTTGACCAACTCAGCTAAGTCATTGACATAGTTGATAAAGGTCTCGTAATGCCCCAGATATTGCAGGGCTGAAAATCCATTGCTTACCCCTTCAACTGCTGACGCTTCCACATATAAATCATTGGCAAACTCATCTGCACCAATGGTAAAGTATTCCACCTTACCTGCAAAATAAGCTAAGTATTTTTTCATCAACTCTTTTACAAATGAGCAAGCAGCAGCATTTGTAATATCAAGGGTGCGCTTAGATGTCAAGTCCCCATGGTGATGGCGAGGGCTCTCCAGACCCAAGTGTTCCATGGCCGTCAAAATAGCATTCATGTGCCCTGGCGAGTCAATCGCAGGAATGAATCCTAAACCTAACTCCTTGGCATAGATTATCAAGTCTGTCAATTCGCCCTCGGTCAAACAACGACCATTATCCGCCGCATAATAGCATTCATTACCGATACGCACAGCCTCAACTACTTCCGCATGAACATATGTCTGATCATCCACTTCCAGAGACATATCGTCGAGAACAAAGCGCAAGCCTTCATTTCCCAAAAGAAGATGAAAATCTGTGTAGCCCAATCCGCTAGCTGCATCCATCAGTTTTTTTAATGCTTCTGGAGAAAAATACTTTCGACCTGCATCTAGTGAAAAAACACGTCTTCCTGTTTCTGTCATAAGAACCTCCAAAATTCCCGTTTTTCTGTATTATAAACCGCAACAGACCAGAAAGCCCTCCACATTCTTTATCAGCTACTCCACAAAACATAGAGAAAAAACTGACCTCCAAGGAAGTCAGTTTTAGAAAGTTTCATTACAAGCTATTCACAACCTTTACGACGTTTTCAACTGTAAAGCCATAGTTTTCGATAACAGTAGCTGCTGGAGCTGACGCACCAAATTTGTCGATACCGATAACTTGTCCATCAAGACCAACATATTTATACCAGCTTTGTGTTGCTGCCATTTCGATGGCCACACGACGACGAACAGCCGAAGGCAAGATTTCTTCTTTGTAAGCTGCATCTTGAGCGTCGAAGAGTTCTGTTGAAGGTACTGAAACAACGCGGACTTTTGTACCAGCTGCTTCCAATTCTTTGGCTGCAGCCACTGCCAAGTTAACTTCTGAACCTGAAGCAAGCAAGATTGTGTCAAAATCTGGTGTTTCGTAAACAACGTAGGCACCTTTAGCCACTTTGTCAAAGTCAGTTCCTTCTTCAACTGTCAAGTTTTGACGTGTCAAAACAAGAGCTGTTGGTGTTGATTGACTTATCAAAGCCAAGTACCAAGCTGCTTGTGTTTCACGCGCATCAGCTGGGCGGATGACATTCAAGTTTGGCATTGCACGAAGTCCTGCCAAGTGTTCGATTGGTTCGTGAGTTGGTCCATCTTCACCAACGGCGATTGAATCGTGTGTAAAGACATAGGTCACTGGCAAACCTTGCAAGGCTGACAAGCGGATGGCTGCTTTTACATAGTCTGAGAAGACGAAGAAAGTACCACCGTAAACACGAAGACCACCGTGAGCTGCCATACCATTCAAGATGGTACCCATAGCAAATTCACGAACACCAAACTGGATGTTACGGTTAAGCGGATGAGCTGCATCTTGCAAGCCATCTGCCTTGATGTAGGTCATATTTGAGTGAGCCAAGTCAGCTGAACCGCCAAGGAAGTTTGGCAATTTTTCAGCTGCAACGTTCAAAGCGTCTTGTGAAGAGTTACGAGTTGCTTGTGAGAAGCCTGCTTCGAGAGCTGGGAAATCTTCTGGCTTGATTGCAACTGGGTCTTGACCTGCAAGGATAGCAGATACCTCTTCAGCCAATTCTGGGAAGGCTGCCTTGTAGTCTGCAACCAATTTTTCCCAAGCTTCAAAGCTAGCTGCACCACGGTCTGTTACGTTTTCTTTGAAATCTGCATATACTTCTGCAGGTACTTCAAATGGCGCATAGTCCCAACCAAGATTTGCACGAGTTGCGGCTGCTTCTTCAGCACCGAGAGGAGCACCGTGAGAAGCATTTGAACCAGCTTTAGCAGGTGAGCCGTAACCGATAACTGTCTTGACTTCAATCAAGCTTGGTTTACCAGAAACTTTAGCTGCCTCAATGGCTGCGTGGATCGCTTCTACATCTGTACCGTCTTCCACCAAGGCCGTATGCCAACCATAGGCTTCATAGCGTGCACGAACATTTTCTGTGAAGGCATCTTTGGTTTCACCGTCCAAACAGATGTTGTTTGAATCATAGAGAACCACCAATTTGTCCAATTGTTGAAGACCTGCGTAAGAAGCTGCTTCTGAAGATACACCTTCCATCAAGTCGCCATCACCACAGATTACATAAGTGTAGTGGTCAAAGAGATTGTAGCCTTCTTTGTTGTATTTTGCAGCAAGGAAACGTTCTGCTTGAGCAAAACCAACTGCTGTTGAAACACCTTGTCCAAGAGGACCAGTTGTCGCATC
The DNA here is from genome assembly GCA_019794795.1 of Streptococcus gallolyticus. Taxonomy (GTDB): domain Bacteria; phylum Bacillota; class Bacilli; order Lactobacillales; family Streptococcaceae; genus Streptococcus; species Streptococcus hepaticus. The sequence continues at coordinate 56,697 of JAIMFC010000009.1, forward strand.
CACACCAGCTGTGTGACCAAATTCTGGGTGACCTGGAGTTTTTGAACCCCATTGACGGAATGACTTGATCTCATCCATGGTCACATCTGCAAAACCTGACAAGTGTAAAAGAGCATAGAGCAACATTGAACCGTGGCCAGCAGATAAGACAAAACGGTCGCGGTTAATCCAGTTAGGTTGAGCTGGATTGATATGCATGTGTTTAGTGAAAAGGCTGTAGGCCATTGGCGCTGCACCCATCACCACTCCTGGATGACCTGATTTTGATTTTTCAATCGCATCAATACCTAGGAAACGAATTGCATTTACGGAAAGAGTTGACATAAGTTCCTCCTAAATTTTTAGATAGTTCTATTATAACATAAAGCGTTTTCTATTTGTAACCGATAAAGAAAACTCCTCATATCCAGCGGATATAAGGAGTTCAATCCACCTCAATGGTGTCTTATTTAAAACTCACCTGGATTTGATTCAATCATTACTTTGAATTCTTTACCACCCATAACGGCTTCAAAAGCTGTACGCCATTCTTCTAGCGGGAATTTCTTCGTAATCATCTTATCAATATCAATCGCTCCCTTGTCAAGCAAGTGAATAGCGATCGGCCAGTCGAACGGATTTTGAGAACGAGAACCAATGTATTCAATTTCACGTTGAATGATAGATTCTGTATCCAATTCGATGTATTTTTTAGCAAATAGTCCAACTTGGACAAACTGACCACGTTTTTTCATCAATGGCAATACTTGGTTTACAGCAGGTGCCGCTCCAGATGCATCATATGCCTTATCAACACCGTAACCATCCGTATATTTGTAGACGATTTCTGCTAAATCTTCTTTCATGGTATCCACCACAACATCTGCTCCCAACTCCTTAGCAAAAGCCAAGCGGTCAGCATCTTGAGTGATACCAGTCATAATAACAAAGGCACCAATTTCTTTCGCAATTTGCAAGAGGAAGAGGCCAATTGGACCAGGCCCCATGATGATAATTTTATCATGAAGTGATAACTGGCTCTTTTGGTACATAGCATGTACACAACAAGCCAATGGCTCTGTCATTGCTGCACCTTCGTAACTAAGTGTATCTGGTAAAATATGAATGCTTTCTTCACGTGCTAAAACGTATTTTGCCATAGAACCATTTTGCTGGGTTCCAATACCTTTACGTTTCATGGCAAGATTATATTGTTTGTCATGAGTATAAATATCTGTGCTTGTTTCAAAAGTTGTTTCACTCGTTACACGGTCCCCAACTTTAACCTTGGTTACCTTGTCTCCAACCGCAACAACTTCACCTGCGAATTCGTGTCCAAGCACGACTGGTGTTGCTGGGTTATTGTATTCACCTTTGAAAGTGTGGATATCTGAGCCACAGATTCCTGTAAATGCAACTTTGATTAAAACTTTATCATCTACTGCTTTTGGGACATCCAATTCAAGAAAGTCCATTTTGTCATATCCGGGTTCTGTTTTGAAGACACCCATCATTTTTTCAGGAATACTCATTATTTTACCTCGAATTTCGTTTAGAAAATGCCTTTATTTTTAAATACTAATTGCTTAGAAGATTGATTGTACCAATCGAGAAAGTGCCAAGAAAATCCAGTTCAAGACGTTACCACCTGTATCGAAGTTTGTTACAAGAGAAGCGCCTTCTGGGAATTTGATAACCCCTTCAGCCATTTGAGTCAATACTGGTGCAAAGTCAGTTGCCATCCACAAAGCGAGTGTAATTGTAACTGTCAAAGCGATTACTGAGTGAAGGATATTACCTTTACGTGTTGGAACTACCAAGGCTGCAAAGAATGGAATAGTTGCCAAGTCTGCAAATGGAAGTACACGGTTACCAGGTAGAATAACAGCGATAAAGAGTGTAATTGGTACCATTAAGAGACCTGTTGAAAGGGCTGCTGGTGAACCAGTTGCAAGAGCCGCATCCATACCAAGATAGATTTCACGATCGCCATAACGTTTTTGAAGCATTGCTTGAGCTGCTTCTTGGATAGGAATCAAACCTTCCATCAAAATTTTAACCATACGTGGCAAGATGAACATAACAGCCCCCATTGCCATACCAGTTTGAAGAATTTTTGTAAGATCGTAGCCGCCAAGAATAGCTAGAGCCATACCAATGATGATACCCATAATCATTGGTTCACCAAAGATACCAAAACGTTTTTGAATTGTTTCTGGTTCCACGTCCAATTTTCCAAGACCTGGAATTTTGCTAACTGCCCACGCAACAGGAATACCAATGAGGGCATAACCTTGTGCAGAACCTGTAGAAAGAGATACCCCTTCAAGACCATAGTATTCTTGAACATATGGTGCTGTTTTATCTGCAACGATTTGAACGATAACTGTGTAAATAACACCACAAACAATACCCCAGAAGAAGTTACCAGTTACAATATAACCAGTTGCTGCTGCAGCTGACATATGCCAGTAGTTCCAGATATCGATGTTCAATGTTTTCGTCCAGTTGAAAGCCAACATAATCAAGTTCACAACCAAAACAACTGGAATCATTACTGCTGCAATTGGTTGAGCCCATGTAGCGGCTGCCACACCTGGCCAACCTACGTCAACGACTGTCAAATTAAGTCCCATGTGTTCAACCATTGCTTGTGCAGCAGGTCCAACGTTATCAGACAAGAGACCCAATACGAGGTTGATCCCCAACATACCAATACCAACTGTTAAACCAGATGTGATGGCATTTTTCAATGGCACACGGAAAACCATTGCCAAAACGAAGATGATGATTGGGAGCACTACGCTTGATCCCATGTTCAAGATCCCTTGAACGACATTAGTTAATGTATCCATAACTACTCCTTTTTTTAATTTTTTATTATGATACCTAAGTAAATTGCTTCAACCTATTTATTAGCTTGAATTTGTGCAACAGTGTCCAGAATTTCTTGCTCAACTTTTGCTTGGTTAATTCCTGTCAAGAAAGCCATTGCTTTAATTGCTGGAATATCGTATGTAGTTGGCAACATTGTTGTTGTGATCAACATGTCATGTGTTGCTTGTTTTGAAGCAGCTTCTGCAATTTTAATTTGCGTAAATTCTGCATCAATCTTGTTGTTCTTAAACAAGTCTTCAATTTTCTTCATTACAACTGTTGATGTAGCGATACCAGCGCCACACGCTACGAGAACTTTAATTTTTGCCATAATAATGGTCTCCTTTATTATTTATTTATAAATTATTTTGTTTAACAATAGTAAGAACTTCTTCTGCCGAGGTGGCTTGACGAAGGGTTGTTAGAATTTCATCGTTTTGCAACAATCCCATAAGGGATTGAAGCATCTCGAGTTGAGCATGCGGTTGGTTTAATCCAAGAACAAACACAATGCTAGCTTCAACGGATTGCCCAATGTCCTCCATACTTTTGAACTCAACAGGTTCTTTGTTGATGACAATTGCAACAAATTCATTCAAGATACACTCTGCATCTGTATGGGGAATTGCAACCCCGATGTTTTCTAACTGAATTCCCGTAGGGAAGGTTGCTTCACGAGCTGTTACACGAGGTAGAAAATCTTCTTGTACATACCCCAAATCAAAGGCTTTCTCATGAACTGTTTGAAACAAGTCGCTACTAGACGCCAATGCTTTGTCAGTGAAAATTAATTTTTCTGTCAAGTAATTTGACAATTTAATTGATTCAGTCATAAATTGAACCAACTCCTTTCGCTTATTCTATAATCTACATCATAGTCGATCTATAAATTCTGCCTCTGTTTGACTAGCACTGAGCAAGTCAATGTAGGCTGTTGTATCTATTTTGGAATATAAACCAATCAAGGCATTTTTATAAATTTGGTCATCGCCTTCTGCAATCGCAATCAAGACAACGACACTAATCAAATTTTGTCCCCAACGGATTGGTTTTTCCAAGGTCATCATCACCAATTCAGATTCTTTGACTACTGCAGGATCTGCATGTGGTAAAGCAATTCCAGTATAAACACTTGTACTACCCAACTTTTCACGAGCCAAGACGGATTGTAAAAACTTCTTACTCTTTCGATTTTTTATAGAGGTTTTTTTAACCATCGCCTCTATACACTCTTCAACCGTTTTGTAGGACTGATTAAGAAGAATGTTGCCATTCAATAAATCTAGTACAACTGATTTTGAAAAGACGTCATTATCATGAATAGCAGATAACATATTCCTGTTTCCCTTTGTGAGACTAGAATAAGTCTGTTGAAGCATTTCCAATTCTTTATCTGTAACAATTGGGCTCACTCGAATATAATTTTTGGCGAGATGATCTAGCTGAATGGAACTAATGATTAAATCTGCTTGTTCAATCTTTTCAGCTGTTAAATCCTTCAAGTCTATTTTCATCAAATAGTCAAAACTCGAAATAGTTCTCCGCAGAGAATTCATAATCAATTCCGATGTGGCGAGACCATGTGGACAAATCACATAAATATTGAGTGGTTTGTTGAGTTTTTCCACAGATATTTCCAGATAGATGGTCAGAAAAGCAATTTCGGCATCTACCATTTCCACATCGTATTCCTCAGAAATCGTCTTTGAAGCTAACCATGCGATATAGTAAAGAACACTATAGCGTGACTTAATATCTTCGGTGATTTGATTGCGGATATTAATCCCACTCTTCAAACGATAAATCATCGGTTGCATGTGGTTAAGAAGCATCTTATACAAGTGTTCATCTTTGGTAAATTCAACCCCTGAAAGCCGCTCCACCCGTTCAATAAAACGATTAACCGTTTGCTGAATATCTGACTGGACAACCAATTGTGATTCATAACCAACTGATAGAAGGGTGTAACAAATATTACGAATTTCTACATCTGGTATCAATTGCATTGAAATGCCTACACTCTTACTCATCAACTCACCCGCTATTACGTAGACTTCATATTGTGGTAAGTCTTCTACAATAATAGTAGATGTTGCCTCTGAGATCAGATTTCCTTTCCTGTAGCGATGACTACTAATCAGCAAATCCAAGACGAGGTAGATACTGTACTGTTCAGCTGTTCTATAGTGATAAGCTGTTGAAGACTTGCTGACATTTTCAATGGTAGAAACAATTTCTTCCCTATCAAAAAATAAATCCAGACTCCCCTCTCTTACTTCTTGTTCACTTAGATCAAAATGCTGAATCAGATAATTACGGAAGAATTTACGAATCGCCTCTTCCTTTGCTTTAAGAAAATACTGACCACTTCTCCGAACCAATGAAATATGGTAAGGAGCCAATTGCTGTTCAATCCTTTCAAAATCTCTTCGAATGGAAGCCTCACTAATGAAGTGTGTGGTTGACCATTCTAGAATATCAATCCCTTCCGTTTCTAAAACTAATTTTTTCAATAATTCACAGTCTCGTTGAAACTGAGAAGTCTCATCTAATTGTTCAAACTGATTTTGTTCTAAAAAATGAAGGACTTGGCGTTTTTGTTCTGGATTCAACTCCAATCGAATACCGTGTCTAGGTTTTTTCTCGATTTCAACATTAAAGGGAAATAGTTCATCATTGATGACAACTAAGTCTGCATAAGCAGTCTTAGTAGAAATCCCATACCTCGCTGCTAACTCCTGGCCAGTCACATATTGATTGGCTGCCAATAATTCACGGAGAATATTGATTTGTCTTGTGTTCAATTTCTATTCCTCATCTCTGTTACATTGTCATTATATTACAAGCGCTTACAAAACTAAAGTCAACCTTCTTCCACATTAATGTGGAAGTTGTGAAATTTTGTGAAATATAATTATTTATTATACTTTAAAAACCCAGGTTTTATGTTGTTTTCTCCGTTTTTATGAAAATTTCCTGATTGGTTTTCTTGTGTTTTTCCTTCTTTGACTTCCATTTAAGAACATGGTATATTCGTCTTGTGAAACAAATTACAATTTAAGGAGTCTTGTTATGACAACTATTTTTGACTCGAAAGAGTATCTTGCTAAGGTCGACGCTTGGTGGCGTGCAGCAAACTATATTTCTGCAGCCCAAATGTATTTAAAAGACAATCCTCTACTGAAACGTGAAGTAGTAGAAGCTGATTTGAAGGCTCACCCAATCGGTCACTGGGGAACAGTTCCAGGACAAAACTTCATCTATGCACACTTGAATCGTGCCATTAACAAATACGATGCAGACATGTTCTACATTGAAGGACCTGGTCACGGCGGACAAGTCATGGTATCTAATTCTTATCTTGACGGTTCCTACACTGAATTGAATCCAAACATTCCGCAAACTGAGGAAGGTTTTAAACAATTATGTAAGATTTTCTCCTTCCCAGGTGGTATTGCTTCTCACGCTGCTCCTGAAACTCCAGGATCTATCCATGAAGGTGGTGAATTAGGTTACGCACTTTCTCACGCAACAGGTGCTATTCTTGATAATCCAGATGTAATTGCTGCTACTGTTATTGGTGACGGGGAAGCTGAAACTGGACCTTTGATGGCTGGTTGGTTTGCCAATACATTTATCAACCCTGTCAACGATGGTGCTGTTTTGCCTATTCTCTACCTCAATGGTGGTAAAATTCACAACCCAACTATTCTTGAGCGTAAAACAAATGAAGAATTAGAGCAATTCTTCTCTGGTCTTGGTTGGAAACCAATCTTTGCAAATGTTGTTGACTTAGCAGAAGACCATGCAGCTGCTCATGCTCATTTTGCTGAAAAATTAGACCAAGCTATCGAAGAAATCAAAGCAATCCAAACTGAAGCGCGTAAAGCTTCTGCTGAAGAAGCTACCATGCCTGCTTGGCCAGTTATCGTAGCACGTATCCCTAAAGGTTGGACAGGTCCAAAATCATGGGAAGGGGCTCCAATCGAAGGTGGTTGGCGTGCTCACCAAGTTCCAATCCCAGTAGATGCACACCATATGGAACACCTTGATGCACTTCTTGGCTGGTTGAAAGCTTATCGCCCAGAAGAGCTCTTTGATGACCAAGGTCGTCTCTTGCCTGAAATTGCTGAAATCTCACCTAAAGGTGACCGTCGTATGTCTATGAATCCAATCACAAACGCTGGTGTTATCAAAGCAATGGATACCACTGATTGGAAAAAACATGCATTTGCTATCGAGACTCCAGGTAGTATCGTTGCACAAGATATGATTGAATTTGGTAAATATGCTGCCGACTTAGTCGAAGCCAATCCAGACAACTTCCGTATCTTTGGTCCTGACGAAAGCAAATCTAACCGTCTCAACGAAGTCTTCAAGAAAACTAACCGCCAATGGATGGGCCGTCGCGATGCTTCATACGATGAATGGTTGTCACCTGCTGGTCGCGTCATTGATTCACAATTATCTGAACACCAAGCCGAAGGCTTGTTGGAAGGTTATGTCTTAACAGGACGTCATGGTTTCTTCGCTTCATATGAATCATTCTTGCGCGTTGTTGATACAATGATTACCCAACATTTCAAATGGTTACGCAAATCTAAGACACATACTACATGGCGTAAAAACTACCCAGCGCTCAATTTGATTGCTACTTCAACAGTATTCCAACAAGACCATAACGGTTACACTCACCAAGATCCAGGTATCTTGACTCACTTGTCTGAAAAGACTCCTGAATACATCCGTGAATATTTGCCAGCTGACACAAACAGCTTGTTAGCCGTGATGGATAAAGCATTCAAAGCTGAGGATAAGATTAACTTGATTGTGACTTCTAAACATCCTCGTCCTCAATTCTACTCAGTAGATGAAGCTACTGAATTGGTTGAAAAAGGCTACAAAGTCATCGATTGGGCTTCAACAGTTTCTGCTGATGAAGAACCTGATGTTGTATTCGCAGCAGCAGGTACTGAGCCAAACTTAGAAGCACTCGCTGCCATTACTATCTTACACAAAGCCTTCCCTGAGTTGAAGATTCGCTTTGTAAACGTTGTCGATATTCTAAAACTTCGTCATCCAAATGTAGATCCTCGCGGATTGTCTGATGAAGAATTCGATAAAGTCTTCACAACAGATAAACCTGTTATCTTTGCATTCCACGCCTATGAAGGAATGATTCGTGATATCTTCTTTACTCGTCACAATCACAATCTTCATGTACATGGTTATCGTGAAAACGGTGATATCACAACCCCATTCGATATGCGTGTCATGTCTGAATTGGATCGCTTCCACCTCGCTCAAGACGCAGCAGTCGCTGTTTTAGGTGATGCAGCAAGCGAATTTGCAGCTAAAATGTCTGAAACTGTGGCTTACCATAAAGAGTATATCCGTGAACACGGTGATGACATCCCAGAAGTTCAAAGCTGGAAATGGGAAAATGTTAATAAATAAGCTGCTAAAACAGCAGAAAAGCCATTCAATCGAATGGCTTTTTTATTTTAGAGAGAAAAAACACTCCCCTAATAGATAGGAGAGCGTCTCATAATGGGAGTAATTTAAACCATTACAACAAGGCTTTGAATTGAATATTGGAGTCTTCTAGGAAGCAATCATCAAAGCCACGTGGGTGGCGGTACTCAATGCGGTCTTTGTCCATTGGGTAGGTGTACTTGCCGCCTACTTCCCAGATAAATGGATGGAAGTCATATTGAAGGCGCTCTTTGCGCATTTTCCAGAGTTCAAGGATTTCATCTGTTGAGGCCATAAAGTTTGACCAGATGTCATAGTGAACGGGGATGATAACCTTGGCACGCAGATTTTCAGCCATGCGAAGCAAGTCAATAGAGGTCATCTTGTCTTGGATTCCCAGTGGATTTTCACCATAATTGTTGAGTGCAACATCGATCTTGAAGTCACGACCATGTTTGGCAAAGTAATTGGAGAAATGTGAATCCGCACCGTGGTAAATGGTTCCGCCAGGTGTTTCAAAGACGTAGTTAACAGCCTTGCGCGCCATTTCTTCGTCCGTCACAGCAAGACCAGCCAATTCACCATCCTGAGCATCTGCGCCGTCAACAGGGAGCGTTACCAAGCAAGTGCGGTCAAAGGATTCAACAGCGGTCACTTTCATATCTTTGAATTCAAAGCTGTCGCCCGGTTTAACAATGATGATGCGGTCTTCCGACACACCCCATTTTTTCCAGATTTCCCCACATTCGTATGGTCCAACAAATTTGACATGGTCCAGATTTGGATTGTTGACAATAGCTGCCGCAGTATTGATATCAATGTGATCACTGTGGAAATGAGACACCAAGTAGTAGTCTAATTCGTTGATGGCAAATGGGTCGATGACCATCGGCTGCACGCGCAAATTTGGTTGCAATTTACGCACACCGGCCATGTTGGCCATTTGGTGTCCACGCACCATATCTTTGACTTTTTTAGTGGATTTGCCGCGAGCTGACCAGAGATCCATGACAATGTTGGCTCCGCCAGGTGTTTTGACCCAGACACCGCAGTTTCCCAGCCACCACATAGCAAAATTGCCTTCTGGTACTACTTCTTCTTCAATTTCCTCATTGAGCCATGTTCCCCATTCTGGGAAAGTTGAAAGAATCCAAGATTCACGGGTAATATCTTGTACTTTAGCCATTTTATTTCCTCCAAAATACACTTTTTGATGTTTTCTATAGTCCTAGTATAGCCCTAAAAACGGTTTCAAAAAAGACCAAGTCACACACAGGAGTGTGTACAAAAGTGGACCGATTTCAGATACTGCTTTCACCCACTAAAAAATCCTCGACGACTGTCGAGGCTCCCCTTTAATTATTGTGGCGAACAAATGTCATTTCGGACAAGAGTTCTTCTCTAAAAATTTTTTCGATTTCCCGTCGCAGGACATAGGATTCTTGCTTGTCTTTGACAAATCCAGCGATGATATAATCCAGCCGTTGCGAAAAATCTTCTTCTTGCCGTTTTCCTTGGCTGTCTACAAAAGAAATAATGCGGATCATTTCATCATCCGTCAAAATCGCTTTGGTGATCAACATGGGCACAGGCGAATCAATGCCATCACTCGTAGAAATGACGAGATCCGATGTTAGGATATCCCGAACGCTGTTCAATTGTTCAGTGGTGAACACCGCGTCGATGGTGACCATGGGCAGGGCTTGCTGGCATTGTTTGAGAAAGAGCTTGCGCACCGCTAGGACTTCATCGCAGACCAGCATCACATGCACCTTCTTTTCCTCCACAGGAGCAGACTTTAATTCGGCCCCTAGATGGATGGTGATATAGGCGATATCATCGTCTGAGAGCTCAAGCTGCCAATCTTCCTCCAGCAAGGGAATACAGGCTTTTGTCACATAAAAGAGTTGACCGTATTCTTCCTGAATTAAGGCGGTGATTGGGTTTGTCGAGAATATACCGTAGGTTTTCCGATAAAGCAAAGCCTTACAATGCCGCACAAGCTGGTCAAGAAGCTCCGCTGAATTTTCAAACGTCAGCTGATAATCCTCCGTAATCTTTTCAATGAAGCGCGCCAAACTTGTCCGAATCCCGTCAAAATCATGACTGGAAACATGGACGTCGCGATCTTTGCGAAAAGACAAGAGCAGCATGGCAATGATGCATGTCTCAATCTCATCCAACTCAAGCACAAATTCTTCTTGGAAATTCTCTGCAATTTTGGCTGCTACTTGGTATTCTAAGCGCTGCTCCGCGGGTGAAAAATCAGCTAGCACATCTGCTTTTTCTGCTGCGCTCAAGTCCATATTTTGGTAAGTCATCCACAGATAGGGCAAAATATTGACCAATTTCCAACTGTCCTGTGGACTGATTTTTTTCCCCAGAAGCCCCACCAAGCCATCAATCTGTTGGCGTAAAAAGGCCGTTCGGTCGGCGGAGAAAAACGCTGCATGAGACGGAATGGTCTCCAATTTTTCTCTGGCTAGGTTAATGTAGTGATTCGTTCCCACCGTCAGCAACACATCCATCAAGCGATAAGTGTATTGAATAGCGGACAAGGGATGTCCTTCTAGATAATAGCCCTTCAACTTGGTCACTTTGAGCTGCAAACAGTATTGTTCCTGAGACAGACGCTCCCGAATGACCGTCAAGTCATTGAGAATGGTATTTCTTGACACCTCCACCAACTGCATCATCTTTTCAATCGTCACGCGCTCTTGGGCTACCGCGATATAGGTCAAGAGCAAGAGCATCCGCTCCTCAGCATTCATGACATAATGGTAGGAATCTATTCCCTCCATCAAGTCTTGACAGGCCTTTTTTTGCTCCTCAGATAAAATAAGCCCAATGCGTGGATAGGCAACGACTTCCTGTATACCATCGGGCAACGAATCGTTAATCTTTTCCAAATGATAATAAATCTTCCTGCGAGATTGGCCTAAGTTTTTTGAGATTTTCATGATTGTCTCGGGCATTTCCAGCTGGATCAGATAAGAGAGGAGGGCATAGCTTTTTTTATCTAAAACAATCATCCAATCACCTTTCCTAACAAATGTACTTTCTATTTTACCAAAAAGAGAAACCGCTCTCAACACTATAATAAATGATGATTCCGTAACAGAAAACTGTCTTTCACTGATATTAGAAGAAAAATGGCAAAGAAAAGCAGGGCACTAACGCTACTTTTCAAAGCCATTTCCTTTCTAGTGGCTATCACCCTTTTGTCCATAGTAGGCATTCGGTCCATGCTTGCGCAGATAATGCTTGTCCATGATGTATCTAGGAGCTGACTCTACGCGAGGGTTGATTTGCTCAGTATAGCGGTTCATGCGAGCCACTTCTTCTAAGACAACTGAGTGATAAACTGCTTGCGCTGGGTCTTTGCCCCAGGTGAACGGTCCATGGTTGCGCACCACGATACCTGGCACCGCCATTGGGTCCAATCCTCGACGGGTGAACTCTTCAATAATCACCGTTCCTGTTTCTTCTTCGTAGGCAGCGTCTACTTCCTCGGTGGTCAATGAACGCGCGCATGGCACAGGACCATAGAAGTAATCCGCATGCGTTGTTCCGTAAAATGGAATATCACGCCCTGCTTGTGCCCAACCAACTGCTTCTGTTGAATGCGTATGGACAATGCCCCCCACTTCTGGCCAAGCCTTGTAGAGTTGCACATGGGTTGGCAGGTCAGAAGATGGATTGAGGGCCCCTTCTACTACATTTCCGTTTAAGTCTGTCACCACCATATTTTCTGGGGTTAATGTCTCATAGTCGACACCCGAGGGTTTGATGACAATTCGACCCAATTCACGGCAAACTTCTGAGACATTGCCCCATGTAAATTTGACCAGACCATGTTCTGGCAAGGATTTATTAGCAGCGCAGACACGCTCGCGCATTTCTTGTAAATTTTTTGGCATTTTACTTCAACCCCGCTTTCTCAATCAATGGATAAAGGAAAGCTTGTGCTTCTTCTATAGCAGCTCGAGTCTCCTCAACCATTTCACAATTTTCTGACCACATTTCAATCAAAAATGGGCCATTATAATTGGTCTTCTTGATAACAGCAAACATCTCTTCCCAGTCCACGCAACCTTGGCCAAACGGCACATCGCGGAATTGTCCTTTTGACGTCTCTGTTACCGCGTAAGTATCTTTCAAATGCAGTGCAGCGATTGATTTGTGACCATTGTAAAATTCACTCCACAAGTCATTGTGCCAAGCAGATACATTTCCTGTATCAGGGTAGACGAAGAGGTAAGGTGAATCGATTTCCTTTTCCACCGCCAAGTATTTTTCGATAGAATTGATGAATGGATCATCCATGATTTCGATGGACAGCATGACCTGAGCTTCTTCGGCCCAGTCGCAGGATTTTCTCAGATTTTTGAGAAAGCGTGCGCGGGTTTCAGGCGATTTTTCTTCGTAGTAGACGTCGTAGCCAGCCAGCTGAATGGTCCGAACACCCAAGTCCTGCGCCAACTCAATACATTTTTTCATGAGTTCGAGCGATTTGGCTTCTATTTCTGGATTATCGGAACCAAGCGGATACCGGCGATGTCCAGAAAAACAAATGGTCGGAATACGCACACCTGTCTCATAAATGGCTTTGACAATCTCTAGGCGCTCTGCCTTGGTCCAGTCCAGACGAGCCAGACGATCATCCGACTCATCCACAGACATTTCCACAAAATCAAACCCAAGCTCCTTCGCAAAACGGAGACGCTCTAGCCAAGTGAACTGCTTAGGCGTCGCCTTTTCATAAATACCGATGGGACGGCTCATAGTCCTCACCCCCAAATGCGACGAATTTCGTCTTTAAATGCACGCGCTGCCGCCGCTGGATCAGCAGCTTCGGTAATGCCACGACCTGCGATAAAGGTGAAGACATCCACCCCTTCAAAAAGTTTCAAGGTATTCACATCAAGACCGCCTGTCACCGATACACGGAAGCCCATATCAATGAGTTTTTTGACTTTATTGAGATCTTTTTCACCCCATGTTTCGCCAGCAAGAAGGGCATCGCGGGATTGGTGGTAGATAGCTTGGGAAATGCCAGCGTCCAGCCAGAGTTGGGCTTGCTCAAAAGTCCAGTCTCCGTAGAGCTCTATTTGGATTTCGCCACGGTCCCCGCGCACTTCAGTGATGGCTTTCAAGGCCGCCTCCATAGTCGGAAGCGTAGCGCAGCAGATACAGGTCATCCAGTCAGCCCCGCGCACTGCATTATTTTTAGCAACTGTGCCACCAGCGTCTGCACATTTGGTGTCTGCTACGATGATTTTTTCTGGAAATAAGCTGCGCAGAACTTCGACAAGTTCTGAACCTACTTGCAACAAGCAGACCGTGCCTGCTTCAATCACGTCTACTTCATGGCCAACTGCCACGGCAGCCTTAACGGCACCTTGTAAATCAGAGTGGTCCAAAGCCACTTGTAAATTTGGGATATGTGTTGTCATTCTTTTTTCCTTTCAAAGTAAGCTACAAAGGGCGTCAAACAGACAATCGCAAAGTAGAAGACCAACCCGCAGGCGCTTGGGTCTAGGTCCTGTCTATCTGTTTGCAGATATCCGTAGCCCCTATTCGATTTTGTCAGATATACAGAAAGATATTCTTTTACGTAACTCTTAGCTTTCCAAATCAAAGCCTTCTAAATAAGGGCTATTCTTTGATTCTTCGACCATGGCCAAGACTTCTTCTGGTGTTTGGCAAGCCACCAAACGTTCGATGGAATTATCCAATTCAAAGAGGGCAATAATCTGCGGGATGGCTACAGATGTATGAATTTTCGGATCTGTAGCTGCCAAGGTCAAGAGCACAGACACTTCCTTACCATCTGAAAAGGTTACTGGCTTAGTTAGGGTAATCAAGGCAAATGAATCCTTCAAAACACCGATACCCGCCTGCGCATGGGGCATAGCCATACCTGGCATCAAAATATAATAGGGACCATATTCTTCTGTTGAAGCAATAATAGCATCGTAGTATTCTTCTGTTGCAGCTCCGCTATCCATCAACGGTTCCACTGCTTTGTGAACCGCTTCTTGCCATGTTTCAGCCGTCAACCCCAAACGAATGGAATTATTCTCAATAAAAGAAGATTTTAAGTTCATAATCGCTCACTTTCTAAATTAGGATATAGGATAAGGAGCTGGTTGGCTCCCGCTCCTTACTTATAACACTTCGCTTAATTTTGTTTTGATTTCATTGTCATCCATGAGATTGTCAAGTCCTACCAATTTACCATTTGTACGACCATCCAATTCATGAATCAGGTGATTTGAAGCGACTACGATATCGTAGCCAGAAGCCAATCCTTTGGCTTCACCAACTGAGCAAGATGCTGACTGGATATCCGTCACTCCTAACTCGCGAAGAGCTTTTTCGACTTTCATTTTAATGACCATTGATGATCCCATGCCATTTCCACATGCGGTTAATACTTTCACCATTATTCTTTCCTCACTTATATTTTAATAACATAGCAGAGCTATTTTGTTGATTGGAGACTTATTGAGCTTCTCCACGGTAGTAAGCTTCTTTGTCTTTGGCCTTCATGAATTGCAATTGTGGAATTGCCAAGAAGAAGAGACAGACAAGGACGTAACCTGCAATACCAAGGTATTTGAAAATGTATCCAAATCCTACCCATGGAATAGCCAAGTCGATATTTCCGTGGTAACCACCTGTCAAACCAAGAAGCGCTACTGCAACAGCACCAACTGCTACTTGAATAATCCCTGAGATGAATGACAAAGCAACTGCTGCTTTCCAACCACCGCGTTTGTCTGCGTACACCGCAATCGCTGCATTATCGAAGAATACTGGTACGAAACCGGTGATAATCAGGATTGGATTTTTGAAGATAACCAAGAGCGCAATAGTGATCAATTGACCGATCAAACCAAAGGCAAATCCTGAAAGAACAGCATTTGAAGAACCGAAACCATAAGAGGCTGCAACGTCCACAGCTGGGAAGGAACCTGGAAGCAATTTGTTTGAAATCCCTTGGAAGGCATTGGTCAATTCTGCAACGAACATGCGCACACCTTGCATCAAGATGAAAAGATAAACAGAGAAAGTCAGAGAGGTTTGCAAGACATACATGAAGAAGGATTTGGCTGGCACGTATGCCCCTGGACCAATCAATTCTGCGTTGGACATGAGTTCTGGGCCGAGGAGAGCCAAGATTCCTCCGAAGAAGACCAACATGAGAGTCGCAGACGCTACCACCGTATCATGGAAGATATTGAGGAAAGTTGGCAATTTTAAATTGTCCAAGTTTTCTTCTTTTTTACCGAAGAATGGTGCTACTTTGTCCACAAACCAGATGGCAAATTGCTGTTGGTGACCAATAGCGAATCCACCGCCGCCGGTTAAGCGTTGAGTTGGTTCCACTGTCATATTGGAGCTGACCGCCCAGTAAAGACCACAGATGATACCAACCGCCCAAGCACCGAAGGCATTTTGCAATTGCGGAATCAAGAGAAGGACAAAAACAGAGATAGTCGCCGCTTGTTGCACCATGATGTGACCTGTGATAAACAAGGTACGAACCTTTGTTACTTTACGAAGAGCTACCAAGAGGATATTAACCCCAAAACCAATCAAGAGAGCTGTTGTTGCCACACTGATGAAGCCCATATCCTCCAACTTGGCATTGGCTGCGGCCAAACCAAAGTAAGGATCAATAACCGCTGCTTCCAAGTTGAATTTTTTCGCAAGAGCGACCAAGATAGGACGGAAGGTGTTCACCAAACCACCCGCACCAACGTTCAAAATCAAGTAACCAACGGTTGCTTTGACAAAACCTGCGAAGACTTCATGAGCTGGCTTTTTCAAGAGAATGTAGCCAATCAACACCAGGAGACCCACGAAGAAAGCTGGGTTTTGCAAGATATTGGTGGAGAACCAATTTAGAGGAATTAAGAGTGTATCCATTATTTCCGCTCCTTTTTAAAATGTTTTCTATAGGCTTATTATAGAATTTGTAAGCGCAAACAAAAAGACCAAGTCTTACACATACAAGTGTTCAAGATTAGACTTGAAGGGGGGATGAGGACAAAAGCGAGTGTGCATTTATTTGGTAAAAATCAAAACCACCAGTGTGAACTGGTGGTTTGCTCTGCGGCTGTAAGCCGCTCTTACCGGCCAGGGCCAAAGGCCCACTGAAATAGCTTCCTCGCGCACCACTTTCCCGAGCAGA